>NZ_FOVP01000003.1 GCF_900115165.1 Roseovarius lutimaris | reverse complement strand
GGCACCGAACGGTGCGCACCAAAGGCGCGCTGTCACAAAAAACCGCAAAGCTGATGGTTTTCACCCTCATTCAGGCCGCATCAAAGAAATGGCTGCGGCTCAAGGGCAGAAACCAGTTGCCAAAAGTCATCGAAGGAAGCAAATTCAACGACGGTGTCGAAGTGACCGACGACACCGAAAACCGCGCCGCCTGATGATGCGCATCACCCATATTCAAGCATAGCTCAAGCGCGGACATAGCAGGCATCGCTGTGTGGCAGGTCAAAGGCAAAGAAGTACGCCTTCTGTTCAATCCCACCGATGACAACCAACGCTTCGCCAAAATCCGCCTGGCCATGGCCGGGTGGGTGGGATAGCGGGACAAACATCTCCTTGCTGCCGCGCTTCTTGGCACGCACATAGTCTTTTACAATCGTGTATCCGCCATCATACCAGCATTCATCGCGCAACCGTTCAAATATCCGCTTGGCTGTATGCCGCTGCTTGCGCGGGCGGGTATTATCCTCGGCCAGCCACTGATCTATCTGGCCGGTGTAAGGATCTAGCTTCGGTCGCCTGATCGGTGCGGTCCTGCGATATCCGGGCGGCTCGGAATAGGCCAACATCTTCGCGACACTGTCCCGGCTGACCCCAAAATCCCGAGCAATCTGACGCCCACTCAAACCTTCTTCAAAGTGAGCGTGACGGACCTTCAAATACAAATCCACGGTGAATATCCCCAAGCCCTCCCAAAAATCGAAAGGGCAAAAGTGGCCGACTTTTACGCCGCCCGCGACAACACAATGCCGCCGCTACCGTGGCCGAGTATTGCTCCGCCGTTCACAGACCGGAACTGAACCGTAGCAAGACCACTTCAGTGACCTCTTTTCCTCGTCCGTCAAATTCCCGAAAGCGATTTCTGTTTCGTCAAATAGCACCTCCATTTCCCGCATCTTGTCTTGCTGTGATGCCTGGAACAAGCTGATCAGCACGCCCGAACGCGTCATGTCCATCGGGCACCGTCAATGGACTCTTGAGTTTTGATCAGTGCAGGTCGGTATAATGCCTTGAGCGCGCTAAAATCATCGTGATGTGTTGTTACATGACTCTTTGCTCTGAATGTGGTCTCGCCCGCCTTCGAAATATTTTCTGTAAAGCGGAGGTAAGGTGATGGGGGTAAGGAGGTTTTTTGCTCGCTCTATGGGCGTCAAAGTGGGTCTACGGTCAGAGACCGGACGCTGCATTCGATCTGTCATCGACCACGTGCCGCACGCATTTTCGATCGGGCTTTGTCTGGTGGTGGCGCTGTTTTTCTCCTTATCCAGTGCAAGTGCAGAAGGCCGGTCTGTTCACGATCAGACCTTACAGGCTCTGGGCGGCCTTCCTGCGCTTACAGCGGTCAAGGCCGTGGAAATCCAAGGGAGTGGTTCAAATTTTGAGCCCTTCGAGAATGTCGTGAGCGAAACACCCATCCATACATCCGATGATACGACCCGAGTCACCTGGCAGCCCGCAACGGGCGAATTTCACCGTGAGGTTGACTTGCGAACAGCATTTCCCTTTTCCGGACATTGGGATTTTGTCGAAATCTTTGACGGTGCGAAAGGATACCGGAACGGCAGAGACGGCTTTCGCCCCAGTGCGGGTGGGGTACTGGCGCCTGCGCGTATCGGAGCCACGCAAAAGGATATCTGGTTGCTTAACCCGCAATTCCTTGTGGCCCACGCCGAGGCGGTTTCGGACGGGCCCGGATCAACCGGCGCGGATCAATATCGGCTGGCTCTGAAATTGCCCGATGCGGGCACCGTCTGGATTGTCGATCTGGATCACGCAACGATGCTACCCCGCCGGATTACCGTGACGGAAACGGATCCGCTTCTCGGTCAGGTGAAAGTTACCGCGAGCTATGATGATTGGCGGGCCGTCGCAGGGATCACAACGCCGTTCCGGATGGCCAAGCATGTCGATGGCGCATTGGTGCGCCGCGAGATCCGGGAAGATGTCAGCTACTCGCAAACCAACCTTGCGGGCCGGTTTTCCATTCCCGAAGGACAGGGTGCGCCCGATGATACGGGCGGCCTGTATGACTGGGGTTGGGACATGTCACATTGGTTTCTGCGCCGGGCGGACATGGCGGCCCCGGCGGATGAGGATCAATCTTCAGATGTCGGGTTTCTTGGGGTCGGCAATGGCGTTTTTCAGATCACCGGGAGCAGTCACCATAATCTCGTGATTGAAGGCTCTGACCGATTGATCGTCGTCGATGCGCCGCTTTATGATCGCCGTTCAAGGGCCGTCTTGCGCGCCCTCAAAGAGCGGTGGCCCGACAAGCCGGTTAAGCAGCTTATCCTGACCCATCATCATAATGACCATGTTGGCGGTCTTCAGCCCTATATATCTGCGGGCGCTGACTTGGTCGTACCCGCCGGCACCAGAGACCTCTTTGACGATGTTGTGAAAAGAACGCTAGGTATCACCGTCGAAATCACGGCTGTGACAGAACATGCAACGCTGGCCGGATCAGGGCGAGACGTGGCATTATACGCGGTGCCAAACTCCCACGCCAACGACATGCTTGTCGTGTATCTGCCTTCCGAGCGCTTACTGTTCAACAGTGACCTGTTCTCACCGGGGCGCGATACCCAACACCCGCTTTGGGCTGGTGAATTACTTGCCGCGATCCGCTTTCTGAACCTTGATGTCGCCAATATCGTCGGCGGGCACGGCCATGGAGCCGAGCCGTTACAGGCCCTTGAGAGAGCCGTCTCCGCGCAGTAGCGCCACCACAACCCGATCACTTACCTTTTGAACACAGGAAGACCAAATGCAAACCGATGACACCATGGCGGTATCATCCGCCTCAAGCCCGCCCCGGCACACCGACACCCTTTTGCTCATCCTCTATGCAGGGGTGATCGGAGAGGTCGTGCTTGAACTTCTCGCGTGGTTCATCGCCCCGTCGATCGTCGGCATGCCGATGCGACCGCATTTGCTTCTTGAGGCGCTTGGTCAGACCCTTTTGGGGGTATCCCTTGGAACGCCGTTGGCGGTGAGCCTTCATCTGATTTTAGGCGTGGCCGTCATGCCTCTGAGCTTTGTTGCCTTGCGTAACCTGCTTGGATGGCATGGCGGAATAGGGGCGAGCATCGCATGGGGCGTGTTGCTGTGGTTGGTCGCTCAGGCCATTCTGGCACCGCTTGCCGGGCGGCCGATCTTTCTTGGCTTTATCGCCTATAGCTGGCTCTCCCTCGTGGCGCATGTGATCTATGCGGTTACGGTAGATATTGCGTTGAAAGGCCTTCGTCGGCGGTTTGCTGCGCATCGCGCGGATCGGCGCGATCACGGCGGCCTATCCTGAAACGATGGTCCAGCCCGGGCTCCGCCCGTTCAGGGCTGGATCGGTCCACCAGACCGACCCCGAGAAGCCCTTCACACCGCATCGTGCACCTGACGCTCCATAGATTGAACGTCGCCTGCTGGAAAGACCACAAGGACCTGCACACCACCAGGAGGTTGGCGTTCTTCGGCGATCTGGCCAGCGGGCCGACGCAAGAACCTTTACCTCCTGGCTCGCTCCGTGCCCCAACCCAGTGATGTCGCGGATGCACGATTTATGGCGATTACTCGATGTATCGCAGCCCTGATTGAGATAGTCTGAATGCCATGAATGATACGCAAGATCACTACCGGTTCAAAAAAGGAATGGGGAGCACGTTGATGATCGCGTGCGGTGCGCTTGCACGTGAGATCATCGATCTGATCGAGATGAACAAGTGGCAACACCTGGATGTCACTTGCCTGCCCGCCCGACTTCACCATGATCCCCAGTTGATCCCCGAAGCCGTCCGCAAAAAGATAAGGGCTGCGCAAGGTGATTACGAGAAAATATATGTTCTCTACGGCGACTGCGGGACAGGTGGCCTCCTGGACAAGGTGCTTGAGGAAGAAGGCGGAATTGAACGAATAGCGGGGCCACACTGTTTTTCATTCTTCATGGGAAACGACGCATTTGCCGAACGCTCAGACGACGAGATCACAACATTCTATTTGACGGATTATTTTTGCCGCCACTTTGATAAATTTGTCTGGCAAGCTTTGGCTTTGGATCGGCGTCCTGACATGGCCGAGTTTGTTTTTGGCAACTACACGAAGCTCCTGTTCATGCCTCAGGTGAAGGACGAGGCGCTCGAATTCAAGGCACAGGAAATCGCAGACCGATTAGGCTTGCAGTATGAGTATAAATTCTGCGGCTACGGTGACTTGTTGACTGCGATGGCTGCCCCATGAACGGCCTCCTGCAATGGGGGTCATGGGCGCGTTCTTCCCATCGATCCAAGATCCGACGCCTTGTGCAGGAAATCGAGGGCTGAATCGCTGTGGTAAGAAATAAGAGTGGTCGCTACTGGGTGGCGCGCAGAAGGATCGGGGCACGTGTGTGTCGGTGCATTATTGCAGTGCCGGACGTCTTCGTACTTGGTTCTGAATGTTCGACGCTTGAGGCTGCGAACCCTTTAGGGGTCATCGTCCTTGCTCCTCTCAGAAAGCATGGACCAGTTCCCAGTTACACGGAAGATCGGACACTCTCAACAACGACGTCTGCTTGCGCCCATGACACTCCTCAGCAAGACTTACTCAGCCGACCTCGAGATAACGGATGATGATTGGCGTCAACGTGATCAGGAACAGTGCAGGCAGCATGAGTATCGACATCACCGCCGACATCTGCACCGGTAGCTTGTTCGCTTTCTCCTGGGCCGCCAGTTCACGCATCTGGCGCATCTCGACGGCATAGGTGCGCAGCGCTGCCGTCAGGCTGGTGCCAAACTGCATTGATTGCACGACGACCAGAGCGAAGGATTTTGCCTCGTCGATTCCCATCCGCTCAGCCATGTCGAACAGCGCGGTTTCCCGGTCCCGTCCTGCCTGCGTTTCCATCTGCAACAACAGCAACTCATAGGCCAGTTCCGGCGCCACGCGACCCAACTCGTGGCCGACACGGGCCACCGCCGCGTCAAATGACATGCCGGCCTCTACAGAAACCTGGATCAGGTCCATGGCATTGGGAAACGCCAGTGTGATGTTCATTCTGCGGTCACGGATGCGCTTGTTCAACCAATAGCCCGGACCATAAAAGCCGACTGCCGCGCCGATGGCGGCGACCTGCATCAGATGCACGCAGGACGTGGTGTCAAGTGCATCGGCCAGCGCTCGGGGCAACAGCCCCGCTTGCGACAGGCCGATCAGCCCGACTACGGTGACCGGGACGAACAGCGCCAGAACCAGCCGGATGACAAAGAAGAGCTCGACGGAATCAGGCCGGTCAAATCCGACCTTCGCGAGTTGAAACCGGATTTGCGCACGTATCGACGGGTCTTCCGGGATCAGCGCTTTCTTCCAGCCGCGGGGGGCCTCGGCCTCCTGCCCGCGGGTCAACGCAGGGCCACGAGACGTCATCGCGGCCGACAACGCACGCAGGCGCACAACGCTGCGGTCGCGCGTCGCAAAAAGACCAAAAACGCCGAAGACCAGAAATGATGTCGCAAATCCTGCGAGCAGAACCAGAAAGCCGGACCGGCCCATCATCGCCATTACGGCATCGTAATGTTCATTCAGAAACATGAAACGGCCTCAAATCTTGAACGTGACAAGCCAACGCAGGGCGAAAAAATTCCCGACGACAAGCAGGACAATGGTGACGGCAATGGGTATGAATACCGGGGCATCACTGACGTCGGTATAATACCCGGGCGAGCTGATCGTGATGCTGAAAAAGATCAGCACCGGCAACGCAGACAGAAGGTAGGCCGACAGGCGCCCCTCGGAGGAAATGGCACGGACGCGGCGGCGCATCACGATACGTTCCCGTACCACTTTCGACAATGTGCCCAGAACGTCCGCCAGATTGCCGCCCGACCCGTGCTGGATGCTGATCGCAACGGACAGGTATTCGACATCTTCCTGCCCGACCCGGTTTGCCAGGTCGGCAAATGCATCCGTAAGGTAATCGCCGTGGCGGATCTGCTCGGACAGGATACGGAATTCACGACCGATCGGATCGGACATGGTGCGGCCCACATTGTCCACAGTCGCCCCGACCGGATGACCCACCCGCAAGCCACGCATCATCAGTTCAAGCGCGTCCGGTAGTTGCCGGGTCAGCGCCGTGATGCGTTTTTGATGCTTGTGCTTGAGATAGGCGATGGTGCCGAACAAGCCGATCAATGCACCAAGGGCCACGGCGAGAACCAGATTGATCAGAAGCATCAACGACAATGTTGCCAGAAGGCCCAGAAATATCATGCTCAGCAAAATGGCGGTTTCTTTTCCTTCCATATCGGCATGGCGCACCAACAGACGCAGGTTGCCGATCACCGGCCAGTGGTGGCCCACGTTCGATTGGCGCTGCTTGAGAATGGCCGCTGTGATCGCCTCGTTGCGAGCTCTGTCTTGCGCGCCCTTCATCCGGTCAACGGTGCGCTGCTCCTGCCGGTTTTCGGGGGAAAAGATCAGCGCCAGCGCCAAGACGAACAGCAGGGCAAAGCCCAGCCCCCCGACGGCCAACACCAGATTGCCGGTGTTTTCAAGCATCACGCGACCTCACCATACGGGTTGAAGGAATCGGCGGGCAACGACACGCCCGAAGCAACGATCGTCTCGAAACAGCGGGGACGGATCCCACTGGCCATCATCTTGCCTTTCACATTGCCCTCGGCGTCCAGACCCATTCTCTTGAAGCTGAAGATGTCCTGCATCATGATGGTGTCGCCTTCGAGGCCCGCGATTTCGGTGATGCTCGTCACCTGGCGGTGTCCGTCGACCATCCGGTTGAGTTGCAGCACAAGTTGCACACCCGCTGCGATTTGCGACCGGATCGCCTGAACCGGAAAATCGCCGCCGATCATCATCACCATCTGCTCCAGGCGGCCAACTGCGTCGCGCGCAGTGTTGGCGTGAATCGTGGTCATCGACCCGTCATGCCCGGTGTTCATGGCCTGCAACATGTCAAAGGCCTCACTGCCGCGCACTTCGCCCACCATGATCCGGTCCGGGCGCATCCTGAGCGCGTTGATCACGAGATCGCGCTGCGAGATCCTGCCCTGCCCTTCGGCATTGGCCGGACGTGTTTCCAGCCGCACCACATGGTCCTGCTGCAATTGCAGTTCAGCCGCATCCTCGATCGTCACGATCCGGTGACGTGGGTCGATGAACGAGGACAGCGCATTCAGCATCGTCGTCTTGCCCGATCCGGTACCGCCCGAAATCAGGATATTCATCCTCGCCTTGACCGCAGCTTCGAGAAACCGCGCCGCCGGTTCGCTTAGCAGGCCATTCTTCAAGAGGCTCTCCATATTCAGAGGCCTACGCGAAAACTTGCGAATGGACAGAGTGGCCCCATCGACGGCGCAGGGGCGAATAATGGCGTTGACCCGGCTGCCATCTTCCAAACGGGCATCGACCCATGGTTGACTTTCATCAATCCGGCGACCGACGCTTGAAACGATTTTGTCGATAATCCGCAGCAGGTGCCGTTCGTCGCGGAACCGCACAGACGCGCGCTCCAACAAACCGGCGCGTTCCACGAACACATCAAACGGACCGTTTACCAAAATGTCGGACACGGACGGATCCGCCAGCAGGGGCTCGAGCGGGCCAAGACCCTGCACCTCGTCCAGCAGCTCGTCAATCAATTGCTGAAAGGCGGCCGAGGGCATCATCTTTCCGTTGTCCTGTAGATGCTGTGCCGTCAGCGCAGCGATCTCGCGCCGCAAGTCGCTTTTAGAAACCTTGTCGATAACGGCAAGGTTCAGCTGTTCCAGGAGCAAGTTGTGCAACTCGCTTTTCAGCAGGCTATTGGGATCAACTCGGGCATGATCCTCGACGCGGGCCGGGATTTTTTGGCCGCCGCCGTCCGGTGCCGGAAGCCCGGATTTGGCAATCGGTTGCCGGGGCTGGGGCGCCTGAGTGCTGGGCGCCGTGGAACAGGTTTCATTGAACGATTTGAACATCTGAAGCAGCCCTTTTTAGTTTTTGGAAAACAGCGATTTTCTGAGCGCCGATATCGCCTTCGTCGCGCCGGATCGTTTGGCGGACAAGCGCATCGGCACGCCCATATCCACTGCACGACGGGCCGCGCGTGGCTCATTGGGAAGCCAGTGGTCCAACGGCCGTCCGATCAGATGCGCGGCTTCCTTATGCACCTGCGACGGCATCATCGGGCGTTTCTCAAAGTTGACCACGGTACGGATCGGCAGGGTCATATGCTCTTCGCTGATGAGGTCGGTCAAACGGCGCGTCCGCTTGATAGAGGGCACCGACATGTCGCTGACGATCAGAACGCGTGCGGCTTCAGCCAACACCGGGCTGGTCCAGTCCAGAACCGCTTGCGGCAGATCGACGATGATATGAGCGTAGCGCATCTTCAACGCCTGTATGAGGCCGCTTATCATGTCAGACGTCATCGCGGTGAGCGGGACGAAGACATCCGGCGCGGTCAGCACGTCAACACCGCTGCTGTGCCGGACCATCGCGTGATCAAGAAAGCCTGCCGTCGGGGGCGTACCGGCCCGGATCAGAGCAGTCGCCTCGGCGCTGTCGGCCAGATCGAGCGCTAGACCAATGCTGCCGTTCTGCAAATCCAGATCGATCAGGGCGATCTCGCCCGGTTTGGCGTGCGCGGCCATATCCATTGCAAGATTGACTGCGACGGTCGTGGCCCCTGCACCGCCACGCGCACGCAAGACGACCGTCACATCGCCGCCCGCGTCGGCCAGCCCGTCGGCGACGGATGTGGCAATTTCCTCAGCGGCCGGGGCGGGAGTCGGCGCATTTTCCGCCCCGTCCCTGGCAGCGCCCATAACCAGCACCTCGGCCACGCCGGCGGTGAGATAGCTTGCCTTGGCCGCCTCGGTCATCGGTGTCGTGCTGACAGCCACACAATGCAGCCTGTCGGCATGCTCCGCGTACAACCTGCGCACGGCGTTCAGATCGGCTAAGATGTCGTCGCTGATCTCGAAAACGACAAAATTCACCAGATCCCAGTTTGCCCCGCCACAGGCGACCACATCAACAAAGCTGGCACAGAGCGTGTTGCCCTGTACGTTGGTATCCGACGCCATTTCCTGGCTTAGGGTATCCAGCACCGACTGTGACCGCGCTATGATCAGAACCTGCGGTAGCCCGGGGGTCACCATGACCGCCTGTGCCACGTGCTGTTCAATGTCATTCTGTGCAATGCTCATGGTCTCGATCCTATCTAAGGTCTTCCGAGGGCAACGAGGCGCTCATCGAGGCAAAGGTATAACTTTGCCCCAGCGTGGAACCGGAGGAGCCGGCGGCAAAGTCGGCCAGCGCCCCCAGCGGGGAAATGAAATCAAAGGTCAGGTCGACGATATCGACGGTAACAACGGGCGCATAGGCCGTGCCGACCCGGTTGAGGGAGGCATCAAAACCATACGAGAAGCGAAGGTTTTCCGGCCCTGCCCCAGTCGGCATCATCGGCCTGACCTGCGCCCAGATGTCCGCCGCCGTGGCGTTTGACAGCGATCCGGTGCAACTGATCGTGCCGCTGTCTTCGCACAGCCCTGTGCGGGCGGTGCAAGAGGTGCCGTTGCGCTGATCAAGCGAAAGCTGCCCCAGCAGACCGCGATTGACCACCCTCGGGACGCCCGGACAAACCACCGGGCGCACAACAGCCATGCGCACGGCCTTTGCGGTGGCCTTGTCAGCCATGACATTGGCCAGCCCCAGCCGCGCAAAATCAATCAGCCCGAAGAGCAGGAAAAGCATGATCGGCACCACCACGGCGAATTCGACCAGAAAGGCCCCACTTTCGTTCAAGGCAAAGCGGCGGAGGAATAAGCGCAAGGTGCGGCTCATCGGCTCAGCACCCGCGCGCTGTCGGTCACGCTGGTTGTGATCGAGGCAAAGCTGCCGCCCGCAAGCTCGATCATCCCGGCCAGCGGAAAGGTCATCTGGAGGGTCGCAGTCACACTCGCCACGCCCACCAGCCCGCCACGGTAGGCCCCGGTCGTGCAGGTCAGATCAGATTGGACATCGGTGATCGACACTGATTGGGGATACGGGCTGTCGCCAGATTGATCGGTGCGGATGATCTCGCCCAGCTTGGTGTTCCAATCGGCGGTGCTGCGCCCGGAGCTGCACGAATCCGCGGGCATTGCGCGCGACAGATAGCGTGTCGCATCCTGCACACCCGCCACTGTGCTCTGAAACGCCCAGAACATCCGCGTTCCCTCGACCGCAAGGCCGAGGAAAACCAGGAACATCGGCAGGATGATTGCGAACTCGACGATTGCGGCGCCGCTCTCTTCTTCCCAGAATGTCAGGACAGGTTGCCTCACTCCACCAGCCTCACGACTTCGACGACCTCAGTGTCGAGATTGCCCTTGCCACAATCGCCCCCCAGGCAGGCTGTGATCTCAACCTGCAACTTGCCGTTTTGTCCCGGCCCCAGGTTGAATACTTCGAAAAACTGTTGCACCGGTGCTGTCGAAACGCTCGCATCGACATTCGCCGACAGGCAGTCGATTCCAGCCACCACCATCAGGCGGCGGTTGGGGTCGGTGTTCTGCTGCGGCATGCAATAGTTGGGAATAGGCCCACTGTCACCGCCGAGCAGGCCATTGGTCAATCCGCCAAGAAGACCGCCGAGGCCAGACAGAAGCGAATCCGGCACCTGCACGTTGCCGGATGCATTCAGCTCAGCCTTGTAAAACTCAAACCGGGTATTGGCCTCGGGATGCGGATCGGTGCCGCCGTAATGCGCATCGATATAGGCCAGCCGTCCGGCCTGCCAATTGCCATCACCCTGCACGCCACAGCCACCGTCGCTGATGCAATCGTCGACCGGCAAATCGGGATCGCCTGCATCGGCGCCCAGCGGCTGACAGAGCCCGACAGTATCGGTCACACCCTGCAAGACGCTCGGTGCGCCAGAGAAATCCGGGTTGCCAAGCAGGCCGCCGGCAATGCCGCTGAACTGACCAAACCGGGTATTGAGCGCATTCAGAAGGTTGGAGCCGTCCAGATTGGCCGAGATTTTCAAGCCACCTTGGCCGGTGCAGGCGGTCTCTGGCTGGCGCGCCGCCAGAAGGCAGGCATCCAGGGCACCCCCCAACAGATTCGCACAGACGCTCAACCCGTCAAGCGAGTCGGTCAGCGTATCGACCACCCGGATTTGACCGGGCTGAAGCAAGCCGACCGTGATATTGGCGTCTAATTCCAGGGTCTGGCCAACACTTGTGCTGGCGTCGAAATCAAGCGTGGGAAGACAGACGGCGACCGGGGCCACATTGCACGCTTCCAGTGAAAAACCGGCAGCGGCATAGGCGCCGACGTCATCATTGCCGCTGGTATCGCCAGTGTAGCGGCGAAAGGCACCCGACAGGCCGGCCAGTACCGACCGCTCGGCAAGCCGCACAGATACAAATCGCGCGCTGTGGGCATTTTCGGTCATATGGCTGGCATCACCAGAAAATCCACCCAACTCGTCCGGCTTGTAAAAGGTGATTTCGACAATATCAGACGCGCCCAGAAGACGCGCGCCTTGGGCGAATGTCTGGTGATCGGCAATGAGGGTATCGGCGGCATGTCGGGCACGCGTGATCGCGTCTGCCCGCCCGTCTAACTCTGCCGCTGCGGCAAGACTGACTGAATCCGCGAAATTCTGCAATTCGGCGTGGGTGCTGGCCTTGCGGCCAAAATCAAAGATAAAGCCCACCATGCCCAGCATAAGAACAAGCGTAACTGCGCCGAGCAACAGAATGCTGCCGCTTTCGTCGTCACGCAATCTCGTGATGGTCTGACGGGGAAACATTTCGATTTACCTTATTTGCCGACACAAAGGAAAACCCAACGCGCCCCGGGGACACATTGGGCGATGTCTTGCACTTCCCTGTTTATGACGGGGCGGCCCGAAGGACCGCTCCGCGAACGGGTATTAATTGGTGGTGGGTGCATCAAACGCGGCGGATGCTGCCGTCACGTTGGTACTGACCTTGCCGCCCAGCGCGGTGAACCCACCGACGCCAACCGCAGCGGCCACCGCCAGCGCGATGCCGTATTCCACGAGGGTTGCGCCCTGCTCACAGCTCTTGAGACGCTTGAAGAGGTTTTTGATCTGAATTTTCATAGGTATTATCCTGACTTGCGGCACATATGGCCGGTTGATTTGATGACGTTCCAGCTTGTGAGTTTTTAGCCGGCGTAAGGAAATATTAACCAATATGTAAGCCAGCCGCATCATTCAGGGCGATGAGTGAGCGGGGCCTTTTCTGGGCGATCATGCGATGAATTCGTCAAATATGAGTCTTAGATGCCACAATTCGGTCAACGTCTTTTCCCGCAGGATTGGCGAATGACCCTGCAACGTTGACATCATGGTCCGAGGCCTGATTGTGGATGGGAATAGCAGCGTAGAGAACAAGAAACGTTTTCGGGGACACGTCCAGATGCCTCATCGAATGCCAAAGGATCGCAGTCAGCTCGTTCCTTTCGAAGGCGCGACCGACCTGCACCTTCGCGTTGCGCGTGATCTCGACCTTATCAACAATTGGAACGCAGCGCTTTTCGGCCACTTCTCGATGACCGATGTCCTCGCGATGATGATCCGACAGGTCGAGGCATATGGCATCGCTCTTTACCGCTTTGAAAACGACTGCTTGCAGACAATTGCGGCGGTGTCCCGGGCGATGGATGCACCAAGACCCGGAAGCAACACCGGCAATATGCTGCTTTACGTCAAAGAACACCACAAAGAGGCTATCCAGCCAGGCGCAACCTTTCGGTTGAGCAAGCTGTGCCAGGATCCGACCTTTGAGCAATCGCCGGCACAGCGCGAATGGGCCGCGCAGCCCAAGATCGTGGACAAAACCCTGATCATCCTGGAGGTCAAGGAAGGCCGGACCGATGTGCTTGAGACGACTTTCCACAGTCCGCCCAATACCAACGCCGACCTTCCCTGTATTCTGATTTCGACCGCAATGGCCAATGCGTGGGAAATCCGTACAGTCGGCCTGATCGCGCGCCAGATCCACAGTTTTGCACAGGACCGCAGTTCCCCCTCCCTTGTACAAGACCACGACATCCTCGGGCCCCGGAACCCGGTCGGGCTCAGCCGTGCGGAACAACGCGTCTGCCATCACCTGGCGGCCGGCGATAGCGCCAAGGAAATTGCTGATGCGTTAAACGTTACGGTCGCTACAATCCGTACCCATCTAAGGAATGTCTACTTCAAGACAGGCGCCCACGGGCAGGTAAAGCTGATCACGCTGATCAACGAGGGCAAGGGCTTTTCGCAATGAGCGCCCTTCACACGATTTCAATTAACTGGTTGACTGTGCCGCTTTTTATGGCCGTAATCCTGTATGATATGCGTTTCATGCGCATCCCCAATTGGCTCGTGGCGCTTTTCGTGATCGTCGCCGTGGTTAGCCTCCCCTTTTCCACAGGTTGGATCGACCTGCTATGGCGTCTGGTCGCTTCGGCAACGACGTTTCTGGTCTGCTTGCTTCTGTTCGCGGGGCGGCTGATGGGTGGTGGCGACGTTAAATTGCTAACTGTCCTGGCCCTGCTAATCCCCGTCAGCGCTCTACCGCTGTTTGGGGTGATCCTTTCGCTCAGCATCTTCGTCTCCGTCGCCGCAATCTACACGGCCAGACGCCTGACGCAGGGAAAACCAACCCGCTGGAAGGCAATTTCTGACAGAAAAGGCTTTCCACTGGGGCTTGGCATCGGGAGCGCAGGAATCGTTTTCGTGCTGATTGGACCGATGCTGCTGTAGATCACAGTAATGGTCGCAGGATTTCGGACATGTCGCTAAGGTGAATTGCTTTGCGTAAGAGACGGCCTCAAATATTGCTTCCGGCGCGGGCAACCACAGCAATATCCCTACCATCAACGCCTTTGACGCCAACGGCAAGCCTGCCGCCACCACCAGCACGCCAGACTTGCGCGTCAATATCTGCGTGAACGGTCAGGAGTCTGCCCTCTCTGGTCACGTCGACGGCGCCGTGTTTGGCGCGTCTGCAGCATCTGCCTATCGCAGCAAAAGTCAGTGAACTGGTGAAGCGAGTTACAGATGGCGACAGTGCTATGATGGATGCGCGTGCGCTCTAAAAGATCAAAGCAGCGACAGCCGCTCTCGGCAAACACCGAAAAATAGGTTTTCCGACCGGGGTCCGGTACGAGCAAGGAAAAAGCTGGCCAAATTCATGTCGGGATGGTCGCCAGGAAATCCTCGCATTCGACGAAGACGTCGCCTGATTGATAAAGAGTTGTTGGCGAGCCAACAAAAACGATACAGGCTGCTCTTCGGAGTGGCGGTCAAGACGTTGATCTTGCTAAGTTTAAATGGTGCTCCACACGGACTCGAACCGCGGACCTACTGATTACAAAACAACCACTGAAATTTATACAGTTGGTGCATGTTGGTGCAGTTCATATTTAAAACAATAGGTTATCCTAATTTTGCAACATTTATCAGTCAGTTGACACTGCGCCGGAATGCGTCTTAGTGAACATGTCTGTTGCAAAAAACGTTGCAAAAACGGGGATAGATGGATGACCGACGCAATCGACTTCACGAAGAACGCAAAACTCATGAAAGCGCCCACGGGCATGTATCGTCATGATGGCGACCGCTTTCCCGGCCTCTACTTGAACGTCGGAAAAAGGCGTTCGACGTGGTATCTAAAGAAGCGTGTTGGCGGCAAAGTGAAGTCGATCAAAATTGGCGCTTTCCCCGAAATGGACGCCACGCAGGCGAGTAAACAAGGCGACACTAAAAGTCAGCAGGCACGCACATGCCCGAACATCACAACAGTGCGCGATGGCTGGGAGAAGCACTGCGATACGTCGCAGGCAATGGGGTCAATGTCTGACAAACATCGCGCAGACATGACCTCCAAGCTGGAACGCCACGCGCCGGAGATTCTCAAGATGCACGTTGCCGATGTGACCTCAGCCAGTGTGCAAGATGTGGTGAATGCCCTCGCAAAGGAGGACATGAAGGCAACTGCGCGCCATATACGAACGGCACTGGGTTCCGCCTTCAACTACGCAAATGTCCCGAACCCAGTTTCAGGCAAGAAGGTGCGCGCGCCTAGTTCCGGCGAAACCGAAACAAAATGGACGCTGGCGTGTAATGCCCACGACTTAGACGAAGACGACTGGTCGCCTATGTGGAAAGCGATCATGGGCATGGACAACGCCTTACGCCGGACTGCGTGGGTTGTGATGCTGTTCACGGGCATACGTGCAGGCAACGTTCGCTCGCTTCGTTGGGATCAGGTCGACTTACAAATGCAGACGATCCACCTGCTGAAAATGAAAAACAAACTCGCCCGTACCCTGCCCATCTGCGATACGGTGGTCAGCGCGTTGACTGCGATCCGGGCGGGCGATTTTGACTTCGTGTTCCCGGCACATTCAAAGACGGGACATATCGACCAACTCGGCGTATTGAATGCGACCGTCCACGGCGAGCGCGTTCCAATCCTGAGCCAGCACGATACTAGACGCCATTTCATGCAGGCTGGTGCTGAGGCATTCTTGCCCGACTACGTGATCCACTACCTGCGCGGCGATGTGTCCGGCGGCAAAGGCAACGACATGTTGATGAAGTACATGAAGCGTATGGGCAATCACCGCGCGCCTGCCGAAATCGAAAAAGTGATCCTGCAACGAATTAAGGTAGAACCTTGTTTCGTTATTGAAGGATTAACTTAATCGCACTACGTTTTCACTGCTGGCGGAAACGTCCCGTGGTAGTAAATGCCACGCCCACATGGGGGCAACAGTGATGCTTGATTGCGCCGCGTTGGAGAGCGGATCAAGTGAAGACCCGCACCAGCGCATATCAACGGAGGGTCGTCTGTCTGGATTAGGACACGACGAAAGGACTCCGTTATCATGTCCCATGAAGCAGTACGCGCTCTTGAGCAGCGCATCGAAGAGTTGGAATTCCGGCTCACCTTCCCCAAACTTATGACCCCTCGTCAGGTTTGCGACTTCCTGCAAATCTCAGAACGCCAATTCTATGAATGGAAGCGCGCGGGCGACTCGCCACCAGCGATCTATTGGAGCGAGCGCACGGTTCGCTACGATCTCGAAGCTGTGATGGCATGGGCGAAACAAAAAGAAGTGGGGCAGGTTTAAAGGCCTGCCCCACTGGTTCACGATTGGACTACACTGAAAGAAAGCGACATGCGCTATAACTTGTTTATAGACGGTTGCCGTTCGACCATGAACCATTGAAGCGGGTCCAACCTGAATTGGTATGGACAATAAACTAAACGAACCCGCCGAACTCATGCTTCGTCTTTTCGAAGGCTATGACAAACGGCACATTCAAATGCGCGGCAACATGGCCGCTGACGACAAAGGCAAAGTCAACGGCAAGCCGCAGACGGTGGCAGGACCACTGACACTCGAACTAATCGACAGACACATTGCAGGCGGACAGCCGGTAGGTGTTGCGCCAGTGCGCGCGGACAGCACGTGCGTGTGGGGTGTTCTCGACCTAGACTGGTATGACATGCCCGAAGACAACGTTCTCGCCTTGCGTGAACGCTTGCACACGCGCTGTGTTGCCTTCCGTACTAAGTCACGAGGTTTGCGTGTGGTGGTCTTCGTCGATGAACCAATCCCAGCAAAGCAAATGCACCAATACCTTGTCGCCTTGCGCAAGCGTCTACCAAAATCTTGCTTTGCCAAGGGTCGAGACGTGGAGGTGTTTCCGAAAGAAACGCAGACAGTCGTGACGCCTGACACTGAGCCGACAGCCGTATGGCTGCCGATCAATGGTAAGAGTTGCGAACTCGCTTGGTTGATGGACGATGAAGGCATCAAAGGGGCCTTTGACGAGATCAGTGTTCTTGAATTGCTCGAACATATTGACCAACACTGTCGCCTATCTGCCGAAATGATTGCCGATATTGTCAACGCCACACCAACGCTCGACACGTCTGACATCGGTTACAAAGTGCCTGACAATCCTGCTGGTCGGAATGACCTGCTGATGCGCGTCGCCATGTCCATGCAAGCGCGCGGTTGGCCCGACACTGAGATGGACGCGGAAGTTGGGCGTCTTAATGGCGACGCTAACTTCCACGGTGTTTTCGAAGAAGGCCCGCTGCCTGAAAACGAGATCGTCAACTTGCTAAAAAGCGCAAAGCGACGTGAGAAAGGCACACCCACGCCGCTGCACTATCGTCAGGTGGAAAAGTTCAATCGTCGATGGTCGAAAATCACGATCAGCGGCACCGTTGAGTATATCGACAAAGACGCAGCCGAGTTCACCACGTTCACTAAGCAGATGCTCTTCGATGAAACATCCGACCAAGTTGTGCGGATGGGCAAGTCACTAATGCCGACTGCGCAACTATGGTTGCGCGACCCTGATCACGCGCGTTTCAAAGGAGTGGTGGCCGAACCTGTCGACTATGATGGGCCTGCATACAACGTCTGGCGTGGTTTTGCCGTCGCGCCGAAAGATGGTGACGCGTCGGTGTTCCAGTCATACATCCGCGATGTGCTTTGCTCCGGCGACGAAGGCCTCACACATTGGGTGACCATGTGGCTTGCCGACGCCGTGCAACGCCCAACCGATCCGTCACCGCCAACAGCAATCGCATTGCGCGGGCGTCAAGGCGGCGGCAAATCGTTTCTGCAAGAGCGCGTCCTGACGCCGATCTTTGGTGAGCGGTACGTCCAAAAAGTGCAGGAGTCAGAACGTCTATTTTCGCGCTTCAACCGTTCGATCTTCGGTGCGACCTTCATTGCAGCCGAAGAGTCAATTTTCCACGGTTCGCAAGCGACGGCGGCAAAACTCAAATCCTTCATCTCGTCGCCATCATGGACGTATGAGGAGAAGTTCAAGGCGACGGTACAGGCAAAGAATGTCCACCGCCTGATCGCTTCGACCAACGAAACTCAAGCCGTGCATATCGACTTTGACGATAGACGTTGGACAGTGGTCGAGGTCGCACAACCATTCGATATGACGACGACAGACGGGCAGAAAGCGGCTTATACTTTCTGGGAACCTTACTATGCCTTCATGCAGTCAGTCGACGGCCCAAGCATCGTCCTGCGCTACCTGCTCGACTATCCCGTTGACCGGCAGGCATTGACCTACGGTTATGGCACAGAGGCGAAGGCACGCGACAAGGTGGCGTCTGATCCCGTGATCGCTGTACTGCATGAAATCGCAGAGCGCGGTGTATGCCCACACGATCTCAAAGCAGCGTGCGTCATATCGAACAAGACCTTGACCCAGCAGGTGCATCAAGTGGGCGGGCGCAACATGTCGCCGGAGGAGATCGCCAATAAATTTATCGACTTGATCCCTAATGCAAAGAAATCAAGAAAGGCGATGTTCTGCGAACGGGTTCACACTTACACGGACATGAACGGCGATGCGTCAGCAACCCCAATGATGGAAACGCGGCAGCGCGGGCATTGCCTTGGCACGCTCGATGAGTTTCGGGACGCAGTGTCGCGGATCACAATGCAAAACTATGGTGATGGCGACGAAGAAATCGACTTCGGCGGTGTTGACCCAGCGGAGTTTGGCGTCGGGAGCCAGAACGGTTGGCGTGCGTGGGAGGTCGCGCAGACCGATAAGTTGAACGGCGATCCACCTTTCTGAGTTAGAGCGTGTCAGTGGTGGGAAAGGCGTGTCAGGGGGTGACACGCCTTTTCTGTTTGTATGTTAAGCGGTTAGACGATTTGTGTCAGTTGTGTCGCCTGTGACGGGGGTAAATTGTAGATCTGTGAAATGCGTCTGTTGCCAGCGCTTGAGCGCGCGGCGATGCTTTTTACTGCTACTATTATTTTACTGTCACAACTGACACACTGACACACGACGTTGAAAACAAAGCGTTTCTGGCGTGTCGGTTCATTCTTGGGTGACACAGGCTGACACACCTTCGGTCGCGCGTTGCTTGGGGGCTGCCGATCTCGCCTAGAAATCTCCGCCCACTTGATGCGACTTGGTCGCAACTAAAGTGAAAACACCAGCCCTTGTGATAACTAATCAGTAGTTCTGATCTTGGACATCAAGCGGTTAGTCGGTTTTTGCAACGCGCTTTGCAACATAGGCGAATAACTGAGCGGAAAGGTCACTAGAGCATTGGTGGAAAACACCAATTTCCCTATAGAGGCATTCCTAGTTGCTCATTGGTGATTTGAAATACTTTTGAACGCAAACCGATTTTCTTCTCTGCCTGTGATTTAGCCCCTTCGGACATCACAGCGACCAAGTTCAGGATGTCATTCGGCTCCTTAACATTGATGAAATTCTGATTTTTATTCACATAGACAACGCACTTCTTTCGAGCCTTGAGCAATTCGAAAACGTTGCTAAGTGTACCAGTACTAGCGGCGTCCCACAGCATTAAGCCATAGTCAGCGTCTTTCGCCATTTGCAAATCCTTGGCTGTGAAAAACGCCCTTGTGCCCGGCTCAGCCGACGATTGAATTCGTTTAACCCTCCAATCCCCCACATTATTGCGCGGTTCATCACTCGTACAGTAGACGGTTACATCCTGTGCATTTTGGCGAAGAAGCTCATTTTGAACAGATGTGTCCGCTCCACTGGCGTCGCCTACAATGACCGCCAAGCTTTCCGACACGATGTTGGAGATGCGCTCGACGAACAGTGGGTGCAACTTCCTAATTTTGATCGAACCTGCAATGAAAACGGTGGGCATGAACTACTTCCAAGTAAGGGTGGCGACGTAAATTTTGCCTATCTTACGATAAGAACCAAGCATCGCGCAAACGGCTTCCAGCGATGCGCCGCTGTCGTAAAGATCATCAATGACCAAAGCATTCCAGCAACCTTCATTGGTGATGGCATCCTTAAGCTCAAACCGCCCTTCCAATGCAGCGACTTTTTCGTCTTTTGTAGAAAGGTCTTTTAGCGAAACCGTTGGCTCGTCAGTTGGCAATTTGTTCACTATACCCTCAAACGACTCGACTTTAAGGTGTTTCGCAACGGCCTTGGCGACTTCATATACGGGCTGGCGCGCTCGTTGCTTCGAGGCTGGTACGGGCACGACTAGGCCAATTTTTCCAAACTTTGGAACAATGTGTTCAATTACACCTGACGCTAACTGCGCAACTTGCTCCCAATCTTGCTTATATTTTAGTTGGTAAACCGCCTCACCCGCTTCGGTTCGAACATTATTGAATTGCGGGTGACCGTACTCATTGTGGCCTAGAAACTCACTACTAAGCATATGCTTGTCCAAAGCGTAACCGTCCGCCCAATTTCCAGAAATTTTCTTTATATTTGCTTTCAAAACGACCTCATAAAACTACTCAAAACCTCAACCCTAGATTTAGTTGCGAGTTTCTAGAATTGCACCCCCTTGGCACCTCAATTTGCTCAATTTCCACCTAATTCCTCCCACATCCGTCCCACGGCTGGGTGATATGCATCACTTGTCGAACCGCTGTGACGAAACGCGCGCCCAAGGCAGGTTAGATGGGCTTGGCCTTTGGGCGCGCATCATCACAGAAAGGGCATTTATGACGTTCTCAGCATCAACTGACGGGTCAACGGCGACCATCACGGTCACGGTTTTGAACAGCACGGCAAACCTCAAGGTCGAGGACGCCACTGATCTTGGCGATCAACTCGAAACACTGGTCAATGATCAAACGGCGCATCCCATCGACAACTCGCCTGCCTACATGGCCTACCCAACTGACACAGGCGTGCGCATCACGAACCGCCTCGGTCAGATCGACATTCCGTGGCGCTGGATCATGCCCGTGGCAAACCAGTTGCGCCAATGACGGAATGGCGACCCCTCCCACTGACCCAGCGTTCGCTTGCTGATGCTGATCTGCCCACGCGCGGCGTGTTCAAACTGGGCGACGACCTGACCCCGCGCGTCGTCTACGTCGTCTGGTTTCGTGAACCTGAGAAGTGGCAGAAGTTGGCCGCCGAACAGATCGTCTACGCTGCCCATGTGCGTCACGTCCCGCCCGACACGACCTATCCCGGTTGCCCTTGGGCATGATCACGACAGACACGCCACAGACGCCCGAAGCGACCCTCGTGACCGCGATCATCATGCAGGCCTACCGCGACCTTTTTGTCACCGTTCGCCAAGAGAGCAACGCGTCGTTCACCACGCAATCGGACCAAGATCAGGCAATCGCCTTCCTGACCGACCGCTCTGGCACACTGGCGAGGCATCGAAACGACCTCTGCTCCCTGATCGGATGGGACGGCAATGTGCTTGCCGCGCGCTTGCGTGCGATGATGGAGGGCGACGATTTTCCACACCCGTCCACTGACCCCAAACCTGCCGCCCGCGCACAGCACGAAGCAGCCGTTGAACGTCTGCGGTGTCGTTGGCAAGACCTTAATTTCCCACGCAACAGCCCTAAAAGACCTGTTTCTTCGGTCGGACATCTCCTTGCTGCCGAATAAATTCAACTCATGAGCAAAGCGGCGCAACGCTCCTATCTGTCCAATCCAGATTGAGCGCGGTGTCCCGATAAGATCGCGCTCAGTTGGACCTATAGGAGTAGATCATGCCAGATGATACAACCGCCGCCCTGCAAGCCTTGATGCAGCAGGTGCAAACCCTCACCACCACCGTCACGGATCAAGCAAAGCGCCTTGATGACCTGCATTCTTTCAACAGTCGTGTGCTGGATGAAAAGAAGGACATGCAGCGCAAGTTGGAGGCCCAACTGCCGCCTAAGAAAACCATTGTAGACATCGTGAACGACGAGGCTCAAGAACGCAAAATGCACGCGGCAGGCCTTGAACAAGATGCCAATGGCAACTGGTATCCCAAGGGCGTGCGACCGCCGCACAGTTTGACCCGCGAGGAAGCTCGTGATCCAGCCAAGTATCGCGCAGCGAAGGAAGCGGCTGAGAAAGCGGGCGCGACCTTGACCGTGATCAGCGGCGACGGTGACGTGACAACCCGCAACACCAGCCGCCCAACTGCCACCCTGTCCAAGACGTTCACTTTCGACGACACCCACGAACGCGTCCGGTATGTCCGTGCGGACATGCAAACGGGCAACGGCATCGTGAACCGCCGGATGCAAGCGGAGAAAGAGGGCTACACGATCAAAACCTTCCACTCGCCAGATGATCTGCCAGCACATGCCCGCACCAAGTTCGAACTGATGGAGCGTGCGGCCAATGCTGAATCCTGAAAATCGCGCCTGTCTCGAATGGGCGTGCCGTGTGGTTTACGGCATCGACGCGCCCACCGAGATTTACACTCGCCGCGACGGTACATTGGTTTGGGACGACCTATTCAAGATCGACCCAGCCAACAGCCCCAGTGACGCGTCAATCGCTGCGCTTGCGCAGGTGATGAAACTGCACCTTGGCGGTGCCAGCTTTGGTGAGTTGCGCGACGACCTGATCCGGTCTGGCGTCGGGGAACAATTCGCAAATCGCATTTATGATCATCTGGTGGACGTCCTTGCTTCTGAATGGGCGGCACTGCGTGGCCGCGTCCGTTGGTATGGCGACGATATGACCTGCACCGCCTCTGGTGAAACCGCAGTTCAAGGAGAAACCTGATTATGGCCCAAGGCGGGAACAAAAACTCTGGGCGCAAAGCAATCATCGACATGCGCCCAGACAAGAATGAGATCATCAAGGACATCGTGCTTGAACGGCGCTCCATGGCTGAGATCGCTCGCCGCCTTGGCGTCGATTATACGACGGTGCAACGGTATCGGGACGACAAGATCACCGAAGAAATGCGCCGCGAGATCATGGCCGAAAACCGTATCGCTGCCATCGAAGCGGACACTGAGGTGATAAATCAAGATCGCATGGACATTGCCATGACCTACGAGTCGTTGGCGAAGCGGGTCGAACGCCTGATTACCAAGGCAGAGCAAACCGAAGACGACTCCTTTGCATTGGCTGCAATGGAAGGCCTGCGAAAGGTATTGCGGGACATTGCAACGATGCAGGGCAAACTCGCGACGAACCTGACCGTCAACGTGTCACTGGCCGAAAGCAAGGAATGGGTCACGCTGCGCAATATCCTGAATGAGGTTTGCGACGAGGTGCCGGAAGCGCGCGAACCGCTCCTGCGTCGGATGCGTCACCACGTCTTGAGCGTCACGAAGGAGGACTCGATCCTATGACCCATCGCGAGTTCGAAGGTTGGGACGCCCACGCACAGCGCGTCTCTGCCGCGACAAAGGCAGGCAACTCTGACTGGGCGAGACTGCCCCATGCGAAGCGCATCATGGTCGCGGAAGGCGGCAAACTGTTCTTCACAGGCAACGCGTGTAAACGCGGACACATCTCGCCGCGCAATCAGCATGGCGATTGCACCCAATGCCACTTGATGCGCCTTGCGGAGCGTCGCGATGCCGTTTGATGGTCTCTACGACTTTTGCTCACTGATCGAGCGCGACCTCGATCCCGGAGCGGAAATGCTGCACTTCCTGCGACAGGAGGTGCCGGCCGCCACGCATGTTGACCCTTGGCAAGTTGAGGCGATCACGTCTGACGCGCAAACGGTTGCGCTGCTCGTGTGCCGTCAGGCGGGCAAGTCCTGCGTCCTCGCGACGCGTGGTGTGCGTGAGTTGAAGCGCGGCGGTACGATCATCTGCGTTGCTCCTGCGGAACGTCAGACGCGCGAGATCACCCGCAAGGTTCAAGCATACCTGCGCGCGACTGATCTGGTCGTTGAACGTGCGACACAGACCGAAATTGAATGCTCGAATGGTGGGCGCTTCATCGCTGTGCCTGCATCGGGGGCGACCATTCGGGGTTATACCGCCGACCTGCTGCTCGTGGACGAGATGGCGTATTTGCCGGGGGCGAACGGCGGCGAGGATGTCGTCGTGTCGATCTTGCCTATGCTGCGTGACAACGGGCAAACGTTCTACGCCTCGACACCCGCCGGAAAGAACAACCTGTTCGCATCGCTGTTCCTTGAACCCAAGGACAACGTGCATCGGATCAAAGTTCCCGGCACGTCCATCCCGCGACTTGCGTCCCGCGTCGAACGTCTGCGGTCCCAATTGTCGGCAACGCGCTTCCGTCAGGAGGTCATGTGCGAATTTCTATCAGACGGGCTGTCTTACTTTGATCTGTCCGCCATTGAGAACGCCACCAGTATGGAGAATGCAATATGTCCTCGGTTTTGAACCTCAACTACATGCCTGACGGTCGCGTGATCAACGAGACAGGACATGACCCTGCAATTGAGAGAGTGACCGGATTTGTCAGATACTTCGTCGGTGCTGATTTGGGGCAGGCAAACGACTTCTCGTCTGCGGTGGTGATCAAGGATCAGCAGTTGCCCGTCCATGATGGAACACGCGTCAAACTCGGCCCGCGCGAGCGCACGGTCGTCTTTGCCGACAAGTTTCGCGGGGTGTCATATGTCGATGTGGTCGATTACCTGATCCGCCTGCGCAACGCTCCACCCTTTGGCGGCAAATCAGAACTGATCATCGACGGCACGTCCATCGGGCGTGTGGTGTCGGACATGATGTTTGAGCAGTCGGTGGATCACACGGCGGTGCAAATGACGGGCGGGCAAGAGTGGCGTCGGTCGGGGCGATACGTCAACGCGAGCAAAACCTTGATGATCGAAAACCTTGCCGTCCTGTTCGCGTCAGACGACCTCAAGTTTGCGCACGATCTGCCTTTGCGCTCCGAGATCGAAGAAGACCTAGCCTCGTTCACCACGCAGACGACAGCGGCGGGCAACCAGATCATCACGCAATCGCGCAATGCCTCCGGTCACGGTGATACTGGCATTGCATTGATCGTCGCTGCCTTTGCATCGCAATACCTCACACCGCAAAGCATCCGCGTCAGCAAACTGGTTGGGATGTATTGAAAGTGCCGGTCTCGCCGAACTGATCAACGTTGCTACTGCCATTGCCCGACGAGTTCGATGAAACACGGGCAAACGCCCCGAAAAAATCGCGCGCTAATGGGCTTCTCGGTAATTTGTTCAACACTGCGCCTGCCAGCCTGAACGCGCCTTATTGAAACTCGATGCAAGTGTACTGGTAGCCTTGTCCCGATTGATCGAAGTACTGACTCTCGAACGCGTGTCGGAGGTCGTTCCATACCGGACCAACGGCTTGCCGTTCAGTCCCTACCTCACCGTTTTGATGGCAACTGACCGCGTGTGAACCTTCTGGCAACTCATCTCCAAAGCAATAACTCGCCATATACGGGGCTGTTTCGCTCTTGACTGCCCACAAAATCATCCCGTCGCGAGAAACGACAAAGGCTATTGGCTTGGGGCTAAGGCGGACGTACCGCAGCGCGCTTGCTTGCAGTGAACATTCAAACCGGTTGCCTATTTCCCGCAGCGCCTCGGTGTCCCATTGTATCGAGCCAAATTCATTTCTGATCAAATTCGCAGGCATCAGCAACCAAGAAGCGAAAGTGTTTGCCTCGTTTTCAATCTCGTCACGGAAGTCGTTCAATGATTCTTCGCTATCTTCGAATTTGTTCCGCAATTCTCTATGGCACATGAAGTGGCCGAGTTCATGTGCGAACGTGAACCTCCGCCTCCGCCCATTTCGCACCTGCGAGTTTAGAAGCATAGTCCACTTGCGCGTCCCGTTCGTTCGCACCAGTGACCCCTCAAAACTATCGAAGCGCTGACGATCAATGATTAAATTATCAGAAAAATCGCTGGTTAGGATGGCACCGCTTACCAATTCGTCGAGATCGAGCGGGTAGGTGTTTGGACCATACTGCTGCCACAGCTTTGTAAGGCGTATGGCTTCTTTTTTGGGGTCAGTCTTCTTTTCCATCAAGTCCCGTAACTATCCTGTCGATATACCGCTTATCCTCGTCAGACAGAGTGCGAAATTTGCGGAAAAAAGCATCCTCAACCTGATTTTCGGAACGCTCACTTACCGAGTCATCCAAAAAGAAATCCGGTGACTCGCCTAGGTAGTTGGCGATCTTCAAAAGAAGTTCGGCAGACGGTTTCGCGTTCTTCTTGTTTTCCAATTGCCAGACATAGGCCTTGGAACTGCCGATTGCAGTTGCCAACTCCTCGAGTGTTTTTTTCCGGTTGGTTCTAACCTGCCGGAGCTTTTCGCCAAATCTTTCGGACATTTGAGCCTTCGTGCTTCCACCACTTGACTCGAGTATAGCGATTGTAGTACTTAACTCAAGTGTAGCACTTGCTATACATTTTTGAAGCAAAAATAGGAGGCCATCATGGCTGACACATGCACCGCCAACGGCGACACTTGGGAAATCTACAAAGACAATGCTGCTGATTGGCGGTGGCGTCGTACTGCATCAAACGGCCGGATCGTCGGCGCAGCCTCTGAAGGCTATGTCAACAAATCTGATTGTATTTCGAATGCGCGACGCAACGGGATGACATGCAACCCGTCGTAAAAAAGTGCGGAGCGGCCTACCTCCCGGTCGCTCCACACCTCATTCTTGATGCTCAAAGAAAGCAACGCTAGTGGAAATCTATTTCAAGTTTTGGAAGTGCTCTGCGATCTTGGCCCTCACATCGTCGGCACTCGTCTTTCCTTGAGCCAATTTTTCGACCCAAGGACGTCCCGAATGCAGAACATCCCATGGAGACCGATACTGGGTAGCACGACGACCTCCGGGATCATTGTTCCCGAAACCATCTACAACTACGTTCCAAACAGGACGATACCACGAAATGAGCATTCGTTCGGCCATTCTGACCCACACATCGTCTAAAACCAAATACCGACACCGAAAATCAACAACGTTCAAGTTATCAGCTTGCTCTACAGATCGAGCATGTTTCCGCAATCGGTCAGATAGTGCAGGACCTGAGGGTGCGTCTAAGTCACCACCACGTCGTCCACCTTTCGGTTCAGCCTTTCCAACGTAAATTGGGGCCTCCAACCTGTCCCGATTGATTTGCGCAAGTGGTCGATATGCCTCAAAATCACCAGTATAATAAATCGCATAAATACCTGCGCCTTCAAACGGTTCAGGTGGAAGTGACTGAGGCTCTTGTTTGAGTAACGCGTTTGCCGCGCTTTCGGCCAGATGCTGCTTGTCCAGAGGATTGTAGGGAATTACTTTTTTCATTTGACCAGTCTATCTGGTCACGAACGGCTTTAGCAACAACCTCAGCGAGTCTCACGGGTACCGCATTCCCCAATTGGCGCATCGTCTCTCCCCAAGAACCGTGAAATCGGAATTCATCGGGAAAAGTTTGCAGCCTAGCGCTTTCGCGTTCTGAGAAATATCGAATCGTATCATCTGGGCGACGCATCATGTTTTCGCCGCCAGGAACACCATGCACACCTGCTTTTAAGGTTTTGGCAGGCTCGTCGAGTGGACTACCTGTATGTCCGGGATATGACCGTGCACCGGGAATAAAGCGATGGTCTGCGACCCTCTCCGCTGCTTTGGGATGAAACTCAGGGTCAGGAATGTCGTGGAGCGCATCGCGGACAGTCACCCATGGCAATTCACTTGGCTTTACTTTCAGCTTCGCCGCCCGCTTTTTCTCGCGCTCGTTTTCGACTGGTTTGACCTTATGCCGCTCCCAGTATTCTCCACTACGCCATTTGGACCAGAGTAGCGCATCCTGTGAGTGTGTCTTATCGGGGAAGTGGAAAGCAGTAGCGAGATCGTCGCGCACGCCGACGATGAAGACCCGCTCTCGCTTTTGCGGCACGCCGTAGTCGGCGGCGTTTAAGAGGCGGATGACGACGTTGTAAAGCAGCCCACCGCTTGCGCCGCTGGTTTCGTAATCCTCAAGGCGTTTCAGGTGCTCAAGCCATTCCTCGCCCTCCTGCGGGATCAAATCGGGGTGACGAAGGCGCAAGCGGATGTATTCGAGATAGTTAGTAAATGCCTGACGTCTTAGGCCTTTTACGTTTTCGAAGATGAACGCCTCGGGGCGTAGCTCGCGCACGGCGCGGGCGGCCTCTGGAAACATGTCGCGCGGATCAAGAAAGGCACGGTGCCTGCCACCCATGGAGAAGGGCTGGCACGGAGGACCTCCCGTCACGAGATTCACTTTGCCTTTGAGCGGAGTGTAGTCGAACTGGCGCACGTCGCCCTTGTCCCAGCCGTGCAGTGGCCAGTCAGTGTTCTCGGCCAGCGTATCGCAAGCCCAGCGGTCGATTTCCACGACTGCCTCGTGGGTAAAGCCAGCATTGCCTACACCCAACCCAAGGCCTCCTGCGCCCGCGAACAACTCGACTGACCTCACGTCTGAACCCTATCTTTCTGAGCACCTCTACGCGTTGATCTTATTGCAATCCGCTAGGGTGTCTGTGCTTCCGCACTGTATTTCGTGCCTCACCATCAATATGCACACAAGAGTTGGAAAACCTCAACTAGTTGTAACGACAGCGCAGTTGTTTAGCTTGACTTTTCAGAGGCGTTCTGGTAAGCGTTTCGCCTTGCTGCGCGTTACCTGTTCCGAGATCGCGTCCCAATCCGCACATAGCTGGTTGCCCAAAAGGAAACACACCTTAACTGGTGTCGGTTTTCCACGTGACTGCTGACACCTACAGCTCGGAGCAATCGAAAATGATTGAAGCATTTTTTGCGTCGATTGACGCTTCTGATTTAGCGGAGCACTTGCAGTCTCAGCAAGGCATCGAAACCGCGCAACTAGTACGAATGAAGGAGTGGCAGGCAACGCTCACCTCTATGGAGCGCAAGGCGCGATATAGAGCAAAGAACCGGGCACTGCTTCGTCATAAACAAGGAATGCGGCGAGCAGCGAAGCTCAACGCAATCCCACCTTGGCTTACCAAAACCCAAGAACGTCAAATCCTGCGCCTGCATGAAAAGGCCGTTGAGAGAGAGTTCTGGTCCCAAATACCGCACGACCTGCATCACTCCTCGCCGCTCTGCGGAAAGAGTAGTGCCTCCGACGACGTTGCAGCTTGCGGCCTTCACGTCCCCTGGAATCTGGAAGTGCTGACACGTGAAGAAAATCTCAGCCTAGGCGCGCGACTCGATGGAGACAGCTCCATACCGTTCTAGAAGTTCGAAATGACGCTGTGTTGCAAAAATGTTGCAAAAATGGGAGCGCAGCGATCCTTCGGTGCGCTTTATTTCGTTCATTTTCAAGAGTTTAAATGGTGCCCCCACACGGACTCGAACCGCGGACCTACTGATTACAAATCAGTTGCTCTACCAGCTGAGCTATAGGGGCTCGGGCGCCTCATTACGCATTAACGTGGGCCACTTCAAGCCAAATTCCGCTGCTCTCTTACGCTTTGTGCAAATGCCGCGCCAAGGCTATGGGTGATTGCGGTTTAACTCTGGCGAAAAGCCCGTATATATGAGCGCGACTTTTACATGAACCGGGATACCAATGCAGGTCGTAATTCACGCGGGCGCCCACAGTACGGATGATGACAGGCTGGTAAATTGCCTGTCGGATAATCGTGAGATTCTGGCCGAATTCGGCACCAACGTGCCTGATCCAGGGAAATATCGCCGCCTGGTGCGCGACACCCTGCATCAGGCGCAGGATAGCGGGCTAAGCGCCGACGCGCGTGACGTTCTGGTTGACGCCATTAGCCATGAAGGTGCGGTTGACCGGCTTGTTCTGTCCAATGCCGGGTTTTTCGGCACCCCCAAGATGGCCGTGGGGGGCGGGCAATTCTACGGAGCGGCGGAAGCGCGGCTTGGCCTTTTTCGCCAGATGTTTCCCGATGATGACATCGAGCTTTTCTTTGCCATCCGCAACCCGGCCACATTCCTGCCGGCGCTGCTTGACAACACGCCGCACAAGGTGATGGAAAAGCTGTTGCGCGGATCTGATCCGACCCATATGCGATGGTCCGAGATGGTGGCGCGTATTCGCAACAGCCACCCTGACATTCCCGTCACGATCTGGTGCAATGAGGATACGCCGCTGATCTGGTCTCAGGTGGTGCGCGAAGTGGCCGGCATCGACCCCACGGTCGAATTTACCGGCGAATTCAGCCTCTTGATGGAGATCATGACCCGCCCTGGCCAACAGCGTTTCAAGGCCTATATGGAACGCCACCCCGGCATGACCGAGGTGCAAAAGCGCCGGGTGATTACGGCATTCCTCGACAAATTTGCCGATGAGGACGCGATCGAGGAAGAGCTTGATGTGCCCGGCTGGACAGCCGAACTTATTGATGAGCTGACAGAAATGTATGATGAAGACGTCTATGAAATCGAGCGGATTCAGGGCGTGCAGATGATCACGCCCTAAACCGCGACCTCCAAGACATCACGCCATTCCAAGTGCTTCTTTATACATCTCAAGGACCGCTTCTTCTTCGGCGATATCGTCCTTGTCGCGTTTGCGCAACGAGATCACCTTGCGCAGCACCTTGGTATCATAGCCGCGTGATTTCGCCTCGGCCATCACTTCTTTTTGCTGCTCTGCGATATCCTTTTTCTCGGCATCCAGCCGCTCGAAGCGCTCGATGAACTGGCGCAACTCGTCTGCGGTCACGCGATAGGTCGAGTCGGAATTCATGTCGTTCATGGGCTGTCTCCGGTCAATTGGGCCTTCTGACTATAGCTGCGCGCACGTCTCTGCAAGATGCTTCTGCATGCCTGTCCGACTTGCGCAATCGCGCAACTTCGACTAGGCGCTGCACATCACGGTCGCGCCATAAAGGAGCAGGCGATGGAAATTCTGATCTGGCTTGGGGCCGCGGTTTCACTGGCGGGCATGGTGGGGCTGATCTGGTGCATCATGACGGTCTGGAAGGCGCGCAAGGCGGGGCTGAGCGATGACGCGTTGCGCCAGGCGGTGCAAAAGGTGGTGCCGGTCAACACGGCGGCGCTTTTCCTGTCGGTGATCGGGCTGATGATGGTGGTGATCGGTATCTTGCTAAGCTAGGGGCTTGATCCCCGAGCTTGATGGCGCGGTCTCTTCTTTGGACGGCAAGAAAGCAGTCTGGACAGATACGCCACGCAAACAACATGACGACGCATGCAGCCAGAGCGGCAATACGCAACGACCGATACTGAGGTGCAGGCCCGGATTGAACCGCACCGGGTTTATGGTCAGGCGGTTGCTGCGCGATGAATTGAACAGGCGGCTTGACTCTGTGCCGGAACTGGCCGCAGCCTGTCAGGGGCGTGCTGCCAGACCGAAAACCACGCGCAAACCTGTCTTTACCGGAATATGATTGTCTGACCCTTCTATGGAGCTGACCCATGGCCCATGCCTTCAATGAATTCGTTCATGGTCTGCGGTATGACGACCTGCCCGCGTCTGTCCGTGACTTTGCCCGTCGCTGGTTGCTCGACCTGATCGGCGTGGCAGCAGGTGGGGTGCGCACGGACCTGTCCCACATAATCCGCAACCACGCGGCGCGACAATTCGGGGCCGGGTCGGGCGCGGCGCGGATGCTGTTCGACGGCAGGGTCGTAAGCGCTGCGGGGGCGGCGCTGGCGGGTGGCATGACCATCGACGCGCTGGATGGCCATGATGGCCACAAGCTGACCAAGGGGCATGTCGGCTGTGGTGTGTTTCCGGCACTTCTTGCGCTCAGTCAGGCCGAAAACAGCACTGCGGGCGATGACTTTCTGACCGCCCTCGTCATCGGGTACGAGATCGGAACCCGGGCAGGTATAGCACTGCATCGAACCGTGCCCGATTACCATACGTCAGGGGCGTGGATTGCGGTTGCCTGTGCCGCCCTTGGCGCGCGGGTTCTGGGGCTGGACGCTGTACGCACCCGAGAGGCCATCGGCATTGCGGAATACCACGGGCCACGCAGCCAGATGATGCGCTGCATTGATGCCCCGACAATGGTCAAGGATGGCTCCGGCTGGGGCGCAATGACAGGCGTTTCGGCGGCATACCTTGCCGCAGCCGGCTTTACCGGCGCGCCCGCTGTCACCGTCGAGGCCCCGGAAGTCGCCGATCTGTGGTCCGACCTTGGCAGCAATTGGCGCATCCTTGAGCAATACTACAAACCCTTCCCGGTCTGTCGCTGGGCACAGCCGCCGCTGTTGGCCACATTGGGCCTGCGCGATGCCCATGGCATCGCGTCCACGGATGTCGATCACATTGAAATCACCACCTTCCACCACTCCCTGCGTCTTGCCACACGGCGGCCAAAAACCACCGAGCAAGCACAGTACTCAACGTCTTTCCCCACTGCCGTGGCAATGGTTCGCGGCCATGTCGGCCCCGACGACATCGCGTTGCATAATCTCTCAGACCGCGAGGTTTTACGGTTGTCCGACAGCATGGTGATAACCGAGTCCGACGACTACAATGCCGCCTTCCCCGCCAGGCGCATCGCGCATGCCACCTTGGTGCTGAAAGACGGTCGTCGGCTGACATCCCCTCCGACAGAGGCCACCGGAGATCCGGAAAACCCGGTGCCGATGGAGCAGGTTCGCCGAAAATTTCGTGCCTACGCCACACCGGTCCTGCGGGCTGAGCGCATCGCCGACATCGAGGCGGCGATCGCAAATCTGGCAACCGGCGGACTCGACGCGCTGAGCACAGCCGTCACCGGCCCGATTGATGAGCCCGCCAACGCCCCGGCCCCGGTTCGGCCTGAACCGGGCGGAGCTGCGCATCGCTAGTGGCAACATCTGTCGCTCTGTGCCGGGTCCACTCTCGCCAGCATTCGCGCCTCACCGCCCGATGAACTCCGCCCGCCGTTCGCTGAGCGCCGTGCAGAGATAATCGACAAACAGCCGGACGCGCCGCACCCGCTTCAAATCGCCATGCAACAAGACCCAGGTTGACCGGCTGGTGTCAAACGCCGTGCCCGGCACGCGCTGCAACTCGGGGAAGCGCGCCTGCACCCAGGCCGCCAGAACGGTCATCCCCGCCCCTGCCCGCGCCAGATGCAGGTGCATCGCCGGGTCAGGAATGCTGTGTCGGATGCGAGCCTTGGGAAAGGGCGAACGTTGGATATGCTCCAGCAGTTCCGGCACAGCGCCATAACCAATCCAGGTCAGCCCCTGCCCTTCGGGCCCCGCCTCGGGCAACAGCCGGTCGAGATAGGCCTCGGCAGCATAGGTTCCGATCGCCAGCGGAAAGAGCTTGCGCCCCACCGCATCATCCTCAACCTCGCGCACATGGCGGATTGACACGTCGGTTTCGAGCCGCGCGATCGAGGATATCCCGTAGGACAGGTGCAGGTCGATCTCGATCTCGGGATAAAGCACGGTAAACTCGGCCAGGACCGGTGCGAGCAGGAAATGCGCGGTCATCGGATCGGCAGACAGGCGAATGCGCCCTGCCGCCTCGCGGTCCAGCCCCTGCACGGCGTTGAACCCCTTTAACAGTGCCGCCTCGGCCTCTAGCGCCTGGGGCAGCAGCGCCCGGCCCGCCACCGTCAGGTGCAGACCATCCGCGCCACGACGAAAGAGTTGCACGCCAAGTCCCGCCTCCAGCGCCTCGATCTGGCGGCGGATCGTGGCGTGGGTGCCGTCCGATTGCTCGGCGGCCGCGCGCAGCGAGCCGGCACGGGCAACAGCCAGAAAGGCGGGGAGCGATTTCCAATCCATCATGGTGGAACGATTTTGAACCTCACCGGATCATATCTGTCAATATGCGGATGAATTTCGATCCACTAGGACAGATCCATTCCAAGTATACTTCCGATGGAGACACGCCATGACCACCCGCCTCACCGCCTGGAGCATCCGCCGCTATGGCGCGCCTGACCGGCTCGTCCCTGTTCAGCGCCCGATGCCAACCCCCGGCCCGACCGAGATCCTGATCCGGATCCGCGCCTCGGCCGTCACCCGCGCCGACGGGATGATGCGCGCGGGCCTGCCGCGTTTTGCCCGTCTGTTTCTTGGCCTGTCACGTCCGCGCAACGACCTGGCAGGCACCGGATTGTCGGGCGAAGTCATCGCAAGGGGCGCGGACGTCAGGCGCTTTGCCATCGGGGACGCCGTATTCGGTGAGGCCGGATTGAGGTTTGGCGCCAATGCCAGCCACATCTGTCTCGACGAATCCGGCGTGCTTATGCCCAAGCCTGCGCATCTGTCCCATGAAAACGCGGCCGTGATGTGCGATGGGCCTCTGACATCGCTGCATTTCCTCGAAAACGTCGCCTACCTCAAGCCGGGCGAGCGGGTGCTGATCCTTGGCGGATCGGGCAGCCTGGGCAGTGCCGCCGTACAGATCGCCGCCGCGATGGGGGCTGATGTCACAGCCACATGCAGCGCGCACAACACAGGTCTCGTCGCCTCGCTCGGGGCCGCCCGCGTGATCGACTATGCCAGAGAGAACGCGCTGCTGCCGAGCAGGCACTACGATGTGATTTATGACACGCTGGGGATTGCGTCTTTCGGCCAGGCCCGCAAAAGCCTTGCCAAGGGCGGTCGCTACGTCTGCCCGGTCCTGTCGCTGCGACTGTTGGGGGCGATGCTGCGCACGACGCTTGTCGGCCAGCGCAAGGCCCGTTTCTCGGCAGCCGGACTTGAGAGGCCCGAGCTTTTGCGCGGCCTGCTGACCCGGCTGATCGAGATGACAGAGGCAGAAACGCTCACACCTGTGCTAGACCGGGTCTATCCGCTGGACAATCTGATTGCGGCGCACCAGCACATGGAAACCGGGCACAAGCGCGGCAATCTCGTCGTGGTCTGAAGGACCGCCCCCGGCATTTAAGGGCAAGGAGAACCGCTCATGCCAAGACTGAAAGACAAGACCTGTATCGTCACCGGTGCCGCGCGGGGGATCGGGGCCGCCATTGCGCGGGCCTTCGCGCAGGAAGGCGCAGGGGTCGTCGTGACCGACAAGGACGCGGACGGCGCGGCCAATGTCGCCCGCGAGGTCGGCGGGCAATCACTTCGTCTCGATGTGGCAGTCGAGGCAGACTGGGCGACACTGACCAAGACCTGGCCCGCCTGTGACGTTCTGGTCAACAACGCAGGTGTCACCGGCTTCGAAGAGACGATGCGCCCGCACGACCCCGAACACGCAACGCTGGAGGATTGGCGCGCGGTTCACGCGGTCAATCTTGACGGCACATTCCTGGGCTGCCGCTATGCCATTCAGGCCATGCGCGCGAAACGCGCAGGCTCGATCATCAATATCTCGTCGCGCTCGGGGCTGGTGGGCATTCCCGCGGCGGCGGCCTATGCCGCGTCCAAGGCGGCGGTGCGCAACCATACCAAGTCCGTCGCGCTCTATTGTGCCGAACAGGGGCTGAACATCCGCTGTAACTCGATCCACCCTGCCGCGATCCTGACCCCGATGTGGGAGCCGATGCTGGGCGACGGGCCGGACCGCGCGGCGCGCATGGCGGCCTTTGTCGCCGACACCCCGCAACGCCGTTTCGGCCAGCCTGATGAGGTCGCGGCGATTGCCGTCCTGCTGGCGTCGGACGAGGCCGCCTATATGACGGGCGCCGAACTGATCATAGACGGCGGGCTGCTGGCTGGGTCTGCCGCAACGCCCCAGACCTATTGATGACCCTCGGATTACACCGCGCGCACAGCGCCGATGTGCAGTAACGATCAAAATCGACTAAGCTGCTCTTACTGGGGAAAGGGTGCGTCATCGGATGGGGAACATAACAACACTCTTCGTGCGAAAGGTCATCGCGGCAGCAAGCGGCGATCTGGACCAGACGGCCGTTTTGCGCGATCTCGGGCTGACCACAAACGAAACCGACGTCAAGACCATGATCCCCGACGCCGATTATTACGCGCTGCTTGAACGCATCGTGGGCGCTTTGGGCGATGCCACGGATTTTCCGCTGCGAGTCGGGGCGTCGATGCGCTGCGACGATTACGGCGCCTTCGGTCTGGCCTGGAAAACCGCCCCGACGCTGCGCGGGTCGCTGGAGCGCGCGGCGCGTTATGCGCGGTTGCTGACCTCAGTGGCGGGATACGAGGTACGCAACCACGACGCAGGGGCGTATTTCCTTTTGCAGCGCGACGGGCCGCGCACGCTGGGGATGCGCCTGTCGAACGAGGCGACGCTGGCCAGTGCCCTGTCGATCATGCGCGAGGTTTCGCCCGCCCCGGTGGCGCCACTGGAGGTGCATTGCCGTCACGCCGCGCCCACCGATACAGCCGCCCACGAAGCCTTCTTCGGTTGTCCGGTGATCTTTGGCTCAGATCTCGACGGTCTGCTGATGTCAGCCGAGACGCTGGCGCGCGACAACCGTCTGGGCGATCCGGCGATCGCGCAATTCCTCAGACCGCATCTCGACGCGGAACTTGCGGTGGCCTCCAGCCAGACATCCTTCATCCAGACCCTTTTGCGGCGCATGTCTGATCGGCTCAGCGAGGGGCCGCCACGCGCGGCCGACATGGCCCGCGAGATGGGGATGAGCGAACGGACGCTGCATCGCAGGCTTGCCAGCGACGGGATGTCGTTCCAGAGCATTCTGGAGCAGGCGCGGCGCCAGCTGGCCGAAGGGTTGCTGGTGCAAAGCGATCATTCCATTGCCGAGATTGCCTTTTTGACCGGCTATTCCGAACAGAGCGCCTTTACCCGCGCATTCAAGCGATGGGTCGATCAGACCCCTGCCGCCTTTCGCCACGCGCGCCCGGGCCGCTGATCCGCCGATTGGCAGGATCGGTCAAGCCCCTGTCCGACGTCGTCAAGACGCCCGGCGCCCGCCTGCGGCAGTTTGTGTGCATCACACCAACCAGAAGGAGACCGTGATGCACACCCAACCCATCCTCGTCATCGGCGCCAACGGCAAGACCGGACAGCGCATTTCCCAAAGCCTCGCTGCGCAAGACTATAGCGTTCGGCCCGGTGCCCGAAACGCCACCATCCCCTTCGACTGGAACGACGAGACCACCTGGGCATCCGCGCTTGACGGCGTATCGACGGCCTATGTCTCGTATTTCCCCGATCTCGCCTTTCCCGGTGCGGCCGAAAAGATCGAGGCCTTGTCGGCACTGGCCCTGCAAAAGGGTATCCGTCGTCTCGTGCTGCTGTCTGGACGGGGCGAAACCCATGCCAGGCGGTGCGAGGATATCGTCGCCGCCTCGGGTGTCGATTACACCCTCCTCCGCTGCGCCTGGTTCGCGCAGAATTTCAGCGAAGGCTATCTGCGCGACCCACTCCTTGGCGGCGCAATCGCGCTGCCTGCGGGCGATGTCCGCGAACCCATCGTGGACGTTGACGACATCGCCGATGTGGCAGTGGCCGCGCTGACGGAGATGGGGCGCCATTCCGGCGAGCTTTACGAGATCACCGGCCCGCGCCTTCTGCACTTTTCCGAGGCCGCCGCCACGCTTGCCGCCGCCAGTGGCCATAAGGTGCACTACGTGCCGATCACGCTCGCCGACTTCCACTCGGCCATGACCGAAATCGGCGGAGCCTTCATCGCCGATGTCTTCACCCATGTCTGCCAAGAGGCGCTGGACGGGCGCAACGCGTGGCTGGGCGATGGCATCCAACGCGCACTTGGGCGGCCCCCACGCGACTTTGCGCAGTTTGCGCGCGATGCCGCCAGAGCCGGTGCATGGCGCGAAGCCGCCTGACCCCACCAACCAGCCCCACAACATAAAGGAGGTCGAGATGACCCTCTCTATTTTTCAAAAATTCGCGCTTGGCATCGCCGGTGTCACGGCGTTGTCGATTGGTGGTTTCATCCTGGTCGCGCCGCATGCGTTCTATGCCGACTACGGCATCGCCCTCGATCGCGATCCAAGCTTACTGAGCGAGTTGCGCGCCCCCGGCGCGGGCCTCGCAACCCTTGGTGCGATCATGCTGGCAGGCAGCGCGCGCGCAGCCTGCGCCCGGGTTGCACTGGTTGCCGTGCTGACGGTCTATGTGGCCTTCCCCATCGGGCGCCTCATCAGCCTTGCGATAGACGGCATGCCCTCGGCAAGCGTGATCGGCGCACTCGGGATCGAGATCGCGATCGCAACCCTTTGCCTTGTCGCGTTCCGGCACGGGCGGGGCAATACGCTTGCAAGGCCGCGCATTGCTGTTCCGCAGAATCGCTATCCCACCTGAAACCCGGCACTGCCCGCCGGTCACGATGACGCGCGGGCAACCGTCCCTCACCCTGAAAACAACCGACGCGCCTGCCCCCTTTGGCCACGGCCCAAACGCCTGGTCTTTTTTAAGGCAGGGTTTACCTGCTGCCTTTCGCCGCCTTGTTTTCGCAGGCGCCCGCAGCTCGGCACGGGACAAGACCCAGACCGCGTCACATCCTCACAATTGAGTGATTGCTCAAATTGAAGGTTGAGCAATCACTCAAATTAGACTACTTGGGGGGCATCGAAACGCGGCAAAGGCGCCGAGACATGGCACCGCTTTCGCACCGAAGCGTGGCACACCCGCCAGCTTTTGACCAATTCGAACACCGCCAGCCAAAGGAAACACCAATGACCAACTTCCCGATCCACACCCTCGAAACCGCACCCGACGCCGCCAAGCCGTTGCTGGAAAACTCGCTCAAGACCTTCGGTCGTATCCCCGGCCTGCATGGCACCATGGCCGAGGCCCCAGGCCTTTTGGCCGCCTATAACTTTGCCCATCAGCAATTCCTGGCCACCTCGCTCACCGACGAGGAAAAAACTGTCGTCTGGCAGGCCGTGAACGTGGAAAATTCCTGCCACTATTGTGTGCCGGCGCATACAGGCATCGCCAAGATGATGCAGGTCGATGACGCCATCACCGAGGCGCTGCGCAATGAGACCCCGCTGCCGACCGCCAAACTGGAAGCGCTGCGTACCTTCACGTTGCAGGTTGTCCGCACCAACGCCAATCTGAGCGACGCCGAAGTGCAGGCCTTCCTCGATGCGGGTTTTGAAGAGCGCAACATCCTCGAAGTGATCCTTGGCGTGGCGCAAAAGGTGATGTCAAACTTCACCAACCACTTTGCCGGAACGCCGGTGGATCAGGTGTTCCAGAAGTTCGCCTGGCAAAAGGCCGACGAGGCGGCGTAAACCAACAGGCGGTCCGGGTCTCGAATCCGGGCCGCCGCACGTGACGCAAAGGGCCTCATATGACATCCCCGCTTCGCATCGACATCCTGTCCGACGTGATGTGCCCCTGGTGCATCATCGGCTATCGTCAATTGGCCCTTGCGCTAGAGAGCACAGGCACCGCGCATGAAATCCACTGGCACCCGTTTGAGCTTAACCCGCAGATGCCGCCAGAAGGTCAGGACGGATTTGAACATATGGCCGAGAAATACGGCTCGACCCGCGCGCAATCCCTCGAAAGCCGCGCCCGCATGACGGCTTTTGGGGCCGATCTCGGGGTCGAGTTCCGATGGGCAGAAGGCTTTCGGATGCACAACACATTCAATGCGCATCAACTGCTGCATTGGGCCGAAATGCAAGGCCGCAAGCATGACCTCAAGATGGCACTGTTCAGCGCCCATTTCACCGATCGGCGCAACCTGTCGGACGACGACGTGTTGGCAGATATTGCGGGCGAAACCGGGCTAGAGCGGGCCGAGGCATTGGCCGTCCTGCAAGATCAGCGCTTTGCAGATGATGTGCGTCAGCTAGAGACCTTCTGGATCAAGCAGGGCATTCAGGGCGTGCCGACGATGATCTTTGATCGCAAACACCTTGTCACCGGCGCACAGGGCGTGGAAAACTACACGAATATCCTGAACCAACTGACCAGGGAACGGGCCTGACGATGACCCGCGCTGCGCCATATGATCGTGAGACCGCTCTTGACGCGGCAATGGCGCTGTTTTGGGAGAAAGGCTATCATGCAACCTCGCTCAAGGATCTTGAAGCAAGGTTAAGCATGAAACCCGGCAGCATCTACGCGGCCTTTACCAACAAGGAAACCCTCTATCTTCTGACACTGGAGCGTTATTTTGCTGCGTCCCGCGCGGGGTTTCGCAACCACATGGCGCGCGCGACGTCACCACTGGCCGCCCTCGCCGATCACTTCCGGTCCTATGCGCGGATGCGGCCCGATGACATGGCGCGCCGGGCCTGCATGCTGACGAAAACCCTGGTGGATACGCGCGCCACCGACCCATGCATCGCCGCCGCGTCGCAAGAGTATATGAGCGCGATGCAGAGCGAGTTTGCCGCCGCTTTCACCGCCGCCCGCGATATCGGCGAATTGCCGGACGGAAGTGACCCTGACCGCCTGGCTCGCCGTTTTCAGGCCAATATCACCGCGCTGCGCCTGGCCTTGCATCAAGGCATGGCACCTGCGGACTTCGCCCAGTTGGCCGAGGACATGGCCGAAGAAATCGAAGGCCTGCGCGTGAACCGCGCGTCATAGGGCATGGTGCGAAAAAGTGGGCACCGGGTTTTCGCGTAAAGCATCCGGCAAAACCAATAGCTATAGCGGGAAATCTGAACACCGCCCGACGCAACCCGCCTTTGCCAGCCCCGCATCGCTCCTGTCGTCAGATCATTGAAGCGGTCGTGGTCCGGGCGCGCAATGTGGCATTCGCCTCTATGCTCGCAAAGCCGGGATATATCTTCTTCCGGCGCGTTGATCGAACGGCGTTACACTAAACCAGCTTCAAGTGGCCGTGTTGCACGGATTGGCTCCAACTCGAAACACGACCTGATCAGGGCGTATGCCGACCGGCTGGAATATTGGCAGGATGGCCGGATTGTCGGCAGCCATACTTGGGCCTTCGGATGCGGCAAAACCGTATTCGATCCCCGGCATCATATTCCCGTCCTGTCTCGCAAACCCGGTGCCCAGCGCAACGGGGCGCCGTTCAAGGAATGGGATCTGCCGGTGCCGATCCGCCGTGTCTGGCGCAAACCTGAACGCCAGCCGGGCGGCGACAGGCAGATGGTCGATATCCTGAGTGCCGTGCTGACGTTTCATTACCGACCATGTGTCACACTTCCAGGTCGGTGGCAAAGGAGCGGCTTGACACACCTGCGGCCTTGCGCGCCGTATCCGCCGCCCGAATGGCAGTGTCGATGCCACCGCGCTCTGTCACGCCCGAGAAATTGTCACGCGTGGGCATCGCTGCGGCCACATAAACAAACCGTTCATGCGCCACGTCGTAAAGCCTGCGCAGTTCGGCCAGCGGATCGGGGTGGTCATCGGCGCGCAGGTCGAGCCAAGGATATGCCTCACCCTTATTGATCACCAGCGCGGCGGATTGTGTGCCGCGCTTGTCTCCGCCGGCCGCGGCACCGGCCTCCATTGCGGTCATAAGCCGCTCGGCCAGCGGCAAATGCATATGCGCCTGATAGGCCGCAAGCGTCGCTTGGATCACCGCACCAGCCGCCAACATGTTGCCTGCGACCGATACGCCGGGGGATGAGACATGGCCGCTCCAGTCCACGCAATCCGCGCCGGTATGCTGCCCGATGCGCCCCTCGGCGTCTATCATGTGGATTTGCCGGATCGCCTGCCCGCCGTCGCGCGCGACCAGATCGGCGATCACCACGCCAGGATCCTCGCCCAATGCCAGCCGGTCCGCCGCCTCGATCCCCCAGAGCGGGCTTATAAAGGCCTGGGTGGCCACGGCGCATGCTCCGCCGCGCAGATGCGGCACCAGCATGCCGACGGCGAAGAAACGGCTGGCGACCGCAACGGCAAAATCGCCGGTTTCCGGGTCCTTGGCAACGATGGAATAGGTCATGGTGGTGTCTCCGTCAGCGTCCCGCCGCGTAGGCCTGCATCAGCCGGGGGGTGGCGGCGGCGCGCAATATCCCGCGCGGGTCACGCGATGCAGCGGTCAGCCGCCCCACGGTCCAGGGCTCGGCCACTTCGACGTCATGGCCGCGCGCGCGCAGATCGGCGATAACGCTTTCGCCAAAGTTCGGCTCGACCATCAGATGCCCCGGCTGGGTGCCGCGCGGATAGAACGACGATTGGAAATGCGCGGTGTTGAACAGCGGTGCGTCGATGCCCTCCTGAAGGTTCAGGCCACCATGCACCAGGCGCAGGAAATAGATAAGCTGCCATTGATCCTGTTGATCGCCGCCCGGCGTGCCAAAGGCCAGTTCGGTGCCATCCGGGGCCTGCGCCATCGACGGCGATAGCGTGGTGCGTGGGCGGCGCCCCGGTGCAAGCGACGTCGCCAGCCCCTCCCGGAGCCAGAACATCTGGGCGCGCGAATTGAGCGGCATGCCGAGGCCGGGGATGACCGGCGAGGATTGCAGCCAGCCACCCGACGGTGTGGCCGCCACGCTGTTGCCCCACCGGTCGATCACGTCAATATGCACCGTGTCGCCGCGCTTTTCCGTCAGATGCGCCATCGTGGGCTCCCCCGCGCCAACGCCAGGCCCGGCGACCACATCCATGTTGCCGCGCGCGATTGCCGCCTCGACCCAGCTCTCGTATCCCGGCACGATACCGGGGCGCTGCTCGCGCGAGGCGGTGCCGGAAATGAGCGCGCGCCGGGTGCTGGCATAGCGCTCTGAAAGCAGGGTCTCCATCGGTATTTCGGTATGGTCGGGGTCGCCGTAATAGGCCTCGCGGTCGGCAAACCCTAGCTTCATTGCCTCGGTGACCGTGTGCACGAATTCCGCACCGTTAAGATCCATCGCGGCGATGTCGAGCCCGGACAGCGTCATGAGCGATTGCAGCAGTGTCGGGCCCTGTGTCCAGGCGCCCCCCTTCCACACGTTCCAGCCGTGATATTCGAACGACAGGGGCGCCTCATAACTGGCCCGCCAGCCCGCCATGTCTTCACCGGTCAGCACCCCTTTTCGGCGGCCCCCGGCGGCATCCATCACACAGGCGTCGCGCAGATAGCTGTCGATCCGCTCAGCGATGAAGCCGCTGTAAAACGCATCGCGGGCGGCGTCGATCTGGCTTTCCCGGCTGTCCTTCGCCTCGGCCTCCGCAAGCAGACGGTCCCAGGTGTCGGCGAGATCGGGATTGCAAAAAAGCTCGCCCGCCTTCGGCGCCACGCCCCCCGGCAGCCATGTGGCGAATGAGCTTGGCCATTCCTCCTGAAAGTATGCCCCAAGATCCGCGATGGTCGCCGCCACGCGCGCCAGCATCGGGTGGCCCTCGCGCGCATAGTGAATCGCAGGCTCCAGCACATCGCGGAGCCGCATGCTGCCGTGATCGCGCAACATCAACATCCAGGCCCCGAACGCGCCGGGAATGACGGTGGCAAGCAGACCGGAACCGGGGATCATCTCCAGCCCTTCGGATTTGTAATGCTCGATGGTCGCCGCAGCCGGTGCCGTGCCCTGCCCGCAGATCATGGTGGGTTGATCGGCCCCGGCGGGACGGATCAGCGCGGGCATGTCACCCAGTGGCCCGTTGAGATGCGGCTCCACCACATGCAGGGTGAACCCCATGGCCACGGCGGCATCAAAGGCGTTGCCCCCCTTCTCCAGAATGCTCATCCCGACGGCCGAGGCAATCCAATGGGTCGAGGTGGCGACGCCAAACGTGCCGGTGATTTCGGGGCGGGTCGTAAATGTCATTGGGACAGCCTTTGTGCTTGTGTGTTTATATGTCTCGCGGATCGAGCGCATCGCGCAGCCCGTCCCCCAGAAGATTGAAGCCGAGCACCACCAGGAAGATGCCGATACCCGGCCACATCGCCATCCAGGGCGCCTGTTCGAGGAAATTCTTGGCGGTATTGAGCATCGAGCCCCAGCTTGGCGCGGGCGGTTGCTGCCCGAGGCCGAGAAAGGACAGCGATGCCTCGGCAATGATTGCCGTGGCAATTGTCAGCGTCGCCTGCACCAAGATCGGCGGGAAGATATTGGGCAGGATGTAGCGGGTGATGAGAGGCAGATGCCGCAGGCCGATGGCACGGGCGGATTCGACGTAATCCTCTGTCATCACGCTCATGGTCTGCGCGCGGGCAATGCGAATGAAGACGGGCATGGCCGCAAGGCCGATCGCGATCATCGCATTGCGCAACGACGGGCCGAGAAACGCCGCAAGCGCGATTGCCAGAATAAGGAACGGCGCGGCCAGAAGGGCCTCGGTGAAGCGCGAGATCGCAGCATCGGTCCAGCCGCGTCGATAGCCTGAAATGACCCCCAGAGGCACGCCCAATACCACCGCGATCAGCACCGAGACCACCCCCGCCAGCAAGGAGGCCTGCGCCCCCCAGATCATCCGGCTCAACACATCCCGGCCGATTTCGTCGGTCCCGAAAAGATGCGCCGCCGAGGGGGGCTTGCGGACCGCAAGCCAGTCGGTTTCTGCGGGGCCAGGCACCGGCAGCAGAGGCGCGGCCAGTGCCACAAGCACAAAGAACGCCACCAGAAGCCCGCCAAGTATCGCCGACGGATTGGCGCGCAGTTTGCGCCAGAACCGGCTGCGCGGGCGGGCCATGGACTCGGGGATCGCAGTCATTCGTTCATCCTTGGGTTCAATATGCGATAGGCGGCGTCGGCCAGAATGTTCATCGCGATGAAGGCCACCCCGGTGCACAGCACGATCCCCTGCACAACCGCGTAATCGCGGTTGAATACCGCATCGACGATCAGTTTGCCGAAGCCGGGAATCGTGAAAATCTGCTCGGTCAGCACCGCCCCGGCGAGCAACTCTCCGAAGAGCAGGGTCGTGACGGTGACAATCGGCACCAACGCATTGCGCAGGGCGTGTTTCACCAGCACCTTGTTTTCGGACATCCCCTTGGCCCGCGCGGTGCGCACGTAATCCGACTGCAAGACGCCAAGCATCGCGGAGCGGGTGTGTCGCATCAGCGTCGCCGCGAGCGCGGTGCCCAGCACGAAGGCGGGCATCAACATGGTCTTGAGCGAGAGCCAGAAATCATCGGCGAGCGGGCGATAGCCGGAGGCCGGAAGCCAGCCGAGATTAACCGACACCAGCAGGATCAACATGATCCCCAGCCAGAAATTCGGGATCGACAGGCCGGACAGGGCGACAATGTTCGCCAGCCAATCCACCCATGTGCCTTTCTTGTAGGCTGACAAAACACCTGCGGGAATGCCGATCGTCAATGCGATGATCAACGCCATGACGGCAAGCTGGATGGTCACCGGCAATTTCTCTGCGATGAGATCCAGGACCGGCTGTTGCGTGCGCAGCGAAATCCCCAGGTCGCCCTGCACGGCATTGCCGACCCAGGTTGCGTATTGCACCGGGATCGGATCGTTCAGGCGGTATTTCTCGCGCAGGAACTCGATCACTTCGGGGTTGCGCTCTTCGCCCGCCATGACAAGAACCGGATCGCCGGGCAGCAGTTTCTGCATCCCGAACACGAAAATCGAGATCAGAACAATCGTCGGGATCGCAATCAGAATACGACGCGCCAGAAAGGTCAACATATCAAGGTCTCCGGTTCAGGACAGCGCCCGGCGACGCGATGCCGCCGGGCCGGGTGGATCATTCCGACAGCGACACGTTTTCGAGCCGGATCATGCCATCTGGATAAGGGGTAAAGCCCTGCATTCTGTCAGACAGCGCCCAGATCCATACCGGGTGATAAAGGTACACGATCGGCACATCCTGTTGCAGGATCGCAATAGCCGCATCATAATTGCTTTTGCGCTCGGTCGTGTCGTTGGCGCTGCGCGCGGCGTCCAGCAGGCGATCGACCTCGGGGTTCGAGTATTTGGAATCGTTGATCCCGCCGCTCGTGGTCATGAACTGGTGAATGTTGCCATCGGGATCGACCCGGCCTGACCAGCCGATCTGGCTCGCCGTGTAGACCCCTGCGGACTGATCCGCCAGCAGGGTGGCGAATTCCGTGGCTGCCAGATCGATCTTGATCCCGGCCTCGGCGGCCATTGCTTGCACCACCTGCATGACCTGCGTCTGTACCGGATTGTTGGCGACCTGCACCTCGATGGCGACGCCATCCGGATAGCCGGCCTCGGCCAGCAAGGCCTTGGCGGCCTCTACATCGCGGGCGGGCACGGGGTAGGCATCGTTATACCAGGGCGAGGTTGGCGGGAAAGGCTGGTTGCCGGCGGCGAAAGCCCCCTCGAACACCACCTGATTGATTACCTCGCGATCCACCGCCAGTGAGAGCGCCCGGCGCAGCGCCGCGTTCTCGCCCAACGGATTGGCTGCCCGCTCGCCATTGCCCACGTTGATCGTGATGCCCTGATATCCCAGCGAGGTCGCCTGTTCCAATTGCAGGCTGGCATCCGCCTTGGCCGATGTGACATCCGTCGCTGCCAATCGCTCCAGCATGTCAAGATCGCCTGCGCGCAGGTTGGCCAGACGCACCGTGGTGTCGGGGATCGGCTGGAACACGACCGAGTCAAAGTTGATCGCATCGGCGTTCCAATACGCGTTGAACTTCTCCAACACGATGCGATCCTGTTGGATACGCTCCTTGAATGCGAAGGGGCCTGAACACACCGGATTGAGGCCAAAATCCACACCGGCCGCAGTCGCGGCGGTGGGCGAGACCATCATGCCCGCGCGGTCGGCGAACTGCGCGATCAGGGTGGCATCGGGTGCGCCAAGGGTGAACTTGACCGTCAGATCATCCACCGCCTCGGTCGCCGTGATCGACTTCACCTCGGATTTCCGGCGACTTTCAGGCATGTTCTGGCTGCGGTCGATATTGGCCACCACCGCCTCGGCGTTGAAGGGCGTGCCATCATGGAAGGTCACACCATCGCGCAGTGTCATGGTTAGTTCCAGCCCGTCGTCGGACCAATTCCAGCCCGTGGCCAGTTGCGGCACGATCTCCAGATTTGGCGTGATATCCACGAGCTTGTCGCAGAGCGAGGCATAGACGATACGCCCCACGAATGTCCGGCTTTGGTCGGGGTCCAGAACATCGGGATCTTCCTGCAATCCGATACGCAGATCCTGCGCATGCAGGGATGTGGCCCCGATCCCAAGTGCGAGGGCAACCCCCAGGGTCTTTTTGATACTCATGTTGCAACTCCTCTGTTGGTTTATGGTTCGGTCGTTTCCTTGGCTTTGCGTGCCTGCGCGTCACGATAGAGTGCAAAGCGTGCTTTCGCGGCGGCGGGCCGGTCGGTATCCGCATCCGCCAACCCGGTAAGCGCGAGCGTGTCCGAATGGTGGCAAGCCACCTGGCCCGCCCCGGACCCGGTCAGCCTGGGATGGTCGGTGCGGCAGATCTCGGTGGCATAGCGGCATCGGGTATGAAACCGGCAGCCCGAGGGGGGCGCGATCGGGTTGGGCAAATCCCCTTCGATATGTGCACTCGCGCGCCGTGCGCCGGTGCGGGCGATCGGGATCGCGGCCAGCAGGGCCTCGGTATAGGGGTGGCGCGGACGGGCAAAGAGCGCATCCGCCGTCCCTGTTTCCACGATCTCGCCCAGATACATCACCGCCACGCGGTCCGCCATGTGGCGAATGACGGCCAGATCATGCGCGATGATGACCAGAGTCAGGCCAAATTCTTCCTTCAGATCCTCAAGGATATTCACCACCTGAGCCTGTATCGAGACATCCAGCGCCGATACCGGCTCATCACCGATCACGACTTTGGGCCCCGAGGCGAGCGCGCGGGCGATGCCGATGCGCTGCCGTTGTCCGCCTGAAAACTCATGCGGGTAGCGGTCGGCGTGATCGGGCCGCAACCCGACCCGTGTCAACAATTCGGCCACCCGCGCCTTGCGCTCCTGGCTGGTGCCGATGCCATGCGCGCCAAGCGGTTCCTCAATCAGCGCACCGACGCTCATACGCGGATTGAGCGAGGAAAACGGATCCTGAAAGATGAATTGCAGCTCACGCCGCAACGCGCGCATGGCACCTTCGTCGAGATCGGCGATATTGGTCCCGCCATACCAGACCTCGCCCCCGGTGGGCGCAATCAGCCGCACCAGCAGGCGTGCGAGTGTGGATTTGCCACAGCCGGATTCGCCCACGATGGCAAAGGTCTCGCCTTCCGCGATCTCCAGATCCACGCCATCGACCGCCCGCACCACCTGCGCCGCCCCGAAAAGCGGTTTGGCGGTGACGAACTCGCGCCGCAGGCCATGGGTGCGCAGGATCGGCTTTGGTTCCGTCATGTTCCGGTCTCCTGCCGTGATGCTTCAAGCGGGGCGTTGACGCAGGCCACCCGGTGCCCGCCGCCGAAATCCTCCAGCGGCGGCGGGGTGTCGCAGGCCGACGTGCGAAACGGACAGCGCCCGGCAAACCGGCAGCCCGAGGGCATGTCGTTGGCCTGCGGCACCACGCCCGGAATTGTGACCAGCCGCTCACGGTGCGCGCCAAGCGACGGCATCGAGGACATCAACCCGATTGTGTAGGGGTGTTGCGGATCGTCGAAAATTGCCTCGGTCGGGCCGGATTCAACGATCCGCCCGGCATACATCACCGCCACCTGATCCGCCATTTCGGCGACCACGCCCAGATCATGCGTGATCATAATCATCGCCGCGCCGGTCTCGGCCTGCAAGGTGCGCATCAGGTCAAGAATCTGCGCCTGAATGGTGACATCAAGCGCGGTTGTCGGCTCATCCGCGATCAGCAGAGCCGGATCATTGGCCAGCGCCATGGCGATCATCACCCGCTGTCGCATTCCCCCCGAGAGCTGATACGGATATTCATCGAGTCGTTGGGCTGCTGCCGGAATGCGGACGCGTTCCAGCATTTCGAGCGCGCGGGCACGGGCGGGCTCATATCCCACATGTTTGTGGCGGCGCACCGACTCGGCAATCTGCTCGCCGATCTTCATGGCCGGGTTCAGCGATGACATCGGCTCCTGAAAGATCATCGCCATGCGGTCGCCGCGAATATCGCGCAGCTCGGCGCGTGGCATCGCCAGCAGATCCTGCCCCGCAAAGAGCGCCCGACCGCCAGTGACGGCGAGCGGCGGAGACGCCAGAAGCCCCATCAGCGCCAGTGCGGTAAGGCTCTTGCCGCAGCCGCTTTCGCCGACGATACATAGGGTTTGACCAGCGTGCAGGGTAAAGCTCATATCGTCCACAAGGTTGGCCCGCGCGCCTTGCACGCTGATCCCGAGGCCCTGGACATCAAGGAGCGGCGCGGTCATAGCGCGCCCTCCCGCCGCAACTTTTTCAAGGCACCCGCGAGATGCCTCAGGTGCTGGCGCATCGCCCGGCGCGCTGCCTTGGCATCGCGCGCGGCAATCGCATCGACAATGGCCGTATGTTGCCTGCCATAATGTGCCTGTAGATCCGGTGATCGCGCGCGATCGCGCTCATCCTGCCATTGCTGGTTGCTGCGCACTTCGTCGACCAGCGCGAATGCGGTCAAGAGGATCGGATTGCCCGCCACGCGGGCGATCAAGCGATGCAAGGAGCCATCCCATAGCTCCGCAGCCTCGGCATCGCGCGCATTCAAGGTATGCTCCATCAACCGCCGCATACGCGCGACGTCCTGCGGTGTCGCGCGTTCGGCGCAGAGCGCCGCCAGTTCCGGTTCAACGCAGAGACGCGCCTCCATTACGCTGAGCGGGTCCACCTCGCCACTGATCTGTGCGGCCAGTTGACCAGCCGGATCCGGCGGCTGGCCCACAAATGTGCCTTTGCCCTGCCGTCGCCAGATAAGCCCTTCGGCCTCCAGCGCATCCAGCGCCCGGCGCAACGCCCGGCGCCCGACATTCAGCTTTGCTGCAAGTTCGCGCTCTGTGGGCAGCTTACCCTCGGCATCCAGCCCACCGGCCTCAATGAGTTGGCGCACCTGAGCGAGCACCTTCGAGGCATTCTCGGATTTCTGACAGTCGTCCAGGGACATGATCGGCCTATTCCTGCGATAAACTCATCGGCGTGGTTGAACCAAATGCAAATTGGTACGGAACCAATGTCAGTATTGGTTCGTGTGGCGCACCTGTCAACGATTTTAGATTCATCAATGCCAACATGTTAGCGACGGTGTAAAAGCCTGCTGTAGATATGGCGTTACTCGCGAGACATTTTCTCTAGCCTTCCAAAACTGGAAAGAAGGGGATGTTCGTGAACAAGGCAAACGAGAGTTTCAGCGCAAATTGCGGAGACTGCGAGACGCGAAAAAGTGTTGTGACCACCCACACATATTTGCGCAGAGGCACCATACTCGAATGTGGTTTTAATCCCGGTGGGCTCGCTTGGCGCGAGGGTAAAGGGGTATTATCCTGCCAAGCCTCTTGTGCATGGAGGGTTGAGACAACCAGGCCGAAGATGTCGTTCATCGACGATGAGGATTGCCTTGACGGTATGTCAGTCCAGAACAAAGCTCGGGAGATTCCGCCCCGACAAGCATGACCGTTGAATCAGCGATTGCATGACGGAACGCATCAACCAGAAGAGCGTGCCGCGCCTGCGTACGATTGGCCATCATCATTGGCCCGTCGCCCATAAACCCCGCCACACCATTTTCCATGAATGTCATTGATGCGCCTCATCCTTGTATCGCCTTTCCCGTTTCTACATGCCAAAAGATACCGAATGATTAACCTCTGCCCAAACACGCCCGAGGTCCCCCCATGAGCGACTTTGCCTTGTCCCCCGCGATCCTGCTGAGGGCCTATGCGACCGGCGTTTTCCCGATGTCCGAACATCGCGATGACCCGGAGGTGTTCTGGGTCGACCCACATCATCGTGGGGTGTTGCCGCTAGACGGGTTTCACATTTCACGCTCATTGGCGCGGGTCATGCGACGCGGCGGGTATCGCGCCACGCTTGACCATGACTTTGAGGGTGTATTGCGGGCCTGCGCCGACCGGCCCGACACCTGGATCAACGCCCCTATTCACCGCGCCTATATGGCGCTGCATCATCTGGGAAAGGCCCATTCGCTTGAAATCTGGCAGGAGGATGAGCTGACGGGCGGGGTTTACGGCGTCACCCTGGGCGGCGCGTTCTTTGGCGAGAGCATGTTTTCGCGTCGCACGGACACCTCAAAACTGGCCCTTGCGCATTTGACCGACCATCTTCGCCGCTGTGGATTTACCCTGTTTGACACACAGTTCATCACCCCGCATCTGGCACGATTGGGCGCACGGGAAATCCCGCGCAAAACCTATCATGCGCTGTTGCAAAAGGCCCTTGAACGCGATGTGAAAATCACCGATGTCCCGCTCGAAACTGACCCGCGTCAGATCTTGCAGCGCAACACCCAGATGTCATAGCGCGGATGCTCGAGCGGGTTAAGCGCGGGCGACGAGGCAAGCATCCAGCCGGAAAACAGCTCGCGGCCGCTGGCGGTCTCGCGAATCGTCAAAAAGGCATAGGCATCGCCCGCCGGGTTGCCCTCGGGATAGCGGCATTGCGCCAACTCGACGGTCAGGCGGCCAAATTCGGCCACGTCCCCATTAACCATGTCAAGGTCACTGGCCTGTCCGTTGATCTTGTCGAGCCCGCGCAGGATAGCGCCCGCCCCGGTCGAGGCGACCTCTTGGGCGTTTCCCGGCCCGGCACAAAGCGACAGCATCAGCCCGAGCCAGCCGATTTTCATTTCTCGGCCTCACTGTCAGAGCCGGACACGAATTTCATCAAAAGCGACACAAGGCTGACCGAGCCTTGGGTGAACTCAATTTCATCACCTGCCGCAAAATAAAACGGCGAGCCACCGGGTAGAATTTCGACGAAATTGCCCCCAAGCAGACCTTCCGAAGAAATCGAAACCGCGCTGTCATCGGGCACATTTATGCCATCCAGCACGGTAAAGGCGGCCTTGGCGCGATAGGTGGCAGGATCAAGATCAACGCTGGTCACGCGGCCAACCTTGACACCGGCAAGGCGCACATCGGTGCCCACGCTCACGCCATCGGCGCTGCGGAAACTGGCGCTTAGCTGGTATTCGCTGCCGGTGCGGGTCATGCCGGTGGTCTTGCCCGCATAGGCGAGAAACCCAAGAGCGACGGCCAGAACGACACCGCCGACGAGTATTTCGGTTTTATTCTCAGACATTTACCCAACCTTATTCCGGGGACCAGGCCTCGTAGTCGCGCCGTTCAACCGGGGCCACGCGGCGGATAGACCCGGCAGGCGCATAGGCAAGCGGCGTGCCGGTGAGGTTTTCCTCATGCGGCTTTTCCCAGGCTTTATGCGGCAAGGGCTTTTCGGTCGGCGGCTCTTTATAGGTATGGTGAAGCCAGCCATGCCAATCGGGATCAACCCGCGTGGCCTCGGACTCGCCATTGAAAATCACCCAACGGCGTTTGCCATCACGGGTGCGGTAAAAGACATTGCCCTGCGCATCCTCGCCCACCTTGACGCCCTTGCGCCATGTGTAAAGCTGCGTGTTGAGCGTCTGCCCGTTCCACCATGTGACCGTACGCAACAGCGTCGTCAAAATGCCCATCCAAACCTCCGACAAATGCTGTTCCTGATATGGCGGATTTGACGGCAAAGGTCCAGTGCTGCATTGCCGTCTTCGGTGATAGACGCCGATGCTGACCGAGCGCCCGGAATTTTCGCCGACAATTCTTACCGCGCCCAGCAAAAAGGCCTGCGGTTTACCACAGGCCTTGGTTTGTCCGGGTGGGCGCGTCGGGATTACCCCGCGCTCGCACCTTCTTTTTTACCTTTGGTCTCGGCATAGATAATCAAAGGCGCCGCATCTGAATTGACGGCCTCTTCGTTCACCACCACCTCTTCGACATTTTCCATGCTGGGCAATTCGAACATCGTATCAAGCAGGATATCTTCGAGGATCGAGCGCAGGCCGCGCGCGCCGGTTTTGCGCAGAATTGCCCGCTTGGCGATGGCGCTCAGCGCATCATCGGTAAAGGAAAGCTTGGCATCTTCCAACTCGAAAAGCCGCTGATACTGTTTGACCAGCGCGTTTTTTGGCTGGGTCAGAATGGTGACAAGCGCGTCCTCATCAAGATCCTCAAGCGTTGCAATCACCGGCAAACGACCGACAAATTCCGGGATCAGACCGAATTTCAAAAGATCTTCCGGTTCCAGATCGGTGAAAATCTCGCCGACGCCGCGCTCGTCATTGTCGCGCACATCCGCGCCAAAGCCCATCGCAGACCCTTTGCCGCGCTGTGCAATGATCTTGTCAAGCCCCGCAAAAGCCCCGCCACAGATGAACAGGATGTTGGTGGTATCCACTTGCAGGAATTCCTGTTGGGGATGCTTGCGCCCGCCTTGCGGCGGCACCGCAGCAACGGTGCCTTCCATCAGCTTCAAAAGCGCCTGCTGAACCCCTTCGCCCGACACATCGCGGGTGATCGAGGGATTCTCGGATTTGCGGGTAATCTTGTCGACTTCGTCAATATAGACGATGCCGCGCTGTGCGCGCTCGACATTGTATTCGCTCGACTGCAACAGCTTGAGAATGATGTTTTCCACATCCTCGCCCACATAGCCCGCCTCGGTAAGCGTGGTGGCGTCGGCCATTGTAAAGGGCACATCAAGAATGCGCGCAAGTGTCTGTGCCAAAAGCGTTTTACCACAACCCGTCGGTCCAATCAGCAGGATGTTGGATTTCGACAGTTCGATATCGCTCTTGCCGGAATTGTTCAGGCGCTTGTAGTGGTTGTGAACCGCAACCGACAGCACGCGCTTGGCGGTGGCCTGCCCGATCACGTAATCGTCCAGCACCTTGGAAATGTCGCGCGGTGCAGGCACGCCCTCGCTTGATTTCAAACCCGCGCTCTTGGTTTCCTCGCGGATGATATCCATGCACAATTCGACACATTCATCACAGATGAATACCGTCGGACCGGCAATGAGCTTGCGCACCTCGTGCTGGCTCTTGCCGCAAAAGCTGCAATAGAGGGTGTTTTTGCTGTCGCCGCCTGAATTATTCGCCATAACGTACCTTTCGGGCGCTGCGCCGCCGTCTGTCTTTTGGCCATTTCTGACCGGGTGTTCGTGTGTTTCGCCCGCCAGCTTAAGTCAGGCGGAAAAGCACCACAATCGCAAAAACGCCCGCCCCACCACGGGGGCGGGTTTATGCATTACTTCGCCTCGTCATCGCCTCTGGCGCGATTCTCGACAATCTCGTCGATAAGACCCCAGGCCTTGGCATCTTCGGGCGACATGAAGTTATCGCGCTCAAGCGCCTCTTCGACCTTTTTCAGGGTCTTTCCGGTATGCTTCACATAGATCTCGTTCAGCCGCTTCTTGAGCTTCAGCGTCTCTTCGGCGTGGATCATGATATCCGTCGCCTGGCCCTGATAGCCGCCCGAAGGCTGGTGCACCATGATCCGGCTATTGGGCAGCGAAAACCGCATCCCCGGCTCGCCTGCCGTCAGCAAGAGACTGCCCATGCTGGCCGCCTGACCGACAACAAGTGTGCTGATCTTGGGGCGGATATACTGCATCGTGTCATAAATCGACAGGCCGCTGGTGACCACACCACCGGGGCTGTTGATATACATGCTGATTTCCTTGCTCGGGTTTTCCGCCTCAAGATGCAGAAGCTGCGCCACGATCAGGCTCGACATGCCGTCATGCACCGGACCGGACAAAAAGATGATCCGCTCCTTCAGAAGACGTGAAAAAATGTCATAGGCCCGCTCGCCCCGGCTGGTCTGTTCAACCACCATCGGCACGAGGGTATTCATGTAGGTTTCCATTGGGTCTTTCATCGTCGCCCGCCTGCTCTTTTGTCCGATCAACTGCGATCGGACCTTGTCAATTTACCCGATCTCTATCGGCCAGTTCCTAAGGGAGTCTTAGTGTTGCGCCCACGGGCCTGCAAGGGTATCGCATGATTTTGTAGCAGGCGATTGCCCCACCTGGCGGTTTGCGCGCCACACATCATCACATTTTCGCGCGTTCGCCCGCCAAGTTTTGCAGAACCGCACGAAACACTCTAAACATTGCAGCAATATTATTACGAAAGTCCTAAAATGCCCCTGCCCGTCCTTGATGACACGCATGATCCGGCCGAGATGGACCGCATGCTCGAAAACGCGACCTCGGCCGCGAATTTTCTCAAGGCGATCAGCCATGAGGGCAGATTGCTGATTCTGTGCCATCTGGTGTCGGGCGAAAAATCGGTGACTGAGTTGGAAACCCTGCTCTCTGCGCGTCAGGCGGCGGTGTCGCAACAACTGTCGCGGCTTCGCCTTGAGGGGCTGGTCACGACCCGGCGGGACGGCAAGGCGATTTTCTATAGCCTCGCAGACGACCGCCCCCGTAAAATTCTGGAAGTGGTCTATGATCTGTTTTGCGCCCCCACCGAGGGCGGCGCAAAACCTTAGGTCGCCCCTCGGTGGCCTGCCAGCTTTAGGCCGCCTCGACCTCACCCTTGCACGGCAGGCTGCGCGTCTCCCAAATGTGATCGGTGAATTGACGTAGGGCCCAAAGCCCGGCACCGCTCGCGCGGCGGGCGGGACCGCCCGACAAGCGCCCCCGGTCCGCAGAGATTACAGCTTTTCCTGGGTGTATTTGCGCAATTCGACCCGTGCCACCTGTCGGCGATGCACCGCATCCGGGCCATCCGCCAGACGCAGCGTGCGCACATGGGTCCACATCGCGCCAAGCGGCACGTCCTGCGAAATGCCCTGCGCGCCAAAAAGCTGCACCGCCTCGTCGATCACCCTGAGGGCGACACGCGGCGCCACCACCTTGATCTGGCTGATCCAGGGCGCAGCCGCGCGCGGATCGCCCTGATCCATCATCCAGGCCGCCTTGAGGCAGAGCAAGCGCGCCTGTTCGATCTCCATCCGGCATTCGGCGATGATGTCGTAATTCGCCCCGAGCTGCGCGATCTTCTTGCCAAAAGCCTCGCGCGCCAGGGACCGGCGGCACATCATTTCAAGCGCGGCTTCGGCCTGACCAATCGCGCGCATGCAATGGTGAATCCGTCCCGGCCCAAGCCGCCCCTGCGCGATCTCAAAGCCGCGCCCTTCGCCCAGCAACATGTTTTCGGCCGGCACCCGCACATCGGTAAAGCGAAAATGCATATGGCCATGCGGGGCATCGTCATGGCCGTAAACCTCCATCGGGCGCAGCTTTTCGATCCCCGGCGTATCGCCCGAGACCACGATCATCGAATGGCGCTGATGCTTGGGTATGTCATCGCCGCCGGTCTTGACCATGACGATATAGACCTTGCAGCGCGGATCGCCCGCCCCCGTGGCCCACCATTTCTCGCCGTTCAGCACATAGTCATCACCATCGCGCACGCAGGACATCGCGATATTGGTCGCATCCGAACTTGCCACGCCCGGCTCTGTCATGAGGTAGGCACTTCGAATCTCGCCCTCAAGCAGCGGCGCAAGCCAGCGGGTTTTCATCGCCTCGCTGCCATAGCGCTCGAAGACCTCCATATTGCCGGTATCGGGCGCATTACAGTTGAACACCTCGGCCCCCATCGGGGTCTTGCCCATTTCCTCGGCGAAAAACGCGTATTCCACCGTGCTGAGCCCAAAGCCGCGCGCACTATCCGTGAGCCAGAAATTCCACAGCCCCTCGGCCTTGGCCCGCGCCTTGAGGCCCTCAAGGATTTCGGCCTGTCGCGGGGTGTATTCCCAGCGATCGCCTTTGCCGATCTCGGCGTGATACTCGGCCTCAAGCGGCATGATTTCGTCACGCACCATCGCCGCAACCCGGTCCAACAGCGCCCGCATCTGCGGCCGCATTCCCAATGTCATTTCCATTGCTCGTCCTCTTCCTGTCTTATCCGCCAGAGCGGGTTTGGCCCCGAAATCAACTCTTGCGCGACCTTTGATCACAGCAATGCAATCCAGACCCGTCGCCATCGGCCATATGTCAAAACCTGACCTTTCAGCGTCCGCATTTACGCCACAAAAGCCACGTTTATTGACGTTACGGCAATGCCTTGGGCTCTCATTTGACAGTAAGAGGCACGCCACAACAAGTGTGTAGTAGCTTAAAAGGTATCAGGATTTAATTGTCCGTTTTCAATCAGTCTGGTGGTCGCCTCGGGGCGGCCACCTTTTTCATCTCGGCACAGGTCCGACAATCCATCACAGATCGCGCCAAGCGCAGCCCTGGCCTGGAAGTCAGCCATGTGATTTCCTTTCTTCGTGATTGCAGGTCGCCTTTAAGGATTTGATTTTCCGCGCTCAGCTTGTCACAAATATATAACCGATCCAAAAAGGGAGACGGAGATGCGCCCCCTCGTGCTTGCCGCTTTGGTATCTGGCCTGCTCATGGCGGGCGCCTCTGTTGCCAGAGCCGAATCGACCGGCACGTTTCGCCATGCCCATAATGTGGGGTTTGGCGCGCACTCAAGCCTTGATCCGGCCTCCAAGGGTCGGGTGCTTCAGATCATCGAGAAGATCCAGAGCCGCCTTGTGCGCCCCGGACGCGGCGGCAAACCCGCGCCCGATCTGGCGATGCGGTGGGAACCGGATGCGACCGGCACGATCTGGACCTTTCATTTGCGCGACAATGTGCGCTTTCACGACGGCAGCGCATTTGATGCCGGTGATGTGGTCTATTCCCTCAGGCGCGTGATCGACCCCGATTACGGCAGCCCTGCGCGCGCCGCCGTCAAGATGATCAAAACCGTCGAGGCGCTTGATCCGCTGACCGTACGGATGACGCTGGCCTCGACCTTTGCCGACCTGCCGCTGCAACTGATGGACCCACGCCTGCGCATCATTCCCGAAGGCTCAGGCAAAACCGTGGGGCAAACCGGCGTTGGCACCGGGCCGTTTCGGGTTGAAAAGTTTGACCCAGACGGCATCACCGTTCTCACCGCCAATGAGGATTATTGGGAAGGCCCGCCCGCGCTTGCCCGGATCGAAGTGATCGGCGTCCCCGATGCACAGGCCCGCCTTCAGGCGTTTCTGAGCGGACAGCTTGACATGGAGCGCGGCATCGTGCCGATCCTGCGCCGCGCGCTTGATCAATCCCTTCGCTATCAATTGCTTGAAATCCCGACAGGCAACTGGATGGGATTGATATTTCGCACCGATGTGGCGCCGTTTGACGATGTGCGGGTGCGCCGCGCGATGCGGCTGAGCGTGGATCGCGACGAAATCCTCAAACTGGCACTTGATGGTGGCGGGGTGGTGTCCTGCGACACGCCGGTGGCCCCCAATGATCAATACCGCGCCGATATGACCTGTCCGCGCGACATTGATCGCGCCCGCGCCCTCTTGGCCGAGGCAGGCTATCCCGACGGGATCGACATCAAGGTCTATGTTTCCTCGCTCGATCAATCCTGGCCGCTGATCGGGGTCACGTTTCAGCACCAGGCCGCCGCCGCCGGTATTCGCGTCACGCTGGTGAATGCCGCGGCTGATGGCTATTGGTCGAATGTCTGGATGAAAAAGGACGCCTTCACCACAAGCTGGGGCGATCGCCCCGCCGATCAGGCGCTCAACGAGGCGTTTCATTCCACCGCCAAATGGAACGAAAGCCATTACCACAACGCCGAGTTTGACGCGCTTCTGGCCAGGGCCCGCGCCGAGCTTGATTTTGGCAAACGCCGCGCGCTTTACGTGGCCGCGCAAGAGAAACTGCGCGAAACCTCGGGCTCCTTGATCCCGTTTCATGTGACCCAGCTTGTCGTGCTCTCGAACCGCGTCACCCATTTTGATCCGGTGCCCAACGACGCCCTGAGATGGCACCTTGTCAGCGTGGAGTAACGGATCAGCCGCCTAGTAGGTGCCCGCCACATATTTCGCAATCGCCCCGCCACGCGAATTGACGTCAAGCTTTTGATAGATCGCCTTGAGGTAATATTTGATGGTGTTTTCCGACAGGCCAAGCCGGGCGGAAATCTGAAAATTCGTCAGCCCATCCACCAGAAGCCCGAGAATTTCATGCTCTCGCCGGGTCAGCACATCGGTCTGCTCGCCGCTCAGCCGCTTGAGAACCTCGATCGGCAGGATGCTGTGCCCCTCGATCAGATGGCCCAGAATGCGCGGCAGGCTGGTCAGGATCTGATCCATCATGCAAATTCCATGCGCCCCCGCCTTGATCGCACTGCGGATAAAGGCGAACTCGCTTTCTTCGGCCACCACCACCACCATCGCCCGCGCGTAATCGCGCCGCAGCATGTCAAGCGCGCGCGCGAGATCGGCATCGGCAAGGCGCACCCCAAGCACCACGATCACCGGACCGGGACGCTCTGACAGGGCCTTGCGCAGGCTCGCCATATCGGTGGCAAAGGGGCCAAGGCGCACCTCGGGGATCTGCGCCACAAGCGAGCCAAGCCCCTGACAGACAATCAATTGTCGGTCGGCGACGATCACGTCAGGGGGTGTTTGATCGGTGTCACTCATGAGGGTTTTAAGCACGTTCCGGTAAGGGTCTGACATCTGGATTGCGACAGAAAGGCATCGGAACCCGATGAAATCAAACAAAAAATCGGCATGCAACCGCATGCCGGGGGCGTCACCTGCGGGTAGGGCGCCCTACCCGCAAGGGGCACCTGCCCCTCTAAGGGTCGCGCTTTTCCATGCGCGTGGGGATACCCCGGTGGCGCCATCCGGGGCGATACTGGGTGCAATCAGAGGAGGACACCCCATGAACGGCAACCCGCATCTTTTCATCCCCGGCCCCACCAATGTGCCCGACGTCATCCGGCGCGCCATGAACATCCCGATGGAGGATATGCGCGCGCCGGATTTCGCGGATTTCGTGACCCCGCTCTTGAGCGATCTCAAACAGGTGTTCCGTCAGGCCGGCGGGCGGGTATTCATCTATCCGACCTCGGGCACCGGCGCCTGGGAGGCAGCGATCACCAACACGCTGAACACCGGCGACCGGGTTCTTATGTCGCGCTTTGGCCAGTTTTCGATGCTTTGGGTCGATATGGCCGAGCGGCTTGGGCTTGAGGTGGACCTTTGCGAGGTCGAGTGGGGCAAGGGCGTGCCGCTTGAGGACTATGCCGCGCGCCTTGCCGCCGACAAGGACCACAAGATCAAGGCGGTCTTTGCCACCCAGAATGAAACCGCGACCGGCGTGACCTCGGATATCGCGGGCATTCGCGCGGCCCTTGATGCCACCGGCCACCCTGCCCTGTTGTTTGTCGATGGCGTAAGTTCGATCGCGTCGATCGAGTTTGAGATGGAAAAATGGGGCGTCGATCTTGCGGTCGCCGGCTCGCAGAAGGGCTTCATGCTGCCCGCAGGGCTTGGCATTCTGGCAGTCAGTGACAAGGCGCTTGCCGCGCATGAAGATGCCAGCATGGCGCGCTGTTACTTCAGCTTTTCGGACATGATCAAGCTCAACGATACCGGCTATTTCCCCTATACCCCCGCGACCCAGCTTTTGCGCGGGCTTCGGGTGTCGGTCGACATGCTGCTTGAGGCGGGTATGGAAAGCGTCTGGGATCGCCACAATCGCCTTGCCGCCGGCGTGCGTCGCGCGGTCGAGCAATGGCAGGGCTGTCGCCTTGTGGCGCAGGGGTCTGAATGGCACTCCGATACCGTGTCGGCGATCTATACCCCCGAGGGCGTGGATGCGCGCCATGTGATCGAAACCGCCTACCACAAATACCAGACCTCGCTTGGTTCAGGCCTTGCGCAACTGGCCGGTCGCGCGTTTCGGATCGGGCATCTTGGCTCGCTCAACCCGGTGATGCTCTGCGGGGCGCTGTCGGCGGCGGAAATGGCGCTTGTCGATGTCGGCGTCGCGATCGAACCCGGCGCCGGGGTTGCCGCCGCACAGGAGCATTTCCGCGCCACCACCCCACCGGTTCAACACTCAATCGCCAAGGCCCGCGCAGCGTAAGCGCCGAAAAGGACAGATAAAATGAGCTACACCCTGCACCCGCTGAAAAAGCAACGACTGCAACGCTCTGAACTGGCCGTGCCCGGCTCGAACCCGACGATGATCGAAAAGGCCGCCGAGTCGGACGTCGATTACATCTTTCTCGACCTCGAAGATGCGGTCGCCCCGCCCGACAAGGTTCAGGCGCGCTCGAACATCATTCAGGCGCTCAACGATATCGACTGGAAGGCCAAGGGCAAAACCATGTCGATCCGCATCAACGGCCTTGATACGCATTATATGTATCGCGACGTGGTCGAGATCCTGGAACAGGCCGGCCAGCATCTTGACACGATCCTTGTGCCCAAGGTCGGCGTGCCGGGCGATCTTTACGCGGTCGAAACCACGGTCAGTCAGATCGAGACAGCCATGGGGTTTACCCACAAGATCGGGCTTGAGGCGCTGATTGAAACCGCGCTTGGCATGGCCAATGTCGAGGCGATTGCCGCCACGCCGGGCCGCCTCGAGGCGCTGCACTTTGGCGTCGCCGATTACGCCGCCTCGAACCGGGCGCGCACTGTGGTGATTGGCGGGCTCAACCCCGATTATCCTGGCGATCAGTGGCATTTTGCTCTGAGCCGGATGACCGTGGCCTGTCGCGCCTTTGGCCTGCGCGCCATCGATGGCCCGTTCGGCGATTTCAACGATCCCGACGGCTATACCCTGTCGGCAAAACGCGCCGCCGCTTTGGGGATCGAGGGCAAATGGGCAATTCACCCCAGCCAGATCGCCCTTGCCAATGAGGTGTTCTCGCCCCCCGAGGCCGAGGTCACCCGCGCGCAGCGCATCATCCAAGAGCTCAAGAAAGCGGCCGCCGAGGGCCGTGGCGCCGCGAGCCTTGATGGCAAGATGATCGACGCCGCCAGCGAACGCATGGCCCGCAACGTGCTTACGGTGGCCGATGCCATCGTCGCGCAGGGATAGGGAGGACAGAACATGGACATTCACGAATATCAGGCCAAGGATCTGCTCAAACGGTTCGGCGTCAACGTGCCGCGCGGCGGCATTGCCTATAGCCCCGAACAGGCGGTTTACCGCGCCAGTGAGTTGTCGGGGGATAGATGGGTGGTCAAGGCCCAGATTCATTCCGGCGCACGCGGCAAGGCGGGCGGCGTGCGGATCTGCGCCGATGAAAGAGAGATCAGCGAGGCCGCGCAATGGATGCTTGGGCGCATGCTTGTCACCCATCAGACCGGCCCGCAAGGCAAGCTGGTCAGCCGCCTTTATGTCGAAGAGGCCACCAGCATTGCCCAGGAGATTTATCTCGGCTTTGTTCTGGACCGCAAGGAAGAGCGCGTCGTCGTGGTCGCCTCGGCGCAGGGCGGCATGGAGATCGAGGATATTTCGGCCAATGAACCCGAGTCGATCATCCGCTCCGTGGTTGATCCCGCCGTCGGCATGCAGGCCTTTCAGGCCCGCGAGATCGCCTTTTCGCTCGGGCTTGACCCGGCGCTCATCCCGCAGGCGGTCAAGACGATCACCGGCTGTTATCGCGCCATGGCCGAGCTTGACGCCAATATGGTCGAGATCAACCCGCTTGTGGTGACCCAGAGCGGCGAGATCATGGCGCTTGATGCCAAGATGTCGTTTGATGACAACGCGCTTTACCGGCGGCCCGAAATTTCCGAACTGCGCGACAAAAGCCAGGAGGATCCGCGCGAAACCTACGCCGAGGATCGCGGGCTTGCCTATATCGGGCTCGACGGTGAAATCGGCTGTATCGTCAATGGCGCGGGCCTTGCGATGGCGACACTCGACATGATCAAGATGGCCGGTGGCGAGCCTGCGAACTTTCTTGACGTGGGCGGTGGCGCCTCGCCCGAGCGGGTCTTGATGTCGTTCAAGGCGGTGCTGAATGACCGCAACGTCGAGGCGATTCTCGTCAACATATTTGCCGGTATCAACCGCTGCGACTGGATCGCCGAGGGCGTCATTCGCGCTTACCGCGAACTGGACCTGAGCATGCCGCTGGTGGTGCGCCTGTCGGGCACGAATGTCGATGAGGGCCGCAGGATCATCAAGGAAAGCGGCCTTCCAATCATCACTGCCGAAACCCTCGTCGATGCCGCAAACCTGGTGGTAAACGCTTGGAAAGAAACGAAACCTGCACAACAAGGGGCTGCTTGATGTCCATTCTCATTGATAAATCGACCCGCGTCTTGGTGACCGGCCTGACCGGGCGCATCGGCAGCTTTCACACCCAGGACATGATCGTCCATGGCACCAATGTGGTGGGTGGCGTGACCCCCGGCAAGGGCGGAACCAAGCATAACGGCTTGGCCGTTTTCAACACGATCAAGGGCGCCGTGGCCGAAACCGGCGCAGATCTTGTAATCTGTTTCGTCCCACCGCCTTTTGCCGCCGATTCCATCATGGAGGCGGCCGATGCGGGGATCACAACCTGTATTTGCATCGCCGATGGCATCCCCGCGCAAGACATGATCCAGGTGAAGCGCTATATGCGCCGCTACAAGGCGGAAAAGCGCATGCGCCTGATCGGTCCCAACTGTGCCGGGATCATTACCCCCGGTGAGGCCTTTGCCGGGCTGATGCCGCCCTCGATCTATCTGCCGGGGCGCATTGGCATTGTCGGACGCTCGGGCACGCTTGGCTATGAGGCCGCCAGCCAGATGAAAGAACGCGGCATCGGGGTCTCGACCTCGGTCGGGATTGGCGGCGATCCGATCAACGGGTCAAGCTTTCGCGACGTGCTTGAGCTGTTTGAAAACGACCCCGACACCGACGCCGTGGTCATGGTCGGCGAAATCGGCGGCCCGCAAGAGGCCGAAGCCGCCGCCTATATCCGCGATCACATGACCAAGCCGGTCGCGGCCTATGTGGCCGGCCTTTCGGCCCCCAAGGGGCGGCGCATGGGGCATGCGGGCGCAATCGTGTCGGCCTTTGGCGAATCAGCCCAGGAAAAGGTCGAAATCCTGTCGCAGGCGGGCGTGACAATCGTGCCGACGCCCTCGTCCTTTGGCGGCGTGGTCGAGAAAATGGTCGCCTGAGGCGATGCCAGAGATCCTGCGCGCGCGGCCCCAAAGCGCGCGCGCAGGACAGGGCCGCCCAATTGTCGCCACATTTCCGCCGCATCAGAGCCGCGAAATCATGCTTTCCTACCGGGTACATCAAGCGCAGGCCCGGCGCGCCCGGACCTTGCCAATCAAAAAAAGCAAGCCGAGGAGCAGACCCATGGCACAGGCAAAACCACCCAAAAGCGAGGCAAAACCGCCCGATCCCAAGCCCTCTTCCCCGAAGGATACAGCGCCCAAACCGGCGCAGGTTTTTGACGATTTTGCCAGCATTTAGGCAAAGCACACACACGAAAAAACCGCACCCTATGAATAGGATGCGGCATAAACTTAAAGTCTTGCTTTAGGTTTTAACCGACCAGTTCGAGGCCCGAGAAGAAATACGCGATTTCCTTGGCTGCGGTCTCGGCGGCATCAGAGCCGTGAACCGAATTTTCGCCAACCGACTCGGCAAAATCGGCGCGCACGGTGCCGGGGGCTGCGTCGGCGGGGTTGGTGGCGCCCATCACTTCGCGGTTTTTGGCAATTGCGCCTTCGCCTTGCAGAACCTGAACCACAACCGGGCCAGATGCCATGAAATCGCACAATTCGCCGTAAAACGGGCGCTCTTTGTGGACTTCGTAGAAAACGCCGGCCTGTGCCGGGGTCAGCTGGATGCGCTTTTGTGCGACGATGCGCAGGCCGGCATCTTCGAACTTGGCATTGATCTTGCCGGTCAGGTTGCGTTTGGTTGCGTCGGGTTTGATGATGCTCAGCGTGCGTTCAACAGCCATTTCAGCCTCTTTTCAGTTAAAATCATCGATCAGGCCCCTTGCCCGACCGCTTTTGATCGCGGCCCCGATACCACGCGGACCACGTCTTGAAAAGCCGCGATTGACGCGGGCGCGCGCATGCGGCATGCGGGGGCCATGTTGCGTATAAACGATATTTCATATTCCGTCGCCGGACGCGTGCTGATTGATCACACGTCGGTCACCATTCCCGATGGCCACAAGGTGGGCATAGTCGGGCGCAATGGCACCGGCAAGACCACGCTGTTTCGTCTGATCCGGGGCGAGCTTGCGCTTGAGAGCGGCGAGATCAGCCTGCCGTCGCGCGCGCGCATCGGCGGCGTCGCCCAGGAGGTGCCGGGAAACGAGGTCTCGCTGATTGATACCGTTCTGGCGGCTGACACGGAACGTGCTGAATTGCTTGCGGAATCCCAGACCGCCACCGCGGCCGGGCGGATTTCCGACATTCAGACCCGGCTTGCCGATATCGACGCCTGGTCGGCCGAGGGGCGCGCCTCCAGCATCCTCAAGGGGCTTGGTTTCACCGATGCCGAACAACGCATGCCCTGCTCTGCCTTTTCCGGCGGCTGGCGGATGCGCGTGGCGCTTGCCGGGGTGTTGTTTGCGCAACCTGACCTGTTGCTGCTTGATGAGCCGACCAACTATCTAGACCTTGAAGGTGCACTCTGGCTCGAAAGTTATCTGGGCCGCTATCCTCATACGGTGTTGATCGTAAGCCATGATCGCGAATTGTTGAATCGCGCCGTCGGCTCGATCCTGCATCTCGAAGACAAAAAGCTGACGCTCTATCAAGGCGGCTACGAAACCTTCGCCGAAACCCGCGCCGCACGCCTTGCGGCGGCCGAATCCGAAGCCCGTAAACAGGATGCAAGGCGCGCCCATCTGCAAAGCTTTGTCGATCGGTTCCGCGCCAAGGCCAGCAAGGCCGTGCAGGCGCAATCGCGCCTCAAGATGATCGCCAAGCTCAAGCCGATCACGACACCGCAAGAGGCCGCCCTCAAGCGCTTCACTTTCCCCGAACCCGAGGAACTCTCGCCCCCCATCATCCGGGTTGAGAACGGCGTTGTCGGCTATGATGGCAAGCCGGTCTTGTCGCGCCTTGACCTGCGGATCGACCAAGACGACCGGATCGCCCTTCTGGGCCGAAACGGTGAGGGAAAATCAACTCTTTCCAAGCTCTTATCGGGCAGACTTGATCTTATGCAAGGGCGGATCACCAAGGCCTCGAAACTGCGCGTTGGCTTTTTCGCCCAGCATCAGGTGGACGAGTTGCACATTGATGAAACCCCGATTGATCACATCCGCCGCATGCGCCCCACCGAAACCCCGGCGCGGCTTCGCGCGCGCCTCGGCGGGTTTGGCATTGGTGCCGAACAGGCCGAAACCCTTGTCGGGCGCCTGTCGGGCGGGCAAAAGGCGCGACTGTCGTTGATGCTGGCGACGCTTGATGCGCCGCATATGCTTATCCTCGATGAGCCGACCAACCACCTTGACATCGAATCACGCGAGGCCCTGGTCGAGGCTCTGACCACCTATTCCGGCGCGGTCATTCTGGTGAGCCACGACATGCACCTGCTGAGCCTTGTGGCGGATCGGCTCTGGCTTGTGAAGGACGGCGATGTCGCGCCCTACGATGGTGATTTGCAAAGCTATCGTGCGATGTTGCTCAGCAGTGACAAGCCCGCCAAAGCCGCCAAGACGGCAGAAAACACCAAGCCCGCCAAGGTTAAAAAGCCGTCGCGCGATGCCATTCTTGCGTTAAAGAAAGACGCGAAGAAGTGCGAGCAACGCATTGAAAAACTTTCAGAAATGAAAACTCGCGTTGCAGAGAAGTTGGCCGACCCGGCGATTTACGACGACATTCACGGGCTGAAAGAATGGCAAAAGAAATTTGCCGAAATTGAACAGGCCCTAACCCTTGCCGAAACTCTCTGGATGGAATCGCTTGAACGCCTCGAAGTGGCCGAAGGCTAGGCAGGAAATCCGCAGGGTGCGTCCCGCATCAAACCACGCTAAGGTCATACGATGGACACCGCTTTTCTGATCACCGCCTTTGTCACGCTTTTCGTGATCATCGACCCGATTGGCATGACGCCGCTGTTCGTGGCGCTGACCCAGGGCATGAGCGCGCAAAAGCGGCGTGCGATTGCGGTGCGGGCCTGTGTCACCTCGGCGCTGCTGCTGGTGATGTTTGCCGCCTTTGGCGAGGCTGTGCTTGGGTTCATTGGCATTTCCATGCCCGCCTTTCGGATCGCGGGGGGGATTTTGCTCTTTCTCACCGCGCTTGAGATGCTGTTTGAAAAACGCACCAAACGGCGCGCGGATCAGGCCGAAGAGGCCGAAGAAGATGACAGCCATGACCCCTCGATTTTTCCGATCGCCATTCCGCTGATTGCCGGGCCCGGCTCGATTGCCACCGTGATCCTTCTGGCCGGGCAAAAGCCGGGGATCGAGGGGCTGGCCTGGGTCATCGGGGTGATGCTGTCGGTGGTCCTTCTGGTGTTTTTGATGTTCCTGATGTCGGGCCTGTTGGAGCGCGCGCTTGGTCGGGTCGGCACCAATGTGGTGACCCGGCTTTTGGGGATGCTGCTGGCGGCTCTCGCGGTGCAATTCGTGCTCGACGGGTTGCGCGGCTTTGGGTTGGCCGGTTGATCTTACAAATCCGCAGGATGCGACCTATATCAGGCTGATGGAAAATTTCGATTACGCACGGCTGACCTATCTGGTGATCCTCGCGGCGGCGGTGCTGTTCTGGTTCGTGGCGCAAAACCGCGCCTCGCTTGGCAAGCTGGTGCAACAGGCGCTGATCTGGGGGTTGATCTTTCTGGGTGCGATTGCCGTTGTCGGGCTTTGGGATGACATCCGCCAGACCGTTCGCCCGATGCAGACCACTGCGTCGGATGGACGGATCGAGCTGCCGCGCGCGCCCGATGGGCATTATTACCTGACCGCCGATATCAACGGCAAGGCGGTGCGCTTTGTCGTCGATACCGGCGCCTCGCAGGTGGTTCTTAGCCATGCCGACGCCGAAAAGGTCGGGATTGATACAAGCAAGCTTGCCTATCTGGGGCGCGCCTATACCGCCAATGGCATGGTGCGCACGGCGCCGGTGCGCCTTGAGAGTGTCGCGGTTGGCGGGGTGCGCCACAGTGACGTGCGCGCCGTGGTCAATGAGGGCGATATGGAGCAATCGCTTTTGGGCATGAGCTATCTTCAGCTTTATTCAAGCATCGAGATCACCGGCGGCACGCTTGTTCTCACGCGTTAACCCGCCTCGGACCCACCCGGCATGCGCCGCGCCAACGCACAAAATTGCTCAAGACCAACGGTTTCGGCGCGATCAGTGGGCTTGATCCCTGCCGCGATCAGGCGATCCTCAAGGTCAGGCGCACTGCCCTTCAAAGCGGCGCGCAGCATCTTGCGGCGTTGATTAAAGGCGCGCGCCACGACCCATTCAAGGATCTTGGGATCGGCCGGATAGCGCGGCTCGGGCAAGGCCTCGACATGTACCACCGCGCTCGACACCTTGGGCGGCGGGGTAAAGGCCTCGGGCGGCAGGCCAAGCACGATGCGCGGGCGCGCGCGCCATTGCGCCAAAAGCGCAAGACGGCCATAGGCCTTGCTGCCCGGTGTGGCGACAATTCGCTCGGCCACTTCGCGCTGAAACATCAGGGTCAGGCTTTGCCAGAATGGCGGCCAGTCCTTTGGCGTCAGCCAGCGAATCAAAAGCTCTGTGCCGACATTATAGGGCAGATTGGCCACCACCCGGATTGGCGGCGTCAGGTATTGCAGCGGGTCAAGATCAAGCGCGTCGGCATTGATCACCTGCAACCGCCCCGGCATCGCATCAGAAATGTCCTGCAACGCGGGCATACAGCGGGCGTCTTTTTCAATCGCCAGAACCCGGCGCGCGCCCTCCGCCAAAAGCCCACGGGTCAACCCGCCGGGGCCGGGGCCGATTTCAAGCACATCGCATTCGCTAAGATCGCCCGCCAGCCGCGCGATCCGCGCGGTCAGGTTCAAATCGAGGATAAAGTTCTGTCCCAAAGATTTGCGCGCCGAGAGGCCATGCGTGGCAATAACCTGAGACAGGGGCGGAAGGCTGTCAATCGTGCTCATGCCCGGCGCGCGGCCCCCATGCCATGGGCCATCTTGAGGGCCTCGATCAAGGAGGTGGGGTTGGCGGTGCCCTGCCCTGCGATATCAAGCGCAGTGCCATGATCGGGCGAGGTGCGCACGAACGGCAGGCCAAGCGTGACATTGACGCCGCGATCAAAATCCAACGTCTTGATCGGGATTAGCGCCTGATCGTGATACATCGCAATCGCCGCGTCATAGCCCGCGCGCGCCGCCGCGTGAAACATCGTATCCGCCGACATCGGCCCGCGCAGATCGTACCCTTCGGCGCGCAGGCGGTCCAGAACGGGGGTGATCACGGTGATTTCCTCTAGGCCCATCTTGCCGCCTTCGCCCGCATGCGGATTAAGCCCGGCAATGGCAAGGCGCGGGTGCGCCACCGCGAAATCGCGGATAAGCGCGGCGTGGGTAATGCGGATCGTGTCCTCCAACAGCGCGGGTGTCAGGGCGCCGGGCACCTCCGACAGAGGGATATGAATGGTCGTCGGCACCACCCGAAGCGCCTCGCTGGCGAGCATCATCACGACCTTTGCGCCCCCCGCAAGAGCGGCGAGATATTCGGTATGACCAGGATAGGCAAAGCCCGCCCCGTCCTGAAGCGCCTGTTTGTGAATGGGTGCCGTGCAAAGCGCAAGCGCCTGCCCGGTTTGCGCAAGATCGACACCGCGCGCGATCACCTCGATCACGCCCCGCGCATGGGCCGGATTGGGCGTGCCGGGGGTCAGGGGCCCGTCAAACGCATGGCGCAGCACCGGAAGGCCGCGCGCCGCCGCCAGGTTGGTCTCGGACGGGTCGCTGATCTCGATCACCGGCGTGTCATGCGGCAGATGGGCAGGATCACCGATCAGGAAAAACGGCAGATCCGCTCCAAGAAGGCCCCAAGCTTTGGCCGCGATTTCGGGGCCGATACCGGCAGGTTCGCCACAGCTCAGGGCGACAGCAAGGCTCATTTCTCGACGATCCGCGCCTCGGCGCGCAGTTGTTCCAGATAGCTGTTGGCGAAGGATTCAATCCGGCGGTTGCGGATGAAGTTGCTCAGATCATCGACCGAAGGCTGTTCCCCGTCAAGTTTCGGCGAGCGCCCGCAGAGCATCAGAAACACCAACGTCTGACCATTGGCCCGCGTCAGGCTGGTCGAGACCTCGCCGGGATCAAGCTGGGCCAGTTGCACGGCGATATCAGAGGGGATTTCGTCAGGTGCGCGGCTGCCGCGTTCAAGAACCTCGGGCGGCTGGCCCTGGGCCACTCCGTAAAGATCATCGCAGACATCAACCTCTGCCCGCACGCGGGCGGCTTGCGCCAATGCCTGTTCGCTGCGCCCGCCGGGAATGTAATAGGCGGCGTACTCGATGGCGGAATATTCCGGCGTGGCAACGGATGTTTCCTCGATATCGCGCAACAGGAACAAGGCCACGGCCCCCTCGATCGGCAAAGGATCCGACACATCGCCCGGCGCCAACCCAAGGATCACCTGCCGAAGCCCCCCCGGCAAACCGGAAAGCTCGACCCAATCCATACGCCCGCCGCGTCCGGCAGAGGCGGAGGCAGAATGCTGACGCGCCTGAGCGGCAAATGCGGCCTCGCCCTCTGACTGGGCAATGCGCCCGGCAAGCGCCTGTACGCTTTCCGCCTGCCCCGGATCGGCCACCGGTAGAATGATCTCAGACAGCAGGACCCGCACACTTGAGCCACCGGTCAGGGCAAGCGTGGCGCGCTCAATATCTTCCTCGCTGACCGAGACCCGGCTGGCAAAGCGGGCCCGCGTCAGCTCGCGCCAGGTGATCCCGGCCCGAACAAAGGCGCGAAACGAGGGTTCAGACACCCCTGCCCGCGTCAGTTCACTCACGAACTGTTCAGCCTCCATATTGGCGCGGCCTGCGAACTCGGCCATGCCGGCATTGATTGCCTCATCATCAATGACCACGCCATTGGCCCGCGCCGCATCTAGTTTGATACGTTCCTCGATCAATTGCTCACGCGCCAGTTTTGCCGGATCGCCCGGCGCCCGAAACAATGTCATCATGCGCGCGCGCTGTTGCAGCTCATAGCGCGTGATCGCCTGATCATTGACACGGATCACCGGCTCAAACAGGTTTTGCGCTTGTGCGGGCGCCAAACCAAGCCCACCCGTCACAGCAACAAGAGCGGGAATGGCCAGGGCGGCAAGGGTTTGGCGGAATTTCGATATCATACTGCTTATTTCCTGCATGTCCGAGTAAAGCTTTGATCGCGCGTCGCGGCCGAAAAGCCCCGTAGCCCCACGGTAAAGCTGAAACTGGTGTCGGGTTCAAGGATAGTCGATGAGGTAAAGCGGCGCGAGGCCGAAAGCGTCACATCCACGCATTCATTGGAATACGTCACGCCAACGCCTGCGCGCACGCTGCGATCAGCGGCCACATCATAGCGCCAGTCGGCGCTGCCGGTCCAATGGCGGGCAAAGCGGTAGCTTCCGTCAATTGACCATTCCGACACGGCCTCATTGCGGTCTTCGCCCGGATCGCTGGCCAGCCAGATATAGGTGGCGCCGATGTTGGTCTTGTCATTACGCCAACTTGCGCGTGCCTCGGCCTTTGGGACATCAAAGACGCTGTCAAACAGGCTGCGCCCGGTCACGGTCAAGCCATTGTCGTTCCGAAACTGTGCGGCAATCAATAGATCAGAGGTACGATCGCGCAGGCCAGAGGATTTGGTAAAGGATGGCGTGATCCCATCCGCTTCACGCAGCCGTTCGTCACGCACCACCTGCCCCAGGGCAAGAGAGCCCTGCCAGCCGCTCGGGGCAATCCGGGTCCAGCTTGCGCCATACGCAGCGCTAAAGCCGCGCTCGCGCCGGTCGGGGGCGGTAAAGCGCGACACATTGAAGAGATTGCCCTCGTCAAAGTCGACGGCGGTGCTTTCCTCAAGCGGAATATCGGGGTTCGAGCCGCCCGACCACGCCAGTTGTGCGACCGGTTCAACCACATGGGTCACGCCATTCCGGCTTGCGTTTATCAGCGGCCAACGCAATTGCACCGCAACCGTCGGAGTCAGCTCGGTCGCATCCGACACGCTGGTCGTCCCCGCCTGAGCGATCTGAAAGTGATCCACGGCCAAACCGGTCTGAACAGATGCAAGCACACCCGACGCCAGCACCCAGTTGCGCCGCCAGTCAAGTGCTGTGGTCAGGCGCGTGACATCGCGCCCATCGGAAAACCGATCAAAGTCAGCCCCGTCCGTGGTAAGGTCAGACGACCGGTAAGAGCTTTGCGCCTCGGCCGAAAACCGCAACTCGCCGCCCAGGCGACGGGGAAAGAAGCGCCGCTCATAATCGCCATTGCCAACAATCGACGGCAGGGTCGCCTTTTTTTCATCGACCCGCAGCGAACGGAAATGCGTGAGTGCGACGCGCATATATTCGTCTCGCCGCGCGCGTTCGAGAGAGATATCGCTTTGAAGCCGGTCCTTGTCGGAAAAGCCGTGATCGAGCAGAAATGTATCATCGCTGACCACCTCGATATTGAAACGCAGCACAAAATCCTTTTCAAGGTCGAACCGGCCTTCGCCAAAAAGATAGCCGCGGGTCTTGCGCGGGTTGAAATCGTCATCCGCCACCGCCCCGTTGAACTCGATCGTGCCGCGCCGGAACGCCTGACGATACCGCAGGTCAAGACGGCGTGAATCGGTCGCCCAGAACGGCGCCACCGTCAAATCGCGGTGATCGCCCAGCACAACGAAATAGGGCACGCTGACCCCCGTCCCCAACAGCGACGAATTTTCAATGGAAGGCGTCAGAAACCCCGAGGCGCGCTCGACCGTCGGGTCGGGAAGGCGCAGGCGTGGCAGGTAAAAGACCGGAAAATCCAGCACCCTAAACTGGGCATTGTGAAAATAAAGCTGGCGTTCATCGGCATCATGCACCATCCGCTCTGCGCGGATTTGCCAGAGCGGCGGGCGCCCGGTTTCGCAGACCCGGCAAGAGGTTACGGCAGCCTTGTAAAGCTGCGTCACGCGGCCATCGACCCGGCGCATTTCATGGGCCGCCAGCTGAAGCTGATCCTCCATTACGATCCGCGCCCCGAACAACAGACCGTTTTGCATGTCGCGGTCAAGCTCGGCACTATCACCAAGAACAACCGTATTGCCCGCCTCGGTCAGGGTCAGCGGCCCGGTGATCAGCAAGCTGTCGGTCGCGCGGTCATAGGTGATCTCGCGCGCCGTCAGGCGGCGGCCCTGATAGAGCGCCTCGACATTACCGGTTGCGATCAGTTGATCATCGGCGGTCACGCGCACATCATCCGCAACCAGAACTGCGGGCAAAGGCTCTGCTTCTTGTGCCGAAACCGCCGTCACGCCGAGCGCCGCAACCAGGCCGATCAAGATGAAAAGTCGCGAAATCAGGGTCATCCGTCCTCCAGATGCAACAAAATGCCGGTCGCCAGCAAAAGCGCGGCCACAGGCGGCGCCCAGGCGGCCAGAAGGATCGGGATCTGGCCGTTTTCACCGAGAATCAGTGCAAAATTGCGAACATAGTGCAATCCAAATCCCATAAGCACTGCCGCCAGCACCGACAAGCCGGTATTGCGGCCACGTGCATGGCCCATGGTGAAGGCCGCTGAACTCAGCACCAATGCCACCAGAAACAGCGGGCTGGCCAATTGGGTCTGAAACCAGATCGCATAACGCCGCGCCGAAAACCCGGCCTGTTCTAGCTGGGCGATAAACCTGGGCAACTCCCAGATCGGGACATAGACCGGCTTGCCAAAGCTGTCGATGATCCGGTCGCGGGTCAGCTCTGAAGGGAACGACAGGCTGGCAAGCTGTTTTGCGGTGGCCTCGGAGTTGACGCCTTTCGAGAGATCCCAGATCTTGACGTCGCTCAACGCCCAGTCCCCGTTTCCAAGATGCGCGGTCGCGGCGCTGATGCGGCGCAACGGCTGGCCGTCGGGGGCGAAATCCACGAAATTCGGTTCATAGAGAATGGCCAGATCAGAGCTGGCGCGCGCGGCAAAAATCACCGTCTGGCCGGTTTCCCCGCCCTGACGCAGCCAAAGCCCCTCACTGGCGATGGCCAAGATAGCAGAGCCGCGACCATCCAGGGTGTTGACCAGATCGTGATAGCGCTTTGCCGTGGCCGCGACGATCGGATTGCCAATTGCCAGCCCCAAAAGGCCGATGCAAAGCGCCACCACGGCCGGCGCCACAAGCCCGCGCATCGCCGAACGCCCCGAGGCGCGCAGCACAACCAGTTCCGAACTGCGCGACATCCGCAGGAAAAGCGCGGCCGAGGCCAGAACCATCACCAACGGCAAAATTTCGTAATTTGCCTCGGGCATCCTGAGCGCGACCACCCCGAGCACCCTGACAAACGGCAGGTGCGGGTAATCATTCAGCTCGTCCACCAGATCAATCAACGCCATCAGGACAGCCAGCACGACCGCCACGCCCAAAACGCTCCAGAAAAAGCGGCGCGCGATATAATAGTGCAGGATCATGCCGGCGCCCCCGCACGCGACCAATGCGCAAAGAGTCGTCGGAACACCCCCGGTCGCGAGGCGATAAAGATAAGCGCCAGCGACACCAGCGCGCCCAAAAGGGTTGGCAGATAGAGGATCGGCCAGAGCGCGCCATTGGCAAGAACCGGCCCCACGACCATGCCCTCGACGACCTTCACAATCACCAAAAGCGCAAAGGCCAGCAGGATCTGGCGCCAGACGCCGAACCGGCTAAAGCCGCCGACAAGCAAAGCCGAAAACCCCATCATCGCGGCAATCAGCCCAAGCAGCGCGCGGGTAAAGCGGCCATGCAGCTCGGACATCACGATGCCATAGGTGGTGTCGGTACGTTCCACCACCTGATGCGGATGCATCAAAAGCTCGGGCGTGGTGAGATAGGAAACCCGGTTCAGATTGAGCGCGGAACTGCTTATCAATGCGCTGATATCATATGAAAAATCATCGAAATGCGTGGTAAAAAGGCGGCTGCCCGGCTGGCGCAGGATCTGGGCAAGCCCGGCCACCATCACCAACCTGACACCGCCGCCTTCCTGCACAAGGTAAGCCTTGGCCGAGGTATAGGTGATCGGGCTTTCCGGACGGCGGCGATCAGACAGAAACACATCCTTGAGCTCGCCCAGGGGGGTGACGTCACGAATATAAAGGGTGACACCCGGCGCAGGATGCAGAAATTCGCCCTCGCTCAGCAGTTTCGCGGAAATATTGCGCGACACTTCATGCTGGCGCAGGCGCAGCTGGGTCAGGCTTGTCGGAATGAGAAAATGCGACAGCAATGACATCAGTACCGTGATGATCAGACCGAACATGATCGCCGGGCGCAACAGGCGCAGCGGCGAATACCCCGTGGCCTGCATCACTGTGAGCTCGCTTTCGGTAGTCATGCGATTGACCACATGAACCGTGGCCGCAAAAGCCGCAATCGGCAGGACAACGCCGATCACACCCGGCAGAGTCAGTGCCGTGAATTCCAGAAAAACCCAGGCGGGCTGGCCATCCGCGATCAGCCGGTCAAACATGCGCACGGCCTTGTTGATCCAGAAGATGGACACCAGAACAAGCGCAAAGAAACCGAACAACACCATGAATTGCGACAGCATGTATCTGTCGAATCTGGTCAAATCACCCCCCGAGTACAGCCGACTTGTCCGACAACTTATCGGAATTGAGTGCGGGGGAAAACTGCTAACTGGTCATCGCCGCAAAGGCAGGCTAGGTCTTGGGAAACCGACATGAAGGAGCCTGATGATGACTACGCCTGTTTCCGTTGCTTTTGAAGAGACCAATCTTGATGCCATTGCCACCGCCGAGGGCCGCGTTGCGGTCTTTGTCACCCCCGATGGCAAGCTTGATGCCGCCGCGCGGCGGGTCAACCGGCTGACCAAGGGCGTGCTGGCGCGGATGGTGGACAAGGGCGCCTTTGAAAAGAAAAAGCCCGGCGATGTCATCACCCTTGCCTGGCCCGCCGGGCTTGCCGCCGAGGCGCTTGACGTGGTCTGCCTGCCGCGCAATGCCAGCATCACCGAGACCCGCCGCGCCGGGGCCGCGCTTGGCCGGGCCAAGGGCGGCAAGGCGGTTCTGGTGCTTGGCGGCTCTCTGCGTCGTCCGGTGGATCTGGTGCTTGGCGTAGTGCTCAGGGCCTATGAATTTGTGACCCACAAGACCGCCGACGCCAAGCCAAACGGCGGCGTAACCCTGATGGTCAGCAAGCCGGACGAGGTCAAGGCCGAGGCCGCGACGGTGCTTGCGGTGGCCGAGGGCGTGTTCTTTACCCGCGATCTGGTGTCTGATCCGGCCAACCACCTGACCACCACCGAATTTGCCAAACGGATTGAGGCGCTCAAGGAGCTTGGCCTCAAGATCACCATTCTGGATGAGGCCGAAATGGAAAAGCTGGGCATGGGTGCCCTGCTCTGCGTTGGTCTTGGAAGTGCGACGCCCTCGAAGATTGCCGTAATGGAATGGAATGGCGGGCCCAAGGGCGAAGCGCCGCTGGCGCTTGTCGGCAAGGGCGTGGTGTTTGACACCGGCGGTATCAGCCTCAAACCCGCTGCGGGCATGGAAGACATGACCATGGATATGGGCGGCGCCGGCGTTGTGGCGGGCACGATGCGCGCGCTGGCCCTGCGCAAGGCGGCCGCCAATGTGGTCGGTCTTGTCGGGTTGGTCGAGAACATGCCATCGGATCGCGCCACCCGCCCCGGCGATGTGGTGACGTCGATGAAGGGCGACACCATCGAGGTGATCAACACCGATGCCGAGGGGCGTTTGGTGCTGGCCGATGTGATCTGGTACGCGCAGGAAAAATACAAACCGCGCGGCGTGATCGACCTTGCCACCCTGACCGGGGCGATCATCGTCGGGCTTGGCAATGAAAACGCCGGCGTGTTTTCCAACGATGACGATCTCTGCAAGGCCTTCCTCAAGGCCGCCGAGGCCGAGGGCGAAGGCGCCTGGCGGATGCCGATGGGCCAGGCCTATGACGACAAGCTCAAGAGCCAGATCGCCGATGTCAAAAACGTCGGCGGGCGCGAAGCGGGCTCGATCACGGCGGCGCAATTCATCAAGCGCTTCGTCAAGGACGACATGCCCTGGATTCACCTTGATATCGCCGGTGTGGCCAGTGTGAAGGCCGAAACCGCCTATGCCCCCAAGGGCGCGACCGGCTGGGGGGTGATGGCGCTCAACCGGATGATCGCGGATATGCTTGAGCAAGACTGATGGGGGCCGCCTATTTCTACCACCTGACCCGCGCCCCGCTTGAGGTGACCTTGCCCATGCTTCTGGGCAAGGCACAGGGCGCGGGTTGGCGGGTTCTGGTGCGCGGGCGTGACCGGGCGCGGATGGAATGGCTTGATGAAAAGCTCTGGCTCGGGGCCGAAGACGGGTTTTTGCCGCACGGTCTTGCCGGGGCGCCGCATGAGGCGGATCAGCCGATCCTGCTCAGCACCGCAGCAGAGCGAGCCAATGGTGCGGTCTGTGTCATGTGCATCGACGGCGCCGAGGTGGCGCCCGAAGAGGTGCAGGCGCTGGAGCGGGTCTGCGTCCTGTTTGACGGCAATGACGACGCGGCGCTGACTGTGGCGCGTGGCCAGTGGAAGGCGCTCACCGGCGCGGGCTGTTCGGCGCAATACTGGTCAGAAGAATCGGGCCGCTGGGAGAAAAAAGCCGAGGCCTGATTCGCGCGCTCTTCGGCCCCGCCAAGGCGGGCCGCCTCGCACTCCCGGCCCGGCACTTGGAAACCAGAACACCGTTCAAATCGGGCGAGGGTGCAAGACGGCCCTGCGAATCCTGCCCTAAAAGGACATGATCCGCGTTTCGTCGGCCAGCAAACGCGCGGCCACTGCAGGTGGTTTAGCCGAGCCGACCCCATCAAGCAAGGCAGAGGCCTCTATCCCCTTGTTTGGCAAGTAAATTGCACAGACCTCGACGGTTCCGCCAGCCGCCATGATTTTCTGCATCAGGCCCTGCGGGCTCATGCCCTTGGGTTTTTGCGGCGCGGTGGCGGGTGCGGGCGCGTCCTTGAGCGCCAGATCGCCCGCCGGACCACAGAGCAGCATATAGGCCTCTGCCCCCTGCTGCATGGATTGCATGGTCAGCACCATGCTCATCAACTGGGTCTGGGCGTCGGGGCTGGTTACAATGGTCACCAGCCGGGGAACCTCTTCGGCCATGGCCGGGGTGTTGGTCAGGGCGGCAAGGCCAAGGGTGGCGGCAGCAAGGGTTTTGCGCATTGGAGTGATCCTTTCGGGTGTAGGTAAAGATGAACCTTGAATGACTGTTTACCGCCCCACCCTAAGATACACGCCAGACGACAGGCGTTGATCCAAATCAAACACATCTAATTTTGTGAATTTATCTTCCGCCAGTGCCAAGACGCGCCAGAACAGCCGCGCAGTCAATCTGTCCCATCGCCCCGGCAACCCGCCCGCGCGGCCCGGCAAGGCGCGCGGCAATATAGGCGCCCGATATCTCATTGGGCGCAGTGCGGATCAGAACCGAGGCGGTCAGCAACGTGGCAAGGCTTTCGCAGTACCACCGCGCCTGCGCCAGATCGGGCAATTTCGGAAACTGCTGCATATGCGCCTTGAGGGCCGCATCAAAGCCCCGGTCATGGCCTGTCGCCGCGCCAAGCTCCGCGCTCAGGCTCTCACCTGCCAGCGGTTCACGGCGCAGGGTGCGCAGGATATCAAGACAGATGACATTGCCCGAGCCTTCCCAGATCGAATTCAGCGGCGCCTCGCGGTAGAGCCGCGGCATGCCGGTCTCCTCGACATAGCCCATGCCGCCAAGGCATTCCATCGCCTCGGAAATCACGCCGGGGCAGAGCTTGTTGTTGATGAATTTCGCCAGCGCCACCCCGAGGCGCGCAAAGGCGCGATCACCCGGCGTTGTACCGTCAAAGGCGCGCGCCACATGCATCCCAAGCGCAAGCGCCCCTTCCCAATCGAGGCAGAGATCGGCCAGAACCTGCCGCATCAGCGGCTGATCAATCAGCATGGCGTCCGCGACCGAGCGTTGGCGTACCCAGTGATGGGCCTGATCGAGCGCGGCGCGCATCAATCCCGCCGGGGCCAGAGCGGTATCAAGCCGGGTGTGATGGACCATTTCGATAATCGTGCTGACGCCTGCGCCCTCATCGCCAAGCCGATGCGCATAGGCGCCGTGGTACTCGATTTCCGCAGAGGCATTGGCACGATTGCCCATCTTGTCCTTGAGCCGTTGCAGGTGGATCGCGTTGCGCCCGTCCTCCAACCAGCGCGGCACCAGAAAGCAGGTCAGCCCGCCGGACGCCTGCGCCAGCGTCAGAAACCCGTCCGACATTGGCGCCGAGCAGAACCACTTATGGCCTTCAAGCCGGTAAAGATCGCCCTCGGGCGTGGCGGTGGTGTTGGTGTGGCGCAGATCAGAGCCACCCTGTTTTTCGGTCATCGCCATGCCAAGCGTCGCCCCGGCCTTGCGCGCCAGCGGTCTTGGCATCCCGTCATAGGTGCGCGCGATCAGCTTGGGCACCCATCGGGCAAACAGCGCCTTATCGGCCTTGAGCGCGGGCACCGCGGCATAGGTCATGGTCATCGGACAGCACACACCCGCCTCGACCTGAGAGGTAAGATAGACCATCGCGGCATGCGTGGCATGCCCGCCCTGCCCACCCTCATAGGCGATGGCGGCATAGCCCGCGCCGATGCCGACCTGCATCAGCTGATGATAGGCGGGATGAAAGCGCACCTCGTCAAGGCGGCGACCACCGGTGTCAAACAACACCGGCTCCGGCGCATGGCGGTTGGCCTCGTCGCCGAGGCGGCGCATCTCGGCGGTGCCGATCCGCGCGCCGTAAGAGGCCAGATGCCCCGCATCCGCCCCCGCCGCCGTGGCATGGGCCCTGAGGGCCGGATCGCTGGCCCATAGGTCAAGGTCACCGCGCAGCGCGGGCTGATTGAGCGCGTCATGCCAGAGTGTGGCCGCAGGCGGTGGTGTATCTTGCATTCAGGCTCTCCTTTAAGGCGTACCGTAAAGCGCCGGCAAATCCTGCGAAAGGGGATTCACAAAGCGCGCGCCCTGTGGCATGGTGACCCGAGCGCCCGTCAGAGGCGGATGAAGAGGCAGACCACGCATCATGACCACCCGTAACAGGCCCTGGGGCATGCTTATCTTTTTTACGGTGGCGTTCTTTTTGGGCGCATATTTCACCTTTGCCGCCGTGCAAGGCGATTACGGCCTGTTCCGCCGCGCCGAAATCGAGGCGCAAAGCACGTTGTTGCAGGCTCAGCTTGATCAGCTCAACACGCAAGTGGCGCGGATGGAAAACCTGACGCATCGGCTCTCTGACACCTACCTTGACCTTGATCTTCTCGATCAACAGGCACGCGATGTTCTCGGCCTGCTGCGCAGCGATGAGATTGTCATCCGCTGAGGTGGCGGGTTTCGGTCGGCCTGGATGTCTGCTCTGCGGTGCGGTTTCAACGGGTCGCTGCAACACAGGCTTGAAATTTCTCCGCTGACGTTTGGTATTGCAAGGTCTTTCTGGGGCGCTGATTGAGCTGTTGGCCTATCGACCGGTGCGCGATGCCAGCCACATCAACGCCTTCATCGTAGCGCTAGGCCTGACAATGATGATAGAAGGCCTTAACCTTGAATTCTTTGACCATGAACAGGTGGTCATCCCGACCAACCTGAACCGGGTGTTCAATATCGGCGGGGTGAGCATTCCCGAACTGCGGCTTTACGTGATCCTCGCCGCCGCGATGCTGTTCGTCGCCATGACGCTGTTTGTCGAAGACCAAGACCGGCCAGGCTATCGGAGCCTGCGGGTCAAGGGGCACTATTTCACGATTGTGACGCTGGCGTTCAACATGGTGATCTTCATCGTGCTGATGAATTTTCATGACCTGGCTCAAGGCGAGGCCGGCATCACCGGCATCCCCAAACCCGGAAGCAAGGATGGGCTGTTCAACTTTCGCGACCGCGAGACCTATTGTTATATGGTGTTGATCATTGCCACGCTGATGACCGGGCTTGCCGCGCTGATCGTGCGCTCGCGCATCGGGCAGACGCTTGTGGCAACCCGCCAGAACGAAGGTCTGGTCGGCGCCATCGGCATCGCCCTGCGCCTGTGCCAGATCGCGCCCCGCGACCTGCGCGACCGATACCTTCCGGCGCTGCTCTCGGGTCAGGTCTCGGCCTGCACGGCGCTCACCGAACCCGGCACCGGCAGCGATTTTGCCGCCGCCACCACCACGGCGCGGCAAGACGGCGATGGCTGGCGTCTGAATGGCGAGAAAACCTGGATCATCAACGGGCGCCACACGGGGCTGTCGATTGTCTATGCCCAATACGCGGCCCCCGGCGGGTTCACGTTCAACGATGTCGCCCTGCCGACGCAGGCAAAGCTGATCGCACCCGGCACTGCCTTCAAGGCGATCCTGACCGAGATCAACGCCGCGCGCACCTATGTTGCGGCCATGTGCAACGGCATGATGTCGGCCGCGATCGAAACCGTGCAGAGCTATGGCGCGACCCGTCACAGCTTTGGCAAACCGCTCAATGCGATCCCAAGCTGGCAGGCGCATCTGGCCGATGCCGTGGCCGCCCCTGACGCGTCAACCGCCGTCACAGCCAAGGCCGTCGCTCTGGTGACAAACGCCGAGGACGCCCAGCTTGCCGCCGCCGAGGCCAAGATCGTCGCCGTGACCGCTGCGCAAACCCACCTGCCGCAAGTGTTGCAACTGATGGGCGCCGAAGGGCTGCGCCCGGAACATCCATTCACCCGCCGACGGATGCCCTGCGCGAAACCCTGCTGGCCCATTGCCGCGAAACACTCTCGGCCATGAAATGCCCACGCAGCCTTGAGTTACGCCAGGAGGTGCCGCGCTCGGCCACCGGAAAGCTTTACAAACGCAAACTGCGGGCGGAATTCTGGGATTAAGGGCCGACAGGTTTTCAGAACACCCGTTTCCCGGCCCCCCATGTTTCCTGCAAGACCGGTGTGCCATCCAGCACCGCGAACCGGATGAGATCGGCCCTTTGTCCGAGGCGCAGCGATCCCCGGTCGCTCAGACCGACGGCCCGGGCGGGGCGCGCGGTGACGGTCGCCATGCCGCGCGGCAGGTCGCCCCAAAGATCGCCCAGCTGAACCGCCGCCATCAGCAATGCCGATGGCACATAGTCCGACGACAGGATATCCAGCCGATCCAGCCGCGCCAGATCGCGCGCCGCGACGTTGCCGGAATGCGACGCGCCACGAATAAGGTTCGGCGCGCCCATGATCGTGGCAATGCCATGCGCGTGACAGGCCTCCGCCGCGGCACGCGTGGTCGGAAATTCGGCCAGTGTGACGCCATAGGCCTTGCTGGTCGCGACCTGATCGGCGGTTGTATCATCGTGGCTGGCCAGGGTCGCCCCAAGCCGTTTGGCGGCCTTTACGATCGCGGCCTCATGGCTGGGGCCCACCCGACCCTGAAGATCATAGAGAAAATCCACGTATTCGCGGAACTCCTGTTCGCCAAACGCATGCTTGCCCCGGACATAGGTTTCAAACTTTGCCAGGTCTGAAAACTGCCGCTGTCCGGGTGTGTGATCCATCATCGAGACAATGCCGATCCGGTCATCAGCCGAAAACTCGGTAAATTCATCGACCAGCGTTTCGGAACAAATCTCGGCACGCAGGTGAATATGGTGGCTGACCCTGAGCCGGCCCCCGTCCCGCATTTCAAGGATTTCGTCGGCCATCTTTCGGGCATATCGACCATAGCGTTTGCTGGCCCCCGACACGATAGACCCGACCCGGATCGCATCGAACACGGTTGTGATGCCGGTGCCCGCCAATTCGCGATCATGCGCCAGAATGGCGGCGCGATGCGGCCAGTCGACCTTGGGGCGCGGTGCCAGATGCCGCTCAAGGTTGTCGGTGTGCAATTCGACCAGACCGGGTGCCACAAAATCGCCCTGCATATCGCGCGCACCCGGCGAAACCGCTCCGCCACTGGCAATATCGCTGATCACCCCATCCTTGATGCAGAGCGATCCAAGGATCACCTCGTCGTTCAGAACAAGGCGCGCATTGGCAAGGATGGTGTCATCGGTCATTTGTCGGTCCCCGTGTTGCAGGCCATCGCCCCCGGATAAAGATGCGTCAGAATGGCCGCGACGCAATCGTCAAGCACGCCATTGTTTTCAACCACATGGGCCTTGACCCCTTGTGGAAGCGTGAAGGTCGCGCGTTCAAGCCTGCGGGTAATCTCTGCATCGGTTTCACGCCCGCGCCGAACAAGCCGCGCAGCAAGCGTGGCATGGTCTGCGCTGAGCGCGATGACCTCTATCCGGGCAAACCGCGCCTGCGCCGCGATCAGAACACTGCGCGACAGGTTTCCCATGACATCGCGCCCTGCGGCCAGCACCGCATCGACCGTGGCAGGGATTGCGTAGCAAAGCCCGTGCGCGCGCCAGCTAAGCGCGAAGACTCCGGCGGTCTCTTGCGCCTCGAACGCCGCCTCGGTCACGCCGTCAAACTCCTCACCGCCCGCATCACCGGGGCGGGTGATGACGCGCCGGGCCAGACCAAGACGCGGATCACGCGCGGCCAGGGCCTGCATCACGCTGTCCTTGCCAACGCCCGAAGGGCCGACAATGGCGATGAAACGGCCGCTCATGTGGCCCGGCCCGGTGTGAATTGGCTGACGTCCAATGTGCGATCACAGACCTCGTCGCGCGCCATCCGGTCATGGAAAATCCCGATGATGGCCGCACCGCGATCCTTGGCCTCGCCGATCATCGCAAGCACCGTCGCGCGATTATCCGGGTCAAGGCTCGCCGTCGGCTCATCCAGCAACAGCGCCGGATAGGGATAGGCAAAGCCGCGCGCGATGTTCACCCGCTGCTGTTCGCCGCCCGAAAACGTCGTCGGGCTCAGCGGCCAGAGCCGCTCGGGAATATTCAGCCGCGCCAGAAGCGTTTCAGCCTGCGCAAGCGCCTCGGCGCGCGTCGCACCCGTCGCCAAAAGCGGCTCTGCCACCACATCGCGCGTCGAGACACGCGGCACAACGCGCAAAAACTGGCTGACATACCCAAGCGTATAGCGACGCAGCGCAATGATCTCGCGCGGGGCGGCCCTGGCCACATCCACCTCGCCCACCATGATCCGGCCAGAGGCGGTCAGATAGTTGCCATAGATCATCCGCATCAGGGTGGATTTCCCCGCCCCAGAGGCCCCGGTCAGCGCCACGCATTCGCCGGGCGCAACACAGAGAGAGGCCCCCGCCATGACCGGGATTTCGGCTGCCGCCTGATTGTGAAGGGTGAAGGATTTCGAGACGTTTTCAACATGGATCATGGCGTCACACCTGCAAGACAGAAGACACAAGAAGCTGGGTATAGGCATGTTGCGGATCGTCCAGCACCTGATCGGTCAGGCCTGTTTCGATCACATTCCCGTCTTTCATCACCATAAGGCGATCCGCCAGAAGGCGCACGACGGCAAGGTCGTGGGTGACGATGATCGCGCTCAGGTTCATGTCGCGCACCAGCCCGCGCAACAGATCCAGCAGACGCGCCTGCACTGACACATCAAGGCCGCCGGTCGGCTCATCCATGAACACGAGCCGTGGACCCATCACCAGATTGCGCGCGATCTGAAGGCGCTGTTGCATGCCGCCGGAAAAGCCGGTCGGACGGTCGTCGATCCGGTCGTGGGCGATCTCGACCCGGCCAAGCCAGTCCATCGCCGAGGCGCGGATATCGCCGTAATGCCGCGCGTTCACCGCCATCAGCCGCTCGCCCACATTGCCCCCCGCACTCACGTTCATCCGCAGGCCGTCACGCGGGTTTTGATGCACAAAGGCCCAATCGGTGCGCCCCAGCATCCGGCGCTCGGGCTCGCTCATGGTGAGGGTGTCGCGCAATCCATCGGCACGGGTGTCAAACCGCACCGCGCCGAGGTCGGGGCACAGATGCCCGGCCAGACAATTGAGCAAGGTGGATTTGCCAGAGCCGCTTTCGCCGACAATCCCCATCACCTCGCCGGGATAAAGATCAAACGACACATCCGTGCAACCAACCCGTGCGCCATAGGATTTGGAAATGTTTTCAACCTCTAAAAGCGGTGTCACGTCGCACCCTCCGCATAGGGCAAGCCCTGCGCGCCGACATGGCCCTGTTTGCGCCGGGTGCTGCAATAATCGGTATCCGAACACATGAACACGCGCCCGCCGTCGTCATCGACGATCAACTCGTCAAGATAGCTGTTCTGCGCACCGCACAGATCACAGGCGTGATCGGCTTTGGTGGGCTGAAACGGATAGTCGTCAAAATCAAGGCTCACCACCCGCGTGTAGGGCGGAATCGCATAGATCCGCTGTTCACGCCCGGCGCCGAAAAGCTGAATTCCGGCCATCTCAAGCTTGGGGTTGTCGAATTTCGGGATCGGCGAGGGATCCATTACATAGCGCCCCTCGACCTTGACCGGATAGGCATAGGCGGTGGCGATATCGCCGTGCTGGCTGATGTCCTCGTAAAGCTTGACATGCATGAGGCCATAATCCTCAAGCGCGTGCATCTTGCGGGTTTCCACCTCCGAAGGTTCCAGAAAGCGCAGCGGCTCGGGGATCGGCACCTGATAGACAAGGATCTGATCGGCGCGCAGGTCCGCTTCGGGGATACGGTGCCGGGTCTGGATCACGCTGGCTTGCGCCGTGGCCTCGGTTACGGCGACACCTGCGGTTTTCTGGAAAAAGCGGCGGATCGAGACGGCGTTGGTGGTATCATCGGCCCCCTGATCAATCACCTTCAAGGTATCCTCCGGCGTCAGAATGGCGGCGCTCACCTGTACCCCGCCGGTGCCCCAGCCATAGGGCATCGGCATTTCGCGGCTGGCAAAGGGCACCTGATGGCCGGGGATCGCCAGCCCCTTGAGGATTGCACGGCGGATCATCCGCTTGGTCTGCTCGTCCAGATAGGCAAAATTATAGTCGCTCATTCTGCCGCCTCGCGAGGGATGTTTTCTTTCGCCTCGCGGCGCAGCTTGCGGATCAGCTCAAGCTCGGATTGGAAATCGACATAATGCGGCAGCTTGATATGCTCTAAAAACCCCGTCGCCTGAATGTTATCGCTATGATATAAAACGAATTCCTCGTCCTGCGCAGGCGCGCCGAGGTTATCCTCGCCAAGCTCTTTCCAGCGCAGCGCCCGATCCACCAGGGCCATGGAAATTGCCTTGCGCTCGGACATGCCGAACACAAGACCATAGCCGCGTGTGAACTGCGGCGGCGCGGTTTTCGAGCCCTGAAACTGGTTCACCGTCTCACATTCCGTGAGGGTGATTTCGCCAATCTCGATGGCAAACCCAAGCTCGGGAATCTCCATTTCAACCGCCACCGCCCCGATCCGCAACTCGGCCACAAAGGCATGATTGCGCGCGTACCCACGTTGGGTGGAATAGGCCAGGCCAAGGATAAATCCCTCATCGCCGCGCGCCAGAGATTGCAGCCGCAAGGCCCGGTCTGCGGGCAATTCAAGCGGCGTGCGCGTCAGGTCGGGGGGCGTATTCTCGCCGGCCCGCTCATCCTGAATCAGGCCCTCCCGGTCCAGAAACGACATGATGTGCGGCGTGGGATCGTGGGTCGGTGTCCCCTTGGGCACGTCACCTGCTTCACCGTCAGCCGCCAGCTTGAAATCCAGCAAACGATGCGTGTAATCAAAGGTCGGCCCCAGAACCTGCCCGCCCGGCGCATCCTTGAAGGTCGCCGAAACGCGACGCTCGCAGAGCATATCCCCGGTTTCAATCGGGTTTGAGGCGCCGAACCGCGGCAGCGTGGTGCGATAGGCCCGGATCAGAAAGATCGCCTCGATCAGATCGCCGCGCGCCTGCTTGATCGCCAAGGCCGCAAGGTCAGGGTCATAAAGCGAGCCTTCGGCCATGACGCGATTGACCGCCAATGTCATCTGCTCGCGGATTTGCGCAACACTCAGCTCCAGCACGGCTCGGTCGCCGCGCCGCTCTTCGGCAAGCCAGGCATGGGCGTTGTCGATGGCGCGCTCGCCCCCCTTGACGGCCACATACATCAGAACACCTTTGTGGTTCTTGACAGGGCCGCAAGATGCGCCCCGCTGGTGAAAATGAAATCAAGCCCCAGCGGGAAGCGTGCCGCATTGTCCTGAAACGCCGCAACCTCGGGCAAGGAAAGCTGTGTTTCCCGCTTGATCCCCGGCCCGCGCAGGGTTGCGCCGCTGTTGGAAAGCGCGTCGCATTCGACGATCACCGTGGCAGAGCGATCCGGAAATTGCGCCGTGCCGCGCGGGAATGTCGCCAGAGGAAGGGCGCCCCAGGTGCCCAAGGCAAACATCGCATCCTGCGCCGCCACAAACGGCGCGCCGGTGTGAAAGCCGATCCACTCACGCAGCTGTGGCGTGTCGTGGCTTGCCGCCAGAAAGATCGGCGTTTCAGGATCGCAAAGCGTCAGCACAACAGCCCCCGCCGCAGGGGACAGCGGCGCAGGCGGCTGCGCGCCGTTTACGGCAAGAATTTCACCGGGTCGCGCCATCGCCGTCATCACTGCGCGAAACGCGTGGGATGCCTCGATTGGCTGATCGGCAAAGCCGCCCTCAAGGATATGCGCCTGCATCAATCCTCACCTCGTACCATCGTGAAGAAATCAACCTTGGTCGCCGCCGCCTTCGCGGCCCGATCCGCCTTGCGCGCGGCCATCGCCGCCCGAAGCGGCGCCAACAGACCCGCATCGACGGCCCCTGCGGCGCCGGTCTGCATCAAAGCATCGACAAGCGCGGCGGTCAGAGCGTGGGATTTACCCCGGCCCTGCACATAGCCGTGCCCGACCACCCCATCGGCAAGCTTGACCGAAGCGCGGGTCACGGTCATCTCGCCGAGGTTGAAGGCCGCCCCAACGGCCCCGGCCCGGCCCCGCAGCATGACACCGCCAATTTCAGGCGCCCGCAAAACGCTATAGCTGGGATCAATCTGTAACGCCGCCCAAAGCCGTGCGACATCCGCCGCAGGCGACTTTGCCAACAGGCCAAGCCAGGCTTTGCGCGCCGCGTCCTGATCGCTCGTCATGGTCATCTAGACATCTTTCAAGGATGTATACAACTAGACAAATCATAACCCAAATCATCCGGCCTGCCAATCCCGGTGATGCAACAGTTTGATGATCCGGCCCCCGATGGGTGGCCGGATCTGATCAGAGTTGCCGCGAGGGGCACGTGTTTTGAGGAAACGTCGCGGGAAATAGACCCGAGACCGGGGGCTGTCGTAAGGAAGGGAAAGCCCGACCGGTGTTTATCAGGCGGTCTTGGGCAGGCTGCGGAACGCCGCGATAAGCTGATCGATTTCCGCCTCGGTATGGGCCGCCGAAACGCTGAGGCGCAGCAGGGACTTGGCCTGCGGCGTGGCCGGGGGCACCGCCAGATTGACATAGACCCCCTGGTCCATCAGGTGATTCCATTCGGCCACGGCGACATGTTCGTCGGGGCGCGAAATGGCCATGATCGGGCCCGGAGGCGACGAGATGGTAAAGCCCGCGTCACTCAGCCCGTTGTAGAGCTGATGCACCCGATCCCAGAGCGATTTGCCAAGGGTGGTATCGCTCGCGATTATCTTGAGCGAGGCCCGCGCGGCGGCCATATTGGCGGGCGAGCCCGAAGCGGTGAAAAGATAGGGGCGGCTGACCAGACGGATCAGTTCAAGTGCTTCGTGGCGCGACACGCAAAAGCCGCCGATCGAGGCGAAGCTTTTGGAAAACGTGCCGGAAATGAAATCGACCTTGTCCAGCACGCCCTGTGCCTGCGACACACCGCGACCGTTTTCGCCGTAGCAGCCGATGGAATGCGCCTCATCGACAAAGATCATCGCGCCGTGCGAATGGGCGACCTCGACAAATTCGGCGACCGGGGCGACATCACCCAGCATCGAATAAAGCCCCTCGATCACCACAAGACGGGCGCCCTCGGCGGGCAGGCGCGACAGGCGTTTGTTCAGATCCTCGGGGCTGTTGTGCCGGAACCGGATGGTTTCGGCATCGCTGAGGCGGCAGGCATCATAGATGCAGGCATGGCTGTCGGCGTCGATCAACAGGTGATCGCCTCGCCCGGCAAGAGTGCTGAGGGCGGCCAGATTGGCCTGATAGCCGGTGGTGCAGACAATGGCCGAGGCCACGCCGAAATAATCCTTGAGGTCGGATTCAAGATCAAGGTGATCGCTATAGGTACCATTGGCCAGACGGCTGCCGGTGGTGGCGGTGCCATGGGTATCAATCGCCGTCTTGGCGGCGGCCATCACGTCGGGGTTATAGGTCAGGCCAAGATAGTTGTTGGTGCCGGCCAGCAGAACCTCGGTGTTGCCGACACGGGCACGGGTCTGCGACAGCATTTCGTCAAACCGCATGCCAAACGGCGTGCGCCCGGCAGAGCGCAGTTTATCGACCCGTTCGGACAGCTTCTCGAACTTGGCGAATACGGTGTTTTTGTTGGCTTCGGTGTCAAACATTTGTAATGCGCTCGATCGCTGTTACCAGGGATTGGACGGTATCAATCTCGGAGGCTTCTTCGAGCGGGAAACTGATATCGTATTGCTCTTCGATCTCCATCACGAGATCGAACATCTCGACGGAATCAATTGCAAGATCGGCCCCGATCAGGGTTTCGGGCTCGATCTTGGTATCGACCTTGGTATGGGCGCGCAGGATGCCGCAAATCTGGTCGAACATGGTTTCGGTCTTCTGGTTCATTCTGGACTCCGGTCGTTGTCTGCTACGACTTGGTTTGTCGCATTCCCTAGCCTCAGAAACGGATTAAGGCAACGGCGCATTGTAACATCAAGCGGCGTAATTGTTTCAAGGGGGGTATCCCCGATCCAGTCACCGGCGCGCATTTCACGAACCTTGCCCGAGGAAAAAACCTGTGCCGTCCCGGTCACCCGCGCGGCCAGATCGGCGCCATGGCCGACCAGTGTTGCAAGTGGCATCGGCAGGGGAATTTCGCGCACCTTTCGGCCAGTTACCCGTGCGCCGCTGGCGGCCATATCCGACCAGCCAAGGCTGTGATGACCATAGGGGGCGAACGTCCTGCCCTTGACGGGCGTGGCACCGGGCCTTGCGAGATCAATCAGCAGGGTGGCGAGGTCCTGAACGTCGATCACGGAAAATCGCGCGCTGCGCGCTTTTCCGCCTAAAACCGGCATCCAGCCACGGGCGATGAGCGAGAAAAGCGGCGCCGTGGCCTGATCGCCGGGGCCGATCACTGCGGGCGCACGCACCGTGGTCAGGGTCATATCGCCAGCCTCGGCAAGCGCAAGCTCTTCGCCGGCGGCCTTGGAGGCGGCGTAATCCGAAACCCTGGGGCGCGAGGCCGCCAGTGACGACATCAGGATGAAATGACCGACACCGGCCTGCGCCGCGGCGCGCACAAGGGTCTCGGTGGCGGTGGCGTTGACCGCGTGAAACGCGCGGGCGTCAAGCGCCTTGGTGGCCCCGGCACAATGGATCACTACATCGGCCCCGGCCAGAAAATCCGCCAGCCTGTCGGGCTGATCCATCTCGCCGGTGATCCAGCGCAGGTTGGCGCCATCGGTCAATTCGCGACCGGGTTGCGCGCGCGCAAGCGCCGTGACAGCCACCTGCGCGGCGTCAAGCTTTGCCAGAAGGGTGCGCCCGACAAAACCGGTGGCCCCCGTCAGCGCAATTTTGATCTGTGATACCTGGCCCGCCGTGCCGGTTTGATCAGGCACCGCGAACCGGAGCGGTAGCAGCAAGCGAATCTTCTACCGGGGCAGTATTATAGCCGCCGGCAAGATAACGCGCGCGTGCGCCTGCCCGGCTAAGCTTGCCCGAGCTGGTCATCGGCAACGAGCGCACACCAACCAGCTCAACCGAGACCGGCGCGCCGGTGGTTTTGCGGGTGGCCGCCAAGATGTCGTGCAAGAGCTGCTCGCGCACGGCCTCGTCGCGCGACCAGCATTCCGCCAGAAGAACGATGCGGGTGCCGCCATCGGTTTCGTTGATTTCAAACGCGCCTGCGCCCGAAATGTTCTTGCCGCCGGTCTGTTGGGCGACCCATTCGATGTCCTGCGGCCAGATGTTGCGCCCGTTCCACAGGATCAGATCCTTGGAGCGCCCGGTGATCACCACTTCGCCATCAAGCCAATAGCCGAGGTCGCCGGTTTCCAACCAGCCATCCGCGTCCGTCAGCGGCGTAAGCGCATCTTCTTCGGCGCGGAAATACCCGGCCGCGACACTCGGGCCGCGCAGGATGATCTGACCGATCTTGCGGTCTTCAAGGTTCTTGCCGGTCTCATCGACAATGCGCAGATCAAGCGAGGCCATCGGCTTGCCGCAGGCGACAAAGGTGCGAACCTGGCCAGGCTTTGACAGGTCCGACGCGGGCACGGCCCGGCCGGATGTCTGCATGCGCCCGGTATCGACCTTGTCACGACGCAGGCCGACGCCAAGCGGCGCAAACGCCACGCCAAGGGTGGTTTCGGCAAGCCCATAGCTGGGCACCAGCGCGGTTTGCTTGAATCCGCTGGCCTCAAACGCATTGCTGAAGGCCATCATCGCGTCATCGCGCACCATGTCGCCGCCAATGCCGGCAACCCGCAGCGAGCTAAGATCAAGCGGCTCACCGCGGTAACGACGCGCACAAAGGTCATAGCCAAAGCTCGGGCTATAGACGATGGTGCCACGGTTTTCGCTGATCAGCTTCAGCCAGGTTGTCGGGCGCCGTGCGAAAGATGTCGGCGAAATGTAATCGACAGTGGTCTGGGAATAGAGCGGCACCATGAAAAAGCCGACAAGGCCCATGTCATGATAAAGCGGCAGCCAGGACACGCAGCGATCGGTTTCATCCATCATCAACGCTTCGTTGATGATCGCGTGACAGTTTGCCGAAACGCTGGCCTGAGTGGCATAGATGCCCTTGGGCGCGCTGGTGCTGCCCGAAGAAAACTGGATATAGGCCGGATCACCGGCGCCATGCGGAACCGGCGTGACACTGCCCCCGGCAAGATCGGCACCTGAGAGCGCGATGACCGGGATATCAAGCGGCGCAAGCGCACCTGTCAGCAGTTCCACCAGATCCTCGGGCGCCATGACAACCGCCAGATCGGCGGTTTCCGCGGTGCGCGCGACCTGTCCCTGATAGGCATCACGCCCACCGAACGCCGCCGGAAGCGACAGCGGAGCAGGCACAAGCCCGGCATATTGGCAGGCCATGAAGGCAACCATGAAATCCTGTGAGGTCTCGGCGATAAGGCCGATCCGCGACAAGCGCGGGAAAACCGCCGCAAGCCGACCTGCAAGCGTCATCGCCTGATCGCGCAACTCCGAGTAGGACACCGCCGCAATGAGCGAGGCATCCGCCGCATAGAAATTCAGCCCGGTATTGCCGGTCGCCGCATAATCAAGGGCATCGGTAAGCGATGAAAAATTTCCGCTACGACGCGGCACACCGCTTTCAGTTACGCTGGGGGTCAACATCAGTCACCTCTGGTTCTGCTCAATGGGCGTCATCACACGACAGATTCGCCGTCGACGATCTTGGTATGTTGCAATGCCACGAAAAGGCGCCTCAACGCACATCACATTGGTATTACAGTTTTGCCATAAAAGCCTGCTTTTTCAGCCAGAAAGCCCCGGCAGGTTAAAGCTTTGGGCCAAATTGCGCACAAAGCGCCCCTGGCCCGGCCAAAGCCGCCGCACAAGCAAAAGAAACCAAAAATTAATCTTTTAAATCATCAACTTGCCGAGCATATCAAAGGTAAGGCATGCCTTGGGTGACATGTTATCAGGCGAACACGATCCCCCCAACAGGACGCAGCTTTCTGACCTTTTGCTGCGGCAGCTGTTCACAGGCTTTGTGAGCGCTTCGGCGAAATCCCGCTCATTTCGCCCTGCGCGCGCCAGCCCCCCCTCTGTTTGGCCTGCACCCGCAGCTATGCCGCTCATTTTCCGAGCGAAAAGGCCGGGCCTCAGTCGCTCAGCTTTTCCAGATTGGCATCTGCCCGGCGTGCGGCGGCCTCGAAGCGGTCCTCGAAATCGGCGAGGTTTTTCTTGGGCTCCTGATAAAACGCCGTGAATTTCATCAACCAAAGCATGAGGTTATTGAGCATCCGTCCCCGCCACCGCATCGGCCGGTCGAAATCAAACAGCAAGATCACCCGCTCTTCGTCGGTGTCGTTCCAGACCTCGTGCTCATAGGTGTCATCAAAGGCAAAGACCTTGCCGGTCTCCCATGCCATGATCTGATCCTGCACCCGAATCCGGCATTTTTCGCGGTCCTTGGGGATGATCAGGCCAAGATGGGCGCGCACAATTCCCTTAGTCACGCCGGTATGGGCCGGGATGTGATAGCCCGGCGCCAGAATCGAAAACCAGGCGGTCTGCACATGCGGCACGCGGCTGAGAACCTCGGTTGTGACCGGGGCCTTGCTGCAATTCTTGGGCAATTGCTGACCAAAGCCATAAAGCACAAAGGTTTTCCACTGACGGGCCTTGGCAAGCCGGTATTGATCGGGCGAGACCTCTTCAAAGCCCGGAATATCCTCGCGATTTTTCAGGATTTCCTGAACCTCATCGCGCATCGTTTCCCACTTGTCCTCAAACTCGGTCAGAAACGGGAAATGGCTGTTGTCGATAAACGGCGTATCGGGAACGATACTTTGCTTGCTCTGAAACTTGGCCGCCCACCGCATCAGCTTTTTACCACGGCGCTTCACGAATCTACGGACCGGCCGGTTGAGCGTCTTGGGCTTGGCGGGCTGGGGGTCGTTGACGCTTGTCATCGGGGGCTTCCTTTGAACTGAACCATAGCGCCGCAGGATCATGCGGCAGGCTTCTTTGGGGTCTGGTAAATCCTTTAGGCCGGACCGACAATACAGCTTGGCGTGAAAACTTCAACGTGCTGCGCTGCGGCAGGCGGGGTTAACCCGGCAGAGGCCGTCAGGCCATCTGAAAATCCTCGCCAAGATAGACACGGCGCACGTTCTCGTCGCGCACCACTTCATCCGGGGTTCCGCTCATCAAAACGCCGCCATCGTGCAGGATATAGGCGCGATCGACGATTTCCAGGGTTTCGCGCACATTGTGGTCGGTGATCAGCACGCCGATGCCACGGTTTTTCAGGTCGGCCACGATGGTGCGAATTTCGCCGACGGCAATCGGGTCGACCCCGGCAAAGGGTTCATCGAGCAACAGGTATTTTGGATTGGCGGCCAGACAGCGCGCAATCTCGACCCGGCGCCGCTCGCCGCCCGACAAGGACAGCGCGGGCGCATGGCGCAGATGGTCAATAGACAAATCTGACAGTAACTCTTCAAGCTTTTCGCGCCGCAATCTTGCATCGGGCTGAATGATTTCGAGGATGGTCAGGATATTGTCCTCGACACTCAGCCCGCGAAAGATCGACACATCCTGAGGCAGATAGACAAGCCCAAGCTTTGCCCGTTTATCCATCGGCAGCCCGATAATATCGGTTCCGTCGATGGTCACCTGCCCGCCGTCGGGCGCAAGCAGCCCGGCGATCATGTAAAAGCAGGTTGTCTTGCCACAACCGTTCGGGCCGAGAAGCGCCACGACCTCGCCGCGGTGCAATTCAAGACTGACATCGCGGATCACCATCCGGCGCTTGTAACTCTTGCGCAGGTTGATAATCCGCAGCCCGTCCGATCCCGGTGTAGCGCCGAGGTCGTCTGCCGTCATTGACCGGCCTCCCCCGCCGGGTCGCTGTCGGACTGAACCGGCTCCGGGTCTTTGGATCTGCTTTTGTCGATAAAGGTGCGCACCCTGCCCTGCATCTCGGCCGTTCCATCATCAAGATACACCACCATCCGCTCGCCAGCGACGGTATTCAGCCCCTGCGTGACAAGCACATCGCCGGTCATCACGATTTCGCGCGTGGCGATCGTATAGACCGCATCGGCGGCTTCGGCTGTCTCGGTCGGGCTTGTGATCGTCACGCCGCCACTGGCGGTCAGACGGATGATCTGATTGGGCTTGGACGAGCCCTCGATCATGCCGTATTCGACAAAAACAGTGGCAGAGTTGAGTTTCAGATCGCCCTGCTCGACATCGACGTTACCGGCAAACATCGCGGTGTTGACGTTCTGATCCATCTGCAATTCGTCCGAGACCACCTGAATTGGCATATCCGCCGACACCTTGAACCCGCCAAACGACAGGTTGGTCCCGCGCGGCGCGGCCAACCCGGCGGCGGGTTGCCCGGTTGCCGGCTCGATTGCGACCGCCTGGTCTTGTGCCTGCATCGGGGGGGCGGAAAACACCAGGCCAACAAGGGCCGCGCCCAAAAGACATGCCGCGCCGCGCGCCCGAGCCGATGTAGATGCCATTCTCAATTCCCCCAACTTTTGGAGAGGTATATCAGCATCGCCTCAGCCTTGGAAACCACAACCTCTTGCACCTCACCGAGAGTTGCAGACCCTCGCATTGCATATCGGCGCGGTTAACTTTGGCGGAAATGCGCGTCGATGCCGTTGTAATCCTCGACGGTGTCCACCTCGTTCCAGCGGCGGCCTTCGATTGAAAACGTGCCGACCTGACCGGTGGTATTGGCAATCGCGTCAATCGCCTTGAGGAACCAGTTCGACACCCCTTCGGGCGTGCGCATCATCTGTTCAAGTTTGGCGCGGTAAATGGCCGGTCCCTCGCCGGTAAAGCGCAAAAGCCCCATGGATTCAGCATCGGTCTTTTCCGCAGAGAGCGACTTGCCGATCGCGGCCAGCCGGGTGCCGTCAAGCTGCACTTTCATATCGTCTGAATCGTAAGAGCCCTTGCGATCAATCGTCACCTGAACCGGCAGAACATGCGGGCTGGAGATCACAGCGTTCAGCAACCCTTCCTCGAACAGGGTGTCGCCGTTGATCAGCAGAAAGTCACTATCCATAAAGTCGCGCACCATCCAGCAACTCGCGAGGTTGTCGGCGATCTGGTAGAATGGATTATAGAAGGTGGTGACCTTCATCGGGCCACTGCGTTTGGCAACCTCTTCTTCGACCAGAGCGGCCATGAAACCGGTGACCACCACGACCTCGCTCACCCCGCCGGCCTCAAGCGTATCGAGTTGACGGCCAAGGATAGTGGTATCGCCGATTTCCAAAAGGCATTTGGGGCGGGTTTCCGTCAGCGGCAAAAGGCGCGAACCGCGACCGGCGCTTAGGATGATGGCTTTCATTGGGGGGGCTCCAGTCTGTCAGAATATGAGGGAGAGGCTTCGAAATCGACAATTTCAAGGCCGTGTTCCGATGCGGCGTGCCGCAGGCGTTTAGAAGGGTTTACCGCGATACCGTGATCCGCTTCGCGCAGAAGTTCAAGGTCAGAGACGTGATCACTATAGGCATAGGTCGGGGGGCTGAAGGGGCGCTCGGCCCGAAGATCGGCGATGCGGCGCAGTTTTTCCGCGCCATAGCAATTCTCGCCGTCAAGCACCGGGCCATGCGCCCTGGCGGGCCATGTCAGGCGGGTGCAGATCACATCGTCAAAACCAAGTGCGCGCGCCAGCGGTTCGGCCACCACATCGACGGCAGCCGAAACCAGCACCAGCCGGTCACCGCGCGCCTTATGCGCCTTGATCGCGGCCTCGGCACCGGGGCGCAGGCCATTGGCCAGAATATCGGCCACGAAGATATCGGCCTTGGCCTGTAACTCGGCGCGGCTGTGCCCGGCGAGGCTGCGCACCCCGGCCGCCTTGATCGAAGTGCGCGGCACAAGGCGCAGTTTGTAGGCGATCATGCGCAGGGCGATCAGCGCGAACTGACCAACAAACCGGGGTCGGCGACCGTTCACATGGATCAAAAACCACGTCCAGGTCGGCGCGCGGGTGATCGTGCGATCAAGATCAAAGAGTGCCGTGCCCGCCATGCCGGATCAGCCTGCCATCCACGAGGTCGGCTTGACCGGAAGGCGCCACGCCTGAAACAGGCGGACCTGATGAAAGATCAGCCAGAACAGCGTCCAGACGCCCATGGCGACAAAGCCCCAGCCCGGTGCGCCAAGCATGACAAACAGCATGAAGATCAGCATGTTGGGATTGCGCCGCGCGGTGATTTCGCGCGCGATTGAATCGATCCGCTTCCAGACATGGATGTGAAAGCCGAAGAGACCGATAAAGGCCCCCTCCTGCACCCGGTTAAGCACATAACCGATCACCAGAACCGCCAGCGAGGCATCCAGCAGGAACGCCCCCGGCCCACTGGTCACCGGGTACAACCCGACCCACATCGCCCAGTACCAGAACGGCGGATGGATAAGATCAATCAGGTGATCGTAAAGATCGCCCCATTTGGAATAGCTCATCGTGGTGCGCGCCAGCTTGCCATCGACCGTATCCAGAAAGGTCATGATCCAGGCCGAAATGATGCCAAGCGCCCAGTGCCCTTCCCAGAAGAACCAGAGCGCGGCAAAGACCATAACAAGGCTGACAGTGGTCACCGTGTTGGGCGAAATATGCAGGGTCGCGGCGGCGCGGGTGGCGTGAAAGGCGGGCCAGGGCCAGGCGTATTTTGTCACCAGATCGGTGACGCCCTTGTAAGAGCCTTTGAACAGCCGCTTTTCCACGCTGCGCGGGGTCTGCGTGCGCATCGACAGGGCATAGGGGGCCTCGCGTTTGCGCAGCGCCTCGTCATAGGCGCCGGCGAACTCATCGGCATCGCCGGTCGTAAAACCCGCCGCCTGAAGCGCTGCCAGATCAGGGTTTTCCTGACCGATCTGTGCCTCGAAATCCGCAGGCAAGCTGCCCTCTGGCAGGTGCAGCGCGGCCAGACGCGGCGCACCGCCTGCTTTGTCAGGCACAACAAGGGCCGCCCCCGGCGTCGCCAAAAGCGCGCGCTGCAAGGCCGGCGACAGAACCCATTCGACCCCCACCAAAAGCCGCGCCGAGGGGTCATCGACCGACACTGCCCCGGCCTTTTTCCAGGCGCGGCGCTGCCATTCATGCAACTCAAGCCCCCAAAGCCGGGCTGGCATTTCGCCAATCAGGCGCAGGCTTGTGTCTTTTGTCATCGGGTAATTCCATTTATCATCGTTTTGCGGGCTGGCCCTGGTGTCGCCCTGAACCAGTCACGGACGACAAGGGGAATAACCATGGAAAGCGCCGAAATGCCAGAACGAAACGCCACTTTTTCCCGTTTCGGCGGTGAGGACACGCTGATCCGGGATTATCAATGGTGGAGTGTACAGGCGCGGCCACAGCAGGCGACGCTGGGGGCGATGATCCTGCTGGCACATGGGCCGACGCAGGCCTTTGGTGATCTGGACGGTCGCGCGCATGGCGAACTGGCACAGATCACCCGCGATATCGAGGCCGCCGTGGCGCGCTTTGGCAATCAGAAGATCAACTACCTGATGCTGATGATGGTCGATCCGCATGTGCATTTTCACGTTCTGCCACGCTATGACAAAGAGGTTGCGTTTGAGGGCATCACATTCGCCGATCCCGGCTGGCCTGCGGTGCCCGATCTTGGCCATGCACCCGAGGCCCCGGATGCGACGGCGCGGGTGCGCGTGGCCCTGCAAAAAAATTGGCCCACGTAACACCCTCAGGCTTCGCGCGCGGCGAGAATCTCGCGCACAAGCACAAGATCGCCGGGTTTATCGACGTCAATCGCGGCCTCGGCGAATTCAAGCGTGACGGGGCTGACCCGCGCGCCAAGCTGGCGCGACAGCAAGGCAAAGACCGCATCCGGACCTCTGCGCGACAAAACAATGCGCAGCGCCGTGAGCGGGCCGAAGCGCCAGGCGATGCGCCAGGGTTTCTTGCGGTCCTGTTCGGCGCTTTGCCAAAAGCGGATCACCTTGAGGGCCTCGGGGCTGGCCAGATAAAACAGGTTACAACCCGACAGCTCGGCCCCGCCAAGGCGCAGATAGGTGCGTCTGGTTTCCGGATAGTCGGCCTCGATCACGGCGCGCTCGGCAAAGCCGACGCAGAGGTCGGCATCGCTGGCCATGGATTTCGCCAGAAAGCTGTCGACCATCTCGGGCGTCAGCAGGGCATGATCGCAGGTTGTCACCAGAAGCGGTGTCGAAACCGGCCCCTCCAGAGCGCGGATAAGACTGGAGGCCGGGCCACGCCCTTGGGACGCCAGCGGCTGGCACGCGATGCCATCGGCGGCGGTCGCAAGCGCGTCACCCTCAAGCCCGAGAACCCAAGGAGGGGCATTGGCGCGGCTGGCGCCAAGGGCGCGCAACACCCGCGACAGCATCGGCTGACCGACGATGTCGATCACCGCCTTGCTGGCCACGCCTTCGGCCTCGCAGAGCGGATCGCCGGCGGCGCGCGCGCCTGCCAGAACAAGCACCTGAACGGGTTGGGATGGATTGCCGGTCATAGCGTCTTCTCGTAAACGCGGTAGGTTTTGTAACGCTTCATCTCGTAGAGATCGACAAGATTGAGCAGATCCTTGTTGGTCTCAAGAATCCACGACGCCTCGACCTGGCGCACGCCCTGCGCATGTTGCGCGGCAAAGGCGGCCTCGAAGCATCCTGCCATGGCGACCATGCCACGGCGGGTCTTGTGAAACTTGCGCCGTAATCCCGCCAGCGGCAGGCGCGCCCGTGTCGGCCCGCGCAGTTTGAGCCGATAGAGCAGTTGCGCCCAGCCAAACGGCAGGATTTTCCCGTCAAGCCCATCGACGATTTCGTTGAGATCGGGGAACAGAAAGGTGAACCCCGCCGGTTCGCCATTTATCATGGCAATCCAGAGAGACTCGGAACGCAGCAGCGGTTTGAGTTCCTGCGCCATCACAGTGATCTGATCGGCGCTGAACGGGACAAACCCCCAGTTTTGCAACCAGGCATCGTTGAATATTTCCATCACCAGTCGGATATCGGATTTGAAATTCTTCATGTCGAGCGGTCGGATGCTCAGTGCCGGATCGCGGTCAAACGCGTCTTTCCAGCGCTTGACGGTGGGCGGGATATGATAGGTCTCGTCAAACTCATGCAGGAAAGCATAAAGATCCATCGCCTTGGCAAAGCCCAGCCCCTCAAGCGTCGGGGCGTAATCAGGTCGGCCGTGCGGCATCATCATCATCGGTGGCGTGTCAAAACCATCGACAAGCAGGCCGGATTCCTCGTTGATCGAAAAGCTGAACGGCCCGGCAATGCGGCTCATGCCCCGCGCGCGCACCCAGTCTTCGGCAGCCGCCATCAGCGCCCCGGCGATATCGGCGTCGGGGGTGAGCGTGTCGAAAAAACCGAAATGCCCGGTGGCGTCCTCATAAAGCTCTAGGTGGCCCTTGTTGAGAATCGCGGCGATGCGCCCGACAACCTGACCGTCGCGGCGCGCCAGCATAAGCGCATGATCAATCTTCGCGAGGCCCGGATTATGCTTTGCCTCTAGCTGTGCCTTGCGTTCGAACCGCAGCGGCGCGCGCCAATGGGCAACATCGCGATAGGCGCGGTATGGCAGGTCGACAAAGGCCGCCCTATCCGCACGCGAGGTGGCCTCGCTCACCGTTATATCAGAGGTTGCGGACAAGGGGGGCGTACTTTGGGTCATCGTTGCAGTCTAATCCTTATGGCGGCGCCTTCACTGGGCACCTGAAAGGCCGCATCATCGAACACCGGCATCGCAAACGCCAGCTTCTTATTGCTCGACAGCGCAAAGGGTTCTGCGGGCATCATGTTCCATTTCTGATCCAGATCCCTGTCGGCATCCAGATCCTGATAGGCGGCCACCGCATAGGCGCCAGCGGCCTTGATGTCGAAACACACCGTCTGAGAGCCACTTTTGGCGGGCACCCGGATACGATGCACCCGCGACGCCTTTTTCAGGAAATCGCGCTTGCTGGGGCGGTAAAGCTCGACCGTGAGAATGCCTTGCGACGTGACGTTCTCGACAATCACCTTGACCTGAGGCGCGCGCGCACCGCAAACCGCCGCCGCCTCATGCGGGCGGATATCCAGCGTTGCGGCCTGCGTGGGCAAGCCAGAGACCGACAGCGCAAGCGCGCCAGCCATGCCGAGCGTGTACAGGGTGCGTTTGATGAACATTGGCACTCTCCTTTGTGTCACGACCTGGTTACAGTCAGCCGCTGGCGGTTATAAAGGTTTTCTAGTAACAGACTACAAGGAATGGGGCGATCACAAGTCATTGCAAGGCATGTAACACCCCCGACGGCCCGGAGAGAACGCCAGCGATGTTTTTCAAGTTAGACCGTTACCTGTTGCGCAACAACATTGGCCTGTTGGTCGGCTTGATTGCCGTGGCGCTGGCGATCCTGATGCTGGAACGGCTGATCCGCATCACCGATCTGATTGCCGGGTCGGATGACGCGTTGCAATCGGCGGCCCGGATGATCGCCAATCTGTTGCCGCATTATCTTGGCATGGCGCTGCCGGGGGCGCTGTTGATCGCAACCATCATCACCATCGAACGGCTAAGCCGCTCGGGCGAGATTGTCGCGCTGATGTCCACCGGCGTGTCGCTGCGCCGTATCCTGCGGCCCTATCTGGGGCTGGCGGTGGTGCTGGCGCTTGTCTCGATCCTGATTTCGGGTTTTTTACAGCCGGTGTCGCGCTACAACTACCGCCAGATTGTGCATGAGCTGAAGCAAAGCTCGATCGTGACCGCCTTCAAGGAGCGCAAATTCGTTCAGTTCGACGATAAGGTCGTCTGGACCTCGAAGGTCAATTTTGCCGGTCGAAAACTGGGCGAAACCTTTATTATCGACACCAGCAAGGACGGCAATTACAAGTTCATCACCGGCCATACCGGCGTTCTGAGCGAAGACGAGGACAGCACCTGGACCATCAATCTTCAGGATGCGATGATCGGCGACCTGCCCGCAGAGATCACCACATCGCAGGGCAACCGGCTTTATACCGCCAAGGTGACGTGGAAGATGCCGACACCAATCGAGGGCTACCGCGACCGCGGCGATGATCAGCGCGAGCTGACCCTCAAGGAACTGCTGAGCAAATCCTATCTGGCCAGCGACAAGACCATCAACCCCGCCGCCGCCCAGGCAGACATGCATGACCGGCTTAGCCGCGCGGCGCTTTTGATCGCGCTGCCGCTGATCAGCATCGTGCTTGGGCTGCAACTTGGGCGGGTTGCCCGCTCGGGCGGGCTGGCGGTCGGGATTTTGCTGTTGCTGGTGGTTCAGAAACTCCTGGAATTTGGCCTGTCGCTCGCCCAACGCGGGGCGGTGCCGCCCTGGGCCGGCACATGGCCGGTTGTGGCACTGGTGGCCGGGCTGGCAATTTACACCTTCAGGCGCACCGCCAGTGGACGATCCGCCTTTCCCGCTTTATGGCGGGTGAAACCCAAAACCGGAAACCAACCGACACGCCCTGAAACAACGACATAGACCTCTGAATGAGCCACCTTAACCGCTATCTTGCCGTGATGTTTCTGCAACGGTTTGTGCTCACAGTCTTTGGGCTGGTGGCGCTGCTTGGCGTGCTTGATGCGCTGAGCAATGCCGATCTGCTGCCCGAGAATGCAGGCCTGTCGGATCAGTTTCGCTATATGGCGCTGCGGATGCCGATCCTGTTTGACCGGATCATGATCTTTGCGCTTCTGATGGCGCTTTTGCTGACCTATATGAGCCTGATCCGGCGCAACGAGCTTGTGGCGATCGTCGGCGCGGGCATCTCTGTTTTCGGTCAGGTGCGCGCCTTGATTCCGGCGGTCCTGATCGCCACGATCGCCTCGGCGCTTCTGGTTGACCAGATCACCCCCATGACCACCCGCGCACTTGAGGATTGGCTCGGGCCCGAGGCGGTCCATGATAACGGTCAAGCCCCGAAATCGCTCTGGCTGGCCGATGGGCGCCTGCTGATCGAGATCGGCGGGCTCAACACCGATCGCAGCCTGAGCGATGTGACACTGTTCGAGCGCGGCGAAAACGGCAAGGTCAGCGCGATCTCAAGGGCCGGCTCCGCCATGGCGGTATCCGGGGGCTGGGCATTGAGCGATGTGCGCCAGATCCGCTATGACGGCAACACGGTCGCGCCGCCCGCAATTTGGCAGAGCGAACAGACGCCGCACACCCTGCGGCTGTTGATGTCAGAGCCTCGCAATCTGGCGCTCGCCGACCTTTACCGCCTGTCTCAGATGACCGGCTCGGGCAGCCTGCCGTCGGATGCCTATTTCGTGTGGTTCCTCAATCGGCTGTCGCTGCCGTTCATTGCCATCGGGTTCTTGATGATGACCGTGCCGATCATGCAGCACCTCGGGCGGCGCGACGGTGGCGAGTTTTCGCTCGCCATCGGCATTGCGGCGGGATTTGTCTTCATGGTGACGGATGGGGTGTTCAAGACCCTGTCAGAGAATGGTAGCCTGAGTGCGATCATCGCAGTGGTGGTGCCGGTCGGCACGCTGATGCTGATAGGTCTGTGGCTTTCTTATCATCGAACGGCATCGGCATGACACATCGCATCGGCCTAATCGTCAACCACGGCAGCCATGCCGTTGAAAAGCGCGGCGCCATGCTTGAGGCCGTCGCGCTTGAGCTGCCGCATGCCAGCTTTTTGCGGCTGGATGATTTTGCGAACCTCAACGGGTTTGTGCATCAAATGGCGCGCGACGGCGTGGAAAAGATATTTATCGAGGGCGGCGATGGCACGCTTTTGGCGGTGCTCTCGGCCTGTCTTGCCCCCGAGGCCGGTTTTGCCTCGCCGCCCGAATTCGCGATCCTGCCCGGCGGCAGCACCAATCTGGCGGCGCGCAGCTTTGGCTTTCGCGGCAGGACCGCAGGCGAGATCACCCGCCGCATTGCCGCCCTTGCCAACGAAGTAGACGAACCGACACGCGAAACCCACCGGGCGCTACGCATCGAAAGCGCCGCCCTGCCCAGCCCTGCGATCGGGTTTGTCCTGTCCACCGGATCGCTGGCGCGTGCGATGCTTTTTGCGCAGCGCGAGTTTCACGACGATGAGCAGCGCGGTTTGCGCACTGTCATCCTGGCGATTGTGCGCTTCGTGATGGCACCGGGCAGGTATCGCGACACTGATGGCGCCCCGGTACTGCGGGCCTCGCATCTTACAGTGCGCGGCGCGGGCGTAGAACTTGACGGGCCGCATGCCCTTGGGTTGGTAAGCTCCCTGCCCCGGCTGAGCCTTGGGCTGAACCCGTTTTGGGGCACAGGTTCGGGGCCAATCGCCCTCACCCATGCCGCCTGGCCGATCAAAGGGTTTCGCCGGGCGATTACAAAGATATTGCTGCACCTGTCCGGCCCGCGTCTTGCCGCCCACGGCATGACCAGCTATCGCAGTGACCGGTTTGACCTTGTCCACGACGACCCGATTGTGATCGACGGCGAACCGGTGGCCTGTGCCGAGGACGGCAAGCTGCATATTACCACGACCGAACCGCTGGTGTTCCTGCGATGAACGCGACGCAGGTGATGGCGCAATTGCGCCAGGTGATCGAGGCCGATCAGGCCCCGCTTTCGACTCCTGCACAGACCATGGCCGAGGCCATCCGTGCCCGCCACGGCGCGGCGGTGCGCGCGCTGATCTTTTACGGATCAGCCCTGCGCGAGGGGGAAGCGGCGGAGAAGATGCTGGATTTCTACGTGATCGTGGACAGCTACCGCGCGGTTCATGGCCGAGGGCTTGCCAGTCTTGCGGCCTGGCTGTTGCCTCCAAGCGTGCATTTCCTGGAGATCACCGATGCCAACGGCAACCGCCTGCGCAGCAAATACGCGGTGGTGTCCGAGGCCGCGTTTCTGCGCCGGGCCAGTGGCGGGTCGCTGGAATCGATGCTCTGGGCGCGGTTCACCCAGCCCGCCACCGTTGTCACCGATGATCCGGGCCTGCGCGCTCGGCTGATTGACACGCTGGCGCATGCCTGCCGGCATTTTGCGGCGCAGGTCACCCCGCTTTTGTGCGGCCAGCAACAGCCCGGTGACGTCTGGGTGCGCGGCTTATGCGAAAGCTATCGCACCGAGTTGCGCCCCGAAAACCCCGCCCCGCGCGCGATAGAGATCGTTGCGCGCTTCCCCGAGCGCTATGCTCGCCTGTCGGCGATCCTGTTGCCGCAGGACAAGGACGGCGCACCGGACCTGCCGGATGCCGGGGGGCTGCGCCGCATGGCCTGCGCGGGGAAATGGGCGCTGCGCCGGGTGATCGGCAAACCGCTTGGCGCGCTGCGCGTACTCAAGGCCGCGACGACATTCGATGCGGGGCTGGATTACATTCTTGAAAAGGTGGCCAGCCATTCCGGCGTGAAGCTGGAGGTCAGCGAATCTGAGCGCCGCCACCCGGTCCTGCACGCACCAAAACTTGCCTGGCGGCTCTATCGCGCCGGGGCGTTCCGCTAAACGAGTGTCGCCTTGTCCGGCAGCTCCAGCCAATCACCGATCTTATGGTTCCACTCATCGGGGGTGAAATGGGTGTAACCGCCAACCGGATTGAGCGTCAATTCACCCAACAAAAGCCGACCCTCATGGATGTAGAAATCCACCCGCACCAGCGAAAACCCCTGCGACAGGGTTTGTGCAAGCTCGATCATCTCGTCGAGTTCCGCAGGCCTTGGAGGGGGGGGCCCATAAGGGGTAAAATTGGCATAGGTACAAGGCATCGGTTGCCAGTCAGCATCCATAAAAATGCTGCGGAAATTGATATAGCGGCCCTCGCAATATTGGATGATGCGCACGTCGCCGTTGAACACGAACAGCTTGTAATCCGGGATATCGCCGCCGCCATTGTCCAGATAATGCTCTGCGATGATCCGCGCTGGTGAGGCGGCATAGTACCACTCGCCCTTGTTATCGGCCATGTTCGTGTTCATCCAGAGATCAAGCCGCTTGCGCACGGCCGCCTCGTCGATCACCTGACCGGGGGCCTTGATCACGTTCCAGGCGCTGCCGTTAGTGACCTTGAGAGCATAGGCATCGGGCAGCGCGCGAAAATCTACATCAGCGGCGCTGTCCCAGACTGCGTGCAACCCGTTCATGAGATGGCCAAGCCCATGCTGCTCTGCATAGCCGCGCAGCCTGTACTTGTCGGTGACGACGGCATTTATCGGCCGCCGGTCGTTAATCTTGAGCCAGCACATTTTCTCACTGATGGTGCGCGGGTTTTCAAGATCGGGCCATGCCCCGAAAATGCGCTTGTAGGTCACCCGGATCAGCGCCTCGTGGAAATCCATGCCGGGAAAGCGCAGGTGCGCCTCGATATGGCGTGTCGACCGCCAGCGTGAGGCATAACGCGCCAAGATTGCCTTGAAATCTATATCCATGTCAGGGAAGAGCCTTTCCGATCTGCCTGATGCCGCTCGTCCTAACAACGATTGGCTGGCAAGGCCAGCCTGTTGCAAATCAAAGCCAAGCCGGTTTGGCCGATGGCCAGATCAAGGCGCATCTTCCCTGAGCTTTGAACGTTTAATCCGCTTTTTCAACAGACCGCGCCCGATCCAGACGCTCAGCCCACGTGAAGTAAGCGCAAAGCCGATCATCCCAAAACCCACGGCATTGAGCCCGATCACCCAAAGCCCGCCAAGCATGATGATGGTATAGACCGTCATTGCCGCGATCTGAATCAACAGGGCGGTGCCGCCCTTGTTGGCCGAAAACATCGCATGATGTAGCGCAAAGCCCAGAATGTTGATCAGAGCCGCCATAATCAGCAGGCGGAACAACCAGATATGCGCAAGCAGGTCCGCGCCAAATGCCAGTTCCACAACAATCGGCAGCACCGCAAACAGGATGCCACCGCCAACGACGACGAAGATCGCCGCGACCTTGATCTGCTGCACCACCAGAGTGCGCAACCCGGCCCAGTCCCCGCGCCCTGACAGGCGCGAGAAATCCGGCAAAAGTAGCGGACCCAAAAGCCGCGTCGGGCCGGAAATACCTGTGGAAAGCTGGCGGGCAAGCTGAAGCACTGCCGCCTGAGCCGCCCCAAGCTGCGCCCCGACAAACAGCGTCGTCAGATGGTTCACCGCAAGCGGCCCGATGCCGATCAGGTTCGACATCACCAGAAAATGCCAGATACCGGGAAATAGCGCGCCGGTCTTGCGCAGATTTAGCGAAAACTTTGGCCGCAGGTCGCGCTTGATAAGCTCATAGGCGCAAACCGCCATGGTCATCGCGCCGCTGATCACGAACCCCGCAAACCAGGCCATCGCAAGATGCACGACCGTCCCGCCCAGCATCATTGCAATCAGCACAGCCACCAGCCGGATGACCGCGTTCAGCCCGTGTTGCAGCGCCAATATCTCGACCCGTTCAAATAGCCGCATCACCCCGTTCGGGGTGGCATTGGTCAGGAAAATGATCAGGATCATGAACCACGGCGCAAACTCGGTGACCTGCGCATTCCAGCCAAACCAGTCCGCCGCCTGCGGGATCAGCAGGACCGCGGCGACAATGGCCAGAAACATGGTGATGACATCAATGCTGAGGGCGAGGCCTATCAACCGGCGCAGGTTGTTTTCCTCGCCGCGTTCCTGCGCAATCACCCCAAAGCGCAGAACCGCCTGCCAGGATTCAAATTTCGCCACCTCGGCGAACACCCGGACATAGGCGATCAAAAGCATCACCATACCAAGATCGGCAGCACCATAGGCCCGCAGGATGATCACGTTGGTGCCAAGATTGAGCAGGCCAAAAACCACCCTGCTGCCAACAATCAAGCCGGCATTGTGCAGGAAACGGCGGTGAATGTCTTTGTTGCTCACAAAGGCCCCGGATGCATCATTACGGCGGTACGTCTAGTCCAGCGGCGAGGCCGAAGCCGCGGTGAACACCCGCTGCTTGCGCTGTCCCTTGCGGTTTTCCTCGCAAATCAGGGACCAGCGTACATCAGGGTAACGGCGCGAGGCCAGCGACATCTGCACATGCCACCAATAGGGCGGTTGCTGGGTTCGGTTCACATCGCGCCCATCCGGAAGGCTTGTACTCGCCGGGTCGCAGGCTGCGACCACCATCACAAAGCCGCTGGCGCGGGCGAACATGTCTTCAAGGACCCAAGGCACATCGGAGGGCGACAAGCGTTCAAGCATACCGGCCGCGATCACCCCGTCATAGGTGGTCTCGCCGATGTCGGCAATCGACGAGCGCAAGGGATCATGCCAGTGGATGCGCGCACCGGGAATGGGCGCAATGTCGGTGCCCTCACCTGCCACGAGCCCAAGGATGTCTGTGGCCCCGGTCGCCTTGGCCAGTTTGGCCAGCGCCGCGACATGGTCCTCGACCCGGACGCCAACCTCCGGCGTGTCGTTCATCTTGCGATATTGCGCGCTCAAGCGGGCGAATTCGCCGCTGGGATGCTCTTTTGTGAACATCAGATATCCGGCCTCATCGGCGGATTTCTCAAGGTCGTGCCAAAGGCCATAAAGCGGCCCCTCGCGATAGCGAAGATAACCGGGAAAGGGTTTCCAGGGTTGCGAATGCAGGGTGGTGTAATGCAGGCAGTTGGTTTGCTCGACCGGATGTTCGCCATCGCGCGAATTCCAGGTGCCGGGCATTTCGCCAAACAGGCCGGCCTCGTTCATTGCGCCCTTGAAATGATCGTGCTTCTTGCCTGCGGCCACATCCTCAAGCGTCCAGAGTTTGGCCATCTTTTCGCAATCAATCAGCATGACCGAGTTTTCCTTGACGGAAATCGCCAGCACGCCCTTGCCCTGCATATCCATGTCAAACAGACCCGCCGGGTCTTGTAGATAAATCTGGTCAACATCGTTATAGATCGCGCGGCCGGTGTTGCCCGCCCAATGCGGGATTGCATAGCGGTAATTGGTAAAGCCGGTTTTCCAGCCCACGCGCGCAATGCCCGCCACATTCGACATCAGATGAATTTCATAGGCGCGGCCTGGGTCACGCACCTGCATCACCGACCAGACGAAAATCCGCGTGGCACGATACTGCCCCGGCTCGGTGCCGAGAAAAATCCGTACCGCTGGCTTGTCCGACGGCGTCGTACCGGGCTGGGGATCAAGGCGGATTACCTCCATCTCCTGCATGTCACCGGAATCGCGACCCGGATCCTTATCCAGCCAATAGGCCATCTGGCGGTGATACCAATGGGTTTTGTACGGGTTCTTCATCTTGAATGACCTTTCGTTACCTCGTCGGATGCGGGGTCGATCTTCACATCTTCGACGTTGCGTACAGAGTCAAGCCTGCGGTGGGTCCACAAGCGTAAACCGGCTGTCTGCGACACTATGCGCAAGCTCTGAAAAGGCAGGGCTGAGAGTCATGATTTCACCCTCATAACGCGCCAGATGGGCGCGGATAAACCCCTCATCGGTTTGCCGGTCATGGGCGGCGGTATAGGCGTTCACTGCGGTTGTGCGCCCCGGATAGGCCCCGGCCTTGTCGGCGAACATATCCATGCCCGCCACGATCAACCGGCGCGGTGCAAGCGCAATGGCAGCGGCCAGCATCACCGCACCGGTGGTCGGGCGCGGGTGACCCTGCAAAGAGCTACCCAGATCGGCAATGTCCTCGACCACGACATAGGACAACCGTCCGCGCCAGGGGGTAAGCAGGCGCGCGCCAAGCAAGGCCTCTTCCTTGCGCCGCGACGCCACCCCGACCAGCGTTGGCCCCGCCGCGCGCATGGAGCGTTTGACCCCGGCAAAAAGCACATCGGCGCGGGTCATGTAACCGTCTTGCATCCACTGATGATTGACCCGGAACAGCGCGTCATGCGCGAGCGTTTCAAGCCGGGGGTCGGCTGAGGTCGGACCATTACCAAGACACATGATCACCTGCGGCTGGTTCAATTGCGCGCAAAGCGCATCGCGGCTTGCGATCCGGCGGACCAGCGGGGAAAACAAGGTGCGTGCGCGGCCACGCATCAGCCTTTGCGCCCCGCGAGAGAGGGCCCCAAGCACCGGGCCATCGCCGCGCTCAAACCCCATTGCCGAAATCAGGTGATCCGCAATCATCGCCACATCGCCGTGCTCGGGCAGGCCGTCACGGGCCGATTGCGACAGCGCCGTCAGCGGGTGATCGGTGCTACCACTCTGCAAGCCCTCACTTGCAAGCCCGAAAACCGGAAGGCCGCGCCGGATCGCCCGTTTTATCAGGGCGGGCCTGTGTGCGGGCGCTGCGGCCTCGATGCTCAGCATCGCCCGCGCCCGCAGCTGTGCCAGTGTCAGGCCCGGCCTTGCCTTGTGCACAAAGGCGCGCGGGAACCGTTGGGCCAGCGCCCCTGCCTCTGCGGGGGGCGAGACCAGCACCACCGACAGGCGTTTGGGGCTATCGCAGAAGGCCTCAATCACCGCCTGCGCCCCCGGAACGGTCACGCCGTCGGACGCGAGCATGACGACCACCGCATCCTCGGGCGGGCGGGTGCCGATATCATGTGGCTGGCTCATGCCCAGTCTTTCGACAGGCTGCCCTGCTCCATATAGGCCGCAATCGCCCGCGCGCCGCGCTCCGAGGCGGGTGCATCGGCAAAGGGTGCCTCTGGTCCGATGGCATCTTCGTCCAATGCGGCCTGTTGCGCCGGGCGCCAGCGTTCAAACTCACTCAAGGCCGCATCAATCGCACCATCCAGATCGGCAACATCCTCAACCACCGGGCCAAAGGTCCAGGACCGGAACGACGGGTTGCCCTTCCAATTATCCTCATCGGGGTTCAGAAAGACACAGGGCCTTGGCCGGTTGATGAACTCGTAAACCTGACTGGATTGATCCCCGAGATAAAGATCGGCCGCCCGCAGATAGGTCATATCCGACGAGGCGCGACTGCCCAGATCGACCTTGATCCTTGGGTGGTTGCGAAACCGCTTGGGCAGGCGCGCGCCGCGCGTCCAGCTGCGTTTGAACAACAAGGCATGCGGCGCAAAGATCACGTTGAGATCATCGCGCGCCGCCAGCCTGTCGAGAACCGCCTCGCCCCAGCGATGCCAGGACGAGCCGCGCGGGTTTTGCGTCGGATTATAGACCACGACCGGCTTGTCATCGTCAAACAGGCGCAGCGGCGCTTGCGGCACGGCCTCATACTTGGGATAGCCGATTATCGCATGGCTGGTGTCCTTTAGCCGCCCTTCGGCCCACATCGCCCGCGCCAAGCGGCGGCCCTGCAACAGCACCAGATCAAAGGTTTCCACCCTCTTGTCGAAATTGCCAAAGGGATTGCTGTAAAGATCGCCCGCACCATGGCCGGTAAAGATCATCTTGACCCCGGCCATTTTGGCCGACCGGCGCAGCGCAAGAGAGGTCATCTCCGGCATGATCAGCGCATCATATTGCGACAGGCGCGCAATATTGGCCTGCAACACCGCAACCTTGCGCGCAAAGGTGAACTGACGCAAAAGCGGATCGGCCAAGCGGAAAATCAACGGCACCTTCAAGGCCCGGATAGTGGCGGTCTGGCCGTCAAACCGCCCGGCGATTTCTTTGGCAAACGCCATCTCGGACCGGGTGGAGCATAGGATATCCACCGTCCACTCCGGGCGCACCCGCGACAGCGCAAAGCCATAGGGCGCCGCATGCGGCACCTGGTGCGGCTCGAAATGATTGAGGATCACGCCTATACGCATGGAAAATGCCTTGATATGGGATGCCCGGACTGTGCTGATCGCGGCGCTACCCTTAAAAGCATTGAACCGCGATGGCAAACCCTCTGTGCCTTTGGGCCCCGACCCCGAGCCGGTCAATGCGGCCCCTGATCGGTTTCGCGTGGCAAACGCAGGATCGCCAGTCGGCATATCTTGCCGATGTACCAACCACCCTATACAATTAGACAAATTACCCCAAACACAATGGAAACCCCTAGCGTGATTCATGGTGACAGATGATGCCCCGCACCCCGATCTGGAAATCCATAACCACCACGCTTGAAGGCGAGATCGCCTCGGGGCTTTACCGGGTCGGCGACAAGCTGCCGACCGAGGCGGCACTTGCGGCCCGCTTTGGCGTGAACCGACACACAGTGCGCCGCGCCCTCGCCGACATGACCGAGCGCGCCATGCTGCGCCCGCGCCGGGGGGCCGGCGTGTTTGTCGAGGCCCCGCCGACCGAATATCCGATTGGCCGCAGGGTCAGGTTTCACCAGAACATCGCGGCAACCGGGCGAGTGCCCGAAAGGCAGATGCTGAGGATCGAGACGCGCCTTGCCGGTAAAACCGAGGCCAGGGTGCTTGGGCTGCGACCCGGCGAGCGGGTTGTCGTTTTTGAGGGGCTGTCGATATCCGGCGGCGCGCCGATTGCGCATTTCGAAAGCGTTTTTCCCAAGACGCGGCTGCCGGGCATCGCCGATACCCTGCGCCAAACACCCTCGGTCACCGAGGCCCTGCGCCTGAACGGGGTCGAGGATTACACCCGCCGCGAAACCCGCCTGACCGCCGAGACCGCCAATGCCACGCAGGCGCTGCATCTGCGGCTGCGCGAGGGCGACCCTTTGTTGAAATCCGTGGCGGTGAATATCGACCTGCAAGGCCACCCGGTCGAGTACGGCACCACCTGGTTTGTCGGCGAGCGTGTCACGCTTATCGTGTCACCAGATTAACCCCCTCCTCCAAATAGGCAGAGTCCGAGTGCGCCAAATCGCCAGCTTGGAAATTTGCCTGCTCCGGCTGGCTGCACCGTGCATTCCCGAAGAATCCATAATACATATGACGGTAACAGATCATCAAAGGTGATTCATGGATAAAGCGGAACGTCACAACATCGCCAGAGACTCACTCTTGCTGCGCAGCCTGCCCAATGCGGTGGCTGACAGGTTGTTGTCGGATGCCACCTTTCGGGAAATCACACGCGGCGAAACGGTTTTTCTGCACGGCGAGCGCGCGCAGGTGATCCATGTGGTGCTGGATGGCTGGGTCAAGCTTTACCGCGTGTCCCCCAACGGAAATGAGGCCGTCGTCAATGTGTTTACCCGTGGTCACAGTTTTGGTGAGGCGGTGGCCTTTCGTCAGCAACCCTATCCGGTGTCGGCCGAGGCGGTGAGCGATTGTACCCTGATGTTGATAGCGGCACGCAGTTTCATCTCGATTCTTGAGCAGAATCCCGAACTAAGCCTTGCGGTCATTGCATCGACATTTCAGCACCTTCATGATCTTGTCGCCCAGGTGGAACAGATCAAGGCCCAGACCGGGGCGCAGCGGGTTGCGGATTTTCTGCTCCGGCTGTGCAATTGCCAGACCGGACCTTGCGAGGTGACTTTGCCTTACGACAAGGCGCTGATTGCCGGGCGTCTGGGGATGAAACCCGAAAGCCTGTCGCGGGCGTTTTCCAAGTTGAAAGTTGCCGGCGTATGCGTGTCGCGTCACCATGCCAAGATCGAGGACATCAAGCTGTTGCAGGAGTACGCCGAAAAAGATCCTGCCGATTCATGGAGTAAATCCCTGTGAGCAAACTGAACACCGCCCTTGCCGCGATTGACGCGGCCAATGCGCATGACCCGGACGTCAGCGAAGGCAAACCCGCAGCCCAGCTTTACGGGCAGCGAATGAGCGAGGAAGCGCAGCGGCTTTTCCCAGACGCCTCCGAGCCGCTGAAAATCGCCGCACGGGGCCAGCATATTGAGCGTTGGGTGTTGAAAAGGAAGGACTTTCCCGAGGGTCGCGCCGGGTATCTGACCTGGCGCACCGAATTGGCAAAACATCACGCGACCCGCGTGGGCGAGATCATGAAAGACGCAGGATATTCTACGCAGGATATTGAAAAAGCACAGAAAATGATACGCAAGGACGGGATCAAGCGCGACACCGAGGTGCAGGCGCTTGAGGATGTGATCTGTTTCACCTTTCTGAAGTGGTATTTTGCCCCCTTTGCCCCGACCCAAAGCGCTGAAAAGCTTGACACAATCGTCACCCGAACGGCCAGAAAAATGTCGCCAGAGGCGCGCGCACAGGTGTTGAGGGAATTCGACCTGCCCGAAGACCTGGCGCAGAAATTCGCGATCTGACAGGCCGGCGCGGCCTAAAATAGCCCCGGCAAAAGATAAAGGCCGAGCAAAAGCAGACAGAAAATCCCGAGCGATATCCCGAACCCCCGGCGCCAGAACGGGGCGGCATTGAGCCCCAGATAATAGGACAGGATCACCCGCGCCTTGAGCCAGGCGAAGGTCAGAATGAGCATCCCCGCAACAGCAGAAAATCCCGGCGGCCAATGCCAGAGCGAGATCAGCGTCGAGCCAAGGCTGAGGACAATGAGCGTGCCCCATGCACGCAAAAGCGGGTCGCGGATCATGCCATCACCTGAGCAGATAAAGGACAGGGAAAAGGATCACCCAGACCAGATCGACCATGTGCCAGAACGCGGCCCCCGCCTCGATATTGCGCGGCGCATCCTTCCACGCCACAAGCAGCAGGACAATGACCCCGGCCACCACATGAGCGGCGTGAAACCCGGTCAGCAGGTAGTAGAAGGTGAAAAACGGATGCGTGTCCCAGCCAATGCCATCCGCCGCCTTTCCGGCATATTCAAACCCCTTGATAGCCAGGAATACCACCCCAAGAAGCGCCGCCACCACAAGGGCCAGACGTGCCGCGCCACGCTGCGCGCCATCTCGCAGGCGCAGCGCCCAGGCGGCAAGCGCACCACTGCTCACCAGCACCACCGTGTTGATCCCTGCCCCGGTCCGGTAAAGCGCGTCCTGCGCGGCGCCAAACCCGACCGGGTCACTGGCCCGCACCGACAGAAAGGCCGCCAGCCCCGCGCCAAAGACCAGAAGTTCGCTGACGATCAGAACCCAGATCATCAGATCGCCCGGAAGTTCGTCCAAAACGCTCGTTTCGCTCATCCGCCGACCAACTCACGATAGATCAGCGGCAGGACCTCAGTCAGGCGCTCGGGGTTGGGGATCACGTGAAACCCGCCGCGCCCGAACATCCGCGCGAACCAGCTTTTGGCCTGTTTGTCGACGGTGATGCCAAACACCGATTGCCCGGCACGGCGCGCCTCGCGCACGGCCATGGCGGTATCCTCGATGCCGTGGCGACCCTCGTAATGGTCAAGGTCGTTGGGCTTGCCATCGGTGATGACCAATAGCAGACGGCGCTTTTTGGATTGCCCTGCAAGCTCGGTCGAGCAATGCCGCACGGCCGCGCCCAGCCGGGTATAAAACCCGGGCCGAAGCGCGCCGATCCGGTCTTCGACCGCACCGTTCATCGGTTCGCTGAACCCCTTGCAGGTCTGGATATAGACCCGGTCGCGCTTGAGCGAGGAAAAGGCGTGGATAGCAAAATCGTCGCCGCAGGCATCAAGCCCCCAGGCCAGGGCCGCCAGCGCCTCGCGCTCGATGTCGATCACTGCGCGGTCCCCCACGGCGCTTTCGGTCGAGCGTGAAACGTCGAGAAGGATCGAGACCGCCAGATCGCGCGCCTGTGGCCGGGTCTGGCGCCAGATGCCTTCGCTGCCCGCGCCATTGGCCCGAATATCGACCTGCGCGCGCACCACGGCCTCCATATCAAGCTCATCGCCGTCAAGCTGGCCGGGGATCGAGACACGACCGGGGCGCAGCGCCTCGAACTGGCGTTTGACATGGGTGATACGGCGCATGGCGCGCGGATCGTCGCGAAAGGCGGGCACACCATCGCCCGAGGGGGCCACGCTGTGCAGAACACGCACATGATCGGGCAGGTACGCACCGGTGCGCACGTCCCATTCGGGATACATGATCTTGTCGGAAAGGCGTTCGCGATCAACATCTTCCGGGGCAAGGTCAAGGTGAAGCTTTAACCGGGTTGCCGGGGCCTTGGAGATCTGGCCAAGGCCGATTTCATCCTGATCGTCAGCGGCCTTCTTGGCGCTGTCAGGATCGTCGTCATCGACCCGCCGGTTCAGGTTCAGGAACTCGGCCCAACTCAGGATCGCCTCGAATTTATGCAGGATCAGGCTGTCGCGGCGCTCTGCCTGATCGGCGTTGCGGCGGCGCGCGCGGTGGGTCCGCTCGCTTCCCTCTTCGGGGGGGCCTTCGGTATCGCGGCTTTCAACCTCGCTGCTGGCCGACATCATAAGCTCGCGTAGATCAGGCCAGAGCGGCACCGGCGCAAACGGGCGATAGCCGCGCGGCGCGGTGATCTGCGAAACATCGCCTGCTTCAAGTGCGGCGCTGAACATCTTCGCCCGCGGGTCAAGCTGCGCAGGATCGCCCAAGCGGTGGCGCACAAGCGCCTCGATGGCCTGTTCGTCGCGCGGCAGGGTCTGACGGGGCCGTCGTTGCAAAGCCGCCGCCCCCAGCCCCTCTTGCAGGGCGCGCAGCCCCGGCGCGGCCTCCAATGCGGCGCGTGTCATACTCTGCGCGGCGCGGATCGCCAAAAGGTCCGCGCGCAGCGGATCGCCGTCAAGAACATGCGCGGGCGCATGCGCCACAGCGGCAGCCAGCCAGAGATAAAGCGCCCCGTTGGCGGCCCGGTCCGGAAAGATCGCAAGGCTCTCGGGCAGGCGCAGCACCTCGCCATCAAAGCTGGCCCGCGGGATAAGCTCGGCCTCGGTGCCGAGACGGCGCAGGAATTTCAGGCGATGTTGGCTAACCTCGGGCGAAACCGACCGGATTTCAACCGATGGCGCGCCCCCCAGCCCACGAAAAAAGACTGCCAGCCGCCCGCTGACCTCAGAGAGATCAACCGCGGCTCCGTGATGCACAAGAGGTGCATCGAGGCGACTGGCAAAAGCGTGCCACAGTTTCCCGATGGTTTCTTCGGGTTCCCATGGCTCAATTTCGATCCGGGTCATGGCCATGCCTCACCCAAAGACAGCCGTTACCAGATCGAGGAGCCCGCGTTTTACATCCGCATCATCGGTGAGCGGCTCGATCATCGTGGCCTCGATGGCGCGATCAATCGGCATGCCCTGGGCGATGAGGGTTGCGGCATAGATGACAAGACGGGTTGAAACGCCCTCTTCCAGGTCCTGCCCTTTCAGCGCGCGCAGCTTGCCTGCGAGGCGCACCAGAGGGGCAACACGATCCGGCGACAGGCCACTTTCCTGAGCGACGACCTTGATTTCAAGGTCAGGTGTGGGAAAGTCGAACTCCATCGCGACAAAACGCTGCCGGGTCGAGGGTTTGAGGGTTTTGAGGATGTTCTGATAGCCCGGATTGTAAGAGGCCACCAGCATGAAACCGGGCGCCGCCTCAAGCTCTTCTCCGGTGCGGTCGATCGGCAGAATGCGCCGGTCATCGGTCAACGGGTGCAACACCACGGTGACGTCCTTGCGCGCCTCGACCACCTCGTCAAGATAACAGATAGCCCCCTCACGCACCGCGCGGGTCAGCGGGCCATCGACCCAGACGGTTTCGCCACCCTTGAGCAGGTAGCGACCGATAAGATCGGCCGCCGACAGGTCATCATGGCAGGCAACCGTGTAAAGCGGGCGATCAAGCTCTGCGGCCATATGGGCCACAAAGCGCGTCTTGCCACAGCCGGTCGGCCCCTTGAGAAGGACCGGCAGGTTGTTTTCGCTTGCGGCCTTGAACAGAGCGCATTCATTGCCCTGGGCCAGGTAGAAGGGGGCGGCGGCCGCCCCCTTCCGGTGGTGTGTCATGGATCCATCCATCGGCTTCACTCCGCAGCGACCGTGGCATCGGTCGAGATCACCTCTTTACGCGGTACGAAGATCGCGTAGAGGAAGAGCAGCAAGCCGAGGAAAACCACCACGCCAGAGCCAAGGCGCATCCAGTAGAAAACCGCGATCTGGTCCTGCACGTCCATATAGTAGTCACCGATTACCCGTTGCATGTGGGTTTGGATGGTGCCTGCGAATGTCAGCGTGAAGGTCATGAACACCATGCCCCCCGACATCAGCCAGAACGACGCCATGTTGAGCACCTGATTATAGGGATCACGGTTGCGCAGGATCGGCATTGCATAGCTGAAGATCGCCAGATTGAGGCAGACATAGGCGCCATAAAATGCCAGGTGTCCGTGCGCGGCGGTGATCTGCGTGCCGTGGGAATAGTAGTTGACCCCGTGCAGCGTGTGCAGAAAGCCCCAGACCCCTGCGCCAAAGAACGCCAGCGTGGCACAGCCCAGTGACCACAGCAAAGCGGCCTTGTTTGGGTGATCCCGGTGGCCTTTCCAGACCATGACGAAGGCGAAGGACATCATCGCGAAGAACGGGACGATCTCAAGCGTCGAGAAGATCGAGCCGATCCACTGCCAGTAGCCCGGCGTGCCGATCCAGTAATAGTGGTGGCCGGTGCCAAGGATGCCGGAAAAGAGCGCGGTCGCGACAATGACGTAAAGCCATTTTTCAACCACTTCGCGGTCAACACCGGTAAGTTTGAGCATCAGATAGGCCAGGATCGAGGCCATGATCAGCTCCCACACGCCTTCGACCCAGAGGTGAATGACATACCACCAGTATTGCTTGTCGAGCGCCAGGTTCGAGGGGTTGTAAAAGGCAAAGAGAAACAGCAGCGCCAGGGCCCAGAGGCCGACGAGCAGGATGGTGCTGATGGCGGTCTTGCGGCCCTTCAACACGGTCATGGTCACGTTGAACAGGAAGATCAGCGCGGCGACGACAATGCCCATCTTGACCCATTTGGGCTGTTCGAGAAACTCGCGCCCCTCCTTGCCCAAAAGCCAGTTGCCCTCAAACAGGTTGAACACATAGGTCAGGACAACGCCCAATGTGCCCACCACAAGGATGATCAACTGGAGATAGGCCAGTTTGGTCGAATAGATTTCCTGTTCGGATTCTTCCGGAATAAGGAAATAGGCAGCGCCGAAAAAGCCCAGAAGCAGCCAGACAACCAAAGAGTTGGTATGCAGCATGCGCACGATATTGAACGGCAGAACCTCAGACAGGAAATTGGGCAGAACATAGATCACGCCTGCCAGAACACCGCCAAGGATCTGGATCAGGAAAAGCGCCAGAGCGACGCTGAAATAGGCCAGTGCGATTTTTTGGGTTTGGTATTTCATTGGATTGGTCCTTTCTCAGCCCGCGTCGTTCGGGGGCCAGCCCTGTGCGTCGATCGAATCGACCCACCGCAGGAAATCGGCAAGGCCGCGGGTTTCCTCTTCGGTCAGGTCGAAAAAGGGCATCTGTCGACGGCCTTCAACACCGCTTGGCTGGGCTTTCATCCAGCCGTCCAGCATTTCGAACGCGCCTTCGGGGTCGTCGGCAACACCCCAGCGGGTTGTCACATTCGCCAGTTCGGGCGCAAAATATGCCCCCTCTCCCATGATCGTGTGGCAATTGATGCAGGCGTGTTTTTCCCAGACGTGTTTGCCCAAGACAACGCTGTCGGTCAGCGTTTCGGCATTGGTCGATTTATTGACGATATAGTAGTGCGAATGAACCGACAGGCCCAGGAAGATGATGATGAAGAACAGTGACCCGCCATAAAATATGTTCCGGGCCATGCTCTTGGTCATGACTTCGCGCATTGCGGTCTCCTTTGCGCGTTGATGCGAATTGGGCCACTTTGTAGGGTGTTCGCCCCGCGCTCCTTGACCAAAGTCAACGCCAGATACGGGATTGGGTGATTTGGGCCGACGATCAGGAACAATCGGATCATGCGGCCCGGTGCAGCGGGCGAAAGGCGCCTTGAGCGGCCCAAATTTAGCCCCTAGCACCCATCGAGAGGGACGACGCCACCCCCTCTATTTGCCTTGCGAATTATGGCGACCTGTGGATAGTGGTCGCGCAATGACCGGTATATTGAGGGCGTTACGTGTCGGCAATTTCAAGGCAGTACGTTCTGCGCAAACTGCAAATGTTATGCATCTGGTTCGTCGTGATTACTGTTGCCATCTATCTGTATGCAGATGACAATGATCCGATGCCGGTCAGCCTGTTCGACAGGCTGCTCATTGCCACAGGCATCGTCGTCTTTCTGAGCATCCCTTTCGTCAAGAAAATCGGGCGAATATACCTGAACACCACTCCGGATGACGCCGATCTTGATGATTGAAACGTTTGAACGTCTGCAATCTGCCCTGCCTGCCAGCTGTTGCGTGGGTGACGCCACGGATCATGCTCTTGCAGCAGAATGACGCTTTGTCCCGCAGTCCCGTCGTTGCTTATTATACAACCAACCTCTCGAAGCCGGGGTATTGGCGTCCCATAGGGTCAGAGCCTAGGCGCCCGGCGACGCATCGCGCGGCACTCTGGGGCCGGTAAAGGCAGGCCAGAGCGCGACCGTGAACAGGCCAAAGCCGACGATCCAGAGCGCCCCGGTGGCCAGAATCGCCGGACCATAAAGATCGCCCGAAAGCGCCGAGGCGCTCCAGCGCAGACCGGCGGCGGCGGCAATCAGAGCATAGGAAAGGGCCACCGCACGCGGGGCAATCAGGGCGCGGCCGGTGTGGCCCAGGATGGCGCGGCTCATGACCGCAACGGTCATGCCCCCCACCGCGCCAATGCCCAGAACGTGCAAGCCCGCGACCTCGCTGCCCCATCCCAAAAGGCTGCTGCCCCAGAGAACAAGCCCAAGCCCCAGCATCGCCATGCCCAGATGCAGCGCCCAGAGGATCGGTTGGCCAAGCGTCCAGAACGGACGCCAGAAGGCGATGCGCAACAGGTGCAAGGCCCCGCCAGCGACAGCCAATGCGCCGGTCAGCGCATCGGGCACCCGCAAGAGAAGCGCAAGCGGCACAAGCGCGATCATCACGCTCGCCGCAAGGTCGACGGGTTTGCGCGATGTCGGCAGAGTGCTCTCATCCACCCCAGCCCGCTTCATCGCATTCCGCGTAAACCCCGGCGTCACCCGCCCGCCAAGCACGGCAATCATCAGGCACAGCGACAAAAGGCCGACGCGCAGGCCGGTATAAAGCGTGTCATCCGTCAGGCCCAGCCATTCCAGATGCACCATCAGGTTGCCCGCCCAGACAAGGCTGAGGAAGGCCAGAAAGGCGAGGTTCTGCGGCTTAGGGCGGCGCACGAGCATCAGCGCGATCTTGATCCCCAGCAGTGGCAGAAACGCCAGATCGACCACCGCGACAACAGTCGGCGAAAGGATCCCCGACATCCAGATCGCCAGACGCCCCGCAAGCCAGATCACGGCAGCACCGGTGACAAAGTATTTCGCGGTGTCCTTGCTGCCGGTCCAGTTGGGCACCGCAGTCAGGAAAAAACCGCCAAGCGCGGCACTGGCATAGCCAAAGATCATCTCATGCGCGTGCCACAGGTAGGGCGCGGCGGCGAAGGGCATGGCGGGCGGGTTGGCCGCGACGAAATCAAGGCCAAGCCAGATCTCCCACACGCTCAGGGCAAAGACGCCATAAAGACCGGCTGCCAGAAAGAAGACGCGATGAGGTTCGCAAAAGACACGTTTCAGGGCTGCAAGCATCGGTTTGCCTCTTATTTGCGCGCCCGGCGTTTCAGCACCGGACAGGTTGCGGCATCGTTCATCACCACCTGACAGCGCAGGCAGAGCACGCATTCATTGGCGTTGATCCGCCCCAGTGGGTCGATCGCGCCGACGGTGCATTTGGTCTCGCAAAGACGGCATTCACGGCCACATTGCGGGCGCCGGTGCAACCAGTCAAAGACCTTGAGTTTCGCCGGAAGCGCAAGCGCCGCGCCCAGGGGGCAGAGATAGCGACAATAGAACCGCTCGATGAAAAGCCCCGCGAAGAGCAGCGCCAGCACAAACAATACAAACGGCCAGGCGCGCATCATCCGCATGGAAATGGCGGTCTTGAAGGGCTCGGCCTCGGCCAGACGCAGGGCAAGGTCCATCGAATAAAAGCTGAGCGCGAGGATCGCCAGAAAGAGCGTGTACTTGATGATCCAGAGCCGTTCGTGGATCGCGTGGGGCACGGTGATTTGCGGCACGCCCAGGCGGCGCGCGGCCAGATTGCTAAGCTCCTGCAAGGCCCCGAACGGGCAGAGCCAGCCACAGAACACGCCGCGCCCCCAAAACAGCAGACCAAGCGCCACGCCCGCCCAAAGGGTGAAAATCAACGGCTCGATCAGGAACACCTCCCAGTGAAACCCGGTGAGCAGCGATTGCACGAAGGCCACCACCTGCACGACGGAAAGCTGTGCGTTCAGCACCCAACCCAGCCAGATCAGCGTGGTGACAAGATAGCCAAGCCGCAGCCCGAGCCAAAGGCGGGGGCGGCGCACCAGCCATTCCTGCAACAAGAGGATCAGTGTCAGCAGCGCCATCATCACCATCACGCTGGCGACCTGAAACCGCTTTTCAATCCAGCGCGATTGCCAGAGCGGCGCAGGCTCGGAGGGGGGGGCGATGATATAGGCGGCTGGCAAGGCATAGCCAAGCTCTGTGGTAAAGCTGACCTCGCCAGTCTCGGAGGGGCGCGAGGAGGTCAGTTCAAGGCTGAAGGGCTGGAGCGGGTCGAACCCCTCGCCCGGCAGGTGGAAAATGCTGCGCTCCTTGAAGTCGGGCGCATTTGGGGCGGCCAGATCGTCAATCCTGACGTATCCGGATTTGACCAGCGCGATGCGGGTCTCGCCCTGCACCACCATCAGCCGGTCAAAGACGCCGCTGCGCCGCCAGGCGGTGCCACGATGCGAGGTCAGCCCCGAAGAGGCCACAAAAAGAGCGGTCTCGCCGGGGCCAAGTGCGCCCACGGCGCGGGTAAATTGCTGTTGCCCCAGAATGTTGCGCCCGATGCTCGGAGGATCGAGCAGTGCCATGTAAAGATCAATGAACGGCGCATCGCCTGTCGGCACCGGCACTTTGGCCCCGGCCATCGCCCGGCTGGCCTCGGTCAGGGTGACGGTGCGGCGGGTGATCGCGCCCTGCGCCATCAGCGCCGCCCAGTCCTGCGGCTGAAACCCGGTCCGGTCGATGCCGCCACCTGGCAGAACGCCGCGCGCAATGGCCAGCGTGCGCGCGGTGCGCAGGATCGAATCGCGAATCACACCGGTCGAGACGGTGGCACGAGAAATGATATCGGGCATGTCTGGGCCTGCGCCCGGCCCCTTGGGGTCGGACAGGTCTACCCCGGCAAAACCGCCGACGAACCGGGCTATATCCTGATCCGACAGACCCAGGGTCAGGATCGGCTCGGCATGGCGCATCAATCTGGCGCCGACGATGCGCCCCTTGGTGTCGATCGCCACAAGCACATCCAATGGGCGCCCCGAATAGCCGACCGAACCGGTCAAATCCCAGGTTGAGGCGATATAGCCCACAACGCCGGAGGTATCCGAGACCGCCCACCCCGGCACCGGATCGCCCTGATGTTGCAGCACCAGCGGCCCGGTGAGGTCAAAAAAACCGGCGGCCATTTCACGGGTCGGCGTCGCCCCGGAGATCGCGCCCTCGGCACCCGGACGCAAGACACCCTGCGCTTGCGCCAAAGAGGCCAGGGCCAACCAGAGAGGAAAGGCAATGAAAAGGGCAATTCGGATCATGACAGCGACTGTCGCGCCAAGCCGCCCGCAAAGCGTTGACTAAAGTCAAGGCAGCCTCTGCGCCATCACGTCACTCTTGAAACGCCTCACCAGCGGAATTGGAGTAACTCAAATGAAACCCAAGAATGCCACATGGCGCGTCACGCTTCTATCAAGCGCCGCCATTGCCCTCGGGCTGGCGGCCTCCGGCGCGATCGCGCAGGACAAGCCGAAAGATCACGCCGATAAACCGGCAGACATGTATGTGCCGTCGATGACAACGCTTGGCGAAATTCAGGTCGAGATCCCCGGCCGCAAGCCCGATGATCCGGTCATGACCGACGAAGAATTCCAACGATCGACAAAAATCTATTTCGAACGCTGCGCCGGCTGTCACGGCGTGCTGCGCAAGGGTGCGACCGGCAAGGCGCTGACACCGGATGTGACACGCGCAAACGGCTTTGAGTACCTGAAGGACTTTATCACCTTCGGCTCGCCCGCCGGTATGCCCAACTGGGGCTCTTCTGGCGATCTTTCCGAAGAAGACGTCGATATGATGGCCCGCTACATCCTGCTTGAGCCGCCCGCGCCGCCAGAATTCGGCATGCTAGAAATGAAGGACTCCTGGAAGGTGCATGTCGCCCCCGAGGACCGTCCGACCGAGAAGATGAACGACTGGGACATCGACAACCTGTTTTCGGTAACCCTGCGCGACTCGGGCGAAATTGCCCTGATCGATGGGTCGACCTATGAGATCAAGAAGATCCTCAAGACCGGCTACGCCGTGCATATCAGCCGTATTTCAGCCTCGGGGCGCTACCTGTTCGTGATTGGCCGCGACGCCAAGGTCAATATGATCGACCTCTGGATGGAAGACCCCGATACCGTTGCCGAGATCAAGATCGGTGCCGAGGCGCGCTCTGTCGAGACCTCCAAGTTCAAGGGCTATGAGGACAAATACGCCATTGCCGGGGCCTATTGGCCGCCGCAATTCGTGATCATGGATGGTGACACGCTTGAACCGCTGCGGATCAAATCCACCCGTGGCATGACCTATGACGAACAGACCTATCATCCCGAACCGCGCGTTGCGGCGATCCTGGGCTCGCACTACAAGCCCGAGTTTCTGGTCAACGTCAAAGAAACCGGCAAGATCATGATGGTGGATTACTCCGACATCGAAGCTCTGAAGATCACCGAGATCAATGCCGAGCGGTTCCTGCATGACGGCGGTCTTGACAGCACTCAGCGCTACTTCCTGACTGCGGCGAATGCGCGTGGCAAGGTCGTGGTGATCGACACCAAGGAAAGCAAACTTGTTGCCGTGATCGAAACCGACGGCCAAACACCGCATCCGGGGCGCGGGGCCAACATCAATCACCCGACCTACGGGCCGGTCTGGGCAACCTCGCATCTTGGCGATGATACTGTCGCCCTGATCGGGACCGACCCCGAGGGTCACCCCGAACAGGCGTGGAAGATGGTGCAACAGCTTTATGGCCTTGGTGGCGGATCGCTGTTCGTCAAAACCCACCCGACCTCCGAGCATCTCTATGTCGATGCGACATTGAACCCCGACGCCGAAACCTCTGGCTCGGTTGCGGTGTTCAAGGTGGCCGATCTAGGACAGGAAGAGCCGGAATTCACCGTTCTGCCGATTGTCGAATGGGCCGGGATTGCCGAAGGCCAGCCCCGCGTCGTGCAGGGTGAGTTCAACAAGGCCGGCAATGAGATCTGGTTCTCGGTCTGGAATGCCAAGGACCTGGAATCGGCCATCGTGGTGGTCGACGACAAGACGCTTGAGCTCAAGCATGTGATCAAGGACCCGCGCCTGATCACGCCAACGGGCAAATTCAACGTCTATAACACCCGCGCCGACGTCTACTGACGCGCAAGCCGGGGGCCCTTTTTGCCGGGCCCCCGGTTTTCTTCCAAAACATTTGATTGCCCAGCCGAGGAGCCAGCAACATGACAGCGAAAGGCAAGGTGTATCTGATCGGAGCAGGCCCCGGTGCCGTGGATCTGATGACGCTGCGTGCGGTGCGTATGCTGAGCGAGGCAGATGCGGTTGTGTATGACCGGCTGGTCAGCCCCGAAATTCTGCAACTTTCTCCGGCGACCGCGCAGATGATACCGGTGGGCAAGGCCCCGAAATTCCACACAGTTCCGCAGGATCGCATCAATGAAATGCTGGTCGAGTTGGCCGGCAATGGCCTGACGGTGGCCCGCCTCAAGGGCGGTGACCCGCTGATATTCGGCCGCGGCTCCGAAGAGGCCGCCTATCTGAGCGACCGCGGGATCGAGGTGGATTATGCGCCCGGCATCACCGCGGCCCAGGGCATGGCAGCCACCTTCGGCGTGCCACTCACCCACCGTGGGCTGGCCACCGGAGTGCGCTATGTGACCGGCCACCGCGCCGCCGATGCCCGGCTCGATCTCAACTGGAAAAGCCTGGCCAGCGAGGACACCACGCTGGTGGTCTATATGGGCGTGGCCAATATTGCCGAAATCGCGCTCAACCTGATGCGCGAAGGGTTGCCGGGTTCCCTGCCGGTGCTGGCGGTGTCAAGTGTCACCACCCCGCGCGAGACGCGGCTTGTGTCGCGACTAGACCGGATCGGGCTCGACGTGGCGCAATGCCCGATGCGCGCGCCGGTGCTGTTTGTGATCGGGCATGTGGTCTCGCTCTGTCAGGGGGGCGACGCCCTGCCCGTTACTCTGCCAGAGGTCATGGTTGGTGAATAGACTTGCCACAATACTGGCGCTCGCTGCCGCCCCGGCCCTGGCCGACCCTGATCCAGAAGCCCTCAGACGGCTGGTGCGTCAGGATTGCGGCTCGTGCCACGGAATGACGCTCAAGGGGGGGCTCGGCCCCGATATCCGCCCTGCGGCCCTTGCCAGCTATCAGCGCGACGACCTGACAACCGTTATCCTTGACGGCATCCCCGGCACGCCGATGCCGCCCTGGCGCCCTCTGCTGAGCGAAGGTGACGCCGCCTGGATTGCCGATTATCTTCTGAGAGGTGACCCCGAATGATCCCTGCCCCTTTATCCTCTGGCACAACCAAAGACAGGGCGCGCTCTGACTTTCATCTTTCCCGAAATACTCCCGCCGGAGGCCTCCGCGCCCGGATGTTTGCCCTGACGCTGGCGGGTCTTGCGCTCTTTGCGCCCCCGCTTCCCGCCGGTGCACAAGCCACCGGCGATCTTGGGCTGGTGGTGGAACGCGCCAGCGGATCGCTTCTCGTCGTGGATCAGTCCGAGCGCGCCAGCATCGGGCGCATCACCGGGCTTGGCGACCTGAGCCATGCCTCGCTGGTCTATTCGCCGGACGAACAATTCGCCTATGTCTTTGGCCGCGATGGTGGGCTGACCAAGGTGGATATCCTGGCGCAAACCGTTGTGAACCGCGTCATGCAGGCGGGCAATTCGATTGGCGGCGCGATCTCGGATGACGGGCGGTTCGTGGCAGTCTCGAATTACGAGCCGGGCGGCGTGCGGGTGTTTGACGCCGATACGCTCGCCATGGTCGCCGACATCCCGACTGGCAGCAAGACCGTCGGCCTGGTGGATATTCCGGGCACGAAATTCGTCTTTTCCCTCTGGGACAGCGGCGAGACCTGGATTGCCGATCTCTCGGGCGAAACCCCGCAGATCACCAGGGTCAAAGGCATGGGCGCCAACCCCTATGACGCTCTGGTCACAGGCGACGGGCGCACCTATATTGCCGGGCTGTTCGGTGAGGATCACCTAAGCGCGCTCGACCTCTGGCAAGACCCGCCCGAACCGCAAAGCATCCTGCCGGGTTATGCCGAGGGCCGCGAAGGTCTGCCGGTCTACAAGATGCCGCATCTGGAAGGCTGGGCCTTGGCCGGTCAGGATTTCGTGCTGCCCGCCATGGGCCAGCACGAGGTGCTTTGGGTCGATGCGCGCACCTTGAAGGAAACCGGCAGAACTCCGACCCACGGCCAGCCGGTTTTCGCGATTTCGCGCCCCGACGGGCGCCACGTCTGGGTCAATTTCGCCCATCCGCTCAACGATACGATCCAGGTGATCGACAGCGTGAGCAAAGAGGTGATCCACCAGTTCGCCCCAGGCCCCGGCGTCTTGCATATGGAGTTTACGCCGCGCGGCCACGAGGTCTGGCTGTCGGTGCGCGATGCCGGCAAGGTGATCATCTATGACACGGAAACCTTTGAGCAACTTGGTGAAATCGCGACTGAAAGCCCCTCGGGCATCTTTTTCACCGCCCGCGCCCACCGCATGGGGCTCTGAGCGATGGAAGGTGTGAGTGATCCCATTGACCGCGCACTGCTGAACGACTGGCAGCGGGATTTCCCGATTACCGAGCGGCCCTTTGGCGTGCTCGCGGAGACCCTTGGCACCAGCGAGACGAATGTGATCGAGCGGCTGCGCGCCCGCACCGAGGCCGGTCAGGTCACCCGGCTGGGCGCCACCTGTGCGCCCAATACCATATCGGCCAGCACCCTCGCCGCCGTGGCCGCCCCCGAGGACCGGATCGAAGAGGTCGCCGAGATCATCGGCGCGGAACCGGGGGTAAACCATTCCTACCTGCGCGAAAACGACTGGAACCTGTGGTTTGTTGCCACCGGCCCCGACCGGGCGCATGTGGACGGCGCTCTGGACCGGATCGCGCAACGCAGCGGGCTGCGCGTGCTGGATCTGCGCTTGGTGCGCCCCTTCAACCTTGACCTGGGGTTCAGCCTGCACGGCGACGACCGGCGCGCGCCCCCAAGACAAGCGCCGGATACCGACGTGTTGCAGCCCGGCGACCGCGAGATCGTGCAGGCGCTGATGCGGGGCCTGCCGCTCAACGCGCGACCCTATGCAGCGATCGCAAATACCCTGGGACGCGACGAAGCCGAGGTGATGGCACGGATCAGGGTGCTGAGCGCGGCGCGGATCATCGCCCGCCTTGGGGTGATCGTGCGCCACCGCGCGCTTGGCTGGCGCTCAAATGCGATGGTGGTCTGGGATCTGCCACACGACACGATCACCCGCGCCGGTCCGGTGCTGGCCGCCCAACCGGGTGTGACGCTGTGTTACGAACGCACCCCGGTTGCGGGCGTCTGGCCCTATCGCCTTTATTCGATGATCCACGCCCAAAGCCGAAAAGAAGCGCTTGCGCGGCTGGCCGCGGCTGCGGCAGTCTTGCCCGAGTTGCAGGGCGCACCGCATCTGGCGTTGTTTTCAAACCGCTGCTTCAAACAGACCGGCGCCCTTGTGGCGAAGGAAAGGACAATTGCATGACATTGGACGCCACCGACCGCCTGATCCTCAATCATCTGCAAGAGGGGTTTCCGATCACGCCCGATCCGTTTCACGTCGTCGCGCAAGAGCTGGGCCTGGACGAGGCCGATCTTCTGGCCCGGCTGGAGCGGATGAAGACCGACCGGATCATCACCCGGTTCGGCCCGTTCTTTGACGCCGAGGCAATGGGGGGCGCGTTTTGTCTCTGTGCCATGGCCGTGCCCGAGGAAGATTTCGAGGCGGTCCTGACTAAAGTCAATGCCCGCCCCGAGGTGGCGCATAATTATGAACGCAGTCACCACCTCAATATGTGGTTCGTTCTGGCCACGGAAACCGAAGAAGAGATCGAGGCGGTGGCCAAGTCCCTTGAACGGGAAACGGGGCAGCGCGTGCTCCGTTTCCCGAAACTGCGGGAGTTTTTCATCAGATTCAGGGTAGCCGCATGAGCATCGACGCCACAGACCGCCAGATCATCGCCGCCACACAGGCCGGCCTGCCACTTGTGCCGCAACCCTACGCGGCGGTGGCGCAAGAGTTGGGGCTCGGCGAAAGCGAGCTTTGCGACCGGCTGCGCGCGATGCAAAAGAGCGGTGTTATTCGCCGGATTGCCGTGGCGCCCAACCACTATGCGCTTGGCATGCTGGCCAATGGCATGTCGGTCTGGGACATTGAGGATGAGCGGATTGCGGACCTTGGCCCGCAGGTGGGCGCGCTGGAGTTTGTCAGCCATTCATATGAGCGCCCCCGTGCCCTGCCCGACTGGCCCTATAACCTGTTTGCAATGGTCCACGGCAGCGACCGCGACGAGGTCGAGGCCAAGCGACAGGAGGTTGCCACCCTTTTGGGCGCGGCCTGTCGCGGCAGTGACATTCTCTATTCGACACGTATCTTGAAGAAAACCGGGCTCAGGCTCCGGTCAAAGGAGGGCTGAGATGTTTCGCCTCTCGGAATATATGCAACAACTGGTAACGCCCACGCCGGTGCGCACACGGCGCGGCAGCGGGCCGGTCAAGCCGGTGGTGATCTGGAACCTGACCCGGCGCTGCAATCTGAAATGCCGCCATTGCTATACGGTTTCGGCGGATGTCGATTTCCCCGGTGAATTGAGCCATGAGCAGGCGATGGGCGTGCTGGATGATCTGGGCGACTTCGGCATTCCGGCGCTGATCCTGTCGGGCGGCGAGCCGATGGGACGGTTCGATTTCTTTGAGCTGGCCGAGGCGGCAAAAAAGAAGGTGCGGTTTCTGGCCCTTAGCACCAATGGCACCAAGATCCACGGCGAGGCCGCCGACCGGGTGGCCGAAATCGGGTTTCAGTATGTCGGCATTTCCATCGACGGGATAGGCCGCACCAATGACTGGTTTCGCGGCGTCGACGGCGCCTTTGACGACGCGCTACGCGGCGTGCGCGAGTGCAAGAAGCGCGGCATCAAGGTGGGGCTGCGCTTTACCCTGACGCGCGACAACGCCACGCAATTGCCCGATCTGTTGCAGCTTTGCGACGATGAGGGCGTCGATAAATTCTACCTCAGTCATCTGGTCTATGCCGGGCGTGGCGACAAGAACCGGGGCGAGGATGCGGTGCATGCCCATACCCGCAGGGCGCTCGACGAATTGATTGATCGCGCCTGGGTCGGGGTGGCCGAAAATGCCCCACTGGACATCGTGACCGGCAATAACGACGCCGACGCGGTCTATATGCTGCGGTGGGCCGAGCGCCATTTCGACGAGGCCCGCGTGGCGCATCTGCGCGATCACCTTGAGGCCTGGGGCGGCAATTCGTCGGGGCTTGGCGTGGGCAATATCGACACGCTTGGGCGGGTGCATCCCGATACCTATTGGTCGGATTATACCGTGGGCAACGTCAAGACCACACCGTTTTCCGAGCTGTGGACCGGCGAGGATGCGATGCTGGCGCAACTGCGCCTTCGGCCCCGCCCGCTCAAGGGGCGATGCGGGCAATGCGCCTTCAAATCGGTCTGTGGCGGCAATACCCGCATTCGTGCGCTGCAACTGACCGGCGACCCCTGGGCCGAAGATCCGGCCTGTTACCTGAGTGATCGTGAAATCGGGGTGACCGGTGCGGGCGAGCGCCTGACTGTGACTCCGTTCAAAGGCAAGAAGCATGACCCGATTCACCGTTTTAGCTAGTGCGCTGTTGCTCGGCGCGGGTGCGGCAGCGGCCGACCCGGCACAGACCTACCGCAGCGAATGCGCCGCCTGTCACGGGGCGGATCGGCTGGGCGGCAGCGGACCTGCGCTGATCCCCGAGACCTTGGGGCGAATGCGCGGGCCAAAGGTGGCTGAGGTGATTGCCCATGGCCGCGCCGCCACGCAGATGCCGGCCTTTGACAAGGCGCTGAGCCCCGAACAGATCGCGGCCCTGGCCGCCTATGTGAAAACGCCGCTTGCTTCGGTGCCCGCATGGGGGCCAGAGGAGATTGCCCAAACCCGCTGGTTTGACCCCGATTACCGCGCCGCGGATGCACCGGTATTTGACGCCGATCCGCTGAACATCACGCTGGTGGTGGAAACCGGCGATCACCATATCAGCGTGCTGGATGGCGACACCTTCGAGGTTCTGGACCGGTTCGAGACGCCCTTTGTCGTGCATGGTGGCCCCAAGTTCAGCCCCGATGGGCGCTATGTTTTCATCATGTCGCGCGATGGCTGGGTGCAGAAATACGACATCTGGTCGCTGCATCAGGTGGGCCGCGTGCGCGCCGGGCTAAACAGCCGCAACATCGCGATGAGTGCCGATGGCAAGCATCTGGCGGTGGCCAATTACCTGCCGATGACGCTGAGCCTCTTGTCGACCGAGGACCTTGGCGTTGAGCGCGTCATGCCGGTCGTGGGCAAGGATGGCACCCCAAGCCGGGTCTCGGCGGTTTATCAGGCCCCGCAACGTCAGAGCTTTATTCTGGCCCTGAAAGACACCCCCGAGATCTGGGAGGTGGCGACCGACCCCGAGGCCAAAGCGGTTTACGAGGGGTTCGTGCACAGCCGCGAAAAGGGCATGATCGAGGCGCTTCCATCCTCGCAGGGCCTGTTTGCCCGCCGCCGGATCGAGATCACGGAACCGTTGGACGATTTCTTTTTCACCGATGATTACCGCCATCTGATCGGGGCGGCGCGCAATACCGAGCGCGGCGTGGTTGTGAACCTCAACGTGGGCCGCGAGGTTGCCGAACTGCCCCTGCCCGGCATGCCGCACCTGGGGTCGGGCATTTCCTGGGAAAGGGATGGCCGCCGGGTGATGGCAACGCCGCATCTGAAAGAGGGCATGCTGTCGGTGATCGACACCGAAACCTGGCAGGTGATCCAGACGATCAAAACCGACGGGCCGGGATTTTTTCTTAGAAGTCACGAGGATTCGCCCTACTTCTGGTCGGATGTGTTTTTTGGACCGAACAAGGACGTGATGCATGTGATCGACAAGCAAAGCCTTGAGATCGTCAAGACCCTGCGCCCGGTGCCGGGGGCCACGCTGGCGCATGTCGAATTTACCCGCGACGGCAGCCATGCCCTTGTCTCGGTCTGGGAAAACGACGGCGCGGTCATCGTCTATGACGCCGCAACCCTGGAAGAGGTGACCCGCCTGCCGATGCGCAAGCCCTCTGGCAAATATAATGTTTTCAACAAGATAACATTCTCGGAAGGAACAAGCCATTAAACAGAGCGCGATCATCGTCAGCCACGGACAACCCTCTGATCCAGAGCCGGCCGAGGCCACACTGGCGGCATTTGCCGCCGAGGTGGGCCGCGCCCTGCCCGACTGGCAGATTGCAAGCGCGACCCTGGCCAAGCCCGGCGCGCTTGAGGCCGCATTGCAGGGATCGGGACCGCATCCGCTTATCTATCCGCTGTTCATGACCGCAGGATGGTTCACCGGCGACGAGCTTCGCAAGCGGTTGCGCGACAGGCAGGCCGATATATTGCCGCCTCTCGGCCTTGATCCCGGCCTTCCGGACATGACCGCAGAACTGTTGCGCGACGTCATGGCGCGCGAAGGCTGGCAGCCTTCTGAGACCCGACTTTTCATCGCCGCCCACGGGTCGGGACGCAGCCGCAATTCGGCGCGCGACACGCAGGCCTTTGCGCGCGCCCTCACGGGGCGTATGTCCTTTGCCGACATCCGCGTCGGCTTTGTCGAAGAGGCGCCTTATCTCGCCGATATGGCGTTTGATCTTGGCCAAAAGGCGATCTGTATGCCGTTCTTTGCCGCCAAGGGCGGCCATGTGCTTGACGATATCCCGGAGGCGCTTGAGCTGGCGGAGTTCAAGGGTGTTGCGCTTGAGCCGATCGGCACGGCGCCCGGTGTGGCGGCGCTGGTGGCACGGGCGCTGACAGGGGCGCAGACGGAGGCGCGCGTCAAGGCATGACCGAGACCGGCCCGAACCTGACAAAGCTCTACCTGCTGCTCTATCCGTTCACCGCATTGGCGGTGGCGATCAACCTGTTCCTGCTGGGTCTGATGTGGCAGGCGATCGGTCTGCCTGCTCTCTCTCCGGTGACGGCGCTGATCGCCTGTGTTCCGCTTGGTCTGCCGGTGAACTGGTGGATCACGAAATGGGTGCGCAGTCTGATTGATGAGGCCGAGGGGCGCAAGTGAAAATGGCCGCCCGGCACGGTGCGGGGCGGCCATGACAGGTTGTCGGCGACCTATTCGAAGCTTGCCAGATAGGCGATCACGTCCTCGATATCGTCATCCTTGCGCAGCCCGGCAAAGGACATCTTGGTGCCCTTCATGTATTTCTTCGGGCTGGCCAGAAAGGCGCTCAGCTCCTCATCGGTCCAGACAAGCCCCTCGGCGGCACGTTCTTGCATCACTTTGGAATATTTGAAGTCTTCCACAGCCCCCGCCGGTTGCCCGACGATGCCGTTAAGGACCGGGCCAACGCGGTTTTTTGCGTCCTCGCCCACCTGATGGCAGGCCTTGCATTTCCTGAACACCTTTTCGCCGACTTCGGCGTCGCCTTCGGCAAAGGCTGGGGTGGCCAGCGTCAAGGCCACCGCGGCGGCAGTCATAAGGTTGATTTTCATGGGTCGTTCTCCTGTTTTGTTGGACATGATTGTCAGGCAATGGTTTCGATTGTGGCGCCTGCAAAGCGGCGCACTGCCGCTTGTGCCGCCTGTTTCTCAAGCAGGCAAAGCGCGGTTGAAAGCCCATCCGCCAAAGCCGCGCTTGGCGCGGACAGGCTCACAAGGCTGTGGCGTGGCGCTTGCCCTTGCGGGCCAAGGATGTGGCCCTGAACCGCGCTCAGACGGGTGCCGTTCGGGGCCGATGTGGCAAGGGCGCGGTCACGCAGGGTGACGCGGTGGACAATGTCGCCCTGCGGCGTGGCAATCCCGGCCTGCCAGGGGGTGCCATCGGGGCGTTGGCCACGCCCAACGATTTCGCCGAGATCGACAAGAATATCGCCAAATCCCTCATCGCCGAGCAGCGCCGCGATGCGGTCGGTAATCTCGCCCTGTGCAATTCCATTGAGGGTCAGCGCCATGCCGGGGCGGGCAAAGCGCACCTCCTTCGCATCGAAATGCAGACTTTCCCAGCCGACATTATTGCTTGCAGCAGTGACATCTCCGCCCGTGGCCAACGCCTGCCAAAGCGGTTGAACCGTGGGGTCAAAGGCACCGTTTGTGGCGTTGTGAATCGTACCCGCAAGCGTCAGAAGCTCAAGCAATTCAGGCGGAGGGTTTGTTAGGCGACCGGTTTGATTAAGCCGCACGAGGGCGCTCTCGGCGCGGTAGAGGCTGAAGATGCGCTCAAGCCGCGCAAGCTCGGCCTCAAGCCGGGCAAAGACCGGGCGGGCGTCAATCGGGCTTATGCCGACAAGCGTCACCGAGGCCGGTGCCCCAAGCGCCCCCCCGGTCCAGCGCGCGGTTTGCGCAGTTGCCAGTGCCGCCCCCGGCAAGGCCAGGGCGGCGGCGGAAATACTCAGGAAACGACGGCGGGTTGGGGTCATGACGGGGGCTCCTCGTTCAAAATGATATCGACCGGCGCAAGCACGGTTGCCGCCGGGATCTCCTCCAGGGACATCACCTCGCCGCCTTTGTCGGCGGCGAAATCCTGTGCCAGGGCGGGGTCGGAAAACGGCACGATTTCGGGCGCGCCCATGCCGCCGGTGACATCGGCACCGACCACGAAGGCTGCGGTTTCTGCGGCGATCCAGTTGTCGATGCCGGGCGTTTCCCAATCGGGCGCCGCGCCCATGTCGCTGACGTAAAAGGCAAGGATATCGGCGTCCCGCTCCGGCCCTTTCACATAGGCGAGCGCATCGCGCATCTGCGCGAAAAAGATCGGATCGGGCAGGCCCTTGAGGTGTATTTGCGCCTTGGGGCCGGGGTGGTTGTCGACCTGCATCATGCAAAAATGGCTCAGCGCGTCCGAGGTCATGGTGATCGGATCAGGAGCCTGGGCCCTCTCCTCTTTGCACGCCGCAAGCAGCGTGGTGGCAAGCAGAAAGGATACAAGGATAGGGCGCGTCATGGCTCGACCCTCGCAAAGGCGGCGCGCGCCAGCCCGAGCGCCAGCAAAGGCCAGAGGAACAGCGACAGCGGCGCCGCCCACACGGGCAAGGCCGCCCCGGCCCCCGCCATGCCCGAGACCAGCGCCACCTGCTGCGAGTCGGCCACGTTCCACAGGCGGAAAGCATCCGCCGGGTTGGCGGCCAGCAGCCAGGGAAAGACATGGCTGGTGAACCCTCCACCGTTGTCAAAGACCAGCGCCCCCAAAAGCCCCAGATCGTAAAGCACCACCAGCACCAGCCAGAGACCCACGGCAAGCCCCGCCGCGCCTGCAACGCTATTTGAAAGAGCCGAGGCGGCATAGCCAAGCGCCAGAAAACACGCCCCCAGCAAGATCGCCGTGACAATAAGGCGGGCAAGCGCCAGCAGGCTCTCGGGTCCGGCGCCACCGGCAAGGGCCGCCGCGACCCCGGCCGAGGCAAGCCCCAGCGAGATGGCGATGCTCAGCACCGAAAGATGGGCCGCGAATTTCCCCAGAAGCATCTCACCCCGGCTAAGCGGATAGGTCAGCACCAGCCCCAGCGTGCCACGCTCGGCCTCGCCCGCGATGGCGTCAAATGCGATCATCAGCGCCAGAAATGGCGCGAGGTAAACCGCCAGAGTGGTCATCGAGGCCACCGAAACGGTCAGCAGATCCACCCCGAGCGTGCCCGTCGGGGCCGATCCGGCAAAGGTGAGGGCCAGTGCAAACAGCGTCATCAGCGAGGTGGCCGAGACCAGCCAGCGATTGCGCCGCTGGATGCGGAATTCGGCCATGGCGATGGCAAGGATGCGACGGATCATTGGCGGGCCTCCCCACAATAGTGGCGATAGATATCCTCAAGGCTGGGCGGGGCCATCTCGATATCGCGAACCGCGTCGCCAAGCCCGGAAATGCGGGCGAGCTGGGCCATTTTCTGATCGGCGGTACAGCAGAGCTCGACCGCGCAGCCATTGACCCGCGCGCCGCCCAATTGGGCATGAACCCGGTCCGCCGCCCCGTCACGCGCGGTCAGGCGGATGCGGGTGGGCAGGCCCGCCTGCTGGCTAAGCCCGGGCAAGGTATCATCGGCGACCAGCCGCCCCTTGCGCATGATCGCGATCCGGTCGGTGCGCGCCTCAAGCTCGGTCAGGGCGTGACTGGCGATCAGAACGGCGGTGCCGCCTGCGGCCATCTCCGCGATCACCGCGTAAAGATCGTGCCGCGATATCGGGTCAAGCCCGCTTGTCGGCTCGTCCAGCAGGGCCACGCGGCGACGGCCCAAAAGCGCCTGCGCAAGCCCAAGCCTTTGCCGCATCCCCTTGGACCATGTGCCGATCCGCCGGTCGGCGGCCTCGGCCAGACCGACCCGCTCAAGCAGGGGGGATACGGTTTTGGGATGCTCGCCCGCCAGTCGCGCAAAGGTGGTGAGTTGTTCGCGCCCGGTCAGGGATTTGTGAAACGCGACCTGCTCGGGCAGGTAGGCGGTGGCGCGGCGCGCGGCCATGCTGCCGGGGGCGTGACCCGCCACAGTGATTGTGCCGCCCGTGGCCCGGATCAACCCGAGGACAAGCTTGATCAGGGTGGATTTGCCCGCGCCGTTGTGGCCCAGCAGGGCAACCCGTTCCCCGGCGGCGACATTAAGGTCGATGCCGCAGAGAACCTCGGCCTGACCATAGGTCTTGGTCAGGGCCGAAACCGCAAGGGCCCGCGTGTCATCCGTCATGCCGGGTCTCCCAATCTGGTATCGCGATATCGACCGGCTGCATCAGCGGGGCCTTGTCGATCACCCCGCCGGGCAAGAGCGCCGGAAAGGCCGATTGCGCCCATTTCACAAGCTGAACCGCCGGCGCCCCCAGAAGCAGCCGCGCCGACGGCTGGGTCCAGAGGATATGATCCATGCTGTCGTTGGGGCGATAGGCCGTGTCGGCCAGCCCGTCACCGTTGAGGTCATAGGCGGCGAAATCGGACCAGTAGTTGCCGATGCCGTCATCGCTCCAGTCCAGCCATTTGGAGCCGACATATTTCACCTGCGTGCGATTGCCGACAAAGGCATTTCCGCTGATCGCGTTGCGCTCGGAGCCGGCGGTGAAATGCACGCCGATGCTGCACCGCTCGAACCGGTTGCCGGTGATCTGGTTCTTGTGGGCGTTATAGACGAACAGACAGCGGTCGCTGCCGTTTTTGACAAGGTTGCCGCGCACCTCGGAGCTATTGGTGTAGTTCAGCATGACACCATGCTGCGCATCCCCCAGCGAGACGTTGTTCAAAAGCTTGAGACCCTTGGAAAACATCACCGCATACCCAAGGTGGTTGCCGATCGAGAGATTGCCGCGCACTTCCGCCTTATTGGCGTACATGAAATGCACCGCAAAGCGCAGGTCGCGAAAGCGGTTGCCGACAAAGGCGTTGGAGTGCGAGGTATTGACAAAAATGCCGTCGCGCCCCCAGCGGATATCGTTGCCGACCACTTCCGCGCCGCGCGCGTCCCAGAGGTAGACACCATTGCCGCGCGCGTTCATCCGGTGATCGCGTCGGCCCTCGATCACATTGCCCGCGACCTTTGCATTGCGGGCGCCGTGGATATCGACGCCGTAAAGATTGCCGCTCAGATGGTTGTCAAGAATGCGCGCGTCGTCCGCACCCTTGAGCAGGCGAATACCGCTATCGAGCGCCTCATGATCGCTGCCCGAGCCTACGATGGTACAGCCCTGAACGGTCACATCCGGCGCGCTTAGTGTCAGGACCGAGCCCTGCCCGCCCGCATCAATCACGGCGCCCGTCGCGCAGTCAATCGTCAGGGGGCGCGTTATTTCAAACCCGCCCTGATGCTGGCCGGGGCCAAGGCGGAGGCTATCCCCCGCCCCGGCCATTTCTATGGCCTGCGCCAGGACCCCGCCCCCGGCCGGCACATCGCGCGCGCCCGCCACGGCAAGGCCGGGCAGCGAAAGGCAAAGCACCAGAAGGGAGGCGAGGGCGCGCATCGGTTCAGACGTTCCGGGGTTCGACCAGCATGCGGCCGCGCATTTCCATGTGCAGCGCATGACAGAACCACTGGCAATAGTACCAGTGAACGCCCGGACGATCCGCCGTGAAGGTGACCGAGGCGGTGGCTTGCGGGCCGACCTCCATCGCGACACCGTGGTTTGACAGGGTCAGACCGTGGGTCACGTCATCCACATCATCAAGGTTGGTGACATAGATCGTCACCTCATCGCCCTGTCTGACCGTGAACTTTTCAAGGCTGAACATCGGCGCCTGCGACCACATGTAGACGCGCACCTTGTTGCCGTCCCGGATTGGCTCATCGGCGCCGTCCTCAAGCACGACACCATCGGCGGCGGCCTGTTGGCGGGCCTCTTCCCACATCGGGTCATCGCGGCTCCAGACGTTGACGGGGTTCACGATGTCACGGCGAACCAGAACCACATCATGCGGTTCGGCAAAGGTTGGCCCGTCATGAACGACCTTCATTTCGGGTTTCGAAATGTCGATGATTTGTTCATTCTCGGGCTTCAGCGGGCCAACATTGATAAACCGGTCTTTCGAAAACTTGTTAAGCGTTATCAGCCAATTGCCGTCAGCTTCCTTGGTTTCGCCCATGGTCGTATGGTTGTGGCCGGGCTGATAATGAACATCGACCTTCGACACAATTGGGTCCACATTCCCACCTGCATAAGCCTCGATCGCCTTGTCAATGTTCCAGCGCACAATCTGGCTGTCCAAAAACAACGTGGTAAAGGCATCGCCCTTGCCGTCAAAGGCGGTATGCAGCGGCCCGAGACCAAGTTCCGGTTCGGCCACGATGCACGAGCGCGGATCGGCGTCCTGATCAAACAGGGCATCCACCTTGGTGACGTCGATCACGGAAACTGTGGGCGACAGTTTGCCGTTGATCACCACGTGTTTCTGATCGGGTGCGGTGTTGCACCCGTGCGGGCTGTTGGGGATCGGCACATAACGGGTGTATTTCTTGTTCTGCCCCTTGCGCCCGTCAAGCACCTTGACGCCGTTCAATTCCTGGTAATCGCCTGCGGCCACACCGGCCTCGATTTCCTTGATGTTGAAGATCACACAGTGGTCCATCTCGTTTTCGGTCATCTCGGCCAGGGTCACGCCCATTTCCGAGTTGTAGCTGGTCGAAAACGCGTATTTCCCCTGATAATCCGCATCGCAGTTATCAAGGTTGCCCGAAACGATCACCTGCCAGGCGATTTCCATCGTGTCACCGTCGATGGCGGTGAAGATGTTCACATATTCATCGGGTTTGTCGAGGATATCACCGTTGTTGACCAGCGGGATCTCATGTTCGCCATTGGCAAAGACATAACCGGTGCGCGGAAATTTCTGCGGCCGCAGACCGTGGATATCGCCCGCATTGGGGATCTCGATGATCTTGTCGCATTTCATCACATCACAGCGGATGCGCGCCACGCGGGTGTTGGCCTTGTCGTTCATGAACAGATAGCGCCCGTCATAGGTGCCGTCGGTGAAGGACATATGCGGGTGGTGCAAATCGCCGTTGTCATATGTTTTCATGTTGCGCGCGGCCAGAAACTCTTTGGTTTCGGGCATGAGGCCCTCGGTCAGAATCTTGAGCGACTCGTTGGTCTGGCCCCAGCCGGTGGCCGAGCAGCGGTTGAACACCGGCACGCGCATCAGCTCTCGCATCGAGGGAAAGCCGAGGATGCGCAGCTCGCCCGACTGACCCGAGGACCAGAACCCGTAATATTCATCAAGTTCACCGGGTTCCAGATTGATCTTGTTCGCCGCGTGTGCCGGGGTTGCACCGCCAAAAAGGCCCGCCCCTGCGCCGGTTGTGGCCGCAAGCGCGCCGGTGGCCGTGGCCCCCAGCATGCCACGGCGCGTCAGTTTGAGCTTGTCATGTGAATCAGACATTTGAGGTCTCCTTTGCTTCCTCTTGCGAACCAAGGGCGCGGGTCATCGCGCCTTTATTGGCCTCGGCGCTCGCATGGTCGCGCGCACGCCGTTTCAATTGCCGGATAATCACCGGACATTTGTCTTCAGACTGGTACAGCACCTGACAATGCAGGCAGTTCACACATTCGTTCGGGTTGATCTCACCTGTCGGGTGGATCGCCTGCACCGGGCATTCATTGGCACAGGTCTGGCAGGGGCTGCCGCACTCACGATACCGCCGGAGCCAGTCAAACATCCGCATCCGTGCCGGGATCGCCAGCGCCGCCCCGAGCGGGCAGAGGTAGCGGCAATAAAACCGCTCTACGAAAAGTCCGATCACCAGCAGGACGACAGCGAAGACGACAAACGGCCAGTCGCGCACGAACTTGAGGATGATCGCGGTCTTGAACGGCTCGACCTCGGCCAGCCTTTCGGCCATCGGGATCGAGGCCAGCGAAACCCCGAACAGCCCCAGAAAGATCATATATTTCAGCGGCCAGAGCCGTTCGTGCAGGCCCCAGGGCAATTCCCATTGCGGCACCTTGAAAAACCGCGCGACGCGATTGGTCAGCTCTTGCAGGGCGCCAAACGGGCAGAGCCAGCCGCAATAGGCCCCCCGGCCCCAGAAAAGCAATGCCGCAGCCACGGCAAACCACTGAATGAACACCAGCGGGTCCATCAGAAAGGCATCCCAGGTAAAGCCGCTGCGCAGCGATCCGGCCAGTGCCATCAGGTTCACCACACTAAGCTGTGCATTGGCGTACCAGCCGGTGAACACCAGCGACATGCTCAGAAACCCGATGCGGAACCAGCGATAGGCGCGCGCATGGCGGGTGATCTGAAGCTGAAAGAAAAACGCGAGGGTCAGCACGACAAGCATCGCACCCAGCACGCCGATCTCGACCGTCTTGTCGCGCCAGATGCGCTGCCAGAGGGCGGTCTTGGCGGCGGCCTCTTCCTCGGATGCATTGGCGGTTGGCGCAAGGACAAGCGGCGCAAGATAGCTCTCGGGCAGCCGATAGCCCAGATCATAGGTGATAAAGGTTTTCTCGACCGCGCCCACCGCGCGCTGCACCAGAAGTTGCAACCGCCACGGCTCTGCCGGATCAAAGCCGCTGTCGGCGGGGATACGGAACAGGTCAAGCTCTTTGAAACTGGGCGCGCCGCTGGCGTCGATCTCGCCCAGACGGCGATGATCGCGATCAAAGAAGCGCACCGAACGGTCGCCCTGAATTAGCTGGATGCGGTCGAAAATCCCGCCCCGCACATAGCCTGAACCCTTGAAGGAATAGCGCCCCCGGCCCGCGACCAGAATGGCGTGTTCGCCCTCGCCCAGCCAGTTTTGCAGATTGCGGTATTCGGCCTCGCCCAACAGGCTCCGACCGATTGTAGGCACGCTGACAAGGGCGGCGCGCATGTCGATGAAGGTATCCTCGGGCGCGCCGGATTCGGGGCGCGCGGCGGCGCGCGCATCGCCGGTGTCGTCAAAGGCGCTGTTGATCTGTCCAACGTCAAGCGTCATCCCGCGCACCGAACCGTCGCCGGTCAGGGCCTGCCAGTCGCGCGTCTCGCCCGCGCCCTCCTTGAGGGTTCGCGCCGGGCCTTCCTGCACCACCGGCGCCAGCCCGCCAAGCCCAAGCGCGCGCGCCACCTTGAGGCCACCGCGCACAAGGCTGTCGTCGATCACCATGACCGTCACGGTCGCGCCCGAGATGATATCAAGGTCATGCGCAGTGCCCGATTGGGCCGCCTCGGCCTTGAGGTCAAGCCCGGCGTAGCCCTCGATCACGCCGCGCATCTTGGATTCGGGAATGCCGATCAGGACAATCGGCTCGGAATGTTTGACCAGAACCGCGCCGGTCATCACCGCGTCCGGATCAATCGCGGCGATCACATGGATGGGTTTGCCCGAATAGCCGGTCGTGCCGGCAAAATCCGATGTCAGAAAGGCCCAGGCGACGGTTTCGCCACCTTTCAGCACCGGTGCCACCGGCAGATCGTCGCGCAGTGCGCCAAATCCGTCGGCCTGCGGCACAAGTTGATCGGCGCTTACCTCGGACAGGAAACGGGCAAGCAAAGCGGGCTCCTCGGCGCGCGCCACAAGCGGCGCGACGAGAAGGATGAGAGCCGCAATAAAGCGTATTAAGGATGATCCAGACATGACCTGTTGGATAGGGCGGAAATCGCTCAAAAGCGTTGACCAAAGTCAAGCCATGCAAATCATAAATGACCTTTCAGTGAACCGGGAAAATGCTCTTTATGGGGCAAGAAACCGGCCCGGCCACCCTCACAGAAACTCGAAATGCAGGTTCAGGGCAATGCCGATAAGAACCAGCCCACCAGCCCAGGCAAGGCATTCGCGCGCGACCTGCTGGCGGTTGATGGCCTGGGTCATCGTGCCGCCCATGAAGGCGACAAGAATATCCGACGGGATCGCCGTAAGGGGCACCAGAATCCCCAGGGTAAGCAGTTGCAGCTGAACACTGCTCTGCGTCACTTGCCCGGCCCCCGCATCGACAAACGGCGGTAAAAACAGTGCAAAGAACAAGACGGTCTTGGGGTTGAGCAATTCGACCAGGACGCCTTGCCAGATGATCGAGGAAAACGACCTCTGGCTGACGGTCTGGGCCTCAAGGGAAAATCGCGCGCTGATGCGGGCATCGCGGATCATGCCCACCCCCAACCACACCAGATAGGCCGAGCCGACATAACGCAAGCCAAGCACAAGCCAGTCAAACCTGGCAAAAATCGCCGCCAGCCCCAAGGCCGTGGACACCGCAAGCACCACCCCCCCAAGGCCAAGACCAAGCGCCGAGGCAAGGCCGGCGGCGCGGCTCTGTCCGACGCTGCGCGACAGCACATAAAGCATCGAGGGGCCGGGGGTTGCACTCAGGGCAAGCCCTGCAAGGGTAACGGCAAGGATCGCGTCAAGATGTGGCATCGGTCAAACTGTGCTCCGGTTCAGTCGGGTCTCGAAGGGGTTCTGGGTCGGCGTTGCTGCGCCGGGCTGATGTCCGGTCATGCCGCCATTGCGGGCATGGCGCAAATAGGGAAAATCGCGCACCAGCATACGCTCAAGATGCGCCCCGGCCAGGAACGGCTCGTATCGGGCGCGCCGCTTTGCGCTGACCAGTTGGTCGAAGGGCTTGATCAGCGTATCGTGATTGGTGGCCACAAAATATGGCAGCGAAAACCGCTCGGGGCTGAGGTTCAGCACCCGATGCGGGGTCGAGCGCAGCAAGCCGTTGCTCCAGGCCTCCAGCATATCGCCGATATTGACCACCAGAACCGCCGGATCCACCGGCACATCTATCCAGCGATCATCCTGTGTCATGACCTGCAACCCTTCGTTGCGCGTGTGCAGAAGGGTCAGGCACTCATAATCGGTATGCGCCCCCATATTCACCGAACTGTGGTCCGACGTCTGTTTCTGGCGAACATAATGCAGCAACCTGAGTTGCGAGATCGGCTTGCTCATCTGATCGGTCATCGCCCCGCGCGGCAGCCCGAGGTGCAATTCAAGCGCCGAACAGACCAACCGCCCAAGCGCCGAGACCTCGCCATAATACCGCGCGACCGTTTTCTTGAATCCGGCAAGCTCGGGCCAGACATTGGGGCCCAACACCCGGTTGCCCGCAAGATAATCGGGATCATTCTCCGGCAAATCAAGCCCAAGGTCGAAGGCCTCGTAGCTGCGGTTGACCTCATCGGGATAATCGCCCTTTTCGGTAAACGGCACATAGCCGCGATGATTTGTACTCTTGCCGATATAATAGCGCCGTTTGGTGGCCTCGGGCAGAGCAAAGAACCGTCTGGCCGACTGGTATGTCGCTTCGATAAGCTCGGGGTCAATTCCGTGATCGCTGATCCTGAAAAACCCCATGTGACGGGCCGCCTGCCCTATCGCCTCTGCCACCTCTCTGATCTGGCGGGCATCGCCGGACCTAAGGCCCTGAACATTTATAAGCGGAAGGTTTCCCACGCTGGCGTTTTGAGTCTTGAGTAGTTTTGTCATCATCCTCCCCCCAAAAGTTTGACGTAACTTTTGGTTAAGGATTTTTGGTTAACAAATCGTTTTCATTGCTGGTGGCCGCCGGAAAATACAGCCGGAAGGTGGACCCAACTCCGACTTTGGACTGAACCTCGACGGCGCCCCCGGATTGCTGCATGAAGCCAAAGACCATCGACAGCCCCAGGCCGGTGCCCGCGCCAACGGCCCTGCTTGTATAGAACGGGTCAAAAATCTGCTGCAAACGCTCCTCGGGGATTCCCTCCCCCTCGTCCCTGACGCTTAGGCACACGTATCGTCCGGGGGTAAGACGTGTCGCGAGGGCTTGATTGTCAGAAAAGCCGTGCCGCACATTTTCCGTCGAAATTTCCAGCCTGCCACCATCGGGCATCGCCTCCTGCGCATTCAGGACAAGATTGACCAGAGCGTTTTCAGCCACTTTCGGGTCGACATGCACCATCCACGGATCCTGCGTAAGGCGCAGCTCGACCGGCTGGGTCAGGATGTCCTTGCTGCGCTCGCAAGTGGCGTTGACAAGCGCGTTGAGGTCGCAAATCTGCGGCTCCAGCCGGGTACGTTGCGAAAACGCCAGCATGTCCCGGATCAGCTTTGCCCCCCGCCCCGCCGCCGTCCGCGCATCGTTCAGGCATGAGAGTGACAGAGGTTGGGTGATGTCACCTTCCAGAAGTTCGAGGTTGCCTGAAATCACGGTTAGCAAATTGTTGAAATCATGCGCAAACCATCCGGTCAACCGACCGATCGCCTCAAGCTTTCGCGCCTCGAACAACTTGGCCTCCAGGGCCTTGCGATTGTTGGTCTCTTCGCTCAGCTGAGCATGCGATTTCACCAGATCCTGGTAGCGCTGTTTCGAGCGTTCCGCTTCGGCCAGAAGCTCGATCTTGGCACTGGCCATCGCGGCAACCGTGGTCAGAACCTCCAATTCGGCCTCGCCAAACGCGCCGGGGCTCGGGTGTTCGCTGTCGATGACGCCGACCACGCGCCCCCCCGACACCAGCGGCACACAGATTTCCGAGCGGGCCGGATGCGTATCGGGGATATAGTTCTGGTCCTTCAGAAGGTCATCCACGATGACGGCCTCGCGGCTTTGCGCGACTTGCCCGGTAATCCCCTGACCAAACGGGATTTTAAGCGGATTGATGATATTGCGCCCATAGGGGTTTTTATCGCCAAGGGCGGCAACCTGAGTAAGCTCGGTCTGGTCGTGATTCGCCTGATAGATCACACAATCGACAAACCGCAGCTGCCCGACGACATTCTGCGCCACATACCAGAACAGATCTTCAACGCTTGGAATCGCAATCAGATCAACCGCAAAGGCATTGAGAATACGCAGGGTCGCCGCTTCATCCAGCTGCTGTTGCTGGGCTGAATGTGCGGGCGCAGATCTGAACATTCGCGGCCTTCCTTCAACCATTCCACTCGAACATGAGTACCTTATGTTCTCGCAATAGTTTAGTGTAGAAAAAAATAAACACCCTAAAAGGGATAAATTCGCGCAGCCTGCAATGTGTCGCCATTCCGCCGACCGGTCCGGGCCTGCGCGGCTTTTGAGTGTTGATTGATCCAACCGGTCGGTTACTCTGGCTGGGCGGTTGCCTTCGAGCCCGCCAAAATGAGGACCAAGCCTTGTCTTTGATCGACAAACATCTGGCACCGGGCCCCGATGGGGAAACCATCGTGGAAAGCATCCAGAGGCTCATTCTGGAGCGCATCTGCTTTCTGGATTATCGCCCCGGCGATCAACTCAAGGAGGCCGTGATTGCCCAGGAATTCGGCGTAAGCCGCACGCCGGTGCGCGATGCCATCAGCCGCATAAGCCACCTCGGGCTGGTTGAGACCCGCAACGGGGTCGGCACGGTTGTCGTTGCCCTCTCGGATGCCGAAATCAGGCAGGTCTATGAGATGCGCCTTGAACTTGCGATGCTGATCGGAACGCTGTCGCCCAAACAGGCCAGCGAGGATCACATCGCCCTCGCGCAGGCCCTGCTGCAAGAGGTCAAGGCCTGGGGCATGAATGTCGACCCGCGCACCTATGTCATGCTCAACGATCGCCTGAACAAGCTTATCGCCGATCTGATCGGCAATGTGGTGCTGCGCTCGTTCTGGCTTCAGACCTATTATCAGGCCGCAAGCACCTGGCACCGGGTCAGCGCCATTGTCGGCGCCGAGGTCGCGAAATCACTACTTGATGAGCTGTCAGACCTCTGCACGGCGCTTGAGGCGGGTGACATGGCCGCCGTCGGCTATGTGCAGCGGGTCCATATCGGTTATGGTTTTCAGCGGATCAAGACACATCTTCTGACCGATCAACCCGGCTGATCCGCCGCCCGGTTCAATGCCTCTTCCTTAGCGCCGCAAAGCCGTCATTCTGCGTTCATGGAACCAAAAGGCACAATTGCCCTGTGGCGCCCTATGGTTGCAAGGACGATGTTTACATTAACCCAAGGGCTATGCTTAAAGATTTGGAAATTGTGTAAAAATGGCTCATTGAGCCCGTAGTAAAGACATGTGCCATGAGTGTTGTAACCATCCACGTTGGAATGCCTAAATGCGCAACAACAACGATTCAGAAGTTCCTTGGCGACAGGGATGACTGGCTTGCACAACACGGGTATGTCTATGAAAAACATCCCGATGATCACACCGAAGGTCAAGGGAATGCTGCCTTTCTTGCAGAGCTTTCCCTTTCGAGCACTCCCGACAAAGCCGTGGACCATCTGCGCTATTTTTTGAGATCCAACAGCAATGTTTTGCTCAGCAGTGAAATGTTGTTTGGATTGGGACGCGGGAAAGGCTTTGCTCCCATTCTTGAGGAAATTGAACACCAAGGATATGATGTTCATGTCATCGCCTATCTCAAGCGTCAGGATCTCTGGATTGAGAGCGATTACAAGCAACATGTGAAAGACGGTAATCTATGGGTAAGTGATTTTCGGCAGTTGCTTGGAAAACGGGAATCCAAGAAAACGCTCGACTATCACTGGACGTTATCGAACTGGGCCAATCAGGTGGGCAGCGAAAACCTGAGCGTGGTGCCATTGAACCCGTCGCAACCCGGCAAATATGCTGTTGAAAGGTTTCTGGAGCTTATGGGCGTGCCAATGCCCGAAAGCAGCCTTGATGTCGAACGACAGAACGTGAGCCCCTCTGCCGGGATGATCGAAGCGGCGCGACATTTAAAAAAACATCTCATCCGCGAAGGTGAAGGACCGGACGATATTGTCCGCATGCTGAGGCATTTCTTTTCTTCGGAGATCGGAGCGACCCCGACGGATCACGACAGAGAAATCCTGAGCCCGCAAGACCGGCGGCGCCTTGTCGAGAGGTACTCTGAATCCAATTCACGACTGGCCCAGACATTTCTAAGAGGTGTTGACCCTTTTGATGATCTGGACCTTGAGTCCCACAACCAAAGCTGGGTTGAACCATCGCAAAAGGCCTTGGAGATCTTGTCTGCAATGGCTGCCGGGCCATTGAAGCAGCAGTCGGCTCAAAGGGCATCAGAGGTTGCACGGCAAAGCCCGTCGATGCTTGGAAAGATTGGCGCGATGCTCCGGCGTTGAGCGCAGGGCCAGATCGGGGTGATATCCCCGCTCAGACCCCGAGATAGCGGTCCCTGACCTCGGGGGTCAGCCCGGCAAATCCACCGCTCCAGACCGAGCGGCCCTTTTCAAGGATCACCGCGCGGTCGGCAACGCCCGACAGTTCGCGCAGGGATTTGTCGACCACGATCAGCGACAGGCCGGTTTCGGATTTGAGACGCGCAATCGCGGCCCAGATTTCCTGACGGACCACCGGGGCAAGCCCCTCTGTCGCCTCGTCGAGCACCAGAACCCGCGGATTGGTCATCAGCGCGCGCCCGATTGCCAGCATCTGCTGTTCGCCCCCCGAAAGCGAGGCGGCGTTCTGCGCCGTCCGCTCGCCCAGCCGGGGAAAGAAGCGATGCACGCGCGCAATATCCCAGGGACCGGGGCGCGCGGCGGCCATCAGGTTTTCGCGCACCGTAAGATTGGCAAAACAGCGCCGCCCCTCGGGCACAAGCCCAAGCCCCAAACGCGCGGCGCGGTGGCTTGGCAGCGGATCAAGGTCGCGCCCGTCAAACATCACCCTGCCACTGCGATGTTTCAACAGGCGAAAGATCACCTTGATCGTGGTCGTCTTGCCCATCCCGTTGCGCCCCATCAGCGCCAGAACCTCACCCTCTTCAAGATCAAGACTGACGTCGAAAAGCGCCTGCGAGGGGCCGTAAAAGGCCGCGACATTCGAGAGGTGAAGCAGGCTCATGTCAGGGCCTCATCGCCAAGATAGGCGGCGCGCACCTGTGGATCCCGCCGGATCGCATCCGGCGTGCCGGTGGCGATGATACGGCCATAGACAAGCACGCTGATCCGGTCGGCCAGGGCAAAGACCGCGTCCATGTCATGCTCGACCAGAAGGATCGGCGCGCGGTGGCGCAAGCCATCGAGAAACCGCGTCAAGCGGGCCGAGCCTTCACCGCCAAGCCCCGCCATCGGTTCATCCATCAAAAACGCCTTGGGCGATTGCGTGAGGGCGACCGCCACCTCAAGCTGGCGGCGCTGACCATGCGACAGGTCGGCCACGCGCGTGCCCGCGACCCCGGTAAGACCGACCTCGTTCAGGGCCTCGCGCGCGACCTCCAACAAGGCGGCATCGCGCATCACATCGCGGAAAAACCGCAGCACGCGGCCGCGTTTGCCAAGCGCGCCAAGCACCACGTTTTGCAACACACTCATCTCCATCGCCAGCGATGACACCTGAAAGGTGCGGCCAAGCCCGGCGCGCGCGCGCGCCACCGTATCAAGCGCCGTGACATCGCGCCCGTCAAACCAGATGCGACCGCTGTCAGGATCAAGATTGCCCGCCACCTGTTTGATAAACGTCGATTTTCCCGCACCATTCGGGCCGATTAGCGCATGAATTTCCCCGCGTTCCAGCGTGAGGGTCACATCCTCGCAGGCCTGCACCGCGCCAAAGGCCTTGCTCAGGCCGCGTATGTCCAGAAGCGGGCTAGTCATGGCGCCGCTCACGGCCTGCAACCAGGCCAATGATGCCACCGCGCGCGAACAGGACAACCACCAAAAGCACCGCTCCAAGGTAGATATGCCAATATTCACTTAGCCCGCCAAGCATGTGTTCTAAAAAGATAAAAACCACCGCGCCGATGACCGGACCGAACAGACGCGCAACGCCGCCAAGGATAACAAACACCATGATCTCGCCGCTGGTTTGCCAGCTGAACATTACCGGGCTGACAAAGCGGTTGAGATCGGCAAAGAGCGCACCCGCAAGGCCGGTGATCACCCCCGAAAGGGTAAAGGCCACAAGCCGCAACCGATAAGGCGCGATGCCCACCGCCATCACCCGCTCAGCGTTCTGACGCGCCGCCCCGAGCGCAAGCCCGAAGGCCGAGCACGCGAGCCGTGAAAACACCCAGAGCGCAAGCCCGAGGATCACGTAACAGATCGCGAAAAACTGGATCGGGTCGAGCGTGTTGAGCCCCGGAAAGCCGTTGCGCACATAAATCGACAGGCCATCCTCGCCGCCATAGGCAGGCCAGCCTATGGCGAAATAGTAAAACATCTGGCCAAAGGCGAGCGTGATCATGATGAAATAAACACCCGATGTGCGCAGGCTCAGCGCGCCGATGGCAAGCGCCGCAAGACCGCTGGCACCCATCGCAACAAGCCAGATCACCGGCATCGATTTGGTGCCCTCGATCAGAACCGGCCATTCGATCAGCGCGCTGTAACTCTGGGCGTGGCTGGCCAGAATGCCCATCGCATAGCCGCCGATTCCGAAAAACACCGCATGCCCAAGGCTGACCAGCCCGCCAAGCCCAAGCGCAAGGTTAAGCCCGACACCGGCCAGCGCCAGAATAGCCACCCGCGTCGCCAGCGTGATGGTAAACGGCTCGTCCACCGCCCAGGCCCAGAGCGGCACCGCCAGCAGGCCGAGAAAGACGGTCGCGTTCAGGAGGGGTTCGCGGCGCATCTCAGGCCTTTCCAAACAGGCCGCTGGGGCGCATCACAAGCACCCCGGCCATCAGGATGTAAATCGACATAGACGCAAGAGAGGCGCCCACCGAACTGGCCGCTTGCGGTGCCATGAACTGCGAAAACACCGCCGGAAGCAGGACCCGCCCCAGCGTATCGGTCAGCCCGACAAGAAGCGCCCCCACCAAAGCGCCCTTGATCGAGCCTATGCCGCCAATCACAATAACCACAAAGGCCAGGATCAGCACCGGCTCGCCCATGCCGACCTGGACCGATTGAATGGCCCCGATAAGCGCGCCGGCCAACCCGGCAAGCGCCGCACCAAGCGCAAAAACGGTGGTGTAAAGCGCCGAGATATTGATACCAAGCGCCGCGATCATCTCGCGGTCGCTTTCCCCGGCACGGATCTGGATGCCGATGCGCGTGCGCGCAATCAGCGCGAACAACCCCGCAGCCACGAGCAAACCAACCCCGATGATCGCCAGACGGTAAAGCGGATACTCAATACCCCCCGGAAGGGTCACCGGGCCAGAGAGATAGGGCGGGATTTCAAGAAACAGCGGAAACGACCCGAACGCCCAGCGCGTGCCCTCGGAAAAGATCAGGATAAGCGCAAAGGTCGCCAGCACCTGATCGAGATGATCGCGGTCATAAAGCCGTCGGATCACCGTCAATTCGATCAGCGCCCCGGCCGCCGCCGCCGCCGCAAGGCTGGCGATCAGCGCCAGACCAAACGAGCCGGTCAGCCCCGCGACCGAGGCGGCGGCAAAGGCCCCGATCATGTAAAGCGAGCCATGCGCCAGATTGATTAGCCCCATGACGCCAAAGATAAGCGTCAGCCCGGCCGCCATCAAAAACAGCATGACGCCGAACTGAACCCCGTTCAGAATCTGTTCAATAAATAGGATCAGGGACATGCGCGCGCGCTCATCGGCCGGGCCCGGGAAAAGGCCCGGCCAAGGGTCTTACATCCTGCACTCTGGCGCATAGGCGTCAGCATGATTTTCAAGGGCTGTCCCGACAATCTTGTTGGTATAGACGTCACCTTCCTTGATCACTTCACGCACATAGATGTTCTGGATCGGATGGTGGTTGTTGCCAAAGGCAAAATCCCCACGTGTGCTCTTGAAATCGGCGGCTTCAAGCGCCGCGCGGAAGGCATCGGGATCGTTGACATCGGCGCTTTCGACCGCGCTGATCAAGAGGTTGGCGGTGTCAAACCCTTGGCTTGCGTAAAGCGAGGGCAGACGGCCATATTTTTCCTGAAAGCTTGCAACAAAGGCGGCGTTGGTCGGATTGTCGATATCCTTGTTCCACTGGCTTGTGTTCTTGACCCCAAGCGCGGCATCGCCAACCGCCTGCAAAATCCCCTGATCAAAGCTGAAGGCGGGGCCGATAAGCGGCTTTTTCACACCGGAATCTGCGTATTGCTTGAGAAAGGAAATCCCCATGCCGCCGGGTAGAAAGAAAAACACGGTATCGGCAACACTGGAGCGGATTCGTGCGATTTCGGCGGCATAATCGGTCTGCCCCAGTTGGGTATAGACTTCGCCGACCACATTGCCCCGGAAGGTGCGTTTGAACCCTGTTACCGCGTCCTGTCCTGCCGGATAATTGGGCGCAAGGACGAAGGTATTGGTAGAGTTGATATCGGTAGCATAAGCCCCTGCCGCCTCGTGCAGGTTATCGTTCTGCCAGGCGACGTTAAAGTAATTCGGATGACATCCCTTGCCCGCAAGCGCCGAAGGCCCGGCATTGGGCGAGAGGTAAAACTTGCCCTGCGCCACGGCACCGGGCACCACCGCCATCGCCAGATTGGACCAGATGATGCCGGTCATCACATCGACCTTGTCGGACTGGATCATCTTGTCGGCCAGTTGCACCGCGATATCGGGCTTGCGCTGATCGTCCTCGATGATGACCTCGATATCGGTGCGCCCCGATTGCTCCAGCGCCAGCATGAAGCCGTCGCGCACGTCAATCCCAAGGCCCGCACCGCCGCCCGAAAGCGTGGTGATCATGCCAACCTTGACCTCTGCCTGGGCGGCACAAGCCGCCATGCCAAGCGCGCCGGCCATGGCAAGTGTTTTCAAATTCATATCGTCGTCTCCCTAGATCATGGGCCGGTTTCCCCTGCCCTTGCTTTTATCCTGCCCCCCAAGGGCTCGGCTCTGCGCCAAACCGGACAGCTGTCATTGCATCCCACAGCTTTGCCCAAAGGTCCAGATGCCAGCAGCGATCTTACACAGTCCTCGTCAAAAGATCGCTGCGGATTTTGTTTTACTTTCGCGCGCTCTTCTTGTTGGCTTTGCAGGGCGCAGGGCGACCCGCCGCGCCCGGCACATGGCTTGGATCGTACCAAAGGAAAGGCCCCGCTCGATGTCAAAGGACCCGCTGCTCCAGCCTTATACGCTCAAGGATCTGACCTTGAAGAACCGGATCATGACCACAAGCCATGAACCCGCCTATCCCGAAGATGGCCTGCCGAAAGATCGCTATCGTGCCTATCACGTGGAACGCGCCCGCGGTGGTGTGGCGCTGAGCATGACCGCCGGGTCGGCGGTGGTCAGCCGCGACAGCCCGCCCGCCTTCAACAATATCCTGGCCTACCGCGACGAGGTCGTGCCCTGGATGAAAAAGCTGACCGATGAGTGCCACGACCATGGTTGTGCGGTGATGATCCAGCTCACCCATCTTGGCTGGCGTACCGGCTGGAACCGGGGCGACTGGTTGCCCTCACTGGCGCCCTCGGCCCTGCGCGAACCGGCGCATCGCGCCTTTCCCAAGGTGATGGAGGATTGGGACATCGCCCGCATCATCACCGATTACGCCGATGCCGCCGAACGGATGCAGGCCGCCGGTCTCGACGGGATCGAGCTTGAGGCCTACGGCCACCTGATGGATGCCTTCTGGTCACCGCGCCAGAACACGCTTGAGGGGGAATACAATGGTGATCTGGTCGCGCGGATGACATTCAGCCTTGATGTGCTGCGCGCGATCCGCGCGCGCACCGGCCCCGATTTCATCGTCGGGCTGCGCTATACCGCCGATGATCTGGCCACCAACGGCATCACAAGCAATGACGGCGTCGAGATCGGCAAGCGGTTGCGTGACAGCGGCATGGTCGATTTCCTCAACGTGATCCGGGGCCGGGTCGATACCGACGCAAGCCTGACCGATGTGATCCCGGTGCAGGGCATGCGGTCGGCCCCGCATCTTGATTTCGCGGGCCGCATCCGTGCCGAGGTCGGCCTTCCGACATTCCACGCCGCGCGCATCCCCGATGTCGCCACCGCCCGCCATGCCGTGGCCAGCGGCCAATTGGATATGGTCGGGATGACCCGCGCCCATATGACCGATCCGCATATCGTGGCCAAGATCATGGCCGGGCGCGAAGACGATATCCGCCCCTGCGTCGGCGCCACCTATTGCCTTGACCGGATCTATCAGGGCGGCGAGGCGCTTTGCATTCACAACGCCGCCACCGGGCGCGAGCTAAGCATGCCGCATGTGATCGCCCCCGCCGCAACGCCGCGCCGCGTGGTTGTGGTTGGCGCCGGGCCCGGCGGGCTTGAGGCCGCGCGCGTCGCCGCAGAGCGGGGTCATCTGGTCACCGTGTTTGAGGCCGCCGATCAGCCGGGTGGGCAGATCCGCCTGACCGCACAGAGCAAGCGCCGCTCCGAGATGATCGGCATCATCGACTGGCGCATGGCGCAATGCGCCGCGCGTGACGTGATGTTTCACTTCAATACCTATGCTGAAGCCTCTGATATCACGTCGCTTTCACCTGACCTTGTGATTGTCGCGACCGGCGGGATGGCGCAACAGGATATCTTGCAGGGCGGCAATGATCTTACCGTAACCGCCTGGGATATCCTCTCGGGCGATGCCAGGCCGGGGCGCGAGGTGCTGCTGTTCGACGACGCTGGCGATCACGTCGCGATGCAGGCCGCCGAGGTGCTGGCCGATGCCGGTGCCCGCCTTGAAATCATGACCCCCGACCGAAGCTTTGCTCCCGAGGTGATGGGCATGAACCTTGTCCCCTATATGCGCAGCCTTCAGGATAAAGACGTGACCATGACCGTCGCGCGCCGCCTCTTGTCGGTCACGCGCGCGGGCAATCGCCTGCTGGCCACCATCGGCACCAATTATTCCGACCACAGCTATACCCGCGAGGTCGATCAGATCGTGGTCAACCATGGCACCCTGCCGCTTGACGCGCTTTACTTTGACCTCAAACCGCTGTCGCGCAACCTTGGCGAGGTTGACCAAAGCGCCCTGATCACGGGCACCCCGCAAGCGATCAGAACCAACCCCGATGGCGCGTTTCAACTGTTTCGCATCGGCGATGCGGTCAGCGCGCGCAACACCCATGCGGCAATCTATGACGCGCTGCGCCTGATGAAGGATCTCTAGAAATGCGGCTTGGATTTATCGGCACCGGCACAATTGCCTCGGCCACCGTGCGCGGCCTCATTGGGGCCGGGCATCAGATCACCGTATCGAAACGGGGCGAGGCGCAGGCCACCCGCCTTGCCGCTGAATTCGACACCGTCAGCATCGCCGACAATCAGGGCGTCATTGATCAGAGTGACACGCTTTTCATCGGCCTGATGGCCGAGGCGGCGCCCGATATCCTGTCGCGCCTGACCTTTCGCACCGATCAACAGGTCATTTCCTTCATGGCCGACATGCCCCTGGGCGCGCTTGCGCGATTGGTCGCCCCGGCCCACGCCGCGGCGATCATGCTACCGTTTCCGGGGATTGCACGCGGCGGCTCGCCGATCCTCGCGATGGGGGATACCGATCTTGTCACCACGCTGTTCGCGCCCGAAAACCAGGTTTTCGCCCTGCGCGACGCCGCCGAACTTGGCGCCTATCTTTGCGCGCAGGCGGTTCTGTCGCCGGTCACAGACATGGTGGGGCAAAGTGCCGACTGGCTGGCCGCCCGTGTCTCTGACCCCGACCAGGGCGAGGCATTTTTGCGCATGCTCATCGGCACCAACCTTTTAAGCAGCCCCTGCGGCGACCTGCTTGAGGCGCTCAACACGCCCGGTGGCTATAACCAGCGCCTGCGCCAGCATATGAACGCGGCGGGCGTGGGCGACGATCTTGTCACCGGGCTGAACCGGCTTGAAAGCGGCGACTAGCGTCACGCCCAAGACCCTTGTCAGCTTTCTCTTTGCTCACTAGGCTTTGGGTTTGACGCCAACACCACGCTGGCCACCGCGCCCACGTGATCCAACCAACCTATTGGCCCTGAATGGAATTTCTGGACTATACGCATAACCTCTGGCTGGTTGCGGCCTCGCTCAGCATCTCGATGGTGGCGGGGTTCACCGGGCTTTCGCTGACCAAGGGCATCGCCGGTCAGACCGTGGCCATGCGCAAACTCTCGGTTAGCCTGGCCGCCGTGGCGCTTGGCGGTGGCATCTGGTCGATGCATTTCGTGGCGATGCTCGGGCTGCAACTGCCGATCCCGATTTACTATGATGCAATGATCACGCTCGGCTCGATTCTGGTGGCCATTCTGATGGTCGGGCTGGCGCTTTTGCTTTTGCATTTTTATCGTCGCACGCCGCTGATCCTGACACTGGCCGGGGGGATTGTCGGGCTTGGTGTGGTGGCGATGCATTATATCGGCATGTCTGGTCTCGAACTTTGCCGCGCGGTCTATACGCTGCCGGGGGTGGGGCTTGCGGTGCTGGCCTCTTGCGTCCTCAACATCGCGGCATTCTGGGTGGCCTATGGCCAGCGGCGCCATCGCAATATCCTGCTCGGGACGGTCTGTTTCGGGGTGTCGGTCTTTGCCGTGCACTTCGCCGCCATCGCCGGCACGCGATTTGTCGCGGTGGACAGCCTGCTTGAGATCGGTCCCCTCATTGGCAATGAAACCCTCGCCATTGGCGTCCTCCTGAGCAGCTTCATGCTCTGCGGTGCGTTTCTTTTGTCAGGTGTTACCTTTCTGACCCCGGCGGCGAAAACCGAGCCGGACCCGGAGCCCGGAACCGCACCGCAGGGGGATGCCCCAGGGCCATTGCCCGTATTGCGCATTCCCTATGAACAGAACGGCCAGACCCATTTCATTGATGCCCGCGATGTGGCGTTTATGCGCGCCGAGGGGCATTACACCCTGCTTTATGCCGGGGCGGAGCGGTATTTCTGTGTCTGGTCGATCACCGAGGCCGAACGACGCCTCGCCGCCGGGCCGTTCGTGAAATCGCATCGCAGCTATCTGATCAATCCGGCCCATATCGTCCATTTCGAGCGGCGAAAGGACAATGGATTTTGCCATTTCAGCCTTGGTGCGCAAACCATCACCACCCCGGTCAGCCGCTCTCGCCTGCCCGCCCTACGCGAGGCGCTTGGGCTTTAGTCCATATAGCGGTGCGGCATCTGTAGGGTGGGTGAAACCCACGCTGTTGCGGGATGCGGGGGCCGGGCGGGCGTGGGTTTCACCCACCCTACGCGTGCCGCAAGCGGACGCTGAACCCTAAGAATCCGTAAACGGATTTCGCAACTCGTGCATCCATATCGCATTTCGTGCAACGCATGGCGGCGCTGAGGACAGTTCAACAGACAATCGCGCACCGCTCCCTACTGTCGCACCAAGGTCCGCCATACCGGCCCCGTCTTTGGGAGGAGACGCCACATGATACCAGCAGCCTTCGAGTATCACCGCCCCGGTGATCTATCCTCTGCACTTGCGCTCTTGCAGGAACATGGCGATGACGCGCGCGTCATTGCAGGCGGGCACAGCCTTATTCCGATGATGAAGCTGCGCATGGCCGAGGTGCCGCATCTGATCGACCTTCAGGCGATCGACGCGCTGCGCGGCATCACCATCGAGGGCCCCCGCGTCACGCTTGGCGCAATGGTCACGCAACACGAGGTGATTGCCAGTGACGCGCTGATGGCGGTTGCGCCGATCCTCGGCGAGGCCGCGCTTCAGATCGCCGATCCGCAGGTGCGCTATATGGGCACGATCGGCGGCAATCTGGCCAATGGCGATCCCGGCAATGACATGCCCGGCCTGATGCAATGCCTTGATGCGAGCTTTCACCTTGAGGGGCCAGAGGGTGCGCGCAGCGTTATGGCGCGTGAGTTCTACGAGTCGGCCTATATGACCGCCCGCGCCGATGACGAAATCCTGACCGCCATAAGCTTTACGGCCCCCAGGGGCGGCTATGCCTACGAGAAACAGAAACGCAAGATCGGCGATTACGCCACCGCCGCCGCCGCCGTGATGCTGACCCGCGAGGGCAGCACATGCGCCGCCGCCTCGATCGCCATGACCAACCTCAGCGATGTGCCGGTCTGGTCCGCCGCCGCAGGCGCGGTGCTTGTCGGCACGGACGTGGGCAAGGATGCCGTGAAAGCAGCCGTCGCCGCCGCCCTCGCCGATATTGACCCAACCGAGGACAATCGCGGCCCGGTCGCCTTCAAACGTCACGTCGCCGCCACCATCATCGCCCGCGCCATCACCCGCGCCTGGGGCCGAGCCTGAGAAGGACGCAGACCATGAGCAAGAAAATCCAGATCGCCCTGACCGTGAACGGCGAGGCCCACGATATTCTGGCCGAGCCGCGCGAATTGCTGATCTATGTGCTGCGCGAGCGGCTCAACATCACCGGGCCGCATGTCGGCTGTGAAACCTCGCATTGCGGCGCCTGCACGGTGACGCTGAACGGCAAATCGGTCAAATCCTGCACGATGTTCGCGACCCAGGCCGATGGCGCCGAGATCACCACCATCGAGGGCCTTGGCAGCCCCGATAGCCTGCACGCGCTGCAAGAGGCCTTTCGCGAGCATCACGGCCTTCAATGCGGCTTTTGCACCCCCGGCATGATCACCCGCGCCGTCAGGCTGCTTGAGGAAAACCCGAACCCGACCGAAGAGGACGTGCGCTTTGGCATGGCCGGCAACCTGTGTCGTTGTACCGGCTATCAGAACATCGTCAAATCCGTGCTTGCCGCGGCAAGTGACATCAACACCGCCAAGGAGGCCGCGCAATGAACGACCTGACACCGGATCGCGACGACCGCGTTGCCAAGCTCAAGGGCCTGGGATGTTCACGCAAGCGGGTCGAGGACGCCCGATTTACCCAAGGCAAGGGCAATTATGTCGATGACATCAAGATGCCCGACATGCTGCACGGCGATTTCGTGCGCTCGCCCTATGCCCATGCGCGGGTGGTGTCGATTGATGCCAGTGCCGCGCTTGCGCTTGACGGGGTTGTCGCCGTGCTGACCGCCAAGGATCTGGAGCCGCTTGGCCTGCACTGGATGCCGACGCTGGCGGGCGACAAGCAGATGGTGCTGGCCGACGGCAAGGTGCTGTTTCAGGGCCAGGAAGTGGCCTATGTGGTCGCGCGCAACCGCTATGTCGCCGCCGATGCGGTCGAGTTGGTCGAGGTCGAATATGAAGAGCTTGAGGTGCTTGTCGACCCGTTCAAAGCCCTGCAAAGCGATGTGACCCTGCGTGAGGATATCGCGGGGGAAACCAGCGGCGCGCATGGCGAACGCCGCCACCCGAACCATATTTTCCTCTGGGAAGAGGGCGACAAGGCCGCCACCGAACAGGTGATCGACAGCGCCGATGTGGTGGCCGAGGAAATGATCTATTACCATCGCACCCATCCCTGCCCGCTGGAAACCTGCGGCTGTGTCGCCTCGATGGACAAGGTAAACGGCAAGCTGACGCTCTATGGCACATTTCAGGCGCCGCATGTGGTGCGCACCGTCGCCTCGCTTTTGTCAGGGATAGAAGAGCATAACATTCGCGTCGTCAGCCCCGATATCGGCGGCGGCTTTGGCAACAAGGTCGGGGTTTATCCGGGCTATGTCTGTTCGATCGTCGCCTCGATTGTCACCGGCAAGCCGGTGAAATGGGTCGAGGACCGGATGGACAACCTGATGGCGACCGCATTCGCGCGCGACTATTGGATGAAAGGGCGGATTTCGGCCACCAAAGACGGCAAGATCACCGCGCTTGAGGCCAAGGTCACCGCCGATCACGGCGCCTTTGATGCCTGCGCCGATCCGACCAAGTTTCCGGCGGGATTTTTCCACATCTGCACCGGATCTTACGACATTCCGGTGGCCTATGTCGGGGTGGACGGGGTCTATACCAACAAGGCGCCCGGCGGGGTGGCCTATCGCTGTTCGTTCCGCGTGACCGAGGCCGCCTATTTCATCGAACGGATGATCGAGGTTCTGGCAATCGAGCTTGGCATGGATGCCGCAGAGCTGCGGCGCATCAACTTTATCCGCGAGGATCAGTTCCCCTATCAGTCGGCGCTTGGCTGGGAATATGACAGCGGCGATTATCACACCGCCTGGGACAAGGCGCTTGCGGCGGTGGGGTATGACGGGCTGCGCGCCGAACAGGCGGAACAGCTTGCGGCGTTCAAGCGCGGCGAGACCCGCAAACTTATGGGGATCGGGCTTAGCTTTTTCACCGAGATCGTCGGCGCGGGGCCGGTCAAGAACTGTGATATCCTCGGCATGGGGATGTTCGATAGCTGCGAAATCCGCATTCACCCCACCGGAAGCGCCATCGCGCGCCTTGGCACGATCAGCCAGGGCCAGGGCCATGCGACCACCTTTGCCCAGATTCTGGCCAGCGAGATCGGCATCCCCGCCGATAGCATCACCATTGAAGAGGGCGACACCGATACCGCGCCCTATGGGCTTGGCACCTATGGCAGCCGCTCGACCCCGGTGGCGGGGGCGGCCACCGCGCTTGCCGGGCGCAAGATCCGCGCCAAGGCGCAGATGATTGCCGCGTACCTCTTGGAAGTGCATGACAATGACGTCGAATTCGACGTCGACCGCTTTGTCGTCAAGGGCGCGCCCGAGCGGTTCAAGACCATGGCCGAGATCGCCTATGCCGCCTATCATCAGGCGATTCCGGGCGTCGAGCCGGGGCTTGAGGCGGTCAGCTATTACGATCCGCCCAATATGACCTATCCATTCGGCGCCTATATCTGTGTGATGGATGTGGATGTGGATACCGGCGAGGCGCATATCCGTCAGGTCTATGCGCTTGACGATTGCGGCACCCGGATCAACCCGATGGTGATCGAAGGACAGGTGCATGGCGGGCTGACCGAGGCCTATGCCATCGCGATGGCGCAGGAGATGGCCTATGACGACATGGGCAACTGCAAGACCGCCACGCTGATGGATTTCTTTTTGCCAACCACCTGGGAAACCCCGCATTACACCACCGATCACACCGAAACCCCGAGCCCGCATCACCCGATTGGCGCCAAGGGGGTGGGCGAAAGCCCCAATGTCGGCGGGGTTCCGGCCTTTTCAAATGCGGTGCATGACGCGCTACGCCCGTTCGGATTGCGCCAATTGCACATGCCACATGATCACTGGCGGATCTGGAAAGCGGCCAATGATCTTGGTCTGCACGACTAGGTTGGGCGGGGGCGCTGCCCCCATCCAGGAAAATTCGACGAATTTCCCTGGAGTCCCCCGGAGTATTTTGGGAACGGTGAAATAAACATGCACGATTGGCGGGACTTGCAGAAGGGCATGGCGGATCACGGCTATATCGCTGCTGATGATCTGGCGATGGCGGTGCATATTGCCTTGTCGCTTGGTCGCCCACTTTTGCTTGAGGGGGCCGCCGGGGTTGGCAAGACCGAGGTGGCCCGCGTGCTGGCCGCGCTGCGTGATACGATGCTGATCCGGCTGCAATGCTATGAGGGGCTTGATGCGGCGCAGGCGATCTATGAATGGAACTATCCGCGCCAGCTTTTGGCCATTCGTGCCGCCTCTGAGGCGGGCGAGACCGGCAAGGCGGTCGAGGCGCGGATATTTTCCGATGACTACCTGTTGCAGCGCCCGCTTTTGCAGGCCATCCGGCAGCCGGTGGCGCCGGTGCTTCTCATTGATGAAATTGACCGCGCGGATGAGGAATTCGAGGCTTATCTTCTTGAAATCCTGTCAGAGTTTCAGATCACCATTCCCGAATTGGGCACCGTGAAGGCGATCACAAGGCCAATCGTGATCCTGACCGCCAATGGCACGCGCGATTTGTCGGATGCGCTGCGGCGGCGCTGCATTTATGCACATGTAGATTACCCGGACCCCGCAGCAGAGCTTGCAATTCTGCAAATCCGCGCGCCCAAGATCGAGGCCCGGCTCGCCGCACAGATCATCGGCTTTGTCCAGGCCCTGCGCCGCGAGGATCTTGAGAAAAACCCGGGCATTGCCGAGATGCTTGATTTTGCCGCCGCCCTGGCCGGGCTTGGCGTGAATGACCTAAGCCACGATCCGGTTCTGTTGCAGGCGGCGCTTGGCACGCTGCTTAAAACCCAAGGCGACCGCGAAGCGATCCCGCCCGAGGTGGCCGCGCGCCTTGCGGGACAGGCCGCATGAGCCGGATCACCCGATTTTCCGCGCGCGACCCCGGCCCCGCCGCGCGCATGGCAGGGTTTATGGCGCATTTGCGCAACAACGGCTTGCGCCTTGGGGTCGGGGAAACCCAAACCGCGCTTGCCGCTCTGACCCATGTCACCGCCTGCGACCCCGATGATGCACGCCTTGCGCTGAAAGCGGTTTGCGCCGCCACTACCGAGGAGGCCGCGCGCTTTGATCTGCTGTTTGACAGCTATTGGCGCGCTGACGGCCGGGTGCGCGAAAAATCCGTGCCAAGCGAGAGCAAGGCCGACGTGAATTCAACCAACACCCGCGACCCACAGGGCGAAACCGCAGGCGCGCGCGGCCGGATACATAGCCCCGACGATGGCCCAGATCACGCCAGTGCCGATGGGGATGGCACCGGCAAGCTTATCGCGAGCCGGGTTGAAAACCTGATGCGCAAGGACATGCGCCGATTGGTCGGCCCGCAGGATATCGCCGCCGCCGAGGCCACCGCGCGCCGCCTTGCGGCAGCCTTTCGCGACCGTCGTTCGCGTCGTCGGCGCGCCGCGCGCAAGGGCGATCAAATCCATTTTCGCCGCCTTCTTCGCCAGAGCCTGTCGACCGGGGGCGAGCCGCTTGCCCTGCCGCGTAAGGCCCGGCCTGACCGGCCCGTAAAGATCGTGGCGCTTTGCGATGTCTCGGGGTCGATGACGATCTATGCGCGGGTATTTCTGGCCTTTCTGTCCGGCCTGATACGCGCGGATGAAAGCACCGATGCCTATCTGTTTCACACCCGTCTCGTGCGCATCAGCGAGGCGTTGCGCGACACCGATCCGATGCGCGCGCTGAACCGGCTGAGCCTGTTGGCCGAGGGCTTTGGCGGCGGGTCAAAGATCGGCGCGGCGCTGGATCAGTTCGCCCGCGGCCCGGCGCGCCGCTTTGTGAACGGACGCAGCGTGGTGATCATCCTGTCGGATGGCTATGACACCGATCCGCCCGAGAAAATGGCGTCGGCCCTGGCGCGGCTGCGCAAGCGGGGGTGTAAGATCATCTGGCTTAACCCGCTGAAAGGCTGGACGGATTACGCGCCTGTTGCCAGCGGGATGGCCGCCGCCCTGCCCTATCTTGATCTCTTTGCGCCCGCCAGCACGCTGGCCGATCTGGCCGCGCTCGAACCGGAACTGGAGCGTCTCTGATGGCCCCGGAATTGCTTGATACCGCCATTGCAACGACCCTTGCCCGCTTGCGCGAGGCGCGGCGTGCATATGCAATCGCCACGGTGGTGCGCACGGTGGGCGCGACCTCGGCCAAACCCGGTGCGCGCGCCCTGATCCTGGCGGATGGCACGATTGCAGAGGGCTGGGTTGGCGGGGGCTGTGTGCGCGGGGCGATGACACGCGCCGCCCTGGCGGCGCTTGGCGATGGCACACCGCGTCTTATCTCTTTGCGCCCCGAGGAAGAGTTGGGCGGGATCGAGGCCGAAGAGGGCATAGAAATCGCGCGCAACGGATGCCCCAGCAAGGGCTCGATGGATCTCTTTATCGAGCCGATATTGCCACAGCCAGAGTTGGTGATAATCGGCGCCTCGCCGGTGGCGCGCTCGTTGGCGGCCCTGGCCGGATCGTTCAGTTTTGACATCACGACCCATGACAGTGCCACAGCACTTGGGCCCCTGCCAGCGGGCGCGCGGCGCATGGTGGTGGTCGCGACACAAGGCAAGGGCGATCTTGACGGCTTGAACGCCGCCCTGACCTGCGGCGCGGATTACATCGGGTTTGTCGCCAGCCATCGCAAATTTGCCGCTCTGGCAAAGACCCTGCGCAAGGCGGGCGCGGACGCTGCCACGCTGGCACAGATCAACGCGCCAGCGGGGCTTGCGATTGACGCGGTGACCCCGGAAGAAATCGCACTGTCGATCCTTGCGCAGGTGATCAAGACGCGGCGAAGCGGACAGCGCCGGGCAGAGGCCGAATAGCGCTAGCTCTCGCCAGCCCCCGGCCCGGTTTGACGGAAGGTGACCGCGAAGCCACCCATTTCGTCGGATTCGACATGCACCACCTGTGCGGGAATATGGATTTGAGGCCGGCGGCTTTCGTCGCCAGCCTGCCAGGCGCGCTCGGTCACCAGGCATCGCGCCTCCTGGCCTGCGTAATCCGGGGCCGGGTCGACCTCGGGCATGAACAAAAGTCCACGTGCCAGAACGCTGTCGCCAAAGGATACAGAGGCAGACCCAAGCAGCTTCGGCTCAACCCTCTTGGTCAGAACAGATTGCGCGCGGCTTTGCGCCCAGACGCCGCAAAGCATTGTTTTCCCGTCGTTTTCGCGCACATCAACCGCGATGCTCACGCCACCGCCGCTACTATAGGTGCCGCCCGACACAACCGGGTTTGCCCCCAATCGGGTGACCACAGTAGGGTCAGCAACCGTACAGGCGGCGAGCGCAATCGTTGCACCCAAAAGGGACAGTATCTGGCGCGTCATGGCGGGCCTCCGATGGTTGGTGTTTCTTGTCTTTTGCATAGTACATAATCATTCTACACGAGAAGACAAATCTTGGTGTCGCGCTCTGGCCTTAACCGGCCTTGGCGAATTCCGCGGTTTCCGCAAGCATCTCAGGATACCATTTTTCCAGCGTCGGCAGGAAAGCCTCGCGAATACGGCCCACCTGCTGCGGCGTCAGATCATCGCGCCAGACCCCGGCCTGACCCTTGGCGAAAAACGCGGTCATGCCTTGTGGTTTCTCTGTAAAGCCAAGGGTCTCTTCCTGCTTTTTCATCGCCTCAAAGCTTGTCGCCTTGATTGCACGGGCCAGTTTCGGCCCCTCAACCTTGACGCTCAGGAACTTTTCCAGAAGCTTGCGCATGGTTTTTGCCGGATGATGTAAGAGATCCTCATAGCGCACCACATAATGCGGCAGACCGGGGGCGTTGTTCCAGGCGTTGATGTGATCATCCCAGCGGCCCAACAGGTCGTAAATCCCGTTCGGCGTGCCCATAACCGTGTCGGAATAACACATCATCTTGATGGCGGTGTCGATATCCGCGCCCTGATGGCGGGCAAAGGACGGGGCAAGATCGAACGGGTTGCGCATGATATAGATCGCCGCCGCCGTTAGATCCGGGGGGATGATGTCATGATCAAACATCCGGATCGTCTGGCAATGGGTTTTGACAAAATGGTAATCCGGCTTCGACCCCGCAATCAGACGCAGCGCCTTTGCCCGCATCTTGACCCAATCCTCAAGGTTTTTACCGCGAAACTGTCCGCCCGCCGCCGCATCAAAAAAGTCCTGACGCGTGTCGCCGGTGGTGAACTGTCGCAGATTGTTGATGTCGGGCGCTTGGCCTGCGGGCATGAAGTAATGCGCAAGCAGGCTTCTCATCCATGTGTTGCCCGATTTGGGATAGCTTGCCAGCCAGATGATGCGGCGCAGATTGCTCATTCCAGATACCCATGTCGTTTCATCGTGTCGCCATGCAAATCGCGCACTTTCTTGACCAGTTCAGGCGACAGCTCGGTCTTCCACTGATCGCTTTTGCCCGATGCAAAGAAGCTTTCCGCATGCTCGGCCTTTTCCACAAAGCCGGTCTTTTCTTCCTGTTCTTTCAACTGATTGAAGCTGGAAAATTGAATGGCCCGGTCCAGCCTGTCCTTGTCGATCGGAATTCCCAGATGGGTGAGGATCTTGCCAAAATTCTCTTGCGGATTGCAGAGCATATCCTCGTAGCGCAGGACAAGCACCGGATAGGGCGCAAACGAGGTCCAGCTTTTCACATGTTCCGACCAGGAGCCCTGAACAACCGGAACCGTTTTTTCACTGGGCGGAACGACCTTGCCCTTCTGCGAGATGCTTTCCACAGCTTTTTCAGCCGAGATCGCGTAGTGCCGCGCCGAAGACAACACCATATCAAGCGGATTGCGGATGATATAGACCGCCGAGCGGGTATATTGGGGGGGAATAAGTTCGACCCCCTGTACGGCTCTGCGGCTACTATGTGTCTTCACCAGATAGGCATCGGCCTTGTTGGAAATGATACCGCGCAGAACCTTGTCGCGCAGCGACAACGTCAGGGGGAAATTATGCGGATCGATCATCCGGCCAGCCATGGTGTGATAATGCCGAAGGATTGCATCACCGGTGCTGTATTTCGTCATTTCGCTCAAAGAGAGCGGCTCTGACGGATTTGCGATGTAATTGGCCAGGAAAATCCGCGTCCAGGTGTTGCCGGACTTGGGATAGGATGCCAGCCAGATAATGCGCCGCATATCTGTCATTCGAGATATCCAAATTGCGTCATGACCTTGCGATGCGCGCGTTTCATCTGTTTGACAAGACGCGGCGTCAGATCGGTTTTCCACTGATCGCTTGTACCCTTTGCAAAAAAGGCATCGCTTTCCTGGGACTTTTCGACAAAGCCTTGGGTTTTTTCCTGGGCCGACAGCTCTTTGAAACTGGCAAACCTGATGGCGCGGTCCAAACGCTCAGGCTCGACCGGCAGGCCGACATGCTCGACCACCTTGGCAAAATGCGTATGCGGGTCCGCAAGCAAATCCTCATAGCGCAGCACAAGCACCGGATAGGCCGATTTCCCGGTCCAGCTTCGGACGTGATCCGACCATGACCCGATGAATTGCACGACCATCGACTCGGTCGGCATGTTGACATTGTCGGGGTGACTGACCGCATGACAGGCATCCGCCTGTGAAATCCCGTAATGTCGCGCGTAAGACAACACCATATCAAGCGGATTGCGCATGATGTACATTGCCGAGCGGGTCAATTCATCCGGGATAAGAGGTATGCCATGCGCCACGATCCGGGCGTTATGGGTTTTGACCAGGTTGATATCGGCATTGTTTGATACGATTCCGCGCAACACGCGCGGCCGCATTTGCAGGGTGAGGTCGATGTCCTGGGTATCAATTGGCCGTCCGGCCACCATGCTATAGGTCTTGGCAATCGCATCCCCGATCGCAATGCGATGCGCATTGTTGATCGGGATCGGCTTGGATGTATTTGCGATGTAGTTGGCAAGAAAAATACGTGTCCACGTGTTCCCCGATTTCGGGTAGGACGCCATCCAGACGATACTTTTCTTCATGGTCCACCCAGCCCGTTGTCAGTTTGGAATCACTACAGTCAGACAAATAAAAACGGCGGGGGGAAAAGTCACCCCCCGCCGCCTATTTTTAGATTAACCGGATTAGAAGCTCAGGTTAATTGCGGTACCAATGATGGTCGCTTTGCTTTTGGGCTCTGCAACACCGCCGACTGTGCCGTTAGTGGTTTCTGCACGGATGGCATAGACATCCCAGCTTACGCCAGCACCCAAGCTGCGCGATGCGCCGAGTTTGTAGGCTTCATATTCGTCCTTGGAGGTACCGGCGACATTTTTGAATTCGCCTTGGTAGGTGTCAAGACCAACTGTCCACGGACCTGCGATGTCATAGGTTGCGCCAAGGCTCCAACCTTCTTGATCGCCTGCTACGCCAACAGTGCCAGCATCGTTTTCAGCATAGGTTGCACCAACGGTGAAACCTGCGAAGCCAACAGTACCGCCAACGGCCCAAGTCTCAGGATCGCCGCCAACTGCTGCATCGCCCGTGCCGTAACGACCAGCAAGACCAACGTCAACACCGTTGAACGACTGGCTGTAGCTTGCGCCGATGTCGAAGATGTCGGTCAGAGCAGTGACATTGCGGTCGAAGGCGCCGTTGTTAGCGGCGTTAACTGTACCGTTCGGGGCATACGAAACACCAACGGTCAGACCGTTGAACGACGGTGTGAAGTAGGTGATGCGCGCCACGTCGTTGTTGCTACCAACTTCTGTCAGCGACGAAGCAGCGGCCGAACGGAAGGTGTAGGCCGAACCGGTCAGCGGCATGAAGCCCGAGATCGAACCCGAGTTGATGCCAAGCGAACCAACGCCAGGTGTGTAAACCGAACCCATCGCCAGGTAACCAGCCGAGTTCTCGTTGCCGAGAATGATGCGGCCCATGGTGTCGCTGCTGATGGTCATGTAGGTTTCATCGATGTCCGCAGACGGCGCGCTGCTGTTGTCAGCTTCCATCTGGACGTTCACACCAAAGGTCAGGCCGTTGTCGAGCGTAACCGAGGGAGTGAAGTGGATTTCGCGGTTCACGAAGATGTTGACGCCGTCGAAATCCTGGCCAACGTTGGCTGTGCCGGATACGTCAGCGTAACCAACGTGGGTGTTAACGAAACCGCCCCAGTCCATATCCCATTCCTGGGCGGACGCGGGTGCAGCAATGGCGCAGCCGAGTGCGATTGCGCTGGTGCAAAGAAGTTGCTTTTTCAAGGGTGACCCTCCTCAATAGCAGGTTTTTAAGATCCGCCGCACCAGTCATTGGACGCGGCTTGGATCATGGAATGCGGCAAACACCCCCCAACTGTCAACGCAACCCCCTGCCTCGTGGCGCTTGTTACCCGTGCTGTGACGTTTAAATCACACACCCTTTGAACCACTCTGGGCGAAAGACAGACCCTGATGCCCCTCTATACCGGTCTTAGGCCTTTAAAACAAAGGCTTGGGGAATTTTTACCCCTTACTACTATCGGTTGCGGCGCATCCGCGCCCCTTGATGGCGATGGCCCGGCTCCCCCAATGTTGGGGTAGGGCCAACGCGCCACAGCGGCGACTCACCCGGCCTGTTCTGCGAGAATCTTCTTGGCTGCGCGAAAGCATTCAAGTGCTTGCGGTACACCACAGTATATCCCGACCACATGGATGATCGCGCGAATTTCCTCGGGGGTGACCCCGTTGTTGATCGCGCCCCGGCAATGGATTTCCCATTCATGCATCTTGCCAAGCGCACCCAGCATCGCGAGGTTCATCATCGAGCGGGTCTTGGCGGGAATCACCTCATCGCCCCAGCCAAAGCCCCAGCACCAGGCCGTCATCGCCTCTTGAAAGGGGCGGGTAAACTCATCCGCCGCCGCCAGGTTCTTTTCCACATACTCGGCGCCCAGCGTCGCCTTGCGCTGTTCCAGCCCCTGTACAAACAGATCTTCGTCAAAAACGCTCATTTCAATTGTCCTTTCGCGCCTGCCAGTTTTCTTTTCGATCGACCACCTGGCGATACCACAGGTCCGCCGCCGCAAGGAAATGCGGCTTTTGCAGCGGATGGAGCCAGCTTGGCCGAAGCGGTGTCGCGCTATAGGCGGTCTGCCCGCGCGCATCAGTCATCGCCTGATAGGCGGCCTTGGCCCCAAGATACGGCGCCATCACCGTGCCCGAGCCGGAAAAGCCCATGGCATAATGCACGCCGCGATCATGCCCCACATAAGGCATGTGCGAAAACGAATAGCCGGTGAACCCAAGCCAGGCATGCGACAGGCGCGTGCCGCGCAACTCGGGCCAGACCCCGGTCATCGTGTCATGAAGCCGCTCGCCCGAGGCCTTGAGATCAAGCACCTTCATCGAGGCGCGCCCGCCAAACAGCACCCGCTTGCCATCGGGCGAAATCCGGAAATAGCTGTGGCGCGCGCGGGTCTCGACCATCATCCGCCGCCCCGGCGCGATATGACCGATAAGGTTGGCGGGCAATTCCTCGGTCGCGATCAGGTAACTCGGCAGCGCAAACACCCGCGCCATATGCCAGCGGAACGCGGGCGTCGTATAGCCATTGGTCGCCAGCACCACCTTGGCGGCGCGAATCCTGCCTTTGGGCGTATGCGCCAGATGCTCTGCGCCCACCGGCTCAAGCCGTGTCACCGGCGCATGGCTCACCACCGGAATGTCGCGGGCACGGACCGCGCGCAACAGCCCCTGATGAAACTTGGCCGGATGAATGGCGCAATGTTCGGGAAACAGAAGCCCGCCGAAATACTGCCCGGTCGCAATCTCCTGCCCAAGATCGGCGCGCTCGACAATGCGCGCCTCGACCTGCGATTTTTCGGTCACGGTTTGCGCCAGCCTGCGTTGATTGGCGAAATGCCCCGGCGTCCAGGCCAGTTGAAGCCGTCCGGTCTGTTGCAGGTCGCAGTCAATCCCGTTGTCCGCGATCAGGGCCTTGGCCCAGTCAAGCGCAGGCTTGGCCTCGGCGAATAGCGCATCGGCCACTTCGGCGCCGAATTTGCGGGCCAACTCGGACCAACCAAGCCGGGGATGCGCGCCAAACATGCCGCCATTGCGTGTCGAGGCGCCCTTGCCCGGCTCGCCCGCATCCACCACGACCACCCGCGCGCCGCACTCCTGCGCCGCAAGGGCCGCCGACAATCCGGCATAGCCCGCGCCAATCACCAGAAGATCGCAGCTATCGGGCAAATCCTGCCCCGGTTCCGGCGCATCCAGCGCCGCCCACCAATAGGGCGTGCCGCGCTCTGCCTCTGGTGCCCATTGTACGCTCATTTGCGGCACTCCTTATATATAGCCCTCTGTGGCCCCCCGTTACGATGGGGAAACCATTGGCGAAACCGGGCGGCGCTTACAATCGGATTTACGCCAGATTGCGGTTTAAAACCGCAACGACAGGCAGGACATGCCGCCATCAAGCTTGGCGCATTCCGAATTGTTGATCTCAACCACCTCAAACCCGGCCTCTGTCAGCAACTCAGCGGTGCGCTCAAACCCCGCCGCCATGATCACCAGCCCGTTGAAACGGATGCAATTGGCCGCCGCCTCTTCACCCTCGGGTACAAGCAACACCTTATAGCCGTCAAAACAGCCAGAGGCGGCCAGACGCCCGGTGGCCAAGATTGTCTCGCCGTCGAGCAGGCCGCAATCGGTCTTGAAATGCAAAACCCCCTCGGGCGTGTCGACCACGCGCAGGGTGTGACCCCAGTCACCGACGATTTTGGCCAGTTGCGCCACGCCCTCCGGGTTGGTGCGCGCCGACAGCCCGACCAGAACCTCGCGCCCGGTCACAAGGATATCGCCGCCCTCGATGCATCCCGGCGCGTTGATCTCGCGCAGGGTGTCGCCGTAAAATGCCGCCAGTGCCGGGGCCATCTGCGCCACCTCGCCCTGACGGCTTGGCGCGCCGGGGCGCATCAGGACCGCGCCTTGCGGAAGGCAAAGCGCCGTGTCCTCGACAAACACCGCATCGGGAAACGCCTCAAGCGCCGGAAGCTCGACCACCTCGGCGCCGGTGCCCTTGAGCGCGGCCACATAGGCGGCGTGATCGCGCAGCATCTGGTCAAGGTCGGGCCTGCCGATGTCTTCGGCGCGCAGCCCGTCAACGATGCTTGGCGCAGGCTTGCGAGTGATCGCGCGGCGAAATTCAAAACTCGGGTTGGTCATGGTCATTCCTTTGTTCATCAGGGCCTCACGCGCGCCGCGCTTGTTTTGCGTTTGCATGGGCGACAATCCGGTCAATCGCCTCGTTGAAAGGCGCATCCTCGACCGTCAGCGCAACGCGCACCCAATCCTTGAGCGTTTCGCCAAAAGACGTGCCGGGCATCACCGCCACACCGGTTTTCTCAAGCAGGTCAAGCGCATAGTCGTAACCGTTCATACCGGTGCTCTGGGTGCGGATCATTGCGAACATCCCCGCCTCGGGACGATGGACATAAAGCGCGGTTTCTCCCTCAAGCCGGCGCGCCAGAAGATCGGCGCGCGCCGCAAAGCGCGCCCGCATCCCCGGCGCCACCTCAGAGCCATCTCGCACCGCCGCCTCGGTCATATCGGCGATAAAGGGCTGATTGCCGAACAGCATGGTTTCCGACAGCGACAGCAGCGCGGCGGTAAACTCAAGCGGCCCCACACACCAGCCGCTTCTGAAGCCCGGCGCGGCGTGGGATTTTGAGATCGACGCGACCGCGACGACGCGCTCTGCCAGATCGGCCTGCGATAGAGGCGAGACAAAGCGCGCGCCATCAAACACCAGCTCTTCATAGACCTCGTCCGAGATGATCCAAAGGTCATGCTCGATCGCCAGCCGCCCGATCGCCGCGATATCCTCGGGGCGCAAAATGGCCCCGGTCGGATTATGCGGCGTCGTCAACAATATCGCGCGGGTTCTGGGGGTTATGCGGCTCTCTATATCCGCCGCCGCCATCCGAAAGCCGTTCTCAGGGCGCAGGGGCACAGGCACCATATCGGCCCCGCTGGCGCGAATGACGCCCTCATAGGTCGCATACATCGGGTCGCCGACAAGCACCTCTGTGCCCGCCTCGGCGACGATCTGCATCACCGCGTAAAGCGCGGTTTGCGTGCCGGGAAAACACATCACCTGGTCGGGGTGAAATTCCCGGCCGCGCGTCGCGCTATAGCGCGCAGCAAGGGCGCGGCGTAGGCCCGGCTCGCCGCGCCCGTCAGAATAGCCGGTGCGCCCGGCCCGCATGCCCGCATAGGCCGCCTCTTTCAGGGTCTCGGGCGTCGCCACATCCGGCTCGCCGATGGTCAGCTGAATGATATCGCGGCCCTCTGCCGCCAAGGTTTTGGCGCGCGAATGCACCTCCCACTTGGCCCCACCAAGCCCTGCAAGCCGCTCTTTTATCGAAGAAAATCTCATTGCTGCGCCTCTGCCTCTGTCAAATCCAACCCAAGGATCGCGCCCACCGATTGCACCGCAATCTCGGCAAGCTCGCCCGCTTCAAACGCTTGCGGCAATGCGCCGCCTTCAAGCCAGAGCCCGTCGATCACCGCATTGCAGGCAATCGCCAGTCGCCGACACTCGCGGTCATCCGCCCCCCGCCCGGCATCGCGCAAGACCTCGGCAATCAGCGCCTCAAGCCGGTCGCGAAAGCCGTGATAGGTGCGCGCGTGAACGTCTTGCATGCGCGCATCCTGACGCACATGATTGAGAAACCCCGCCCAAAGCCCGACCGAGGCCGCATCGACCACCGGCGGCGTCACCGAGGCCACGAGCAAGGCCGCAAGCCGCGCCTTGGCTGTGGTGCCGACGGCACTTGCAAAGGTCTGATCGGTCATCGCGCCCATGTGCCGGGTATAGGCCGCCAGAACCAGATCTTCCTTGGTGGAAAAATAATGCCGGATCAGGCCTTGGGTGACCTCGGCGCGCTCGGCGATGGCGCGCACGGTGGCGCCGCGCACCCCCTCTTCGGCGATCAGTTCGAGCGTGGCGCGCACCAGCGCCTCTTTGCGTTGGTCGGCCCCCTCGCGCCTGAATTTGCGGCGATCTCCCGGCACGGTCATCCCTATCCTGCGACGCGGTTAATTATACGCTTGCATAATTAACCTTCATCGGCCTTACTACAAGCGCAAAAAACGCGCCAATCGGAGAGTTGCCCCCGTGACAGCCCAAACCCGACAGACCGACGCCCCCGCCCCGGCGGAAACGGCAATTCTTGTCGAGGACCTGCATAAATCCTTTGGCACGCTTGAGGTGCTCAAGGGCGTCTCGCTCAGCGCGCGCAAGGGCGATGTGGTGGCGATCATTGGCGGCTCTGGCTCGGGCAAGTCAACCCTGCTGCGCTGTATCAACTTTCTGGAGACCCCGACATCGGGCCGCATTGTCGTGGCGGGTGAAGAGATCGCCATGCGCGCCGACGGAAGCCCCGCCAATCGCCGCCAGATTGAACGCATTCGCACCCGGCTTGGCATGGTGTTTCAGGCCTTCAATCTCTGGACCCATCGCACCCTTCTGGAAAACGTGATCGAGGTGCCGGTCTATGTCCTCAAGACCCCGCGCGCCGAGGCAATTTCGCGGGCCCGCGTGCTTTTGGATCGGGTCGGGCTGGCGGATAAGGCCGATACCTTTCCCGCCTTTCTATCGGGTGGCCAGCAACAGCGCGCGGCGATTGCGCGGGCTTTGGCCGTTGACCCAAGCGTGATGCTGTTTGACGAACCCACCAGCGCGCTTGACCCTGAACTGGTCGGCGAGGTTCTGACCGTGATCCGCGATCTGGCCGCCGAGGGGCGCACCATGCTGCTTGTCACCCACGAGATGAAATTCGCCCGCGAAGTGGCCAATCATGTGGTCTATCTTTTCGAGGGCCAGATCGAAGAACAAGGCCCCCCGGATCAGCTTTTTGGCGCGCCGAAATCGGCCCGCCTCAAACAATTCCTGCAAACCGTCGGCTAACGAAACGCGCGCAGGGCAAGACCAAAAAACCATAACCAACACGGGAGAACGACCATGAATTTGAAATCCATCCTCGCCGCCGCCACCCTTGGCGCGGTTGCCGCCACCGCCGCCTTTGCCCATGATCATGAGGTCAAGATCGGCATCGCCGCCGAGCCCTATCCGCCCTTTGCCTCAGTCGATGCGTCCGGCACATGGGTCGGCTGGGAAATCGAGGTGATCAGCGCCGTCTGCGAGGCGGCTGAGCTGCATTGTGTCCTCACGCCGGTGGCTTGGGATGGCATCATTCCGTCGCTGACCGGCCAACAGATCGACGCGATCATGGCGTCGATGTCGATCACCGAGGAACGCCTGAAAACTATCGATTTTTCAGATCCTTACTATAACACTCCCGCCGTGATTGTCGGCGACAAGGCGCTTGATATGGCCGCCATGCCAGAGGGGCTTGCGGGCAAGATCCTTGGCGTTCAGGCCTCGACCATCCATCAGGCCTATGCCCAGGAGCATTTCGCCGATGCCGCCGAAATCCGCATCTATCAGACCCAGGACGAGGCCAATCAGGATCTGGTCGCGGGCCGGATTGACGCGACTCAGGCCGACAGCATCGCCATGGCCGATTTTGTCTCGACCGATGCGGGCGGTTGCTGTGAGATCAAGGGCAGCGTTGCCGATGATCCCGCGATCCTTGGCCTTGGTGTCGGGGCCGGTGTGCGCAAGGGCGACGACGAGTTGCGCGCGGCGCTGAACAAGGGCATCGCCGCCATTCTGGCCGACGGCACCCATGATGCGATCACCGCGCGTTATTTCAAAGCCAGCATCTACTAAGCCGGTTTGGAAAGCCTGCTCGACACCCTCGGGCTAAGCCAGTCCGTCCAGCTTTTGTCGCTCTCGCCTCCGGGCTGGGGTGGCAATCTGTTGCGCGGGCTGGCCAATTCTTTGCAGATCGCCCTCGGGGCCTTTGGCTTTGGCCTTTTGATCGGGCTGTTCGGGGCTTATGGCAAGCTTTACGGCGGCCCGATCCTGCGTGATCTGCTGGCGATTTACACCACCGTGATCCGCGCCGTGCCCGAACTCGTGCTGATCCTGATCCTCTATTACGTGGGCAGCGACCTGATCAATCAGGCCGCGCTTGCCATGGGCTATGGCCGGGTTGAAATCAGCGGCGTCGTCGCCGGTATCTGGGTGCTTGGCATCGTGCAGGGCGCCTATTCGACTGAGGTTTTGCGCGGTGCCATTCAGGCGATTCCGCCCGGTCAACTTGAAGCCGCGCGCGCCTTTGGCATGCCACCGCTGATGACGCTGCGGCGGGTGACGATCCCGGCGATGATGAGTTTTGCCACGCCGGGGCTGGCCAATCTGTGGCTGATCGCCACCAAGGATACCGCCCTCTTGGCGATTGTCGGCTTTAGCGAGCTGACCCTTGAAACCCGACAGGCGGCCGGCAGCACGCGCGCCTATTTCACCTTCTTTTTGGCCGCCGGCGCGCTTTACCTGATCGTGACCCTATTTTCCGGCGCGCTTTTCGCGCGGATCGAGAAATGGGCGCGGCGCGGCCAGCCCTCGCTCAAGGGGGGCACGAAATGACCGGCTGGCGTGCCTTCCTGCAACCGCATCGCATCTTTCTGATGGCGCTCTTTGCCGGGCTGATCCTCTGGTGCGCCCTGTCGCTTCGCTGGGACTGGCTACCGGAATACGCCCCCCTTGCGCTTGAAGGTCTGTGGCGCACGATCTGGATATTGGTGGTGACGGTCGTGCTTGGCTTTGCCCTCGCCGTGCCGCTCGGATTGGCACAGGCGATCGGCCCCTGGTATCTGTCGGCCCCGGCAAAGGCGTTCTGCACGGTGATCCGGGGCACGCCGCTTTTGCTGCAAATCTGGCTTTTGTACTACGGACTTGGCTCGCTTTTTCCGCAATTCCCGTGGATTCGCGGCTCTGAGCTTTGGCCCTATCTGCGACAGGCCTGGCCCTATGCGGTGCTGGCCCTCACCCTGTCCTATGCGGGCTATGAGGGCGAGGTGATGCGCGGCGCCTTTGCCTCGGTCAACAAGGGCCAGCTTGAGGCCGCGCGCGCCTTTGGCATGCCGCGCCGGACCATATTCCGCCGGATCTGGCTGCCGCAGGCCATTCGCAACGTTCTGCCGACGCTTGGCGGGGAAACCATCCTGCAACTCAAGGCGACACCGCTTGTCGCGACGATCACCGTGATCGAGATTTATTCGGTCTCAAGCCGGGTGCGCTCTGACACCTTCATTGTTTACGAGCCGCTGCTTTTGCTGGCGCTGGTCTATATGATCATCGCCGGGATCATCGCGCTTGCGTTCAAAAAGATCGAAGACCGGGTGCCCGACCGCCCGCGCCGGGGCTAGCGTCGCGCGCCCCTAGACAGCAGGGCACCGCTCCTCTTATTCAAGACCACGCAAACTATGCGGGCAAAACTTCAGAGGGCCTGAATTTGTCGATCAAGATCGAAATGCTGCGCTGTTTTCGCACCGTCGCCGATCACGGAAGCCTGGCCGAGGCCGCCACCGCCCTTGGGCGCACGCCTTCGGCCGTTTCCATGATGCTCAAACAATTCGAGGATCACATCGGCGCACCGCTGTTCGAGACCGCGCGCAAATCGCGCCTGACGCCCCTGGGCGAGCTGGTTCAGATCGAGGCCAGCCGCGAATTGGCGCATTTTGACCGCACCATTGCCGCCATCGAAGGGCTGTCACGCGCCGAGCTTGGCCATGTGCGCCTTGCGGTCACCCCCTCGGTCGCGCAGGCGGTGATGCCACCGATCCTGCACCGCTACATGGCGGCTCACCCCGGTGTGCGCATCGACATGAGCGATAGCGATTCCGCCAGCGTTCAGCGCGAGTTGGCCGCAGAGCGCGCCGATATCGGTCTGGCAAGCTTGCCGCCGATGCCGGGGTTAGAGCGCCACCTTGTCTTTACCGATGCCTTTGGCCTTGTCTGTCGCGCCGATGACCCGCTGGCGCGCGATTGGAAAACCCTTGGCTGGGCCAATCTTGCGGGTTCGAATTTCATCGCCAATGGCCTCTGCCAGCATATCACCGATGCCGATTTCGCGCCCATTCTGGCCAACTCAAACCTGATGGTGCGCAACACCACCTCGATCCTGAGCCTGGTGCGCGCAGGGGTCGGCGTGACCGTCCTGCCGGAACTGACCGTGCTGACGGAGTTTTCCGATCTGGCGTTTTTGCCGCTGATCGACAGCACCGCCCGGCGCGAGGTCTGGATGGTGACCCAACCCGAAAAAATGCTCACCCCCGCCGCCCGCGTGCTGGCCCGTACCATCCGGCAGGCCGAAATTCTGGTCAATCGCGCCTGAAATTCAGTTTTACTGAATTAAATTCAAGTATTTCTCGTTTGTTCTGAAGTTTGATCTGTGTCCCTTTATGCGGGACGCAAGCAAAGGGATCAAACCATGGCCAAGACATATCTCAATTACATCGCAGGGGACTGGGTTGCCGGTGACGCAGAGATCGAAAACCGCAACCCGTCGGACATCAGCGATCTGATCGGGCTTTATGCGCAGGCCACTCCCGATCAGCTTGAGCGCGCGCTTGACGCCGCCCGCGCCGCCCAGACCGAATGGGCCGCCTACGGGATCGAGCGCAAGCAGGCGGTGTTGATGTCGATCGGCACCGAGATGATGGCCCGCGCCGAAGAACTTGGCCGCCTGCTGAGCCGCGAAGAGGGCAAGCCGCTGGCAGAGGGCAAGGGCGAGGTGTTTCGCGCCGGTCAGTTCTTTACCTATTACGCCGCCGAATGCCTGCGCCAGCTTGGCGAAAACGCCGATTCCGTACGCCCCGGCGTCGAGGTCGATGTGCGCCGCGAGCCGATCGGCACCGTCGCCGTGATCAGCCCGTGGAACTTTCCCACCGCCACCGCCAGTTGGAAGATCGCCCCGGCGCTTTGCTATGGCAATGCTGTGATCTGGAAGCCCGCGAATATGACGCCGGCCTCTGCCTATGCGCTGACCGAAATCATCTCGCGCCAGGATATTCCCAAGGGCCTCTTTAACCTTGTCATGGGAGCGGGCGGAAGCATCGGCCAGCGTCTGGTCGAAAGCCCGAAAGTGAACGCGATTTCCTTCACAGGCTCTGTGCCGGTGGGCAAGGGCATCGCCAGTGCCGCGATCCAGAACCTCACCAAGGTGCAAATGGAAATGGGCAGCAAGAACGCCCTTGCGGTGATGGAGGACGCCGATCTTGATCTCGCCGTCAGCCTTGCGCTTGGCGGCGCCTTTGGCGGCACGGGGCAGAAATGCACCGCCTCCTCGCGCCTTGTGGTGCATGCGGGCATTCACGACGCCTTTGTCGAAAAGCTTGTCGCGGGGGCCGAGGCGATGAAGGTTGGCCACGCGTTCGAGGCCGATACACAGCTTGGCCCGGTGGTCAGTGAAACCCAGCTCAATGAAAACCTCGCCTATGTCGATCTTGGCAAATCCGAGGGCGCCGAGCTTGCCTGTGGCGGTGCGCGCGTTACCCGCGAGGAAATGTTCGCGCCGCTCACCTCGGTGATCAAGGTCGATGGCTATGACGAGGCGCTCGCCGTCGTCAACGACACAAATTTCGGCCTGACCTCTGGCATCGTCACGCAAAGCCTTGCGCGCGCCACGCATTTCCGGCGCAACGCGCGCACCGGGGTTGTCACCGTCAACCTGCCGACGGCGGGCACCGATTATCATGTGCCCTTCGGCGGGCGCGGCGACAGCTCTTATGGGCCGCGCGAACAGGGCCGCGCGGCGGCGGAATTCTATACCACCGTCAAGACCGCCTATATCGCTGCAGGGGTGCCGGAATGAGCGTGCTGATCGACGGGCTGCAATATGCCAACTGGTCGGAAAAGGTGTTCCGCGAGATGCGCGCGGGCGGCGTGGACGCGGTGCATGTCACCATCGCCTATCACGAGAACTTTCGCGAAACCGTGCTTAACGTCGAGGCCTGGAACCGCTGGTTCGAGCGCTTTCCCGAGCTGATCTTTCAGGGCTTTACCGGCGACGATGTGCGCCGCGCCAAGGACACCGGGCGTACCGCGATTTTCTTTGGCTTTCAGAACCCGAGCCCGATCGAGGATGATATCGGTCTGGTCGAGGTCCTGCACCGGCTTGGCGCGCGCTTCATGCAGCTGAGCTATAACAACCAGTCGCTCTTGGCGACCGGGTGTTACGAGGCCGAGGATCCCGGCATCACCCGCATGGGCCGTCAGGTGATCAAAGAGATGAACCGCGTCGGGCTTGTGGTCGACATGAGCCATTCCGCCGACCGCTCGACCATCGAGGCCGCCGATATCTCGACCCGGCCGATTACCATCACCCATGCCAATCTGCATAGCTGGCAGCCGGCCCTGCGCAACAAGCGCGATGATGTGATCCGCGCGGTGACGCAAAACGGCGGAATGATGGGATTTTCGATGTATCCCCATCACCTCAAGGACAAATCCGATTGTACCGTCGACAGCTTTTGCGAGATGATCGCGCGCGCCGCGGAAACCTATGGCGTCGATCATTTCGGCATCGGCAGCGACCTCTGCCAAGATCAACCCGATAGCGTGGTCGAATGGATGCGCAGCCGGGCGCTGGACCAAGGAAATCGACTATGGCGAAGGCTCGGCCTCTGCCCCCGGCTTTCCGCCGCAGCCCGCGTGGTTCCGCGACAACCGCGACTTCGGCAATATCGCGACCGGCCTGCGCAAAATCGGCTTTTCCGAAACCGAAGTCGCAGGCATCATGGGCGACAACTGGCTGCGGTTTTATGATGAAAACTTCGGGCCAGAAACCGCCTGAACAAACCCCAATCCCGCGCTATATCAAAGGCGTTACCCGGAGGATGACAATGCAGGCGACGCCCCCGACCACCGTTCCCCCGCGTGACCCAAATCTGGTCATGCGCCTTTCCCGCCTCGGCTCGTTCCATCAATCGCGCTTGTCGTTCATGCGCATCCTGCTGCGCCGTCTCAAGGCTGAGAGCTGGACCTTCTCGCGCCCGCATTTTCAGATCGACGCGCGCGGTGTTGGCCATGCCGTCTATACCGCGCAAGGGCCCGAACGCGCCTATTCCCTGATCGCCTTTGCCAATGACCTGCCGCCCGAGAAACGCTCGGATCGGGTAATTGCAACCGAATGGGATGCCACATTCACCCTGTTTGACGGCATTCCCACCCCCGCCGATCTTGATCGTCTGTCGCAAAACGTGCCCCGCCAGGAGGCCGGGCGCGTCAGCGAGCAGGAACTGTCGCTAAGCCGCGCCAACCGCTCGGTCCGGCTCTGGGATTATGTGGTCGATTGCCTTGCGCGCGGGCAACAGCCCGATCAGGCCCGCATTGACGATGTCGGCTATCTGATGCGCACGACGGCGGTTTATGGCTCTGGCAAATTCGGCGCGGCAGATCGCGAAAAGACCGCCCATAGGGATGAATTTCAGGCCCCCTTTCAGATCGAGATGCTGCCGGCCTTTCTGACCCGCGCCTTTGTGATGGATCTGGTCGAGCATTTGGCCGCCCTGCGCGCGCCCGAAACCGCCGTGCCGCTGGCGCCGAACCTGCGTCGGCGCTTTGGTATCGGCAATTCAACCGGGCTTGGCATGGCGCCCTTCCTTTTGAACCATCCGGCCTTGCTCAACAACTGGATCGCGGCGCGCGAAGAGGCCCTGGCGCGCATTCACGCCCTGCCCGGTGCGCGCCCCGAGGCCGCGCAGAGCTTTCGCGATTTCGCCGCCCGCGCGCGCCTGCACGCCACCGGCTGGCAGTCCGAACACCCGATACAGATTGCAAAACTGCAAGACCTCTGCGCCGATATGGATCGGCTTGCCGAATATCTGCAAAGCGCCGACCTGACCGGCAACCTGCCCTGGAACCGCCTCTGGCTCTGGGGGAAACCGCGTTAAGCGTCGAGGGGCAGGAGCTTTTGGCCTCGCTGTTGATGGAACCCTACGGCGATCTGGTGGATCGGCTGAGCTGTTGCATGGCCGCCGACGAGGAGGCCACCTAGCGGATAGACGGGGCGATGCAGGTCAGGGATCTGCGCGCGCTGACGCAGGATATCTATGGCTGGGCGCTTGAGATCGACTGGGCCGAGCGGGACGCCACCGCGCGGGTCTGGTACACCTCTGAAGCAAAGCTTGAACCGCGCCTGGGCGAGCGCTACGCAGAGCCGATTGAACCTTACGAGCAGCCGCTTTGTCCGGGCCGCGACGCCGCGCGGATGTACGCAGATCTGACCGGCTTTCCCGATGGGCCGGTGGCCGGTTTCCTGCTCCGGCATCCCGAGCATCGCCACGTGGTGCGCCGCGCCCAGATCGCCGCGCGCCTGCCCTACGCCGAAATCCGCGACAACACGATTGCCGCCAGCGTTCTGCCTATCGACATGCTGCGCGCCAAGCTGTCGTTCTTCGGGGCCTGTCATTTCGATCCACGCTCGGATCGGTGGTTGCGCATCAACATGTTTCAGCACGCCCCTTTCCCCGATGAGCTGGCGACGGGCAATGCCGATGACTGGACCTATCCTTACCTCGAGGGCCACGCATGACCTGGTCCCTGAACGAAATCGAGGGGCTGTCGCGCAAGGCGGCGCGCGGTGCGGGGCTAAGCTGGGGCCTAGCGGAAGAGGCCGGCAAGGCCACACGCTGGCTCTGTGCGGCGGGCTTGCCGGGGGCCGAGGCCCTGGCGGGATTGCTGCGCCAGAATGACGGCGCGGACTATGCAACGCTCTGCCCGCTGGAAGAAACCGGCACATGGGCGGCCAGCGGCGGGGTGCTTTGCCCGCTGATCAGCGGCGCGGCGATTTGCGATCAGGCCAAAGACATCGCGGAAGGCAAGGCGCTTGAGCTTGGCGAGACATCCTTTCCGGTTTTGTTGCTGCCCTATGTGGCGGCGGCGGCGCAAAACAGCGACACCGCGTTCTGCATCGACTGGCCGGGCGTCTCGGTGACCTTTGGCACAGAAACGCGGGTCACCATGGGCAAGCCCGATGCGCTTGAGCGCGACCGCACCACAGCAGTGCGCATCACCGCAGCCCGCAACACCGGCGGCGCGCCCCTTGATCATCAGACCCGTGGCGACATCGCGCCCGAGATCGCGCAAGTCCTGACAGAGTTCGCCCATCGCACCTATGCGCCCGACACGGCCCAAAGCCGCCTGTCCGGCGTCGGTGCGGGGCTAAGCGATAACGACTAGACGGTTACCCCGCCTCAGCCAGCCGCGCCACATAGCGCGCCAGCGTGTCGATTTCGAGGTTGACCATATCCCCGGGCGCCACATCGCCCCATGTGGTCACCTCTTTGGTGTGGGGGATGAAGTTGATGCCGAACTCACAGCCCGAAACCTCGTTCACCGTCAGCGATGTCCCGTTGAGCGCGACCGATCCCTTGGAGGCGATGAACCGCGCCAGGTCTTTGGGCGCGCGCAGGGTCACGCGGGTGCTGTCGCCCTCGTCGCGCTGGCCCACCACCTCGGCAAGACCATCGACATGGCCCGACACGATATGACCGCCAAGTTCGTCCCCGACCTTAAGCGCACGTTCAAGGTTGACGCGCCGCCCCTCGGCCCATGCCGAAAGGTTGGTCTTTGAGACCGTCTCGGCCGAGATATCCACGTCAAACCAATCGGGGCCAAGCGCCACCACCGTCAGGCACACCCCGTCACAGGCAATCGAGGCCCCGATATCGACATGGGCCGTGTCATAGCCGGTGGCGATGCGCGCGCGCAGGTCGCCGCGTTGTTCAACCTGCCGGATGCGGCCCACATCCGTAACGATGCCAGTAAACATTTAACCTGTCTCCCCTAGTCTCATTCTTTCGACCTAGCGGTGGCGCACGGCCATGGCAAGCAAGCGGCGCATCCGGGGGCTTATTTTTGCCAGATTGCTCCGCTATGAGGGGCATAGTGAGTTGGAAAGGACAGCAAGGGCCATGACAGGTCTGACCGGTCAGAACCGCGCGTTCCTGTTTCTTCAGGGGCCGCACGGGCCATTTTTTCGACGACTCGGGCAGATGCTGCACCGGGCCAATGCGCAGGTCTGGCGCGTGGGCTTCAACGCCGGCGATCAGGCCTTCTGGCGCGACCGCAATACCTATATCCCCTATACCGGCAGCGCCGACGACTGGCCCGACACCTTTCGCCGGATCCTGAGCGACAAGAAGATCACCGATATCGTGCTTTACGGCGACACCCGCCCCATTCACGCACAGGCCGTCGAGATCGCGCGCGTTGCGGGTCTGACGGTGCATGTCTTTGAAGAGGGCTATATGCGGCCCTATTGGGTGACTTATGAGCGCGATGGCACCAATGGCAACTCAAAGCTGATGGAAATGAGCGTGCAACAGATGCGCGCGGCGCTGGAAAACTCGGATATGGACACCGCCCTGCCGCCAGCAAGCTGGGGCGACATGCGCCAGCATATTTTCTATGGCGCGCTTTATCACGGGTTTGTCCTGCTCAAGAACCGGCGCTATCGCAATTTCCGCCCGCACCGCGCGCTCAGCGTGCGGGAGGAATTTCACCTCTATATCAAGCGCCTGTTGCTGATGCCGGTACTGGCGGTCGAACGCCGCCTTGCCACCTGGCGCATTCGCCATGGCGGCTTTCCCTATCATCTTGCGCTGTTGCAGCTTGAACATGACGCGTCGTTTCAGGCGCATTCGCCGTTCTCAAGCATGACCGACTTTCTGGAAACCGTGATCGAGGGCTTTGCCCTTGGCGCGCCGCCGCATCATCATCTGGTGATCAAGGCGCACCCGCTTGAGGATGGCCGCGCGCCGATCCGCAGCGAATTGCGCCGCCTTGTGCGCGCCCATGGCGTGCAGGGCCGGGTACATTATGTGCGTGGCGGCAAGCTTGCACAACTTCTGGATGAAGCCCGCAGCGCCGTCACAGTCAATTCCACCGCCGCACAACAGGTGCTGTGGCGCGGCATCCCGCTGCGCACCTTCGGTCAGGCGGTTTATGCCAAACCCGAGTTCGTGAGCACCAAACCGCTGCGTGATTTCTTTGCCGGCGCCGAACGCCCGGACCGGCGCGCCTATACCGATTACCGCCGCTATCTCCTTGAAACCAGCCAGATCGCAGGCGGGTTTTATTCGGCGCGGGGCAGGCGTCAATTGCTGCGTCAGGCGGTCGATATGATGCTCGCGCCCGAAGATCCCTACGACGCGCTCAAATCCGGCACCGCGGCTCCACGGCAACAGTTGCGGATTGTCCCCTGACCTCTGGTTTCAGTAACACTGGATTTTAACTTACGATTCCTGTAGGTTGAAAAAAAAAGACTGAGGCAGAACAAAAACAGGTCGAGGAGACCGAGCAGTGAAATCCCAACATTCCCGATGGGCGAAGCCCGTCGCCGCTTTGGCCATTGCGTCAATCGTGGCGTCTTGTGGCGTCCTGCCCCGCGTCGGACCGAACAAACGTGAAATTTACGCGGGCTCTGTTCAACGGCAGGGCGACGCCTTTGTCGTTACGGTGAACGACCGCGTGACCCGTGCCACCGCCGTGCAGCCAGCCCTTGGATTTACCGATGATTTCAAGAATGCAGGCCTGCTTGGCTCAGATACCATCAGCCCCGGTGACACGCTTGGCCTGACCATCTGGGAAAACGTCGATGACGGGCTTCTGGCCAGCGAGACCAGCAGCCAGACCATTCTGGAAGAGGTACAGGTCGACGGTTCGGGCTTTGTCTTTGTGCCCTACGCGGGACGCATCCGCGCCGCCGGCAACTCGCCCGAGGGCATCCGCCGTATTATCACCGCCAAGCTTGACGAACAAACCCCCGACCCGCAGGTCGAGGTGCGCCGTCTTGCCGGCAACGGCTCAACCGTGGCGCTGAGCGGGGCGGTCGGCGCGCAGGGCGTCTATCCGATCGAGCGGCCCACGCGCACGCTCTCTAACATGATTGCCTCGGCCGGCGGTATCGCCATCGAACCCGAAGTTGCCCAGATCACCGTGATCCGGGGCGACAAGCGCAGCAAGGTCTGGTTTCAGGACCTGTTCAAATATCCGCAATTCGACATCGCGCTTCGCGGCGGCGACCGGGTTCTGGTCGAGGCCGACACCCGCGCCTATACCGCCCTTGGCGCAACTGGCGCACAGGCCCGCGTGACCTTTGAAACCCAGACCCTGAGCGCCATCGAGGCGATCGCACAGGTTGGCGGCCTGACCACCACCGCCGCCGATCCGACAGGTGTTTTCGTGCTGCGCAACGAGCCTGCGGAAATCGCCAATCAGGTGCTTGCACGCGATGATCTCATCGGCGCGCAGCGGATGATTTATGTGCTCGACCTGACCAAGCCCAACGGCATGTTTGTCGCGCGCGATTTTGCAGTCCGCGACGATGACACGCTCTATGTGACGGAAGCGCCCTTCGCCCAATGGGCCAAGGTCATCGCAGCCCTCACCGGCACACTTGGTGCGGTTGGTTCGTTCTCGACCGCAGGCGACACGCTTAGCGGCAGTGGGCTCTGACACCGCGCACATATCTGAGCCCGCCGGGACCACCACATCCCGGCGGGTTTTCTATTACAACGCCGGGTTTCTGCGCCAGCGCCGCATCCGCCGCATCCTGTCGCTTGCGGGCTATGACCTGGCGCTTGGCAAACCCGGCGCCGATGACCTGATCGCGGTCTGGGGCCACAGCCCCTATGCGCATCGCGGCGAGGCCATGGCCCGGCGCAGCGGCGCGGGGCTGATCCGGGTCGAGGATGGCTTTTTGCGCTCGCTGCATCCCGGACGCGACGGCGAGCCGCCGCTTGGCCTTGTGATCGACCATCGCGGCGCGGCGTTTGACAGCGCGCAGCCCTCTGATCTTGAAATTATTCTAAAGACGCACCCTTTGGATGACACCGCGCTTCTGGACCGCGCGCGCGCAGGCATCGCACGTCTAGCCGAGGCGCATCTGTCAAAATACAACGCCTTTGACCCAAGGCACCCCTGCCCCGATCCGGGCTATGTTCTGGTGATCGACCAGACCCGTGGTGATGCCAGCGTCACATTTGGCGGCGCCGACGCCAATACGTTTCGCGAGATGCTCTATTACGCGCAAGAGGACAATCCCGGCGCGCGTATCCTGATCAAGACCCATCCCGAAACCGATGCCGGGCATCGCCAGGGCTATTTCAGCGCCAGCGACGAAACCGACCGCATCACCCTGTTCAGCGATCCGGTCAGCCCCTGGGCCCTGCTTGAGGGCGCAATCGCGGTCTATACCGTCACCTCGCAACTCGGCTTCGAGGCGATTTTTGCAGGTCACCGGCCGAGGGTCTTTGGTCAGCCCTTCTATGCCGGCTGGGATCTGAGCGATGATCGCCATCCGCTCCGCCTTGAGCGGCGCGCGCGCTCCCTGACGCGGGCGCAGCTTTTTGCCGGGGCGATGCTGCTCTATCCCAAATGGTACGACCCCTATCGCGACTGCCTGTGCGATCTTGACACCGCAATCAGCACGCTTGAGGCCGAAACCCGCGCCTGGCGCGAGGATCACAAGGGCTGGGCCGCCTATGGCATGCGCCTGTGGAAACGCGCGCCACTTCAGCGGTTTTTTGGGCGGTATCGCCGGTTGAAATTCCCCAAATCCGCCAGCGCCCTGCCGGATCGCCCGGCGATGGTCTGGGCCTCCAGACCCGAAGTCGGCCCCAAGGCGGCCGTGCGTATCGAGGACGGGTTCCTGCGCTCGCGCGGGCTTGGGGCCGATCTGGTGCCGCCGCTCTCGCTGGTCGCCGACGACCTTGGCATTTATTACGATCCCGCTTGCGAAAGCCGCCTTGAGCGGCTGATTGCCCTGCGCGCCGACCTGCGCCCCGATCAGCGCTTGCGCGCCGAAGGCGTGATCGGGCGGCTGACCGGCGCGGGTCTGAGCAAGTACAACCTTGGCGGCGCGCTGCCCGATCTTCCGCCGGGCCATCGCATTCTGGTGCCCGGTCAGGTCGAGGATGACGCCTCGATCCGGCTTGGGGCGGGGGCGGTCAACACCAATCTGGCGCTGCTGGAATTGGTGCGTGACAAGAACCCCGGCGCGGTGATCCTCTACAAACCCCACCCCGATGTCGAGGCGGGCCTGCGCCCCGGCGCGATTGACCCCGAGCGCATGGGCACGCTGGCCGATCTGGTGGTGGGTGGCACCGATCCGGCCGCGCTTCTGGCCGAGGTTCAGGAGGTCTGGACCATGACTTCGCTGCTGGGGTTCGAGGCGCTGTTGCGCGGCGTGCCCGTCACCACCACCGGCGCGCCGTTCTATGCCGGCTGGGGCCTCACGCGCGATCTTGGCACGCCCCCGCCGCGGCGTCGCGCGCGCCCGACGCTTGCGGGATTGGTGCATGCCACTCTGATTGATTATCCGCGCTATTTTGATCCCCAAACCGCTTCGCCCTGCCCGGTTGAGGTGGTGATTGATCGCCTGAGTAACGGCGAGGCGCCACGCGCAGGCGCCGCCAATCGCGCCCTGGCCAAGCTTCAGGGGCTGTTTGCCTCATACGCCGGGCTCTGGCGCTGAGGACTTGGGAGTTAGCCTGAGGGTTCAAGCGTGACCAGAACCTCGGCGAGCTTCATGCGCTGAATCTTGCCCGAGGGGCCCTTGGGCAATTCGTCAATGATATGCACCACATCGGGCGCCTTGAATTTACCGACACGATCAACGCAGATTTGCCGCAACTCGGCCCCCGACAGCGCCGAGCCGTCGCGCAGGCGCACAGCCGCCTCGACCCTCTCGCCGTAACTCTTGCAGGGCCGTGCAAAGGCCGCCGCCTCGATCACGTCGCCATGGGTATAAAGCGCCTCGTCGATCTCGCGCGGGGCGATGTTTTCGCCGCCCTTGATGATCAACTCCTTGAGGCGACCGGTGACAAAGACATAGCCATCGCCATCGACCCGCCCCAGATCGCCGGTGCGCAGCCAGTCACCGGCAAATGCGGCTTGCGTCGCCTCGGGGTTCTTGAGGTATTCAAGCATGACATTGGGCCCGCGAATGGCGATTTCGCCTTCGACCTCGGGCGGGCAAGGCCGCAGGTCAGCGCCCAAAATGGCCACCTCATTGCCATAGGCCACACCGGGCGAGCCGATCTTGCGCACCATGGGCGGCAGCGGGTTAGACAGAATCTGCGCCGCCGTTTCCGTAAGCCCCATGGTCTCGATAATCGGCACGTCAAAGCGGGTCTCGAACGCGGTCTGCACATCCGGCGCAAGCGCCGATGAAGCAGAGCGCCCGAACCGCAAACGCCGTCTGGTGATCGGATCGGGATCACCGGGGGCGTGCAACAGGTGGCTGATGATGGTCGGCACGACCGAAAACCATGTCGCCCCGGATGCCCCGGCATCGGTCCAGAACTGACCGGCCGAAAACTTCGGTGACATCGCGATAGAGCCCCCCGAGACAAGCGCCCCCATGATCGACACGCACAACCCGTTGATGTGATAGATCGGCAAGACGCACAGGCCACGATCCTCGGGTTGCAAGCCATGGGCAATCGCCGTGGTCCAACCGCCCGCCAACAGGCTCGCATGGCTATGCACCACCCCCTTGGGCCGCCCCGTGGTGCCCGAGGTATACATCAAAAGCGCGTGGTCCTGCGGTGTGATATCGTGAAGCACGCTGGCCGCGCCCGGCGCCCCCTCTGCGGCAAAGCGGGTCATGCTCTCGGGCTTCGCGGCGGCGAATATCTCGGCGGCGCTTTCATGCACAAAGGCGGTGCATGCGTCGCTATGGTCAAGCGCATAGGCAATCGCGTCGCGCCCCGCGGCAAGGTTGATCATCGTGGCGCGAAAACCGCCATAAAGCGCGCCGTAAAAGGCGATGACCGCCGCACGCCCGTTGGGGTGCAGAATGGCAACGCTTTCGCCCTTGGCATGCCCCGCCACGGTCAGCTCTGAGGCAATATGTGCCGCCTCGGCGCGCAGCTCGGACCAGCGCAGGCTCGTGCCGTCTTCGGTGAAGATAAAGGCGATGTCATCCGTCGCCGCGCGATATTCAAGCCAATCGCGCACCGTGCCCTCTGGCGGCGTGTTCCGGTCCAGTTTCATTGTCCTGCGATGTCCCAATAAGCGGCGAAAATATCCTCGACCTTTGGTTCGCGGGCTGGGATCTCGCGGATGATCTTGGTGGTCTGCATGAAGTGTTTCCAATGCAGGTTGTCATCAATCGAATTGCCGCCCCAGCTTCCACAGCCCATCGACAGCGAAAACGGCATGCCGTTGTTAAAGGCCCCACCGGTGGCAAAACAATGCGCCTGATTGACGATCACGCGACAGGTGGGAATGGTAACCCCAAGCGCAATCGCGCGCGCCGCATCGGTCGAGTGAAGCCCGACAGAATGGCCTGCCCCCTGATGGGCCAGAATCCGCGCGGTGAGCGCGACCGCATCGTCAAAATCCCGCGCGCGGTACAATGCCGCCACCCGCGACAGCTTTTCCCCAGAGAGCGGATGATCGGGGCCGATGCCGGTGGTTTCGACCGCAAGGAATTTGGTATCGTCTGGCACCTCGCCCACCATATCAAGCGCGGCCAGCATCTTGTCGACGTCCTGCGCGATCACCGCGCGGTTTAGGTGGCCGTCAGGCCAGAGCCGGGCCACGATCTTCGCCTCGTCGCGCACATGTGCGCCGCCCACCTTGGCCAGCTCGTCCATGAAAGCGTCAAAGACCGCATCGACCACGACAATCGCATTTTCCGAACTGCATGAGGTCGCGTTATCAAAGGTTTTCGAGGCGGTAATTTTCTCGGCGGCGGCGCGCAGATCGGATGTTTCATCGACGATCACGGTGACATTTCCGGCCCCGACCGCAAGCGCTGGCGTGCCGGAGGTATAAGCGCGTTTGACGTTATTTTGCGATCCGGTCACAACGATCAGGTCGCTGATTTCCAACAGGCGCTGCGTCTTGTCCTTTGATCCCGGCGCCGGCACCATCTGGACCAGGTCGCGGTCTTCGCCGATCTTGTCGAACTCGGCGTGGATATAGCCCAACAGAACCTCGCAGGCGGGCACGCCCTTGGGCGAGGGCGAGAGCACGATGGCATTGCCGCATTTCAGCGCGTTGATGATATTGTTGGCCGGCGTCGCCGCCGGGTTGGTCGAGGGCACCACGGCGCCAATCACCCCCATCGGGCGGGCGATTGTTGTGATGCCTGTCTCGTCGTCCTCGCTGATGACGCCATAGGTTTTGGCCTGCGCGATGTCGCGCATCAGGCCAAGCGTCTTGCGATGGTTCTTGATAACCTTGTCCGCCACATTGCCAAGGCCGGTGGTTTCAACCGAAAGCTCGGCCAGATGGCGATTGCGCGCGGGCTCCATGATGGCCCAGGCGGCGGCCTGTGCGGCACGGTCATAACGGCCCTGCGAGCCGTTCGCCTCATAGGTCTTTTGGGCCTCGCGGGCGCGGGCAACGATGGCATCAACTTGGGCAATTGCGTCTGGGGCATTCATGGTCTTTTGTCCTTACTCGGGGGACCCCCACCCCAGAGCCGGGGGTGAGGGTCGGGTATGTTAGAGGCCTGCAAGCAGCTCTTTCAGGGTCGCCTCACGGTCGGCCCACATCTGCTTGACCTCATCGCGGGTCATCACCTTCATCGGCGATCCGCCTGCTTTCATCTTGCCGGCAACCCTGTCGCTTTCGAACATCGCAGGGATAGTCGCGGCCAGTTTCTCGATCACGCCTTCGGGCGTGCCCTTGGGCACCATGATGCCGCGATAGTTGACCGAGGCATTGTCGATGTCATAGCCCTGCTCTTTGAGTGTCGCCACATCGGGCAGGAAATCACTGCGCTCAAGGTCGAACACGCCAAGGATTTTGATATTGCCCGCCTGCTCGGCGCGGAACGCATCCGACAGGTTGTTGACCCCGCCCATGACCTCGCCTGCGATGACGGCCTTCATCGCCCCGGCGCCGCCCTTGTTGTTGGGGATATAGGCCATCTTGACGTCTGCGGCCTTTTCAAGCTGAAGCGCGGCGATGTGGTGACCCACAAATAGACCGGCCCCCGAAAACGTCAGCTTTCCGGGGTTTTCCTTGGCGAAGGCGACCACATCCTGCATCGAGTTGAAGTCGCTGTCGGCCCCGACCACAAAGACCGCCGGATCGGCGCCCCAGTTTGCAATCGGCTCAAAGCTGTCGGTGGAATATTGCACCCCGCCCTTGATTGATTGAGCGATGAAATGCGGCACGTTATAGGCGCCAAGCGTATAGCCATCGGCATCGGCCTGCGTCGCCAGCCAGTTCCAGCCGACACGCCCGCCGGCCCCCGGCTTGTTGATGATCGCGACCGGCATGCCAAGGGCATCCTCGTTGCCTGCGGTCATGGTGACGATACGCGCCTGAAAGTCGGTGGCCCCACCGGCGCCATAGCTGACCATCATCATGACCGGGCGCTCGGGATAGTTGGCATGATCGTCTGCGGATGCCGTGGTGGTCAGACCGAATAGGGCGATTGCGGCCCCTGCTAGCAGTTTTTTCATTGGTTTGGTTCCTCCCTGGAATGATGAGTTCTGCCGCTGTTGCGGGTCAGAAGAATATCTCTCGCGGTGTGTACACTTTCAGAAGTTTTGCGAAGAGACCGTACATAACGGCCAGGAAACAGGCCGTTATGAAAAGACGCTTGAGCCATGTTTTCACCTCGCGATGCGAGGCCGGATCATAAAGGCTCAGCAGGATGAAAAAGGCGATCGGGGTGGCGGTGTAAAACCCAAGCCCCTTGGCCGCCCAGAAAATATAGATCAGTGTCACGATCAGGCCAGGCGTCAGATTTGCCATCTGGCTTATCGAAATCCCATGGCCAACCTTGGTCCAGCCGAGACAGGCCTTGCCAAAGGTCCAGAGCGCCAGCACCACGAACACCGTCGCGATCAGCCGCGGAAACAGGAACGCCTCGGCGGGCTGTTGGGTATAGCTGATGTAGGCGACCGAAAGCCCGACAGCGGCAACAATGCCCGAACCGATAACATGCTGAAGGCGCGGCAAGGATGGGGTCATGCCATGATCTCCTCTTTGCTGGTATAGCGGCGCGTGCGCAGCTCCATATAGGCGGAATACAGGATCGACAGGATCACCACCGCGATCAGGAAGATGTTGAGCGGCCCGGCAAGGAAATAGGGCCCGAGACCATCCGAAGCGCGGGCGATCATCGAGCCTTGGATAAAGTTGGCCTCGGCAATCGGCCCGAGGATCAGCCCCAGCACAAGCGGCGCAGCGGAAAAGCCGAAGCGTTCAAGAAAATACATCATCACCCCAAGCGCGCCCATGACATAGACATCGCCCATGCTGGATTGCACCGAATAGCTTCCGAAGACCGCAAGCCCAAGCACCACAGCCGCCATCACCGATTGCGGCACCTGCGCCACCCGCGCCGCCATGCCCGCAACATAAAGCCCGAAGATGCACATCAGAATCTGACCGATCAGCATCGAATTGATGAAGGTCCAGGCCACATCGGGGTGGTTGTCAAACAGGTCCGAGCCCGGAAAAATCCCATGGATCAACAGCCCACCAAGCAAGACTGCGGCGGTCGGCGATCCGGGGATCGACAGGGTCAGGAGCGGCACAAGGCTCGGCCCGACCATGGCATTATTGGCGGCTTCGGCGGCGATTACGCCCTCGGGATGGCCTTTGCCGAATTTTTCGCGGTGCGGGCTGAACTTTTTGCTCTGATCATAGGCAACGAGGCCCGCAATCTGGCCGCCGACACCGGGAATAAGGCCGATCACCGACCCGGTGACCGTGCCGATGCCCATCGCGCGCTTGTTGCGAAACAGCTCTTTCATCGCATTCAGGATCGAGTGTTTTTGCACCTCGATCACCTCGGCCCCGTCATCGCGCCGCCCCTTGGCGAACATGGTGAGCACCTGCGGGATCGCGAACAACCCGATCAGCGCGGCGATGATGTTGATGCCGCCGCCAAGGGCCGGGTGAAAAATGAAGCGCTGCGCGCCCATGATGTCGTCAAAGCCGATGGTCGCCAACCAAAGCCCGATACAGCCCGAGAGCAACCCCTTGACCACCGAGCGGCTATCAAGCGAGCCGATCACCGTCACGCCGAGGATGGCCAGCCAAAAGAGGTGACTTGGCCCAAAGGCAAGCGCCCATTTCGCCAGCACCGGCGTCAGGAAGATCAGCAACAACACGCCCGACACGCCGCCAACCGCAGAGGCCAGAAAGCTAAGCTGAAGCGCCTTGGCCCCCTCGCCCTTTTGCGCCATCGTGTGCCCGTCAAGGGTGGTGGCGATATTGGCCGGCGCGCCCGGAATCTTGAGCAGGATCGCCGAAACCGCCCCGCCGGCAACGGTCGAGGTATAGGCCGCCCCCAGCAGAACAAGCCCCTGCGTCGCGTCAAGCTGAAAGGTGAAGGGGATCAAAAGCGCCACCGCCATGGTCGGCGACAGGCCGGGTGTCGCCCCAAGTATGAGCCCCCCGATGGTGCCAAGCATCAGCAGCCCGAAATTGATCGGCGTGAAGACGTCACCAAAATAATAGAGGAATTCCATCAAGGCCTCCCAACCCGTTTGGACAAGTGTTGACTTCTTAGGCTAGGGGATGAAAATAGTTTTGCAAACGTTTTCATAAAATTGTCAATCAGGCGCTTCAAATGGCTGATAAACAAAATCAAAATGCAGATATCGTCGCTGTTGCCAAGGCCGCGAAGGTGTCGATCTCGACCGTATCGCGTAGCTATAACCACCCTGAACTGGTTAACCCCGCGACTCGCAAAAAGATCGATGCCGCAGTGCGCAAGCTGGGGTATATCCGCAACCGCGCCGCCCAGACGATCCACGGTATTCGCAGCGGCACCATCGGGTTGGTGGTGCCGACGATTGACCATGCCATCTTTGCCGAGGTGGTTCAGGCCTTCTCGGACGCGGTCGAGCCCTACGGCTTTACGCTTCTGGTGGCCTCGCACGGCTATGACCTTGAGCGCGAATATGGCGTGTTGCGGAAATTTCTCGAACACCGGGTCGATGGGGTTGCCCTGATCGGGCTTGATCATTCGGCCGAAAGTTACAACCTGATCCAGCGTCAGGACATTCCCGCGATCTCGATCTGGAACTATGACAAGGCCTCGATCCTGCCCTGCATCGGTGCCGACAACCGACACGCCGGGGAATTGGCGGCGCGCCACCTTGTTGATCTCGGGCATCGTGATATCGGCATGATCTTTCCCCCGACGCCCGATAACGACCGCGCCCGCGACCGCCAGAAGGGCGCGATGTCGGTGCTCGCCACCCTGCCGCGGGCCACGCCGAAAGAGTGGATCGCCGAGACCCCCTATAGCATCTCGGACAGCAAAGAGGCGGTCACGCGCATCCTGAGCCAGAGCGTGCTGCCAACGGCGCTTTTGTGCGGCAACGATGTTCTGGCGGTCGGGGCGATCTATGCGGCGATGCGATGCGGCCTCAGGGTGCCGGACGATATTTCCATCATCGGGATCGGCGATTTCAAGGGCTCACGGGAGATGGAGCCGGGATTGACCACCGTCCGCCTGCCCGCCCGCACCATCGGCGAATTGGCCGGGCGCGAGCTTGCCCGGCTGGTGACCAAGGAAAGCACCGAAATTCAACGCAATAGCTGTGATATAGCCGTGGTCTCGCGCAACACCTGTCGCAGAGTGCACGGCGGTCAGGATTGAACGCGCCGCCAGCGATGCATGACATCGCCCCCCACGTCGCGCGTCTCGATCAGGTCAAAGCGCGCCGCCTCTTCGAGCCGCGCCAGCCCCATCGCGGCCACACCGGGCAGGCCCTCTGCCCCGATCGCAAGCCCGGCGGTAAAGCCGACCAATTCGTCCACAAGCCCCGCTGATAACAGCGAAGCAGCCAGCGATCCGCCGCCTTCGCAAAACACCCGCGTCAGGCCCTGCGCCCCGAGTTCGCGCAGAACCGAGGCCATATCCATTTGTCCCGCCCGCACGTCACAGGGCAGAAGCCGCGCCCCGATACCGCGCCAGGCCTCTGTCAGGGCCGCGTCGGTCTCGCGGCCGTGACACAGCCAGAGCGGCACATCGCTGGCGGTACGTGCCAGATTTGACATCAGCGGAAGGTCAAGACGGCGCGACACCACCACCCGCACCGGCTGGCGGCGCGCGCCCATGTCGCGCACGGTCAATGTCGGGTCATCGGCGCGCGCCGTACCGGCCCCCACCATCACCGCATCATGACGCGCCCGCAGGCCATGCACCGCGCGCCGTGCCGCCGGGCCGGTGATCCATTGGCTGTGTCCCGTGGCGGTGGCAATCCGCCCGTCAAACGAACTCGCAAGCTTGAGCGTGACCCAGGGCCGCCCAACCTCGTTGCGCAAAAGAAACCCGGCCAGATCGCGCCCCGCCTCTGACGCCATCACGCCGGTCGTGACCGTGATGCCCGCCGCGCGCAGCATCGCAAAACCGCGCCCCGAAACCCGCGCATCGTTGTCATCAAACGGCGCCACGACACGCGCGATGCCCGCAGTGATCAATGCCTCGGCGCAGGGCGGCGTTTGCCCGTGATGCGAACAGGGTTCAAGCGTGACATAGGCGGTCGCGCCGCGCGCCGCTGCGCCGGCCTGCGCAAGCGCGCGTGGCTCGGCATGCGGGCGTCCGCCCGGCGCGGTCCAGCCGCGCCCGACAATCCGGCCCTCGCGCACGATCACACAGCCAACGGCAGGGTTGGGAAAACACTGGCCTTGCCCCCGTCGGCCAAGCGACAGGGCCAAAGCCATAAAGCGCGCGTCAGACCCGCTCACGCGTCCGGTTTGGGATTGGTGGCCGCATCTTCGGGGCGCAACTCACTGACAAACTTGTCAAAATCATCCGCCGCTTGAAAGTTCTTATAGACGCTAGCAAAGCGCACATAGGCGACGGTATCAATCCGCGCCAGGCTTTCCATGACAATCTCACCCACGGTTTTCGAGGGGATATCGGTCTCGCCCATGCTCTCTAGCCGCCGCACGATGCCGCTTATCATCTGTTCGATGCGATCGGGCTCTATCGGGCGCTTCTGCAATGCGATCCGAATTGAACGTTCCAGCTTGTCACGGTCAAAATCTTCGCGACGACCATTGGTTTTCACCACCACCAAATCGCGCAGCTGCACGCGCTCATAGGTCGTGAAACGCCCCCCACAGGCCGGGCAAAACCGCCTGCGCCGGATCGAAACATGATCCTCGGCGGGGCGTGAATCTTTTACCTGGGTGTCAATATTTCCGCAAAACGGGCAGCGCATCGGCCGTCCCCCTTTTCTGTCCTTGCCTCTTTGATCATGGGTCTCATGCCCAAGTTATCCACAGTCACTATAGGACAGCCGCAAGGTTTTGGGTAGAGGGGAATTTGCACCGCTAGATAGGCCCTTGGTTGCCCCTGCTCCTGTCGCATTTCATAGTAGGATGTCGCCCTTGCACAGGACGGCAACATGGGAAATGCCCATGCTAGAGTCATCGTGATCCCCGAGAAGGCTTCGCCAATGACCGATCTTCCTTGCCCGCCCGACGACCTTGCCCAATGGCGCCAAACCGAACGGGCACGCCTGATCAACGCCCGGCAGAAAATTCCGGTCTCGGCGCGCCAGGCCGCCGATATCGAATTGGCGCAGCAACTTGATGCGCTGCTCGGTGACATATCCGGACGCATGATTTCGCTCTACTGGCCCTTTCGGGGCGAGCCGGACCTAAGGCACTGGGCCGCAGCCTGCCGTAAATCCGGGGCGAAAACCGCCCTGCCCGTCGTCGTGGCCAAGGCCACCCCGCTGATTTTCAGAGATTGGGACGCGACCACCAAGCTTGATAAAGGCGTCTGGAATATCCCGATCCCGCCCGCCGAAGCGGCCACCGTGACCCCCGACATCGTCCTGGCCCCGGTGGTGGGGCTGGATGCACAATTGTACAGACTGGGCTATGGCGGCGGCTTTTTCGACCGCACAATTGCGGCAATCCGGGCCACCGGCGCCAATCCGACAGTGATCGGCGTGGGCTATGACATGCAGCGGATGGAAACGATCCACCCGCATCGGTTTGATATACCGATGGATCACGCCCTGCTGGTTCCGGCCTGAGGGCGTTAGCCCGTCAGATACGCCATAACCTGCCGGTCATGCGGCGCATTGCGGTGCTCAAACACATAGATCCCCTGCCAGGTTCCAAGTTGCATCCGCCCGGAAATCACCGGAATCGACAGGCTGACCGGCATCATCGCCGCCTTGATATGGGCGGGCATGTCATCGGGGCCCTCATAGGTATGGGTGAGATAGGCCATCGACGGATCATTTGTCGGCGGCACCAGCCGGTGAAAGAAATTGCGCAAATCGGTCTGTACCTGCGCGTCGGCGTTTTCCTGAATCAGGAGGCTGGCAGAGGTGTGGCGAATGAACAGCGTCAGCAATCCTTCGCCGCGCACCCAACCCGCCAGCTGATCGGTGAAGTCATATAGGCCGGGGCCATGGGTCGGGATGTGAAATGTGTTGTGCATATCTTCAAGCTGCGCCAGTTTTTGATCAGGCTCAAGCGTGATCCTCGCTGGCCGCTTCGGCGTGGGTTGACACCCACCCTACGATTGCCTCGGATCAGCGGAAAATCCTGTCGCCCTGCTCGTCGATCACCTGTTTCGCCTTGCGCACCGAAAACGCCTCTGCATCCTCAATGTTCAGAATCGCATCGGCACGCAGCAGGTGATGCACCTTAACCTCGCCCGCGATCTCTTTCTCGATGCGCGCACCAACCCTGTAGCCGCCCTCGCCTGACTGCGGTTCGGGAAAGATGCGGAACCCTTTGTAGGTTTCCACCTTCGGCTCTGGCGTTGTGCCGCCACCGCCAAACAGTCGGGACAAAAGCGACATACGCCCCCCTATTGATCCAGGAATGAGCGAAGCTTGCGCGACCGGCTCGGATGCTTGAGCTTGCGCAGGGCCTTGGCCTCGATCTGACGGATACGTTCGCGGGTCACGCTGAATTGCTGGCCGACTTCCTCAAGGGTGTGATCGGTGTTCATGCCGATGCCAAAGCGCATCCGCAGCACCCGCTCTTCGCGCGGGGTGAGCGAGGACAGAACCCGCGTCGTGGTTTCCTTGAGGTTGTCCTGAATGGCGCTGTCGAGCGGCAGGATCACGTTCTTGTCTTCGATGAAGTCGCCAAGCTGGCTGTCTTCTTCATCGCCAATCGGGGTTTCAAGCGAAATCGGCTCCTTGGCGATCTTCATCACCTTGCGAACCTTTTCAAGCGGCATCTGAAGCTTTTCGGCAAGCTCTTCGGGCGTCGGCTCGCGGCCGATTTCATGCAGCATCTGACGGCCGGTGCGCACCAGCTTGTTGATCGTCTCGATCATATGCACCGGAATGCGGATGGTGCGCGCCTGATCGGCGATGCTGCGGGTGATCGCCTGACGGATCCACCATGTCGCATAGGTCGAGAATTTATAGCCACGGCGATATTCGAATTTGTCCACCGCCTTCATCAGGCCGATGTTGCCTTCCTGAATAAGATCAAGGAATTGCAGCCCGCGATTGGTGTATTTCTTGGCAATCGAGATCACCAGACGCAGGTTTGCCTCGACCATTTCCTTCTTGGCCTGACGCGCCTCTTTCTCGCCTTTCTGGACCTGATTCACGATGCGGCGGAATTCAGGGATATCAAGGCCGACATATTGCCCGACCTGCGCCATGTCCGAGCGCAGCTCAGCCACTTTTTCCGGCGAGCGTTCCATGAACATCTGCCAGCCACGGCCCGGCTTTTTCGCCATGTCGTCGATCCAGTTCGGATCAAGCTCGCGACCACGATAGGCCTCGACAAATTCGCTGCGGTTGATGCGCGCCTGATCGGCGAGCTTCACCATTGCGCTGTCGATCTGCATGATCCGCCGGTTGATGCCGTAAAGCTGATCAATCAGCGCCTCGATCCGGTTGTTATGCAGGTGAAGCTCGTTCACCAGCTCGACAATCTCGGAGCGCAGCGTCTGATAGGTCATCTCCTGCCCCTTGCTGAACGATCCATCCTCGTTCAGCGTGGCCGAAATCCGGCTGTCCTGCATTTCCGACAGCTTGACATAATCATCCGCAATCCGGTCCAGCGTCTCAAGCACGCGCGGCTTGAGGGCGGCTTCCATCGCCGCCAGGCTCATGTTGGCCGCCTCGTCTTCGTCGTCGTCATCGTCACTGGCAATCGGGTTGCCATCGGCATCGACTTCGGGCTGCTCCGCTGCAGGCGCGGCGGCGGTCGGCGCGCTTGTCACATTGGCGGCTTCCACGACGGGTTCGCTGCCTTCTTCATCGCCAAGCTGAGTACCGAATGTCGCATCCAGGTCGATCACATCGCGCAACAGAATGTCTTCGCCCAAGAGTTCGTCGCGCCAGATGGTGATCGCCTGAAAGGTCAGCGGGCTTTCACACAGGCCCGCGATCATCGTGTTGCGCCCGGCCTCGATCCGCTTGGCGATCGCGATCTCGCCCTCGCGGCTCAGAAGTTCGACACTGCCCATCTCGCGCAGGTACATGCGCACCGGATCGTCGGTGCGATCCAGCTTTTCCTCTTTGCCAGAGCCAAGCGTGATTTCGCCGCGCTTGCCCACTTCGGCGAGGGCGGTTGTGCGCTCTTCGTCTTCCGCCTCTTCCGCCTCGATGATGTTGATGCCCATTTCGCTGAGCATCGACATCACATCTTCGATCTGTTCCGAAGAAACCTGATCGGGGGGCAGAACCTCGTTCAGCTGGTCATAGGTGATAAAGCCCTTTTCCCGCGCCTCGGCGATCATTTTCTTGACCGCGGCCTGGCTCATGTCGAGCGAGACTTCGGTTTCAGAATCGTCGGGCTTTTGATCCTCGGCATCCTTGGCGGCCATGAAAGACTCCTGATCTATGAACGGGGCGGGTGATTCGCTGTTACCGAATCATTAGCGCGATAAAGTGATTCGCACACCCGTTTACCCTGATTTCTTTACCGCTTCCTCACCAAAATTGATCAACGTCCCGGTTTGGAAAAAGTTATCTTGCCAAGCAGCTCGTCAAACTGCTCTTTCTCGTCTCGTTTGATCCGCGCGCCATTTTCGCCCAGATCGTATTCGGCGCGGTCTTCCTGTTCGCTGCGCACGGCGCGATTGCGCGCCTCTGCCGCCTGTCCAAGGCGCCATGTCATCGCCTCATCGGCCAGCCCACTCATGTCTTCGCTGGCCTCTGACACCTCGGCGCTCAGCCCGCGCTGCGCCTCCAGCTTGGCCAGTTCTTCGGCCAGCGTCATATGCGCGATCCCGGCCTCACCGGGGTGACGCACAGGCGGAGCAATCGCAACGTGGGGCAGTGCCATCAGCTTTTCAAGGGGCTCGGGGCCAAGATCGGCCTCAATCTGCGCCGTGAGGGTCTCAGGCCCCGACGCACCGTGACGCAGGAGAAGGTCGCGCAGCCGGGCATGGGTCGGATCAAGGCATTCCATCCGCTCAAGCCTTGGCTCGAACGCCTCAGTCACCGACGGGCAGACAATCAGCGTGGCCAGAATGACCGCCTCGCGCATGTGGGTTTCGGCGTGATCGCCTGAGGCCACAAGAAGCGAGGATTTGGTGCTGGCGCGCGCCGTCGGCGGCGGGGGCCATTTGCCCGCCTTGAAGCGCGGCGCATTCGGCGCACTGCGGCGCGGGTTGAACAATTGCCAGCGCAGATCCTTGATCGCCTGACCATAATGCCCCCGGATCGACGGATCACGGATCAGTTTGATCTTTTCGCGCAACACCTTGTCAAAGGCCGCCTTGCGCTCGGGGCTGTCGAAATCGCGCCCATCGGTTTCGCGCTGCCACAGGACCTGCACCATCGGCAGGGCCTTGTCCAAAAGCGCCTGCACCGCCCCCGGCCCCTCGGCGCGCAACAGGTCATCGGGGTCTTTGCCCTCGGGCATCAGCGCAAAGCGCAGCGATTTCCCGGCCTCAAGCAGCGGCAGCGCCAGATCAATCACCCGATAGGCGGCGTTCAGCCCCGCCTTGTCGCCATCAAGCGCGATGATCGGCTCGGGTGCGATCCGCCAGAGCATCTGAAGCTGATGCTCGGTCACCGCCGTGCCAAGCGGCGCCACCGCCGCGCCAAACCCCGCCGCGACAAGCGCGATCACATCCATATAGCCCTCGGCCACGATCAGCGGCTGGCCCTTGCCGGCCGCCTCGCGCGCGGGGCCGTGATTGTAAAGCGAATGGGATTTGTCAAACAGCTCGGTCTGCGGCGAATTGAGGTATTTGGCGTTGTCATTGGGGTCCATCGCGCGCCCGCCAAAGGCAATGCAGCGCCCGCGCGCATCACGGATCGGAAACATGATCCGGTTGCGAAAGGTATCGTAGGGCTTGCCACCCTTCTGGCTGGCCTTGGCCAGACCGCAGGCCAAGATCATCTCTTCGCTGACGCCCTTGCCGATCAGATGATCCCATAGCCCCTGCCAGGCATCGGGTGCAAAGCCGATTTCAAAGCGCGCCTGTGTGTCCGCGCTCAGCTTGCGCCCGTCAAGATAATCACGCGCCGCCGCCCCGGCGCCGGTGCGCAGTTGCAGGGCGAAAAACCTGACCGCAAGATCCATCACCGCGACCAATTCTGTGCGCCGGTCGGCCTTGGCCTGGGCCTGGGGGTCGCGCTCGGGCATCTGCATCCCGGCCTCTGCGGCGAGAATTTTCACCGCCTCGATGAAATCGACATTCTCGCTTTCGCGCACAAAGGAGATCGCATCGCCCTTGGCGTGACAGCCGAAGCAATAGTAAAACCCCTTGCGGTCATCGACGTGAAACGAGGCGGATTTTTCCTGATGAAACGGGCATGGCGCCCACATGTCGCCCTTGCCCTGATTGGACTTGCGCGTATCCCACATGACCTTGCGACCGACCACCTGACTAAGCGAGATGCGGCTTTGCAATTCTTCGAGAAATCCGGGTGGCAGGCTCATACACTATATATCGGGCGCATGCGCGTCACTGTCCAGTGGCCACAGTAGATTTCGCTGGGGATAAGATCGCGCGCCGCGCTATTGCGCAAGGCAGGCCGCGACATAAGCCTCGGCCACGCCATCATCAAGCTGCTCCTCGGGCAGGGAATAGACCCAATCGACCAACGGCTGAACGGCGCCCTGATACCGCTCCATGTCGCCGGTATAACCGGCGCTGATCGTCTTGATCGCCTCGGGCGCGGCGGTGCCCGCAACGCGCGCGTCGATACCGGCCTGAACAATTGCGCCAGAGGTGTCGCAGATCGAGGTCTCGGCCTGCGCGGCCATCGGCAGGGCAAGCAGGCTGGTGATCAGGGCAAGTCGGCGCATGGGAAACCTCGTAAGCAAATTGTGGGTTCCGCCCAACCTAATATGTTCGCGCGGCAATGTAAGGGGGCGGTCATGCGGAAAATTCCCCCAAGGCGCCTATTTCTGAGCCACAACCCGGCCCATGGCGATTTTCACCTCATGCACAAGCGTCGCCGCCATCGAGCGAAACACCATGATCTGATAGGCTTCATCGCCAAGCCGGGTGATCGAGGCGGCCATATGCGCACAGTCGCTGCGCGCCGTGTGGCCGCGCCTGAACTGCGCGGGGCGCAGATCGAGCGGCGTAAGCCGGGCCAGCACATCGCGCGCGCCCGCCCCCTCAAGGCGCAGAACCGCCCAGCCATCCGACTGATCGCTAAGCGCGGCGAATTCTGCAAGCCCGGCCTCCGGTTCGGGCCCGATCAGCAAGATCATCCGTTGCCCGAACCAGAGCGCGCGCGCACCACTTTTCCCGGTCATCCGCCCGGTCCCCGGCGCGGCCATACCATGGGCAGATTTCAGAGCATCCGAAAGCGCCTGATCCTGGCCGATGTAGGGCGCGATCGCGGTCATATGCTCTGGCGTATCTTCCGTCAGGGATAGCGGCCCGACGCGCAGTGGCACACGCCCCGCACAGGGGGTTTGGGATTTCAGATCAACCACGCAAGCGCCCTCCGTCCGGATCAAACTGCACCGGCTCAATCACCTCGCAGAGCGTATCCGAGCCGCGCAGATGATCGACCATGCGCACCCTCTCGCCCATCCGCGCGCGTCCGGCCTTTAGAAATCCAAGGCCGATGACATGGCCAAGCGTCGGCGAATAGCACGCCGAGGTAACATAGCCCTGATCATGGTCACGTGTCGCCGGATCGCCCGCGTTGAACAAATGCGCGCCTGCCAGTATCTCTTTGACCGCTCCCACGGGTTTCAGCGCCACAAGCTGTTCGCGGGCCTCATCCACAAGACCGGGGCGCGCGGCGGCGGCCTTGCCAATGCAATCCTTCTTGGCGCTGATCATCCGCTGCATGCCAATGTCAAAGGCGGTGGTGCGCCCGTGAATTTCCGCATGGGTGATAAAGCCCTTCTCGATGCGCAACACATTGAGCGCCTCCATCCCGTAAGCGCCCCCCTCCATCGCCTCGGCCCGGCTCACCAGCTCGGTGAAAAGAGCGGCACCATAGCGGGCCGGCACGGCGATCTCATAGGCATGCTCGCCCGAAAACGAAATCCGAAACAGCCGCGCACTAATGCCGCCAATGTGTACAGTGCCACAGGCCATATAGGGAAAACGCGCGTCATCAACCGGCGCATCCAGCAAGCCATTCAAAAGCGCGCGCGATTTCGGCCCGGCCACAGCAAACTGCGCCCAGGTTTCGGTGACCGAGGCAAGCCGCACGTCAAGATCAGGGCGCAGGGCCTGATGCACGAATTCCAGATGCCGCATCACCTGCCCCGCCGCCGCCGTTGTGGTGGTGATCAGATAGTGGTTCTCTGCGAGCCGCGCAGAGGTGCCGTCATCCATCACATGCCCGTCTTCTCGCAGCATGAGACCATAACGCACCCGCCCGACCGCCAGCGTCGACATCATGCTGGTATAGACGAAATCCAGAAACGCGCCCGCATCCGGCCCCTGAATGTCAATCTTGCCAAGGGTCGAGACATCGCAAACTCCGACCGCATGGCGCACCATATTGACCTCGCGGTCGCACGATTGGCGCCAATGGGTTTCACCCGGTCGCGAGAAATAGCTTGGCCGATACCAAAGCCCCGCCTCGATCATCGGCGCGCCCCGTTGCTCTGTCTCGGCGTGCGATGTGGTGTGGCGCTCGGGGGCAAATCCCTTGCCGCTTGCGCCTGCCCCCATGGCCGCAATCGGCACCGGCACATAGGGCGGGCGAAAGGTTGTCGTCCCGGTCTCGGGAATGCCGCGCCCTGTTGCATCGGCCAGCACCGCAAGCGCGGCCACGTTGGAATTCTTGCCTTGGTCGGGGGCCATGCCTTGGGTCGTGTAACGCTTCATATGCTCGACCGAGCGAAAGTTTTCGAGCGCTGCCTGTTCCACATCCTTGACCGTGACGTCATTCTGAAAATCAAGCCAGGCCCGCCCGCGCCCCGGCACCTGCCAGAGCGGAAAGATGTCATAGGGCGCATCCTCGGCCATCGGCACGGCAAGATCACCCGTCTTGAACCCAAGGTCACGCGCGACCTCTTGCCCGGCGCGCAGCCCCGCAGCCAGACAGGCGCGGGTCGAAAACTCCCCCGCGGCGGCCCCGGCGGCCACCATCCCCGGCACGGCCCCATCGGGCGGCAAAAACGCCAGCAGGTCGGCGTTCCAAACAGGTCGCGCAGTCATGTGACAGGCCAGATGCATGCTTGGGTTCCAGCCGCCAGAGACGGCCAGGCAATCGGCCCTGATCCGCACTTCGCCCCTGGCCGAGCGGATGGTGACCGATTCAAGCGCGCGCCGCCCCTGCGTGCCGCAGACCTCGGCGCCGGGATAAAACGGCAGGTCGAGGTCGCATGTCGCGTAATGGCGAGAATCCACTAGCGCGGCCACATGCACCCCCGCCTCAAGCAGATCGGCGGCGGTGCGATGGGCGCTGTCATTATTGCCAAAAACCACCACGCTCCCCCCCGGCGCCACGCCCCAGCGGTTGACATAGGCGCGCACCGCCCCCGCCATCATCACGCCGGGGCGGTCGTTATTGGCGAATGCTATCGGACGCTCAAGCGCGCCCGCCGCCAGCACTGTGCGCCGCGCCACGAGCCGCCAGAAGGTGCCAACCGTCGCGCCGGGGCGGCGCGCCATCGCGTAAGGGCGTGTCTCAAGCGCAGCATATGTGCCCTGATCATAGGCGCCGGTAATGGCCGTGCGCGTCATCACCCGAACGTTTGGCATCGCGGCAAGCTCTGCCACCATCTCCTTGGCCCAGATGGCGCCAGCCACACCATCAACCTCGATCGTCTCGGCCAAAAGCCGCCCGCCGGGCGTTGTATCCTCATCCGCCAGAATGACATCGGCCCCGGCCTTGGCGGCACCGAGGGCGGCCATAAGTCCGGTCGGCCCCGCGCCGATCACGAGAAGATCGCAATGCGCAAACGCCCGCTCATAGCGATCCTCGTCCGGCGCGCCCGACAGCGCCCCCAGGCCAGCCGCCCGCCGGATGATCGGCTCATAAACCCGCTCCCAAAAGCGGCGCGGCCACATGAAGGTCTTGTAATAAAACCCGGCCCCAAGGAAAGGCGCCGCCAGATCGTTGAGCGCCAGCAGATCATACCCGAGCGTCGGCCAGCGGTTCTGACTGCGGGCCCAAAGCCCCTCTCGCACCTCGACCGTGGTGGCACGCAGATTGGGCTCCTGCGCGGCGCCAAGGCCGATGGTGACAAGGGCGTTCGGCTCTTCGCTGCCAGCCGTCATCACACCGCGCGGACGGTGATACTTGAACGACCGCCCCACCATGCGCACGCCATTCGCCAAAAGCGCCGAGGCGAGCGTGTCGCCCTCATACCCCTGATAGCGCGCGCCATCGAAGGTGAAACTGACCGGGGTCCCGCGCTCGATCAACCCCTTGCCCTCAATCCTCATCGCCCGCCCCCGGCGCGCGCCGCCTCGCTTGCCAGCGTCGCGCCCAACACCTCATGCGTGATCGTATTGCGCGTCACCACAATCCAGGCGGCACAGCCCTGTTCATGATACCAAAGATCGCGCGTCACCCCGGCCGGATTGTCACGATTGTGCAAATAATCGTCCCACGCCTCCGGCATGGCCTCTGCGCCGGGCCGCTCCAAGGCCACGGCGGCCCCGCTATAGGTGAACTCACGCCGATCACGCTCGCCGCAAACCGGACAGGTAAGCCTCATCGCACCCGCTCTTTCATCTTTCCATAAATACTCATTCTTGCGTCCCTTGTCCCACGCGCCTCAATGCAGGTTATGCTGGCTGCCGGTGCCTTCTTCATCCATCAACCCCTGCCCGGTTCGGAACCGATCAAGCCGAAATCGCGCTGCGGCGGCGTGCGGTGTGTCGGTGGCAATCAGATGCGCCGTCACATCGCCCGAGGCCGGCACCGCCTTGAATCCGCCATAACACCAGCCGCAATTGAGATAGAGCCCGTCAACATGGGTGCGATCAATCACCGGCGAGCCGTCGGGCGACATATCCATGATCCCGCCCCAACTGCGCAGCACCCTTGCCTTGCCGATCATCGGCATCAAGGCCGTGCCCGCCTCCATCACATGCTCGACAAGCGGCAGGTTGCCGCGCGCCGCGTAAGAGGCATACATGTCAAGATCGCCCCCGAAAACCAGACCGCCCTTGTCCGACTGGCTGATATAGAAATGACCCATGCCAAAGCTGATCACATGGTCGATCACCGGCTTTAGCCCCTCGGTCACAAAGGCCTGCAACACGTGGCTTTCAATCGGGAGCCGCATACCCGCCATCGCCGCCACCTGGCTTGATCGCCCGGCCACAACCATGGCGACCTTTCTTGCCCGGATCGCACCGCGCGTGGTCTGCACGCCTTTGACGACGCCACCCTCGATGTCGATCCCGGTCACCTCGCAGTTCTGGATAAGGTCAACACCGCGCTCACTTGCGCCGCGCGCATAGCCCCAGGCAACCGCATCATGGCGCGCCGTGCCGGCCCGGCGCTGAAGCACGCCGCCATAGATCGGGAACCGGGCATTGTCGTAATCGAGGTAAGGCACCATCCGGCGCAGCGCGCGCCGGTCCAGCAATTCGGCATCATCGCCCTGATTGATCATCGCATTGCCGCGCCGCGCCATCGCATCGCGTTGTCCGTCGGAATGAAACAGCACGATCTGGCCACGCTGCGAATGCATGACGTTGTAATTCAGGTCCTGCTCAAGCCCCTCCCAGAGCTTCAGGGAGTGGCTGTAGAATTCCGAATTTCCGGGCAGGAAATAATTGGCGCGCACAATGGTGGTGTTGCGCCCCACATTGCCGCCGCCAAGATAGCCCTTCTCAAGAACGGCGACATTGGTGATGCCGTGCTTCTTGGCCAGGTAATAGGCCGTGGCAAGCCCATGCCCGCCGCCGCCGATGATCACGACGTCATACTCGGCTTTAGGAGCAGCGTCGCGCCAATGGGCTTGCCAGCCCTTGTTGCCGGTCAGACCCTCTTTAAGAACACGCCAGCCCGAGAACCGCATGTAACCCCCCTCATTATGCATTGGTCCGAGTGAACCAAGTCGCGGCGGGGATAGCAATGGCAGAGCAAGCGCTCTGTCAACTTTTTCACGCGATCATCGCGCCTGTGCCATTCCGGCGCTCATCCGCCCCTCACGTGTCGGCCTCGCGAGGCTGCCACGCAAGGGGCTGACGAGCCCCCGGTCAAAGCCCCATCGCGCGATAGCTCGCCGCCACCTTGGCGATCGACACAAGGTAGGCGGCCGTACGCAGGTCGGTCACATCCTGACGGCCATGCCAGACCTCGCGCATCGCCTGATAGGCAATGCGCATGGTGTCGTCGAGCCCCGAGCGCACCAGCTCAAGCTCGCCCGCGCCGCGCAGGTATTTCTGCTTGAAGCCGGGCGACATCACCCAGGCGTCGCCGAGGTGATGATCGAGACGCTGCAATTCATCGACGATAAGCTGATGGCGCGCTTCTTCCTGGCGTCGCCCCATCCGGCCAAACCGAATATGGCTCAGGTTCTTGACCCACTCGAAATAAGACACCGTCACACCGCCTGCGTTGGCATACATATCGGGGATGATCACCGTCCCCTTTTCGCGCAGAATGTCATCTGCCCCCGCAGTGACCGGCCCGTTGGCGGCCTCGATGATCAGCGGGGCCTTGATGCGGGCGGCGTTCTGCATGTTGATCACCCCCTCCATCGCGGCCGGGATCAGAATATCGCAATCGGCTTCAAGAACCACGGCCCCCTCGGCGCTGTGGTTGGCATCGGGATAATCCTTGATGCCGTCATGTTTCTGCATCCAATCCCGCACTGCCTCGACATCCAGGCCCGTCTCACTGTAAAGCGCGCCGTCGCGTTCGATGATGCCGGTGATCAGACAGCCGTCTTCGTCCTGCAGAAACTTGGCCGCGTGATAGCCCACATTGCCAAGCCCCTGCACCACGACACGCTTGCCATCAAGCGAGCCGCTCATACCGGCCGCCGCGATATCCTCGGGGTGGCGGAAAAACTCCTGCAAGGCATATTGCACCCCGCGCCCGGTCGCCTCGACCCTTCCCTGAATGCCGCCCGCGTTGATCGGCTTGCCGGTCACGCAGGCGCGATAATTGATATCGGTGGTGTTCATGCGCTTGTACTGATCGGCCATCCAGGCCATTTCGCGCTCGCCGGTGCCCATGTCGGGGGCCGGCACGTTTTGCGCCGGGTTGATCAGGTCGCGCTTGATCAACTCATAGGAAAACCGCCGGGTGATCATCTCAAGCTCGTGCTCTTCCCAGTCGCGAGGATCAATCCGCAAACCGCCCTTCGAGCCGCCAAACGGCGCCTCGACCAGTGCGCATTTATAGGTCATCAGCGCCGCCAGTGCCTCGACCTCGTCCTGATTGACGCCCATGGCATAGCGGATACCGCCCTTGACCGGTTCCATATGTTCGGAATGCACGCTGCGATAGCCGGTAAAGGTATGGATCTGCCCGCGCAGCCGCACCCCGAAACGCACCGTATAGGTGGCGTTGCAGACGCGGATTTTCTCTTCAAGTCCCGGCGGCAAGTCCATCAGCGCAACCGCACGGTTGAACATCAAATCTACACTCTCGCGAAAGCTTGGCTCTTTTACAGCGTTCATCATCCTCTCCCTTATGCGACCCGCGGCCATCTGCGTTGGTGCAGATCATTGGACCCAGAATCTTGAAACATGGTTAAGTGTCGCGACGATTTTGTCCACCCAACACAGAATCTCAGGCGAAATTCATCTGCAGGGGACATATATCCGCGGTTTTCGTTTCCACCTGAAGGACAATACCTATAAGGTAGGTATATTGTTGAATTCATTTGCTAAATTTTTAGCATTTCGCCATTTTCCTGCCCTAATTCTGCCACAGGTCACGCCGATAGATAAGGATGGTGGAATGTGTGGCCCGCTGGCCCGGCAGTCTCGATAGAGGTGATGGAATGCGTGTAAAGTGTAAGAAACGATCCGGTCCCGATGCCAATGGGCACAATGGACAAAACCCAATGCCCGCTTGGGCGGAACGGTTTGTGCATGAGGAAGATGGGACAGTAACAGTACTGGCCTTTTTCATCTTCGTTACCTTCCTGCTCATGGGCGGGCTCGGAATTGATACGATGCGCCAAGAAATGATGCGATCCCAATTGCAAGCCACACTTGATCGGGCCGTACTTGCAGGGGCCACTGCCGGGTCCAAAGAGGGCGCGCGCGCTGTTGTCGAAGATTATTTCGCCAAGGCCGGCATGTCCGCGTACCTCGAAGCGGAACAGGAAGGCGATATCGAGGTTTCGTTGAACTCGGCCAAGGTGAGCGCCAACGCCTCGATGACAATCGACACCTATCTGATGAAATTGGCTGGCGTCGACACCCTTAGCACCAGGGGCGGTTCGACCGCCGAGGTCAGGATTCCCAAACTGGAAATTGTTATGGCGCTCGACGTTTCCGGCTCGATGGCCGGCGACCGCCTTGCCAAGCTGAAACCCGCCGCCAAGGAGTTCGTGACCTCTATCATGAGCAGTACCGAACCGGGCGATGCAGTCATCTCGATTGTACCCTATAGCTGGGGTGTCTCTCCTCCAAAGTCGATATTTGATGCACTGACCGTGAACAAGACACATGACTATTCATGGTGCATCAAGCTGAAAGATGCTGACTTCACGACCACGACGATCAACCCGAATGTTGCCTATGACCAACAGATTTACACCTCGAAATTGGGCAACACCTTTGGCGACCTGACCACGACGCCGCTCGGCAGTTTTGGCGACACCTACTATCGGTCGTGCTATACTGATGAGTATTTCAGCATCTTGCCATATTCGATCAGTGAAACTGCCCTGCATGACAAGATTGATGGCTTGCAGGCAGCCGGAAGTACGTCGGGCGATGAAGGTATCAAATGGGCGTCAGCCTTGCTTGACCCTGCGTTCGCTTCGGTCGTCACCGAACTGCAACAAAACGTGGTGGGGGAAGTGACTCAGGACGATGGCTCGACGGTGGAAGTTCATGAGGTGGATTCCTCTCTGGCAAACCTGCCCGCACAGTTCAAGACCAGCGATACGCTCAAAGTTATCGTATTGATGGGCGATGGCGCCAACGACACATCCTATTTCTTCTCCAGCAATTCCTATCGCGGCCCGAATTCGGATTTGTACGAACTGACGCACAGCGAAGAGGAATTCTCTTACGCCTTCGATATGTACGACTCGAGCCGCCAGTGGCATGGTGCCCAATATGAACAGTACTGCTATCTGGACTGGCTTGAATGCGTCTACGTGTCTACTGGCGACGTCACATCGTCTTATTACCTGCGCCGTCCTTCCGACAGTCGGATGTACAACGTCACCGACGGCGGTTCAATGTCTTGGTCAAGCTTTTGGAATATAGTGGATGACTTGGTCGAAGACGACGGCGAGACTGTAAGGCGCCTCGACTGGGAGGAAGCGTGGGGGTTGATGTCGCCGGACTTTTACAGAACCATAACCGGCAACAGTGGTCCAAAGAACAACTACGCAAACAACGCCATTACCAGGTCGGACAAAGACACGCGTATGCAGAATATCTGCGCGGCCGCCAAAGCCAACGATAATATTATCATCTTCACCATCGCCTTCGAGATGGGGGGAGGCACGACTGCCGCTGAAAAAATCGCCAATTGTTCCACTGACTCGGATGAGGGCACTCACCACTACAATGCGACCAAAGTGAACATCAAAAGTGCATTCAGCTCCATCGCATCCAACGTGAAACACCTGAGGTTGACCCAATGAGACTCTCAGTCAAGAACATCCTGCGCCACTTCCGGCGCTGCGAAGACGGCACCGCATCACTTGAATTCGTGCTTGTGGCTCCGGTGTTCATCTCGCTTCTGATCATGTCGATCGAACTTGGTTTCGTCACCGTACGCAATACCATGCTCGAACGCGGTATGGATATTGCAGTACGAGAAATCCGGCTTGGCACGGGCAGCGCACCGCAACATGACGCGATCAAGCAGATCATCTGCGACAACACGGTGGTGATCAATGACTGCATGGGAAATCTGCGCCTCGAGATGAGGTCGACCGATATTCGCGCCTTCAACGCGCTTGACCCAGAGGCCGACTGCAATGACAACGCGGAGCCTGCTAAGCCGTTGCGAAAGTTCGAAGCCGGCGATGAGAACGAGCTGATGCTGCTGCGGGCCTGCCTGAAATACAATCCTCTCTTTCCGGAGGAAGTTCTCGGATCTGCATTGCGCAAAGACGACAGCGGGCAGGTCGAGATGATCGCCATGACCGCCTTTGTTCAGGAGCCCAAATAAGATGTTTATTTCCGATATAAGACGCGCCCTGCGCCGCTTTCGCAAATCCGAACACGGGACCGCCACGATGGAAACGGTAATCATGCTGCCGTTTCTCTTTACCGGGCTGGTCATGATGTATGATTTTTTCGACATCTTCCAGTTCAAGAATACGCGCGAAAAGGCAACCTATACGATCGCAGACATGCTGTCGCGTGAAACTGCTGTTGTGACCGACACCTATATCGACAACACCAAGGTTCTATATGACACGCTCACCGGAAACCGGGGCATAAACCAGATCAGGACATCGGTGGTGCGCTATCACAACGATCCGGACCAGAATATCGACGAATTCGATCTGCGTTGGTCCGAGGTGCGGGGCACCGGGGACCTCACGGAACTAACCGACACCGATGTGAAAAATGCGCATGCTGCCTTTCCGAACATGGTCGACGGCCAGGATCTGATCGTGGTGGAAACCCAGTCAACCTATGATCCGGGAATCACCCTTGGGTTTTTCGCGGGTACGCCAGTCACGACCAGCATGTTCATGAACCTACGCTTTGCCCCGCAACTCTGCTACACTGGGGTCTGCACGCCCTAGTCGGGCGGGCTCTGCCGGTTCATCTGGTCTTCCATGATTTCGGCCATGACCTTGGCATTGGCGCTTGCCGTCACACCGCCAACCCCGATGCGGCGCCCGACACGCCACCAGAGCCCCGGCTGCCATGCGGCCGGGGCTTTGCTCTTGAGCCGGATCGAGAACCCGTTTGACGGCTTGAAGGCAAAAACCCCACGCTCGACGCTTGCGAGATCGGCGATCCGCGCGATCATCACACCATCGTCGCTGCGCAATCCTTCACGGGTCAACTCAAGCGTGCGGGCGGTGGCCCGCCACATCCGCTCGGCCAGCCAGATCACAAGCGCGCCAAGCGCAACCATGACCAATTGCCAGCCCATGGCCGGCGGCTGAACCAGCGCCAGATAAAGCAGCAACACACCAAGCGAGCCAAGCGCCAGCACACCGATTACCCGGCGCGGGGTCGAAGCCCGCAGTACCGCCAGAACGTCATTATCTTGCATTGCCAGTCTCCCTTTGGACCGGCTTTACCCCGGCGGCGCGGCTTTGGCGAGGGGCGGCCCCCCAAACCCTCTCAAAAATGCACAAACGGCGTTCGGCGCTGAACAGAGCCAGGCCATGACGCCCGCGCCACAAGCGCCTATATCCTTGTGCAAAGGAGATATACCATGTCGATCAGACCCGTTCTGGAAACCCGCAAAGCCAAGGCAACGATGGAAGGGGCCGGTGTGCATCTGCACCGCGCCTTCGGGTTTCACGACCCGACCGAGCTTGACCCGTTCCTGCTGTTTGACGATTTTCGCAATGAAAATCCGGCCGATTACGCGCAGGGCTTTCCCTGGCATCCGCATCGCGGCATCGAGACCATCACCTATGTTTTGGCCGGTGAGGTTGAACATGGCGACAGCCTTGGCAATCAGGGCCGCCTTGGCGCGGGCGATGTGCAATGGATGACCGCCGGATCGGGCATCCTGCATCAGGAAATGCCGAAAGGAAACGCCAAAGGCCAGATGCACGGCTTTCAGCTTTGGGCGAACCTGCCCTCTTCGCTCAAGATGACCGCGCCGCGCTATCAGGACGTCACCGCGCCTGATATCCCCGTAGTCGTCGATGACGACGGCACCGCCGTACGCGTCATCGTCGGCGCATTCTGGGGCAAGCGCGGCCCGGTCGATGGGATCGCGGCCGATCCGCAATACCTTGATATCTCGGTGCCGCCGGGGGTGAAAAAGACTTTTCCCGTCGATACCTACAGACGCAGCTTTGCCTATGTTTTCGAGGGTGCGGGTGCCTTTGCCGATGCCAGTACGCCCGAGGGCGTGCTGTTGGAAAAGGAGGTGGCCGGGCAAGAGGTGAATATTCGCGACCTGTCGGGCAACCGCACCCTGATCCGCTTTGGCACCGGCGACGAGGTCACGGTGCAGGCCGGCCCCGAGGGCATCCGCTTTCTGCTGATCTCAGGCGCGCCGATCGCCGAGCCGGTCGCCTGGCACGGGCCGATCGTGATGAATACCAAGGACGAGCTGCGCACCGCCATGGCCGATCTGCGCAACGGCACCTTCATCAAACCCGCGCATTAGGCGTATCGCCCCAGAATATTCGCCGAATAATCCGGGGCCCGGTGGCGGGCGGCAGGCAGAGCCTGTCAGACCGCCACCGCCTTGCGCACCATGTCGCAGTAAATCTCTTCGACCTCGGGCAGGCTTAGCCGTCCCTTGTCACGAAACCAGGTGTTGACCCCGGTCAGCATCGCAATCAGCGCCATGCTGGTGATCCGTGCGTCCGTCACCGCAAAGCGGCCCTCTGCCACGCCGCGTTGCAGGATGTCCTGAAGCTGGGTTTCATAGGTCTTGCGCAGCCCTTCGATCACCGCAAAGTTTTCCGGACTCAGGTTGCGCAATTCCATGTAGGAAATGAACACCGCCTCGGGACGGCGCGCGTGAAAGCGGATGTGAAACCGGGTGAAGGCCTCAAGTGCTGCCATCGGATCGCCCGGCCAAGGCTCGCCCCCGCGCGCGGCCAGCAGCTCATCCATATGCGCCTTCATCAACTCGTAAAGCAATGTCTGCTTGTCGGGGGTATAGTTGTAAAGCGCCCCCGCCTGCACCCCGACCGCGCCGGCAATCTGGCGCATCGACACTGCCGCATAGCCATGGCGCGCAAAAAGCGAAAGTGCCGCATCGCGAACGCGGGGGCCGGTGATATCGGAATGAGAGCCTTGGGTACGTGCCATACGCAAGATTTAACTGAACATACGTTCAAATCAAAGCCCTTGCTTGCCCTGCACCCCAAAAGAATGGCAATAGGGATCAAACCTGCCCTTTGCGAAAGGACATATTCGGGATGCGCCTTTGCCCTGCCCCCCTTTTGGCCGCCCTGGCCATGGGTTTGATCGCGGGCTGCGAGCCCTTCCCGACCTTTGAGGTCAGCGAAAGCGCCCGCGCTGCGGCCTACCCGGCGCTTGTACCGGTCGAAGCGATCACCGGCCAGGTTCCCGCAGAGACCATCGCGCCTGAAACCTCATCCGACCTTGCCGGGCGCGCCGCGCGTCTCAAGGCGCGCGCGGCCCGCCTTGGCGGGAGCGTTGTCGACGCAGAAACCCGGAAACGCATGCAAACCGGCGTTAAATAGCGAAATCCACCGCTTAATCCGCCCAAGCCGCGTTGCAAGGCCCCCGCGAACCCGTTACATCGCGCATCCAAACCCTTACAGTGACAATCGGAGAGCCCCATGAACACACCCCTGCGCCTTGGCATCGCCGGATTGGGCACGGTCGGCACCGGTGTCGTCAAGATCATCCGCCAGAAAGCAGAGCTTCTGGCCGCCCGCGCGGGCCGCCCTGTCGTGATAACCGCCGTCTCGGCGCGCACCCGCGACAAGGATCGTGGCGTCAACCTGGCCGATTACACCTGGGAAGACGATCCCGTCGCCCTGGCCAAGCGCGATGATGTCGATGTCTTTGTCGAGTTGATGGGTGGAAGCGACGGCCCCGCCAAGGCCGCGACCGAGGCCGCGATTGCCGCAGGCAAGGATGTGGTCACCGCCAATAAGGCGATGCTCGCGCATCACGGTCACGCCCTTGCGCTTGCCGCCGAAGAGGCCGGTCGCGTGATCCGCTTCGAGGCCGCTGTCGCGGGCGGCATTCCGGTGATCAAGGCCCTGACCGAAGGGCTTGCCGGCAATGACATCACCCGCGTGATGGGGGTGATGAACGGCACCTGCAACTATATCTTGACGCGCATGCTTTCGGCCGGCCTGCCCTATCAGACGGTGTTTGAAGAGGCCGACAAGCTTGGCTATCTTGAGGCCGACCCGACGCTTGACGTGGGCGGCATCGACGCCGGGCACAAGCTTTCGCTGCTTTCGGCGATTGCCTTTGGGGTCCAGGTCGATTTCGGCGCGGTTGCCCTTGAGGGCATCGAGAAAGTCACCATCGAGGATATCCGCCACGCCGCCGATATGGGCTATCGGATCAAGCTTCTGGGGGTGGCCCAGATGACCGGCCGCGGCCTCGAACAGCGCATGTCGCCCTGCCTTGTCCCCGCCAAGAGCCCGCTTGGACAGCTTGAAGGCGGCACCAATATGGTGGTGCTTGAGGGCGACAATGTCGAACAGATCGTTCTGCGCGGGCCCGGTGCCGGCATGGGCCCCACCGCAAGCGCGGTGATGGGTGATGTGATGGATGTCGCGCGCGGCTTTCGCATGCCGACCTTTGGACAACCCGCCGCAGGCCTTGTCAGGGCCACCGCCGCCAGCAGCGCAACTCCGGCGCCCTATTATCTGCGCATGTCGCTTGACGACAAGCCCGGCGCGCTTGCCAAAGTCGCCACCCTTCTGGGCGAGGCCGGGATCTCGATCGACCGGATGCGCCAGTATCGCCACGATGACACAACCGCGCCGGTGCTTGTGGTCACCCACAAGACAACCCGCAACGCGCTTGATACCGCCCTATCGGGCATCAACAAGCTTGACGTTCTGGCCGCCGAGCCGGTCGCGCTGCGTATCGAAACCGTATAATCGCCCCCCCCCCCCCCCCCCCCCCCCCCCCCCCCCCCCCCCCCCCCCCCCCCCCCCCCCCCCCCCCCCCCCCCCCCCCCCCCCCCCCCCCCCCCCCCGGCCCCGCCGCGCCCACCCTTGTGTGGCGCAGGGGCGGGCGCTAGTGTTTTTCGACCCCCGTTTTACAAGGACCCGCTTATCATGACCAATGAGCCTGCTTTTAATGACCGGATGCTGTCTCTTGGGCTGGCGCGCGTGTCCGAGGCGGCCGCTCTGGCCTGTGCCGATCTGATCGGGCGCGGCGACGAGAAAGCCGCCGATCAGGCCGCCGTAAATGCCATGCGCGAACAGCTTAACATGCTGGCCATCAAGGGCGTGGTCGTGATTGGCGAAGGCGAGCGGGATGAGGCGCCGATGCTTTATATCGGCGAAGAGGTCGGCACCGGCGATGGCCCCGGCGTCGATATCGCGCTTGACCCGCTGGAAGGCACCACCCTGACCGCCAAGGCGATGCCGAACGCCCTGACCGTGATTGCCATGGCGCCGCGCGGCACGCTGTTGCACGCCCCTGATACCTATATGGAAAAGCTGGCGATCGGGCCGGGCTATCCCACCGATGTGGTGTCGCTTGCGATGTCGCCGCGCGAGCGGGTCGAGGCCCTGGCGAAGGCGCGCGATTGCCGCCCTTCGGAAATCACCGTCTGCGTGCTTGAACGCCCGCGCCACCAGGAGATGATCACCGAGTTGCGCGAAACCGGCGCGGCGGTGGTCCTTATCCCTGACGGCGATGTGGCCGGCGTGATCCATTGCGCCGAGGCCGAACGCACCGGCATCGACATGTACATGGGCACCGGCGGCGCCCCCGAAGGCGTACTGGCGGCCAGTGCCCTTAAATGCATGGGCGGGCAGATGTGGGGCCGCCTCGTGTTTCGCAATGACGACGAAAAAGCCCGCGCCAGCAAGGCCGGCATCACCGATTTCGACCGCATCTATGCCCGCGATGAAATGGTGACCGGTGACGTGATCTTTGCCGCCACCGGGGTGACCGACGGATCAATCACCGCAGGGGTCAAACGCCGCCCCGGTTACGTGGAAACCGAAACCGTGCTCATGCGCTCGCGCACCGGATCGTTGCGCCGGATGATCTATCGCAACCCGATTGCTTGATCGCGGGTTCATCTCGGGGGCGCTGCCCCCGTCGCCCGATGGGCGACTCCCCCGGGATATTTCCGGCCAGAAGAAACAGGCGCGCGTGATATGACCGGTTTTCTTGGTGTCGAGACTTCGATTAGCGGTCGGCAATGGTGCGGCCCCGGAATTGAGCGTGACCGCCAGGCCGAAGCGATGGCGCAGGCCACGTCCCTGCCCCGCCCGCTCTGTCAGACGCTGGCGCGGCTTGGGGTCGCGGCAGAGGCGGCCGAGGCCTATCTCACGCCTGCGTTGCGCGATCTCTTGCCCGACCCACGCAGCCTGCGCGATATGCAAAGGGCCGCCGAACGGTTTCTGCTGGCCGTTGAGAAGCGTCAGAAAATCGCGATCTTTGCCGATTATGATGTCGATGGCGGGTCTTCGGCGGCGCTGTTGATCGACTGGCTGCGCCAGATGGAGCAGCCCGCCCCGACGCTTTATATCCCCGATCGCATCGACGAGGGCTATGGGCCCAACGAGCCCGCCATGGCCGATCTTGCGGCGAGTCATGACCTGATCATCTGCGTTGATTGCGGCACCCTCAGCCACGCGCCAGTGGCCGCCGCAAAGGGCGCCGATGTGGTCATCCTTGACCACCATCTTGGCGGGGAAACCCTGCCCGAGGCCTGGGCGGTGGTAAACCCCAACCGCCAGGATGAAACCGGCGATCTGGCGCATCTTTGTGCCGCCGGCGTCGTGTTCCTGATGCTGGTCGAAGCCGGGCGCCAATTGCGCGAGGCGGGAAAGAGCGGGCCGGATCTTATGGGGTGTCTCGATCTGGTGGCTTTGGCCACGGTGGCCGATGTGGCGCCGCTGATTGGCGTCAACCGCGCCTTTGTCCGCCAAGGTCTTCGGATCATGGCACGGCGCGAACGGGCCGGCCTTGTGGCCCTGGCCGATGTGGCGCGAATGGATGCCACGCCCAACGCCTATCACCTTGGGTTCCTTCTTGGGCCAAGGGTGAATGCCGGCGGGCGGATCGGGCGCGCCGATCTTGGCGCGCGGCTTCTGGCCTGTGATAACCCGGTCGAGGCCCGCGCAATGGCCGAACGCCTTGATCAGCTCAACACAGAACGCCGCGACGTCGAAGCAGAGGTGCGCGCCGCCGCAATGGAACAGGCCGAAACACGCGGCTTTGACGCACCGCTGGTCTGGGCCGCCGACGAAGGCTGGCATCCCGGCGTTGTCGGCATTGTCGCCAGCCGCCTGAAAGAGGCCGCCAACCGCCCCGCCATCGTGATCGGTCTTGATGGCGATGAGGGCAAAGGCTCGGGGCGCTCGGTCGCGGGCATTGATCTTGGCGCCGCCATTCAGCGGCTCGCCGCCGAGGGGCTGTTGATCAAGGGCGGGGGGCACAAGATGGCTGCCGGTCTGAGCGTGGCGCGCGACAAGCTTGAACCGGCAATGGCGCGTCTGTCCGAACTGTTGGAAAAGCAGGGCGCGGGCAGTTTTGGGCCCGCAGATCTCAGGCTTGACGGGGTACTTATGCCCGGCGCCGCGATACTCGACTTGGTCACCCAGATCGACGCCGCCGGCCCGTTTGGCGCAGGCGCGCCGGGGCCACGCTATGTCTTTCCCGACTGTCAGATCACTTTTGCCAAACAGGTCGGCGACAGCCATCTGAAATTGCGCTTTGGCGATGGCATGGGGGCCAGCCTTGATGCGATTGCCTTTGGCGCCTTCGACGGCCCTCTGGGCCCTGCCCTGATGGCTCATGGCGGCGCGCGCTTTCATCTCGCCGGGCGGCTTGAGATCAACACCTGGAATGGCCGACAGTCGGTGCAATTGCGCCTCGAAGACGCCGCCCCGGCCGCTCTTGTCCCCTGAAATCCGCCCGCGCGTAGCCGGCATCACAAGCCAGCCGAATTTTCTTTGGCCAAGGCGAAGTTTTTACAAAATCCCCCTTGCGCAGCCCGCCGGTTTTGCCTAGTACCGCGACACGCCAACGCTGGCCCGTTCGTCTATCGGTTAGGACGCCAGGTTTTCAACCTGGAAAGAGGGGTTCGATTCCCCTACGGGCTGCCACATCTTGCGCTAGTGCGTTGTTATTCATTGGCTTTTCCTTCCTTCCTGTCCAACTCATCGGATAGGTTGGACACTTTCCCCGCATTCAGCTTCGCAAATCCGCTGTCGGCGAGGCGCGCCCGGTTGGCTTTCTTGGTGTAGACTGCTGCCTGCGTCGTGTCGGAGTGCGCAAGGTAAGACGCGATCTCCCATTCCGACGCCCCGGCGTCCGCAAGTCTGGTGGCCCCGGCCTTCCGAAGGCCATGCAGCGATCCGGGAACACCGGCCTCGGCGCACCTGTCGCGGAACCAGTTGCCCAGCGATGCGACGGCATAGGGCTTGTCGCTCTTGTCCTGCGTGACGAACAGCAGCCGGTCCTTGGGGACGTGGCGCAGCTCCTCGGCCAGCTCGGGCAGGATCGGCATGTCAGCCGCCACGGCGGTCTTGTGCCTGCGATAGGCGATCCGGCCCGCCTTGACGTGCTGGCGACCGACGCGGGCGAGGTCTTGCCGCGCCATGCCAGTGTTGAGGGCCAGCAGCATCACCAGCCGCGCCTTAGTGGTCGGGCCGTGCCGATCAAGGAAGCGGCTCACCTCGGCGTCTGTCCATGTGTGGAAGCCGTCCGGGTTCGTTTTCATCCGTTCGGCATGGCGCGCCGGATTCGGGCCGGTGTAGCCGAGCTTCTTGGCCGCGAAGTTGAACAGCATCGACATGTTCTTTTTGACCGTGTTCGCGGCGGTCGGGCCTTTCTTCTTCGACATGAGGGCTTCGACGTGCCGGACTTCCAGCCGCTCGAATTGATACTTGCCCGCCTCTTTCCGCAGCCAATCCAGCTCTAGGCGGATCGTCCGCTTGCGGCTGTCGGAAAGGTTCTGAAACCGCAGGCTGCGCAAGTATTGCTCGATCAGCCATGCGAGGGTGCCCGCAAGGGCCGTCGATGCGTTCGAGGGCTTGGAACCGGCAAGCGCGGCCTCGTATGCCGCCAGAAAGTCCGCCGACCCGTAGGGGCCGGGCAGATTGATGCGGAAGTCACCGCGCTCAAACTTCCAGTAGATGCGCCCCTTGACCACGTTCTTGCGAACGCCGGGATATGGGTTCTTGCGCCGCGTCATCGCAGAAGCTCGTCAGGATCGGGGCCAGCAGTTTGCGCCGCCGCGCCCTCGGGGAACACGACAACCCGGCCCGTGGCGTGATCCACCTCGACCCTGCCGATGCGCAGGCCAGCGGACAGAGCCGCTTGCAGGGTGCGCTTGATTTCGGTCTGCGAGACAAGGGCGGGACGGGCAGCCATCAGTCCACCTCCCAGCCCAAAATCTCGAAACCGATTTGGTGCAACTCTTCCAACGATATTTCAGCGGAACGGTTCACTTTCGTGTTCGAGATGCGGTGCATGGCTTCCCATGCCTCAAGAACCGCCTTGTTCTTAGGGCTGTCGTTCGAGGCCGAATATTCGGCCATGACCGCCTGCCATTGTTCGCGCTGGTGGTAGTCCTGCCGTCCGTTATCGGTGGCGATGTGCGCTTCGCCCCTTTCGGAAAGGCTCAACACTCCCATAGAAATTTCTTCGTAAGGCACCCGATTTGAAAGACAGTCCAAAAGAGTATCTTCTAGCGTCTTGTTCGCATCGACCCAAGCCAGTCCCCAAATGGAAGCCGACTCTTCATCCCGGCGGTCTGGTTTGAGCGCGCCGAAATACCTAACGTCCCGCACCGCGCGGCTGGGCGACGTGGAAGCCACAACCGCGATGACGACGCGCACTGCATCCAGCGGTGTGATGTCAGGGGCATTCACGCCTCGGGCACCAGTCGTGAACAGACCGGCTTCGCGCAGGATGCGGACGATCATCTTGATCGTCTTTTCCTCGACTCCGAGGCTTTCGGACATGAGGGTGATGAATTGAGCCTGTTTCATGCTAAATGATTACCGCTCTCTTAGGTGAGGCGTCAAGCCTAAATGTTTGAAGGTCCGTTAGCAGACCTACCTGTCCCGCTCGATCCGTCCGGGGTTGCCCAGAATGTCGGAAATGCGGTCAAGCTGGCGGGTGGCGCGGTGCATCGCGTAGGACACTTGCGAAGCGACGTAGAGCGCCGCGTCCCGGCTTCGCCCCTTGGCGTCCAAGTCGCCTTCCTTCACCAGCGCCTCAAGTGCATAGGACAGGTGCAAGGCTTCCTCGATCCCGTCTGGGTAGTCGTCGCCGGTCGGATGCATGAGCTTAAGCGCGGCGCGGATCACCTCTTGCGGATCGGTCGGCAGGCTGGCGAGATAGGCCGCGTGGCGGTCCCGCATAGCCTGTGTATGCTCGACATGCTCACGAAAGAGATATTCCGCGCAAAGTGCGTGGCCCTTGGCTTCCTCGTTTTCCCATACCGTCACCGGCTCAATACGGTCATCAATGTTGGTCATGATCTCCCCTTTCTTGTGGGTTTAGCCCTTCAATTTGGGTATCATCACCATATTTACTATTTTATTGCTGTCAACCACTTCCTTGGGTATCATCACCACATGAGTATGACCGGAACCCAAATCCGCGCCGCGCGGGTGCTGCTTGAGATGGAGCAAGCCGAGCTGGCCGAGCGCGCCTCGGTCAGCATCAACACCGTTCGGAATATGGAAGCGAAGGGCGGACAGGTGGTCCGGGTCAGGCTCGACACGCTGATGAAGGTGCAGAAAGCCCTTGAGGACGCCGGGGTGCAGTTCATCGCGAAAAACGGCGGTGGCGTCGGGGTCAGATTGAAGGAAGGTGCGAGTGATGATTGAGGTCGGAAAGAAATATACGCTGGTCATGCTTGAGCTGACCGACGCTGGCTATGACAAGGGGTCAATCAGCGTGACGGTCACGGGCCGGGAAGGCAACCTGATCGAGGTGAACGGATGCGAGGTCATCAACACCGCATCCCCCCTGTTTCACTCCCTGATCGACGCCGAGGGCCAGAAAGCCTACTTTGCCAAGCTGCACTCTGATTTCGAGGCCAGCTTGAAGGGCGACTGATCGCCTTACCGTTCCCAATCAACCATGCGCATCGCGCCGGACACGTCGCCGGGCGGGATGCCCGCTTCCTTCGCCTCGGCCAGCGTCTTGATGATCGCCGAAAGGGCACGGGCACGTCCGCCAGCGTCGAAGGCTTGCAAGGGCCGGATCGTGTCAATCGTCACCTCGGCCCCGAGCTTGGCCGTCGCCTCATCTGCCAGCATCGCAGCGATGGGCTGCAAGGTCCAGATTGCGAGCTGGCGTTGCGCCTCACGGATCACGGGGCCGGTGGCCGCACGGTTGAAGAATGACGGCAGGACGCCGTAGGCCATGCCGATTCCCTCGCGCGCCGCTGCCAGCGTCTCGTCTGTCATGCTCTTGGACAGGTCTGGCGAAAGCTGATCGGGCTTCTGGCCGATGGTCGGGTTCATGCCCGCCGCCGTCGCCTGGGCGACACCTTCGATCACCAGCGTTGAACCGCGACGCCCTTTGAATGCGCCGCGCATGGTGGCCATGTCATCGGCGCCAGTGTCGGGCAAGGGCACGATCTGCGAGCCGAGCGGGGCGTTCTCGAAGGTCTCTGCAAGCGCGGCCTCGACCGCATGAAGCATCCCGCCCGTGAGGCTGGACCGGCGCAGCGGTGCGGTGCCGATCCATGGCGTCAGGTTGTCCGAGCCGATTCGCAGGTGCAGAACCTCGGCGGCAAGGGCCGTGACAGTGCGCCCGCCGCCCGCCTCGGGGATGGACAGGCGATAGGCGCGGGGCTTGCCGTCGCGGGTGGTCACGTCCCAATCCGTTGCCGGGACAAGGCCCAGCTCTGTGATCAGATAGACCGCCTCGCCGTTCAGCGCGATCCCTCGGGCGATCATCGCCATGGTCTGCCGGGTCAGCAGGTCGGTGCCGGTCACGTCAGCCATGGCAAAGCCGCCTTCCCAGAGGCTGACGCAGCTCTGCACCGTCGCCGTCAGCTCGGCCACGCCGCGCCGCCCGCTGATGAAGCTGTCACGCGCCGCCATCACTTGCGCGGTGTATCCCGAGCCGCTGGACCGCGCCTCGATCGGGCGCAGCTTATTCATGAGCCATCCGAGCATTGTCACCTCCACCGAATTGCGGCGGGGCGGTGCGTCATGCGCTTTGCCACCTCGCCGATGGGCTGCCAGTTCCGGGCCTCGATCTGGGCTTGCGGATAGGCGGGTTTCGTGACGGCGCTGATCTCGATCAGGTCAGCCGCCCGGATCGTGCGCAGGATCGCGGTGCCGCGTTCCTCGACCGTCTCGCCGCCCGGCCGGACGCGGAAGCCGGGGGACAGCCCTCGCACCAGCCCGGCCGCATGGGCGGACAGGAAGTCCCGCACATAGCTGACCTGCCTCATATCGGCGCTGATCGTTGCTTCAACGGTCAGCGCGTCATCGGTTTCGGTCAGGGTCAGAGTGCCGGCGGAACGTGACGCCAGCGGCTTGTTGAAGTCGTGACCGGCCAGAAAATGCACGTCCTCGCCGCGTTCGAGCCGATCCGCGAAGGCACGGGCCGCGATCATCTCACGACGCTCACGCCCTGCCCCCACGCGCTCGGCCAGAACGGTTTCCCGGCCATATGGGAAGGTTGCCCGAAGGCGGGTTTCCCCGCCCTCGGTGCGCAGCTCAAGGCTGCCGACATGAGCGCCCCAGAGCATTACGACGCTGCCAGTTCGAGGCCGGTCAGCAGTTCGAGCTGGGCCGGGCGCGCCACGGTCACGTCCATGGTGGCAAGGGCAGTGATCCGCAGCCCGCCGGACTGTGCATCGCTGTAGGGGTCGCGGATCATGTCCACCGCGCCCCATGCGCCGATGAAGAGCGGGGCCACGCCGCCCGCCGCGGTGGTCAGCAGGGCCGAGGTTGCCTCGGGGGTGCCGGACGGCGCGGCAAGCGCGTTGTTCGTCATGGCGATGTTGGCCGAGGGCAGGTTTTTCACCAGCCGGTCCCACTCGGAAACCGCCGTGCCGCTGATCAGAACGCTGTCCAGATAGTCCCACAGCTCGGGCCGGATCAGCGCCCGCACGGCGTCCGGCGAACCGGCGGCATTGGCGGTCATGAACCGGGTGACAGCCGAGCGGAACGCGCCCCAGCTCGCCAGTGCATCCACCGCCGTGGACGTGATGCCGTAGGTGGCCGCGCCGGTGATGACGCCGAGCGGCTGGCCGTTGGCCCCGGTGCCGAGGAACGCGGCCTGATCCATCGCCGCGCCCATGGCCCCGCTCATATCGCGCCGCACCGCCTGTTCCAGCGCCGCGCCCGACTGTTTCAGGGTCTTGCGGGTGATGCGCATCTGAATGCCGAGGTTGTGGTCCGGCGACATGGCCCGGTCGGTCGTGGCATAGGTGGTCGGGCCTGCCACGTTGGCCGTCTCGCCGTCTGCCCAGCCTGCCGTCACTGCCGAGGTGGTCACGGGCCATTCCAGCGCGCCCGCGTCGATGCTGATCATCTGCGCGCCCATGCGCGCCGCCACGCTGTCCGGGAAGAGGCGGTCGATGATCGGGCGGGTCTGGATCGGGTTCGGGGTGCCGCTGGCGACGGTTTCACCGGCCCGGACTTCGAGCGCCTGCCACGGAACGGGGATGCCCCGGAAACCGCCCGCGCTGCGCAGCTCGGACACGATTTCCGCCGTGTGGCCGTCCAGTTGCCGCCCCTCATCAAGGGCCAGCGCCACCTGACGCATCTCGAAACCGGCCATGAGGTTGGCCCATTCCTGCGCCGTGCGGGTTTCCAGCTCGCCGCCCGCGTCCCGGCGTTCGGTGTCCTCGGCGATCAGGGCCGCGCGATACCGGGTTTCGTTGGACCGATATTCAAGGTCCAGTTTTTCCATGGACCGGATTTCGTCCTCGGACGGGGTTTCCTTGCCCGCCAGCTCGGCGAGGTTCTGGCGGATTTCGCTTTGCCGCCGGGCGATCTTCACAGATTCGAGCATGGTTTATCCTTTCTGCTCAATAGGGGTGCCGGGCCGCTCAAGCGCCTCGACTGCTTCCCGCCAGTTCTGGCGGTCCTCTCGGGGCGGGGGATGCCCGCACTCGATCCTTGTCTTTCTGGTGTGGCAACCGGGGCAAAGCGCCTGAAGGTTGCGCGGTTCATAGGACAGCTCGGGGTGTGTTCTGACCGGCTTGACGTGATCCACTTCGAGCCGCCCGCCGCAGCCGCAGGACCGGCAGCGGTAGCGGTCCCGTTCGAGGATCTCGGCCCGCAGCGCCTTCCAGCGTTTCGTCCGGGTGATCTTCCGGGAATGGCGATGATGTTCTTTGCGGATGCTCACAGGCTCAAACCTCGAATGGTGAATTGACTTCCAAGCCCTCGGACGTGATCGCGGTGATTTCTAGAAAGCCCCGGTTGTCGGGAACCTCCTTGATGCCGTCGATCCCGTAGGGCACGCCCTCATGCGCGATCATGTCTGTGCGCTTGAGGCCCCGCGAAAAGCTGGTGGACCTGATGACGAAACGAACCACCAGCTTGTTGTCCCAAGCGGCGGCGCTCAGGCGCTCGGCGTCAGACACATCGCGCCGTCTGGCGAAGATCGGCGGGCCGTGGTCGTGCCATTCGTAGATGGTTCCGCCGAAACCATCCTGTGTCGTCGTCGCGCGCTTGAGCTGAATGCGGCGGTTGAGGCTACCGGCGTTCAGAACCATTGCATCCTCGCTTTCGCTTTGGGTTGAGCTGCGATCCGCGCGCCTTGGGCAACGGCCAGAACCGATGCCGCCGCCGCGTCGATCCGGCCCGTGGATCGGGCCTTCGCAATCTTGATGTTGTTTGCCGGGTCGCGCAGGCACACCGTGTCCGCGAAGGCGGAGCGCAGCAGCAGGGACGGCTTGGCCTTCACCAGCCCGTCGAAGGCGGCGCGGCGGAACCGCTCTGCATCCTCGCCGCCGTCCCGGAAGCCCTGACCGCGCCAGACCAGCGGCGCGCGGATGCCCGCCCGGCTGATCGCTTCCCCCAGCTCGGCCTGCTTGTAGCGATCCATCGTGATCGCGATGACGGGCTGATCCTCGACATGGCGCATCACCTCGACCAGCCACGGCGCGACGGGCACGGTCTTGTCGCCGAGAACGGAAAGCTCGCCCCGGTCATGCATCTCGACATAGCGTCCGGCCACGCCGTCCGTCTGGCCGCGATCCAAGAGGCTGGGCATGGACGGGAAGGTGCCGAGGCATTCAAGCCGCCCCGTCTCGGGCCAGTAGAACGCCGCCGCCGTCATCGAGGCCGAGCCGCCGAGGTCGATCCCGATCACGACGCCGCCTTCGCGGGGCGGCAGTGCCGAGGTTTCGCAGCCGAGCCATTCGTCCAGGGTGATCAGCAGGTCACGCGATTCCCCGGACACGCGTTCATTGCGGTTGTAGAGCCGGAAGCTCGTGAGGCTGGAACCGCCCCGCGCAATGGCCCGCTTGGCTTGAGCTTCCAGCCATTCCAGAGAACCGCCGATGCCATGAGGCGCGCCGGGGTTGGCGATCAGCAGGCTTTCGGCGTCGTCGGCGGGCAGGCCGGGCGCGGGCCGATGCTCTTGGACGTAGGAGCCGGGCGAAGGATCGTCGATCCAGCGGGAAAAGGGGTGCGTGTCGTCGCTGGCGCTGGTGCTGATCAGGAAAGCCCGGCCCTCGCGCTTGCCCAAACCGGACAGCAGCGCGTGTTCCAGCTCGTCGCCGCGATCAAGTGCCCAGTGCCCGCGCTCGTCAAGGATCGCCATCGTCGGAGCGCCGCCGAGGGCCGATTTCCCGTCCGCCGCGATCACGCGCAGGATATGCCCGCCGCCGTCGCCCTCATATTCGATCTCAAGCCGGGGGGCGCGCCGGAAAATGAAGTGCCGCCGGATTTCCATGGGCAGGCTGGCGATGAAGCCCGCCACAAAGTCCCAGATGATGCGCCCCTGATCGCGGGTCCGCGCGGCTGCGATGATCTCGCGGCGGGGCTGGCGATCCCAAACCCCGATCAGACCGCCGAGCGCAAGGCCCGCCGTGATCGCGGATTTCCCGTTGCCGCGCCCGATGCTTAGAATGGCGTTGGCGGTCGTGTCGGCCATCGCGCCTTCGATGAATTGGCGCTGAAAGGGTGCGAGGGTGACGGGCTTTCCGGCGTTCGGCCCCTCGGGGATATGAAGGCTATGCATGAATTGCATAGCTCTCTCTGCCGGGGCCGCGTTTTCCAGCTCTGCGCCGGGCGCGAAAATTGAAGAGTCAGACACACGGTTACACGGGCGGGCCAAAGTCGCGGCATTGGAACCAGATGCGAAGAGGTCGGGCGTGTGATCCTGCGAACGACGCGGCGCGGGCGGAAGGATCGAGCCATCCGCCTTGCGCCATGATCTTTCTTTCTTCGCTGCCTCGGTCATCGTGTTCACTCTCGCGTGTATCTCTTCGTTCAATCGTTGCTCTCTCTGCCCTCTGCTCACTGGTGAGGGTTGCTGTGACGGTCAGAAAGCGGGTTACTCCAGCGGGGTTGAAAACCCGCCTCCCGCCCTGACCGCCGCGATCTTGCCTGCTCACCGGAGCCGGGCCGCCGCTTAGGCCAGACCTGCCTTTCCCTCGGCTCGGTCCGCTCTCCCATGTTCACCGCCGTAGAGGGTGGCAGTGGGGCCTTAGGGCTTGGAGAGACCGCACGACGCGGAATAGCTGCCCTTGTGCTTTGGCCCGTTACCCGGTAGCACTGTGATGCGTCAGCCCCGGCTAACCCGTGAACGCCGACTGCCGCATAGCCCGCCGCGCCAACGGCGGGCTTCGTCTTTCTCACCTCTCGATCAGCTCAACATCACGCTCGGGGGCGGTGCCCAGCTCGGACACCAGCCGCCGCATGATCTGCTCTTGCTTCCCCGTGGGACGCCACGACGCGCGCTTCCCGTGTTTGGCGATGGACCGGACAAAGCCCTTGAGCCATTCGTCCGTGCCGTCCGCCATCACGCGCCGCATGACCATGGGCCAGCGGATCGTCAGCAGTTCATCAAGCTCACGGTCGGTCATACCTGCACCCCGCGATAGCGAGCGCCCACGCGGGCCATGTGCGGCGATGTCGTCAGGGACTTGGCGTCCATCGGCGACCTGCCGTCATAGTGCAGCGCGGCCTGATCCATGAGGGCTTGAGCGAGGTCGGGCGGAACGTCCGATGCGCCCGCGCCGAACCCGGCCTGATATTCGATGATGATGCGGCTGGGGGTCAGGTCGTAGTAGCTCGCCAGCCATCGGATGTAGGGACGGTTGCCGCCCACAAAGTCAAAGGCGGTGAACGCCTCGCCGTCGATGGTCACGGTCGGCAGGTCATCGTCCGCCACAGGGCCGATGGGCAGGCTCAAGCCATACTCTTGCGCCGGGTTGAAGATCGTGACGCGGATCGTCTGGGTCAGCAGGGCGATCTGGGCGAATTGCTCGATCTCTGCCGCCGCCGTCAGGCCGATGTTCTGCACCGCCGTATCTTCGGCGTCATCGGGAACCCGAAGGTGCAGCTTCAAGTCATCGAGGATGAAGGGCAGAGCCGCGCCGTCCGCAGTCCGGTGAACAAGCATCTTCATGCGGCGATCTCCACTTCCGAGATATGGTTGCGGAACGCCATCTGCTCGCGCATGGGCAGGGCCTCATAGGCTGCCAGCGCATACGCCTTGCGCTCTTTCAGAGAAGCGAAAGAAGCCCACCAGCGCGCATCGTCCATCGGATTGAGGAAGGTCGGCAGGGGGTAATCGGCGAAGGACAGGACCGCTTCTGCGACCTGCTCGGCCTGTTCCGGGGTATCGAGCGCCCGGAGTGCCGCCCATGCCAACGCGGCGCGCTCTTCGACGGTCAGGCGCGCCATTGCCACGGTCGTGAAACCGGCCCATGCGTCAGCATCGCCGAGGGTCAGGGTGTAGCCGATCATGCGCGACATGCGCTTGTGTTCCGGCTTCATGAATTGGCTGAAACTGGACCGCTTTTTTGCGTTGGACAAAGCGGGCTTTTCCGCTTTGTTATCAATGGGGGACTTGGGGCCGGTTGGACAACCTACGCCGTTGTTTTCGCTGGAAACTGCAACAACCCTACGGGCTGCCACTTTTCCAAAACGCTTTAAACTTCAGATACTTAGCCGCCATCTGCGCCAAGGCGTTCAGGGCGCGGCTGGTCCTTATCCGACGGGAGCATTTTAGAGGCGGCCGCAACAGCGCCCTGGCGCTGAACTCCTTGAGGTTAGATTCCGGCGTTTTTATTTCGGTCCTTCCGGATGGTGGCATGAGTTCGTATCCGGTGGCACCATTCTCAGAACCTTGGCAGAGAAACGCGTGGGGTGCACCCACCCTACGTTTAAATCGGTGCAGTTTGCACAGAACACCGCGCCCGCCCTAACCCCAGGCGCGCGCCGCGATGACCCCGGCGAAGGCCGACACGCCGGTCAGAACCGCGCCCCATGTCACGTCAACCGCGACCATCTGCCAGTGCCAGCCGCGCAGGGTGGCGAGGTTGGTGAACTCGTAGGTGCCGTAAGCCAGCGCGCCCAGAAAGGCGCCGGCCAAAAGCGCATTGAGCGGCGCACCCGCGCGCAGGGCGGGGAGTGAGACAAACCACAGGACGCCCGCGACATAGAAAAGGTAGAAAAGTGCCGCGGGCACCAGCCGCAGATCGTCGGCCAACATATCGCCGATATGCCCCTCAAACAGCGGGCGCATCACGGTTTTGAGCATTATGGCATCAAGGCCAAGAAAGACGAGCGCGGTGACGAGGTAGAGGATAAGGATTTGCATGTGTCCGGTCCGTTTGGGTGTTTGTACGGGTTACGCAGGGGGCCGGGGATTGGATGGGTTTTACGTAGGCAACGCCGCAAACGCGCCCGCCCATGGGGTGGATCGGGCGCGGCCCGGCATTGCCGGGCGGGTTCATGTAGGGTGGGTGAAACCCACGCGATGCGAATCCAGTCATCCGCAAAACGCGTGGGTTTCACCCACCCTACGCTTACTTAAATGCTCAAACGTGAGATCAGTTGTCTTGATCCTTTGGCATTTTCCTAGACAGGCTATTGTCATTTTCTTTGATGATTTCGCGATATGTCGGCTTTCCAGACGAAATCGGTTGCTCAATTGGTTTCTTTTCTGTTTCAGCCATTCTCAAACCTCTTATTCTGTTTAGTAGATCAGCAGTAGCCAAGCAGGAATTTGTGACCACGACAAAATTAAACTCATTCGCAAATTAAACTTTGCATCATCGACGACGGACTCATTTTCATTAAAAAAACGGTCGGCATCTTTTGCTAGCGTACATTGGATTGCTTCAGCCGTTATCCCCTCATCAAAAGAGGATAGAATATATAGTGGGTTGAGATCGAACGTAACTTTTTGCCAATTGATTTGCACACGTATTGCGAAAGCTAGCGATCCCCCAAAAGTGAAGAATAGCAAGACGCTTTCTACGTTAAGCCCTAAAAACGCATCTCCAACTAACAATCTCGATACGTTTTCTGATCCCATCATGCTGGAAAATACTGTTGCAATCAGTCCAGAAATCGCAGCGGCAAATGCTGCTTGATTTCTAATATTCCGCAAATCCTCTCTTTGCAAATTGAGCTGCTTGACGGATAATTCATATGCTAACTGCGTTGGTTCCATGGTATTTATGGCTACTCAAAGCCTCACCCAATAACCCCCTCAAACTCTCGCCATTCCCCCTTCGACATGCCCGAGGTCTCCTGCGTCACCGCCTCACCCTTCAGCATCCGGCGCACGCACTCAAGGGCGGTGGCGGACAAATTCGCTCCCCCCATGCGGTAATCCTCGAAGGCCTTATAGGCATAGGGCACCCAGTCGGCGGTGATTTTGCAGATGGCGTCGGCGTAGACGCGGATCTCGTATTGGGCGTGGGCATCGGCGCGCAGGCGCAGGAAGTGCAGCAGGTTGTGCAGATCGACCTTCCAGTACCACTGCGTATAGATATTGGCCGGAAGGTTCATCCGCGCCAGCTCGCGCGCGAGCCCCTGTTGGCCCTCGTCCGAGATCATCTCTTCGTAGTGGTCATAGCAGCGCATCGCGTCGTCGGTCAGGTATTTCAGCACGCGCTGCGCCTCGTCCCCCGAGAGCGCCTCGCCGCGACCCTGATTGTTGACCACCGATTGCGCGTTGAGCGCATCGGGGGCGGGAATATAAAACTCTCGGTCAAGGATAGAGTAGCGGGCGGAATATTCGTTGACGTTGGCGGTGCGGTGCCTGATCCACTGGCGGGCGACAAAAACCGGCAGTTTGACGTGCAGCTTGATCTCGCACATCTCAAACGGGGTCGAATGCCAGTGCCGCATGAGATAGCGGATCAGGCCCTCGTCGTTCTGTACCGATTTGGTGCCCTTGCCGTAAGAAACGCGTGCGGCCTGGGTGATGGCGTTGTCGTCGCCCATGTAGTCAATCACCCGCACGAAGCCGTGATCCAGAACCGGATGGGCAGTATAAAGGTGCTTTTCCATCCCCGGAGCGGTGGCGCGCAGGGTGGAATGGGACGTCTCGCGTTGGGCGTCGATTTCTGCCTGTTGGTCTTTGCTAAGGGGCATGCTGGGGCCTTCCATCACTAGAATGAGTCGGAGCCAACTATATCTTGCGGATAGGCCCCGTGGGAAGCCAATATCGGGTATATGTGTGCTGGCCACAGTCCCGTGTTTTCTGCAACCTCGGGTCGCATCAAAGATTGACTTTTGCGCAGTTACACTTGAGTCTGCCCTCAAAGAACAAAAAAACGATCAAATTGAGGGCAGTCTCATCATGAAATACCTAGTGGCAGGCTTGGCGGCTGCTGCCCTCTTGGGCGGCTGTGGCAGCGGATCAAACCCCTTTGAAGGGGATGCGCCAGCGGAGCCGACCGACACGACCACCGAAGACCCGAACATTGATCCCACTGACCCCAATGTCGACGTGAATTCCCGGTTCCTGTTCGATACAGGTCAAGACTTGACAATGAACAGCGTGACCTTTGACGAGGTCAACAACCAGCTTATCATCAACAACCTGCCGTTCGACGGCCCAGAACAGATTTACGACAATATCGGGAGCCGCAACGAGGCGGAATTCTTTGCCAGCCGCAAGACGCCCACGACCGGGCGCATTCAGCATTATGCCGTATTCGTCAAGCGTGACGACTTGGAAGCCACGGCGGCGGCGGGCGCGGAATGGGGCGATTTCGGGTTTGGCGGCGCAAACATCAAACGCGACAGCTTTAACCTGCCGGCCAATGGCGAGTACGTTTACACTGGCGTCTATGCCGGAGTGCGGACATTCGACGACAGAACCGGCCTTCACCTTGTGACCGGTGATGCCGAGTTGTTGCTGGATATCAACGATCTTGACCCGGCCGCCGGCCTTCAGGGAAATATCGTCGGTTCGGTGTCAAATCGCACACGGACTCTGCCGGATGGCACGGCGCTTGCTGGCTTGCCTAACCTGATCTTAAACAGCGTGACCTTCAACACGGAAACCGGGGTATTTGAGGGCGGAACCGCTAACACGTTTACCCCTGATGGCAATATTCGCGACAACGGCAGCTATGAAGGTCTGATCGCTGGCGTGAATGGTGAAGAAATTGGTGCGTTAACGCTGATCGAAGGGGTTGCAGAGCTTCAAACTGTGTCTTTTGAAACAGTCGAATTCGAGGTGGTGACCCCCACCGGAACGACCACTGGCACCGCGAACGCACTGACACCAGAAGCCAGAGTTACAGTGCAGGCACTGGTTGACGCAGGTTTTGAAACACCTGTTGTAAGGGTTCAGGCCGCAGACCTGCCGACCGGCGCCGTAATCACCTCGACCACGATCGACACTCAGGAATTCAGAAGTGATTTCAACGCCCGCGAACTTGGCGTGATAGGTGCGGATCAGGTTATCCCGTAAGCAAGAATGGCACGCGTTCCGCTTCCCCAGATCGCCGCGGTCCTTCTGGCCGCCTGTTTTGGCCTGTCGGGCACGACAGCCAAAACCGAGGAAAAGCGGCTTTCGATCCCGGAGGCACGGGTCTTTGCATCGGAACTGCTCAACAACCGACGTCCACGTGCGGCACGCGCGGTGGCCAGAGGCATCCTCCAATCAAATGAAAACGACTATGTCGCCCTGCTGATCCTGTCGCGGGCCGAGTTATCACTAGGCAACGCCGAGGAATCCGAAAAGATTGCAAAGCAGGCATTTCGTGTCGCCGAAACTGACAATGATCGTTTTACCTCATCTTATACCGTCTCGCAGGCGCTTATATCTGGCGAAAAATACACCCAGGCCCAGTTTTGGTCGCGCCGTTCGGCCGAGGCGGCCCCGAAGGAAAGCATGCGCCAGGCGGCGGTGAAAAAATTTCAACAGGCGCGCAATGCGAACCCCTGGAATGTGCAGATCGGGCTGCGCTTCGCGCCTTCGTCCAACGTCAATAACGGGCCAACTTCCAACCAGCTCGAGATTGGCGGGTTGGTCTTTATCGACCCGGCGGCGGTGCCTTTGTCAGGCTATGAAGTCGGCACTGATATCGAGGTGACGCGCCGCTTCGACCTGACCAACACCCTCCGCTTTTCGGCCGGGGTTCATCTGGACGAGCGTCAGTTCATCCTGAGTGACAAATCCAAACGCAAGGTGCCCACCGCAAGCAGCAACGATTACGATTTCCGCGCGATTGAGCTTAAGTTAGGGCTCGATCACATCCAGAACGGTGGACGCGCCCGAATGACCTATGACCTGATCCAAGGCCGCAACTGGAGCGGCAATAATCAGTTGTCCGATTACACCCGCTTTGAGCTTGGGCGTGACATGAGCGTGACACCGCAAACGATCCTCGGGTTCAAACTTGGGCTTGAGCATGAAGAGCGCAAGGACGTCAGCGCGCGCTCGGCGGACATCATCGACCTGACCGGACGTCTGCACTTCAAACTCAAGAAAAAGGGTATGATGGGGGTCCAGTTCACGCTGTCGGACACTGCGTCACGGTCGGCCTTGATCGAGCATCAGGCGGCGCAGATATTTGGATATTACTCGCCCGGTGATATCGGCAGCGGTGTGGTGCCGACGTTTTCCCTTGCCTATCTGGCACGCGACTTCGACCAGCCGCTTCTGACGACCGTTAAGCGACGTGATCGACGCAAGACACTTGGGGTATCGGTCTTTCTTTCAGATCTGGATTATTTTGGCTTCGCCCCCACGGTCGGATTCAACGCAACGCAGACCAGCTCGAATATCTCACTGTTCGATAGCGAAGAATTCGGTCTTACTCTTGGTCTGAAGTCGGTTTTCTAGACCATCCGGCGTTGCCCAGGCCCGGTTTGCCCTCGACATGCGCGCAGCCGCCACTATCCTCTGCTCGAAACAGAAATGATCGGAGGAAAACGATGCGCGTAAGATATCTGCACACGATGGTTCGGGTGAAAGACCTTGAGGCCTCGGTTGCGTTCTACAGCCTGCTTGGCCTGAAAGAGACCCGCCGTATGGACCATGAAGGCGGGCGCTTTACCCTGCTTTTCATGGCCCCCGAAGGGCAAGAGGAATGCCCGGTCGAGCTGACCTATAACTGGGATGGCGATGAGGCGCTGCCCGATGACAGCCGCAATTTTGGCCATCTGGCCTATTCTGTCGAAAATATCTACGAGATGTGCCAGCACTTGCAGGACAATGGCGTCGTGATTAATCGCCCGCCGCGCGATGGCCGCATGGCCTTTGTGCGCAGCCCTGACAATATTTCGGTGGAATTGCTGCAAGAGGGCGACCCGCTGGCCCCGGCAGAACCTTGGGCGAGCATGGAAAACATCGGTCATTGGTAAGGCTCGCCGCCCTTTTTCTGGCGCTGGTGACGACAGGTCAGGCCACCGCCGCCTGTCGTCTGGCGCTGGTTTTGGCGCTTGATGTGTCCTCTTCGGTGGACCCCGGCGAATATGATCTTCAACGGATCGGGCTTGCCTCGGCGCTCGATGCGCCCGAGGTGCGCCATGCGATCCTGCGTGGCGCCCCCGGCGATGTCGCCCTGAGCGTCTATGAATGGAGTGGCCGCTTTCAGCAAAAGGTGCATCTCGACTGGACCATGCTGCGCAGAGACGCCGATATCACGGGGGCTGTCGCTGTTCTGGCGGCGATGACACGCCGGACCTCCGATTACCCTACCGCGCTTGGCTCGGGTCTTGGATACGGCGCGCAGGTGATGGCGCGCGCGCCAGACTGCGACCGGCGGGTGATCGACATCTCCGGCGATGGCATCAATAATGACGGCTTCGGCCCCGATCTTGCCTATCAGCATTTTCCGCTCGATGGGATCACCGTCAACGGTCTCGTGATCCTTGGCCATGACATCGAGGTTCTGGACTATTACCAACGCCAGGTCGTGCGCGGCCCCCGTGCCTTTACCGAGGTCGCGCAGGGGTTCGAGGATTTTCAATCCGCCATGGCACGCAAGCTGTACCGCGAGATCAACGATATCGTTCTGGGCGCATTGTCCCCTGCCCCGCATATCCCGCCTCAATAGATATAGCGGATCTGATCGGTCCAATATCTCTCGACCCGGCGCAGTGACGTGGCAATTTGATCAAGCCCGTCAGGGCCAAGCACACCGCGCCCCTCAAGCCCTTCGGCGTGGCGCTCGAACAGGCCGGACACCACATCGCGGATCGTGCGGCCCTTTTCGGTCAGGCGCACCCGAACCGAGCGGCGATCCACCTCGCAGCGCTGATGGTGCATATAGCCCATCTCGACCAGCTTCTTGAGGTTATAGCTGACATTGCTGCCCTGGTAATATCCGCGCGTCTTGAGTTCACCGGCGGTGACCTCATTGTCGCCGATATTGAACAGCAGCAGCGCCTGAACCGCGTTGATCTCAAGAACGCCAACGCGCTCGAATTCATCCTTGATCACATCAAGCAACAACCGGTGCAGGCGTTCAACCAGTGATAGTGCATCAAGATAATCCGTGATGAACGTCTTGTGATCCGTCGGGGCGTTCAGGGGGCTGTGAAAACTCATGTCCATCTCCGTGCATACTGCTCGGATTGGAAACTGACCCAAAATGCACAACAATCGGTTAAACTGTGGCAATAGCAGCTAAAATGCAATCTACTTTGCCGAACAGGCGACCTCGGCGATATCACCGACCAGCCCGGTAAAAGGGGCGGGCGGGGGCACCTGGCCCGTCACCCATTGATACAGATCCTGGTCGTTTTCGTCCAAAAGCGCTTCGAATTCATCAAGTTGGCCCGCATCCATCGCCGCAAGCCGAACCTCGGCATAGCGGGCGAGAATGATGTCCATTTCCTTGATGCCGCGCCGCATGGATCGCATGCGAAGCCGTTTCAGGCGATGCTCGGGCCGTTCACTCACCCGCTTCTTCCCGCAGTTTCGAGCGCAGATTTTTCTCAAGACGCCCCAGGCGATCGGTCGACAGGCTAAGCTGGGCGCGAATATCGCGAATCTCGGTCAGCATTTCGTTGATATCAGGCGACAGATCGCCGGCCGCAGGGCCATCGGGGCCTTCGCCCTCTCCCGACAACAGCCACAACAGCGAAACATTCAACAGTCCCGCCATCATCGAGAGCTTGTTGGCGCGCGGTTCTGACTGGTCATCTTCCCAGCCCTTGAGGGTCTTGAGCTTTACGCCAAGACGTTTCGCCATCTCGGTCTGGGTCATGCCACTGCGCTCGCGCGCGCCTGCAACCCGGTCGCCAAACGTGGTCGTGTCCGGGTCAAACCAGCTGTCGTCTGTATCGGTCGTCATGATATTCCTTTCCAGTGATCGTGCTTGATCAACCTTTTGCGGCAACCTATGACATCTTACGAGCGAATTCAAACCGGAGTACGTGATGTCCATCCTTTCCGCCAGCCTGTCGCGGGTCAAACCCTCGCCTACGATTGCCGTGACCACCAAAGCGCAGGAATTGAAAGCCGCCGGGCGCGATGTCATCGGCCTCGGCGCGGGCGAGCCGGATTTTGACACCCCCGATCACATCAAGGCGGCCGGCATCCGCGCCATTGAGGCGGGCAAGACGAAATACACCGCCGTCGATGGCATCCCCGAGCTCAAGGCGGCAATCTGTACCAAGTTCAGGCGTGACAACGGCCTCGATTACACCCCGGCGCAGGTCAGCGTCGGCACGGGCGGCAAACAGATCCTCTACAATGCGCTGATGGCGACCCTGAACCCCGGCGACGAGGTGGTGATCCCCGCCCCCTATTGGGTCAGCTATCCCGACATGGTGCTGCTTGCGGGCGGCGAGCCGGTAATCGCGCCCGCGGGCATCGAGACCGGCTTCAAGCTGAGCCCCGAGGCGCTTGAGGCGGCGATCACCCCGAAAACCAAATGGTTCATCTTCAACTCGCCCAGCAACCCCACCGGGGCGGGCTATACCTGGGACGAGCTCAAGGCGCTCACCGATGTGCTGATGCGCCACCCCCACGTCTGGGTGATGACCGACGACATGTATGAACATCTCACCTATGACGGCTTTGAATTCTGCACCCCGGCACAGGTCGAACCGGGGCTTTACGCGCGCACGCTCACCTGTAATGGCGTGTCCAAGGCCTATGCGATGACCGGCTGGCGGATCGGCTATGCGGCGGGGCCGCAGGATCTGATCGGCGCGATGCGCAAGATTCAGTCGCAAAGCACATCGAACCCCTGCACCATCAGCCAATGGGCGGCTGTCGAGGCGCTGAACGGCAGCCATGATTTCATCGCCGCCAATAACGCCATGTTCAAACGCCGCCGCGATCTTGTGGTCAGCATGCTGAGCGCGATTGACGGCATCGACTGCCCGACCCCGAATGGCGCCTTTTATGTCTACCCGTCGATTGCCGGGCTGATCGGCAAGACAAGCAAGGCCGGCACGCTGATCGAGACGGATGAGGCCTTCGCCACCGCCCTTCTGGAAGAAACCGGCGTTGCCGTGGTGTTCGGTGCGGCCTTTGGGCTTTCGCCAAACTTTCGGGTCAGCTACGCTACCTCTGACGACGCGCTGAAAGAGGCCTGTGCCCGCATTCAGACGTTTTGCGCAGACTTGCGGTAAGGGGTATCCATGGCGGACGACCTGCCAGATTATTATTTCAGGGTCCGTGAAAACGGCGCCTTCGTGTTCCGGGTTGATACCGAGAACCGCCAGCGTCGTATCGACATGGAACAGATCGCCGTCGTCAACATCCGCAAATCCGAAATCAAGCCGCATGGCGACCGCGCGCTCAGCGACGAGGATATCGCCGCCATCAGCGACTGGATGGCCGAGCGGGCCAAACTGATCGAACATCGCGATATCGACGATATTCTGCGGGCGGTGGATTACCTCAACACCACCACCCACTGGGCGCAATCGCGCGCCACCGAGTCCCAGCTTGAAGAGGTCACCGATGCTCTGTTGCTGGCGATGCACGACCTGCGCACGGTGCTGGTGCGCAAAACGGCGGATCGCTTGCTGAAAGACGGCTGAGGGGCTTCTTCTTGGCCCAAATACTCAACTGTCCCGCGTGCCCACCCCGCGCGCCGACCAGCCCCAGAAGCGCACCAGCATGAACACCCCCGCCAGCGCCAGCCCCGCCGCGAGACCAAGCCAGATGCCGGGGCCTCCAAAGCCAAAGACGAACCCCAGACCATAACTGACCGGCACGCCGACCGCCCAATAGCTGAGGGCGGCAATCACCATCGGCACATGAGTGTCCTGCACCCCACGCAACAGGCCAAGTGCCGAAACCTGCGCCGCATCGACCAGCTGAAACAGCGCCGCCGCCGCCAAAAGATGTCGCCCCGCCGCCATCACCGCCGCGCGATCGGGGTCTTGCGGATCGAGAAACACCCCGATCAGAGGGTCGGGCAACACCAGAAAGATCACCATCGTGACAAGTGCGACCAAGCCAGCCATGCAAAGCACCACCTTGGCACCGTCGCGCAGCCCCGGCCCGTCGCCACGCCCAAAGGCCTGGCCCGCGCGCACCGTGGCCACGTTCGAAAGGCCAAGATGCACCATGAACACCACCGATGTCACCTGAAGCGCAATACCATGCGCCGCCAGCGACAGCGTCCCGAGCCAGCCCATCATCACCGAGGCCGCCGCAAATAGCCCGACCTCGGCAAGGCTGGTGATGCCAATCGGCCAGCCAAGCCGGAACACCGCGCCAAGCGCCTCCCAGTCGGGGCGCCAGAGCCGTTGAAACAGCGCATGTTCCGGCGCGCTCGCGCTGACATAGACACAGAGCGCCAGCAGGGCGGCAATATTCACCACAAGCGAGGCAACCGCCGCGCCGCGCACGCCCATCTCGGGAAAGCCGAAATTGCCGAAAATCAAAAGGTAATTGATCCCGACATTCAGTACCACGGCGGCCAATGTCACCCAAAGCACGACGCCGGTCCGCTCCAGCGCCGCGAGATAGGATTTGAGCACCATCACCAAAAGGGCGGGCAGGATCGCCCAACCTGCAATCCCAAGGTACTGCCCGGCCAGGTTTGCCACGTCCGGGTCTTGCCCCAACATGGCAAAAACCGCCTCTGACCAGATCATCACCGGCATCACCGTGACGCCGTAAAGCAACGAGGCCCAAAGCCCCATGCGGGTGACCCGGCGCACCTGTGTTTCCTGCCCCGAGGCCTGGGCCGAGGCGACCATCGGCATCACCGCCCAGGCAAAGCCCGAGCCCATGATGAACAGCACGAAAAACAGCGTCCCGCCCAGAACCTCGGCGGCCAGGGCCTCGACCGAATACCACCCCAGCATGACGGCGTCGCTCAGGTTGATGGCAAATTGCGCCACGTGGCTGCCAATCAGAGGCAGACCAAGCAGCAGCGTCGCGCGCGCGTGCTGGCGATATGTCAGACGGTGGTGCATGTGGTTGGCGTTAGACGCGCGCGCGCCCGCACGCAAGCCCCGTCACAGCACCGCAAGCATCAGTTGCAGCGAAAGTGCCGTGATCACCACACCCGCCGTCAGCTCCAGCAGCGGCAGCGCGCGCGCAAGCCCGCGGCCCTGACCGGAGGTAGAAAGCCGCGCCAGCGTACCCTCGCGCAGCGTGACCGAGGCAAGCGCCACGGCAAGGGTCACGCTCGCCGTGCCCAGCCCCATGGCGAAGGTGCCAAAAATGCCCGCCATCCCCAAGCCCATACGCCAGGTCAGGATCAACAGGAAAAGCGCACCGGTACAAGGCCGGATCGCCACGGCGGCGACAAGGGCCAGACCGTCCCGCCAATTGTTCACAGCAGCAGCCTCGGAAGGGCTGGGGCCGTGCCGGTGGCCACAACTGGAACAGTGGCCGTCATGCCCATGCGGCGCAGGGCGCGGCGCGCGCAGGAACCGGCGCAACCCGCGCAGCGCGAGCCATCCGCCGACAACGGCAATAGCACCATAGCTGGCAGGCGCCATGATACCCTCAGCCAGCCCGGTCATGTTCTGCCGCGTCAGATCAAAGAAGAACACGCCCGCATAGACCAGCACCACCGCAGAGGCGGCCTGCGCGAGGCTGGAGCCAAGCGCGAGCCCCGCAAGGCGCAACGCGCTGACCCGTGCGGCCATGCCATAACCGCCGATCAGGATCTTGCCATGACCCGGCCCTGCCGCGTGAAAGAACCCGTAGGCAAAGCACAGGCCCAAAAGCCCCGCAAGCGCCCCCGGATCACCGGCGCGCAGACTGCGCAAAAGCCGCGCCATCGCCTGTTGCGTCTCGGCCTGCCCGGCCCTTGCCCAGCCGGAAACCACAGAGGCCCCGCCAAAACCCCAGAGCCACATCACCACGCCAATGAGCGCGAGTGCGGCAAGGCTCAGGACGGGGCGGCGCATGACAGATAAAGTGTCTGGGCAAAAAGGTTGCCGACCTCGACAGGGTCATATTGCTCTTCTGCGCCGAGTTGGCCGAGCATTTCGCGAAAGGCGCGTTGCGACTCGTCAAGATCAGGTTCGCGAATGTCAGAGCTGCATCCCTTCGGCAAAGTGACCGATCCGGTCAGCCTGTAGTCCACGTAATAGGTCGGATCATAGGCCTCGACCTTGAGACCATCACCCGGCACCGGGCCGAAGGTGCGCTCGTGCGTTGCGACGATCCGGCCGTTCTCAAGCGCGACGGCGGTGGGTACAGGGTGATCAAGCGCAATCTTTTCCTCACCCTGGTGAATGTAAAGATCGCCCTCGAACCCCTCGGGCCATTCCACAAGATCAAAGCCCTTGAGGCGGGTCAGCTCCTCTTCGGTGAGCACGCCTTCGCCGTCGCTGTCCATCCCCATGTCACTGAGAATGAGCAGAGAAAAGAAATCGTCATAGCTCCAGGTCACCTTGACGCGGGACAGATTGCCCGCGCCGTCCCCGGTGAATGTCAGCGCCACATCCACGAAAACATGCGGATGCGCCCCTAGCCCACCGACAGGCAGGCAAAGACAGAGCACAAGCGCGATGCGGCGGATCAGAGTCATAACTGCATCTTTACGCAAGCCCGCCCACGCGGGCAACAGCACTCGTCGCGCGCCTGTCGTCGATACGCGAAAATCAGCGCGCCTTGCGATCTTCGGGGTGCAGCGACTTACCGAGAATCTGATCGGCGCCGTGCAACACGTGCTGCGCGGTCGAGATGATCTGCGGATCGGGGGCATGGGCGACCTCAAGGTCTTTGCCCGGATAATCCAGCGAATTGAGGAAATGCAGCATACAATTCAGCCGCGCGCGTTTCTTGTCGTTGGATTTGACCACGGTCCAGGGCGCATCGGCGGTGTCGGTGTAAAAGAACATCGCCTCTTTCGCGTCGGTATATTCCTGCCATTTGCCAAGGCTCTGCTTGTCGATCGGGCTAAGCTTCCACTGTTTCAGCGGATCGGTGGCGCGGCTGTCAAAGCGACGCTTCTGCTCGGCCTGCGTGACCGAAAACCAGTATTTGTAAAGCCGGATGCCAGAGCGCACCAACATCCGTTCAAGCTCCGGCGTCTGGCGCATGAATTCAAGGTATTCATGCGGCTCGCAAAAGCCCATGACCCGCTCAACGCCCGCGCGGTTATACCAAGAGCGGTCATAAAGCACCATTTCGCCCGAGGTCGGCAGATGTTCGATATAGCGCTGAAAAAACCACTGGCCGCGTTCGGTATCAGTGGGCTTGTTGAGCGCCACCACCCGCGCCGCGCGCGGATTGAGATGCTCGGTAAAGCGCTTGATCGTGCCCCCCTTGCCCGCCGCATCGCGCCCCTCAAACAGCAGCACAAACTTCTGCCCGGTCTCTTGCGCCCAGATCTGAACCTTGAGCAACTCGGCCTGAAGCTTGGCTTTCATGGCCTCATATTCGGCGCGCCCCATTTTGGTATCATAGGGGTATTCGCCATTCTCAAAGGACTGGCGCAGGGTGGTGACCTGATCAAGATCGTCGGATTTTTCACTGTCCGGCAGGGCCGCCTGGCCAACGGGTTTCACACTCATTCAACGTCTCCTTTAAGATTGCTCTCACAATCATAAAAGAAAACCGCTCAGCGGTCCTTGATCGGCATCAACATGCTTTGCAATTCCCGGCAAAAGCCTTCAAATCCGAAATCGGCTTGGCTCGTTTGCGGCAAAACCCGCTTGCGTCAGTGTGTCCAGACCTGACGGCGGGCGGTGGCGAAGTTGTCGCCATAACCGCCCGGGCGGATGTTGGGTTTGCGCTTGTGGGGCTCTTGCACCACCGCGTCGATGCCCTGCGCCTTGGCGTAATCAAGCGCGGCCTCTTTGGTGTCAAAGCGCAGGCGCACCTGGGCCTGGGTGTCATTCGACGAGGTCCAGCCCATCAGCGGATCAACCTCGCGCGCGCGCTCCGAGACATATTCAAGCACCCAGTATTTGGTTTTGCCGGTGCCGGACTGCATGGCGTTACGGGCGGGTTGGTAAATACGCGCGGACATCGGCGACTCCTGTCAATTCTTCGCTTGTTATCCCAAATTGCCGCGCGCACGGCAAGGGGCGAATGGCCACGCTCAGGCGGCCTCGCCATCGGTGAATTGCAGGCGCGCAAGCCGGGCGTACAGACCATTTTCGGACACAAGGCTATCGTGGGTGCCCTGCGCCACGATCCGGCCCTGATCCATGACGATGATCCGGTCGGCCTTTTTGACCGTGGCCAGACGGTGGGCGACGATGATCGTGGTGCGGGTGCGCGCCATGGCATCGACCGCATGCTGCACCGCGCGCTCGCTTTCCGCGTCAAGCGAGGATGTCGCCTCGTCCAGCAACAGGACCGGCGCGTCGCGCAGAATGGCACGGGCAATGGCGATCCGCTGTTTCTGACCGCCCGAGAGCATCACGCCGCGCTCACCGACATAGGTGTCAAAGCCTTCGGGGAGCGCTTTGATAAAACCATAAGCGGCGGCGGCACGGGCGGCCTCTTCGACCTGCGCATCGCTGGCGTCAAGGCGGCCAAAGCGGATGTTGTCCCGCGCCGAGGCGGCAAAGATCACCGGGTCCTGCGGCACCAGCGCCAGATCGCGGCGGAAATCATGGCGCGCCATATCCGCAAGCGACACACCATCCAGCGTCACGCGGCCCTCATCGGGATCATAGAACCGCTGGATCATCTGGATCACGCTGGTCTTGCCCGCGCCCGACGGGCCGACAAGGGCCACGGTTTCACCGGCCCTGATCGAGAGAGTGAGATCGTCAAGCGCCAGGGTTTCGGGCCGCGACGGATAGGCAAAGCGCACACCCTCAAAGTCAATCGCGCCCTTGACCGGGCGGGTGACGGATTTTGGAGCGCTTGGGTCTTTGACCGGGTCGTCGGCCTGAAGCAGTTCGACAAGACGTTCAGTGGCACCGGCCGCGCGCTGCAACTCGCCCCAGATTTCCGACAGCGCGGCCACGGCCCCGGCGACCATGACCGAATAGATCACGAATTGAACAAGGCTCCCGGCGGTCATCCCGCCCGCCCGCACATCGCGCGCGCCTATCCAAAGCACGCCGACGACGCCAGTAAACACAAGAAAGATCACGATCACAGTCATCAGCGCGCGGGTGTTGATGCGGCGGCGCGCGGCGTCATGGCTGCGCTCGGTCACATCGGCAAAGCGCGCGCGGCTCTCGGCCTCATGGGTAAAGGCCTGCACTGTCTGCACCGACAACAGCGCCTCGGAGGCATTGCCGGAACTATTGGCGATCCAATCCTGATTTTCACGGCTCAGCACCCGCATCTTGCGCCCCAGCGTCAGGATCGGCACGATCACAAGCGGCACAATCAACAGGACCATGCCGGTCAGCTTGGGCGAGGTGATGAGCATCAGCCCCATACCGCCGAGGAAAATCAACAGGTTACGCAGCGCGATCGAGACAGACGAGCTTATGACCGAGAGGATAAGCGTGGTGTCGGTGGTGATCCGGCTTAGAACCTCGCCGGTCATCAGCCGCTCGAAAAACGCCGGGCTCATGGTGATCACACGGTCAAACACCGCCTTGCGGATATCGGCCACGACCCGCTCGCCAAGCCGGGTGACAAGCATATAGCGAAGCCCGGTGCCAACCGCCAAAAGCGCCGCAATCAACAGCGCCGCGCCGAAATACTGATCCAGAATGGCGCCATCTTCGCCACCGAAGTTATCGACCACGCGGCGTACCGCCAGCGGCAGGACAAGCGCCACACTCGCCGTAAGAACAAGTGCCAGGATCGCCCCGGCCAGAAGCGGTCGATAGGGGCGCAGAAACGGCCAAAGCTCGCCCAAAATACCAAGGCGTTTCGATTTTTCGCGGTCCTGCAATGCGGCAGCCTTGGGCGTTCGTGCCATTCGTCGGGTTCCCTCGTCGTTTGGGTTTGGTTCTTGGCCGGGCAAGGCGCCGGGGTCAAGGGGGCAGATCGACCACAGGGGGCAGGATCGGGGAAAAGGCCATAATCAGGCAAAAGCTAGAGCGGGCGACGAACTCCATTCTCACGTAGCACCTAGTAGCACCCTATATGATATATCAATATAAAACATGTATTTACGTATTTTCGCTGTATCGACCAGTCACATGACGTAGCAACTAACTACAAATTTTTGGGCGGGTTGAATGTGGGGTCGCATGCCAAGACGTGCTAAGGAACTTTCCGCAATAGAGGTTAGACGACTGGGGCGCGGGGTTGTTCCTTTGCGGGTTGCCCATCGAATGACTGACATTGCGCCGATTATAAGTAGTCGCCGGATATCCCGTTGCCCCATCTTCGACGTTCGGCCCAAGATCTGCTTGCCG
>NZ_FOVP01000011.1 GCF_900115165.1 Roseovarius lutimaris | reverse complement strand
TCTTGCCCAGCTTGGGTAGGAGGTGCAGGCGCAGCGGGCTGACCCATAGCCCGTCCGCGCCGCCATGCTTCAGGCTTGCCTTATGAATTTCGTACGCCTCCCATGCGAGGTTCTCCAGGCGACCATCCCTGGAGTTGGACTGCTGTCTCTGCAGGCGCCGCTGTTTGACCGGATGGATCTCCGTCTGCACCTGCTGACGGGCCCAGTCAGCCTTCTTGCAGGCCTCGGCCAGGCCGACCCGCTTGAACGACCCAAGCCCCATTTCCCGTTGACGGCCCTACAGTTGAAAGCGAAATATCCATTAGCCGCCGCCATCCGCGCGCTTGTGAAGCCATAGACCCTGTCCATCGCAATGTTTTCCCATTGGTAGTGATTTCAGTTGTGCGACCGTGAATGCATTTGATTTTGCCATTGATACATCTCCTTTGTTATCTACGATCTCAATTGACACTGCCCGAAATTTCCCGGAACACAGTGACACCTTAAACCACTGACCTTTAAAGAACTTTAAAGCGGGTTGAGACGTCTTGAGACCGCATGACACAAGGAGGATACCCCTTCCGAGGGGAGTATTTCTGGAAAGATGAAAATGGGCCAGAGGCTGAGCGGGGTCTTTTGCCCATGACCCAAGGCCGCTAGGGTGCCGCTGAATGGATGCCTGTGAGGACAAGACGATGAACACCCCCATCGACCCGCCGACCGTTTTGCGCGACCTGTTTGACCGGGCCGTTGCGGTGGCCGATCCGATGCAAAGCCTGCATCACGCCCTGCCCGCGCGCGCGCAAGGCCGGTTGGTTGTTGTCGGCGCGGGCAAGGCAAGTGCGCGCATGGCCGAAGCGGTCGAGGCGGTCTATGGCCCCTGCGAGGGCCTGGTGATCACGCGCTATGGTTATGGCCGCCCCTGTCAGGGCATCGAGATTGTCGAGGCCGCGCATCCGGTGCCGGACGAGGCCGGGCTTGCCGCGACCGCGCGGATGCTTGATCTGGTGGCGGGGCTTGGCGAGGGCGACATGGTGCTTGCGCTGATCTCGGGCGGGGCCTCGGCGCTTTTGGTGCAGCCTGCGGGTGACATGACATTGCCGCAAAAGCAGGCGGTCAACGCCGCGCTTCTGGCCTCGGGGGCCCCGATTGGCCAGATGAACGTGGTGCGCAAGCATCTGAGCCGGGTGAAGGGCGGGCAGCTGGCCGCGGCGGCCTATCCTGCGCGGCTGCTGGCGTTGATGATCTCGGATGTGCCGGGCGATGACCCCGGCCAGATCGGATCGGGCCCGACCGTGGGCGAGGCCAGCACCCCCGCCGAGGCCCGCGCCATTCTTGAGCGGTTCGGGATCGAGGTGCCGGACGCGGCGATGGCGGCACTGAACAACCAAAGCGGGGTGATAGCGCCGGATGATATCCGTCTGAGCCGGGTTGAGAACGTGATATACGCGGCCCCCTCGCAATCGCTTGCAGCCGCTGCCGATCTGGCCCGCGCGCAGGGGATCGCGCCGCAGATCCTTGGCGACGCGCTTGAGGGCGAGGCCCGCGAGGTGGCCCGCGCCCATGCCAATGAGGCGCTTGCGATACAGGCTGATCTTGCGGCAGGGGCGGCGCCTGCGCTCTTGCTCTCGGGTGGAGAACTGACCGTCACGCGGCGCGGCGACGGGGTTGGCGGGCCGAATGCGGAATATGCGCTTGCCCTCGCCCTGGCGCTTGACGGCGCGGCGGGCATTCACGCGATTGCCTGTGACACAGACGGCGTTGATGGCGCCGCAGAGGTGGCCGGGGCGGTGATCGGGCCGGAAACATTGGCCAAGGCACAGGCGGCAGGGCGCGATCCGCACCGCGCGCTTGATCGCAATGATGCGCATGGGTTTTTCGGCGCGATCGGCGATCAGGTGGTGACCGGCCCGACCCTGACCAATGTCAACGATTTCCGCGCCATTCTCATAGAGCCGGTCTGACGTCGGGGTGCAGCAGCTGCGCTCGCGTAAAAATTGAGTCGCGTCTTCATTCGGGATTTGCAACACTGGAGCTTGTCTAAGAAAGAGGATCACCCATGCGCCGAAGATGTTTCATCGCCGCTGTTCTGGCCAGCACGCTGGGGCCTTGCCTGCCTTTGGCGGCGGCCCCCATGGCTATCACAGCAGAGGAAATTTCTGCCCTGCTGACCGGTAACACGATTATCGGCACCTGGTCCGGCACCCGCTATCGCCAGTATTTCGATGCCAATGGCACAACCATTTACGCACCCGAAGGCGGGCGTGCCGATGATGGGCGCTGGCGGGTGAACCCCGACACCAATGACTACGAAAGCTGGTGGCGCAGCACCGGCTGGACGCCCTACCTTCTGGTGCGCACCGAGGAGGGGGGATATGCTTGGGTCAACGGCGATCGGCTTGAGCCCTTCAAGGTCGTGCAGGGCAAACAGATTGACGGGTAGACACCGCCGCGAGGCGCGCTGTCAGGCGTGATGAGCCGCCCCTAGCGCAGATCGGGCAGGCCGATACCGGTCGACTCGAATCCACCATCGACGGCAATGATCTGGCCGGTGACATAGCTGGCGTTTTCTGAACAGAGGAAGGTGATCATCGAGGCGATTTCATCCTCGGTGCCATAGCGGTTCAACGGGATCGCATCGTGATAGGCCGCAATGATCGCGGGGCTGTGCACCGCCATGGCAAGCTTGGTCGCCACTGGCCCCGGACAGACGCAATTGGCGCGCACGCCAAACTCGCCAAGCTCTGCCGCTTGCTGTTGGGTCAGGTGTTTCACCGCCGCCTTCGAGGTGCCATAGGCCACCCGCAGGGTCGAGGCCCGCAAGCCCGAGATCGAGGCGATGTTCACAATCGCACCGCGCGCCGCGCAAAGCGCCTCGCGCAGGGCCTGACTTGTCAGAAACACACCATCAAGGTTGGTCTCCATCACCGTGCGCCAGCGGGCAAAATCGGTTTCGGCAATCGGGCCGAAATCGGCCACGCCGGCATTGTTGACCAGGGCATCGACACTCTCGCTTGTGGCCGTGACATGCGCCGCCAACTGCGCCACCTGATCGGGCTTTGATACGTCACAAACCACCGCATCAACGCCCACAAGCCCAGGTGCGGCCTGTTCAAGTGCGGGTTCGTCCCGGTCGACCATGACGACGCGCCAGCCCTGGTCGAGAAACTGCTTGGTGGTGGCAAGGCCGATTCCGCGGGCGGCCCCGGTAACGATGGCGGTTTTCATTTCTGGCCTTTCTGGTGACTATAGTTCGCCAGGAGTTTACGCCGGATCGGCAGGTCTTGACCATAAGGCTTTCACGGATGCGCGAAGTCTGACAGGCTGGCGCGAAAGGGCGCCGGATCAGTCCGAAACGGAGTCAGCCGTCGCTCTGGTCTGAGTTACGCTCAAACCCTGCCCGACCGATGCTTTCATAGGCCTCGAACCCGGCGCGTCTGGCATCCTGGACCGAATAGATATTGCGCAGGTCGGCCATGCGCGGGGTGTTCATCTTGCGCGCGATACGTTTGAGGTCGAGCGCGCGAAATTCGTTCCACTCGGTCAGGATCACCAGAAGATCGGCGTTATGGACGCATTTATAGGGGTCTTCCTGCCAGACCACGCCGGGCAAAAGCGCCTCGCCTTCGCGCTTGCCCTGCGGGTCGGCCACCCGCACCTTGGCGCCACCACCCACCATCGCGGGAATGATTGTCAGGCTGGGCGCGTCGCGCATGTCATCGGTATTGGGCTTGAAGGTCACACCAAGCACGCCGATGATCTTGCCGTTAAAGCTTCCGCCGCAGAGATCGAGAAGCTTGTCGATCATCCGGCGCTTGACCTCTTCGTTGACCTTGATCACCGTCTCGGTGATCTGCATCGGTAGCCCGTGTTCCTGTCCGATCCGGGCCAGAGCCTTGGTATCCTTGGGAAAGCACGAACCGCCATAGCCGGGGCCGGCATGCAGGAACTTATTGCCGATGCGGCCATCAAGCCCGATGCCATGGCTGACCTGTTTCACATCCGCGCCGGTGCGTTCGCATAGCGCCGCAATTTCGTTGATAAAGGTGATCTTGACCGCCAGAAAGGCGTTGGCGGCATATTTGATCATCTCGGCGCTTTCCAGATCGGTGGTCAGGATCGGAAAATCGCGCAGGTACAACGGGCGATAGATATCGGCCATCACCTCTGCGGCGCGATCCGTCTGAACCCCGACGACCACGCGATCGGGCTTCATGAAATCGTCGATCGCCGCCCCTTCGCGCAGAAACTCGGGGTTGCTGGCCACGTCAAACTCAAGGTCCGGGCGGGCCTTTTTGACCACCTGCTTGACCTGGCGATTGGTGCCGACGGGCACGGTGGATTTGGTGACGATCACCACATATTCCCTGGCCGCAAGGGCAATCTCTTCGGCCGCTGCCATCACATAGGTCAGATCGGCATGCCCGTCCCCGCGCCGTGTCGGTGTGCCGACGGCGATAAAAACCGCCTCGGCCCCGTCAACAGCCGCCACAAGATCGGTGGTAAAGGTCAGGCGTCCGGCCTCGACATTCTTGGCCATCAGCGTCTCAAGCCCCGGCTCGAAAATCGGCACCTCGCCGCTCTCCAGCGTGGCGATCTTGTCAGGGTTCTTGTCAACGCAGACCACGTCATGTCCGAAATCCGAGAAACAAACCCCGGACACAAGCCCGACATAGCCGGTGCCGATCATTGCAATTTTCATCTTCAATACCCCTGACTGTCACCAAGACCTTGGCCTGTAATGCGGTCCACAGGCAAGAGTGTCAACGATGCCCAAAGGCGGGTCTAGCGTGCCGCCCCGCGGGCGATATGGGTCGCCGCCCCGTCCACCGCGCCATGCACCAGAACGACCCCGAAAAGCGCATGCGCCTGATCAATAGAGTAGCGCCCAAGACGCACGTCCTCGGCCACTGCCTCTGGGTCGCGTGCAAACGGGTCGCCATAGCCGCCTCCGCCCGGCGTGCGCACATGCACGCGGTCGCCGGGGCCAAGCGGGATATCCTGCTCTTTTGACAGATGCGGCGGCGTATAAGGCAGCCCGCCGCGCCAGACCGTCACCTCGTTTGGCGCGCCGTCCGCCCCGCCAAGCGCGCCTTGCGGGCCAAAGCGGCCATGATCCATCACGAAACTCGCCTGCGCCTGGCCGCGCCGCAACTCGACCTCGTAATCAAGCCCGAAACCGCCGCGATATTCCCCCGCCCCGCCAGAGCCTTCGCGCAGACCATAATGGTGATAAAGCACCGGATAGGCCTGCTCCATGATCTCGACCGGTGGCGCCTTGGATATCCCGATGGTCGAGCAGCCATTGCTAAGACCATCGCCCATGGCAGAGCCGCCATAGCCGCCGCCAGACAGCTGATACATCACGAAATCGCGGCGCTTTTCGGGGTCATGCCCGCCAAGCGCGAAATTGCCGCTTGTCCCGGCGGGCGCGGCGGTTACCCGATCCGGCAAGGCCGCCACAAGCGCGGCAAAGACCGCCTCGGCGATCCGCTGGCTGACCTCGGCGGCACAGCCAGAGACCGGGCGCGGATACTGCGCATCCAGAAACGTGCCCTCAATCCCGGTCACGCAGAGCGGCTCGAACGCGCCGGCGCTTATCGGCACCTCGGGAAAGATATGGCGCATCGCGAGATAAACCGAGCTTAGCGTCGTGGCGCGCACCGAATTCATCGGCCCCCGGCAAGGCGCGCTTGAGCCGGTAAAGTCAAACAGCAAATCCTCGCCGTCGCGGGTCACGCTGAGCCGGATTTCCAGCGGCTCGTTGACCACGCCGTCGCTGTCGACATAGGCAATTGCGCGGTGCGGGCCGGGGCCGATGCCGTCGATGAAACTGCGCATTTGCGCCGCCGCGCGGCTGCGCAATTCGGCAATCGCCGCCGCCACCACGCCATCGCCATAGCGATCCAGCAGCGCATCAAGCCGCGCCGCACCAAAGTCAAGCGCCGCCGCCTGCGCCGTGACATCGCCAATCCGCTGATCTGCGACGCGGATGTTGGAGCAGATGATCGCGTAGATCTCGGTATCCATCACCCCGCGCTTGAACAGCTTGACCGGCGGCAGGCGCAGACCCTCTTGCTCGACCGAGGTGGCCGAGGCCGAAAATCCGCCCGGCACAGCGCCCCCGGTATCGGGCCAATGCCCGGTGTTGCTGAGCCAGCAAAACAGCGCGCCACCCCGGTAATAGGGCCGCGCAAAGCGCACATCCATGAGGTGCGTACCGCCAAGGTAAGGATCGTTAACGATATAGATATCGCCCGGTTCCGGCGTGCCGGCGCGGCCCTCCCTGATCATCGAGATCAGGGTGCGGGTCGAATATTGCATGGTGCCGACAAAGACCGGCAAGCCGCCCAACCCCTGGGCAATCAAGGCACCGTCAACCGCGTCATATATCCCGTCAGAACGGTCATTCGCCTCGGCGATCACCGGCGAAAAGGCGGCGCGAGAAAACGCCAGGTCCATCTCGTCGCAGACCTGTTGCAACCCGGCCTGAATGACCGACAGGGTGATCGGATCAAGCGTCATTACACTGCCCCCCGATATGCATGATGATATTGCCATTTGCATCGCCCGTGGCGCGATCGCCCGGCTCGATCAGAGTGGTGGTGTCCATCTGCTCGATCACCGCCGGGCCGGTCATCTCGAAGGCCAGCGGCAGGTAATCGCGCCAATAGATCGCCACATCGTGCCAGTCCCCGCCAAAATAGACAGGGCGCCGCCCGATTTCGGCCTCTTGCACGGTGGCGCGGCGGCCCTCGGGATCAATCAGCGTCGACAAATCAAGCGGCGCGCGCGCGCCGATCACCGAGCAATTGGCATTGACCAGATTGGCGCGGATATCGGCAAGCCTGACCCGGAAACGATTGAAATAGGCCGTCTCGAACAGCGCGTGAAGCGTGGCCTTGTCCACCTCTGGCCCCGGCAGATCAACCCGGAGCAAATGGGTCTGGCCGATGAACTGCATATCCACCGAATAGAGATAACGCCGCCCGCTGAGCGCAATCGTCTCGCGGTCAACCAGCCGGTCGCCCTCGGCGGATTGCGCGGCAAAGACCTCGGCCAAGGCCCCCTCGGGCAGGGCATCCAGCGGTGTGTTCAGGGTGCGCACGAAATCATGGCGCAGGTCGGCCACGACACAGCCGATGGCATTGGTGATGCCGGGGCGCGCAGGCACAAGTACGCGCGGCAGGCCCAATTCACGCGCCAGAGCGGCGGCATGCAAGGGCCCGGCCCCGCCAAAGGCAAACAGCGCGAAATCACGCGGGTCGGCGCCAAGCGACAGCGACACCATGCGAATGGCCCCGGCCATCTTGGTGTTGGCGATGCGGATCACCGCCTCGGCTGCGGCGGTCACATCAAGCCCGAGAGGCGCACCAAGCCGGGTTGCAAACACCCGCGCCACCGCATCCGTTGCAATTGCCCCGGTCTTGGCAAGCTGCGCCGGGTTGAGCCGCCCGAGAATAAGGTTGGCATCCGAAATCGTCGGCTCTGTGCCGCCGCGCCCGTAACAGACCGGGCCGGGCTCGGCGCCGGCACTTTCGGGGCCGACCTCAAGCAGACCGGCGGCATTCACGCGCGCGATTGATCCACCGCCGGCCCCCACGGTGCGCACATCGACCATCGGCACATGGATCGGCATGGCATATTCGATCTCGATCTCGCCCGACACGGCCGGTTCCGCCCCCCGGATCAATGCCACATCGGTCGAGGTGCCGCCCATGTCATAGGTGATCAGGTTCTCCATCCCCGCCAGCCGCCCGGTATAGGCCGCCGCCATCACGCCCGACGCGGGCCCCGACATGACCGTCTTGGCAGCCTCGTGCGCAACGCTGCGGGCCGAGACCATGCCGCCATTGCCGTTCATCACCAACACATCACGGGTATAGCCCCCCGCCGCCAGCTCATCCGTAAGCCGGGTCAGATAGCGCGCCAGAATGGGTTGCACACTGGCATTGACCGCCGCCGTCACACCGCGCTCGAACTCGCGGCTTTCCGACAGGATCGCATGGCCCATGGTGATGTGGTCATTGGGCCAGATTCCGGCCAAAATCTCGGCGGCGCGACGCTCGTGAGCGGGGTTGGCATAAGCGTGCAGGAAATGCACCACCACCGAGATACAGCCCTGATCGAGCAACTGTTGCCCGGCGGCCAGAACCGCCGCCTCGTCCAGCTGGGTCACGACCGCGCCGCTGGCATCGACACGCTCGGCCACCTCGAGGCGCAGATCGCGCGGAATGATCGGGATGAATTGCCCCGTCATGCCATAGGCCTGAGGCCGCGTGCGTCGGCCCAGCTCAAGCACATCGCGGAACCCGGCGGTGGTGATCAGCCCGGTGCGACTCAGCTTGCGTTCGAGCACGGCGTTGGTGGTGGTCGTGGTGCCATGCACGATAAGGTCAAGCGCCGCCAGATCACACTCGGCGGCGGCGAGCGCCTCGATCACGCCATGGGCCTGATTGTCGATGGTGCTTGGCACCTTGGCAAGGCGCACGCTGCCGGTCTTTGCATCAAGCTGCACGAGATCCGTGAAGGTACCGCCGACGTCTATTCCGGCCACCTGCCCTGTTTGCCGCTTGTCCATCTGCCCGCCTTTGCCCCGCTTTTGCCCCAGCTTGGCGAGGGCTGGGCAAAAGTCAACGCGCTTGCGCCGATGGGGCGGGTCCGCAAAGAAAAACGGCCCCGCCAGTCAAGGCGGGGCCGTTCAATCTCTGCCTAAAGCCGGGTGGCCTTAGTCTTTGTCGCCCTTCAGGGCCGCGCCAAGAATATCGCCCAGCGAGGCGCCCGAATCGGACGAGCCATACTGTTCGACGGCTTCTTTTTCTTCGGCAATCTCACGCGCCTTGATCGACAGGCCAAGACGACGGGTCTTGCTATCGACGTTGGTCACGCGGGCGTCGATCTTGTCACCGACCGAGAAACGCTCGGGGCGCTGTTCGGCACGGTCACGCGACAGATCAGAGCGGCGGATGAAGGATTTCATGCCTTCATATTCCACTTCGATCCCGCCATCTTCGATCGCGGTCACGGCAACGGTGATGATCGAGCCACGCTTCACGCCACCAACGGCCTCGGCGAATTTGTCACCGCCAAGCGCCTTGATCGACAGCGAAATACGCTCTTTCTCGATATCGACTTCCGAGACAACCGCCTGAACCATATCGCCTTTGCGATAGTTCTGGATGGCTTCCTCGCCGCGCTCGTCCCAGCTCAGGTCGCTGAGGTGAACCATGCCGTCGATTTCGCCTTCGAGGCCAATGAACAGACCGAATTCGGTGATGTTCTTGACTTCGCCTTCGACCTCGGTGCCCTCGGGGTGGGTTTCTGCAAACACTTCCCACGGGTTGCGCATGGTCTGTTTGAGACCAAGGCTGACGCGGCGCTTGGCCCCGTCGATTTCCAGAACCATGACTTCGACTTCCTGGCTCGTCGAAACGATCTTGCCGGGATGTACGTTCTTCTTGGTCCAGGACATTTCCGAAACGTGAACAAGGCCTTCTACGCCGGGCTCAAGCTCAACAAATGCACCGTAATCGGTGATGTTGGTCACGCGGCCGGTGTGTACCGATTCCAGCGGATACTTAGCAGCAACCAGATCCCACGGATCTTCCTGCAACTGCTTCATACCAAGGCTGATACGGTGGGTTTCCTTGTTGATCTTGATGACCTGAACCTTGACGGTTTCGCCAATCGCCAGGATCTCGCTGGGGTGGTTCACACGGCGCCATGCCATGTCGGTCACGTGCAGCAACCCGTCAACACCGCCCAGATCAACGAACGCACCGTATTCGGTGATGTTCTTGACCACGCCCTCGACATTCTGACCCTCGGTCAGGTTGCCAATGACTTCGGCGCGCTGTTCGGCACGGCTTTCTTCGAGGATGGCGCGACGCGACACAACGATGTTGCCACGGCGACGATCCATTTTCAGGATCTGGAAGGGCTGTTTCAGACCCATCAGCGGGCCGGCATCGCGCACGGGGCGCACATCAACCTGAGAGCCGGGCAGGAACGCAACAGCGCCGCCCAGATCAACAGTAAAGCCACCTTTGACACGGCCAAAGATCGCGCCTTCAACGCGCTCTTCGTCGGCATAGGCTTTTTCAAGACGATCCCAGGCTTCTTCGCGGCGGGCCATTTCACGCGAAATGACGGCTTCGCCACGCGAGTTTTCGGCCGAGCGCAGGAAGACTTCTACCTCGTCGCCAACGGCGATTTCGGGGGCTTCACCGGGATTTGCGAATTCTTTAAGATCGACGCGACCTTCCATCTTGTAGCCTACGTCGATGATGGCTTGGCCTGCTTCGATTGCGATGACCTTGCCTTTGACAACAGACCCTTCGTCGGGTGTGTCCATTTCGAAGCTTTCGTTCAGGAGGGCTTCGAATTCCTCCATAGATGTGTTCTGAGCCATGTGGTCTCTGGTTTCCTTTACAAAATTTTTCTGGCCACGCGGTTGTCTCCGCAGGTCTTGAGGGTTTCATTGGTCAAAGACAGAACGCAAAACAAAGAGGGCCGGTTGTCCCGACCCTGCTCAATCTCAATGTGGTGCGGTGGTTTCCACCTTCTCGACGAGGCGTCTATAGCGCCTGCCCAAGCGATGTTCAAGCCATTCCTGCGTCTAAGCGGCGGGCGGCTCAGTGACCTCTAACCGGTGCAGGGCGTCCAGTATCGCCTGATGACCCGGAACATAGTGTTCTGCCAAATGAACGCAGACCGGAACCCACTCGAAATAGGTTCGGCCATTTCCTAAATGCGGCGACTTATATCTATCCTCAGGTAAACCAAGAAGCTCTTGGCAATTTTTTTGAATAAACTCCTTTGCTTCATACTCCCGCTTTTGCTCCTCACGCCCACTTCTATAGTTGAGCGGCTCAGAGAATTGCTCTGCTACCTTGGGCGTCAGGCACGCACGCCGAAGAAACCCTTCTGCAATCAATTCCCTGCCGTCAGGCGCAAGTCCAGACGCACCCTTGAAGGCCAGAAAAACCAAAAGCGCGCAATCCAGAGGTTCGTTGCGATAACATCGCAATGCCAGTTCGACCTTTAACAACACCCGCTTTATCTGACGCATCGACAGCTTGCTGATCGGGGCCAATTCCCCGGCCAGTTTAGCAGCCCGCGCCACGCTAAATTCCTGATCCTCGCCATAGGGAATCTCCAACGGCAATTGCTCCGCAAGGTGCCGGGTCGCCGCCTTTAGCGTTTCATCCGTCTGGGGCAATTGCAGGCGAATATCGACAAACTTGTCGAGATAGCGCTCGCCCTCGACAAATGACCCGAACCTTTTGGCGGCCACGTTTTCAAGGTAATCCGCATTCACCATGAGGCAGAATACAAAGCCCGGATGATCAAAAACCAATTTCATCGCCTCAAGCAAGGCAATTGCATATTCCGGGTGACAGCGATCCAATTCGTCAATGAGGATCACGATGCGTTTGGTGTCGCTGTCCTTGGTCAAAGCGGCGTGCAAGGCAGAAAGCTGCTCTGGAAGCTCTTTCTGACGCACCTGTTCAGAGGCAAGCTGTGCGGCAATCAGATCACCGGCAAGCTTTGACATGCCATTGCCAACATCCTCTACCACGTTCTCCAGCGCTGAAATGCCTTCCACCTGATCCGCGGCAGTGTCCGTGACAAGATCAATCACCTCGTCCGCAGCACTGCGCGCAAGCATGCGCGTAACGGTGCGCGCGGTGAGGCCCGCGATCTTTTTGCCGCGTTCAAAGGCGTCTTGCCGTGCAGTCTTGTCCTCAATAGGCAACATATTGATGAGAGCACCGACAAAACTTACAACCGGATCGCCCGAGTGGTCGGATTGCTGTGCATCAATCTCGACAACGATCTCGCCCATCTGGCGCAGATGCTCGGCCCAAGCCTTGCGGAAGAAAGTCTTGCCGCGCCCAAAGCCCGCTTCAATCGAGATGACTTTGGCCTCGTCTATCGACGCGATGAGGTTGCCGAACGTCTCGCCGATTGCCTTGTACCCCGGAAGGTCTTCATTCCAAGGGTCCGGCGGTAAAGTTGCATTCATCTAAATAACTCTATAGGAAAAAAATTATTGTCAGATGATTGCCTGCGCCAAGTTGCTCTGCAAGAAAATTCTACAATATGGAGCTGAGCCAAAGGCGCGTATTTTCTCACGCTTGGCCGCCCCCTGCGCCATTTTGCGCCTGATCGGCCACAGCAAGCCCTTGCGCCACCAGATCAATTGCCGCCTGCACCGCCGATTCAATCGTCATCGCCGAGGTATCCAGCAAAAGCGCGTCTTTGGCGGGCTTCAACGGCGCGGTGGCGCGGGCGCTGTCGCGAGCGTCGCGGGTGCGCAGATCGTCAAGCACCTCTTCCAGGGTCACGTCCTGGCCCTTTTCACAAAGCTCCTTGTGGCGGCGGCGCGCGCGCTCGTCATCGCCTGCGGTCACGTAAAGCTTTACCTCGGCATCGGGGCAGATGACCGTGCCGATATCGCGCCCGTCAAGCACCGCCCCGCCCGAACGCCGCGCAAAGGCGCGTTGAAAATCCACCAGAGCGGCGCGCACTTCGGGGATCGCGGCGACGCGGCTGGCGGCCTGCCCAACCTCGGAGCTGCGCAGATCGTCGGCCTCAAGGTCCGCCGCCCGAAGGCTTTGCGCGGCCTCGACCGCATCGAGCCCCTGAAGCATCCGCCGCCCCGTTGCGCGGTACAAAAGTCCGGTATCAAGGTGGGCAAAGCCAAAATGCGCCGCCACAGCCCGGCCAATCGTGCCTTTGCCCGCTGCCGCAGGCCCGTCAATCGCAATGGTAAAGGCCATCGGCGCCATCCTATTCTTCCCGGGTCCCCTAGCTAGCCGATTGCCGCCAAAGGCTCAAGCGTCGCTTGCCGCTTGACCCGGGTGGATTGGCAAGGCATCACCACGGCCATGCAGATTTACAAGATTTTCCGCGCCCCCGAATGGGCCGAGTTGCGCGCCAAGGGCGAAACCCGCGGCGCCCCGGTGGATCTGGCCGATGGCTTTGTGCATTTCTCGACGCTTGAACAGACGCCTGAAACCGCCGCCAAGCACTTCGCGGGCGAGGACGGGTTGATGCTTGTGGCGATCGAGGTGGACCGGCTTGGGGATGACCTAAAGTGGGAGGCCTCTCGCGGCGGGGCGCTTTTCCCGCATCTTTACCGCACTCTGGCGCTCAGTGATGTGGCCTGGGGCCAGCCCCTGCCGCTGGTGGACGGCGTGCATCAGTTTCCCGCGGGTCTCGCATGACACCGCTGGAGCGGATCGGTCTTGCGGCGCTGCACCGGTGTGACCCCGAGACCGCCCATGGCCTTGCGCTCAAGGCACTGCGTCTCGGGCTGGCGCCCCGGCCCGGCCCATTCAGCACCACGCGCCTCAAGACCAGTGTTGCGGGGCTTTCCCTGCCCAATCCGGTTGGTCTGGCAGCCGGGTTTGACAAGAACGCCGAGGCCCTCACCCCGCTCTCACGTGCGGGTTTCGGGTTTGTCGAGGTCGGCGCCGTCACCCCCCGGCCACAGCCGGGCAACCCGCGCCCGCGTCTGTTTCGCCTGAGCGAAGACAGTGCCGTCATCAACCGCTTCGGCTTTAACAACCTCGGGATGGAGGCCGCCGCCACCCGCCTTGCCATGCGCCCAAAAGATGCCGTGATCGGGCTCAATCTTGGCGCCAACAAGGATAGCGATGATCGCGCCGAGGATTTCGCCCGCGTGCTGGCTCATTGCGGCGCGCATCTGGATTTTGCCACGGTCAATGTCTCAAGTCCCAACACCGAAAGGCTGCGCGATCTGCAAGGCGCCGAGGCGCTCACGGCGCTTCTCAAGGGGGTGATGGAGGCGCGCGACTGGCTTCCCACTCCGATCCCGATCTTCCTTAAAATCGCGCCCGATCTGGGCGATACAGAGCTGTCCGAGATCGCCGATGTGGCGCGCACGTCCGGCCTGAGCGGGATCATCGCCACCAACACGACCCTGTCGCGCGACGGACTAAACAGCGCGATGAAGGATCAGGCCGGCGGGCTCTCGGGCCAGCCGCTGTTTGAAAAATCAACCCGCGTTCTGGCGCGCCTGTCGCAATTGACGGACGGCGACATGCCCCTGATCGGGGTCGGCGGCATCGCGAGCGCAGAACAGGCCTATGCCAAGATTTGCGCCGGGGCCAGCGCGGTACAGCTTTATTCAGCGCTGGTGTATCAGGGGATATCACTGGCAGGTGAGATTGCGCAGGGCCTCGATGCCCTGCTCGCCAAAGACGGTTTTGCCAACGTCGCCGAGGCCGTCGGCAGTAAAAGAGGAGACTGGCTATGATCACGCTCTGGCACAATCCGCGCTGTTCCAAATCGCGCGCCGCGCTCGCGCTTTTGCGGGACAAGGGCGCGCCCCTCACCCTGCGCCGCTATCTTGACGATCCCCCTGACCTGGCCGAGCTGCGGCGCGTTCATGCCCTTCTGGGCGGCAAGGTCATCGACATGATGCGCCCCGGTGAGGCGCGCTTTAAAGAGCTTGGCCTTGGCCGCGACACGAGCGAGGACACGCTTTTGGCGGCGATGGCCGACAACCCCATTCTGATCGAGCGGCCCATCGCCATCGCCGGGACCCGCGCCGTGATCGGGCGCCCGCCCGAACAGGTGCTTGACCTGCTTTAAGGGCTAGACCGGCGGCACCGGGCGCGCCGGATTATCCATCAAGCGTGATCAGCAGTTCGGCACGTTGACGGCCAGACCGCCAAGCGAGGTTTCCTTGTATTTCTCGCTCATATCCGCGCCGGTCTGGCGCATAGTCTCGATACAGGCATCCAGCGGCACAAGATGCGTGCCATCGCCGCGCAAGGCCAGAGAGGCCGCCGAGACCGCCTTGATCGCGCCCAGACCGTTGCGCTCGATGCAGGGCACCTGCACAAGCCCGCGTACCGGATCGCAGGTCATGCCAAGGTGGTGCTCAAGCGCGATTTCCGCCGCGTTCTCGATCTGCTCCGGGGTGCCGCCCAGCACGGCGCAAAGCCCCGCCGCACCCATCGCCGCAGCCGAGCCGACCTCGGCCTGACATCCCGCCTCGGCGCCGGAAATAGAGGCGTTGAACTTGACCAGCCCGCCGATGGCGGCGGCGGTCAGAAGGAAAACCTCGATCTGCGCCTCATGCGCGCCCGGCACATGCTCAAGCCAGTATTTGATCACTGCGGGCACCACACCGGCCGCGCCATTGGTCGGCGCGGTCACCACCTGCCCGCCGGCGGCGTTTTCCTCGTTCACGGCCATCGCATAGGCGCTCATCCAGTCGTTGATCTTATGGGGCGCATTGAGGTTGGTGCCGCGCTCGGAGATCAGCGCATCGCGAATGCCCTTGGCACGGCGCTTGACGTTGAGGCCGCCAGGCAGGATGCCGTCGGCATTGAGGCCACGCTCGATGCAACCATCCATCACCTGCCAGATCCGTGCCACGCCCGAGCGCAGGTTTTCCGGCCCGCCGCGCGCGATCTCATTGGCCTTTTTCATCTGCGCGATGGTCTTGCCGCTGGTCTCGGCCATCTCAAGCATCTCGGCGGCGGATTTGAACGGATAGGGCACCGGGTCGCCCTCATCGGTGTTCTTGCCGGCGGCAAGCTCGGCCTCGGTCATTACGAAACCGCCGCCGATGGAATAATAGGTTTCCTGAAGGATCACATCGTCCTGCGCATCGGTTGCCATCAGGATCATGCCATTGGCATGGCCCGGAAGGTTCGGCCCGAAATCAAAGGTCAGGTCATCCTTGGGGTGAAACTTTAGCTCGGGCAAGCCCGGTGGCGTCACGGTTTCGGTCTCGCGAATCTGCTCAAGCGTGGCCTCGGCCTTGTCGTGGTCATAGGTGTCGGGCAAAAACCCGGCCAGCCCCAGAATGGTGGCGCGATCACTGGCATGGCCGACACCGGTAAAGGCCAGCGAGCCGTGCAGAGAGCCGCGCAAGCCGCCATAATGAAACGGCGCGGCGCGCATCTTGTCAAGAAAGCGCGCGGCGGCCACCATCGGCCCCATCGTATGCGACGAGGACGGGCCGATGCCCACTTTGAACATGTCGAAAACCGAAAGAAACATCAGGTGGCACTACCTTCTGGTGGTGTGGCATATATCGGGGCCGAAAAGGGCGCATCGCCCAGACCTTCGGCCCTTATCGCAGTAATAACACAGCCACGACTCTCAAGTCGCGTCACCATAGCGTGCAGGCGCGACCATTTCTCGATCGAAAACCAATCCGCCCCGCCATTCGGCGCAGGGTAAAGCACCATCCAGCGCAGCAGCGGCCCCAGATAGAGATCAAACAGTGACACCTCGGGCGCGCAAAACCACGGCGGCGCAGCGGCCGCCAGCCCCTCAAGCGTATCGAGATGGCGGGCAATTTCGGACTGCATATGGCGGCGCAGGATCGCCTGCGCGCTTTGGTCATCACCAATATATTGCGCCGGATAAAACGTCATCCGCAATGCCGGGTGCAGGGTATTGGCCATGAAGAACAGCCATTTCAGGAAATCACCTCGCTCTGGGCTATTGACCATCGGGGCAAGCCGACCGTGCCGATCCGCCAGCCAGAGCAGAATCGCGCCGGTCTCGAACAGCGCCCCTTCGGGGGTTTCCAGCACCGGAATCAACCCGTTCGGATTGAGCGCCAGATAGGCGGGCGATTTATGTGCCGCATCGGCGCGATCCACCAGAACGCAGGTATAGGGTGCGCCCAACTCTTCAAGCGCCAGCCGAATGATCAGCGAGGCATTGTCGGGCGCGTAGTGCAGGCGATAGGTCTCTGTCATGGCAAGCCTCTGACGCGCATCCGGGGGCCAAGGCGCGGATGAGTATTTGCAGAAAGATGAAAGATCAGCGGCGTCTAACCCTTATCGCCGACATTTTCGGCAAAGGCGGTCTTGAAGGCGGCCTGTTTGGCGGGGCTTGCCTCGGTCTGATGCTGGGCTTTCCAGTCGTCAAAGGGCATGCCGTAGTAGATTTCGCGTGCCTCATCCTTGGTCATGTCGATACCGCGCTCATTGGCGGCCTCCTGATACCAGCGCGACAGGCAGTTGCGGCAAAAGCCGGCCAGATTCATCATGTCGATATTCTGCACATCGGTGCGCTTTTCCATCAGATGATGGCGCAGGGTGCGAAAGGCTGCGGCCTCAAGTTCGGTCCGGGTTTGGTCATCCATGGCGTGTCTCCCTATTCTGAGGTCAAGATGTGATGGCAAAGGGCGCGGCGCAAGGGGCGCGGATTGCTCAAAGCCCGGTCTCGGCCAGACTTTCTTGCAGGATCGGCGCCAGCCGGGCCGCCCAGTCGGCCTGTTGTGCGGGTGTCTCGATCAGATCGTTGCGCAGCTCGATCAGAACATTCAGCCGCTCATGGGCAATCGCATGGCGCGCGATCGCATCGCCCGGCAAGTGACCACCGTAGGGCTCGTTCTCACCAACGCAAAGATCAGGCTCAGACCTGAGCCGGGCCAGCAAAGGCCGGGCCAGCCGCTCATCCGCCGCGTAAAGCAGACCGATATGCCAAGGCCGGGGCGGGCCTGATTTCAGCCGTGGGGTAAAGCTGTGCACCGACAAGATCACCGTATCCGTGCGCCGCGCCGCCAGTTCGGAGAGGGCGGTATGGTAGGGCCGGTGGCAGCGGTTCAGCCGCTCTTGCAGCGCCTCTGGTCCGGCGTGGCGGTTGCCGGGAATGATCGTGCCGTCGTAAAGCTTCATCAACAGGGTCGGGTCATCCTCGCCCCGGTTGGGATCTATCACCAGGCGCGAAAAGTTGGACAGGATCGCAGGCCCGTCCAGCGCTACCGCCAGCGCCCGCGCCACCCCCGCCGCGCCCACATCATAGGCGATATGTCGGTTCATATCCTCATCCATGAGCCCCAGCGAGCCGCCATTCACAAACGGCGGCACGGTATTGGTGGCGTGATCGCAGGTCACAAGCCAGCGGCCCGGGCGCGTGGCCCCTTCTATGTCATACGGCTGATACATCATCGGGTTGGTTTTTCCTTTGAACTTCCTCTAGGACAGTTGCGACAGGATGTGAATTGCGCAATAAGGCGATCACGGGCGTTGTTAGCGATAACACATGTTCCCGCGCCGCGAAGATGAGAGGACAGAGACATGAGACGCCACCGCAACGTCAAGATCGTAGCCACCCTCGGCCCCGCATCGTCAGATTACAAGACGATCCGCGCCCTGCACGAGGCCGGCGCTGACGTGTTTCGCCTCAACATGAGCCATGGCGCCCATGATGAGATCGCCGAACGCCATCGCATCATCCGCCAGATCGAGCAAGAGCTTGACAGCCCGATTGCCATTCTCGCCGACCTTCAGGGGCCGAAATTGCGGGTCGGGGTCTTTGCCAATGGCGAGGAAGACCTCGAAGAGGGCGCGGCGTTCCGGCTTGATCTCGACAAGGCCGAGGGCAGCGCGACCCGTGTCTGCCTGCCGCATCCCGAGATTTTCGCAGCCCTTGAACCGGGCGCAAACCTTTTGGTCAACGATGGCAAAATTCGCCTGCAAGTGACCGATTGCGGCAAGGATTTTGCCAATTGCATCGTGGTGGCCGGCGGCACCATCGCGAATCGCAAGGGTGTCAATGTTCCCGATGTGGTGTTGCCGCTGGCGGCACTGTCGGACAAGGACCGCGCAGACTTGGAATTTGTCTGCGAACTTGGCGTCGACTGGCTTGCGCTCAGTTTCGTGCAGCGCCCCGAGGATGTGAACGAGGCCCGCACCCTGACAAAGGGCCGCACGGCGATCATGTCGAAGATCGAGAAACCCGCCGCGGTGAAATGCTTTGACGATATCCTCGCCGTCAGCGACGGGATCATGGTGGCGCGCGGCGATCTTGGGGTCGAACTTCCGGTGCAGAACGTGCCGCCGATCCAGAAACGGCTTGTGCGGCGCTGTCGCGCAGTGGCCAAGCCGGTGATCGTGGCGACGCAAATGCTCGAATCGATGATCGAATCGCCGATGCCCACCCGCGCCGAAGTCTCGGACGTGGCCACCGCGATCTACGAAGGCTCTGACGCGATCATGCTTTCGGCGGAATCGGCGGCGGGCGATTTCCCGGTCGAGGCCGTCAGCACCATGAACAACGTCGCCATCGAGGTGGAAAGCGATCCGACCTATCGCGAGGTGATTGAGGCAAGCCGACGCGCCAACCGTCAGACCGTTGCCGACGCGATCGTTGCCGCCGCCCGTGAAATTGCGGAAACGACCGATATCAAGGCGATTTGCTGTTACACCCAATCTGGCACCACCGCGCTTTTGACCGCGCGCGAACGCCCGCGCGTGCCGATCATCGCCCTGACGAACCTGCGCGATACCGCCCGCCGACTCGCGCTGACCTGGGGGGTGAACTGTGTGATGACCGGCGAATTGACCCGGTTCAAGCTTGCGGTCATCAATGCCGCGCGCGCCGCATGTGCGCAGGGCTACACCGAGGAAAGCGATCAGATCGTAGTGATTGCGGGCGTGCCCTTCAACGTGCCGGGGTCTACCAACATTCTTCGTGTCGCCCCCTGTCAGGAAAGTTTGATTTACGCGACCGATCCGGGCTAAACTCGTTTAGTTTTGCCTTTATCGGTTTAGCGGAGTTGATTTATGGATCCTGATCTAGCCATGGCGATTGGCGTTGTGCTCGGCGTGTTTACCATCCCGTCGATCATGTCGGCCATCTCGGACGGGCGCGCGCCGCGCGTCGCGGCCTTTACCATGATTGCCGCCGGTGTTCTTATCCTCTGGGCACTGTCCAACAAACCCGGCGGATATAGCTTTAGCGAGTTGCCAAACGTTCTTGTCCGGGTGATCGCGCGCTATCTGACCTGAAGCGGATCAAACCGCGCCAAGACCCCTTGCGATTTCACCACGGGGCGCGTATACGGCGCCTCTCAATGCGCGACCGGCCGAAAGTGGCATGCCGAGTCGCGCCTATACCGTCCGATTTAAGAGGAGCCGGAAATGCCCAAGATGAAGACCAAATCGAGCTGTAAAAAGCGGTTCAAAGTAACGGCCAGCGGCCGTGTTGTTGCCGGTCAGGCAGGCAAGCGCCATGGCATGATCAAACGCAGCAACAAATTCCTTCGTAACGCTCGCGGTACGACCACGCTGTCAAAGGCTGATGAAGGTATCATCAAGCCAATGATGCCCTACGCGCGCTAAGGAGGATATGATCAATGTCACGCGTTAAAAGTGGGGTAGTTACCCACGCCCGTCACAAGAAAGTCATCAAGGCCGCCAAAGGCTATTATGGCCGCCGCAAGAACACCTTCAAGGTGGCCGCACAGGCCGTCGACAAGGCCAACCAATACGCCACACGCGACCGCAAGAACCGCAAGCGTAATTTCCGCGCCCTGTGGATCCAACGGATCAACGCCGCCGTGCGCAGCCACGACGAGGCGCTGACATATTCGCGTTTCATCAACGGCCTGACCCTGGCCGGTGTCGAAGTGGACCGTAAGGTTCTGGCCGATCTGGCCGTCCACGAACCCGCCGCCTTTGGCGCGATCGTGGCACAGGCGCAGACCGCACTGGCAAAATAAGCCAGTCGCCTGCGAGGGACGAAACGAGACGCCGCTGACCCATTGGTCGGCGGCGTTTTCTTTTGGCGCCCTGTACCAGCGTGGGTTTCACCCACCCTACGCCCCCCTTTGCGGAATCGTATCCCTGGCGCGCATCGGCCCTTGACCGCAAGCGTGCAACCCCATATTTCACCGGCTCAGATGCGGGTATGGTGAAAAGGTATCACGAAAGCTTCCCAAGCTTCAGTTACGGGTTCGATTCCCGTTACCCGCTCCAGACGTTCCCTCCCCCAAGAGATCGAAGTGTGACTGCCGCCTAGAGGTTCAGGCTTGATCGAAAAGCGCCCCTTCTGTAAGAACATATTGAGAACAAAATCGTCCCTCAACTCTGGCGTTGATCCGGGCGGGCAAACAGGGTTCTATGGGCAAAAATGGGGCGGGCGAGATGCTGACATCAGTGGAACTTTGTGCCGGCGCCGGCGGTCAGGCGCTTGGGCTTGAAAAGGCGGGATTCGCGCATACCGCCCTGGTCGAGATCGACAAACATTGCTGCAATACCCTACGCCACAATCGCCCCGAATGGAACGTGCTTGAAGAGGATATGCGCCTGTTCAAGGAACGCGCGGGCGATTACAAGGGGATGGACCTCTTGGCCGGCGGCCTGCCCTGCCCGCCGTTCTCGGTGGCAGGCAAGCAACTTGGCGAAAAGGACGAGCGCAACCTGTTCAATGACGCGCTCGACATTATCGACGCCGCCCGCCCGCGTGCGGTGATGATCGAAAACGTGCGCGGTTTTCTCGATGCGGTGTTTCACGATTACCGCGAGCGGCTCAAGACTCAGCTCGACAAGCTTGGCTACAAGACCGACTGGCGGCTGTTGAACGCGTCGGATTTCGGCGTGCCGCAACTGCGCCCGCGCGTGGTGATCGTGGCGGTGCAAAAGCAACGCGCCGATCTGTTCAACTGGCCCGAGCCGAACCCGCACAACCCGCCGACCGTTGGTGAGACCCTGCGCGATCTGATGGCGGCGCGCGGCTGGCGCGGGGCCGAAGATTGGGCCGCGAAGGCCGATGAGATCGCCCCGACCATCGTGGGCGGGTCGAAAAAGCACGGCGGCCCCGATCTTGGCCCGACCCGCGCACGCGCCGCCTGGGCCACCTTGGGCGTTGAGGGGCGCACCCTTGCCCCGGAGGCGCCGGATCCGTTTCACAACGGCATGCCACGCCTGACCGTGCCGATGGTGGCCCGGATACAGGGTTTTCCCGATGACTGGCACTTTACCGGCGCGAAAACCAACGCCTATCGTCAGGTCGGCAACGCCTTTCCGCCCCCCGTGGCGCAGGCGGTCTCAAACCAGATTGCCAAGGCCCTGCGCAAGCGCGTGTTGCGCACGCTTAGCGCCTGAACTTTTCAAATCACCCGCCACGTGACAGGGGTCGCGCACAGAGCGGTTTGTCGGGGCGGCGCAGTTGAAAAAGACCATTCCAGACAGCAGTGTCGTGGCCGGGCATCCGGATCACCCGCTGCTTGCGGCCATCGCCGATGAGATTACCAGACGCGCGGGCGGGCATGCGACACTGGCCGCCAGCTTCCCGGCGATGCTTCGACAGTGTATTGACGATGTGATCATGACGCCCAAGACCGGGCGGCGGTCTTATGACGAGCTTGAAAAGACGGAAAAGACCTATATCGGCACCCGGGTCGAGATCGAGTTGCGCGCGCTTCTGAGCTTGCCCAAGGGGCGGCTTGATACGCGTATTCTGGGCCATGATGTCGATATCAAGAACACCATGGGCAGCAATTGGATGATCCCGACCGAGGCGGTTGATCATCCTTGTATCCTTGTCGCCGCCGATGAGGGGCGCGCGCGCTGTTATCTTGGCCTGATCAACGCGCGGCCGGAGTATCTGACCCTTGGTCAGAACAAGGATGCCAAGAAAAGCGTTTCTGCTCAGGGCTTTGCCAATATTCTCTGGCTGCTCAGGGATCATCCCTATCCGGCGAATTTCTGGCGCACCGTGACGCCCGAGGCGGTCGAACGGATCTTTGCCGGGACATCGGGCAACAGGCGCATGGCGACGCTGTTTCGCGAGGTGCAACAGGTGGCCATCACCCGCGATGTGGTCGAGGCCGTGGCCCGGCAACATGACTTCATGCGCCGCATTCGCTCGGACAATGGCCGGGGCACGCGCGATCTTTTGGCGCGCGAGGGGATCTTGCTTTTATCGGGTCATTTCGATGCGCCGCTGATCCGCGCGCTTGGCCTGCCGCCCTGTTCGCCAAGCGAGTTTGTGTCCTACCGATTGGAGCACGTAAAAGAATTTGCGTTAGCTAGGCAGCATGGGTTTGACCTAATGGAATGAACCGCCTTCCCGTTAAATCGAAGCTATTGTTGCGAGCAATAGGTGGAAAGATAAGTATTCCGATGGACATCGAAGTTTTGAACAAGACCGTTTGCAGCCTTGCAGGACCTGGCGCGACCAGTGCGGACGTGTTCCGCAAACGCCTTCATCGGCACCGCCTGCCAGGCTTGCCCCGCTGACTGAACAAGCGGCGCTTGTGACGCTCTGACGACATTGATAGACGCTCAAGTGAGGTAGAGGGCAGTGTGTTGCGGCATCTCAAGGTAGCTCCAATGGCGCGACAAATCCGATTGGGATCAAGAAGTTAAAGTGATGAGATTTTCATGCTAGTTCAAATTCTAGAGATTACGATACCCATTTTCCTGATTGTTTCCATTGGGTTTTTCTACAGTAAAGCTGTCAAACCAGATTTTTCTGATGCAAACCGGTTGACCATAGATATCGCGCTTCCGATTTTGATTTTTACGTCACTTTCAAGTCGGGATTTCGATCCCGCGGGGGCACTTCTTTTTACTGCCGCCGCCACATTGCATATTTTGCTTAGCGGGTTAATCGCACTGCCCTTTGCTCGCGCTTCGAGCACTGAATGGCGCGCTTTTTTGCCTTGCGTAATGTTCACCAATGTCGGTCCTGTTGGGATTCCCTTGATCGTTCTAGCCTTTGGCCCTCAGGGATTGCCCATTGCCGTCGTATTGTTAGTCTTATCGAATATTCTTCATTTCACCTTGGGTGCGGGTTTGATGAGCGGGCGCATCGAATGGCGCACATTGTTTGCGAACCCTCTGGTTTGGGCAACCGTATTGGGGGTTTCATTCGCTCAATTTGATTTGCAACTGCCCGTCTGGTTGGACACACCTTTGTTGATGATCGGCAATATACTTGTCCCAATGATGCTATTGTCACTGGGTGCGCGATTGTCCACAAGTCAGGTAAAAGACGCAGGGGTCGGGGTGAAGGGCGCAATTCTGACAACAGGTTTGCGACTGATTGCTTGCTACAGTATTTTGTTTGTCATCCCGCTGGATGGGGTCGAACGTGGTGCATTCATCCTCTACGCTTGCATGCCCTCTGCGGTGTTCAACTATATGCTAGCTGACAAGTACCAGACCGAACCGAACAAAGTGGCTTCGATGGTCGTTATGGGGCATTTTGCCAGCATCGCGGTTTTGCCGCTCGGAATATGGCTCGCACTGCAATAAAATTCGAGTTCTTATTGACTCAAACCAGCTTGAGGATTGCGCAATTCGTCCAGGATCGCCGTGGCGGCGGCCTCGGGGTTGTCTGCGGCCCAGATCGGGCGGCCGACGACGATGTGATCGGCGCCATCAGCAATCGCCTCTGCCGGGGTGGCGACGCGCTTTTGATCGCCAAGCGCCGCGCCAACGGGGCGCACGCCCGGCGTCACGATCAACTTGCCCGCCGCAGTCGGCAGCGCCCGGATCATCGCCGCCTCTTGCGGGCTGGCGATCACGCCATCGGCCCCGGCCTCGAACGCGCGCCCGGCGCGCTCGGCCACCAGATCGGGGATATCCCCCGCCCGGATCAGCCCGGCATCAAGATCGGCCCGGTCGAGCGAGGTCAGAATCGTCACCGCCAGAATCTTGAGCGGCTTGCCCGAAGCCCCCTCTTTGGCGGCACGTACAACGTGCGGATCGCCATGCACGGTCAGAAAATCAAGGTCGTATTGCGCCAACCCACGCACCGCTGCCTCGATCGTCGCGCCGATATCGAAAAGCTTCATATCAAGGAAAATGCGCTTGCCGTGCTCGCGCTTCAACTCATCCGCAAGCGCAAGCCCGCCGCCGGTCAGCATCCCAAGACCGATCTTGTAGAATGAGACCGCATCGCCAAGTTGTTCGGCCAGTTGAAGCCCGGCAAGCGCATTGGGCACATCGAGGGCAACGATCAGGCGGTCATCGGACATTTGCGGCGCTCCGGGCATGGGGACAGGCGATAAAACTCTGCCCTTGTCGCGGCGCCATCGCGCGGCGTCAAGCCCCCTCGACCGCCCCGTCAAGCGCATCCCTGGCCACGGTGATCGACGTTTTGCCGGTGCGGTACTCGGGCAGCCGCGTCAATTGCCGGATCGCATCGGCAAGCAAGGCTTCGGCAAGCGCCATCGCGTCAACCCCCTCTTCGGTCGTGACGCTGGTCTTGAGGCTGATCTGGCCAGCCTCGTTTTCGAGCAAGACGACGGCGCTGTGACGGCGATTGACCACCTCGCTTTTCAGATCGTGCAGCCTGACCTTTGTAATATCCATCCACGCACCCGTAATACTTTCCACTGACGGGCACAGGTTTAGAGCAAAACCAACTGCCGACGACGGTGAAACTGCGCGCAACTCTCCCATCGGCAGGGCCGCGCCTGATCTGGCGCTCAATCGGCGGTTGTTTGCCTAAAATCTCAGGCTGCGATGTTGCGCAACATACGCTGCACCTGCAACATGGTGCTGGCCCGTGCCGCAGAGGCCGCGTTTCCTGCCGCAAGGCGAAGCCGCAGACCCGCCCGCTTACCACGGTGTGCGGCCTCGGCATCGGCCACCAGCCCGCGCATCACCCATCCATAATCGGCATGAAGCGGCGCACAGATCTGCGCCGGATAGCTGAACCAATCATCGCCCTGCCGGATACGCACCTGCGCCTCAAAGGCGCCACGCTCGGGGTTATATCTGATTTCGTCCATTGTTAGTTTCCGGATTTCCATTGCCTGCATCCTTGTGCTCCGGGCCATCTGCCCTGTGGATAACTTTTATTAAGATTGGGATTCCAGGCCCTTGCGCCAAGGGGAGGTCACAAAAATGTGCCCGTTTGATGTATATCATCGCGTGGCGCGCGCAAATCCGTGAGCCTTGGGCTTGAACCGATGGGGCGCAAAACCCATCTCGATCATGAGGTTCCCGAACGCGTATGCCTAATGTTGGGTGCGCAACCGGGATAACGCTTGCAACAAAAGGAGAAGCCCCATGGACTTCAACAAGTTCACGGAACGGTCACGTGGTTTTATTCAGGCCGCACAGACGATTGCGATGCGCGAAAGCCATCAGAAACTAGCCCCCGAACATATCCTGAAGGCCTTGATGGACGACCCCGAGGGACTTGCCAGCAACCTGATCCGCCGGGCCGGTGGCGCGCCCGAGCGCGTGGTGCAGGCGCTTGATCTGGCGATCGGGAAAATCCCGCAGGTGTCGGGCGATACGGGCCAGACCTATATGGATCAACAAACCGGCAAGGTTCTGGCCGAGGCTGAAAAGCTGGCCGAAAAGGCCGGTGACAGCTTTGTGCCGGTGGAACGCATCCTGACCGCGCTTGCGCTGGTCAAATCCCCCGCCAAGGACGCGCTTGAGGCCGGCGCCGTATCGGCGCAGAAACTCAACGAGGCGATCAACGATATCCGCAAGGGCCGCACCGCCGATAGCGCGAGCGCCGAGGATACCTATGAGGCGCTTGAGAAATACGCGCGCGACCTCACTAAGGCCGCCGAAGAGGGCAAGATCGACCCGATCATTGGCCGCGATGATGAAATCCGCCGCGCCATGCAGGTTTTGAGCCGCCGCACCAAGAACAACCCGGTCCTTATCGGTGAGCCGGGCGTGGGTAAAACCGCGATTGCCGAGGGCCTCGCGCTGCGCATTATCAATGGCGACGTGCCCGAAAGCCTGCGCAACAAAAAGCTGTTGTCGCTCGACATGGGCGCGCTTATCGCGGGCGCGAAATATCGCGGCGAGTTTGAAGAGCGGCTTAAGGCCGTCCTTAACGAGGTGACATCGGCCGCCGGTGAAATCATCCTGTTCATCGACGAAATGCACACCCTGATCGGGGCCGGCAAGGGCGATGGCGCGATGGATGCTGCCAACCTGATCAAACCGGCACTTGCGCGCGGCGAATTGCATTGCATCGGCGCAACCACGCTTGATGAATACCGCAAGCACGTTGAAAAAGACGCAGCCCTTGCCCGCCGGTTCCAACCGCTTGTGGTTGAGGAACCAACAGTCGAGGACACGATTTCGATCCTGCGCGGCATCAAGGAAAAATACGAGGTGCACCACGGTGTTCGGATCTCGGATTCGGCGCTGGTAACGGCTGCGACGCTGAGCCATCGCTATATCACCGACCGGTTTTTGCCCGACAAGGCGATCGACCTTATGGACGAGGCCGCAAGCCGTCTGCGCATGGAAGTGGATAGCAAACCCGAGGAACTCGACACGCTTGACCGCGATATCCTGCAAAAGCAGATCGAGGCAGAGGCACTCAAGAAGGAAGACGACGCGGCAAGCAAGGATCGGCTCGAAAAGCTGGAAAAAGAGCTGGCCGAGTTGCAGGAACGGTCTTCCGAGATGACCGCGCAATGGCAGGCAGAACGTGACGTGCTTGCCGGGGCGCGCGACCTCAAGGAACAGCTTGATCGTGCCCGCAACGAGCTTGACCATGCCAAACGCGAAGGCAATTTGGCCAAGGCCGGCGAGCTGTCCTATGGCGTCATTCCGGGGCTTGAGAAAAAGCTGGCCGAGGCCGAAAAGGCCGAGGACAAAGGCGTCATGGTCGAAGAGGCCGTGCGCCCCGAGCAGATCGCGCAGGTGGTGGAACGCTGGACCGGCATCCCGACCTCGAAGATGCTTGAGGGTGACCGCGAAAAACTGCTTGGGATGGAAGAGAACCTGCACAAGCGGGTGATCGGCCAGAACCTTGCGGTCAAGGCCGTGGCCAATGCCGTGCGCCGGGCGCGCGCGGGTCTTAACGACGAGAACCGCCCGCTCGGGTCGTTCCTCTTCCTTGGGCCAACCGGCGTGGGGAAAACCGAGTTGACCAAGGCGGTGGCCGAATATCTCTTTGACGATGACAACGCCATGGTGCGGATCGACATGTCGGAATTCATGGAGAAACACTCGGTCTCGCGTCTGATCGGTGCGCCTCCGGGCTATGTCGGCTATGACGAAGGCGGGGTCCTGACCGAGGCCGTGCGCCGCCGCCCCTATCAGGTGATCCTGTTTGACGAGGTCGAAAAGGCCCATGCGGATGTGTTCAACGTGCTGCTCCAGGTGCTTGACGATGGCGTTTTGACCGATGGTCAGGGGCATCGCGTGGACTTCAAGCAAACGCTGATCATCTTGACCTCGAACCTTGGGGCGCAGGCACTTAGCCAACTGCCCGAAGGCGCTGATGCAAGCGACGCCAAGCGCGACGTGATGGATGCGGTGCGGGCGCATTTCCGGCCTGAATTCCTCAACCGTCTGGATGAGACGATCATCTTTGACCGCCTCAGCCGGGGCGACATGGGGGCGATTGTCGATATTCAGCTTGGTCTTTTGATGAAACGTCTGGCTGGGCGCAAGATCACGCTGGATGTGGATGCCGACGCCCGCAAATGGCTGGCCGATGAGGGCTATGATCCGGTGTTTGGCGCGCGCCCCCTGAAACGGGTGATCCAGCGCGCCCTACAGGATCCTCTGGCAGAGTCGCTTTTGGCCGGGGATATTCTGGATGGCAGCACCGTGCCGGTCTCTGCCGGCGCGGAGGGGCTAATCATCGGGGATCGTGTCGGCACAACCCGGCAGGAACCACCACAGGATGCCGTGGTTCATTAACCTCAAAACGCCCCCGGATATCTTTCGGGGGCGTTTTTTTCATCTAGCGACCGTGGCTTTGATCATAGCCATTCACCAGCGGGCTGTGCCAGCCCGCAAGCGCGGCGGGGTCCGGCGCGAAGACCTCGACCAGCATCGGATAGCACGCCGCGCTATCGCTCGAATGCTCGGACGAGCAATCACCCCCTGGACAGGCACTTAGCGCGCCAAGAATGTCGATTTCGGCAAAAAATTCGAGGTAATCGCCGGGGCGCACCGGGCTGGCCTTCATGAAATACTGGCCGGTGTCGCGGGTGAACCCGGTACACATGAACACGTTGAGAACGTCATGTACATGACGCTCGGCCTCGGCCAAGGCAAGGCCGGTTTCATCGGCCAGCGCGCGGATCAGATTGGAATGACAGCAATGGTGATACTGCGTTCCCACCAGAAGATTGCCGGTATAGGGATCACAGCGCGTGCCGATCACATCATGCACCGAACCGCCAAATTCGTCGATCCCGTACCAGTCAAGCGTATCGCCCACAATCGTCGCCATCGGGCGCAGATAGGGGAAACTTGACCACATCCTCTCGCCCAAGGTGAGATGCGTGCCGTGCAAGGCGCGGGATTTTCCGGAATAGAACCGCTCTGAAAGGTCGCGCGCGTTCCACAGGTTAAGATCGCCCACCTGCGGGCCCTCGACGCTGGTGATGCGGAAAAACTGCCCGGCATCGGCACGAAAACACGCCGCCTCGCGCGCAGGAATCAGCACCTCTGACACCTTGCTGGCCCCTGCGCGCGCGGCTGCGTAAAGCGCCATGTCGGGCCGGGGAAGCGTGTCATTGGGATAACAGATCACCGGGCGCAGGGCGCGGCGGGCATCGGCATCGGCGGGTTGGGTCATCTCGGGCCTCTCAGGATTTCGGCGTGTTGGCCACGCAATCCAAAGGCGGTTTTCCGGTCGATGTAAAGACCTGCGCGCCGCAGGTCATGCAGTTGAAGCACGACTCACCCTCGCGATCCTGCCGCCTGTCGGCCCGCCACCGGCAAGCCCGCGTGCGCCGGTTCGACAGGATCAAAACCAGCACAAAGGCTATGATCAGACCGACAACGACAATCATTCCCTATCGCTCCTTTGCCGCCGCCTCGATCATGTCGCCGAATTTCCCATAGGTCCGGGTCTGATCTTCGGGGCGGGTGCCGCGAGCGTGATGCCCACCGGGCGCGGTGGCATAGTCAAAATTGATCCCGGTGCCCTCGATGATCCGATTCATCATGTTGAACAGGGCACAGACCTGCACCGCCTCGTAAAGCGCCGCCTCGCTCCAGCCGGCATCATAGACCGCCTGCGCGTCCCGCGTTACCAGTTTGCTTGGCAAAGTATTGAGCTTGGCAACATAGGCCAGAACCGGGCGCAATTTTTCATCCACGGGCGCGCGGTCAAAATCCTCGATCAGGGCGTCGATCAACGCCGGGGCGATGCCGAACACCTCGGCATAGGCCCGATGCGCGCCTGCGCAAAAGGTACAGGCATTGAGCGCCGACACATAAGTGGCAATCAATTCCCGCTCGCCCACACTTAACGCGCCATCCCCCCGAAGCAGACCATCGGTATATTCCATCAGCGGGCGCACATTCTCAGGGAACAGCATGTAAAGGTCGCTCAAATGGGCGGGCTCGGGCAGGCTTGGCAACAGCGGCATGATCTTTTTCCTTCTTTGCGCCAGAGCATCCCGCAGTACGCCAGAAATGAAAACCCCCGCCACATCGGGCAGGGGGCACATTTGCGTGACAGGTTCTAGGGGGGTGGCCCTAGGCCTCGTAATAGGCGTACATCTGTTCCAGCGCGCTTTGATGCGGCGGCTCAACCTGATTGGCGGGCTCGGAGGCCGTGAAATAGGCCGTTACCCAATCGGGCAAGGCCGCAGCCGGTTTGACAGGTTCGTATTTAATCTCTTCTGCTCGGTTCGCCATGGTATGTTCTCCATTTCTATCTGAACCGAACATAAGATGCTGCGTTGCGGCATTAAACCACCACTCTTGCACTCTCGCTATGCGCCAGGCGCAAGGCAAAGGGCCCCGAGGTATCCCCCGAGGCCCATCAATAACGCATCATGGCGGGTAAATCACACTGCGCGTTCGACCATCATCTTCTTGATTTCCGCGATTGCCTTGGCCGGGTTAAGGCCCTTGGGGCACGTCTTGGTACAGTTCATGATGGTATGACAGCGATAGAGTTTGAAAGGATCCTCAAGCTCGTCGAGACGCTCGCCCGTGGCCTCGTCGCGGCTGTCGATGATCCAGCGATAGGCATGCAGCAAGGCGGCCGGTCCGAGATATTTATCGCCATTCCACCAATAGCTTGGGCAGGACGTCGAGCAGGAAGCGCACATCACGCATTCATAAAGCCCGTCAAGCTTTTCGCGATCCTCGATCGACTGCCGCCATTCTTTTGCGGGTCGGTTGGTCTTGGTTTCAAGCCAGGGCATGATGCTGGCGTGCTGCGCATAGAAATGCGTCAGATCCGGGATCAGGTCACGCACCACTGGCATATGCGGCAGCGGATAGATTTTCACATCGCCCTTGATCTCATCCATGCCGTAAATACAGGCCAGCGTGTTGATACCGTCGATGTTCATCGCACAAGACCCGCAGATCCCCTCGCGGCAGGAGCGGCGGAAGGTCAGCGTCGGGTCAATCTCGTTCTTGATCTTGATCAGCGCGTCCAAAATCATCGGCCCGCAGGTATCCATATCGACGAAATAAGTGTCGACGCTGGGGTTTTTGCCGTCATCCGGCGTCCAGCGGTAAATCTGGAACTTGCGCAGGTTTGTGGCACCCTCGGGCTTGGGCCATGTCTTGCCCGTCACCATGCGCGAGTTTTTCGGAAGTCTGAATTGAACCATCTCGTCTACTCCTTCTCAGCCAGCCAGCGAGGTCGGGCTGTTTTGGGCCATACATGTCAGGGCTGAATTTGCCCATTTCATCGCGCTGCACCCTCAGCGATTGCATCGCCGACCAGCACATCCATCACCGGCGTCATTCTTGCCATCTCGCGAAACGCGGTCAGGCCGTAGTCTTCGATTGTCAGGTCACGATAGGCGGTAACGATCTCGTCAAACGCCTCGTCAAGGACGCGGTTCTCAGGGTCAAGCCCCGACACCAACCCCAAGCCGCTTGGGCGGGGGTCCAGCACGGTGAAATCGAGATCGGGCCGATACGTCCGCAAGATCAGGATCATTTTCCAGACATCCCCGGACCAGCCTTTGGTTACCTCCGGATCCCACTCACGCGTGGCGGCAGGGGCCGAGAATGGCACCAGATCATGCAGCAACACAACGCTGTCGCGGTGACAGAGCTTTTCGGTGTTGATAAAATCGCGCAGGACATTCTCAAACAGGTGCATCCCGTCGATAAAGGTCAGATCAATCCGGTCGGTCAGCCTCTTGACCGCGCCGCTGGCAAAGAAATCATCACTGGTCTGGCGATAGAAATGCAACTCGGCGCGGTGTCCGATGACATCCTGTTTCACGCGGAAATCAGGATCGACACAGATCGCCTTGCCGGTGCCGCGCGCAAGGGAATTGCCGCGCCCGGTGCCGATTTCAAGATACCAGTCCGGATCAAGCAAGCGTTGCAGCCGTTCAATCACATCAAGATAATGTGGCCCGCTTGCGCGGAGCCACTCATCGGTGCCCGGCATCGCCGAACCCCGGTCTTGATGCGGTTTTGCCATCAGAACGTCCGTTCTTTCGGCGCAATGGTCTTGAGAGAGATACCGCCCTCGGCCTCGGTGGTGAGGGGATCGGTGACAATCGGGCGATAGTTGAGGTCAACCTTTGCCCCATCGACATGGGCGATGGTGTGGACCCGCCATTTCTTGTCATCCCGCGTGCTGAAATCTTCATGCGCGTGGGCGCCACGGCTTTCCTTACGGGCCTCAGCGCCGTTGATCGTGGCAAGCGCGTTGGGCATGAGGTTGGTCAACTCAAGCGTTTCCATCAGGTCGCTGTTCCACACGAGGCTTCGGTCGGTGACCTGAATATCACCCATCTTGGCGGCCACGGCCTGCATCTTTTCAACACCCTCGGCGAGGGTTTTCGAGGTGCGGAATACGGCGGCATCGGCCTGCATGGTTTTCTGCATCTCAAGGCGCAGATCGGCGGTTGGCACGTTGCCCTTGGCATGGCGCAGGGTGTCAAAGCGATCAAGCGCCTTGTCGACCTGCGCAGTATTGGTTGCGGGCACGGCGGAGTCAGGATCAACAACCTTGCCGGCTCGAATGGCGGCGGCACGACCAAAGACCACAAGGTCAATAAGGCTGTTCGAGCCAAGCCGGTTGGCGCCATGCACCGAGGCACAGCCCGCCTCGCCCACGGCCATCAGGCCGGGCACGATGGCGGTCGGGTCTTCCTTGGACGGGTTCAGAACCTCGCCCCAATAGTTGGTCGGAATGCCGCCCATGTTGTAATGCACCGTCGGCAGAACCGGGATCGGTTCCTTGTTGACATCAACCCCGGCAAAGATGCGCGCGCTTTCCGAAATCCCCGGCAGGCGCAGCTTGAGCGCCTCGGGCGGAAGGTGGCTCAGGTTGAGGTGGATATGATCGCCATCGGCGCCGACCCCCCGGCCTTCGCGGATTTCCATGGTCATGCAACGGCTAACATAGTCGCGCGGGGCAAGGTCTTTATAGTTGGGCGCATAACGCTCCATGAAACGCTCGCCCTCGGAGTTGGTAAGATAGCCGCCCTCGCCGCGCGCGCCCTCGGTGATAAGGCAGCCGGCGCCGAAAATGCCTGTCGGATGAAATTGCACGAATTCCATATCCTGAAGCGGAAGGCCCGCCCGCGCCACCATACCGCCACCGTCACCGGTACAGGTATGCGCCGATGTGGCGCTAAAGTAGGCGCGGCCATAGCCGCCGGTCGCAAGCACGACGGTCTTGGCGTTGAACACATGGATCGTGCCATCGTCCAGCTTCCAGCAGACAACGCCGGTACAAGCGCCATCCTCAGACATAATCAGGTCAATCGCGAAATACTCGATATAGAATTCCGCGTTGTTCTTGAGGCTTTGACCATAAAGCGTGTGCAGAATGGCGTGGCCGGTGCGGTCAGCGGCGGCGCAGGTGCGCTGCACCGGGGGGCCTTCGCCGAATTCGGTGGTGTGGCCGCCAAACGGGCGCTGATAGATCTTGCCCTGTTCGGTGCGCGAGAACGGCACGCCGTAATGTTCAAGCTCGTAAACCGCCTTGGGCGCTTCGCGAGCGAGATATTCCATCGCGTCGGTATCACCCAGCCAGTCAGAGCCCTTGACCGTGTCATACATATGCCACTGCCAGCTGTCGGGGCCCATGTTGCCAAGGCTCGCGGCGATGCCGCCCTGTGCGGCCACGGTGTGGCTGCGGGTCGGGAACACCTTGGTCACACAGGCGGTGCGCAGGCCCTGTTCGGCCATCCCGAGGGTCGCGCGCAGGCCGGCACCCCCGGCCCCCACGACAACGACGTCATAATCATGTGTCTCGTATTCGTAAGCGGCCATGGTCAATTCCTCAAAGCGCGATCTTGGCAAGGGCAAAAAGCCCGGTTGCGGTCAGCCCGTAACACAGTGCGGTTACAGCAATGATCAGGGCCCGTCGCGTGGTGCCCTTGCTATAATCTTCAATCATCGTCTGCGCGCCATTCTGGAAATGACGCAGGCCGACGAACAGGACAAGCCCGGTCAGAATGGCCACGAACGGATGGGCGAATGTGTCAATCACCTCTTGGCGGCTTCCGCCAAGGGCACGACCAAATACAAAAAGATATATAGGAACAATCAGGGCAAGGCCCACACCGCTAACCTTCATATGCCAGAAATGTTCGGTTCCGGTTCCCGAGGCACCTTTGCCTTCGGCACGTTTACGGGCGGTCAGATAACGCATGGCAGCCTCCTCAGACCAACAACAGGGTGATAAGGGTCAGAACAACCGACCCGACGATCAGACCCCAGCCGAGCTTTTCCGCCGTGGGGATATCCATGCCCTTGCCCGCATCGAAATAGAGATGCCGCAGACCGGCGAGATAGTGATACCAGATCGCCCAGAGCGAGAGCGTGAAGATCAGATCGCCGAACCACGAGGTGACAACCGCATCCGCAACCGCGAAATACGCATCGGACGTCGAGGCCGCCAAAAGCCACCACACCATCAACAGCACCGCCACGATAAGACCATTGCCGGTGATCCGGGTCAGGATCGACGTGATCGAGGTAAGTTGTGGGCGGTAAACTTGCAGATGCGGGGAAAGCGGGCGTTCAACCGGTTTGGTGTCAGCCATGGATGATCTCCTTCATGCGTACGGGCGGCGCGGCGCAAGCGTCGGCGCGGGCTGTGCCTTTGTGAAATGTTTTAGCGCCGATGTCACCTGTTGCCAGCCAGAAAATCGCGGAATGGGGCCAATGGTCGCAAATTTCGACGCTTTGTGATCACGTAAATTATCGCGTGATCACATAATGCCGCTCAATGTATCAACGACCCGACTCAACCCGGCCCTTTTCACGCCAGGGCATCGGCAGAGCACGACAGGCACCTGTGCCCGCGCGACCCCACTTGTGATCACAAAACCCGAGCCCTTGCCATTGAAACGCAAAAGCCCGGGCCGTTGCCGGTCCGGGCTTTGATACTCGCATAGTGCCGCGCTTAATGCAGCTTGGCGTCGACCTCGGAAATCGAGTCTTCGATCAGTTTGTTGCCCTCAGCGGCAGACATCTGCTTGGCGATGACATCCTTGGCCGCCGCGATGGCGATGGCGACCGCCTGATCACGCACCTCGCGGACGGCGCGCGCCTCGGCAGAGCCGATCTGATCTTCGGCCGACTGAAGCCGACGCGCGATCGAGTCTTTCAGGTCTGCCTTGGCGTCTTCGGCGGCCACAGCCGCTTCTTCCTTGGCATGGGCGACAATACGGTCGGCCTGATCCTGAACTTCTTTTTGCTTGCGCTCATAGTTGGCCAGAAGGGTCTGGGCCTCTTCACGCAGCGAACGAGCCTCATCAAGCTCGGCTTGGATACCCTCGGCGCGTTCATCAAGTTTTTTGCCAAGCAAGCCCGGCACCTTGAGGTACACAAGCGCGCCGACAAAGATCAGGAACGAGATCAGAACGACAAAGTTGGTATTGGCCAGCGAAACGAACGGCCCCGATGCCGCCAGCGCAGGGCTGGCGAGTGTGGCGGCGGCCAGGGTGGCTAGAATTTTCCGCATGCGATTACCCTTTCATCCGGGCGGTCACAGCCGCAGTTACGGTGCGCTTGTCGGCCTTGCCCCCAAGAGCAGCAACGATTTCACCGGTGGTGTCGTTGGCAACCTCTTTGACGCTTTCCAGAGCGTTGGCGCGGATTTCAGCGATCTTCTTTTCGCCCTCGGCCGTCTTCGCCGCAATTTCTGCGTCGGCCTTGGCAATCGCCTTGTCGAGATCGGCTTTGATCTCGGCCTTGGCTTGATTGACGATGGTCTGTGCCTCGCCACGGGCATCGGCCAGAGCCTTGTTATAGGCCTCTTCGGCCTCGACCGCTTTGGCCTTGAGGTCTTCGGCGGCAGCAAGGTCATTGGTGATCGTGCCTTGACGCTCTGCCAGCACAGCCGCAATCCGCGGCAGCGCAATGCGCGACAGGACAAAATAGATCACGACCAGCGTGACCAGAAGCCAGAAAATCTGGTTGCCGAAGTGATCGAAATTCAGCTGCGGCAGCCCCGGCGCGGATGCGGCGGCGTCAGCGGCGTTATGCGTTTCGCTTGCCATGTCGTTCTCCTAAGGGAAAGTTCCGTGCACCGGGCGGCGGCGACAATGCGCCGCCCCCCGGTCGAAAGGATCAGCTACCCGAGAGTCTTAGACAGCGAACATCAGCAGAAGCGCGACGAGGAACGAGAAGATCCCCAGAGCTTCGGCAAATGCGATACCGATGAACAGCGTCGCGGTCTGGCCAGCAGCGGCCGAAGGGTTACGCAGAGCGCCCGAGAGGAAGTTGCCGGCCACGTGACCCACACCAAGAGCTGCACCACCCATGCCTGTGCATGCGAGGCCTGCGCCGATGTAGGCACCCATTTGTACGATATCGCCTTCCATGTGATTTCTCCTTAAGTTGGAATTGGCATTGATCAGTCGGTCGTGAGGCAGGCGAACCCGCCGTCGTCAGGTTGTTCGTAGGGTGGGTGAAACCCACGCCGCCTAGTGGCTCGGATGCAGCGCATCCTTGAGGTAGACACAGGTCAGGATTGTAAAGACATAGGCCTGAATGAAGGCCACCAGCACCTCAAGCGCATAGATCGTCGAGATCGCAAGGATCGACAACGGCGTGACCGCAAGGCCGATACCGGTCGAAATCAGGATCATCGGCGCGAAGGCCGCGAAGACTTTCACCACGGCGTGACCGGCCATCATATTGCCTGCAAGACGAATGGAGTGGCTGACCGGGCGCACAAAGTAGGAAATCACCTCGATCAACGCCAGCACCGGGCGTAGCGCCAAAGGTGCCGAGCTTACCCAGAAGAGGCCGAGAAAGCCAAAGCCGTGCTTGACGAAGCCCACGATGGTCACGGTGAGGAACACCATCACCGCCATCACAGCCGTCACCGCGATATGGCTTGTGGTCGTAAAGGCCATCGGCAGAAGGCCGAGGAAGTTGGCAAAGAGAATGAACAGGAACAGCGTCATGATGTACGGAAAGAACACCAGTGCATCCTTGCCGGCCACATCCTCGACCATTTTACGAATGAAGTCATAGGCCAACTCGGCAATCGACTGAACCCGGCTCGGGATTGTGGCGCGCCCGGAGGTGCCCATAACCAGCAACGCAAAGATCGCCAGCACGGTCAGCGCCATCCAAAGGGTCACATTGGTCAGGGTGAAAAGGCCAACCGGCCCGTCGCCGAACAGGGGTTTGACGATGAACTGATCCATCGGGTGAAAAACCAGACCGCCTTGATCGGCACCATGCGTTTCAGTCGCCATTTTTTGCCCTCTCATTCGCACCCTTTTCGGGCGCATTGCCGTTGACCGTGTCGGCCGTGTTCTTTTGCTGCAACTCGGCCGCGCTTCGCATCATCGTCTTGATGCCGGCCGCCAGCCCCAGCAGGGTAAACAGCACAAGGAAAACCGGGAGCGTCCCGAACAGGACATCAAGCCCGTACCCTATGCCAAAACCGATCAGCAGACCGGCAACAAGTTCGATCACCATCCGCCAGGCGAGATTTGCCTGAGAATAATGCTCCTCCTGATGAGGCTTTGGCGCGTCCTTGGCCTTGAGCCGGTTGATCCTCGCCTCAAGCTGCGCAAGTCGCTCTGCCTGATCGGGATCTGTCACGCCATTGCCCCTCAAGTCTGTTGCGCCTTTGCTATGCGGCACCAGCCCTCAAGTCAAGCGCCAGGCGGCAGCGCAGAAAAACGATGTAACATTTTGTTTTCTTGAGTATTTTTAGAAAGATGAAAGGCGCGTGCGATTCCGCCGCAGGCCCTCTTTCGTGGCTTTCGCGCGCTTTGGCCATATTCAACCAAGTGGTTGAGCTTTGCCAGAGCTTTGGCGCGCCGACCCGGAGGGTCACCTGAACCGACCCGGCGCGCAGAGGTCTTCAGCGAACGATAAAGACGGAAACCTTGGCATGCTGTGCGATATAGCCGCCGTGCGAACTGAAGATATGTTCGAGGACACCCGGCACATGGCTTGCCATGATCACAAGGTCGGCGCCGGTGCGGTCGATCGCCTTCATCAGCGCAGAGGTGGTTTCAACCTCGGGGTCGTGGCTAATGATCGTCTCGGCCTCAACCTCGACCCCGTATTTGTCGCGCAGGCCCTGGGCAAAACCGGTCACGGTTTCGGTAAACTCATCCGCATTATGGCCAAGCTCGCTTGGCATTTCCCCGCCCACGCTTACCACCTTGATCATTGCGCCGTACCGCTTGGCCATATCGCCCGCAGCGTCCAGTGCCTTGGCCAGCGTATCCTTGTGAACCAGATCGACGGGAACCATGATTGTTGAAAACATTATATTTCCTTTCGCGTTTCCTGTTGTTGCGTCGCGAGCCTAGACCGGCGCCTGTTGCTTGGCTTTGTCACAGATCAACCGGTATTTGCGGCCAAATGAGCCGGAAAAGACACACTCCGCCCGCCCGACCGATGCACGGGCCCCGCATAGGCGTTGACGCCGTGCATCCGGTTAGGCTTAACAAGATCATGAGCAAATCCCAAGCACTTGATACCGTTTTTGCGGCCCTTGGCGACCCGACCCGCCGCGCGATCCTGTCGATGCTGCTTGAGGATGACATGGCCGTGACCGATGTCGCCCAACCCTTCGAGATGAGCCTTGCGGCGATTTCCAAGCACCTCAACATCCTGAGCCGCGCAGGCCTTATAAGCCAGGAACGGCGCGGGCGGGTGAAGTGGTGCAAGCTGGAACCGGACGCGCTTCGTGATGCCAGCATCTGGATGCAGGGGTTTGGCCAGTTCGAGGCGATCCATCTTGACGCTTTTGAAAGGTTCCTGCGCACAGAGTTGCCCGATGATACCTGACGCCAAGAATCTCCCCGAGGCCCGGATCGACAGGGTCAGCGGCGCGATTGTTGTGCCGATGGCGGCGGACAAAAGGCATGCCTGCGGTGTCGTGACATCAGAGGGTAAGCCGGTGGCGCAGGCACGCACCCTGTTGTCGGGCGGCCGATTTACGCCAGATCCTGACGCACCCTGCGGGCCGGTCGCGCGCCTGCCCGGTCGCTGGCTATATGCCGGGGTCGGACGGCATCATTTCGGTCATTTCCTTCTGGAATGCATAAGCCGCCTTTGGGCGCTTGATCATGCCGGAGGGCAGTTTGACGGGATCACCATCATCCCGATGCATGGCCGCGACATCGCGGCGGTGATCCGGCGCCGCCTTGGCCCGCTTCTCGACATCCTCGGGCAGGGCCTGCCCGTGCATCTTGCGACAGAGCCGGTGCAGGTCGACGAATTGGTGATCCCCAGCCAGGGCATGGGGCATATGCACTGGACGCCTGGCACACCAGAGTTTCGCGCCTATGTGCGGCGGCATCTTTGCGCCGCGATTGCGCCCGAGGGGCCGGAAAAGCTCTATATCTCGCGCCGTCGGCTCAAAAATCCTGCCCAGCAGGTGCCCCATGAGCAACAGATCGAACGCTGGCTGTCGGCGGCAGGGTTTACGGTCTTTCACCCCGAACGCCACACGATCGCGGTGCAATGCCAACGCTACATGGCCGCGCATGAGATTGTCGGCCCGGATGGCTCGGCCTTTCACATGGCGCCTTTCGTGATGCCGCTCGGCACCCGCGTCGGCCTTATCCAGCGCCGCACGCGCCAGCCGGTGTTCGACGCCATCGCGCGCCAGATCACCAGCTTTGCCAAGGCCGACCTCTGGACCACCGCCGCACTCGCGCAGTTGAAAACGGCCCCCGCCCCGAATGAGCGTGAAAGCGCGCTGCCGCCTGAATTGCGCCAATTGCGGCTGGACCTGAGAGAGGCCGGATTTATCTGAAGGCGGCAGCTTCGTCCTTGAGCAACAGGAAAAGCGCCACAACGGTCAATCCGACCCCCGCAAGCACAAGACCGCCCGGCACCGGATGGCCAAGCGCCACCTGCCAGCAGATCACCCAGCTTGGCGTGAGATAGGTATAGGCCATCACCTTGGCGCTTGGCAGGTGCAGGCTGGCATATTGCAGCAACACAAAGGTCAGCGCGGTGGCAAACACCGCCGTATAGATCAGCGTGACCCACACGATGCCCGGCAAAGCGCCCCAATCCGTTGCCGCAATATCGGACCAGCCCGCGAGCGTGATCAGACCCGCCGCCGCCAGCATCGTGCCAAAGGAAAACACCACCGGGCGCTCGCCGCGATTGAGCAGACGCACCAGCGGCGTATAGATCGCATGCGCCGCGCAGCCCCAGAAATAAATGACCTCGCCGCGCCCGACCTCAAAGGCAAACAAGGCGCCAAGGTCGGCGCGAAAGATCACCCAAAGCGCGCCAAATGCGCCGATGCCAAGCGCAAGCGCCATGCGCGGCGTGGTGATCTGGCGCAGCATGACATAGCCCGCCAGCCCCGCCATCACCGGCGTCAGGGTAAACACCGCCGCCGCAGAGACCGGCGGCGCGGTTTTCAGCCCCTCGAACATCAGCACGAAATAAAGCCCCATCGCCCCGCCCAGAAGCAGATACCGCCAGGGCGCACGCCATGTCGCGCGCGGGATGCCGGTGGTCAGGGCCGCGCCGCCCCCCACGATCATCGCCGCAATCACAAAGCGCGGCGCATTCAGAGCGGCCGGCGCAATATGACCCGCCGCCATTGACCCAAGCGCAAACGACCCTGCCACAAGCGCCGAAAACGCCAGCATCGCAAGATGCCCGCGCGCCGCTTCGTTCATTCGGGCTGCCATGCCTTGGAGCGATCCTTGAGAAAGGCCAGAAACGCCTGAACCTTGGTGGTGCGGTGCAGATCCATATGTGTCACCAACCACAGCGGTGCGACCCATTCGGGTTTGGGCGGCATCACCTGCACCAGTCCCTCGACCTCGGCGGCCTGAAGCACCGAGGTAAAGCCGATACCCGCCCCGCTTTGGATCGCGCGGCGCTGCGCATGCACGTCACCGCTGCGAAAGATGATGTTGTCGGCGGGGACGTTGTCTTGCATCCAGCGGGCAAAGGGCGCGCGGGTTTTGGGATCATCGACGCCGATAAAGCGGTGGCTGATAAAATCGCCCTCAGTCTTGGGCAGGCCATGGCGCGCCACATAGCTTTCGCTGGCATAAAGCGTGAATTCCTGACGAAAGAACGGTTGCACCACATTGTCGGGCTGATCGGGAACAGAGCCCGCGCGCACCGCCACATGCGCCTCGCCATATTCCAGCCGGAACAGGCGGTCCCCGGTCAGATAGCGCACGGTCAGCCCCGGAAAATCCTCCTGAAAATCCGCCAGCACCGGCACCAGAAGATGACTTAGCCCGCCGATGGAGGTAACCACCAATTCGCCGGACACCTCGTTGCCGCGCCCTTTGATCCGCCCGGCCAGCTGGCTGAACTGATCAGCGGTGGCCTGCGCCACACGCAACAGGTCGCTGCCCGCTTCGGTTGGCGTGTAGCCGCGCGCGTGGCGCTGAAAGAGCTTGACGCCAAGCCGTTCCTCCAGCGCGTCAATATGGCGGATCACCGTGGCATGATGCACGCCCAATACGTCCGCAGCGCCGCTGACCGTACCTATGCGCGCGACGTTATAGGCGGTGCGCACTTCATCCCAATGTTCCATTGTTCTCTCTGTGCGTTAATTCACATCACTCCCCGGAAAAACGATCGGGGGTTCATATCTTGGTAAAGCGCACACCCCCATCCTGCAACGGCAAAACGAAATCCGGCCGATTGATCTGACGCAATGCGCCATCGCCTTTGAGGGATAAAATGGACAGATCATTGATCGGACACTGCATATGCCAAATCCATTGTCCATACTCGCGCAGGCCCTTTTGATCCTGATGCTTGCCTCAGGGGCCAGCAGCGCACAGGCTCTTGATCCACACGATACATTCGAGGCGGACCAGATATATCGGATTCTTGAGGGCTTTCTTTTGCCGCCCCGCTAAGGCGTGGCGCGGCGGCGCCAAGGCTTGACTCATGAGGCGCGCGCGCGTAAACGCCCCCCAACCTCCGGAAGTTCAACGCTTCCGGTCCCTTTGCCATTGTGCAGGGATCGCCCCCCGTCAGCGCGTTGCGCCCACGGGGGAGATTGGCATTTGCACCGTCCCTGCCTATTTTGGGGCTAATGATCAACGGCTCAAAGGAGCGCTTGAGATGTTTGAAAATCTGTCCGAACGCCTCTCCGGTGTCTTTGACCGGCTGACAAAACAAGGGGCCTTGTCCGAAGAGGATGTCAAAACCGCCCTGCGTGAGGTGCGTGTCGCCCTGCTTGAGGCCGATGTATCGCTGCCCGTGGCGCGCGATTTCGTCAAGGCGATTCAGCAAAAGGCCACCGGTCAGGCGGTTACCAAATCCATCACCCCTGGCCAGCAGGTCGTCAAGATCGTGCATGACGCACTGATCGACACGCTGCGCGGGTCGGATGATCCCGGCGCGCTGCGCATCGACAACCCGCCTGCCCCGATCCTGATGGTCGGCCTGCAAGGTTCGGGCAAGACCACCACCACCGCCAAGCTTGCCAAGCGCCTGAAAGAGCGCGAGGGCAAGCGCGTGCTGATGGCCTCGCTTGACGTGAACCGCCCGGCGGCGATGGAACAGCTGCAAATTCTCGGCACCCAGATCGGGGTCGATACCCTGCCGATCGTCAAGGGCGAAGACCCGGTGACGATCGCCAAACGCGCCAAGACCCAGGCCGCGATGGGCGGCTATGACGTCTATATCCTCGACACCGCCGGCCGATTGCATATCGACACCGACCTGATCGCCCAGGCCGCCGCCGTGCGCGACGTGGCCAAGCCACGCGAAACCCTGCTGGTGGTCGATGGTCTCACCGGTCAGGACGCGGTCAACGTGGCGACGGAATTTGACGACAAGATCGGCGTGACCGGCGTGATCCTGACCCGGATGGATGGCGACGGGCGTGGCGGTGCGGCGCTCTCAATGCGCGCCGTAACCGGCAAGCCGATCCGCTTTGTCGGCCTTGGCGAAAAGCTTGACGCGCTTGAGACGTTTGAGCCAGAGCGCATCGCCGGGCGCATCCTTGGCATGGGCGACATCGTAAGCCTTGTGGAAAAGGCCCAGGCCACCATCGAGGCTGAACAGGCCGAGCGGATGATGAAGCGCTTTCAGAAGGGTCAGTTCAACATGAACGACCTCAGGATGCAGCTTGAACAGATGCAGAAAATGGGCGGCATGGAAGGCGTGATGGGGATGATGCCCGGCATGGGCAAAATGGCCAAACAGGTCCAGGACGCCGGATTTGACGACAAGATCATCACCCGCCAGATCGCGCTTGTCCAATCCATGACCAGGAAAGAGCGCGCCAATCCCGCCCTGCTTCAGGCCAGTCGCAAAAAACGGATCGCGGCGGGGGCCGGGCTTGAGGTGTCCGAGCTCAACAAGCTTCTCAAGATGCATCGCCAGATGGCTGACATGATGAAGAAGATGGGCAAGGGTGGCATGCTCAAACAGGCCATGAAAGGCATGTTTGGCGGCAAGGGGGCGGGCGGCGGCATGCCCGACATGAACGACCCCAAGGCGATGGAAGAGGCGGCGCGCGCCATGGGTGGCAAGCTGCCCGGTGGTTTGGGCGGCCTCGGCGGCATGGGCGGTGGCATGGGTCTGCCCCCCGGCCTGTCAGGCTTTGGGAAAAAGAAATAACCCATGCTTTCATCTTTCCTCAAATACTCGAATCCGACGCGGCCAACGGCATGGCGCTTGAAGGGGGCACAGCAATGAGCCTGACCCAAGCCCCCATTCTCGAAACCGAACGCCTTATCTTGCGTGGCCCCGAGCCGCGCGATATCGAGCCGATGATTGCGTTCCTGCTCGACCAAAACCGCGCGAGCGGCTTTGGCGCCGCGCCCAATCGCGGCGAGGCCTGGCGCTGGTTTGCGCTGAACGTCGGGCATTGGCATATCCACGGCTACGGCTATTTCAGCATCGAGATGAAAGACAGTGGCGAAACCGCTGGCATTTCCGGCATCTGGAACCCCGAAGGCTGGCCCGAGCCAGAGCTTGGCTGGGTCGTATTTGATGGCTTCGAGGGCAAAGGCATCGCCCAAGAGGCGGCCGCGCGTGCGCGCCGTTATGCCTATCAGGATCTTGGCTTTACCACGCTCACCTCGAATATCGTGCCGGGCAATACCCGCTCCATCGCACTTGCCGAACGGCTTGGCGCGTGGTTCGAGCGCGAATATGAAAACGTCCACATGGGCCACGATCTTTTGTATCGCCACCCCGGCCCGGGCGACCTGTTTGAGGACGACGCAGATGATGACGGCTCGGTCGAGGCCTACGCATGAGCCTGACCAGCATCCCCACCATCGAAACGCGCCGCCTTGTGCTGCGCGGGCCCACCCCCGAGGATTATCCCGACTTCAAGGCCACGTTCAGCTCCTATCGCTCGCGCTTCATGGGCGGGCCGCTCAACAAATACGAGGCCTGGATGCTTTATGCCGCCGAGATCGGCCACTGGCAGGTCCGCGGGTTTGGCATGTGGATGATCCACGACAAGATCAGTGAGACCACCCTTGGCATGGCCGGCGGCTGGTTTCCCGCCGCCTGGCCTGAACGCGAGATCGCCTGGATCATCTGGCCCGACAAGGCCGGTCATGGCTATGCACTTGAGGCCACCCATGCCGCGCGTCGCTATTTCTATACTCAACAGGGCTGGGACGGCGCGGTCAGTTATATCGACCCCAAGAACCTTGACAGCATCCGCCTTGCCGAACGCCTTGGCGCCATCAAAGACAAGGATGCGACGACCATTGACGGCAACGATGCCGTCTATCGCCACCCCTCGCCCGAGCGCCTCAAATCCGGCCAGATCGCCGACGGGATCGAGCTTGAGATCAACCATTACTGCGACCCGCTTTTCAAACCGAAAGGGATGCCCCTTGACTGATCAAAGCACCCGCGCCGCCGCGCTTTTGAAAGAGCACCGCGAGTCGATTGACCGGCTTGACGCGATCCTTGTCTATACCCTTGGCGAGCGCTTCAAGCACACTCAGGCGGTTGGCCGTCTCAAGGCCGAACACGACCTTCCCCCGTCCGATCTTGCCCGCGAAGCGGCCCAGATCGCGCGGCTCGAAGACCTGGCGCATCAGGCCGATCTTGACCCTGAATTTGCCAAAAAGTTTCTCAACTTCATCATCGCTGAAGTGATCCGACACCATCAACAACACCAATCCTAAGGTGGCACAAACGCCCCCTGATCCACGCCATTCAAAGGAGAACATCAAATGGCTATGAAAATTCGTCTTGCCCGTGGCGGCAGCAAAAAGCGCCCCTTCTATCGCATCGTAGCGGCCGACAGCCGCATGCCGCGCGATGGCCGTTTCATCGAGAAACTGGGCACCTATAACCCGCTTCTGCCCAAAGACAGCGAAGAGCGCGTCAAAATGGACGTCGAGCGCGTTCAGCACTGGATTTCCAAGGGCGCCCAGCCCACCGATCGCATCAGCCGCATGCTTGAAGCTGCCGGTGTTGTGCCGAAAACCGAGCGTGCCAACCTGAAAAAAGGCACACCCGGCAAGAAGGCCCAGGATCGCGCGGAAGAGAAAGCCGCCAAGGCGGCCGCCGCCGCTGAAGCTGCTGCTGCCCCCGCAGAAGAGCCGGCCGCAGAGGCTGGCGCAGAAGAGTAAGACAGGTAGATCGCTGGAATGTCAGGCTTTTCCCAAGACTTCCAGAATGACCTGCTTGATCTCATGCGGTGGCGGCGCGATGTGCGCCGCTTCCGACGTGATCCGGTGGACGAGGCCCTCTTGCAAGAGTGCCTCGCCACCTTTCAGCTTGCCCCCTCGGTCGGCCTGTCCGAGCCATGGCGCGTGATCCGGCTGGCAAGCGACACTGCGCGCGCCGCCGCCCTTGCCAATTTCAGAGCGGCCAATCAACGCGCACTTGACGGCTATAGCGGCGAGAAAGCCAGCCTTTACAGCGGCTTGAAACTCTCGGGGATGCAAGAGGCCCCGGTACAGCTTGCCGTTTATTGCGACGACAGCACCGCCAAAGGCGCGGGCCTTGGGGCGGGCACGATGCCCGAAACCCGGCGCTATTCCGTGGTCGGCGCAATCACCCATTTCTGGCTTGCGGCCCGCGCGCGCGGGCTTGGCGTGGGCTGGGTGTCGATCCTTGATCCCGCACAGCTTGGGCGCGATCTGGCCGTGCCCGAGGAGTGGTCGTTGGTGGCCTATCTCTGCGTCGGCTGGCCCGAAACCGACAATGACACACCAGAGCTTGAGCTTGTCGGCTGGGAAGCCCGCCAGAGCGACCTGATTATCGAGACCCGCTAGATGATTTTCCGTCCGATCCGCACGCTTGTCCTTATGGGTTTGGTTTTTGTGGCCGGAATCGTATTTGAACGCTATCAGCACAACCAACGCTGCGCGGCCGCTGAGGGCATAACGCAGGATGGGCTTTGCCGGGAGATCCGCCAATGAGTGACGAAAACCGCATCTGTGTCGGCGCCCTTGGCGGCGCCTTTGGTGTCCAGGGCGAGGTGCGCCTTAAAAGCTTTACCGCCACCCCCGAGGATATCGCCGACTACAGCCCGCTGACGTCCGAAGACGGCCAGAGATCGTTTGAGATCACCCTGACCGGCCAGCTCAAGAACGGGTTCAGCGCGCGCCTGACCGGGGTAAACAGCAAAGAGGCCGCCGATGCGCTGCGCGGCACCCGGCTTTATGCCGAGCGGGATCAGCTTCCGCATCTGCCCGACGATGAATATTATCACGCCGACCTGATCGGGCTTGAGGTTTATGACACCGGCGGCGCGCATTTGGGTCAGGTCAAGACCGTGCTCAACCACGGCGCCTCGGATATTCTTGAGGTCCAGGCACCGGGGACAAGCGCCACGGTCTTGTTGCCCTTTACCCTGCTAGCGGTGCCAACGGTCGATCTGGCCGCCGGTCGGATCATCGCCGATCCGCCGGATGGTCTTTTTTGACGCCCGCATAAGAAATTTCGCCGATTTTTCTTGGCGGCCTACCAAGCCGGAGGTTAAGGCCCAGACCTATGACAAACACGCCCAGATCCCATGGTCGCAAATCCATCAGCGCCACCGCCCAGCCCCGCGAGCTGATCACCCCCACGCCCCGCCTCGCGGGCGCCTGGACCGCCAAGGTGATCACCCTGCTGCCACAGGCATTTCCCGGAATTTTGGGTGAGAGCCTGACCGGGCGCGCCCTGCAAGACGGGCTCTGGGCCCTGGAAACCATCGACCTGCGCCAGTTTGGCGAGGGCAAACACCGCAACGTCGATGACACGCCAGCGGGCGGCGGCGCGGGCATGGTGCTGCGCGCCGACGTGATGGGCCGCGCGATAGAGCAGGCCCAGACCGGCACACCCTCTGGCTGGCCGCTGATCTATCTGAGCCCGCGCGGCAAGCGGCTTGATCAGACGATGGCGCAAACCTTGTCAGAGGCGCCCGGCGCGACCCTGATCTGTGGCCGGTTCGAGGGGCTGGACGAGCGCGTGATCGAACATTACGGCATTCAAGAGGTCTCGCTTGGCGATTTTGTCATGACCGGCGGCGAGATTGCCGCGCAGGCGCTGATTGACGCCACCGTGCGTCTTTTGCCCGGCGTTTTGGGCAATGCCGAAAGCGCGCTAGAGGAAAGCCATTCAAACGGTCTTCTGGAGCATCCGCAATATACCCGCCCCGCCGAATGGATGGGTCGCGAGATCCCGGCAATCCTTACCTCCGGCGATCACGCAAAGGTGGCCAAATGGCGACGCGAAATGTCCGAAAAGATCACCGCAGAGCGCCGCCCCGATCTGTGGGACGCTCATCAAGCGGCGCAACGGGCCAAATAGTCCCGACCAAAGACGCGCCAACAAAACGCCTTGCGTCGTTGCCGCTTTGCCCATAAACACCGCCTGTTCCCGGTCGGTTTTCCGACTCGGGGGTATGTGGCGTTTTTGAATTCTGCATATGGCATGCCGGGGTTTCTTCACCCCACCGCGGGCCATGTCGGGAAGAGCACCACAGACGGCATAAAATAATGACGACCTGATCTCTGGCGGGCGCATCTGCGGACCCGGAAGAAGACCAAGAGCTATCGGGACGCAACACACCTTTGCGGAATAACCGCAAGCAAATTAGGAGAGAAGCGATGGATATTATCGCTCAGTTGGAGGCGGAACAAATCGCCTCGCTCGGGAAAACCATTCCCGATTTCAGAGCCGGCGACACGATCCGCGTCGGTTACAAGGTGACCGAAGGCACCCGCACTCGCGTTCAGAACTTTGAAGGCGTGTGCATCAGCCGCAACAACGGCAAAGGCATTGCCGGGTCGTTCACCGTCCGCAAGATTTCCTTTGGTGAAGGCGTGGAACGTATGTTCCCGCTGTTCTCGACCAATATCGACAGCATCGACGTCGTGCGTCGTGGCCGCGTGCGGCGCGCCAAGCTGTATTACCTGCGCTCGCGTCGCGGCAAATCGGCCCGCATCGTGGAAAACGCCAACTACAAGCCCCTCTCGGGCGCTTCAGCGTAAGGACGTCTCCGATGAGAAAAGACATTCACCCCGATTATCACCTGATCGACGTCAAGATGACCGACGGCACGATCGTTCCGATGCGCTCGACCTATGGCAAGGAAGGCGACACGCTTTCGCTGGATATCGACCCGACGGTTCACCCCGCCTGGACGGGCGGAAGCTCGCGTCTGATGGATGCCGGTGGCCGCGTTTCGAAGTTCAAGAACAAATATGCCGGTCTGGGTTTCTGATCACCCAACCGCAGCATTCCACAAAGAAACGCCGTCCTTCGGGGCGGCGTTTTTCGTTTCCCTGATCTGTATAAAGCGGCTTATGCCACCAGTTGCTCGGCCTTCTTGAGGTCAACCGAAACCAGTTGGCTTACCCCCTGCTCGGCCATCGTCACGCCAAACAGGCGGTCCATGCGGCTCATGGTGACGGCGTGGTGGGTGATGATCAGGAATCGCGTTTCGGTGCGGCGGCACATCTCGTCCAGGAGGTCACAGAACCGGGTGACATTGGCATCGTCCAGCGGCGCGTCGACCTCGTCGAGCACACAGATCGGCGCAGGATTGGCCAGAAACACCGCAAAGATAAGCGCAAGCGCGGTCAGCGTCTGTTCGCCGCCCGACAACAGGCTGAGCGTCGAAAGCTTCTTACCCGGCGGCTGGCACATGATCTCAAGCCCGGCCTCAAGCGGGTCGTCGCTTTCGACCAGCACAAGATTGGCCTCGCCGCCGCCAAAGAGATGGCGGAACAACAGGGTAAAGTTTGAATTTACCTGCTCGAAGGCGGTCAAAAGCCGCTCGCGACCCTCGCGATTCAGGCTGGAAATCCCGTTGCGCAGGGTCTTGATCGCCTCTTCAAGATCGGTCTTTTCGCGGATCAACTCGTCATGCTCGACCTGCACCTCCTGCGCGTCTTCCTCGGCGCGCAGATTGACCGCGCCAAGCGCGTCGCGCTGTCGCTTGAGACGATTCACATCGGCCTCGATCGCGTCCGAGGCGGGCATCGCATCGGGATCGGCCCCAAGGCTTTCAAGCAAGGCCTCGGGGGTGATGTCTTGCGCGTCCTGAATGCGCTCGGCGGACAAAGACAGGGTTTCGCGCGCGGCATCGGTGCGGGCCTCGGCACGGGCGCGGGCCTCGCGGGCCTCGGACGCCAGGCGCTCTGCCTCGCGCTCGTCCAGCGCGGCCTGACGCGCGGCGCCCTCGGCCGTGGACAGCGCATCGGCAGCGGCGGCGCGACGGGCATCGCTGCGGTTGATCTCTTCGCCCAGTTCCGAGCGTTTGGCGGCCAGGATTTCAGGCGCGGCACTGGCATCGGCCAGTTCGGCCTCGGAGGCAGCCTTGCGCTCGGCCAACTCTGCACCGCGCTTTTCGGCGGTTTCAAGGCGATGGCGCCAGCCGCTGATTTCCTTGGTGATTTCCTGGCTGCGACGGGTGCGGCGCTCGCCGTCGCGGCGCAATTCATCCTGCGCCGAGCGTTTGGCCATCATGGTCATGCGCGCCGCCTCGACCGTAAGCTTGATATCCTCAAGATCGGCGCGCGCCGCATCCAGATCGCCAAGCGCGGCAAGACCCTTCTCGGCCTCGGTCAGATCGCGGCGCGCCGACATCGCCTCTTCTTCGTGGCGGGTCACGGCAAGACCAAGCGATTCAAGCCGCGATTCGGCAAGGTTGCGATCGGCCTCGGCCCGGCTTAGCGCGCGGTTGGCCTCGTTCACGGCAACATCGGCGGCGCGGCGCGCATCGCGGGCACTTCGATCCTCTTCGGTGCGGCGGGAAAGCTGATCGCGCAGCGCCTCATGGGCCTGCATCGCGCCATCGGCGCGCGCGGCGGCATGTTCAAGCTGTTGCTTTAGCTCCTCCAGACGGTTGAGCTGTTGCAGGCGCAGCGCCGCAGCACTTGGCGCATCCTCGGCCCAGGCCCGATAGCCATCCCACCGCCAAAGATCGCCCTCGACGCTTACCAGCCGCTGACCGGGTTGCAGCAGGGCTTGCAAACGCGGGCCATCGTCGGGATCAACAAGACCGATCTGGCCCATGCGCCGCACCAGAACCTCGGGCACCGAGACGTGATTGGTCAGCGCCGTCACGCCCGCAGGCAGGGTTTGCGGAGCGTCATAGCCCGGCAAAACCGCCCAGCCCGAAGGCCCGTCGGCCTCGACCTCGGGGGCGCGCAGATCGTCCGCCAGAGCCGCGCCAAGCGCCTTTTCAAAGCCCTGCTGCACCTGAAGCCGGTCCATGATCTGACCGCCCTCGGCGGTGTCGCGCTGTACCAGCTTGGCCAGCGCCGAAACCTCGGCGCGCAGGGCGTTTACCTCGCCTTCGGCCTCGGAGCGCTGCGCACGGGCCTCGGCCTCGCGCGATTGCGCCTCGGCGCGGGCTTCATCGGCGGCGACAAGGGCTGCCTCGGCGGCCTCGGCGGCGGCCACGGCGGTGGCTTCGGCAATGGTCGCGGCCTCGTGATCGGCGCGGGCTTTCTCAAGTGCGGCGTTTGATCCGGCCTGCGCGACACGCGCGCGCTCGGCCTCGGCCTCGCTTTTTGCAAGGGTCTTGCGGCTGTCGTCAAGCAGGCGCTGCGCCGATTGGTGGCGGGCGGACAGGCGGGCCATATCCTCGGTCATCTGGCTCAGATCGCCTTCACGCTCCTGCAAGATTTGCGCCGCCTCGCGCGCCGCGGTCTGCACCTCTTCAAGGCGCGCCTCGTGGCCCTCGGCGCCTTTGGCAAGCTCGCGCGCCTCCCAATCAAGCCGTTCGATGGTTTCACCGGCATCGCGGTTGAGACCGGTTTCACGCTCGATATCGCGGGCAAGCTGCTCGATGCGCCGCTCAAGCGTCTCAATGCGCTCGCGGGCGTTGGCCTCTTGCTCGGTCAGGGTGTCGCGCTGCACGGTGAGGCGTTGCAGGATCGCCGCCGCAATCGCCTCTTCCTCGCGCAGGGCCGGCAGGGCATCATCGGCCAGCCCTCGGGCCTTGACCGCCTCGCGAGCGGCTTTTTCGGCGCGCGCCGCCTCGGTGGTACGCTCGCGCAGGTCATCCTCGGCGCGGGCGCGGGCAAGATCGGCCTCTTTCCAGCGCCGATAAAGCAGCAGCCCCTCGGATTGGCGCAATTCCTCGCCGATCTGGCGATAGCGCGCCGCCTGCCGCGCCTGACGCGCCAGTTGCGCCAGTTGCGCCGCAAGCTGTTCGACCACATCGTCGACGCGGGTCAGGTTTGTTTCCGCCGCGCGCAGTTTCAGTTCCGCCTCGTGGCGGCGCTGATAGAGGCCGGAAATGCCGGCCGCCTCTTCCAGAATGCGACGCCGCGATTTCGGCTTGGCGTTGATCAGCTCGGAGATCTGGCCTTGCCGCACAAGGGCGGGCGAATGCGCCCCGGTCGAGGCATCGGCAAATAGCATCTGCACATCGCGCGCCCGCACATCCTTGGAATTCACCTTATAGGCGCTGCCGACATCGCGGGTGATGCGGCGCACGATCTCAAGGTTATCTGACTCGTTGAACCCCGCAGGCGCAAGCCGGTCAGAGTTATCAAGCTGGATCACCACCTCGGCGAAATTGCGCGCCGGGCGGGTGGACGCGCCGGCAAAGATTACATCCTCCATCCCGTCGCCGCGCATCGCGGTAGGGCGGTTTTCGCCCATCACCCACCGCAGCGCCTCAAGCAGGTTGGACTTGCCACAGCCATTCGGCCCCACCACCCCGGTCAGCCCATGGGCAATGATCAGGTCGGTCGGATCAACAAAGCTCTTGAAGCCGGTCAATCTGAGTTTCGAGAACTGCACGTGTGCCTCGGGTTGGGGTTGGGGGCCATCGGGCCGGTGATTCCATTAACTCACGAGTGTGACCAAGCCACACGGCCCCTGTCAACGATCAACCACATCATATTGGGCGCGAGCGCGAGTTATCCACATGATATTGCGCAAATCCCGGCAACACCCCGCCGAAAAGCATGACGCGGAAAGACGGCAAGCGGTCGGAATCAACCTTGACGCATCTCGCGCCGGGCTTCATACCAGTTGGGCAAGGTTCCCCGCTGAAGGTGCAAAGCGCCGGGGGATGAATTGGGAATGAAGTGATGGTGGACCCATACAGGGCACCTAGTCTTCAGCCGCCCCCGCGACTGTAAGCGGTGAGCCCCTGCCATATGCCACTGGGTCGCAAGGCCCGGGAAGGCGGCAGTAAGGCGACGACCCGCGAGCCAGGAGACCAGCCCTGCGTTTGTCAATCCCGCCTCGGGTGAGAGGTGTAAAGGAGATACCGCTATGACTGCACTGGTTCAAACCGCCGCCAAATCCACCGTTCTGCCCTTCGTGGCCGCCATGGTCCTCGGGCTCGGCATTGTCACGATCGCAGGCCATGTCCAGGCCTCTGCCCTGCATGACGCGGCGCATGATGTGCGCCACGCGACCGGCTTTCCCTGCCACTAAGCCATGTTTTCCAAAATTGTGACCAGCGCGTTGTTCGCTGGCTTCTGCACAGGGCTGATAGCCGCCCTGTTGCAGATTGTGTTCATTCAGCCGGTGCTTTTGCATGCCGAGCTTTATGAGGCGGGCACGCTTGTGCATTTCGGCGGCGGCGCGGTAAGTGCCAGCCCCGAATTGCCGGGGTTCGATGCGATGCGCGACGGGCTGAGCCTGTTGTTCTCTGCGCTGATTTATGTGGGCTATGGCCTTGTCCTTGTCGCCTGCATGGGGCTTGCGGCAGAGCGCGGGGCGACAATCACGGCGCGCAGCGGGCTGATCTGGGGCGTGGCGGGTTTTGTAGCCCTGCATTTCGCGCCCGCGATATCGCTTCCGCCAGAAGTGCCCGGCGGCGCCTATACCGATATCACCGCCCGTCAGATCTGGTGGTGGGGCACAGTGATTGCCACGGCACTGGCGCTTGCGCTGATCGCCTTTGGCCGCGCGCCGGTGCTGATCGCGGCGGCGGTCGCCCTGTTGCTGGCGCCGCATGTGATCGGCGCCCCGCATCCCGAGAGCTTTGCAGGCCCAGTCCCGCCGGAACTGGCGACCCTCTTTGCCACCCGCGCGCTTGGCGTCGGCCTTGCGGCATGGGCGCTTTTGGGCACGCTGGCGGGGTATTTCTGGGCCCGCGAAAGCACCGAGGCCTGATACACCAAGTCCCCGGCGGGCAATCGCCGGGGGTCTCAAAAAAGGAGAGCCGCCATGCCAAAACCCTTTGCCTTTCTGCTGATCGGGCTGTTTTTCGGCGTCGGTTTCGGCTTTCTTCTGGCCGCCACCACCGGGGCCGAGCTTGCCGGACATGACCACGCGGCCCCCGGCGCGGTGCATGATCACGCCGCCCATGATCACAGCGCCACCGGGCCGGATCATGGCAAGCTGACCGATGTAACCGGCCCTGCGCCACAGATCAGCCTGGCCCTGCATCCCGACGGCCCGCAAAGCCGCAACCTGCATATCGAGATCACCAATTTCACCTTTGCCCCAGAGGCGGTGAACGGCCCGCATGTGCCCGGCCAGGGCCATGCGCATATCTACCTCAATGGCGTAAAGATCGCGCGCACCTATGGGCCGTGGTTTCAACTTGATGCGCTGCCCTCGGGCCGTCACGATATCCGCGTGACCCTGAATGCCAATGACCATAGCCAACTTGCCGATCACGGCACCCCGATCGAGGCCACTGCCGAACTGGTAATCGAATGACGCCTCAGGCCGGCACACGCCCGACAAGGCAATGGCGCAATTGCCCGGCGGCGCGCGCATCCTCGATCCAGCCATCGGCCGAACCCGCATACAGCGCCGCAAAGGCCAATGTGTCGGCCAGATCGCGGACCGGGTCGATATCGCCGAAAAGATATGTCGCCTTGCCCGGCGCCGAGAACGCCACACTCAAAGGGCGAGAGCAGTTTGACATGCACTCGTGGTCCTGCACCTCGAAGGCCATGGCGCGTTCGGCCATCGCCACGCGCAAACCCGCAGCAAAGCTTTTGCCATCCGTGCCATCACATGTAGAACAAACCACAATCCGGTGCATCATCGCCGATCCCCTTTGGTTGGGGATTAGGCCGGTTGACCGCCCCAACGCAAGTCTTTCAAGGAGCTTTTGACCATGTCCGCAAAAATCCCCGCCACCGTCGTGACCGGCTTTCTGGGTGCCGGCAAGACCACGCTGATCCGCCATATGCTGGAAAATGCAGGCGGTCGGCGCATCGCCCTTATCATCAACGAATTCGGCGATCTCGGGGTTGATGGCGATATTCTCAAGGGCTGTGGCATCGAGGGCTGTGCCGAGGATGACGTGATGGAACTGAGCAATGGCTGTATTTGCTGCACCGTCGCCGAGGATTTCATCCCGACCCTGCAAAAGCTGCTGGATCGCGAAAATGCGCCCGATCATATCGTGATCGAAACCTCGGGTCTGGCGCTTCCGCAACCGCTTGTGCGGGCCTTCAACTGGCCGGAAATCTCGACCCGTGTCACCGTTGATGGCGTGGTGACCGTGGTCGATGGCAAGGCCGTCAGCGAGGGCCGCTTTGCGCATGACGTGGCCGCCGTCGATGCACAGCGCAAGCTGGACGAAAACCTTGACCATGAAACGCCGCTGTCCGAGTTGTTCGAGGATCAGATGGCCTGTGCCGATATGATCGTGGTCAACAAATCCGACCTGCTGGATGCGGATGAAATGACCGCCCTCGTGTCCCGTCTGCGCGGCGAAAGCCGCGACGGCGTACAGGTGGTCAGTTCGACCATGGGTGCCTTGCCGATTGATGTGCTGTTGGGCCAGGGCATCGGTTCGGAGGGCGATATGGAAAGCCGCCACGAGCTTCACCATCATCATCACGATCACGATCGCGGGGATGACCACGATGACGACGATCATGACCACCACCATGATCATGACCACGAGGCCTTTGAAAGCTTTGTCGTCACCCGCCCCGAAATCACCGATGCCGCCGGTTTTGCGGCTCAGGTGGCCGATGTGATCCGCGCCCATGATATTCTGCGTCTCAAGGGGTTCGCCGCCGTCACCGGCAAGCCGATGCGCCTTTCGCTTCAGGCGGTCGGGCCGCGCGTCGACACCTATTTCGATCAGCCCTTCGGTAGCCGGGCGCGTGAAACCCGGCTTGTGGTGATCGGGCAGGCCGGGCTTGACCGTGCGGCGATCGAAACCGCGCTAAGCGCATGATCATCGTTGCGCCGACCAGCCCGAAAGCCCCCGAGGCAAGCGCGCTCTTGCGCGCCAGCCATGGGTTGATGCAATCGCTTTTCCCGCCCGAGGATAACTTTTTCCTCGATATCGACGCGCTTTGCGCCGACGACATCCGATTCTTTGCCGCACGGATTGACGGCAAGATTGTCGGCACCGGCGCGCTCGCCCTCAGCGAGGGCTACGGCGAGGTGAAATCCATGTTCGTGGATGAAGCCGCGCGCGGCAAGGGCGTGGCCGACGCGATCCTGCGCCAGATCGAAGACGAGGCGCGCGCAGAGGGCTTGCCGGTCTTGCGGCTTGAAACCGGCAACGTCCTGCACGCCGCGCACAGGCTTTATGCGCGCCACGGCTATGTGATGCGCGGCCCGTTTGGCGCCTATCCCGAGGCGCCTTCGTCAATCTTCATGGAAAAGACCCTATGAACCTAGTCGGATTTGTTCTTCTCGGCCTGCTCTTTAAGCTTGGCGATCAACTCTTCCTTGGTCTGGCGATTGCCAAAGGGGTTTTTCGGACCACCGGGCGCGTTATGTTCTTTGTGGCGGGGGGTTCTGTTGCCTTTTTTCGCGGCGCCAAGCGCTTTGTTCTTTTCCATGATCTTGCCCTTTCGGCCAGAGGCTACACCAGTCGCAGCCGTTGCACTGCTATTGCCGCAATCTGCCCCCTCATTCAAGCTGGAACCGCCTGATGCACCTTCTTGCCGCCACCCCCGGAGCCATTGATGACGGCAAGGAGCCGGTCGATCTGGGCCAGAGCCCGGCCGATGTCGTGTTCATCTCGGCCGCCGATACCGAGCTTGCGGCGCTGAGCGCCGCGCGCGCGGAGATGACCGGCGCGCCGAGTTTGCGGCTGGCCAATCTTACCCATCTGCAACACCCGATGTCAGTCGATCTGCATCTGGACAACTGTGCCACAAAATCACGGCTGGTGATCGCGCGGGTGCTGGGCGGCACCGGCTATTGGAAGTATGGCGCCGAACAGTTTGCCGCGCGCTGTCACGAGGCGGGCGTGCCGCTGGCGCTTTTGCCCGGCGACGACAAACCCGACGCCGATCTGCGCGATCTCTCGACGGTGGCTGACGAGGATTATGATGCCCTCTGGGCCTATCTGGTTGAGGGCGGCCCAGAAAATTCGGCGAATTTTCTGGGGTATGCCAGGGCGATGATCGAGCACTGCGAGAAACCCGCCGCTGCAAGCCCGCTCTTGCGCGCGGGGGTCTATTGGCCCGGCTCGGGTGTCGCTGGCCTTGACGCGGCGCGCGCCAGCTGGGGCGAAGACCAACCTGTCGTGCCGCTCATCTTTTACCGCGCCCTGGTGCAGGGGGCGGGGCTTAACCCGATCAACCGGCTGGTCAAATCGCTGTTGCGGGCGGGTCTCAATCCGCTACCGATTTTCGTGGCCTCCCTGAAAGATCCGGTCTCGACCGCCACGCTTGAGTATCTTTTCACCGAGGCCCCGCCGTCCGTGATCCTCAATTGCACCTCCTTCGCTGTCGGCTCGCCGCATGCGGGCGATGACAGCCCGGTGAACCCGCTCGCCATGCCCGCCGCCAATGCTGCGCCGGTGTTTCAGGTGGTACTTGCCGGGTCGAGCGAAGAGGCCTGGGCCGAGGGGTTAAGTGGTCTGTCGGGGCGCGATATCGCCATGAACGTCGCCCTGCCCGAGGTTGACGGTCGTGTCCTGAGCCGCGCCATAAGCTTCAAGGGCGAGGCGTTCTTTGACGAGGCCACCGAATGCCCCATCGCCACCTATCGCGCGCAAGGCGACCGGGTGGAATTCGTGGCCGAGCTCGCGCGCAACTGGGCGCGCCTGCGTCAAACGCCTGCGCCCGAGCGCCGGGTCGCGCTTATCCTTGCCAATTATCCCAACAAGGACGGGCGGCTTGCCAATGGCGTGGGCCTTGATACGCCTGCCGCAACGGTACATGCGCTCTCCCTTTTGGCCGAGGCCGGGTATCGGGTCACCGATGCCCCGGCGGACAGCGATGCCCTGATGCAGGCGGTGATGGCGGGGCCGACCAACTGGTTGACCGACCGGGCCGTGCGGCAAGGCGGTGTGACCCTGTCGATGGCCGAATATCAGATAGATTATGGTCAATTGCCTTGGAAGTTGCGCGAAGCGATTGATGCACGTTGGGGCAGGCCCGCGGCCGATCCGTTCTATACCCCCGGCGAGCTGGACTGCGGGCATTTCAGCCTCTCGGTGCTGGAATTCGGCAATGTCGTCGTCGGCCTGCAACCGGCGCGCGGCTATAATATTGACCCGACAGATACCTACCATTCGCCCGATCTGGTGCCGCCGCACAACTATCTGGCGTTCTATTTCTGGCTGCGCCATCAGTTTCGCGCCAATGCCATCGTGCATATGGGCAAACACGGCAATCTTGAATGGCTGCCGGGCAAGGCGGTGGCCCTTGGTCAAGAGTGCTGGCCCGAGGCGGTGCTTGGGCCGATGCCGCATGTCTATCCCTTCATTGTCAACGATCCCGGCGAGGGCACACAGGCCAAAAGGCGCGCGCAGGCGGTGATCATTGACCACCTGACCCCGCCTCTGACCCGCGCTGAGACCTATGGGCCATTGCGCGATCTTGAGGCGCTTGTCGATGAATACTACGAAGCCGCAGGCGTTGATCCGCGCCGGATTGCGCATCTGCGCCGCGAAATCCTGAGCCTGAGTTCGGCCACTGGTCTCGACAAGGATGTCGGGATGCAAGGGGCGGATGAGGATAGTGACCTGGCCAAGCTTGACGCCTATCTTTGCGAGCTGAAGGAGGCGCAAATTCGCGACGGGCTGCATATCTTTGGCCAATCGCCGACCGGGCGACAGGAACGCGATCTGTTGCAGGCGCTGCTCAGGGTGCCACGCGATCAGGCGGCGGGGGGCGACGCCTCGATCATGCGCGCATTGGCACAGGATCTTGACCTCGGGTTTGACCCGCTCGATTGCGACATGGCCGCGCCCTGGACCGGGGTAAAGCCACAGGTTCTGGCGGATGCCGCGCCCGGCGCATGGCGCAGCAATGGCGACACGGTCGAGCGGCTGGAAGAGCTGGCCTCGCAGCTTCTGGAGGGCGCGACGCCCGCGCTAGGGGCGGCAAGCCGCGCGGTTCTGGCGCATGCCGAGGCCCATGTCCGCCCCACCCTGCGCGCCTGTGGACCGATGGAAGGGGCGGGCCTTCTCACCGCCCTTTCAGGGCAGTTCGTCGCCCCGGCGCCATCCGGCGCGCCCACGCGGGGACGTCTGGATGTCCTTCCGACCGGGCGTAATTTCTTTTCTGTCGACAGTCGCGCCATCCCGACGCCAACCGCCTGGGCCCTGGGGTGGAAGTCGGCAAACCTGCTGATTGAAAAGCACCTTCAGACCCATGGCGACTGGCCGCGCAGCCTGCTTTTGACGGCCTGGGGCACGGCCAATATGCGCACTGGCGGCGATGATATCGCGCAGGCGCTTGCCCTGATGGGGGTGAAACCGAAGTGGGATGCCGCCAATCGGCGGGTCACCGGGTTTGAAGTTCTGCCCCAAGGGGTCTTGGGGCGCCCGCGTGTCGATGTCACCCTGCGGATTTCCGGCTTTTTCCGCGACGCCTTTCCGCAGCTTATCGCGCTTGTGGATTCGGCCGCGCGCGCGGTCATGGTGCTCGACGAACCCGATGACCTCAATCCGGCGGCGGCGCGGGCGCGCGTCGAGGGCCCGCAGGCGCGGGTTTACGGTGCAAAACCGGGGGCCTATGGTGCCGGCCTTCAGGCGATGATCGACGAACGGCTCTGGTCCGACAAATCCGACCTGGCCGAAGCCTATCTGGAATGGGGCAGCTATGCCTATGGCAGCGCCGACGAGGGCCGCCGGGATCGAGAGGGGTTTGAAACCCGCCTGCGCCAGACCGAAGCCATCGTGCAAAATCAGGACAACCGCGAACACGACATCCTTGATAGCGACGATTATTACCAGTTCGAAGGCGGCGCGGCAGCGGCAGTCAGCACCCTGCAAGGGCAGGACCGCCCGATCTATCACAATGATCATTCGCGCCCCGAACGCCCGGTGATCCGCACCCTAGAGGATGAAATCGGCCGCGTCGTTCGAAGCCGGGTGGTCAACCCGAAATGGATCGAGGGCGTCAAGCGCCACGGATACAAAGGGGCCTTCGAGATGGCGGCGACGGTGGATTACCTCTTTGCCTTTGCCGCCACCACCGGCGCGGTGCGCGGCCATCATTTCGATCTGGTCGAGGCGGCCTTTCTGGAAGATGATGACACCCGCGCGTTCATCGCTGAGCACAACGCCCCTGCCCTGCACGAAATGGCTGAACGGCTGGCCGAGGCGATTGACCGCGGGCTTTGGGCGCCACGCTCAAACTCGGCACGCGCGCGGATCGAGGCGGCACGCCGGGGTGCTCCCCCGCCCTGACAGGCGGTGTCGCGGCGCTTAGGGCAATGGCTCAAACCCGCGAGGTCTGGGGCGCACCGACGTCACACCGGAGACCCGGATAGAACTGGTCGAAAACCACGCGACTTTTGCCGCGCTTGGCTTTCATATAGCGGACAAAACCGCCCATCCCGGATATGATCGCGCGACCAGCATCACCATGACCCGCCCCCTTGGCGGGACGGGGTGGGTGGGTGGGCGTCCCGCCAAGGGGGCGGATCGAGAGGAGCCGACAACATGACACCGATCAAAGGCCACTGTCTCTGCAAATCGGTCACGTTCGAATTGCTGGGTCCACACAACTGGGCCGGTCATTGCTATTGCGACAGTTGCCGCCGGGGCGCGGGGGCCGCCGTTGTCACATTTGTCGGGCACCCCAACGGGCAATGGAGCTGGATTGGCGCGGCCCCCACCTGCTTTGAATCTTCCCCCGGCAACCGGCGGTATTTCTGTGCGACCTGCGGCAGTTCACTCGCCTATGCCAGCGACCGCTTTCCCGATGAAATGCATTTTCATGCCGCCTTGCTAGACCACCCCGACGCGATCACCCCGTCAGGGCATTATCACACGGACGAACACCTGCCCTGGCGGCTTGACCCGCCTTAAAGGCGCGGCAGACAGATCAGATCGGCATAGCCGCCATGGATATGCTCAAGCTCGCAGTCATAGGCGAGCGTCGGCGGCAAAGGCGGCACGCCCGCCCCGCAGTCGAGCCGCGCCAGCATCACCGCCTGATCGCCCCAAAGCCGTACCATCTTGCAGCCGCTGACCTTTTGCATCGCCATCGCCCCGCGTGGCGCAACCGCCTCGAACCGGGGCGCCCATTCGGGGTTGAGCCGGATCGCCTGGGCATAAGTCCCATCCACCCGCACATCAAAGGTGCTTTTGCCGATGCTCACACGCACCGGATCAACGCCGCGGAATTCATGACCGGGCGTGTTGCAGGCCGCCAGAAGCGGCAGAAATATCCCGCAGAGCAATCGCATAGACCAAGACTGCGGTCACAATGGTTAACAGGGCCTTAGCCTGTCCTTGAAAGATCGGCGCTTTTCATCCCCACCCCGCGCGCCCTATGCTGTGACGCAACACCCCGGACAGGAAAGCCCGCTCATGGTTCTCAACCTCGCCCTCCTCCTTGCCTTTCAGCTTGTCGGCGAGGTGGTGTCGCGCGCATTGTCGCTGCCGGTGCCTGGCCCGGTGATCGGCATGGCGCTGTTACTGGCGGGCTTCATGAGCCTGCCAAAACTTGCCAAGCGCATGCTTGACACCACCAAGGGCCTGCTGGCGCATTTGTCGCTGTTGTTCGTGCCCGCCGGGGTCGGCGTGATCAGCCATGTCGAGGCCCTGGGCCAGAGTGGCGCCGCGATGATGGCCGCGCTTGTGCTGAGTACCGCACTGGCGCTTGCGGCGGGCGCGCTTACCTTTGTCGGCCTGGCCCGGCTCACCGGGTCGCGCGAGGACCGCACATGACAACGCTGCCCGATATCTGGTCTTACCTCAGCGAAGAGCCACTGTTGTGGCTCACCGCCACGCTGGTCGCCTATGTCATCGGCGATGCGGCCTTTCGCGCCAGCCATGGCAACCCACTGGTCAATCCGGTGCTGGTGGCGATGGTGATTTTGGCGGGCATCCTCTGGACCACAAGCACCCCCTATCAGACCTATTTCGAGGGCGCGCAATTCGTGCATTTCCTGCTTGGCCCGGCCACCGTGGCGCTTGCCGGCCCGCTTTACAGCAACCTTCACCATGTGCGCCGCGCGCTTGTGCCGATGCTGGGCGCGCTTGTGGTGGGCTCGGTCACGGCCATCGCCTCGGCGCTCTGGATCGCGCAGGCGCTTGGGGTCGAGGGCGCAGAGCTGGCCTCGCTTGCGCCGAAATCCACCACCGCACCGGTGGCGATTGGTATCTCCGAGCAAATTGGCGGCCTGCCCACGCTGACCGCCGCCCTGGTGATCCTGACCGGGATTCTCGGCGCGGTGATCGTGACGCCGCTGATGAACGCGCTGCGCATTCGCGACTGGCGCGCGCGCGGCTTTGCGGTGGGGGTAAGCGCGCATGGCATCGGCACCGCGCGGGCCTTTCAGGTCAATGAAACCGCAGGCGCCTTTGCCGGCATCGGCATGGGTTTGAATGCCTTGCTAACCGCCCTGATTGCGCCTTATGTGTTGTCCCTATTCCTCTAACATCCAAGGAGCCGAGCCATGACCGCCGACAGTGACCGCCACGCGATGAAGATGGCCAAGAAAAAGGCCGCCCGCGACAAGATCATGGCCACCAAGACCGACGAAAAGGGTCTGATCATCGTGCATACCGGCAAGGGCAAGGGCAAGAGCTCGGCCGCCTTCGGGATGATTTTCCGCTGTATCGCGCATGGCATGCAATGCGCCGTAGTTCAGTTCATCAAGGGCGGCATGAGCACCGGCGAGCGCGACATGATCCTCGACAAGTTTCAGGACATCTGCGCGTTTCACACCATGGGCGAAGGCTTTACCTGGGAAACCCAGGACCGCGACCGTGATATCGAGATGGCCAAGGCCGCCTGGGAAAAGGCCAAGGAGCTGATCCGCGACGAGGCCAACAAGATGGTGCTTCTGGACGAGATCAACATCGCCCTGCGCTATGACTACCTTGATATCAACGAGGTGGTCGAATTCCTGGTCGAGGAAAAGCCGCATATGACCCATGTCGTCTTGACCGGGCGCAACGCCAAGGACGAACTGATCGAGATCGCCGATCTTGTCACCGAAATGGAGCTGATCAAGCATCCCTTCCGCTCGGGGGTCAAGGCGCAGATCGGGGTGGAGTTTTAACGCATGCCGAAAACCCGCGTTTTGACTGAATTTGGCATGGGGACCTCTCTGCGCCGTCAGGATTATACTCAGGCTGCCAAGCGGGCCGTTCAGGATGCTCTGTGGCATAATTCGATCAACATGGCAGAGCTGTTCGGCTTTCCCAAAGAGGCGATGATCGTCGATGTCGAGATCGCTGTGCAACAGCCCGATCAGGTGGATATCAGCACCCTGAGCGAGGTGTTTCCCTATGGTCAGATCACCGTCACGGTGGGCCATGGCGGGCTTGATATTGCGCGCCCCACAGGCAAGCCGACGGTGATTGCCAATGCCGCAATTTCGGTCTCGTTCGATATGGAGAAGGCACATGGATGATCAACGATTCATCATCGAGATGGGCATGGGCAATGACCTGCACGGGATGGATTACCAAAAGGCCGCCACCCGCGCGATCGAGGATGCGATCCGCCACTCGACCTTGCCGATTTTTCTTAACACCGAGATTGCGCATACCGAAATGCGCGTGGCCGTGACCGTGGGCGTGCAAGAGCCCGACAAGCTTGACACAGAGGCCCTGACCAAGGGCCTGCCGCGTGGCCGCGCCCAAGTGCGCGCGGTCAGTGGCGGGCAGAATGTCACCGACCCCTGCAGCGGTGAAACCCTTGTCATTGCCACGGCGGCGGTCGAGGCGTTTTTGCCAGGGCAAGCGGGCAAGTGGCAGATGAGTGAACCACAAGATTAAAGGACAGGCTTGCCGTAACGGCGGCGCGGTCATATGATCTGACCAATTGATCAAGGTCGCGCATATGCCATTTCAGAAAGTCACACCGGAAAAGCTTTCGACCGCTGTCACCCGGCAAATCGAAAAACTTATCCTGCAAGGCATCCTGCGGCCCGGCGAGCGCCTGCCGGCCGAACGTGATTTGGCCGAGAAACTTGGCGTGTCGCGCCCCTCGCTGCGCGAGGCGGTGGCAGAGTTGCAGGACAAGGGCCTTTTGACCACCCGCGCCGGGGCCGGCATTTATGTGGCAGACGTGCTTGGCAGTGCGTTTTCAGAGGCGCTGATCCGGCTTTTTGCCAATCACGACGAGGCGGTTTTTGACTTTATCGCCTTTCGTCGCGACCTTGAGGGGATTGCCGCCTGTCGTGCGGCGCGGTTTGCCTCTGACACCGATCTTCAGGTGATCCAGACAGTGATGGACAAGATGGAAGCCGCCCATAAAAAGACCAATCCGGCGGATGAGGCCCGCCTTGACGCGGAATTTCACATGGCGATTATCGAGGCCAGCCATAACGTCGTGATGCTGCATATGATGCGCTCGATGTTCCAGCTGTTGCGCGAGGGCGTGTTTTATAACCGCCAGGTGATGTTCAAGCAGCGCACCACACGCGGCGCGCTTCTGGATCAGCACCGCGCCATCAACAGCGCCATTCAGGCGCGGGACCCGGATGCCGCGCATGAGGCGGTCAATGCGCATCTCAACTATGTCGAAAAGGCGCTAGCCGATCAGCAAAAGGCAGATCGCAACGAAAGCATTGCGCGCCAACGTTTTGAGCACGAACAAATGCGCTAATTCGGCGAACGGCTCTTCCCGCCCTTGCGTGCGGGCCTCGCGCGGCTGACCGCAAGGTCGGACAAGCCCCCCCTACGCCCCTGCCCGATTAAAAAACCGTCATGTAGCGGGTCTTCGATCTGATTTTACCGTAAATTTAAATTTTACCAATTGATAAAATTTTAAATCGTGGAATACTGAGGTCAGCCATCCAATCTATGGAGACCGCCATGAGTGACACAGCGTTGACCTCCGGCATCCTTGCCGGTCGGCTTGATCCCGCAGAGCTTGCCGATAATTTCACCGACCTGCATCCCGTGCTTGAAGACCACGAGGCGCTTGTGGCTGCGGACCGTTGTTATTTCTGTCACGATGCGCCCTGTATCACCGCCTGTCCCACCGATATCGACATCCCGCTTTTCATCCGCCAGATCGCCACCGGCACGCCCGAGGCCGCCGCGCAGACGATTCTGGATCAGAACATCCTTGGCGGCATGTGCGCCCGCGTCTGCCCGACCGAAACGCTCTGTGAACAGGCCTGTGTGCGCGAGACGGCCGAGGGCAAACCGGTGCTGATCGGACGCCTGCAACGCTATGCCACGGACACGCTGATGGCCGCCGGCACACATCCATTCACGCGCGCCGCGCCCACCGGAAAATCGGTTGCGGTTGTGGGGGCTGGCCCTGCCGGTCTTGCCTGTGCCCACCGTCTGGCGATGCACGGCCATGACGTGGTGCTTTATGACGGGCGCGCCAAGGCCGGTGGCCTGAACGAATTTGGCATTGCCGCCTATAAAACCATCGAAGATTTTGCCGCCCGCGAGGTCGAATGGCTTTTGCAGATTGGCGGAATCACCTTGCAGACTGGCAAACGGCTGGGCCGCGACCTGTCACTTGGTGATCTGCGCGATGCACATGATGCCGTGTTTCTTGGCATCGGTCTTGGTGGGGTGAATGCCCTTGGGCTTGAGGGCGAAGACAAACAGGGGCTGCGCGATGCGGTTGATTTCATCGCCGATCTGCGCCAGGCAGATGATCTTGCCGCCCTGCCCATCGGGCGCGACGTGGTGGTGATCGGCGGCGGCATGACGGCCGTTGATGCCGCCGTGCAGGCCCGGCTTTTGGGTGCGCTCAACGTCACGCTTGTCTACCGCCGGGGTCGCGAGCGGATGAACGCCAGCCGCTTTGAACAGGATCTCGCCGCCTCGAAGGGCGTGCGGATCATCACCAATGCCAGCCCGATTGCGGTGCATGGCAACGGCGCGGTCCGCGAGGTTGAATTTGAATATACCGATGACGCGCTGACCGCCACCGGCCAGACCTTTCGCCTTGCCGCCGATCAGGTGTTCAAGGCCATCGGTCAATCGCTTGACTGTGGCGACCTGCCCGATCTCGACGGGCGCAAGATCGCCGTGACCGGCGCGGGCCGCACGTCGATGAAACACGTCTGGGCCGGGGGCGATTGTGCGGTCGGCGGCGACGATCTGACCGTTACGGCGGTGGCCGAGGGCCGCGATGCCGCGATGGATATTCACGCAACACTGACGGCGGAGGGCTAAACCATGGCTGATCTGACAAGCACTTTTATCGGCATCAAATCCCCCAATCCGTTCTGGCTTGCCTCTGCGCCGCCGACGGACAAGGAATACAACGTCCGCCGCGCATTCGAGGCGGGATGGGGCGGGGTTGTCTGGAAAACACTGGGCGAGGCCGGGCCGCCGGTGGTCAACGTCAATGGCCCGCGCTATGGCGCGATCTGGGGCGCGGATCGGCGGTTGCTGGGGCTCAACAATATCGAGCTGATCACCGACCGGCCGCTTGAGGTGAACCTTGAAGAGATGAAGCGGGTCAAGCGCGACTGGCCCGACCGCGCGCTTATTGCCTCGCTGATGGTGCCGGTGAATGAGGACGCGTGGAAAGACATCCTGCACCGGGTCGAAGATACCGGCTGCGACGGAGTCGAGCTTAACTTTGGCTGCCCGCACGGGATGAGCGAACGCGGCATGGGAAGCGCCGTGGGTCAGGTGCCTGAATATGTCGGGCAAGTGGCGCATTGGTGCAAGAAACACAGCGACCTGCCGGTGATCGTCAAGCTGACGCCGAACATCACCGATATCCGCAAACCGGCACAGGCCGCCAAAGAGGGCGGCGCCGATGCGGTATCCCTGATCAACACCATCAACTCGATCACCTCGGTCGATCTCGATCTGTTTTCGCCCGAGCCCACGATTGATGGCCAGGGCGCGCATGGCGGCTATTGCGGGCCGGCGGTGAAACCGATCGCGTTGAATATGGTGGCCGAAATTGCCCGCGACCCGGCAACGGCGGGCCTGCCGATCAGTGGTATCGGCGGGGTGACCACCTGGCGCGACGCGGCCGAATTCATGGCGCTTGGCGCGGGCAATGTGCAGGTCTGCACGGCGGCCATGACCTATGGCTTCAAGGTGGTGCAGGAAATGATCTCGGGCCTGTCGCAATATATGGACGAAAAAGGATTCGCTTCGGTCGATCAACTGGTCGGGCGGGCCGTGCCGAATGTGGTGAACTGGCAGGATCTGAACCTCAATTACGTGGCCAAGGCCAAGATCAATCAGGCCGATTGCATCAAATGCGGGCGTTGTTATGCCGCCTGCGAGGACACCTCGCATCAGGCCATCGCCATGTCAGAGGATCGCGTATTCACCGTCAAGGATGACGAATGCGTCGCCTGCAATCTTTGCGTCAATGTCTGCCCGGTCGAGGGCTGCATCACGATGGAGCAGATGCCAGCGGGCGAAATTGATCCGCGCACCGGCAAGGTGGTGCAAGCGGAGTATGCCAACTGGACAACCCACCCCAACAACCCGGGAAAATGCGCTGCTGAATGATCCGGGCGTAAACCTCGTTGGATTCGCTTTACGGCTTGAGCCGGGACTGGTGGCGCGCCGCGTCGTCCTGGCGCCCTTCGGCCTGGAGTAAAGACACCGTCTTTTTACGAATGGCGGGTGACACGGGCCTGATTTCAAGAGTTCTCAGATAAGCCTCAAGCGCGCGTTCGTTATCGTTCTTGGCTTGTGCCAGATTGGCAATCAGAGCCCAGGCCTGCCATTGGTTCGGACGTTGATCCACAACGCTCTCGGCATAGTGCAGCGCCTCGTCAAGCTTACCCTCAGCGGCCAGAAACTTGGCCAGGGTCAGGCGGAAAAAGACCAGATCGGGCATCTCTTTGGCGGCTTTTTTCAGAATTTCAATGGCCTGCGCCTTTTCCCCGGTTGCATAAAGCGACACGGCAACCGCATTGATTACCTTTGGGTTGTCCGGCGCCCGCTTGAGGGTGGCCGCGGCGATCTGTCTGGCCTTGGCATAGTTCCTGTTGGTAATGTAGGCCTCGATCAAGGTCAGCCATGGCTCGAAATGCGGTGTCTGTGTCTGGCCCAACAGCTTTTCCAGATCCCTCACCGCGAAATCCATTTTGTTTTTCGAATAGTCGAGGATCGCCATGAGTTGCAGCATCGACGCCTCGGCCTTTGGCACACCCGAATTGGGATTCTGAAGAAAGACGCGCTCGACCACCGGATCGACACTTTCGATCTCGCGCATGCGCTCTACCTCAGGCTCGATGTGGCGCACGATCCGGTGGTCGGTCATCCAGACTTCGACAACATCTTCGGTGCGCCGTTCGGGCATATGGCAGGTCGTGCAATCATCGGTCGCTGCGATCTGCGGGTGCGTGGCCTCGGTTTCTTCGATCGCGGGCAGGCCATCGTCGTCAAGCTCATGACAGCTCAGGCACGCCTTGCGGTAATGTGCGGCGCGCTGTTCGGGTTTGATTTTTACATGCGGATCATGACAGCTCAGACAGCCCAGTTCACCCTTGCTTTGGATAAAACAGGTGCTTTGCTCAAGCCTGTAGGGGTGATGGTTGATCTCAAAGCGTTCTTCTCTGGATTGCTCAGCTTCCTTGATGTCAAGCTGCATGATGAAGTCCCGCAAGTCCTCGCCCGGGCGGAACGAGTAATGGTCGCGCCCCAGGCGAAGTTGCGCATTGACCGCCACATTGGATTGCATATGGCAGCCATAGCAAATGCTGTAGAGCCGCTCACGCGGCAGCTTGCCCGGGTTCACGATCGCAGAGCGCAGGTCTTCCATCTCGCCTTCGCCGCTATAGGCGCGATACACATGCTCCGAGCCGGGCCCGTGGCAGCGTTGGCATCCGATACCTTCCGGCAGGTCTTGCGGATAGAGGCCAATATGCCCCTTCATGCCCGACCTTTCACTCAATTCCCCGAACGCATTGTGACAGCCAATGCATCGTTGGTGAATGTCGCGCAACACGCCATCATGATTTGCACTCTCATAGCCAGGTGCCATCGCCCATTTGCCGGTTTGCGTGTACCAACCGAGGGGCAGTTGAAACAATGCTCCGTCCGCAGTCTGGTACAGGTAAACCCGCACATGATTGCCCGAGCCCATGATCCAGTCGACCTTGACGCTAAACTCGTCGATCTTGGTGCCATCGGCGGTTTTGCCATAGCGTTGAAACCACATTTCATCGCCGCGCCATTCCATGGTGTAATGACGTTGACTGGGTTCGTGATAATAGGGCATCGCATCGAGATCTTCGATGATCTTGTCTTTGGCAGGCCGGTACATACTGCGGGCCATGCCCATCTCGGCAAAACTTTCGGCCTTGTCTGCATGGCATTCAGCGCACACCCTGTCAGGCACGTATCCAGCCGCCGCGCCTGACGACACCTGAATCCCTTCGCCTTTCAGGAACTCTATCACGACCTCCGAGGTCGGATTGGCCCAGCCTGCATGCCCAAAAACAGAAAACAGGCCAACAAACCCCCAGAACATTATGTGCAACTTGCTCATTGCGACCTCCCGATTGCCGGTTCGCTGGCTTGCGTTTACGCAAGTCGGACCAAGCATAATATAAAGCACCCTGCGCCCGCATTAACGCGGATTCTTTGTCGCTTTGGATGCGAGATTTTAATTGCTTTACTTTGCTGACAGCGAAGCAAACCCAGTCAAATCATGACCCTGACACCAATGTAAACAGAACGCAGAAACCTTTCTGTACAGCTGTGGTTTTTTGGGCCTATTGCCATTCTGGACTGAATGAACCGAAGGAAGGCACAACCTCAGACCATCAACAGCTTGCGATAGAGCGTATCAAGATACGCATCCGCACCTTCGTGTATCGACTGGCCCCGCATCAGCACCTGCACCTGCGCATCAAAATCCGCGTAATGCTGTGTTGTGGCCCAGATCGAGAATATCAGGTGCCGCGCATCCATTTGCGCCAGCTGGCCTGCTGCCATCCAACGTTCGAACAGGGCTGCGGTTTCATCCACCAGCGGTTTCAGTCCCGACTCCAGATGCGGCCCGATGCGCGGCGCGCCCTGAAGGATCTCGTTGGCAAACAGGCGGCTTTCGCGAGGGAACTCTCGGCTCATCTCAAGCTTTCGATGCACATAGCGCAGGATTTCTTCCAGCGGGTCGCCCTCGGGGTCAATTTCGCGCATGGGCGCCAGCCAGGTATCCATCAGCCCGTTCAAAAGCCTGATGTGTATGTCTTCCTTGCCGGTGAAATAATAGAGGATATTGGGCTTGCTCAACCCCGCCTCAGCCGCGATCTGATCCAGCGTCGCCCCGCGATAGCCATATGTCGAAAACACCTCCAGCGCGGCATCGAGAATAAGCTTGCGATTGCGCTTTTGAATGCGGCTTGGTTTTCGGATCGCGCGGGGCTCGTTCATCGGGTTCTCCGGCAAGGTCCTGTTCAACATGGGCTATTTCACGCGGCGGGGGAAGGCTGTGCGCCGATCCCCTTTAGGATAATGCGCTTGACCGCCCCCTTTGCCGCCACCCATTGCGCGTCGGACAGGGGTTGCCCGCCGTTCAGGGTCTCGATCTGATGGCCGAAATCGGCGTAATGCTGGGTCGTGGCCCAGAGCATGTACAAAAGATGGCGCGGGTCGATCTCGTCCATCTTGCCCTCGGCGATCCAGCGGCGGATCACCGACATGCGCCCCTCCGTCCACTCGACGAGGGTTGTTTCAAGATAGTCCTGAATAACCGGCGCACGGTGCATCACCTCGGAGGCCCAAACCTTTGAGCCCGCCGGATGTCGGCGACTGATTTCCATCTTGGCGTCGATATAGGCACCGATTCCCTCAACCGGGCCGGGCGCGTCATCAAAGATATCCGCCGCCTTGAGCCAGTCCTGAAAAATTGCTTGAACCACCTGCCGATAGAGCGATTCCTTGGTTGGGAAATAATAGTGCAGATTGGCCTTGGGCAGCCCTGCCATATCGGCAATCAACTGCATCGTGGCCCCGCCAAACCCTGCCTCGGCAAAGACTTTTTCCGCTGCATCAAGAATAAGCCTTTCATTCTCGCGGCGGATATCCTTGCGGCTGAGCGGGCGGGAAGAGGCGGTCATCGCACATCGCTTTCAGAAAAATCTTGACCAGTTGGTCAACCTATGATGCTCTTTTCTTGACCATACGGTCAGAAAAAGCCCGATTGCAAGAGGCCGCTCATCGGCCGCATGCCCCGACACTCAGGAGATTTCAAATGGCAGCCCCCGGCGAGAACCTCAAGATCAACGCAGACCGCCTTTGGGACAGCCTGATGGAAATGGCCAAGATCGGCCCCGGTGTGGCGGGCGGCAACAACCGCCAGACGCTGACCGACGAAGACGCCGAAGGGCGCCGGTTGTTCCAATCCTGGTGCGAGGACGCAGGCCTTGCCATGGGGCTCGATACGATGGGCAACATGTTTGCCCGCCGCGAGGGAACCGACCCTGACGCCCTGCCGGTCTATGTCGGCTCTCACCTTGATACCCAACCCACCGGCGGCAAATATGATGGCGTTCTGGGGGTGCTCGGCGGCCTTGAGATCATCCGCACGATGAATGACCTTGGCATCAAGACCAAACACCCCATCGTTGTCACCAACTGGACCAACGAAGAAGGCACGCGCTTTGCCCCGGCGATGCTGTCCTCGGGGGTATTTGCCGGGGTCCACGCCCAGGAGTGGGCCGAGGACCGCACCGATGCCGATGGCACCCGCTTTGGCGATGAGCTTGACCGGATCGGCTGGCGCGGGGATGAGCCGGTCGGCGAGCGCAAGATGCATGCGCTGTTTGAGCTGCATATCGAACAGGGCCCCATTCTGGAGGCCGAAGGCAAGGATATCGGCGTTGTCACCCATGGTCAGGGGCTAAGCTGGACCCAGGTCACGATCGAGGGCAAGGATTCACACACTGGATCGACCCCGATGCCGATGCGCAAAAACGCAGGGCTCGGCATGGCGCGGGTGCTGGAACTGGTCGAGCAGATTGCCCTGTCCCACGCCCCCGATGCGGTGGGCGCGGCGGGACATATCGACATCTACCCCAATTCGCGCAACGTGATCCCCGGCAAGGCGGTGTTCACCGTCGATTTCCGCTCGCCCGACAAGGCGGTGATCGAGGATATGGAAAACAAGCTGCGTATGGGGGCCTCGGATATCTGCGGCCAGATGGGGCTAAGCATCGCCTTTGAAAAGACCGGCGGGTTCGATCCGGTGGCCTTTGACGAGGGCTGTGTTGGGGCCGTGCGCAATGCCGCCGAACGGCTGGGCTATTCGCACCGCGATCTGATTTCGGGCGCGGGGCATGATGCCTGCTGGATCAACCGCGTCGCCCCCACGGCGATGGTGATGTGCCCCTGTGTGGACGGTCTATCGCATAACGAGGCCGAGGAGATTTCGAAGGAATGGGCCGCGGCGGGGACGGATGTTTTGATGCATGCGGTGATCGAAACAGCGGAGATTGTGGAGTAATCGGGGGCGCTGCCCCCGTCGCGCAAGCGCGACTCCCCCGGGATATTTCCAGCCAGAAGAAATGCAGACGCAAGAAATGAAAACGGAGATGTGACATGACCACCAAAGTCATCAAAAACGGCACTGTCTGCACGGCGGATCGCACGTGGAAGGCCGATGTTCTGATCGAGGATGAGACGATCAAACAGATCGGTGAGGACCTCAAGGGCGACGAATATATCGACGCCGAGGGGGCCTATGTCATCCCTGGTGGGATTGATCCGCATACCCATCTTGAGATGCCCTTCATGGGCACCACCGCCGCCGAAACATTTGAAACCGGCACATGGGCGGCGGCCTGTGGCGGCACTACGATGCTGGTCGATTTCTGCCTGCCCGGTGCCGATGGCAGCATCAAGAACGCGATCAACGAATGGCACCGCAAATCCGCGCCGCAGATTTGTAGCGATATCGGCTATCACATGGCGATCACCGGCTGGAATGAGACTGTGTTTTCCGAGATGGAAGATGCGGTCAAGATGGGCGTCAACTCGTTCAAGCATTTCATGGCCTACAAGGGCGCGCTGATGATCGAAGATGATGAGATGTTCGCCAGCTTCAAGCGCTGTGCCGAGTTGGGTGCGCTACCGATGGTGCATGCCGAAAACGGTGATCTGGTCGCCGAAATGCAGCAGAAATACTTTGACCAAGGCATGACCGGGCCCGAGGCGCACGCCTATTCCCGCCCGCCCGAATTTGAAGGCGAGGCCGCCAACCGCGCCATCTGTATCGCCGATGCGGCGGGGGTGCCGCTCTACATTGTGCATGTTAGCTGTGAACAGGCGCATGAGGCGATCCGGCGGGCGCGTCAAAAGGGCATGCGGGTCTATGGCGAGCCGCTCATCCAGTTCCTGACGCTGGACGAATCCGAGTATTTCAACAAGGATTGGGACCACGCCGCGCGCCGCGTGATGTCGCCCCCCTTCCGCTCAAAGGATCATCAGGATAGCCTCTGGGCCGGGTTGCAATCCGGGTCTTTGCAGGTCGTGGCGACCGATCACGCCGCCTTTTCCACCGCGCAGAAACGCGCCGGGCGCGATGATTTCCGGATCATCCCCAACGGGTCAAACGGTGTTGAAGAGCGGCTTGCCATGCTCTGGACCCAAGGGGTGGAAACCGGCCGCCTGACCCCGAATGAATTCGTTGCGGCGACAAGCACGAATGTCGCCAAGATCCTGAATATCTACCCCAAGAAAGGCGCGATTGTCGAAGGCGCCGATGCCGATATTGTGGTCTGGGACCCCAAGATCTCCAAAACAATCAGCCCGGCGAACCACCACTCGATCCTCGATTACAACGTCTTCGAGGGCTTTGAAGTCAGGGCGCAAAGCCGCTTTACCCTGAGCCGCGGCGAGGTGATCTGGGCCTGGGGCCAAAACTCGCAACCGCAACCCGGCCGCGGGCGGTTTGTACCCCGCCCGGCGTTCCCTTCCGCGCATCAGGCGCTCAGCAAATGGAAGGCGTTGAACGCGCCCAAGATGATCCAACGCGATCCGCTGAATATTCCGGCAGGTATCTGAGAAACAACGACCTCAGCCTCACTGGCCGGAGTCGCACCTTGACAAAGACAGGCCAGAACGGCGCAATAGAGCCGGGCAAGCGGGGGATGAAGTTTGACGAAAGACACGGTGATCAGCGCAACGGACCTGTCGCTGACATTTCAAACCAATGACGGGCCGGTGCATGCGTTGAAAGACGTCAGCCTGAACGTCGAACAGGGCGATTTCGTTAGCTTTATCGGCCCCTCGGGTTGTGGCAAGACAACGTTTCTGCGGGTCATGGCCGACCTGGAACATCCAACCGCTGGGCAGATCACCGTAAATGGCGTCAGCCCCGAAGACGCCCGTAAAGCCCGCGCCTATGGCTATGTGTTTCAGGCGGCAGGGCTTTATCCCTGGCGCACGATTGGCGGCAATATCCGCCTGCCGCTCGAAATCATGGGATACGCAAAATCCGATCAGGATGCCCGCGTGAAGGCCGTGTTGGAACTGGTGGAACTGTCCGGCTTTGAAAAGAAATTCCCATGGCAGTTGTCGGGCGGCATGCAACAGCGCGCCAGCATCGCGCGCGCCCTGGCCTTTGACGCCGATCTGTTGTTGATGGACGAACCCTTTGGCGCGCTTGATGAAATCGTGCGCGACCATTTGAATGAACAGCTTCTGGATCTGTGGAAACGGACCCAAAAGACCATCTGTTTTGTCACCCACTCGATCCCCGAAGCGGTCTATCTCAGTACCAAGATCGTCGTGATGTCGCCGCGCCCCGGTCGGATCGCCGACATCATTGACAGCCCGCTGCCGCGGGACCGACCGCTGGACATCCGCGACACACCCGAGTTCCTAGAGATCGCCCATCGCGTCCGCGAGGGCCTGAGAGCGGGGCATGGCGATGACGCGTAGGCCCCCATCCGTGGCGAACGCCCTCTCCCGTATGACGGGGAGAGGGACTTTCATCTTTCACGGTCATCGGCTCTCCAGCCTGTTCCGCAATAGAAGTGAAACACCAAATACTTTCATCTTTCTAAAAATACTCAAACTCTGTGCATGCGGTATGGTGGGTCTTGTGAGTATTTATGGAAAGATGAAAGCAGGGGCGACATGATGCGCAACCTTGTTCCCATTCTTACCGTCGTGGCGACGCTCTTCGTGCTCTGGTATGGGGCGGCGATTGCGCTCAATGCACCCTGGGCGCGGGATCAGGCTGCGCGGGCAGGCCAAGAGCTTGGGTTTGGCGCGCTTGTGGTCCAGACATGGACGCAGGACAAGCCCAAGTTACCGGCCCCGCATCAGGTGGCCGCTGAAATCTGGAAGACCACCGGCAAGATGGTCCTGGCCGGGCGCGGGTTTTCCAAGCGGTCGCTGTTTTATCACAGCTGGATCACCTTCAGCGCAACGGCGCTTGGGTTCCTGCTGGGCACCGCACTTGGTGTCGCGCTTGCGATTGGGATTGTTTACAATCGCACCATGGATATGAGTGTGATGCCCTGGGTGATCGCCAGCCAGACCATTCCCATTCTGGCGATTGCTCCGATGATCATCGTGGTGCTCAATGCGGTGGGCATTTCGGGGCTTCTTCCCAAGGCGATGATCTCGATGTATCTGTCGTTCTTTCCCGTGGTCGTGGGCATGGTCAAAGGCCTGCGCAGCCCGGGCGCGATGCAGCTTGACCAGATGCGCACATGGAATGCGAGTGCCTCACAGACCTTTTGGCGGCTGCGTCTGCCCTCTTCGATGCCTTATCTCTTTACCTCGCTCAAGGTTGGCATGGCCGCAAGCCTTGTCGGCGCCATTGTCGGCGAGTTGCCGACCGGCGCCGTGGCGGGGCTTGGCGCGCGTCTGCTTGCCGGAAGCTATTATGGCCAGACCATCCAAATCTGGAGCGCGCTGATCATGGCGGCCACGCTTGCGGCGGCCCTTGTGGGGATCATCGGGCTTATCCAGCGGGTCACCCTCAAGCGGATGGGGATGGCGTAATGGGCTGGTTGATCCTCGGAGCAACGGTCTGGGCACTCGGCTGGCGGATCAATTCGCGCCTGTCGCACCGCCCCAAGACAAGGCTGACCTCTCTTTTGGTGCCCTTGATCTTTGGCCTGACCCTGATCACGATCTGGGAAAGTCTGGTACGTGGGCTTGATATCTCGCCGATCCTGTTGCCCCCGCCCACGGCGATTGCGGCGACCTTTGCCAAATCCACCGATATCCTGTGGCAGGATTTCGTGCAGACCGCCCTGAAAGGTGCGCTTTCGGGGTTTATCATCGGCTGTGGCGCAGCGTTTCTGATCGCGGTTGCGATTGATCGCTTTCCGTTCCTGCAACGCGGGTTGTTGCCGGTCGGCAACTTCGTGGCCGCCTTGCCGATCATCGGCATGGCACCGATCCTTGTGATGTGGTTCGGCTTTGACTGGCAATCCAAGGCCGCAGTGGTTGTCGTGATGGTGTTCTTCCCGATGCTGGTGAATACCGTGCAGGGTTTGCAGGACACCGATGCGATGCAGCGCGATCTGATGCGCACCTATGCGGCGGGCTATTGGAAAACCCTGTTGAAACTGCGCCTGCCGGCCGCGATGCCGTTTGTCTTTAACGGGCTGAAGATCGCCACGACGCTGGCTTTGATCGGCGCGATTGTGGCAGAGTTTTTTGGCTCACCCATCAAGGGCATGGGATTTCGTATTTCAACCTCGGTGGGCCAGCTCGCGCTTGATCTTGTCTGGGCGGAAATCGTTGTCGCGGCGATTGTCGGCTCGGGGTTTTACGGCGCCATGGCGCTGATTGAAAAGGCGGTGACCTTCTGGCACCCGTCACAAAGAGGCCGGACATAAGGCCGACATCTAAAAAGGGAGACGACCGATGAAAACGTTTTTGACAAGCCTTGGCCTTGCGGCGCTGACCAGCGTTGCGGGCATGGCGCAGGCGGCGGACGATCTGACGCTGCAACTCAAATGGGTCACCCAGGCCCAGTTTGCAGGCTATTACGTGGCCCAGGATAAGGGGTTTTATGGCGACGAGGATCTGAACGTCACGATCAAGCCGGGCGGCCCGGACATCGCCCCGACACAGGTGATTGCCGGTGGCGGTGCCGATGTCACGGTGGAATGGATGCCCGCCGCCCTCTCGGCGCGTGAAAAGGGCCTGCCGCTGGTCAATATCGCGCAGCCGTTCAAATCCTCGGGCATGATGTTGGTTTGCCTCAAGGAAACCGGCGTGACCGGGCCTGCGGATTTTCCCGGGCGCACTTTGGGCGTGTGGTTCTTTGGCAATGAGTTTCCGTTCCTGTCATGGATGAGCCAGCTTGGCATCCCGACAACCGGCGGCGCGGATGGTGTCACCGTTCTCAAGCAGGGGTTCAATGTTGATCCGCTCCTGCAGAAACAGGCCGATTGCATTTCGACCATGACCTATAATGAATATGGGCAGGTGCTGGATGCCGGGATCACCGAAGATCAGTTGATCACCTTCAAATACGAGGATCAGGGCGTCGCCACATTGGAAGACGGGCTTTATGTTCTTGAGGAGAAGTTGGACGATCCGGCCGAAGTTGATAAACTGGCGCGGTTCGTGCGGGCCTCGATGAAGGGCTGGAAATGGGCCGAGCAAAACCCCGAAGAGGCGGCGATGATCGTGCTTGATAACGATGCCACCGGCGCACAGACCGAAAAACATCAGATCCGCATGATGGGTGAGGTGGCCAAGCTGACCGCAGGCAGCAACGGCGCGCTTGATCCGGCCGATTTCGAGCGCACGGTGCAATCGCTGTTGTCGGGTGGCTCTGATCCGGTGATCAGCAAACACCCCGGCGATGGGGCCTGGACGCATGTCATTTCCGACGCCGCGTTGAAATAGCACGCGCGATAGCACGAAAATTGGCCCGGGTTTCACGCCCCGGGCCTTTTTTGATTGCCCCAAGTGGAAAAGCGCGCAGCGATCATCTTGGGGATAGGTCTTTGTTTACCACAACATATTGCCCCACACCCGCCGATGGAGGCCGAAAAACCTATTATAAATGAAGGCTTTAAATGAAAAGAGAGCTGTGCTAGTCTTGAGCGCATAAATAAAGGCCAGTCGAAAAATCGGCGGCGCGAGGCAGAAAAGAGCAGTTCTATGAAAACACGGGGCAAGCAGCCGGTCCTTTGGGGTCTGTTGGTGTTGGCAACCATCTGGATGCTGGTCGTTGTACCGCTAAGCGCCGTGGCGGCGCCCTATGCGGCAATGGTGATGGATGCACGCAGCGGCAAGGTTCTTCATTCGCGTAACGCCGATGCCCGGCTTCACCCGGCCTCTCTTACCAAGATGATGACGCTTTATATTGTGTTCGAGGCCGTCCAGAACGGCGAGATAGACCTTGATGACAAGGTTCGCATTTCTGCCCATGCCGCAAGTGAACCGCCCAGCAAACTTGGCCTGCGCGCCGGTCAGACAATCGCGCTTCGCTATCTCGTGCGTGCAGCGGCGGTCAAGTCGGCCAATGATGCGGCCACTGCCCTTGGCGAGGCAATCGAGGGATCAGAGGCGCAATTTGCCCGCCGGATGAACCGCACCGCCAAGGCGCTTGGCATGACCCGCACCACCTTCAAGAATGCCCATGGCCTTACGGAAAGCGGGCATTTGTCCACTGCCCGTGACATGACCGTTCTGGGCCGCAGCCTGTTTTACGACTATCCGCAATATTACAACCTGTTCTCACGCATCACCGCCGATGCGGGGGTGCGCTCGGTCAATCATACCAACCGCCGCATGCTCAAAAGCTATCGCGGGGCGGACGGGATCAAGACCGGCTATACCCGCGCGGCGGGCTTTAACCTTGTGGCAAGCGCCGAGCGTGGCAGTGAACGGATCATTGCCACCGTCTTTGGCGGGCAATCGACCGCCTCGCGCAATGCCAAGGTGGCCGAGCTTCTGGACCTCGGCTTTCGCAAATCGCCCAGCCGGGTTGCAGTGAACCGCCCCGCACGCCCGCCTTATATGGGCAAGATCGGCAACGGCGCCCCGGTGATGATCGCCGAAGGGCAGGATCGTCCGGCCCTGGCCGCCAAGACCATTCGCCTTACCAGTGCCGCCGCCGTGCGCAAGAGCCTGCGCCCACAGTCGCGCCCGGCCCCCGAAGCCCCGGTGGCCGTTGCCGTCAAAGACGATATCGAACGCGCACTTCTGGCCGCTCAGCAGGTTGCCAAAGCCGAGACCGAGGCAGAGGTTATCCCCGCAGGCAGCGTTGCCACCGCCGCCCCCAGGGTCACCGCAGATGTACGCCCCGAACCGCGTCCAGAAAATGTCGTTCTGGCAAGTGCGCCCTCCGGTGACCCAATTCAGGAAGTGGTCATGCGCGTTTCAACCTCTGGCGGGCGCCACTGGGGCATCAACGTGGGCCGCTATCCCAGCCAGTACAAGGCGCGCCAGATCCTGTTGAAGACCGCCCTGAGCGAGATGAGCACGCTGGACGGGTCGCTGCGCAAGGTCATCAAACGCCCCACCGGCTTTGATGCGAATTTCATGGGATTGACCCGCGAAAGCGCCGATCTGGCCTGTCGCCGGTTGCAGGCGAAAAAGATCACCTGCTTCATGATCGGGCCGGGCTGATATCCGGGGCGCATGGCAGTAGGGCAGTCGCCTATCCTCAAAGCTACAAATGATTCCTTGGCGTCCACGCCGCCAATTCGTCAGGGCGCCGCGAATGGCAACCTCCGCGAGGGCAGTAATCGCGACAAGCCTCATCATCACAACCGTGTTCGCCGCATAATAAGGCGCTTGAATACTTTGCACACTGATGAAATTTAGCGCGCATCCAGCACAGAGGCGCAAAATTGCATTTCCTGAAATCACTCGGCCCCGCCGTTGCCCACGTTTCAAGCCTTGAGGCAATGCGTGCGGGGATTGGCGCCCTAATCGGTTTAGGGTTGACCGGCCTGTTTCTGCTGTCGCCAAACGTGGATCTGGAGCTGGGCCTCTACCTTGTCGCCCCTTTCGGGGCGTCGTCTGTTCTACTGTTCGCCGTTCCGAACAGCCCTCTGGCACAGCCTTGGTCGGCGATTGTCGGCAATACCATTGCTGCCATCGTGGGGGTGGCCGTTTGCCTGCTCTTAACTGATCCTGCCTTGCGGATCGCGCTTGCGGTTGGGATTACGATCATCGTGACCATTTTGTGCCGCGCGGTCCACCCCCCCGCCGGGGCCGTTGCCATGACTGCCGCCATGTCCCCGGATGCCATCGCACATTTGGGATTTTGGTTCGCCCTTACGCCTATTGCTGTCGGGACAACAGCCCTCGTACTTATCGCAGCCGTCTACGCCCGTCTCACGGGGCGGCGCTATCCATTCCGGCAGTTCGATGACACAAGCAAGCACGGAACTGAAGACCGCAATCCGACCGAACGCCTGGGACTTTCGGAAGAAGAGCTGACAGGTATCCTCGAACGGTATAGCCAATCGTTCAACCTTGGCGTCGAGGATCTGGCCCGGCTGATCGGCGCGGCAGAATTGCAAGCCGCCGCGCATTTCTCCGGCCCACTGACCGCGCAGGACATCATGTCCTCCAACCTTGTCACGATAAGTCCAGTGACCCGATTAGGCGAGATCGCGGATCTGTTCCGGCAGCATCGTTTCGCATCGCTGCCCGTCGTGGGGCCTGACATGACGTTTCTGGGCGTCATCTTCCAAATGCACCTCATCAGCCAGGCCCGGGCCGACGCACTACGTCTTGGTCGGGGCTATGTGGCCGCGATCCGCCGCCTTCTGAATAGAGACTGGGAGAAGCCGGTGAAGGCCGGCGACATCATGAACGTCGCCGGCCCCCGCGCCACAACGCACACACCCATCGGGGCCTTGCTACCCATGATGGCCGACGGTGATACCGATGCCGTTCCCGTCCTTGAGCACAATAAAATCGTCGGCATCGTCACTCGGACAGATCTTATAGCCGCGCTCGCCCGTAGCGCGGCGCGCAACGGCGCCTAACATACAACGCTCCATCTTGTCCTAAGGATTAAAATGGTGGGTTCACCTATTGAGCGCACCCCGCATTCCCGCCGCACAAGCCACAGGATTTACACTACTGTTTCGGCTTGTCGTCGTAGTCGTCGCTCAAGATGCGACGTGCGTCGCCTTCGGGGTCATCGTATTGGTTGGATTTGACCGTGTAGATAAAGGCGACAAGCCCCACGGCGCCAAGAATCAGAGAGATCGGGATCAGATAGGTCAGGATATTCATCGCCTCTACCTCAGTCTCAAAGCGTTCAGCGAAACCGTGATCGAGCTAAGCGACATCGCCAGCGCCGCGATAAGCGGCGTCGCAAGCCCGGCCACGGCCAAGGGCACGGCAATCATATTATAAATCGTGGCAATACGAAAGTTCTCGCGAATGCGCCGGGTGGCCGATTGCGCCGTATCACAGGCCGCTGCAATCGGTGTTAGGTCATTGCCCAAGAGCACGATATCGCTGGCGACCCGCGCGGCATCAAGCGCGCTGGCGGGCGAGATCGACACATGCGCCGCCGCAAGCGCCGCCGTATCGTTAAGCCCGTCCCCGACCATCAGCACATGCGCGCCCTCACCGCTCAGCGCCTGAATGCGGGCCGATTTATCGGCCGGCAGGGCCTCTGCCACCCAGTGCGGAATGCCAAGGCGCAGCGCCAAGGCCTCGACCGCCGGGGTGGTATCGCCTGACATGAGGATCACGGTCTTGCCGCTGGATTTGAGCGCCTCGACCGCCTCGGCGGCACCGGGGCGCAACCGGTCGGCAAAGATAAAGGCCAGCGGCGCCTGATCGCCGACCTTGAGAAAACTCGCCGTGTCGGCCAGCGGCGTGGCCCCGGTCCAGCTTGCGCGGCCAAGGCGCACCTCTTGCCCGCTCCAGAGCCCGCGGGTGCCATAGCCCGGCACCTCGGTTACATCGCTTAGCTGAGTGGCGGCAAATCCGCCGTCGCGCGCCGCAGTGGTGATCGCACGGGCCAACGGGTGCGACGAGCCCTGCGCAAGCGCAAGCGCGCATTCCACCGCCCTGCGCGGCAGTGCCGCAAGGTTGGTCAGCTGCGGCGTGCCGGTGGTCAGCGTTCCGGTCTTGTCAAACACCACGGTATCGACCTGCGCCAACCGCTCAAGCGCGGTTTCATGCTTGATCAGCATGCCCCGTCTAAACAGCCGCCCCGAGGCCGCTGTCGTCACCGCCGGCACCGCCAGCCCAAGCGCACAGGGGCAGGTGATGATCAGAACCGCAGCCGCGATATTAAGCGCCGTGCGCATGTCCCATGTGTAAAGATACCAGCCCAGAAAGCTAAGCGCCGAGAGGATATGCACGCCGGGCGCATAAAGCTTGGCGGCCTTGTCGGCCAGCGAGGTATAACGCGAGCGCCCTGATTCAGCGATTGCCACAAGATCGGCCATCCGGTGAAGCGATGTATCCGCCCCTACCGCCGTGGCGCGAATGGTCAGCGGCCCGGTCAGGTTGACCTCGCCCGCCGACACCGCCTGCCCCTCGCCTGCGAACACCGGCAGGGTTTCACCGGTCAGCAAGGATCGGTCGATTTCCGAGGTGCCGGTAACGATCTCGCCATCGACCGGCATGCGCCCGCCGGGGCGCACCAAGATCAGATCGCCAAGCCGCAATTCGGCAATGTTCACCTGCGCCTCGACCCCGTCGCGCAGACGGGTGGCGCGGGGCACCTCAAGCGCCGTAAGCTCTTCGGCGGCAGAGCGGGCAATCGCGCGGGTGCGGTGATCAAGATACCGCCCGGCCAACAGGAAAAACGTCAGTGCAAGTGCCGCGTCAAAATAGGCATGCTCGCCCGACAGAACCGTTTCCCAGAGCGAGGTGAAAATCGCCAGCACAATCGCCAGAGTGATCGGCACATCCATATTGAGCCGCCCCTTGGACAGGGCCGCCCAGGCATTGCGGAAAAACGGCTGACCGGAAAAGGCAATCGCCGGAAGGGTGATCGCCGCCGATATCCAGTGGAACATGTCGCGCGTGGCGTCCTCGGCGCCCGACCAGACCGAAACCGAAAGCAGCATCACGTTCATGCTGGCAAAACCCGCCACGGCCAGCCGCATCAAAAGATCACGTCCGGCGCGCCCCGTCGCGGTGGCGCCAAGCGAGGCCCCGTCAAGCTCGTGTGCCTCAAAGCCAAGCCCCTCGACCAGGGTGCGCAACTCTTCGGCGCTGACCTCTGGCGCCGCATCAATGCTGGCGCGTTTCAGCGTCAGGTTCACCCGCGCCCCGCGCACGCCGGGATGCGCGTTCAGCCCACGCTCGATCTTGGAGATGCAGGCCGAGCAATGAATCGTCGGCAAGGACAGCGCAATTTGCGCGGGCTTCAACGCCCGTTCGGCCAATGCCTCGGCCGCCGGGGCGGCGGCACAGGCCGGACAGGCCGAAGGCGACGGACGCATGGGGACGGTCATTGCCGGTTATTCCTTGTGCAGGACAACGCGCTGTTGAAAAAGCGTGCCATCCCCGGATGTGGCTTGCATACGGATATTCCAATTGCCCTCCCCAAGGGTGACGGGCGCGAAATAGGCCTTGCCGTCAAAGCGGAAATCGGGGGTTTGATCGTCAAACACATGGGTGGCGCGCCCAACCGTGGCCTCAAGCGTATTTACCTCAACCGGCTTGCCCGCGTCATCGGTGATATGCAGCCACAGCAGGCCATCGGCGTGATCGGCCTCGACATGCCAGCCAAGCCCCTCTTGCGCGGCTTTGCGAATGTTGAATTCCTGGCTGGCGACATAAGAATTTTTAACCTCAAGCCCCGGAAAGGTGGTGACCGCCGAATAGGCCAGCACAAGATTGACGCCGATGATCACCCCAAAGGCGGCGGCAAAGCCAAGGAACACCTGCCGCCCGGTTATCTTGCGCTCGCTCATCAGTTTTCCCTTCCGTTGAAAACGGTATCCTTATAGGCGCGATCACCGTTCAGCGTGTCCTCGATCCACAGGCGCACCTCGCTGCGCTCGACCTTGGCGGCTTCGGCATCCGGTGCGGCAACGAGGTAAACCCGCTGCAAGCGCATCGAATCCGCAGGCACCGTCACCGACGAATAGGGCGTGCCCTCAAGCGCAAGGCGGATCGCGGGATCACCACTGACCGTCAGGTTAAAGCGCCGATCCTCACCGTGTTTGTTGCGCAGGCGCACCTCATAGGTGTTGCGGATCGAGCCATCCGACAACATTACATAGGTCGGGTTGCGCACCGGCGCCACCGTCATGTCAATATCCGAGCGGATAAACAACGCAAACACCAGACCAAAGCCGACAAGCGCCCAAAGGGCCGTATACATGATCGTGCGCGGGCGCAGGATATGCTTGAGGATCGGCTTGGGTGGCTTGCCCGCGCGTTCGTTTTCCTCATCGGTCAGTGCCATGTAATCAATCAGGCCGCGCGGCTTGCCGATCTTGGCCATGATGTCATCACAGGCATCAATGCAAAGCGCGCAGGTGATACATTCAAGCTGTTGGCCATCGCGGATATCAATCCCCACCGGGCAGACATTCACGCAGGCCATGCAGTCGATGCAATCGCCCTGCGGCGCGCCATCCGCAACCTCTTGCGAATGCTTGCGCGGCTCGCCCCGCCACTCGCGATAGCCAACGACAAGGCTGTCTTCGTCCAGCATCGCGGCCTGAATACGCGGCCAGGGGCAGGCATAGATACAGATCTGTTCACGCGCGATACCGCCGAAGAAAAACGTCGTCGCCGTCAGGACGGCGACGGTCGTATAGGCAACCGGGTGTGCGTTGAGGGTGAACAGATCGACCAGAAGCGTCGGCGCATCGGTGAAATAGAACACCCAGGCCCCGCCGGTGGCGAGGCCGATCAACAGCCAGCTCAGCCATTTGGTCAACCTGAGGCGCACCTTGCGCAGATCCCATTTCTTTTGCCGGTGCAGGCGCAGGCGCGCGTTGCGGTCGCCCTCGATCCAGCGCTCGACCAGAATGAAAAGATCGGTCCAGACCGTTTGCGGACAGGCATAGCCACACCACACCCGACCAAGCGCCGAGGTGAACAGAAACAGGCCCAGACCAGCCATCACCAGAAGGCCGGCGATGAAATAGAACTCATGCGGCCAGATTTCGATCCAGAAGAAAAAGAACCGCCGACTTGCCAGATCAATCAGCACCGCCTGATCCGGAAGGCTTGGCCCGCGATCCCAGCGAATCCAAGGCGTGACATAGTAAATGCCAAGCGTGACGATCAGGATCGCCCATTTCAGATTGCGAAACTTGCCACTGACCCTGCGAGGGAAAATGGGCTCGTGTGCGGCATAGAGGGATTGGGGGGCATCTGGCTGAGAATCGGCCACGGGCTCACTCCGACTTAGGGATATTTCCAGTCTTTTCGCAGGCCGGCCCCGAGGCAACCTTGACCTGCATCAAATTCTGAATCTAGAATCGATCAATTAACAGGTCTGGACCAGTTTTGCCTGTTTTTTCAACCAACTTGCAAAGGCTTTGGCCGGCGCGCGCAACACGCCCGGACGGGTGACAATATAGTATCCGCTTTCGTCCGGGTCCTCAAACAAAAGCACAAGCCGACCCGCCGCGATATCCTGCCTGACCCATTCGCGGACTGTCAGGGCCACCCCCTGACCATTGCGAAGCCCGTCCAGCAAGAGATTGACCGGCACCTGTACCAGCCCCGCGGCGCGCGCCTCGGTCACCCCGCGTTGGCGCAACCAATCGCTTGATTCAGTGGTTCCGGTTTCCTGAAGCCAGGGCAGACGCACAAGATCGGCCGGGCTGGTGATCTGCATACCCGCTACCAGTTTGGGGGCCGCGACAGCCACCAACGGTGAGCAAAACAACAACTCTGCTTCAAGCCCCGGCCAATGACCGGCGCCATAGCGCAGGGCGACGTCAATGCCGCCCGGCTCCAGCGTGACTACGTTGGGCGTGGCGTCAATCATGATGTCGATCTGCGGGTGGGCCTCTCGAAAGGCACTCAGGCAGGGCATCAGCCATTGCGCGGCAAAGCCCGGCGTCGTCGACACCTGCAAGGGGCGGTCGGCATCCGCGCCGGTCAGCGCCTCGACCGCGCGCGCGATTGCGCCAAACCCAAGGCCAAGCGCATCGGCCAGCTGCTGCCCCTCTGCCGTGAGCACAAGGTGGCGCCCCGAACGATCGACAAGAGCGACACCAAGATGTGTCTCAAGCTGTTTGACCTGCTGGCTTATCGCCGCATGGCTGACGTTCAGGCGCGCCCCCGCCGCCGCCGTCGCGCCGGTATCGGCCAGGGCCGAAAACGCGCGCAACGCGGTCAGGGGTGGCAGGGAAAGCCAATCAATCATGTTAGACTACCTTACATATCTGATTTTTTCCAGACTCGCCCAAAACGCCCGCATTGTCCATATTGAACGCAGAAACACAGCACCGGAAAGGACGACACAATGTTCAGCATCTTCGCAAATACTTTCAGAACTGCCACCCGTCTTGGCCCGCACAGCGAGGCGCGCCATCACCGTGCAGGGCGCGCGCATTGGCCGCCTGCGGAACGTTTTGACGCGCGTTCGGGGGCCGAGATCGAGGCGCATCTTCATGCCCGCCGTCGTGACTGAGGGCCGCGCAAGGGCCGACCGCTGGCCTTGGCGCAACGGGCGATGGGCCGCTCATCCGCCTTCTCGGGCCGCCTCGCGCAGCATGCACAAAAAAGGCCCCGCATTGGGGCCCGAGGATTGACAGCAACCGATCTTTCAGCAGTTTAATGGCACCGGCCCTTCCAGGAAACGCGCGAACAGGACGGAAAGACCGATGCCGACCCCGGGCCGCCTGCGCCAACACGCGGCCCGGGGTATTCTTTTTGGCTTACTCGCCGCCGCCCAATTGATGGACGTAGACCGCGACCGCCCGCACCTCGGCCTCGGAAAGGCGCGTGTTCCACGGCGGCATCACACCATAGCGGCTATTGGTGACGGTTTCCTTGATCGTTGCAAAGTCACCGCCATAGAGCCAGATCGCATCCGCGAGGTTCGGAGCCCCCTGAAAGATGTCGCCTTGGGCATTCTCGCCGTGACAGGCCGCGCAGTTGTCCATGAACACCGTCTCCCCTTCGGCGACAAGACTTGCGTCCTGCGGCGTGCCTGACAGGGACATCACGTAGTTGGCAACCTGATCAATCTGCGGGGTCTCCAGAATCTCACCAAAGGCGGGCATTTCCGAATAGCGTGCATCGTCGTCAACTTCGTTGCGGATACCATGAGAAATCGTGGTGTGGATATCCTCAATCGCCCCGCCCCAAAGCCAATCATTGTCCAGCAGGTTGGGATAGCCTTTGGCCCCCGCCGCGCCGGACCCGTGACACTGGGCGCACCAGGTCTTGAACACCGCCGCGCCCGCCGATGTGGCATAGGCCTGCAACTCGGGGGTTTCGGCAACCGAGGCCAGTTCGACCGAGGCCAGCTTGGCGTTGATCTCGGCATTGGCGGCCTCGGCTTCGGCCAGTTCGACCGCGATGTTGGCCCGCGTCGACCAACCCTTATAACCGGATGTGGCCCCCTCGATCATCGGCCAGGCCGGATAGGCGATCACATACCAAATGCCCCAGGCGATACAGGCATATAACGTCCATAGCCACCACCGCGGCAGGGGGTTGTTATATTCCTGAATACCGTCCCATTCATGGCCGGTTGTTTCGACCTCGGGTTTCTTTTTTGTGGGTTTTTTTGCCATGTTTCTCACGCCTCCTTGGCGTCGGCATCGCCGTCGGATGCCGGTTTGTCTTCATGCCGGAAGGGGATGTTCGAGGGGTTCTCGTATTTCTTCGTGGCACCGGGGCGGAACACCCAGACCACCATGCCAACAAAGAAAGCGAACAACGCCAGCAGCATCCAGCTATCGGCAAATTCACGCAGCAGAGAATAGGTTTCCATTGTGTCCATCCTCTCCTAGCGGCTTGCCACAGGCGTGAAGGTCGAGAAATCAACCAGCGTACCCAGCATTTGCAGATAAGCGATCAGCGCGTCAGCCTCGGAAATCCCGGCCTGCCCGTCAAAGTTACGGACTTGCGCATTGGGATAGCGTTCCAGCAACCCGTCGGTATCGCCAAACGGATCGACCTGAACCTTGAAGTCGGCCTTGGCGTTTTCGATCATCTCATCGGAATATGGCACCCCGACAAGCGCATGCGTCGCCAAAAGATCTCCAACATGCTCGGGTTCGATCATGCGGTTTTCCAGAAAGCCGTATTTCGGCATCACCGATTCAGGCACAACCGATTGCGGGTTACGCAGGTGATCGACATGCCATTCGTCCGAATAACGCCCCCCCACACGGGCCAGATCCGGCCCGGTGCGTTTAGACCCCCACTGGAACGGGTGGTCGTACTTCGACTCCGCCGCAAGGCTATAGTGGCCGTACCGCTCAACCTCGTCGCGCATCGGGCGGATCATCTGGCTGTGACAGACATAACACCCTTCACGCACATAGATGTCGCGACCCGTCAACTCCAGCGGGGAATAGGGGCGCATGCCCTCGACATCCTCGATGGTGTTTTCGAGCCAGAACAGCGGGGCGATCTGAACGATCCCCCCGACGGTGACCACGAGGAAGGCAAACACCGCCAAAAGCGTGATGTTCTTTTCCAGGACTGCGTGTTTATCAAGAATTCCCATCTTTCCGGCCCTCCTTATTCAGCCGGAACTGTGGAGTTCGTGGCCTCAACGGCCGGCGAACGTTTCACAGTCATCCAGAGGTTATAGCACATGATAATCGCACCCGAGAGGAACATGACCCCACCCAGACCGCGCACCACATACATCGGCAGCTTGGCCGCCACAGTGTCCGCGAACGAGTTCACAAGGAAACCGTTGGCATCGACTTCGCGCCACATCAGGCCTTCCATAATCCCCGTCACCCACATCGAGGCGGCGTAGAGAATGATGCCGATCGTCGCGAGCCAGAAATGCCAGCTGACAAGGCTGAGCGAATAAAGCCGTTCACGGTTCCACAGCTTCGGCACAAGAAAGTAGAGCGCGCCAAAGGTGATCATCCCGTTCCAGCCAAGAGCACCGGAATGCACGTGCCCGATGGTCCAGTCGGTGTAATGCGACAGAGAGTTGACCGCCCGGATCGACATCATCGGCCCTTCAAAGGTCGACATGCCGTAGAACCCGATCGAGATCACCATCATCCGGATCACCGGATCGGTGCGCAGCTTGTCCCAGGCGCCAGAGAGCGTCATCAGGCCGTTGATCATCCCGCCCCATGAGGGCATCCAGAGAATGATCGAGAACACCATGCCAAGCGTCGCCGCCCAATCGGGCAGAGCCGTGTAATGCAAATGGTGCGGTCCCGCCCAGATATAGATGAAGATCAGCGCCCAGAAGTGGATGATCGACAGTTTATAGCTGTAAACCGGGCGTTCGGCCTGTTTCGGCACAAAATAGTACATCATCCCGAGGAAACCTGCGGTCAGGAAAAAGCCCACGGCGTTGTGGCCGTACCACCATTGCACCATGGCATCCTGTACGCCGCTGAACACCTGCACCGATTTCGACCCGAAGATCGACACCGGAATGCTGAGGTTGTTCACGACATGCAGCATCGCCACGGTGATGATGAACGACAGATAGAACCAGTTAGCCACATAGATATGTGGCTCTTTGCGCTTGACGATGGTACCGAGGAAAACCGCCAGATAAGCCAGCCAGACAACCGTCAGCCATAGATCGACGTACCATTCCGGCTCGGCGTATTCCTTGGATTGCGTGGCGCCCAGAAGATAACCGGTCGCGGCCAGCACGATCATAAGCTGATAGCCCCAGAACACGAACCACGCCAGATTTCCGCCCCAGAGCCGCGCCGCACTTGTGCGCTGGACGACATAAAAAGAGGTGGCAATCAACGCGTTGCCGCCAAAGGCGAAAATCACCGCGCTGGTATGCAGCGGGCGCAAGCGCCCGAAATTGGCAAATCCTTGCGCCCACTCGAAGTTGAGCCCCGGAAAGGCCAGCTGAAAAGCGATAAACGTGCCCGCCAGAAAGCCGACAACGCCCCAAAGGGCGGTGGCAACAACCCCGGCCCGGACGACGCCATCCATGTATTCCCCCGACAGATCGACATGCCGTGTCGGTTCATCGGTTTGGCGCAGCGTCCACAGAAAAAGGCCTGCGGCCACAAGCGCCACTGTCAGCGCGTTGACCAGATAGGCCAGATCGCGCGCATAATTGGCCGCGATCAGCGCGAATAGCGTGATCAGGCCAAGCACGATCAGCTTGATATAGTTCGTCATAATGCGTCCCTTCGTCTTTATCCGCGCGATTCGAACTGCCCCGCGCGGGCGCGTTTAGACTGACGTCGTAATGCGAGCATCGCAACAGCGATACCTTGATCTGTGTCAAACCCATTCATTCCTTTGATTGATTAGCATCAAAGCGGAGGTGTTCGCACAATGCATAAGCTAAATTGAGGTGCGACCCCGAGCAAAGGAATGCAAAATGACCTACAATACCCTGTTTTCGGTTTTGACCGATGAAGCCCTGGTCGAAGAAACTCTGGCCCATGCCATTGCCGCGGCCGAGGTTCACGACGCACATCTTGATGTGCTCTGTCTTGGCGTGGATCGCAGCCAGGCCGGCTATTACTATGCCGGTGCCAGCGCCATTGTCCTTCAGGAAACCATCGCCCGCGCCCAGCAAGAGGCCGAGGCGATCGAGGCCAAGGTGCGCAACGTTCTGGGCACCACCGCGCTGCGCTGGAGTTGCGAAGGCGGCGTGGCGCAGCTTGCCGATCTTGGACGCCACGTGGCGATGCGCGCCCGGTTCTCTGATCTTGTGATCCTGCCCCAGCCTTATGGCAACGGACGCGGCGCGGAACTTGAACCCGTGACCGAAGCCGCCCTGTTTGATGGCCGCACCCCGGTTCTTGTGGCCCCTGCGAGCGGCGCCCCGGTCGCACATCCCAAACGCGTCCTTATCGGCTGGAACGAAAGCAGCGAGGCCCTGGGCGCCGTGCGCGCCGCCCTGCCCCTGCTGGCCGAGGCGGATGTAGTGCATGTGGCAATCATCGACCCGCCGACCCATGGGCCAAACCGCTCTGACCCCGGCGGTCTGTTATCGCAATATCTGGCCCGCCATGGTGTCACCGTCGAGGTTGATGTTCTGTCCAAGACCCTGCCACGGGTGTCGGATGTGCTGTTGCGTCACGCCGGTGACATGAATGCCGACCTGGTCGTGATGGGCGCCTATGGGCATTCGCGGTTCCGCGAGGCCATCTTTGGCGGCGCCACCCGCTATATGCTCGAACAGAGCAAGGTCCCGGTGTTCATGGCACATTGATCCGGTTCGGGTGGCGGTCTTGTGACCCACCGCCGCCCGCATCGTGCGTTCAGACGGGCATGCCACCGTCGCTATCGTCGCCCGCCTCATCCAGAAGACGGTTGAAATCGTGGATCGTGACCCGGCGCTTGCCTTCAAGCGTGATCACCCCGTCCTTTTTCAATGCCGAGACCTGGCGGCTGACCGTTTCAAGCGTCAGGCCGAGATAATCGGCCATCGCCTCGCGGGTCAGCGGCAGTTCAAAGGTCAACGGTCCCTTGACCCCGGCCAGGTTCAGCGAGGCATCGCGCCGCGCGATGATCGCCAGAAGCGAGGCGATCTTTTCACGCGCGGTCTTGCGGCCCAGCACAAGCATCCATTCGCGCGCGGCATCGAGTTCGTCCAATGTCATCTCAAGCAGACGCTGCGCGATATGCGGCGTCTCGGTCATCATTGTCTCGAACGGTTTCTTGCGAAAACAGCACATCACCATGTCGGTCACGGCCACTACGTCATAGGCCGCGTTGTCGCGACCGGGGCGACCCACGAAATCGCTTGGCAACAACAGCCCCACCATCTGGGTGCGCCCGTCTTCCATCGTCTGGGTCAGTGTGGCGATGCCCGACACGACCGAGCCGACGAAATCCATCCTGTCGCCGGACCAGATCACGGTTTGACCGGCCTCATAGTTGCGATAATACTTGATCTGATCCAGACGATCCAACTCATCCGTTTCACACCGCGCGCACACCGCCCGGTGGCGGATCGGGCAATCGCCGCATTGGCGGGTGGTCAGTGTCGGTTCATTGAGCAGCATGGACAATCACTTTTTTGTGGTTTGATCTGGGTCAATGTCTTTCTCGAACACGACGCCTAACCCTAGCCGTATGGATACGAAAACTCAACTAGGCAAGCTGGGTCTCTTTGATGCCAAAGTGCCGCGCTATACAAGCTATCCGACAGCACCGCACTTCAATCGCGATGTTGGCGCGGATGATTATTCCAGTTGGATCAAGGCGATCCCGGAGAACGGCGAGATATCGCTATACGTGCATGTGCCGTTTTGCAGGCGGTTGTGCTGGTTCTGCGCCTGCCGCACCCAGGGCACCCAGACCGACAAGCCCGTGGCCGCCTATCTTGAGACGCTGAAGACCGAACTTGTCATGTTGGGCAAGCTTTTGCCCAAGGGCGTCCGATTGTCGCGCCTGCACTGGGGCGGGGGCACGCCGACGCTCTTGTCGCCCGGTATGATCGACGAATTGGCCGGTGCGATTCGCGCGATTGCGCCCTTCACTGACAAAACCGAGTTTTCGGTCGAGATCGACCCGAATGAAATAGACGGGCCCCGGCTTGACGCGCTTGCCGCCGCTGGCATGAACCGCGCCTCGATCGGGGTACAGGATTTCGACGAGGAAATTCAGCAAAGCATCGGTCGGTTGCAAAGCTATGACATCACACGTCAAGCCGCCGAAGACATCCGAAGCCGCGGCGTCGCCAGCCTGAATGCCGACATCCTTTATGGCCTGCCGCATCAGACCAATACGCGCATCACCGAGAGCGTGCAAAAGCTTCTGTCGCTTAATCCTGACCGGGTGGCGCTTTATGGCTATGCCCATGTGCCGTGGATGGCCAAACGCCAGCAATTGATCCCCTCGGATGCCCTGCCCTCCCCGCAAGAGCGGCTGGTGCTGTTTGAAACCGCCCGCAAGCTGTTTCTCTGGGACAATTACGCGGAAATCGGGATCGACCATTTCGCCACCCCCGATGACGGGCTTGCCATCGCACAAAAGGCCGGGCGCTTGCGGCGGAATTTTCAGGGCTATACCGATGACACCTCTGACGTACTGATCGGTGTCGGGGCGTCGTCGATCTCTCGCTTTCCGCAGGGCTATGCGCAAAATGCGCCCGCCACCGGCGCCCATACCGGCGCCATCCGCGAGGGCCGCTTTTCCACCACCCGTGGCCACCGTTTCAGCGCAGATGACAAGATGCGCGGGCGGATGATCGAGGCACTGATGTGCGATTTCCGGATTGAATCGAGTGAGATCACAGGCTCGTTCGACATCACCCCTGCGGCCCTTTCAGAGATGCTTGATCAGATCAGCAACGCCTTTCCCGGTCTGCTTCAGACCGATCAGGGCGGGCTGTTTGTTCCGCCGGCGGCCCGGCCGCTGACCCGGATGATCGCGCGCCATCTCGACGCCTATGCCATGAACGCCGAGGGCCACAGTTCGGCGATCTAGGCCTCGTCGATCAATCTCGCCATCCCGGCGTAAGTGGGCAGGCCGCGAACCACCTGCGCAATGCTCGTGGGTCGGGTCAGGCGCATGCCTCAGGCCTTGAGGTCAAGCGCGGCCTGCAAAAGCGTGCGCGCATAGTCGGTCCTGGGCGCGGAAAACAGCGCCTCTGCCTCGCCCTCTTCAATCACGTCGCCCTGTTTCATCACCAAAACCCGATGGCTCATTGCGCGCACCACGTTCAAGTCGTGGCTGATGAACAGATAGGCCAGCCCGTATTTCACCTGTAGATCGCGCAACAGGTTCACGATCTGAACCTGCACGGTCATATCAAGCGCCGAGGTCGGCTCGTCCAGCACCACAAGCTTGGGCCGCAGGATCATCGCCCGCGCAATCGCGATCCGCTGTCTCTGGCCGCCGGAAAACTCGTGCGGATAACGATCCATCGTCGCCGGGTTAAGGCCGACCTCTTCCATCACCTCGCCCACCAGCACGCGCCTTGGGCGGCCATCCGGGCTTCCGTGCACGCCCATGCCTTCGGCGATGATCTGTTCACAGGTCATGCGCGGGCTCAGACTTCCGAACGGATCCTGAAAGACAATCTGCATATCGGCGCGACGGCGGCGCAACTCGCGCGTGGACCAGCCATGCACATCGCCGCCGTCAAAGGTAATCTTCCCCTCAGACGCAATCAGCCGCATGATCGCCAACGCCAAGGTCGTCTTGCCCGATCCGCTTTCGCCGACAATGCCAAGCGTCTCGCCGGCCCGCACCGTCAGATTGGCATCATTGACCGCCTTCACATGGCCCACGGTGCGCTTCAAAAACCCCTTCTGGATCGGGAACCAGACGCGCAACCCCTCGGTCTTTACCATCACCGGTGCATTTTCGGGCACCGCGGCGGGATGCCCCACCGCCCGCGCACCCAGCAATTTGCGGGTGTAAGGATGCTTTGGCGCGGCAAAAACAGTGACCGTTGGCCCCTCTTCGACAATCTCGCCATCCTTCATCACGCAGACCCGATCGGCGATCCGCTGCACGATGCTCAGATCGTGAGTGATGAACAAAAGGCCCATGCCCTCTTCGCGCTTGAGCTCTGCCAACAGTTCCAGAATCTGCGCCTGAATGGTGACATCAAGCGCCGTCGTCGGTTCATCCGCGATCAGGATATCGGGCTTGTTGGCCAGGGCCATGGCGATCATCACCCGCTGGCGCTGTCCACCCGACAATTGATGCGGATAGGCGCCAAGGCGGCTTTCGGCGTCGCGGATGCCGACCCTCTGCAAAAGCTCGATGATGCGCCTGCGCGCGGTGTCGCCGGTCAGCCCCTGATGCAGTTCAAGACTTTCGCGAATTTGCCGCTCAAGCGTGTGTAGCGGATTGAGCGATGTCATAGGCTCCTGAAAGATAAAGCTGATGTCGTTGCCGCGCACCTGCCGCAGCCGCCTGTCATCGGCGCCGATCATCTCTTGCCCGTCATAGGTGACACTTCCCGAAACCTCGGCCGAGCCACCAAGCAGTGACACGGTGCTCAGCGCCGTCACCGATTTGCCAGACCCGCTTTCGCCGACGATGGCCACCGTCTCGCCGGGATCAAGGCTGAACGACACGCCCTTGACCGCCTCGATCAATTGCCCGTCCTGGCGGAAACTTACCCGCAGGTCCTTGACCGTCAAAAGGCTCATTGAAATGTCTTTCTGGGATCAAACGCATCGCGCACGCCCTCAAAGATGAACACCAGAAGCGACAGCATGATGGCAAAGGCGAAAAAGGCCGTAAAGGCAAGCCAGGGCGCCTGAAGGTTCTGCTTGGCCTGAAGCGTCAATTCGCCCAGGCTTGGCGACGAGGACGGCAGGCCAAAGCCCAGGAAATCCAGCCCCGCCAGCAAGGAAATCGTGCCGGTGATCACGAACGGCAGCATGGTCAGCGTCGCCACCATCGCATTGGGCAACATATGACGGAACATGATCGTCAGGTTACTCACGCCCAATGCCTTGGCGGCGCGCACATATTCAAGGTTGCGCGCCCGCAGAAACTCGGCCCGGACCACCCCCACAAGACCCATCCAGCCAAACAGCACGGTGATGAACACCAAAAGCCAGAAACTGCGCGGCAGAATCGCGAACAGGATGATGATCACGTAAAGCTGCGGGGTGGAGGACCATATCTCGATCACCCGCTGAAAGATAAGATCGGTACGCCCGCCGAAAAACCCCTGTACCGCGCCGGCAAAGATTCCGATCACCGAGGAAAGCGCGGTCACGATCAGCGTGAACAACACCGACAGACGGAACCCGTAAATCACCCGCGCCAGCACATCGCGCTTGGTATCATCGGTCCCCAACAGGTTCTGCGCATTGGGCGGCAGCGGCGCGGCGCCGGGCCGATCAACGGTGGTGTCATAGCTATAGGGAATAGGCGGCCAGATCGCCCAGCCGGCCTCGATCGCGTCGCCCTCGACAACGCCGTCGGCGGCATCGGCGATCACGCCCTCGGGATCGTCGAAACAGATATCCAACCCGCCGCTTGCGATCAGGCACTTGACCTCGGGATCGCGATAAATCGCCTCGGTTTCGAAATCCCCGCCAAAGGCGGTTTCGGGATAAAACCGAAACACCGGCATATAAAGCTCGCCCCGATACTGAACCAGGATCGGCTTGTCGTTGGCGACAAACTCGGCAAAGAGCGAAATGCCGAACACGATCACAAACAGAAACAACGACCAATAGGCCCGCCGGTTGCGCCTGAAATTGCGCCAGCGGCGTTGATTGAGCGGCGAGAGGGCCATCACCAGGCCCCTCTTTCATCTTTCCAGAAACACTCCGGGGGACAAGAAAATTCGACGAATTTTCTTGGGGGGCAGCGCCCCCACTCCAAACCTGTCCTTGCGGTGCAAGCGTCGTTTCTCATACGTCTCACCCTTCCCGCTTTTCAAAATCAATCCGCGGATCGACCAGCACATACATCAGGTCCGACAGGATACCGACCAGCAACCCGATCAGACCAAACAGGAACAGTGTGCCGAACATCACCGGATAATCGCGCCCCACCGCAGCCTCGAACCCAAGTCGACCAAGCCCATCAAGGCTAAAGATCGTCTCGATCAGAACCGACCCGCCAAAAAACACCCCGATGAACACCGCCGGAAAGCCCGCGATCACGATCAGCATCGCATTGCGAAACACATGGCCATATAGCACGCGGCTCTCGCTTAGCCCCTTGGCGCGCGCGGTCATCACGTAATGCTTTTTGATCTCATCCAGAAAGCTGTTCTTGGTAAGCAATGTCAGCGTCGCAAAGGCCGATATGGTCGAGGCCAACACCGGAAGGGCGATGTGCCACAGATAATCCATCGCCTTGCCCACCAGCGAGAGCTGATCGAAATTGTCCGATGTCAGCCCGCGCAGCGGAAACAGCTGCCAGTAACTGCCACCCGCGAACAGCACCAATAGCATGATGGCAAACAGAAACGCCGGGATCGCATAGGCGACGATGATCACCGCGCTGGTCCATGTGTCAAAGCGGTTGCCATCGCCCACAGCCTTGCGAATGCCAAGCGGGATCGAGACCAGATAGGCAATCACCGTTGACCAAAGCCCCAGCGTGATACTCACCGGCATCTTTTCAAGCACCAGATCAAGCACCTCGATTTTTCGGAAGTAACTCTCGCCGAAATCAAGCCGCATGTAATTCCACATCATGTTGAAAAACCGCTCCACGGGCGGTTTATCAAGGCCGAATTGCTCTTCCAGTTCCTTGATCAACTCGGGCGGAAGACCGCGCGCGCCAAGGTATTGCTCATTGCCGCCCGCGCTTCCGGTCAGTTCCTGACCGGTATCGCTGCCGGATCCGGAAAAGCTCTCGAAGACGTTGCCCTGGCCTTGCATATTGGCAATCATCTGCTCAACCGGGCCGCCGGGCACGAATTGCACGAGGGCAAAGTTGATGATCATGATCCCCAACAGCGTCGGAATGATCAAAAGCAGACGCCGCAGGATATAGGCGCCCATTTACACAGATCCTATTGGCATGGCGCGTCGGATCACAGCGCGCCCGCGTCCTTCAACGCCTTGGCCTTGTCGGCATTGTACCACCAGAAATCGAGAACCCCGGTCGCATAGGGCGGCAACGGGTCGGGGTGGTCATACATATCCCAATAGGCGACCCAGTTCTGATCAAGATACCAGGTCGGGATCATGAAAAACTCGTACCGCAGCGCCCGGTCAAGCGCGGTGAGGGCGACGTTCTGGGCCTCGGTCGAATCCGATTCAAGGGCGGCGTCGATAATCGCATCGACCATCGGGCTGGCAAGGCCGGCCGGGTTGAACAGGCTGAACGCGGCCTCTTTGCTGCCGTAACGCTGATGCAGGCCGGTGCCCGCCTCAAGAAACGAGGTATAGCTGTCAAAGATCAGGTCATAGTCGCGATCCCGGCTGCGTTGAGTGTATTGCGCGGCGTCGATCTTATCAAACCGCGCGTCGATCCCCATCAGTTCAAGATTGCTGACAAAGCTTTCCACCACCGCCGACATCGTCGCCGAGCCAGAGGCGGAGATCGGAATTTCGATCTTGAGAACCTCGCCCTCGGCGTTGCGGCGCGTGCCATCATCGCCCACTGCCCAGCCGGCCTCGTCCAAAAGTTTCATCGCGCGGCGCAGGTTGGTCCGGTCATTCAGGCGCCCCCCCTTGGAGCTATGCGCCCTGACCGCCGGGGTGCTCAGCATGCCCTCGGGCACGACATCGCCAAGCGATTTCAAAAGCTCAAGCTCGGCCCCCTCAGGCAGGCCAGTGGCCTCAAGCGGGGTGTCCTGCACAAAGGAGTGGCGCTGTTTGAACAGACCATATTGCAGAGATTCATTGGTCCACTCAAAGTTGAACGCAAGCGCGATTGCCTGGCGCACGCGGATATCCTGAAGCACCTCGCGGCCCAGGTTGAACACGAACCCCGAGGGCGTCGGTGGCAAGCCATCGGGAAGCTCTGCCTTGACCACATAGCCCTTTTGAACCGCCGGAAAATCATACCCCGTGGCCCAGGTTTTCGAATTGCCTTCGGGGCGGAAGGTATAAATACCGGCCTTGAAGGCCTCGAAGGCGGCATTGTCATCGGCGAAATACTCGATCCGAATGGTATCGAAATTATGCCGCCCCTTGTTGATCGCAAGATCGCGGCCCCAATAGTCGGGGTTGCGTTGATAGACGATGTTGCGGTTCACATCATAGCTTGCCATCTGGTAGGGTCCCGAACCGGGGGCGGCATCAAGGCGCGGTTCGTCAAGCCGGGCGCCGGTTTTCTCGTACCAGGCCTTGGGGAACACCGGGGTGCCGCCAACCTGATCAATCAGCGAGCGGCGCGAGATACCTTCGGCAAAGGTGAACTTGACCCGATGATCATCAAGCGCCTCGGCGCTCAGCACCCGGCGCTTGACCGCATCGGCATAGGATTTAAGGCCCTGTTCCAGAAACAGGTTATGCGAGAACACCACGTCATGCGCCGTCACCGGCGTGCCATCGGCAAACCGCGCCTCGGGGCGCAGGGTGAAAATCACCCAAGTCTTGCCCTCGTCATATTCAAGGCTCTCGGCCAGAAGCCCGTAGGATTCGCTATAGCTATCGCCCGGAAGCGGCTCGCCGCTTGCCTCGGAGGCGCCAAGCAGGCTCTCGTAGACCATCCAGGACAACCGCCCGGCGCGGCCCTTGCGCGAATAGGGGTTCATCGAATCAAACGTGCCCGGCGCATAAAGCGAGATTTCACCGCCCTTGGGCGCCTCGGGGTTCACATAGTCGAAATGCGGATAATCGGCAGGGTATTTCAGATCGCCGAAATAGGAATAGCCATGCGAGGTGATCACCCTGTCCTGCGCCTGCGCGCCCTGTGCCAGAAGCGCGGCTATCGAAAGACCGATCACGGCAGCGATGATGCGTAAGCGTGCAAAATTCTGGGGAACCCGGGCTTTGGCCGGGGCGTGGTATCCGGTCATATCATTTTCCTCCTGCCGCACCCGTACCTGGCGCTTCTTTTCTTTAAGGCAAGCTAAGAGGGCGCCGCGCCTTGTTCAAGCACTGTCGGTCCAAAGCCTCCGCAAATCCGGGTGAGCCCATGAAAAAGGCCGCCGCCCCGAACGGGCAGCGGCCTTGATGCGAAGCTGCGCGGCTTAGTTTGCAACGCTTTGTAGATAGCCGATCACGTTGGCGCGGTCCTCTTCGTCTTTCAGACCTGGAAAGCCCATTCGGTTACCAGCGGCAAAGTCACGCGGATTCTGAAGCCAGGCACTTAGCTTATCAAGGGTCCATTCGCCTTCAAGGCCGGTCAGGGCGTCGGAATATTTGAAGCCATCGACACTGGCGATATCGCGACCAACCACACCGTAAAGGCTCGGCCCGGCGCCATTCTTGCCCTCTTCGACCTTGTGACAGGCGCCGCATTTACGGAAGACTTTCTTACCGGCGTCGATATCAGCGGCGGCAACCATTGCGGCAAAGTCAGCGCCTTCCTCAGCGGAAGGTTCGGCTGCGGCTTCCTCGGCGGCAGGCTCGGCAGCAGCTTCCTCAGCGGCGGGCTCGGCTGCGGCCTCCTCAACGGCGGGCTCGGCTGCGGCCTCCTCAGCGGCAGGCTCGGCAGCGCCAGCATTCGGGTCTACGTATTTGACTCCGTCCACCTCATCAAGATAGGCGATCAGGTTCACCCGGTCTTTAGGTTTTTTCAAACCGGCAAAGCCCATGGTGGTGCCCGGCGCATAGCCTTTGGGATTTTCAAGGAAGTCATAGAGATTCTTCGGCGTCCAGACCTCGGCCACCGCTTCCAGCGCGCCGGAATAGCCAAAGCCCTCGGCGGCATCCACAGGACGCCCGACCACATCGTAAAGATAGGGGCCAGTGGCGTTCTCACCTTTTTCAAGCTTGTGACAGGCCTTGCATTTGCCAAAGACCTTTTCGCCCTTGCCGGCATCCGCCGCCAACAGCAGCTCGCCGAAGGTCGGGCCTTCATCCGCCGCAGAGGCCTCGCCATCATCTTCGGCGCCGGTCTCAATCATATACCCTTGCGCGTGCTCATCGCCATGACCGCCGCCCATAGAGTAAATTGTCTCTGCGGCCCAGTTCCCCATCAGAAAGATAAGAAGGGCCCCGCAAAGCGCGCCAACGGTCTTGGTAAGTGTCATTGTGTCGAACATAGGCCCGTTTCCATTTAAACTCTCTTTGCCGGCGTATCTATCCGCTTCCCCTATGCGGACGCAAGGTGTAGTTTCCGCGACCAAACGCCCGAAAGGGCCAAAAATACGGAAATTGTTCATGAACAAGCGCATTGCCTTTCAAGGAGAGCTTGGCGCCTACTCGCATCAGGCCTGCCGTGAAACCTATCCAGAGCTTGACCCATTACCCTGCCGGACGTTTGAAGACGCGATTGCCGCCGTGCGCGATGGCGAGGCCGATTTGGCGATGCTGCCGGTCGATAATTCAACCTTCGGGCGGGTTGCTGACATTCATCACCTGTTGCCTGATTCGGGGCTGCACATCATCGCCGAGGCCTTCGTGCGCATTGAGATAAGCCTTTTGGCCCTGCCCGGCGTGCGCCTTGATCAGGTTGAAAGCGCTATGAGCCACACCATGCTTCTGGGCCAGTGCCGCGCATTTCTTGAACGCCATGGCATCCACCGTGTGACCGGCGCCGATACGGCCGGCTCTGCCCGCGACGTGGCCGAGGCCGGACAGCCCGAAATGGCCGCCCTTGCCAGCGCCCTGGCCGGCGAAATCTATGGGCTGGATGTGCTGGCCGAAGGGATCGAGGATCAGGGCAACAACACCACCCGCTTTCTGGTCATGGCGCGCGAGCCCGATTTTGCCCGCCGCGGCGGGGACGGGATGATGACCACATTCGTCTTTCAGGTCCGCAACATCCCGGCGGCGCTGTACAAGGCGATGGGCGGGTTTGCCACCAATGGCGTCAACATGACCAAGCTTGAAAGCTATATGGTCGGCGGCTCGTTCACCGCGACACAGTTTTATGCCGATATCGAAGGCCACCCCGACGACCCCGAAGTCGCCCGTGCGCTTGATGAGCTGGATTATTTCACCTCCGACATCACAATCCTGGGCGTCTACCCCGCCGACCCCCGCCGCCATTAGGGCGGAGAAGGTGTTGGGTGGGCGCGGTTTCCAATACGAAGCGTCGTGCGTTTCAGCTTTTCGTTGTGAGCGTGGGCGGCAACGTTACTGCCTCATGAAGGAACAGGTAAATAGTCACGACATAAAAATCATAAATGCTCTACAGCCCTGAGTTCCGCCACGACTCGATCTGCCATACCAACACAGCGCGCGCCGTCGAACGGGAAGATAGTGTCGAATCCGCCTTGGATGCGGCCTTGGATTATCTTGCGCAATCGGAGTCGGGCGCGGAAAAGGCGCGTTTTGACAGTGACGGATTTGAGCGAGAGATCATGCGCGATCGCACGCACGCTCATGCTCTCGGCTTCACGCATGAGAAAGGGCAGGCGCAAATGTGCGGGCAAACATGCAACAGCGTCCTCCAGAAGTACCCGCATTTGGGCCCGCCCAAGCGCGGCTTCCGGTCGGTCGGGATACTGGCCGGGAAAGGCGAGTAGGGAACAGGTAATCTGATTTTCTTCGGCCACGGTGTCATACTCCTCCTGTGGTCGGACATTGCGGATCTGCATCCGAGCAGTATTGATTGCGATGCGGATAATCCAAGTGGAAAAGCTTGACTCAGCTCGAAATGTATCTAACCGGGTGAATGCCTTGAGATACGTTTCCTGTACCACTTCCTCGGCCTCCGCATCGCTTGCAACGATGCCTCTCGCAATACGGAAAAGGCGAGGGTTCAGGCGCCTAACGAGTTCACGCACGGCCGGTTCGCTCTGGTCCCTGGCCGCAATAACAAGCTCGGCTTCCGATGAGCTTGGCCCCGGAAGGGCGCTGCCCTCGTGAATTGAATCGGCTATCATGTGTCGTCCCCCCGCCCGATCCGGCCTTTGGCAAGAATATCTTCGACCCTCGGCAAAGCTGCGAGAACTTTGGCAGACACGTCGCCTGTATCCGGGCTTGAACCTTCCCATCTGGGATCGCTCGGATTGCCGACGACGATACGTCCGACCATGGCCGCCATCTCATGCGGAATGCAATAATAGTCATAAACGCCCGGGATTTCGAGCGTGACCTCAAAGCTCTCTCCAGGCAAAAGGAACCCACTGTCCCATGGCCCTGCCGCTTTTGGGATGCGCCGCGTGCGATCAAATAATTCAGGATGATATGCCGTGGCAGTGTGGCTGTTACCCGGATCGCGATTGACGAAACGGATCGTAGTGCCCGCAGATACCGCAAGGCCGTGCGGTGCAAACCATATACGCTCGCCGCGCGCTGTACCGCCCATTTCTATGATCTCCAGCGACGCCGCGCGCACTGAGAGAGGGAGTGAGAAGGTGGCAATGATGCCACCCCCCAGCTTCAAAACCCTGCGGCGTTCGAGGGTCATTTTGCCAACCGCTTTTTAGCCTCGGCGTCGTGGTAAAGCACAACGTGGGCATGAGGCTTGTCGACACCCGGATGGCCCGCATTGTAGTAAATGTCGACCGAACTCACCTCATGCGAACCAATAATCAGATCATCATAGGACGTGCCGTTTTGCAGGTCATCCAGCGGTGTCATATAGACTGTCGCAGAAAGCTTACCGTCGTGATCATAAGCCAAGAACGGGCCTGCAGGCAGCGTATCGGGCGCGACAAAGAGCGTGCCCAAGCCTGGCAGGAATGCTGGCAACGGCAGTACATCGCTGACTTGCACATAGGGTTCGCCTGCAGGGGCGTGCAGAAGTGCTTCGTTGTCATGGGCAATTGCAAGCGATGCAGACGCGGCCACAAGCGTAACGCTCAGCAAAATGGACTTAATCATTTCGTTCCCTTTCGTTTTCATACCAGTGCCATTTTTTGGCACTCAAACTCTTAGATGCAGTAAGATTGGAAAGGTTCCCATCGCCGGGTAAAAATATCAGTGCTCCTCGAAGAGCGTCCCGAAAGCACATGAGATGCAATATGCCATCACATTGAACCGTTTTGCGAAATCAGTGTTCGCAGCAGTTCACAAATCGGTAAATATGACCTCGGAACCATCCTGAAATGCGGTCACGCACTCCGGCGTTTGGTCGGCTTTCGCTGTAAGCACTGCGGCCCCGGACTGCGCCACGCTCGCGCTAACGGTCAATATCCCGACACAAGCTGGGGCTACGTTTCAGCTTGCGCCAAGAACCATTTTATGACGGTATCAATCGCTATGTTGTGTTTGGATTTGCGCATGGCCAGCAGGTAGAAATCCTGTTTTCCAGACATGCTTTCCGGCGTGATCTGAATCAGCCGCTTGGCTGCAATATCCGCTGCCACGAGAAAGCGGCTTACCAGAGCGACCCCTTGACCGGAAAGTGCCGCATCCACGGCCAAAGCCGTCTGACTCAGGCGCAATCCGTGACCTCCTTTGTCTGCAATATTCAGCAACCCGAGGAATTCTGGCCAAAGATCATGCGAGTCATGGAGTTTGGGCAGATACGACACTGCATCTGCGCCATGCGACAAGCTATGCTTTTCAATAAGACCTGGCGCGGCCACTGCGATAATCTCCTGGCGAAACAGGCGATATGCATCCAAGGCTGCACCAAAAGGTGGCTCGCCTTGCCGGATCCCCAAATCAATCCCGTCACTGTGAAAACTTGATATCTTTTCGGTTGCCAGAATGCGCAGGTCGATTTCCGGGTATCTTGCCGAAAAATCCGGAAGATTGGGGATCAGCCATTTTGCCGCAAAGGTTGGTGTGACGCTGACAAGAACCTTGCCCGGTTCCGGCTTGAGGTGATCGGTCGCACGGCGCAGCGCCTCGAATGCGGCAGCAACATTCACATGATAGCTCCGCCCCGGCGATGTAAACGCCAACCCCTTGGGCAGTCTCTCAAACAATTGCAAACCCAAATGCGCCTCAAGCTGCCGTACCTGTTGGGCGACGGCCCCTTGGGTGACGCCAAGTTCATCCGCAGCCGCGCGAAAATTCAAATGACGGCCAGCCACTTCAAATGCACGCAATCCATTGAGATGAGGGAGCTTGCTCATGTGACAGTAGTATTCCTACACCCACGAAACATCAATTCTAAAGCGTAATGACTGCCTGTTTAGGCTAAAAGTGCATCAAGCCATAGATGGAGAGAAAAATGTCAGTAAGAAAAGTCGCACTTATCACCGCAGGCGGAAGTGGCATGGGCGCCGATGCCGCCCGGCGGTTGGCCGCAGATGGGTTCAAGGTGGGTATCCTGTCTTCGTCAGGCAAAGGCGAAGCGCTTGGCGCTGAGTTGGGTGGTTTCGGGGTGACCGGTTCCAATACCATTCCCGATGACCTGTCCGCGCTGGTTCAGGGCGCTGTGGACCGCTGGGGCCGCATCGACGCGCTGGTCAATTCCGCAGGCCACGGGCCAAAGGGTCCGGTTCTGGAAATTTCGGATGATGAGTGGCACACTGGCATGGAAGTCTACCTCTTGAATGTGATCCGCCCGACGCGTCTGGTGACACCTGTCATGCAAGCACAGGGCGGCGGTACGATCATCAACATTTCGACCTTTGCGGCCTTTGAACCTGATCCGCTTTTTCCGACGTCAGGCGTGTTCCGGACGGGTCTGGCCGCCTTCACCAAGCTTTATTCCGACAAATACGCCGCTAACAACATTCGCATGAACAATGTCTTGCCAGGTTTCATTGACAGCCTTCCGGAGACCGAAGACCGCAAGGCGCGTATTCCGTTGGGGCGCTATGGGCGGGCACAAGAGGTTTCGTCGGTGATTTCGCTACTGGCCTCCGAAGGTGGCGGCTATATGACCGGTCAGAACCTTCGCATTGACGGAGGGTTGACCCGTGCCGTCTGATACCATCCTGGAGAGACCACAGTTTGACCGCATCGTATTTGCGGTCAAATGGGGCGCATCACTCATTCAGATCATGGGCTACGCCGCCACGGGGGCCGGATGGGCACCGTGGAACCTCTACCTGTTCTTGATCGGCGTGCTGGGGTGGTTTGCGGTGGGCGCGATGTGGAATGACAAGGCCCTGATGCTGGTCCACCTTGTCGCGCTCATAGCGATGATTGCCGGAATGGCAAGCGGGTAGCCGTCGCAGAGCAGAGTTTCATGGAAGACGCAGCCTTGGGCAAACAAGGCCCAAAGCCACCCTAAAATGCGGTCACGCAGTCCGGCGCATTGGTCGGCTTTGGCCTTGAGGCACGCTATCGCGGGCCACGCCGCGCCCTCAGACGCTCCGCTTGTAGCGGTCTTCCACATCCATTGCGTATTCCGCCGCTCGCAGCTTGAACCGCTTGGTCAGATTGCTCCGTGCCAGCTTGAGCGTTTGCACCAAAAGCCGCGAGGCAAGATTCTTTGGCTTCAGCGTGAGGTCAACAGACATGCGCGTGCGCCCACGTGACAGCGCCACAAGATCAATCATCATCGCGCCCCCCATTGCGGGCGACATCGATGAAAGGGTGATCCCGTTGGGGGGATCATACTCGCTAAGCTGCATCTGGATTTCACGACGTTTGCCGCGCATCATGAATCCGACATGCCAGGCCATGCCAACGCCGGGCGTGGACAGGTCATCAATCCGACGCACCTCGGCCCCACGGCGCAGCGCCGAGCGTTCGAAGGCCTGAAAATCGGTGATTTCCGCAAAAACCGTCTCGATCGGCGCTTCTATGTCTTCCCTGGTGCTGAACTGCATCGGTTCTGCCCTTATTATCATGCCAAATGCCCGGCGGTATTGTCGCGTCAATCAAGGCTATCGGCAAGCCAGTTCTGCAAAAGAAAATGCGCAATTGCACCTTTTCGGGCGGGCAACATAAACGGATGCTGCCCGGCAAAGGCCTGCATGATCTCTTCGCGGCTGCACCAGATGGCGTCCTCGATTTCCTTGGGGTCGATGGTGATCTCGTCGCTTAACGCCTCACCGCGACAGCCCAACATCAAAGAGGCCGGAAACGGCCAGGGCTGGCTGGCAAGATAGCTGACCTGCCCGACCCTGATACCCGCCTCTTCCCAGACCTCGCGGCGCACGGCGGCCTCAAGTGTTTCGCCCGGCTCGACAAAGCCCGCAAGCAGCGAATACATCCCCTCGGGCCAGGGGTGCGAGCGCCCCATAAGCACCTTGTTGCCGCGGGTGATCAGCATGATCACGACCGGATCGGTGCGCGGGAAATGTTGGCCCCCGCAGCTATCGCAGGCACGTTGCCAGCCGGCCTGGATCATCCGGCTCTCACTGCCGCAGCGCGCGCAGAACCGATGGCTCAGATGCCAGGCGAAAACCGCCTTGGCGGTCGCGGCAAGCTCTGCATCGCGCGTGTTCAGGTGGGTCATCACCCGGCGTAATTCGACAAACACCGCGCCTGCGGGCAAATCCGGGTGGCATTGTTCGGAGGCGTCGAGAAAACTATCAAGTTGATCGGGCTCAAGCCCCGGCGGCACCCAGGCGGAGATGTCATAAGCAAAGACAAGATCGCCGTTGTCCTCGCGCCCAAGCAGGATCGGCGGCACCTTGTAACGCGCCAGAACCGGATGATCGACCGACACCCGGATCAGACGGTCAAGCGCCTCTGTCGCCACCAGCGGCTTGCCCCGCCACAGCACCACGGCGCTTGCGCGCCCCTCGGCCCGCGCGCTTGCAATCGCCGCCGCGTTGCCCCGCAGGTCATCCGCCCGGTCAAGCGCCGAGCCCCCGAATGTCACCGTTTCTGCCTTTTGCATTGCGACGCCCCAAAAATCTGTTCCGCCATGTACACAACGCTTGCGGGTTCAGCACAAGGGGCAGGGCCAGAAAACTGCCGCGACGAAACAATATGCAACCTATAGTGCATTGCTCCCATCTCTCACCTATGACACCTTGACTGAAGGTTCAGCTTTTCCGGAAACTTTGCCGAACGGCATGGAAAAGCTACCTTACACAAATGAGGGCTCACACCTCGACCAAGGGCATTGAACAATTGACCCAGACGACATCGGATAAAGTAAGGCAACAGGCGCGCCCCGATGACAGGTCCAAGGTCGCGCTTAGAATTCTGGCGACGACAGATGTGCACGGGCATATTCTGCCGTTTGACTATTTCACCAACACCCCCGACCGCCCCTATGGCCTTGCGCGGCTGGCCACTCTGATCGCGCGGGCACGCGCCGAGGTGGAGGACGGCGCCTCTGTTCTGTTTGACAACGGCGATTTTCTTCAGGGCACCCCGATCAGCGACCTCACCCCACACGCCGGACAGGCTTGGCAGGGTGCGCATCCCGTGCTTCTGGCGATGAATGGGCTTGGCTATGACGCCGCGTCGCTTGGCAATCATGAGTTCAACTTCGGTCTCGACTGGTTGCAAAAGACATTGCCCGAGGCGGGCTTTCCGATTGTCTGCGCCAATGCCGCGCTGCGCAGCGGGCCAACACCCGAGGACGATGAAACCCTCTGCCCGCCCTGGCACATGCTGACCCGCAAGTTGCGCGATGACAGCGGTAACATCACGACATTGCGCATCGGCGTGCTGGGGCTTGTACCGCCGCAGATCATGACCTGGGATCACGCCCATCTTACCGGCCGCCTGACCTGTCGCGACATGGTCGAGGCCGCCCGTGCCTGGGTGCCGGTCATTCGCGCAGCGGGCGCCGATCTGGTAATTGCTCTGGCCCATACCGGGATTGGCGAGGGCCCCGACCGCCCGATGATGGAGAATGCGGCGCAGGCGCTCGCCCGCGTTCCGGGAGTCGACGCGCTTGTCGGCGGGCATAGCCACCGGATCTATCCCGATCCCGACAAGGACCGCCCCCCGCATGACCGCCTCAACGGCATGCCATTTGTCAAACCCGGCTTTCGCGGCTCGCATCTTGGGGTGCTTGACCTGACCCTGACACAGGAAGGCGACGGCAACTGGAAAGTCACAGGACACACCAGCGATGTGCGTGCCGCCGCCGATATCCCGCCGGACCCCGACTTTTGCCGCGCGCTTGCCCCTGCGCATGCCCAAACGCTCACGTTGACGGAACGCGAGATTGGCCGGACATCGACCCCGCTTCACAGCTACCTTGCCCTTGTGCGCAACGACCCCGCGACCCAACTTGTCAACGCGGCGCAGCGCATGGGCCTTACCAAGGCCCTTCGGGGAACCGAGCATGAGGGCCTGCCGGTTCTATCGGCCTCGGCCCCGTTCAAGACCGGCGGGCGTGGCGGACCGGGGTATTACACCGACGTGTCGGCCGGTCCGCTCCGACTGCGCAATATTACCGACCTTTATCCCTTTCCAAACACCCTTTGCGGGCTGCTTGTCACCGGCGCGGATTTGCGCGACTGGCTTGAACGCGCCGCGATCTGCTTTCGCCAGATCACGCCGGGCACACCCGATCAGATGCTATTGGACAAGACCGTGCCAGGCCATGATTTCGATGTGATTGACGGGCTAAGCTATGCCATCGACCTGTCACAGCCTGCCCGCTATGACCTCGCCGGCACGCTTGTGGCCCCAAAGGCCCGCCGCATTCGCGACCTGTGCCATGACGGCGCCCCGGTCTCTGACAGCGCGCGGTTTATCGTCGCCACCAACAGCTATCGCGCCTATGGCGGCGGCCCGTTCCGCAACCTCGCGGCCACCGGTCTGATCCATACCAGCCCGCGCCCGGTGCGCGATATTCTATCCGACTACATCGCCGCGCAAAACCAAATCATGCCGCAGGCGCACCCCGTCTGGCGCTTTGCCGCGATGCCTGACACGAGGGTGGTCTTTGACACCTCGCCGACTGTGCGCGAGCACCCCGACGACCTTGCCGCGTTGCAGGCAGAGTATCTTGGCACCACCCCACAAGGCTTTGCCCGGTTTGGCTTCTGGCTTTGTCCGAAACAAAGCCAACCGGTCGACAACTCCCTCTCTTGCGAATCTCCGATCTGATCCTTATGTAGCGAGGTGAGAGGTTGGCGCGGGCAGGCACCTCGCCAACCCGGTCAGGTCCGGAAGGAAGCAGCCGTAACGAGCCCCGCTTGGGTCGTTGTCCAGCCTCTCACCCTCTCCCACCCACCTGCAAGCCTTGAATTATATGAACACGTTTCGCGTTGCTTTCCCCGATTGCCGCGCCGATCTCTTGAACATTACATTTTGGTAAATTCATAATTTAACGATTGGCAGAGGCTATGAAACAGGCTCTCTATTTTTGCCACGGCCTCCCCGGAAGCCCATCGGACGCCGATCTAGGCTTTGCGGATCAATTTGATCTGCCACCAATCATTGCGCCTGATCTTTTCTCAGCGAAGGCACCCGGTGACGATCCCGTCAAGACCGCGATTGCACAGTTTGAATCCCTGACCGGGAAGATACCCGACGGCAGCATTCACCTGTTAGGGTTTTCGATGGGCGCAATGCTGGCCATCCATATCGCCGCCGCGCATCCCGAGCGCATCAAGCGTCTGACGCTGATCTCGCCGGCTGCGCCCCTGCAACTCGGGAACTTCCTGCCGCACATGGCCGGACAGCCCCTGTTCCGGCTTGCCGCGCGCCATCCCTCCCTGTTTTTGGCGCTGACCTATGGCCAGGGGCTCCTCGCCCGTGCCGCGCCTGAGCTGCTGATCCGACGCCTCTTTGCAAGTGCCGGCGGGTCGGAGCATGCCCTGTTGGAGCACCCCGATGCCGCCGAGGCGATCCGTCAGGGGCTGCGCCATAGTTACACGCACCATCCAAAGGGGTATGCCCGGATGATTGCGGCCTATGTGAGCGACTGGTCGCCGGTGCTGACCTCGATCCTGTGCCCGATGGATATCTGGCAGGGGACGGCCGACCGATGGGTGCCGCTTGCCATGACCCAGGCCCTGGCCGACCGTCTGCCGGGCAAGGTCAGACTGCGCCTGCTCGAAGGGGCCGGACATTACAGCACTCTCAGCCATCTCAACCTCGGCGAAGACCCTGCGCCGAGCGACAGAATGCGCGGCTTTGGTGCCTTGCGCGTGGCCCTGTAACCCGCCCTCGGCCCCGGCCGGTAGGGTGGGTGAAACCCACGCGCGGCTCTGCCGCCGCCTAGACCTGCTGCGCCCAGGCCATCTGCGCCTCGGTCTCGACCGCGCAGGGGCGTAGCGCGCGCAACCGGCTCAGGGCCGCGCCGGCCTCTTCTCCGCTTTCGATCATCAGCCGAAGCGCCGCCATACCAGAACGCCCACAGCCACCGCGACAATGGATCAACACCCGGCCACCGCCCTGCAACGCCAAAAGCGCGGCCTGCGCCGCGCCCTCCCATATGTCCGTGACTTCTGGGCTTGGCACGCCGTAATCCTCGACCGGCACATGCGCCCATCGGGTGCCGCTATCCTGCAAATCCGCGCCCAGATCAGCCGCACCGCTCGCGGTCATTTCCGCCAGTGTCGTCATCGAGATCACAAGCGCCGGGCGCCAGTCATGCAAATGCAAAAGATCGGCCTCATAGGTTCCCGACCCGCCGGGCAGCGGCGCAATCGCAAGAATCCCACCCGCCACCGGCAGCGCATGGATCACGAAACCGCTCACAACCGCGCCGTGCCAAACGTGTCACAGCGCGCCAGATCGCCGCTGTCATAGCCGCGCTTGAACCACTTTGCCCGCTGCGCCGAGGTGCCATGGGTAAAGGTATGCGGTTGCGGCACCTGACCGGCACGCTTTTGCAAATGATCATCGCCGATCATCCGCGCCGCATTCAGCGCCTCCTCAAGGTCGCCCGGCTCAAGCAGCCCATCGACCGCACGCGCCCAGACCCCCGACAGGCAATCGGCCTGAAGCTCAAGCCGCACGGTCAGCGCATTGGCATCGGCCTGTCCGGCGGCCTGTCGGCGGCGGTTGACCTCGGGCAGGATGCCAAGCTCGTTCTGCACATGATGCGCCACCTCATGGGCGATCACATAGGCCGCCGCAAAATCGCCCCTGGCGCCAAGTTGGCGCGCCAATGTGTCGAAAAATTCGGTGTCGAGATAGGCCTTGCGATCCGCCGGGCAATAAAACGGCCCCGTCGCGCCCGAGGCGCCGCCACAGGGGCTCTGGGTGACACCGGAATAAAGCACCATCACCGGCGGGCGATAGTCGCTGCCCAATTGCTCGGCAAAGACCTTGCCCCAGACCGCCTCGGTGGTGGCAAGGACCTGCGATGAAAACTCTGCCGCGCGCTTTTCTTCGGCACTTAACTGACGCGGCGCGCTAGACTGTGCCACCGGCCCCGATCCGCCCTGCAAAAGCGGCGTCACGTCTATACCCGCGAAATACCCGATTGCCAGCACCACCAAAAGACCGACGCCGCCTAGCCCGGCCTTGCCTCCGCGACCGCCGCGCCTGCCTGCGCGCCGCCTGTCCTCGACATTCCGGCTCCGCCCGATCCCTTTCAACCGCATGACACCCTCCGATACACACCGACCAAAGCTTTGCGCGCCGTCACGGGAAATGCAAGGTAGACGCCCCTCGCGCCCCGCTTTAGGTTGGCCCCTGACACGAATCCAAAGGGCACCCGCATGACCGACACCCCCGAAAAAGGCTATCAGGTTCTGGCCCGGAAATACCGGCCCGAGACCTTTGCCGATCTCGTGGGACAGGATGCGATGGTGCGCACCCTGAAAAACGCGTTCAAGGCCGACCGCATCGCGCAGGCCTTTATCATGACCGGCATTCGCGGCACCGGCAAAACCACCACGGCGCGGATCATCGCCAAGGGCATGAACTGTATCGGTGCCGATGGTGCGGGCGGCCCCACGACCGAGCCCTGCGGCGTTTGCGAACATTGCACCGCCATCATGGAAGGCCGCCATGTCGATGTGATGGAAATGGATGCCGCCTCGCGCACCGGCGTGGGCGATATCCGCGAGATCATCGATTCGGTGAACTATCGCGCGGCCTCGGCCCGCTACAAGATCTACATCATCGACGAAGTTCACATGCTGTCGGTGAACGCGTTCAACGCCTTGCTGAAAACCCTCGAAGAGCCGCCCGCGCATGTGAAATTCATCTTCGCCACCACCGAGATCCGCAAGGTGCCGGTGACGGTTTTGTCACGCTGTCAGCGCTTCGATCTGCGCCGGATCGAGCCCGAGGTGATGATCGCCCTTCTGCGCCGGATTGCCACCGCCGAGACCGCCGAGATCACCGATGACGCGCTTGCTCTGATCACCCGCGCCGCCGAAGGCTCGGCGCGCGATGCGACCTCTCTGCTGGATCAGGCGATTTCGCATGGCGCCGGGGAAACCACCGCCGATCAGGTGCGCGCCATGCTCGGGCTGGCCGATCGGGGCCGGGTTCTTGACCTGTTTGACATGGTCATGAAAGGCGACGCCGCAGGCGCGCTCTCCGAACTGTCGGCGCAATATGCCGAGGGCGCCGATCCGCTGGCGGTGCTGCGCGACCTGGCCGAGATCACCCATTGGATTTCCGTGGTCAAGATCACCCCCGAGACCGCCCAGGACCCCACCATCGGCCCCGATGAACGCGCCCGCGGCGAGGCGATGGCCGAGGCCCTGCCGATGCGGGTGCTGACGCGGATGTGGCAAATGCTGCTCAAGGCGCTGGATGAGGTGGCAGAGGCGCCCAATTCGATGATGGCCGCCGAAATGGCGGTGATCCGCCTCACGCATGTGGCCGATCTGCCGACGCCCGAAGACCTCATTCGCCGCCTGCAAGACAGCCCGCCGCCCCCGGCCCCCGGTCCGGTTGGCGGCGGTGGCGGCAGCGCCCCAACCGCCAGTGGCGGCGCCGCGCCGTCGGCTTATCACGCGCCGGCACAGCAAAGCTCTGGCAACGCGGGCCATACGGGCAGCGCAGGCCAGACCACGGCCCTCGCCCCCGAGGCCGAAAGCGCGCTGTCGCACTTCCCGACGTTTGAGCATGTGGTCGACCTCATTCGCGCCAATCGCGACGTCAAGCTTCTGATCGAGGTCGAAAGCAACCTGCGCCTTGCCGCCTATCGGCCGGGGCGCATCGAATTCACCCCGACCCCGAACGCCCCCGGCGATCTGGCGCAGAACCTCGGCAGCGCCCTGCAACGCTGGACCGGCAATCGTTGGGCCGTGATCGTGGTCAATTCCGGCACCGCCCCCACGATCCTTGAGGCGCGCAATGCCGCCCAGGATGCGCTCAAGGCCGAGGCCACCGATCACCCGTTGATGCAGGCCGTGCTTGCCGCCTTTCCCAGATCAAAAATCACCGCCATCCGCTCGGCCGCCGATATCGCCAGCCACGCCGAGGCCGAGGCCCTGCCCGAGGTCGAAGACGAATGGGACCCGTTTGAAGAGGATTGAGCCGTTCACCCGACCAGGACCGAACGCTTGCCTGTCGCCATTTCCGGCCACATATGCTTAAAATCAGAAAACCACACATCCGGCCCGCTGCTCCGCACAAGGGCCCCACGATAGGAGATCACACTATGTTCAAAGGACTGGGCCAGATGGGCGATATGGCCAAGATGATGAAGGCCGCGCAGGAGATGCAGCAAAAGATGGCCGCGCTTCAGGAAGAGATGCACAACGTCATGGTCACCGGCGAATCCGGCGCCGGCCTTGTCAAGGCGACCTGCACCGCCAAGGGCGAACTCAAGGGCCTTGATATCGACCCGTCGATCTTCAATTCGGATGACAAGGAAGTGGTCGAAGACCTGATCCTCGCCGCGATCAAGGATGCCCAGGGCAAAGCCACAGAACGCGCCCAGGAAGAAATGAGCAAGCTCACCGAAGGCATGGGCCTGCCCAAGGACATGAAGCTGCCATTCTGAGATGCGATGAACCGGGGCACACATATCACCACCCCGCGCCTGTGGCGCAGCTATGGGCGCGCGGCGGTTGCCGCCACGGTGGTGCTGGCCCTGTTATATGCCCGCACCGAATGGGCGTTACGCGGTGATATTGCAGATTTTGCCCTGATCGTTCTGGTGACAATCAATGCGGGCGTGGTGTATCATTTCGGCCACCGGGTTGCGCCGCATCTTGGCGAGATGTTTCACGATCTGCCCACGACCGCCGCCAATCCGCAGGGAGCGGTGAACGATGTTTTGGGCAACCCATGGATTCTGCCGCTCGGGCTGTGCTACGGGGCTTTGATCGGCGGCGGCGTCTGGATCCTTGACCCCTGGAGCAGCCCGGACCTGCGCCCCTGGCTGGCCGGTTTCGTTTTTTGCGGCAGCGTGATCACCGGCATGGGCGTCTTTGCGGTGTTCAGATTCTGGGGGGCCTTGCTGCACGCCCTGCCCGAGATGGACGTTCGCATTCTCAATCTTTCGCGCGCCCCGCTCCCTGCAATCTTGCGCGTCAACAGTCAGGTCGTGATGGTGACCGCGCTTGTCGCCTCGCTTGCGATCCTGTCGGTGGTGCTTGCGGGCTATGACAGGGATCCGGTTGTCATCCTCTTTTCGGCCTTTTCACTGACCCTGGTCGCCGCCACCTATGCGGTGCCGATCATTCCATTGTCCAACCGGCTGATAACCGCCAAGGTCGAGGCGCTCAACCAGATCGAACCGCTGATCGAGGCGCATATCCGCGACCGCTCGCACCAGCCGCGCCGCGCCGATCACCCGCATCCGGACAAACCCCTGCCCGATCTGGACAAACTGATCGAGGCCCGCGACATGATCAGCGCCGTGCGCACCCTGCCACCCGGCGGTCAGGTTTCGGTCTCGGCGGCTGGAATTGTGACTTTCTTGTCCTTTCTTCCCACCATAATAGACTATATCGCAAACAAACTGCTCTGAGCTTTGCCAGAGCCCCCAATCACAAAGGCCGGGCATACCGTGAGCAGCACCCGCGACATTGACGCCCTGATCGACATGATGGCACGGCTGCCGGGGCTTGGCCCCCGCTCGGCCCGACGCGCGGTGCTGCACATGATCCGCAAACGCGCACTCTTGCTCACGCCGCTGGCCGATCTGATGCAAACCGTCGCCGCCACGGCGCGCGAATGCGTCACCTGCGGCAATATCGGCACCACCGAGACCTGCGACATATGCGCCTCGGAAAAACGCGCCAACGGCCAGATTTGCGTGGTCGAGGATGTCGCTGATCTTTGGGCGATGGAGCGCGGGCAGGCCTTTAAAGGGCGCTATCACGTGCTTGGCGGCACCCTTTCCGCGCTCGACCAGATCGGCCCCGAAACCCTGCGCATTCCCAAGCTTGTGGAGCGCGTATCGGCGGAAAACATCTCAGAAGTCATCCTTGCACTCAATGCAACGGTGGACGGCCAGACCACAGCGCATTATATCGCGGATCAGCTTGATGGGCGTGTCGCGCTAACCTCTTTGGCGCAGGGCGTTCCCATCGGCGGCGAGCTTGACTATCTCGACGATGGCACGATCACTGCGGCCCTTTCGGCACGCAAGCGCCTCTGATAGTCCCTGATATACCGGCCAACGGCCAGCGACGGACCCAGATATTACCTCATGACCCCTCTTGCGTTTGTTCTCAGCTATTTCGTGATCCTCAACATGCTGACGCTTGGCCTGTTCTGGTGGGATAAACGCTGTGCGATTCAACGCCGCTGGCGGCTGCCGGAAAGCACGCTTTTGACGCTCTGCCTGATTGGTGGGTCTCTTGGGGCCAAGGCCGGACAGGGCATCTTTCGCCACAAGACCCGTAAAGAGCCGTTTCGCACCTCGCTTAACGCGATTGCCGTGCTGCATGTCGGGTTTCTGGCCGCGCTTGTTCTGCCAGAGTTTCGCGCCTCAGTGGTTCACCTGGTTAGCCAGATCAGCACACAGATAATGGGCTAGGCACGGGCGCGGCACCGGTTCAGATGGCTTCTTCTTCAAGGTGAAGTTTCATGTCGATCAACACCTGCTGGAGCTGCGAGGTTTCGCGCAAAAGCCGCTTGGCCTCGTTGATCGTGATCACGCCATCCTCGATGGATTGCTGATATTCAGCCATCAAAAGCGCAAACCGCTGCGACAGAACGATCACATCGCTGTTCACATTCGCGCGCTCGTTGGTGTTGCGGCGCTTGCCGTCAAAGGTAAGGCCGATCCCCTGCAACTCGGCCAGGGCACTTGTCACATGCGGATAGCTGGCTGCCTCTTCAAGCGCCGCTACGGCATCGACCGGCATGAAGCGATCAGCGTGTTCAGCGTGGTCCGCATAATACCGCCCCAACGTCGCTTTTGATTTGCCAGTCAGCTTGCACGCGGCCTCAATCCCTACGTCCTTGACCAAGGCCTCGGTGTGCTTCTTGAGGTAACTTCCCATCCTCGACATACGCTTCTTCCTCAGTTCCCAGCCCCAGAAAATCAGGGGAAACCCAACAGTTGCTTTCCCTTAATCGCTTTATCCCGGAAAGTCATTTGCAAATTCAACCCGGCGCCACCCAGGGCAAAACCCGGTCTCAGGCCCGCTCGACCAGAACCGAACCAACCGAATAGCCCGCGCCGAACGAGCAGATAAGCCCGCGGTCCCCCGGCACAAGATCGTCGGAATATTTGGAAAAGGCGATGATCGAGCCCGCCGAAGAGGTATTGGCATAATCCTGAAGGATATTGGGCTGTTCGCCCGGCTCCGGCGCCCGGCCAAGAACCTTCTTGCCGATAAAATCGTTCATCGTCTTGTTGGCCTGATGCAACCAGAGCCGCCGCAAATCATCCGCCGTCACGCCGTCGCCCTCAAGATGCTCCAGAATATGCGCCGAGACCATCGGCAGCACCTCCTTGAACACGCGGCGCCCCTCCTGCATGAATTGCATGTCGCGCCGATCCGCCATGCCATCGGGCCGGTTACGGCGCAAAAATCCGTTGTTGTTGCGGATATTGTTGGAAAACTGCGTGGCACAGCGGGTCGAGCGGATCACGAAATGCGCGCCCTTCGCCTCGTCCGCGCGCTCGACCACCACGGCGGTGCAGACATCGCCAAAAATGAAATGGCAATCGCGGTCGCGCCACTCAAGATGCCCCGAACAGATCTCGGGATTCACCACAAGCGCCCGGCGCACCGATCCGGCCCGGATCATATCCGCCGCCGCCTGAATGCCGAAGGTCGCCGAAGAACAGGCGACATTCATGTCAAAGGCAAAACCACCGGCGCCCAAAAGTTGTTGAATTTCAATCGCAATCGCCGGATAGGCACGCTCGTGATTGCTGGCGGCGCAGATCACAAGATCAACCTCCTCCGCGCCGCGCCCGGCCTGCGCGAGCGCCTTGGTACAGGCACCAACCGCCATCTCGGCCATGATCCCCGGTTCGTCGTCGCTGCGTTGGCGCAACTTGGGGTGCATGACCGCCGGGTCCAACACCCCCGATTTATCCATCACATAGCGCTGCTCGATCCCAGAGGCTCCAACGATGAACGCGCTCGAAGATGCGGCCTTGGCCTCAACCTCACCCGCCGCTATGGCCTCTGCATTCTTCGCATTAAAGGCCTCGGCATAGGCATTGAAGGCCACCACCAGCTCGTCATTGGTGATCACCTCTGGCGGGGTGAAGACGCCCGATCCTGAAATGGCCGGTTGATACATGGTTTTCTCCTTCGCGTTCCCGCCAGATCAGCCCATGCATCCCCCAACGTCAAGCATGACACCACGGCACACCCCCGATGAGACCCGAAAAGCCCCTTCTTCTTGGCAAAAATACTCAAATTCCCCGCCCCGACCCGGCGTGCCGGTCGATGGCGGGGGCTCTGGCCTAGTTCACCAGATTGGGCGGGGTCTCATCGGCAAAGAACGCCCGCAGGTTTTCCACCGCCATAAGGCCCATCGCCTCGCGCACCTCAAGTGCGGCGGTGCCCAGATGTGGCAAGAGCGTGACATTCTCCATCGCCTTCAGCGCCTCGGGCACAATCGGCTCTTTTTCATAGACATCAAGCCCCGCGCCCGCGATGGTCCCCGCTTGCAGCGCCGCAACAAGTGCGGCTTCATCCACCACATCGCCCCGCGCGATATTGACGAAATGACCGTGCGGCTTCATCGCCTCAAACACCGGCGCGCCGACAATGTGACGGGTCTCGGCACCGCCGGGCACCGCCACCACAACGATATCGGCCGCCGCCGCCAATGCCTCAAGGCTTTCGACCTGACGTGCGGGAAACTCCATCGGCTTGGGCGAGCGGTTGTAATAGATCACCTCCATGCCAAAGCCAAAATGACAGCGCTGCGCGATCGCCTGCCCGATCCGGCCCATGCCGATAATGCCCACGGTCTTGCCCGAGACATGCAGGCCAAGCATCTGCGTCGGGTTCCAGCCGACCCATTTGCCCGCCCGCACCATCCGCTCGCCCTCGCCCGCGCGCCGCGCGCTCATCAGGATCAGCGTCATCGCGATATCGGCGGTGGCATCGGTCACCGCGCCGGGCGTGTTGGTCACACTGATCCCCGCGCCCCGCGCCGCCGCTGCATCAATATGGTTATAGCCAACCCCGAAATTCGCCAGAATCCTGCACCGCGGATTCCCCGCATCGGCAAAAACCTCTGCCGAGAACATATCGCCAAGCGTCGGCAACACCCCATCATAAAGCGCCAATGCACCGCGCATCTGGCCAAGCTTGAGAGGGGCGGGATCATCGCGCAGTTCAACTTCGAAATGGGTGCGCGCGGCTTCCACCACGCGATCCGGCAGCGGCCGGGTCAGCAGGACACGTTTCAATGCAGTCTTTCTCCGATTGGAATTTCTTGATCGGGGCTTATCAGAACGATTTCGCCATTACTATCGGACAGTCCGAGAACAAGGATTTCCGACATGAACTTGCCGATCTGGCGCGGCGGAAAGTTGACCACGGCCAGCACCTGCCGCCCGATCAGGGATTCGGGATCGTAATGCGCGGTGATCTGCGCGCTGCTTTTCTTTTCGCCAATTTCGGGCCCGAAATCGACCCAAAGCTTAATCGCGGGCTTGCGCGCCTCGGGGTAGGGCTCGGCGCGGGTGACGCGGCCAACCCGGATATCGACCTTGAGGAAATCGTCAAAGGTGATCTCAGCCATTGCCAAGCTCCCGCGAGCGATCCGCCGCCGCCGCCACGGTTTTGCGCATCAGGGGCGGCAGGCCGTTTTGCGGGTCCATCAGCACCTCAAGCCCGGCCTGCGTGGTGCCATTGGGGCTTGTCACATTGACCCGCAATTGCGCCGGGGTTTCATCGGCGGCCTCGGCCAATGCACCGGCCCCGGCCACCGTCGCCTGCGCAAGCTGCATCGCAAGGGTGGGGGCAAGGCCCTGCGCCTCGCCGGCAGCTGCCAGGCATTCGATCATGTGAAACACATAGGCCGGGCCAGAGCCGGAAACGCCGGTGACCGCGTCCATCTGATCCTCGCCCTCAAGGCGAACCACCTGACCAACCGCACGCAACAGCATCTCGGCAAGATCGACCTGCGCCGCGCTTGCATGGGCATTTCCGATGATGGCGGTGATGCCACGACCCACGGCGGCGGGGGTGTTGGGCATGGCGCGCACAATCGGGCTTTGCGCGCCCAAAGCGGCCTCGAACGCCGCGATCGGCGTGCCGGCCGCGACCGAGACAAACAACGTCGCGCCATTTCCCATCGCCGCCAGCACCGGTAGCGCCTCGCCCATCATCTGTGGTTTGACGGCAATCAGAACGATGGCCGGATTTGCGGGCAGATCACCGTTGATGCCAACCCCGGTCCCGCGCAGCCAATCGGACGGGTTGGGATCAATCACCGACACCGAAGCAGGCGGCAATCCCTGCGCCAGCCAGCCTTGCAGCATGGCGCCGCCCATCTTGCCACAGCCCAGCAAAACCAGACCGTTTTCGGCCACATATTTCATGCTCATCGTAAATCCCCCGCATCCGTTCATCACATTGCGGGGGTAAGTGTTACGCGCGACCAAAGGCCTCTGCAATGGCGACCTGCATGGCATCCTTGGGCGATTTATCGCCCCAGATCGCCAGTTGGAACGCCGGATAATAGCGCTCGGCGCTCATCACGGCGGCGTTGATCATGGTGTCAATCTGTTCCGGCGTGGCATCCTGCCCGCCCGCCAGCACCAGACCATAGCGATAGACCATCAGTTTATGCTCGCCCCACCAGGTGAACGCCCCGGCCCAACAGTTATCGTTGACACCGTTCAGCATCTCGTAGAGCACCGGCATCTTGTGCTCAGGCGGCTCCATCTCGAAGGTACAGACAAGGCGCAGGGTTTCGTCATAGCCCGACCAGGCCAGCGTGATCGAATAGGTGCGCCATTGGCCCTCGACGGCCATCGCGATCTGATCATCGCCAATCCGGTCGAAATCCCAGTCGTGATGCTCGGCAATATGTTCGACAATGTCGATCGGGTGAATCTCGTCTTGCAAGAACTGCTCGGAAAGGGCCATTGCGCCACCTCATTTGCTATAGCACAGGGGTTGCGACACACCCCCAAGCGCTAGGTGCCTGCTCTATTAACGGGGGCTACTCCCACCGCCAATACAATATATGGTGCGGCCTTTCGCGCAGGCTGTAAAGCTATTTGTTGGGGATAACCACAATAAGTTGTGGATGAAATCGAAACGGCCACAAGAGGTGACAGGTTTGGCCAAGGCCTATTCGCGCAACCGCCCCGCCAAATCCAGATCCGCCTCACGTCACTATAGCGCCGACCTGAAACGCGCTGCGGAGAGCAGAATCAAGCCCGCGTTGCCTTTGCCAGCTATATGATCGCCCAGATTTATCACACGCATACCATTGCAATTTATTCCGCCCCACCTCGGGCAACTCTCCCGGGATATTCACGGCCAGACGAAACCGGGGCCGGCGTTGAGGGGGCCTGAAGTACAAGCGCCTCTTGATAGACTCGGGCGGGCGCTGTATCTGCTCTGGGATGATACCGATTTTTGACATGGATGACCGCGCGCGCCTGCCTTGGCGTTTCTTTGGTGCGACGCTTACAATTCTTGCCCGTCTATGAGGCGCGCAATGCCCTGTCACATCTGAAATTCAGCCACTAGAGAACGGGAGAGGACACATGTCCCCCAAGACACTTTATGATAAAATCTGGGATGCCCATGTCGCCCACGAGGCCGAGGATGGCACCTGTCTGCTTTATATCGACCGCCACCTTGTGCATGAGGTCACCAGCCCACAGGCCTTTGAAGGCTTGCGGATGACCAACCGCACGGTGCGCGCGCCGGACAAGACCATCGCTGTGCCCGATCACAACGTGCCCACCACGCTTGATCGCGCCAATGCCGCCACCATGACCGAAGACAGCCGTATTCAGGTCGACGCACTTGACAAGAACGCCAAAGATTTCGGCATTCACTATTATCCCGTGTCTGACGTACGCCAGGGTATCGTGCATATCGTCGGCCCCGAACAGGGCTGGACCCTGCCGGGCATGACCGTGGTGTGCGGCGACAGCCACACCGCCACGCATGGCGCGTTTGGCGCACTCGCGCATGGTATCGGCACATCCGAGGTTGAACATGTCCTTGCGACCCAGACGCTTATCCAGCGCAAGGGCAAGAACATGAAGGTCGAGATCACCGGCAAGCTGCGCCCCGGCGTGACGGCCAAGGATATCACCCTGTCGGTGATCGGCGCGACCGGCACCGCCGGTGGCACCGGTTATGTGATCGAATATTGCGGCGAGGCGATCCGCGACCTTTCCATGGAAGGCCGCATGACCGTCTGCAACATGGCGATCGAGGGTGGCGCGCGCGCCGGGCTTATTGCGCCGGACGAAAAGACCTTTGAGTATTGCAAAGGCCGCCCGCATGCCCCGAAAGGTGCGCAATGGGAGGCCGCGCTTGCGTGGTGGAAAACGCTTTATTCCGACGATGACGCGCATTGGGACAAGGTGATCACCCTCAAGGGCGAAGATATCGCGCCGGTGGTCACATGGGGCACCTCACCCGAGGATGTGTTGCCGATCACCGCGAATGTGCCGGCCGCGTCGGATTTCACCGGCGGCAAGGTGGATGCGGCACAGCGCAGCCTTGATTACATGGGCCTGACCCCCGGAACACCGCTGAGCGAGGTCGAGATCGACACCGTCTTTATCGGCTCCTGCACCAACGGGCGGATCGAGGATCTGCGCGCTGCGGCGGCGATCCTCAAGGGCAAAAAGGTCAAGGACGGGCTGCGGGCGATGATCGTGCCCGGCTCTGGCCTCGTGCGCGCGCAAGCCGAGGAAGAGGGCCTTGCGGATATCTTCAAGGAGGCCGGATTTGAATGGCGTCTGGCGGGCTGTTCGATGTGTCTTGCGATGAACCCCGACCAGCTTAGCCCGGGCGAGCGTTGCGCGGCGACCTCGAATCGCAACTTTGAGGGCCGTCAGGGCCGCGGCGGACGCACGCACCTGATGTCGCCTGCCATGGCGGCGGCGGCGGCGATAACCGGCAAACTGACCGATGTTCGGGAGATGATGTAATGGAAAAGTTCGAAAAACTGAGCGGGATCGCCGCGCCGATGCCGATGATCAATATCGACACCGATATGATCATCCCCAAGCAGTTCCTGAAAACGATCAAACGGTCGGGCCTTGGCGTGAACCTGTTTGACGAGATGCGCTATGATGATGACGGCAAGGAAATCCCTGATTTCGTGCTCAACAAGCCGCAATACCGCGAGGCACAGATTCTGATCGCTGGCGACAACTTTGGCTGTGGCTCGTCACGCGAACATGCGCCCTGGGCGATCAAAGATTTCGGCATTCGCTGTGTAATCGCGCCAAGCTTTGCCGATATCTTTTACAACAACTGCTTCAAAAACGGCATCCTGCCGATTGCCCTGCCGCAAGAGCAGGTCGATGCTCTTATGAAAGAGGCCGAAAAAGGCGCCAACGCCCGCGTCGAGATCGATCTTGAGGCACAGACGGTATCAACATCGGACGGCGAAATCTTCGCTTTTGAGGTGGATGCGTTCAAGAAGCATTGCCTTCTTGAAGGGCTCGATGACATTGGTCTGACGATGGAGAAGGCCGCCTCGATTGACACTTTCGAGGCCAAGGCTGCACAGGCACGCCCCTGGGTTTAAGGCGCTTTCCACGTGACACGATCACGCCGCGAGTAAGACTCGCGGCGTTTTCATTTTAAAATGCCCTCTTGTGCCCGATTGCACGCCACACACAAGATGCAGTGTTTACATGAGCTTACGCCGCAGTTTTGACCCAACTTTGATGTAATACTGCACCAGTTACTCCCTCAAACGGCCCTAAACCTTGCGTCTTATTAACCAAGGCTTGAGATGCCTGATGAAAGTAGGCAAAAGTTGGGCAAGAATGAGGCATACCGCCATAATTTGGTGGATCAAGTTGGAACAAGGCCGCGGCATCGTATCGCGACCGACCAAGTTGGAAGGGAACGGGCAGTGTTCTCACAAATACCCGGCGCGCTATCGCGTGCCATCCTGATCGCGATGATGGTGGCAACGCCTTCTTTACTCGTGCCCTCAACCGGGCCCGACACGGCACAGATTGTGATCGTGCTGTCGATCCTTGCGGGCTTTATGACCTTTATCGAATACTACGGCCGCTATCCCAGCATCATCGAGTTTCGCTTTGCGCCGCCGTTCAACCGGCTCAAGTTCTTTGCACTTTCGGGCATTCTGATCGTCCTGTCGCTGATCTGTCGGGGAACGACCGATCCGACCGGCTGGACCGTGTTGCTGACAAATATGGGCAGCGCCCTGGGCGAGGTTGTCGATTTTCCCTATTCCCCGGTGCGTATGGTGGTGCTTATGATGCCCGCCGATGCCGATCAGTCACTTGTTGATCTGGTGCGTACCACGTCGGGGATTTCCTATACCGTGTCGCTTGTGATGATGTTCGTCTTCCTGACGCTGGTGCGGCTTTTGGGCTGGCCCTCGCGCAATGGGGCGTTCAATGTCTGGGTGAACCTGCCGTTGTTCGATCCGACCGGGGGCGGTGATGTGCTCTATCGGTTGCGCCGGGATGCTGGTCTTAACGTTGTGTTAGGGTCTTTGCTGCCATTCTTGATTCCGGCGGCTGTTCGGGCGGCCTCGGATATGATTGATCCGATCTCGATCGCGAACCCGCAAACCTTAATTTGGACGATGACCGCATGGGCGTTTTTGCCGGCAAGCATGTTGATGCGAGGGATCGCCATGAGCCGGATCGCCGACATGATCGAGCAAAAGCGGCGCCGCGCCTATGCCGAAGACGACATTCTCGGCAAGGGATTGCAACGCGCCTGACCCACTCCGTTTCAACGATTGCTCTGGCACTGATCCTGCTTGCCGGGCCGGTCGTTGCCGACCCCCTGCGCGTGGCAAGCTGGAATGTCGGGCTTGACCGCAAGGGGCCGGGGCTTTTGCTGCGCGACATTCTGCGCGACGAAGACCCACAGATTGCCGCCATCGCAGAAATTGTAGCCAAGATGCGCCCGGATATCCTTGTCTTGCAAAAGCTCGATTATGACCTCGACCTGATCGCGTTGCATGCGCTGCGCGACCGGATTTCCAAGGACGGCTGGCACTTTGATCACCTGTTTGCACGCCGCCCCAACAGCGGGCGCGCCACCGGGCTTGACATGGATGGCGACGGGCGCCTAGGCGGGCCGGGTGATGCGCAGGGTTTTGGCTATTTCTCGGGACAGGGCGGCATGGCGATCCTGTCGCGCTATCCCATCGACAGTGAGCGCGCCAAGGATTTCAGCGCGGTTTTGTGGCGCGACCTGCCCGGCGCGATCCGACCGGTGACGGATGCTATGCCGTTCCCCTCGCCCCCTGCGGCGGCCGTGCAACGCCTGTCTTACGTGGGCCATTGGGTTGTGCCGGTGAACCTCCCCTCGGGGCTGATGCATCTTCTGGCGTTCCATGCGACGCCACCTGTGTTTGATGGGCCAGAGGATCTCAATGGCAGGCGCAATCACGATGAAATCCGGTTTTGGCAGCTTTATCTTGATGGTGCATTCGGCCCGCCACCAAAGGACCGGTTTATCGTGATCGGTGATGCCAATCTTGACCCCGAAGACAGCGACGGGCGGCGCGAGGCGATCAGCGGCCTGTTGGCCGATCCCCGCCTGCAAGACCCCCGCCAAATGCGACAAGGCGCAGTAGAACAGGGCGAGGGCCAAACCGGCGACCCAAGGCTGGACACGGCGGCATGGCCCGCCCCCGGGCCGGGGGATCTGAGGGTGGATTATGTCCTGCCCGCCGCCACGATGAAGGTAGGTGGCGGCGGGGTATACTGGCCCCCCGACGGAACCCCCGAGGCAGACCTGGCCGATGCGGCCAGTCGTCACCGGATGGTCTGGGTCGATCTTGAGATTGACTGACACCGGCAATGCCTTGGCACCCTCTGGAAAGGGGTGGCCGCGATTTTCAGGGCCTCCTCGGGTGGGGTGACCGGCAATTGTGGGCAAAGTGCCGCCAGTCGGGTACAATCAAGCCGGTGCGGCACCTGCCAGAGATACCGCATTTCCAGCAGATACCTGGCCTCTGGCCAAAAGGGCCGCGCGGCCTGAATGGGCAGCCATGACATTGGGCGGGCCTGAACCGGCCTGCGCGTGATATCCGAAAGGATCGCGGCCATCTGGTTGGCGGTCAGGGTGTAGCCGTCAAATGCCAGGTCTTCGAATTGACCCAGCTCACTGCGTTTCTCGGCCAAGGCCACCGCAGCGCAGGCCAGATCGGGCAAATAGGCCCAGGCGTGGGGCACATCGACGGGGCCGGGATAGCTGATCCGCCCTTTGCAAAGCCCCCGCAAAATGACCTTGTCAAGCCAGTTGCCCGAGTGCTCGGTGTCAATGAAATCGCCCGCACGCAACACGATGGTCTGAACCCCGCTGCGCCGATAGCTTGCCTCAAGATCAACCCGGATGCGGCCCAAGGGGTTTGTGGCACGATGTGCGCGGTCCGGCCCCCATGGCAGGGGCGTATCGGGGGCGTAAACATAGACGTTGCCCGGCAGGATCACCGTCGCCCCGCTGGCGCGCGCAGCGGCCTGAATCCGGGCATGCAGGGCGGGCACCTGAGCCGCCCAGTCGCGGTAGGCCGGGTTCCAGCCCGCGACGATCACATCCGCCGTGGCGGCGGCCTGCATCAGGTCTTCGCGAGTGCGCTCAAAGGGGTGGATGCTCCACCCGGCGTTCCAAAAGGCTGCCGCCGCGTGACGGCCAAAGCGGCCATTGGCCCCAAGGATCAAAACGGATTTCCGCATCGCTCAAACCTCCGATTGCGCTGCAATGACGATAGGTTTGCGCATTCCTTGAAGAATAGGAATTGCCAAAATTCAACTATCATGTATTCATTTATGAATGGATAAGCCGGTTTCATCCCTTGACTGGTCGCTTGTCAGGGCCTTTCTGGCGGTGGCGGATTGCGGATCGCTTTCAGCGGCGGCGCGCCATCTGGGGGCCAGCCAGCCAACGCTGGGCCGCCAGATCCGTCAGTTGGAGGACGACCTGCAACAGGTGCTGTTTCATCGCCAGGCCAAGGGGCTGATGCTGACGGAGAACGGCCAGTTGCTGATGGGCCCCGCCCGGCGGATGCAGGCGGCCCTGAACGAAATCGAACTTACCGCCGCTGGCCGCCAGACCCAGATCGAGGGCAGTGTCAGGATCACCGCCAGCGTGATGTTTTCAGTCTATATTCTGCCCCCGGTGATCGCCGGCCTGCGCGAAAAGGAACCGGGGATCACGATTGATCTGGTCCCCACCGACAGCACCGAGAACCTGCTGTTTCGCGAGGCGGATATCGCGTTGCGCATGTATCGGCCCGAACAGCTGGAGCTGGTGGCGCGGCACCTGGGCGATCTGAAACTGGGTATGTTTGCCGCGCGCAGCTATCTTGACCGTGCCGGGCGGCCCGAAACCTTTCAGGATCTGCTGGATCTTCCGCTGATCGGCTATGACCGCAACGAAGAGATCATTCGCGGCATGCAGAAACGCGGCTGGAGCGCGACGCGCGACTGGTTTGCGCTGCGCTGTGACAATCACGCGGTCAACTGGGAGCTGGTGCGCGCGGGTTGCGGCATCGGCTTTGGTCAGGTCGAGGTGGCGCGGCGCGATCCAAGTGTGGAGCAGGTGGTGGTCGATCTGAGCCTACCAAGCCTGCCGATCTGGCTCGCCACGCATCAGGCGCTGCGGCATACGCCCCGGATCGCGCGGGTCTGGGATGCCTTGGCCGAGGGGCTTGCCCCCAACCTTTCTTGACCATGGCGGGGCTTCGCGATAGGCCATCGGGCAACATCAAGCCACAACAAGGACATGCCACATGAGCAACCCTTCGCTTCTTATCCTGCCCGGTGACGGGATCGGCCCCGAAGTCATGACCGAGGTCGTCAAAATCATCGACTGGTTCGGCGCCAAGCGCGGCATCGCCTTTGACGTTTCGACCGATCTGGTCGGCGGCGCGGCCTATGACAAGCACGGCACACCGCTGCATGATGACACGATGGCACGCGCGCAAGAGGTGGATGCGGTTCTTTTGGGCGCCGTCGGCGGCCCCAGATACGACGACCTTGATTTCAGCGTCAAACCCGAACGCGGCCTGCTGCGCCTGCGCAAGGAAATGGATCTTTTCGCCAACCTGCGCCCGGCGCAATGCTTTGACGCGCTGGCGGATTTCTCCAGCCTGAAAAAGGATATCGTCGCCGGTCTCGATATCATGATCGTGCGCGAACTGACCTCGGGCGTCTATTTCGGCGAGCCGCGCGGCATCTTCAAAGAGGGTAACGAGCGGGTCGGCATCAACACCCAGCGCTATACGGAATCCGAGATTGACCGGATCGCCCGCGCCGCGTTCGAGCTTGCCCGTAAGCGCGGCAACAAGGTCTGTTCGATGGAAAAAGCCAATGTGATGGAATCCGGCATCCTGTGGCGCGAAGTGGTGCAAAAGGTGCATGACGAGGATTACGCCGATGTCGAGCTTAGCCATATGTATGCCGACAATGGCGCGATGCAGCTTGTGCGTGCGCCGAAACAGTTTGACGTGATCGTCACCGACAACCTGTTTGGCGATGTCCTGTCGGATTGCGCGGCGATGCTCACCGGCTCGCTTGGCATGCTGCCCTCGGCCAGCCTTGGCGCGCCGATGGCCAATGGTCGCCCCAAGGCGATGTACGAGCCGGTGCATGGCTCGGCCCCCGATATCACCGGTCAGGGCAAGGCCAACCCGATCGCCTGTATCCTCAGCTTTGCCATGGCGCTGCGCTATTCCTTCGACTTGGGCGATGAGGCCACGCGCGTCGAAAAAGCGGTCGAAAAGGTGCTGGCGGATGGGCTTCGTACCGCTGACCTGCTGGGCCATGAAGGCGAAACGCCGATCTCGACCACAGAGATGGGCGATGCCATCGTCGCGGCGCTTGACGCCAGCCTCTGAGCGGCGCGCCAGAATAGATTAGAATGGGCCCGCCATCGGTGCGGGCCTTTTTGCGTGTCGCGCGCCTTGCCTCGCCTGCGCCCTGCCAATAACACTCAGGCGCGGCGCGCGCAGATAAAGCCGCCAAAACACACTTGCAAAGCCACGCCCTGGGGTATAATCGCCTGTCTCACGGTCGGGCTGTAGCGCAGCCTGGTAGCGCACCTGCTTCGGGAGCAGGGGGTCGGAGGTTCGAATCCTCTCAGCCCGACCAGTAAATCCATATTCGATTATGATGATCATCGCGAGATTGGCCGCATCTCGCCTGTTTTGCGCTGGCTTTTGGCTGGCCGCGCATTGCTTTGCCAGTCAGGCTTTGCGCGCAATGGTTATCATTGCGCAGGTTGGGCCCTCCTGTTTTTGAAGACTTCCATGCAGAGTTGAATTACATTGCCAGGCAATCGCAAAATATAAAAAATGCACGAGGCGGGTCAGTTAAAAACAGGGGATATCATGCTAAAGAAAGTCGATATTGAAGCAGGGTCTGCAACCAAGGCAATCAAGGCGCTCGATATGTCTTGCTTTGATCGCAACGATTACCTGAACCTGCTCCTGCAACGATCAGAGGTCATGTTTGACATCCCGAAATCGGGTCGGATCATCAAGGCCTGGAACCGTGGCGACAGCGGGCCGATCAACGCGGTGATTGATGACATGGGCGCGAAGATTGCCGAACGCGCGGCCGGGATCATCCATGCGGAATACCTTGCGATTGAAGACCTGCTGAAAGAGCTCAAACCGACGCGCATTGCGGATATCGGCTGTGGCTACGGGTTCTTTGATCTTTTTGCTGCCAAGTCCCTGAAGGCCGAAGTCGTGCTTATCGACCTTGAGCAGAACGAGCACCGTCATTTCGGGTTCAAGGACGAAGGCGCGGCCTATTCCTCTTTGAAGGTCGCCCGCAAGCTGTTGAGGGCAAACCGGGTTGCCGCCAAGAAGATCGAATGCGTGAACCCCAACGACACAGCGCCCGAAACAATCAGGCCCGTCGATCTGGTGGTCAGCTTTCTCTCCTGCGGGTTTCACTATCCGGTCGATAGCTATCTGCCGATCCTTGACAAGGCGCTTGTGCCGGGCGGCTCGGCGATTTTCGACCTGCGCGAAACAACCGCAGACGAACAGATCGAAAAACTGGCGCAATTCGGGTGCGTGACAGAAATCGCCGCAAGGCCTAAGTTGCGCCGGGTTCTGCTTCGCAAAGACGCCTGAGATCAGAACGACGCGCGGCTCAGACGGCACCCGTTTGGAACTTGGCCTTTTGGCAACGGTTTGTCCTGTCCACGCAGGGCCTTTGATCCGCTATGTTGCCGGACCCTGAAAAAGGGTATCCATAAGGGATGAGCATGACCCCGATTCCCCTTGATGAGATGATCGTATGCCCGCATTGCGATGCGGCCTATCGCCTTGCGCGCCCCGGCGCGGGCGAGCGGGCCGTGTGTCAACGCTGTGGCACCGCGCTCATCACGCCGCGTCGCAAGGCCGGAGTGCAGATCATCGCGGTATCACTGGCGGTTGTGATCCTGATCATCGCGGCGACGGTGTTTCCGTTTTTGTCGATCAATGCAGCGGGGGCAAGCAATTCGGTCTCGATCCTTGATGCGGCTTTGGCCTTTAGTGACGGGCCGCTTATTGTCCTGTCGCTGACCACGGCGGCGCTTATTATCTTTGTGCCGCTGGCGCGGGTTCTGTTGGCGATTTATGTGCTTGTGCCCATCGTCATGGACCGCCCGCCCGCCCGTGGCGCTGCACAGGCCTTTCGCCTGTCAGAGGCGCTCAGGCCCTGGTCGATGGCGGAAATCTTTGCCATTGGCTGTGCGGTCGCGCTGATCAAGGTCAGTGACCTTGCGGATGTGAGCTTTGGTCCGGCGTTCTGGATGTTTGCCGTGCTTGTTGTACTTGTAGTGGTGCAGGACAATTTCCTGTGCAGGTGGTCGGTATGGAAATCGCTGGACAAAACCCAGACATCATAAGCGCCCGCGACCTTGGGCTTGTCGCCTGTAACCGCTGTGCCAAGGTGTGGCCTGCGGGCACGCAAACCTGTGCGCGCTGCGGCAGCAGGATCGTGGCGCGAGACACCAAGAGCCTGCAACGGGTCTGGGCGCTCTGGCTTGTGGGGCTGATGTGCTATGTGCCGGCAAATGTGTACCCGATGCTTCGGACTCGCACCCTCTTGAGCGTGCAGGAAGATACCATCGTTGGCGGCGCGATCGAGCTTGTGCATCACGGCGCGATCGGCATTGCGATCATCATTCTGGTGGCCAGCGTAGTCATCCCGCTTGCCAAATTCATGGCCATCGCCTTTTTGGCCATCTCAGTCACGCGCGTATCCACGGTCTCGAAACACCAGCGTCAGCGGCTTTACGAAGTGGTTGAATATATCGGCCGCTGGTCGATGATTGATATCTTCGTGGTTGCGATCCTGTCGTCGCTGGTGCAATTGAACACGTTGGCGGCCATCAATCCCGGCCGCGCGAGCCTGTTTTTTGCCCTCTCGGTGATTTTCACGATGCTCTCTGCCCAGGCCTTTGACAGCCGGATGATCTGGGATTTACAGACCAAACCCGAAGGATCCTCCGCCAATGACTGAGACCCCTCCCCCCGTTGCCATCGAGAATGTGCGCAAATCCTTGCTTGCGCGGATCTCGATGGTCTGGGCGATTCCGTTTCTGGCACTGGCGATTGCGCTTTTTGTGGCCTGGCAGGCCTATGACGCGCGCGGCCCGCTGATCGAGATCGAATTCGCCGACGGGGCCGGCATCGCCAAGCGTGAGACCGAGCTTCGCTATCGTGATGTCAGTGTCGGGGTGGTTGAAAATGTCACCTTCAGCTCCGGACTTGGCTCGGTGGTGGCGCATGTGCGGCTTGACAAGGCCGTCGCGCCCTATGTCGATGCGGGGTCGACCTTTTGGGTGGTCCGGCCTGAATTGACCGCGCGCGGCATAAGTGGCCTCGATACGGTCCTTTCAGGCGTTTATATCGAAGGCTCATGGGATAGCACCATCGGCCCAGCGCGCAGCCGCTTCAAGGGGGCGGTCGAGGCGCCACTTTTCCAGTCGGGTCAAAAGGGGCTGCAACTTGCGCTGCGTACCACACCGGGCGGCACCATGACCGACAAAAGCCCGATTCTGTTTCGCGGCATCGAAGTGGGCCGTGTCGGCAAGGCGCGAATTTCACAGCAAGGCAGTTTCGCCATCGCCGAGGCGATCATTTATAACGATTACAGCCACCTGATTTCGCCCTCGACGCGGTTCTGGGAAACCTCTGGCTTTACCTTTTCGGTTGGCCCGAGCGGGGCCGAGATCGACTTTTCCTCCTTCGCCACGCTGGTTGGCGGGGGGCTTACCTTTGACACCTTCGTGTCGGGCGGCGATCCGGTTGAGGATGGCACCGTGTTCGAGGTCTTCGCCGATGAACCCTCGGCGCGTAACAGCCTGTTCAACGCCTCCGAGGTTGAAACCCTTGAGATGCGGGTGGTGTTTGACGGCAATATTGCCGGCCTCGCCGTCGATGCCCCGGTCGAGCTGAGCGGACTCAAGATCGGCAAGGTCCAGAGCGTTTCCGGCGTGATTGACGCCAATGCCTTTGGCGACAACCGGGTGCGCCTGAATGCGATCCTGTCCATTCAGCCCGCCCGGCTTGGTCTTCAGGATGAGGTGACGCCCGAGGCGGCGCTCAGGTTCCTTGAGGCCCGCATTCAGGAAGGTCTGCGCGCGCGTCTCGCCTCGGCCAGCCTGTTGACCGGCGGCCTCAAGATCGAACTGCTTCAGGTCGACGATGCGCCCCCGGCACCATTTGTGACCGGCGAGGGCATCGTGCCGATCATCCCGACGACGCAAAGCGAAATTTCCGATGCCGCCGCGACGGTCGAGGGCGTGTTCAACCGGATCAACAACCTGCCGATCGAGGAATTGCTCAACAGTGCGATTGACTTTCTCAACAGCGCCGAGGCGTTTGTGTCGGACGAGGATCTGCGCGAGACGCCGCAGGACCTGCGCGCGCTTTTGGGCGATGTGCGCGGTATCGTGACCTCGCAGGATGTGCAGGATATTCCTGGCACGCTGAACGCGGCAATCGGGCGGTTTGAAACCCTTCTGACGCAGCTTGAGCAGGATCAGCTGACCACCCGGCTTGCCACCGCCGTGGATGCCGCCGCGGATGCGGCCCGGGGCGTCACCGCCTCGGTGGAAGGTGTGCCCGCCCTTGTGAGCGAGCTTGAGGCGGTTGCGGCCAAGGCCAAGGCGCTGCCGCTTGACCAGTTGACGACGCAGTTGACCGCGCTGACCACCTCGGCGGATGAAATCCTTGGCACCGAGGCCGCACGCCAGCTTCCGGCCGATCTTGGCGCGGCTCTGAACGAGATCAACGCGACCCTGGCCGAATTGCGCCGGGGCGGGGCCGTGACCAACATCAATGCAACGCTGGAGTCGACCCGGCAGGCCGCCGATGCGGTGGCCACCTCGACCCAGGACCTGCCGGCGCTTGTCGATCGCATCCGCCGCGTGTTTGATCAGGCCAGCGCCACCATCGCCGGCTATAACAAGGGCGAAACCCTAAGCCGCGACGCGCAGGCCGCGTTGCGCGATATCTCAAAGGCCGCGGATGCGATGACATCGCTGGCGCGGATGCTGGAACGCAATCCAGACGCACTCATACGGGGACGATGACCATGACCTTTCTCAAACCTGCCATCGCTGGACTTGCCCTTGGCCTTGCGGCCTGTGGTGCCGCGCCGGATCGCTATGCCGTGGCCACGCCCGAGGTGACCGAAAAGCTTCGGATCGGGTTCCGCTCGGTCGAGGTACGTGAGGTGTCGTTGCCGACCTACGCCGCCGCCGATGAAATCGCGATCGAGGATGCCGGCGGCAGACTTGTCACCGATGGCGCAGCACTTTGGGCCGATTCCCCCGAACGCGCCATTGCGCTTGATCTGGCGCGCAACCTGTCGCGGCTTTCCGGCGCGCGCGTCGCCTCGGCGCCCTGGCCGTTCGAGGCCTTCCCCGATGCCCGGCTCGATATCCGGTTTGAACGACTTGTCGCGGGCGCCGATGGCCAATTTCGCGCCTCGGGTCAGTATTTCGTCGGGGTGAGCGATGGCGGGCGCGAGCGGTCCGGGCTGTTTGATCTTGCCGTGCCGTTTGACCCCGCCGGTGGGCCGCAGGCGATTGCGCAGGCGCGCGGTCAGGTGATCCTTGACCTGGCCGCCGATATTGCCCGCAACGGTCTGCGCTAGGGGGATGGCGCAAGCGAACAGGGGCAGCGCCGAAAAACTCTGATCGCTAGGTAGGGCGGATCGGGTTATGCTCTTCGTATCTGCCCTCTGAATGACAACCAAACGGTATTCCTAGATGTCTGAAACACCTGCAAATTCCCCCTGCATCATCTGCGTCGCGATCACCGGCTCGGTGCCGACGCAGGCCGACAATCCGGCGGTTCCGGTCACGATCTCCGAACAGGTCGAAAGCACCCATGCCGCCTTTGAGGCCGGGGCCAGTATTGCCCATTGCCATGTGCGCGATGACGCTGGCAAACCCACCTCGGACGCCGAGCGGTTTGCCCGCCTCAAGGATGGGATCGAGACACATTGCCCCGGCATGATCGTGCAGCTTTCGACCGGGGGGCGCTCTGGCGCGGGCAACGAACGCGGCGGGATGTTGCCGCTCTGCCCCGATATGGCCTCGCTGTCTGTCGGTTCGAATAATTTCCCGAACCGTGTCTATGAAAACCCGCCCGAGTTGATGAACTGGCTTGCCTCGGAGATGATCACATACGATGTGAAACCCGAAATCGAGGCGTTCGATCTGTCGCATATCTTTCATGCCGCCCTGATGCATTCGCGGGGCCAGATCAAGGATGTGCCCTATGTCCAGTTCGTGATGGGCGTGAAGAATGCCATGCCCGCCGACAAGCAGGTGTTTGATTTCTACGTGCAAACCGTCAAACGCCTGTTTGGCGATGCACCCTGGTGCGCGGCGGGCGTGGGGCCAAAGCAGATCGTCGTAAATGAGTGGGCGATTGCGGCGGGCGGGCATGCGCGCACCGGGCTTGAGGATAACATCCGGCTGGATCGCGACACCCTGGCGCCATCAAACGCGGCATTGGTCACGCGCACGGTTGAACTGTGCGAAAAATACGAACGCCCCGTCGCCACATGGCAAGAGGCACGCCGCATCCTTGGCCTTCGCGAGGTCGCGGCGTAGGGGTCTGCCGGTCAGGAGTTGATTCAAGCCGCGCCTTCAGTCATGCTCAAGTCACGAAATTCCGCTTACTTTGTCCTGCAACACGTGATCTTGGATAAAACAAAAAGGGGCGCCTCGGCCAATTGGCCATCGTGGTTCCCGGCTCGTTTTAAAAGAGGTCCAGCTTAGCACCCGGAACCGCACATGACATCCAACGCCGTGTATTCGAGCAGCTCCAGCCAGGCGTTTGAAAATGCCCGAAAGAACAAACTGCGGCGATATCCCGCCCCGGACGCAGGCGGTGAACGGCTTTATCCTTTGGTGTCCCCGTCTGTTTCGCCGTCATTTTCCATTGGCAAGGCAGACTCGGTTTTTGCGATCGGGTCCTGCTTTGCGCGAAATCTTGAGGGGGCCTTGCACAAGGCGGGAATGAATGTCCTCAGCCGAAAGATCGAGCTTGGAAAAATCGGCGACGATGTCGGTGCCGCGACGAACTTTCTTAACAAATACAATGCATCCTCTATCCTGAATGATCTGAAATGGGCCCTGGACAGGGATAGCTTTCCCGGCGAGGATATCATCTATTCGGTGAATGATGAGGTCTATTGCGACCCGCAGCTGGGGCTTATCCGACTGCCTTATCCGCTCGCGGATATCATGGACATGCGTGCGCGGTATCTCGACGCGATGGCACAGGTCGCAATGGCGGATGTTGTCATCATTACCCTTGGATATGTCGAAACCTGGTATGACAAAGAGCTTGATCTTTATCTCAACATCGCACCCCCGCCGCGCCTGTGCGCAAAGTTTCCGGATCGTTTTGAATTTCGCGTGTTGGGATTTGATGACGTTCTTCAGGCGCTTGAAGATATTTACACGCTTTTGAAAACGCATCGCAAAAAGCCGCTCAAGATGCTGTTGACCGTGTCCCCTGTGCCGCTTGTGTCGACATTCCGGGATGTCGATGTTCTGGTTGCCAATACCTATTCAAAATCCGTTCAGCGCGCTGCCGCAGAGACATTTGTCGCCGGGAAACAGGATGTCGATTACTTTCCGTCCTATGAATTTGTCACCCTGTCCAACCCTGCAATTTGTTGGGCGAGAGGTGATTATCGGCATGTATCCCCGGACGTTGTCGCGCGGATCATGTCGAATGTGCTGGTGAGTTACGCGCCTGATTTCGATGTTCCCGGGACCTATCAGGGCGCCCCGATGACAACCGAGGCCACGTTTGCGACGGCGCGGCTGCTGATCAAGCTTGGCGAAGGCGATGATCTGGCCGGGCTGTTCTCGCAGAACCGTGCGCTGTTTTCAGAACAAGAGGCGCTATTGTCCCAGATCGTCGAGGCCCTGCAAATGGCCGGGCATGTCAGGCTGGCCGCCGATGCGCTTGAGGATCTGGTGACGCTCGCGCCCCAGAAACCCATTATGTTGCAGCGCCTGATTTCTCTGACAAGTCGCGATAGCGAGGATCATGACCGAACGCGCAAGCTTTTAAAAATACACTCAAAGCGGTTTCCGGGTCGGTCGGATTTCAGAACGCGGATCGAAAAGACCCTGATCTAGAGTATCCGTCTTGATCACGCCCGCATCAAACCTCTTGAGATCGCATCGGCGTTTACTCTGATGTGTCCGGTTGATTGGAAAAGACGGATCTGCGCACAAACAGGGCGTCGCCCCAGCCAAGGCGTTTCAGTTCGCAATGCCCCAGTTCAAATCCGAGGGCCTCAAGAAACACAACGAAACGCGAAATCGGCATGTCACCCTGGTAGATATCGCCAATGCTGACTTCCATCCAGATAAAGTCAATCGACTTCAAGGTATTGAGCGCCCCGAGAATAACATGCTTTTCGGCACCCTGCGTGTCGATGAACATCATGTCATAGTCTTCGGGAGCAATGCCGTTCTCCGGCAAAAGCCTGTCGAGTGTGCGCAATGTCATCGACCGCTGTTCGTCAAAATGGATATCGGGTTTGATCTTGGTGTGATCTTTGGGCTCAAGAAAGCTCGACGACTCGCCGGTATTGCTTGAGACATTGAAGGTAACGCTTTTGCCGTCATCATCCCCGATCAGCGCCTGAATCGCCTGATAGCCCTCAATGTCAGACACCCGGTCTTCAAGCTGGCCGAAGGTTTCATCAAGCGGGTCTATGAACACCCCTCTGGTGACGCCGGATCGCGCAAGCTTAGCCACTTCGCGGCCATTGTGCGCGCCAATCTGAATGACGCCGCGCGGCAATCGCTTGAATCTTGATTTCACGATCTCGACGGCGCGCAGGCCCGCCTTTACCGGCGCCAGTGCACTCTTGGAATTCATTGTTCATTTCCCGCCTGTTTTGCGTCTGCTGATGTCACAGAAAGCTTGTTTTCATAGAGCCATTTGCGAAACGGCTCCCAGTCTTCTCTGGCCTGCAATTCTGCAATCTTCGCGCGATGCCATTCGCAGGCCTCGGCATGCAAGGTCTTGAGAACCGGATCATCCAGCAGTTGGCTCAGCATTGGCCGGGCTCGCTCTGCCAGTGGAAGAATGCTTTTGTCTTCCACCCGGTTGATATTCATGTCGCGCCAGTAGGTCTCGGCCTGATCGACGTCAATGTGGTTGGTCCGGCCCCTGTCGCGCTTGACCATAAAACTCTCGACAGAACGCACCGCGTAGTGGTGAATCCGTCCAAAGCTGTGGTCAAATCCGGGCCATGCACGCCAGCCGACCTTGTCGGCAGGGAATAGTCGACCGCCGCCATCGCTCCACTTCAGGTCTTTCAACCTGTCGTCAGGCGTGTCTTTGGGGCGGTGCGGGCCAAACCGGCCGAAACTGCCGTTGTTGCGAAACAGGGTTTTCAGCCCATAGGCCCGACCTGATGCATAGTCGGCCGGATGATCGGCCAGGGTAAACTGTTCCGTGATCGGCGTATCGCTATAGGCTTCCACCCCGCCACAGCCAAACAGCCGCCACGCCATGGAAATGGCATCCGCAGGGCCGGTCTGTTCGATCAAGGCCTGGATCGTGCGCTCACCAACCGAGATATTGATGAACTCATCCGCATCCAGACACATCAACCAGGTTGCGTTCATGACCATTGGGTGATTGCGCGCACGCCTCAGGGCCTGATGCTGTGGGTTTCCCCTGACTTTGACCGGGTTGCTGACATGGCTGGCAAGGCCCAACTCTTCCAGCCGACGCGCCATGAGGTCAGTGCCATCGACGCAATCGTTTGTGTAAATGACGATACCATCAAAGCCGAGCGACAGGTTATGTGCGACCCATTCAAGCATGAACGGGCCTTCGTTCTTCATCGTGGTGAAGATAACAAACTGCGGTGACTCCATCGGCGTTTTCACTTCCATACCACGAGCAGGGATCAGGGCGCTTACCCTAGCTGCCCGGCTCTTTTCTTACAAACAAATGGGCCGTCAGCGAAGGGTCCACCCGATGTTTCTTGCATATGTCATCCGCATAGGACCCCTCCAGCGGCAGCCCGTCACTCAGCGCGAAAATGTTGCGAAACCGTCTACCGTAGAAATGGACCGAAATGGTTTCGTCTTTGATCGCCGCATGAACGGCTTTTTTTAAATGCGGACGATGAAAGGACCGGGTTGCGGAAAAGGGCACCGGATATAACACCGGCCCGTCAAAGGCATACTCCACCTCACCCGATTGATGGGCGAAGAAATGCAGGGCCTCGGGGCCGCAAACGCCCCAGGGCATCAAGGACATATGAACCCCGTTTCCGGCCTCTTTCAGGCGTCGAAGCTCGTCCTGTCGCTTGGCGGGGGCCCAGGGCGGCACCGGGTATTCGTCTTGCGTAAGCTCCAGCATGGAGCGCAATATTCCAGAGGTCTTCGGAAGCCCCATAACCCCGGAACAGATGATCCGCCGTGTGTCGGTGCCCCACCCGAAAAAGAACCCGTGATCCGGCTTTTCAAAGGGTTTCAGGCAATAGGCATCGGTGTCGATCCAGAGATAGTCGGTTTGATCCAGCAGCCTGAGACGAAACACGTCAGAGTGAAAGGCCGGGCTGCCTGTGTTGGCGTGATAGATAATCTCATCCGTCGGCATGATTTCACGCGCATCGCGCACTTCGACGCCATCGGGAACCGACTTTACGTCGTCATAGACATAAAGGATGGTCCGATGCCCGTTCTCGATGAACGACATCAGGCAAATCTGTTCCATCCAGGTCAGTTCCGGCCCGATCCAGAGGCTGGCAACATCATATAATTTCATCTCGGCCCCCTGATCTGGCCATCACCGGCACTCACAGTTTTCGAAACAGCACGACGCCGCCGTGCGAAACGCGCTGATCATAGTAAAACCCTTGCTCGGACAGGGCATCGAAACAGGCCTTGATGCCCTTTGGCCGAATATAGCGGGTATGCAGCTCGACATAGATCTTGCGAACGGTGCCCAGGTCACCGCCCTGAAAAATATCCCGTTCACCGCCCTCGATATCGACGATCATGGCGGTTGCGCCGGAGTCGCGGATCAAGTCTGACAGGTATTCCTGAGGTATCCGGGCAACCGAAACGACATCCCGGCCCGCGTCGAGAGACGATGACCAAAAGGGGTCTCTTATGTAGAAATCGACTTCTTTTTCAGGCGCAAGGCGCGCGCTTCCCGGAACAGCCACACAGTTCTTGACGGTTGTATTGCCGATGCCCTGCATTTCGTGCATCCGAGCGATGTAATCGGCCAGCATGGGGTTGGCCTCGACACAGGTGACATGCGCCACGCCGATAACCTTGGCGGCATAGGAAGAAATATAGCCAATGCCGGCGCCCAGCTCCAGCACGCGGTCCTCGGGCTCAAGAAACTTGGGCGTGGCCAGAACCTCGGGACGCTCATAATTTCCCCGTTTCAGGGCGGCGGCCACCTGCGGGGTTATTATGGCGTCATCATGCGGCAGGCTGACGCCATTCAACTCATAGACCAATCCGTCAGACACGGTTCCACCTCATCCTTACTGCCTCACTTACTTCGTTGCCGTTTTGACCCGTCGAAACGCGGGGCCAACCCTCGAAGCTAACTCTTTATGTCCCTTTTGAACGAGCGTCTCTTCCAAGGACCGCTTGTACCAAGGGAGTTTTCTTCGGTCCCGGTATAGCTGATAGAAGGCATCCTGCGTCAATGTCCCTCTTATCATTTTTGTCATCACCGGCTTTAAAAGATCGGCGCGATGCAGAAAAACCGGTGAGAAATGACCGGAAAACCACGCCTTGAGCTTTATGACATTCGGAGTCATCAGACGGTCCACATGCCGTTGGTCCAGCTCGAAATAGGGGTCGGATATGACGACAACCTGCTCTGCGTCCTCGATTTCAAACGCCGCATCCGAGAACGGCAACCGCCAGTTTCTCATCCGGCCCATGCCAAAGCGCGTTTCCCAGGGCACGATCTCTTCGTCGAGTGTCGATTGTGGGCTGAACGACAAAACCCGCGCGCCCGGACAAAGCGATGAAAACGCCAGAGCCGCAAACCCGCCCATCGAGGTGCCCGATAAAATGACATTCGCATAGCCTTGAAACACCCCCTGATCGCGCATCGCCACCAGCGCGGCGATCAGGTTTGGCTCCCGGAACCAATCCTTGCGATGCGCAAGCACGCCAAGATGGGCGCACCCCTCCTGACGCAAAACCTTGTACGCCCATGGCGCACGTTGAGGCGACAGGTCGTTGACTGCGGAAAGGTTGTCAAACGTCACGACAAGGGTGTCAGAGGGCCGCTCGATGAACACCAGGCTGTGGTGCGCAAGCCTTTTGAAAAATCCGGGCACGGTGCCGCCAGGGCCTATTTCCCTGTACCACTCTGGACAATACTGTCCCTCGGCCTCGACACTCTCGGCGGGCGGTGCGGGCTTTGTTTTTTCGGGGTGTTCGTGGGGTGTGCAAGGCGGGTCGGCGCGCTTTTTCGGGGCATCCCCAGCCCCGCCCAAAGACCGGATCTGGTCTTCGGTCCATTCACCCCGCGCGATTTGCCGGTTGGCATAGGCCAGGGTCGCCGATCCCCGCGAGCCGTCATCGAATATCAGCGGGTCAACCTCTTCCGAAAACTTGATGACAAGGCCGAGGGTGTCGTCGGTGGCCTCTTCGGCTGACCTCCAAAAGGCGCGATCCGGGTCGATTTTCTGACCTGCCCCATCCAGCCAGAGACTGTCATCCCCGGTCACAGCGACAATCGGCCTTTCGCCATTGTGGCCACGAAAGGCGTCGGCCCGGAAAATGGTTCGAAACTCCAGCTCATCGCGTTCACCGACTTCAAGGATCGCGGCATCCTGAGGTTTGACCACAGGCAGGGCCCAGGCCGCAAACTCTGTCGAAAGCTTTGAAACCTCGCGCAGAACCGGGTCAAACCCTGTTCCGATATTGAGGTATTCGCCCACATTGAGAGCCAGCGCCAGGGTGCCGCCCGGAAGAACACCCTCGGTCATGGCCGACACCATCGCAGACTTGAGAGGGGCGCCGACATCTATGCTCGATTGCCTGCGCTGAACGCGACCTGCGTTTTCGAAAACGGCCATATCGGATGGCTGCTTGAACAGCCGGGGGGGCTGGTAAACGACGATCCGGTCGACGCCCAGAGACAGATGGTAGATCAGCCACTTCTCAAGATCCGGTGTCGCCTCTGAAACGTAAGAAACGATCACGAAAGAAGTGTCCGGCGACGGCATGAATGAGGGTCTTTCTGAACAATTCCGTTTGAATTACACTACACAAATCAACAATGCTACAAGGTACATCTGTTTCAAGCATGAATACTGTGGAAACCCAGAAACGCGGCCATTTTATTTGCCTGCGCAGAGATCAATTGGGCGCGCGGTTGCTGATGATCCTCAATTGCATCCGGCTTTCCGAAGATTTCGGGTTCGACTATTTCATCAACTGGTTCCCACGCAACGCCGCTGCGCCAAAGCTGGCGCAACCGGAAGACCTGTTTTCGGCGGCCTATATGGATCGGCATTTCATTTCGAATGACGACTACGAGGCCGGTCGTGACGGCGCCCTGCCGTTGCATGCCTTTTTTCAGGACAAGTCACCGGATCGCCTGGTGGATCACCTTGCCTCGGGCAATCATATTCTTTTGGAGGAAGGCTTTGAGATTGCCGTTTTTCCCTGGGAGGATGCAGAGCAGATCGCGCGACGTTACCCCAAATTCATCGAGAGCATCGGCCTTAATCCTCTGGTGCGGGGCAAAATGGATGAAATCGACCGGGCGGTCGCGCGCTCGTCCGGGTCGGTGTCCTATCACGTGCGACGCGGTGATATTCTCAACGAGGCGCCCTGGAAACACGGCATGTGGCCGTCCAAGATTGAACCTGACGAGTTGTACCTCAAACATCTCGAAGTTGAAAAACCCGATACCGCATTGGTGTTTTCCGATCTCGATGAATGCATTGGCCGCCTTCAGAAAGAGCACAAGACCGTTCGCGGGATCAAACAGCTGATCGACAGTTCAAACTGCACGCCCTGCCAGCAGGATTTTCTTGAGCTTTATGCAATGTCTCGCACCGAAAAAATCGTGGCCCCCGTCATCAGCGCCTTCAGCAGCGCGGCGGCCCGGCTGAGTGGCCGCGACCGGCTCCGGTTTGTGGATGTTCTGGAACCGGCAAAGATCAACGAAGCCTATGACCGGGTGACAGATCGGTTTCAGGGTGGGTTGAAAAACTTTGTCAGCCTGAGCGAGGCGGCGCATGTTTTTTCGCGTCTGTCGCGTCATCTTGCGATGCATGACCGGGAACAGGAAGGATATGACATTGGCAAGGCGTTGCTGGAGGCCGGTGCCGACAATGCGTTTCTTCCGATATTGCACGCCATAAACTGCATTTACCTGTCAAAATGGCAGGAGGCCAAAACCAATATTGACCGCGCCCTTTCGTCTCCGGATCTCTGGAAAGAGGATCACGCATCGGCGCTTGCGCTTTTGTCCCATGTCGAGGCCGCTTTGGGAAATTCGGTCGGCGCCCGGCGGCTCTGGCTTCGTGCCTTCTGGGCCAAACCTCACCTTCCGGATGTCATCGTTACCGGGTCTGCCTTGCTGGAACGCCACAGGCTCAAATCCGGGCCCGACCTTCCGTTTGATATCAATCTTCTGAGATCGCAGCGGCTGCCTTATATTCAGCGCGATATCCTGAGCCTTCAGCGGAAAATCATAAAGCAGAAGGTCATTGATTTTTCGCTTCTGACCATTGAATGGCGTTATTGCGTGTTGGACCGAAAGGCGCAGCGTTTGCTGTTGGACGTCAAGCGCCTCAAGCGGCTTCGCACGCTGCTCGCCCAGACCTCGCCCAATCCGGGCTTTGACAGTTTTCGCGGTCTTCTTCAATGCTATCTGGGCCGGTCGAGAGCCGCCCTGAACCTGACGGCGGAAGCGCTTGAAGAGGCTCCAGATGATTTTCTGGTTACCAAACGACGTGCAGAGGTGCTCTTGGCGACGAACCGCCCGATCCGGGCGATACGACAGCTGCGAAAGCTTGTAGAGCTGGATGAGCACAATCCTTTCGGCCACTTCCTGCTTGGCAGATGCCTTGAACACCAGGACAGCCACACCGAAGCCCTGCACCACTATCAACAGGCCGCCGCGCTTGATTTTTCAACCCCGGCCTTTCACGCCGCCTTGGCAAATTGCCTGAGCAATCAAGGGCAGATTGATCCCGCGATGGAGTCTTTGTCAAAAGCCAGCGCTCTGGCCCCGACCTTTCAAAAATTCTCAAACCAGAAAGACCGGCTTGCAAGGAAGGTCGCAAAAGAAAGCTGAGGCGCCCTGCGGTTTTTGGGCGAAATCAGTACCGTCACCATGTCAAACGCCAATCAGGAAATGCTGACTGCGGTCAGGAGCAGGTAGAGATGATCATTTCACATAGCCACAAGTTCGTTTTCGTAAAAACCAAAAAAACGGCGGGCACCTCTATAGAATGTGCCCTTGCCCCACACCTTGAACCCGGTGATCTCGCCTCGCCGCTCGTCGAACACGAAGCGAAATACCGAAGGTTCTCGAAAGACTTTGTCCGCACTTTACGCGAGAAAGACAGCACGATCAGGGCGCGCAACCCGCATCTTCCCGCAAGCGTGATCTCAGAGCACTTCAAGGCGGAAACCAAGGGCTATTTCTCATTTTGCGTCGAAAGGAACCCATGGGACAAAGCCATTTCGGCTTTTTTCTTCTGGATTTCGAAACACCCGGTGGACCAATCCAAATCGCAGGAAGATAACTTTATGGAGTTTGCCCAAAGCCCGAGGCTGGGCTTCTTTTCGGATTTTGAGTCTTACATGGCGGGCGGCAAACCACAGGTGGACCGCATCCTGTCCTTCGAAAATCTGGCGGATGAATTTTCGACCGTGACAGCCCTCATCGGTCTGCCGCAGGTGACAATTGGCGCAATCAAAGCCAAGGGCGAAATCCGCCCCAAGAACACGCAGGCCCTTGAGCGATTCTATGGCGCAGATATGAACAACCCCGCCGCACAACGCGTACAATCGGTGTTTGCCCGCGAAATAGAGTATTTTGGCTATTCGCCCATGACGTCCTAGGGGGCTTGAGATGCTGAATGCAACAAGGCCCACCACTATGGCGGGCCTTGTTGCATGCGAAAGTTTTCTTAATTTGGTTGCGGAAGAGCGATTTCAGAAATGCTTGCCCTCACGTTGCACAACATACGTTCAATCGGCAGATTTTCCTGCAAGCACGCCCGTTCCCCTGCGCGACACGTTCTGCTAATGTTCCAATCAATACCTCTAATTGATTCCGGATCATCTCATGTGCAACCTCTACTCCCAAACCAAAAGCCAGGATGCGATGCGGCATGTTTTTGAGGGCGTCATGGAAGATGGTGAAACGCTTGTAGACCAAAGCGGCAACCTGCCTGCCATGTCGGGGATTTGGCCCGACTATAGCGCGCCGATTATCCGGCATGGCAAGAATGGAGGTTGGCAGTTGAGCACCGCACGCTGGGGGATGCCGACGCCTGCGACCTATCTCAAGGGTAAGCGCACTGATCCGGGTGTCACCAATATCCGCAATACATCCTCGCAACATTGGCGGCCTTGGCTGGGTGTTCAGCACCGCTGCCTTGTGCCCTTCACCAGCTTTTCCGAGATTGACACGCGCAGGGGCAGCCCGCGCAATCATCCTATCTGGTTCGCCCTTGGCCAAGATCGTCCGTTGGTGTTCTTCGCAGGCATCCGCACGCAATGGACATCAGTGCGCAAGCTGAAAGAAGGCGAAGTCACGGCGGAACTGTTCGGGTTTCTCACCTCTGCGCCCAATGCCGAGGTCGCCGCGATCCATCCAAAGGCGATGCCCGTTATTCTGACAAAACCTGCGGAATGGCGGCAGTGGCTTACGGCGCCGATACAGGACGCATTGACATTGCAGCGCCCATTGCCAAACGGCAGCTTGCAGATCGTGGCCGAAGGGGAGCGCGAAGATGCGGTCTGAGGCAGATCCTTTCACCCTGCGCCCCGCCCGCGTGCATGAGGCCGAAGGGCGCGGACGGCGGGCCTTTGCGCTGTTTCAAGCGGCGCGTCACGCTGGCCCGCTGATCTGGATTTTACCTGCACATATCCCCGAAGTGCCGATGCTGCGTGGGTTGCCGCAGGGGGTTGGTGAACGCTTGCACCTGCTCCGCCCCTCCAGTGAGGCCGATCTGCTTTGGTGCATTGAAGAGGCATTGCAGGCCGTGCCCGTTGGTCTGGTCATCGCCGAGCCGCAAAAACCGCTGTCATTTTTTGCAGGACGGCGTCAGCAACTGGCGGCCGAAACAGGCCGCACAACCGGATTGATGCTGATCCCAACAGGCGCGGGCAGCAACGCCGCCGAGACACGCTGGCAATGCCAGCCGCTTGCCGCCCCGACCAAAGCTTCTGCGGACTCGACTCTGCATCGCTGGAATACTAATAAGAACAAATCAGGAACAATTAAGGATTGGACAGTAAACTGGGATGGCACGTCGCCTGCTTTCCATATGGTTTCCAAGGCTCGCGAGCGATACGAGCCTACGCAACCGTCCCGTTGAGGGGGCCTTTGCCCTGACCTTGCGGTCGGGTAATTCCGATCATCTGCATTGCGTTAATCCCGCCGCAATGGCGCAGGGATTATCGCGTGGTATGGCGCTCGCGGATGCCCGCGCCATTTGCCAAGACCTTGCCACACGCCCCGCAGATCTGGCGCGCGAGGCGGCGGCGCTGACCGCGCTTTGCCGCTGGACGGGGCGCTATGCGCCCATGGTGGCGCGCGACAGCGCGGATGGTCTGATGGCGGATATTTCGGGCGTTCCGCATTTGTTTGGCGGTGAGGCTGCCTTGCGCGAGGATTTGCAAAGTCGCCTCGAGCGTGCGGGGCTTACGGTCTCTAGCGCTATTGCGGGCACGCGCGGCGCGGCGCATGCGCTGGCGCGACATGGCGGCGGGATCGTGCCGGACGGGCGACTGGCCGAAGGGATCGGGCATTTGCCAATTAGCGCCTTGCGTTTGGATCATGACACCGTTAGCGGCCTTGCGCGCATGGGGCTGTCTCGCATTGCCGATCTGATCCCGCTGCCTCGCGCCCCGCTGGCGCGGCGGTTTGGCCAAAGCTTGGTGATGCGGCTGGATCGGGCCTTGGGGCAATATGCCGAACCCGTCGCCGCCGCGGCGAATGCGCCGCATTTCGGGGTGCGAATGACATTGCCCGAGCCGATTGGACTGCAATCAGACGTGATGGCTGCCCTTGAACGGTTGCTCGCGCGGCTCTGTGACAAGCTGGCCCAACACCAAATGGGGGCGCGCCGCGTCCGGCTGGAACTGCACCGCGTTGATCAAGGTGCCGCACAGGTCGAGATCGGTCTTGCCCGCCCGATGAATGATGCCGCACGGATCGTGGCGTTATTTGTCAAAGGCGTGGACAAAATCGAGGCAGGGTTTGGCATCGACGCTCTGCGCCTGACCGCACCGGTGATCGAGCCGTTGGCCCCTGAACAGATCAGCGCCCATCACCGCGTGCAGCCCGAACACGCATTGGCCGATTTGCTGTCCTCGCTTGGCAACCGTATCGGCTTTGACCGCGTCCTGCGGCTCCTCCCAGCCGAAAGCCTGATCCCCGAGCGCAGCCACAAGATCGCCCCCGCTGCCTATAGCGCTGCCGAACCGATGCCAGCCCAAACCGGCCCACAGCGCCCCATCACGTTGTTCTCGCCCGAAGCCGTGACAGGACCATCAGGCAACCCGCCCGCGCGGTTTCGCTGGCGCAGGATGCATTTCACCACTCTGCGCGCCACTGGCCCCGAGCGGATCACGCCGGAATGGTGGTTTGATGATCCCGCATGGCGCGACGGGCTGCGCGATTATTGGCGGGTCGAGACCGAGCAAGGCCCGCGCCTGTGGCTGTTCTCGACACCGCAAACCGCACAGGGTTCGCCCAATTGGTATGTGCAGGGAGAATTCGCATGACCCCTTACGCCGAGCTTTGCGTCACCTCGAATTTCACCTTTCTACAAGGGGCCTCGCATCCCGAAGAGCTGGTCACCCGCGCGGATGAACTGGGCCTCGCCGCCATCGCCATCACCGACCGTAATTCGGTTGCGGGCGTGGTGCGGGCGTTTTCCGCGCTCAAGGAGTTGGCACGTTTGCGGGCCGAGGGTGGGGGCGATGTCAGCCCACCGCTACCAAAACTGATTGCGGGGGCGCGGTTGGTGCTGACTGATAGCGTGGTGGAATGGTTAGCCTTGCCCCGCGACATCACCGCGTGGTCGCGTCTGATGCGGCTGCTCTCGCTTGGTAAACGCCGTGCGCCGAAAGGTGAATGCCACCTGACCCGCGTCGATCTTCAGGATTGGGGGAATGGCATTATTTTGATCGCCCTGCCGCCTGATCCATTGGAAACAGATGCCGCCTGCCGCGCCGACCTGTTGGGCATGGCGCGCAAGTTTCCGGGGCAATGTTTTTTGGGCGCGGCCCCCCGCTATGACGGGCGTGACCAAACCCGCCTCGACCAACTGGCAATGACCGCGCAGGCCACCAACCTGCCGATGGTCGCCGTGGGGGATGTGCTGATGCACCGCGCCGCGCGCCGCCCTTTGGCGGATGTGCTGACCTGCCTGCGCCTTAGCTGTACCATTGATAACATCGGCGCAAATCGCCTTGCCAACGGCGAGCGCCGCCTCAAATCCGGCGATGAGATGGCGCGACTGTTCCATCGCCACCCTGCCGCCTTGCGCCGCACGTTGGAGATCCCGGATGCTTGCGCTTTCTGCCTGGATGATCTGCGCTACCAATATCCCGATGAGGCCTTAAACGGCGAAACTGCACAGGCGCGGTTGGAGCGTTTGACCCATGAAGGCCTGCGTTGGCGCTATCCCGCCGGGCCACCGCCGAAAATCATCCACCGCGTGGAAAAGGAGCTGACCCTGATCCGCGAGGTGGAATTCGCGCCCTATTTTTTGACCGTTCATGACATTGTGCAATTCGCCCGTAGCCAAGGCATCCTGTGCCAAGGGCGCGGATCGGCGGCCAATTCGGTGGTCTGTTATCTGCTCGGCGTGACCGAGGTGCCGCCCGAGACCATCACCCTGATCTTCGAGCGTTTCATCAGCAAGGAACGCGGCGAGCCGCCGGATATCGACGTTGATTTTGAACATGAACGCCGTGAGGAAGTGATCCAATGGATTTACGAGCGCTACGGCCGTGACCGCGCAGGGCTGACCGCTACCGTGATCCATTTCCGCAGCCGCGCTGCGATCCGCGAGATCGGCAAGGTCATGGGCCTGTCGCAAGACGTTGTCGCGCGGTTGTCGGGTCAGATCTGGGGCTGGTCCTCTGCTGCGCCTGACGCAGACCGCATGCGTGACGCAGGCCTGCACCCTGATGATCCACGGGTAATATTAGCGACCAAGTTAATTGGCGAGATCATCGGCTTTCCACGCCATCTGAGCCAGCATGTCGGCGGTTTTGTCATCACCCATGGCCGCTTGGATGAACTTTGTCCGATTGAAAACGCCGCGATGGACAATCGCACGATCATCGAATGGGACAAGGACGACATCAACGCACTGGGGCTGTTGAAGGTCGACATTCTGGCGCTGGGGATGCTGACCTGTATCCGCAAGGCCTTTGCCCTCTTAGCCGATCATCGTGGGCAAAACCTGACGCTGGCCAATACGCCCGCCGAGGATTCCCGCGTCTATGACATGCTCTGCCGAGCCGATGCCATTGGTGTGTTTCAGGTTGAAAGCCGCGCGCAGCTCAACTTTCTACCCCGCATGCGGCCGCGCGCATTCTATGATCTCGTCTGCGAAGTCGCCATCGTCCGTCCCGGCCCGATCCAGGGCGGCATGGTGCATCCCTTCATCAATCGCCGCATGGGCCGCGAGCCGGTCGAAGATCTTGGCCCTGCGATGATGGAGGTGTTGGGCCGCACTTACGGTGTGCCGCTGTTCCAAGAACAGGCCATGCAAATCGCCGTGGTCGCCGCAGGTTTCACCCCCGCCGAGGCCGACCGCCTGCGCAGATCTTTGGCTACCTTCAAGCGCATGGGCACCATCGGCTCCTTCCGCGACCGCTTTGTTGGTGGCATGTTATCGCGTGGCTATGGCGCCGATTTCGCCGCGCGGTGTTTTGCGCAGATTGAGGGCTTTGGCTCTTACGGTTTCCCCGAAAGCCATGCCGCCAGCTTTGCCCGTCTTGTCTATATTTCCGCATGGCTCAAATGCCACCATCAAGCGGTGTTCACCTGCGCGCTGCTCAACAGCCAGCCGATGGGGTTTTACGCCCCCGCCCAACTGGTGCGCGATGCGCGGGATCGCGGCGTTGAGGTGCGGGCAATTTCGGTGAACCATTCCGATTGGGATTGCACGCTGGAGCCACGCGCCGACGGTAGCCTCGCCCTGCGCCTCGGCTTTCGCCAGATCAAAGGCCTGCGCGAGGAGGATGCGGGCTGGATCGTGGCCGCCCGCGGCAATGGTTATCCCGATGTCGAAAGCCTTTGGCGGCGCGCGGGCGTGAAGCCCGATACGTTGGAGCGGCTGGCCGAAGCCGACGCATTTGCCACCCTGAACCTCACCCGCCGCGATGCGCTCTGGGCGGCCAAAGCGCTCAAAGCCCCCGTGCCAATGCCGCTGTTTGGTGCCGATGGCGAAGGCGGAGATGAGCCGCAGATTGCCCTGCCGCAGATGACATTGGGCCAAGAGGTGGTTGAGGATTACGTCTCCCTGCGCCTTTCCCTGCGCGCTCACCCGATGGAACTGCTACGCCCGCACCTGCCGGAATCCATACCACACAACCGTCTCGGCCAGATGCAAGGCCGCGCCACCATCACCGGCCTTGTCATCACCCGCCAACGCCCCGGCAGCGCATCGGGCGTGATCTTCCTGACGTTGGAGGACGAGTCAGGCACCGCCAATGTCATCGTCTGGAAGAAGACCTACGCCGCCTTCCGCAAGGCCGTCATCGCGGGCCGCCTGATCCGCGTCACCGGCCAGATCAAGCGCGACGGCCCCACCACTCACCTGATCGCCGAGCGGGTTGAGGACACGTCACATCTGCTGGCAACCCTCAGCCCCCCAGCCGATGCGCCTGATGACAGGTCGCGGGCAAGCATAAACTTTAAAGCAAACGCAAACCACCCACGAGAACAGGCGAAAAAACTATTCCCCAGCCGTGATTTCCATTGAAAAATTATATGCATATCGTCTTTCGTTACACAAACCGGACCTTCGTGCAGATCGCAGCTAACGGCCGGAAAGAGCCCACTTTACCGGATGCTGCGTCAGCCGCACGGCTTCGCCAAAGCCGCATCCAATCATGGCGAGCGGCGTCGGCACCATCAAGAATACCATGATCCCCTGCGAGACGGCCCCAAGTCCAACCGCAAGGCGGACAGGTTTGCGTTTCAGAATTGATAGGGATGCAAAACGGTCTTTGAGACTTTGTGGGGCGCCGATTGTTGGGGCGGGCAGTCGCGTTAATGCCAATGGGACCAAACCAAGTACTGACAGTACGGCGAGCGCTGCATATGCGCCCGCCAAGGGAATTGGAGCGAGCGCATCTTTCGCAGCGACGAACATCTGTGGACCAACAAAGGCGGCGATCAAGCCCGACGTCATCTTCGCGTCCCCGCCAAGACCAATCCTCACCGCCCGATTCCCGATCCTGTCCCATGTGCCAAGGAAACAACGTCAGTCTTCGACACTTTTTTTGAGGTGGCCGCGTCGATCCGCCTTGCGATTGCCCGCGAGTCGCAATAGATAACCCAAAGCGAACGAAAAATGTCGCGGGATGGAGCAGCCCGGTAGCTCGTCAGGCTCATAACCTGAAGGTCGTAGGTTCAAATCCTACTCCCGCAACCA
>NZ_FOVP01000024.1 GCF_900115165.1 Roseovarius lutimaris | reverse complement strand
GGACAATGGGCCGGAATTTATCGCTCAGAAGGTGCGGGACTGGATCGCTGCCGTCGGTGCCAAGACGGCTTACATCGAACCCGGATCACCTTGGCAGAACGGATATTGCGAAAGCTTCAACGCCCGTTTCCGCGACGAATTGCTCAATGGCGAAATGTTCTACACCTTGCGCGAGGCACAAATACTGATCGAGCAATGGCGAATCCACTACAACACCGTCAGGCCGCACAGCGCATTAGGTCATCGACCGCCCGCGCCAGAAAGCATCGTTCCGATAGACCAGAGGCCCACAATGCACTAACAATTAACCTGGACCACCCGACGGGGGCACGCCAATAGCCCTTGGAAAGGTGCTTGGGCTTGATGGCAGTGATGATTGTTAGGTTTGCGGGCACTTTGGACGTGTTTTTCTCTTGGGTCATACCTTTACACCGAGTCGACGGGCTCGGCCCGCACGAGGTGACAGGTTCTGACGGCCATTACTCAAAGTAGGGGCGTGCGTATCGAATTGGCCGTAGCCAGTACAGAAAGCGGGTTTGCCGGTCATTGTCCGGCTCCCCAGATCAGGCCAGAGACCGTGTTCGCCTGCGCTTCGGTCAGACCATGGAGCCACACCAGAAGTTGGATTTGAAGTTTTGTCATTTTCTTATTGCCTCGGAATTCACCGAAAGCAACGGGCAGTGCTAAGTTCAGAGTGAAGGTGTCCAAACCTCAATCTTGCTAAGCCCCCGCGGTCGCTTCGGTGGGGGGGGTACTTGGCGGAAGCGGCGCGACGTGTTTCCCACGCTTCGATTTCCGACAACTTCCAGCGCGAGCACTGCGGCGACAGTTTCACCGGCTTGGGAAAAGTTGGGTCGGTGTTAGTCCAACGCCACGGGGTTGAGCGATGAACGTTATAGCGAGCGGAAAGGTGATGATCAGAAAGGTAGGTTTCGGCCATTGCGGCTCACTCCAATCAGTTGCGATTGGAGCCAACTTGGATCGTATATTATGCGCTGTCGTTTGTATTTACTTGCGACTGTTTTTACACAGATTCAGGGAAAGATAGCGAGCTATGCCCGAAAGTTGACGGGGCGGTAAAAAGTGGTCACCTGAGCGTTGGTTGTGCCCGCTTTTTGACTTTTCGATATTGCGCTTACCGTTTTCTTTCATGCCAGCGCCGAAGATCAGGGCGAAAGACAGGCTCGGCTTTACGCCTGAACTGCCGCACATCGGCGGACATTCAGGCTGAGGGCGCGCAGATTGACCGTGTATCGCATGGTTGGCATGCCCCGAACCCGCAAATACGCAAGGTTCATCTGGTGCTTCAGCCGTGACATCGTCGCTTCGATCCCGGTGCGCCAACGATAGGCCTCGCGGCAAGGATCGCGGCTTTCGTAAAGTCGTCGTTTCCGGTTTTTCGCCCGCGTTGGCGTGTATTGAAAGCGAGCGAATTGCCCGTCATGTTTCTCGGCCTGCACAGGACAGCGTGCCCTGTCGGGGCATTCTCTGCAGGTGGCAAGATCGAAACGCGCCAGTAGTTTCGCAGTTGACGCAGAGGTCGAGACCGATGCGACGCTGGCACAGCGTGACGCTTGCTGGTGCGATCCACAACGCAGATACAGGCATGAACCCGGAAGTCAGATCACTCATAGAAGGTCAGAAGGTCCTTCAAAAAGAATGCTTGGCACTAGATGCGTCTAATCCACATTGCTACGAAATCTGTCGTCGGGAAGACGATTTGGAGATCGAGTCCTTGGTTGGTGCAGTGCCAGAACTTAGGTTTGCTCGATGCGAGAATTATCGTTGGCTTGTAGTGAAGCGATAGATAGGGTGCGAAAACATTACGCAACCCGTAGCACGCAAGCGCAATCCAGATGGCGGGTTTTTCGACGGGTTGCGCCGAGTCCTCACATTAATATAGATTTAATAACAGACAGTTATAATTTTATTTGGAGCGGGCGACGGGAATCGAACCCGTATCATCAGCTTGGAAGGCTGAGGTCTTACCATTACACAACGCCCGCGCTCAGGCCGTTGTTAGGACAGTGCGATTTCATCGTCAAGCGGGTTATCGGGGCGCTAGTAATTCTGCGCGCGCCGGATCTTGGTCATCCGCCCCTCTTCGGCGATCGCCCCGCCAAGGGTGGTCACCCCCTTGGCCCGCAGCAGGCCAAGCATATGCACGAACACCTCCGCCGTGGCCAGGGTGTCGCCCATGGCGGTATGGCGGGCCTCGGGCGGGATGGTGATACCAAAGCGATCACAGAGCGCATCAAGCGTATGCGCACCGGTGTGATCGAACAGCCCCGCCGACATCAGCACCGTGCACAGCACCGGATTGTCAAAGCGGCGCTCCATCACCTCTTCCTTGAGTCGCAGAAAGGCCAGATCGAAGGGCGCATTATGGGCCACCAGAACCGAGCCTTTGCAGAAATCGTGAAACCGCTGCCCGGCGGATTTTATATCGGGCGCATCGACGACCATCTCGTCGGAAATGTGATGCACCCGTGTCGAGGCGACGGGAATCGCGCGGCCCGGATTGACCAGCGTGTCAAAGGTCTCGCCGCGCAGGATACGGCCATTGACGATGCGAATGCCCGCGATCTGCACGATCTCATCACCGCCACGCGGCGACAGGCCGGTGGTTTCGGTGTCAAACACCACAAACGACAGATCCGACAGCGCCCGTTCCGCCAGATCGCCAAGCGGTGCGTCGGGCAGGTTGAAATCATAAAACTCGGGGCGGGTATCGCCGGGGCCAAGCGGCGGTGCGCCCGACACCAGCGGCAGAACGATCCGGTGGCCGGTGGCTGTGGGTTCGCACCACAGATCGCTCTGATGCCCGCTCAGGGCATCGCGGCTTGTGTAATCGCCATAAGCCGTCGAGAGCGGGCGCGCCAGCCAGCCGGCGATCTCGCCGTCATTGACCGCCTGCCCCTGCCAGCCGAGGATCAGGCGGGTTTCCTCGCCCTCGACCTCGGCGGAAAGTGCAAGATCGTGGCGGGCGCCCGTCTCGGTCAACCCCACGATCACCTGCGCCAGAAGCGCGGTGATGGCAAAGCCGTCACAGATCAGCGTGGCGTCGGTTCGGGCCTGCGCCAGCGGCACATCGACCTGCGCGCTCAGCCCGTCAAAGATATGCGCGACCGCCACCGGCGACATCGGCCAGCGCCGCGATCTGGCCGCCGAATGGCGTTTGCCCATATCGTCAAGACAGGCGAACAGCCGCCCGACCTCATCCTCGATTCCCTGACGGAACCGCGCGCGGGCCTCGGGCGGCAGGTCATCTTCCGATTGCAACACATCCAGAAGCGCGCCAATGGTGGCGGCGGGACGGCGCACGCCCTCAAGCAGGCTGTTGAACAGGTGATCGTGATGGGCATGCGCGCTCAGGTCATCGGTGGCGTCACGAAAGATAAGCACATGCCCGGTCAGTTCTTCATCCGACAGGATCGGGCTGACGCGACCCAACAGAAACCGCGTGCCATCGGCACTCGCGGCCAGAAAGGTCTCGGCGCCGATCCGGCCCCGGACGCGGGCCTCCTGCATACGTTTGAGCGCGTCCATCACCGGCTCGGGGCGCAGGAAGGCCGAGAGCGGGCGATCCAGACCGATCTCACCCAAAAGCTGCTGCGCCATGCGGTTATAGAGCATCACCCGGTTGTCGGGCGTGGCCACCACCGCGCCTTCGCCAAGGTCGCGAAACAGGGCCTCAAACAGGGCCTTTTCACGGTTGATCCTTGCGGTTTCCCGCTCGACCGCGCGTTGCCGGGCGGCGCGGGCCTCGGCGAGGGCGGCGTTGATGGCATTGGCGGCGGGGGCCAGCGTGCTCAGGTGTCTGGCCTGGGATTCGTCAATCTCCAGATCGACATCGGCGCGCGCCCGCGTGGTCAGATCAGAGGCGAGCGCCAAAATGGGTTTGGCGACGTTTTCGTCAAACAACAGCCCGATCCATGCGGCAAGGCCCAGAAGGCCAAGCGAGGCGACAAGCCCGGCCAGGATATAGCCCCCGACATCGCCGCCGCTGCGCGCATGGCCGAACCACAGAGCCGCCACGATGATCGCCACCCCGCCAAGCCCGAGGGCCGCAAAGAAGAGCGCAAAACGCAGCCGCAGGCCCAACCGCTCAGCCATTCCTGACCTCGCCCAGCAATTGCCCGATCTGCGTACACAGATCGCGGGTGGCGAAGGGTTTGGTCATGAACGCATCCGCCCCCACCGCCAGCCCCTTGCGCCGTTCGATCTCGCCGCCGCCGGCGGTCATCATCAGAACCTTGATGCCCTTCAGCGCGGCATCGTTGCGGATCATCTGACAGATTTCATAGCCCGAGCGCTCGGGCAGCATCACGTCAAGCACCACAAGATCCGGCGGGTCTTCGGCAAGCGCGGCAAGGGCCGCATTGCCGGTCGCGACGCGGCGCAACCGATAGCCTTCGCGCCCCAGAAGATGTTCAAGGGCCAGCGCGATATTGTCCTCATCCTCGACCAGAAGAACCGATTTTTGGGACATGGGCAGGCCTCCTCCTGATGATTTAGGTACGCGTCATTTGGCGCAAAGCGCGGCAATCAGCGGGTCGCTGTCATCGACGTCGCGCCAGATCGCGGTGGCGGGATCGCTGAGCGCGCCCTTGGTAAGGTCGGCGCGGGCGGATGTGGCACAATTGACCAGCTGCGGGCGCTTGGCGGGCGGTGTCCAGCGGGCGAAAAAGTAAAGATCGGCGAGCTGCACATCGGGCGCATCCGCGTTGGTCTGCACGCCCGCGCGATCAAGCGCCATGATCCGCGTGGTTTGCGGCACCACATAGGTCCAGGGTTTCCAGAAGCGGGTCTCGGTGACGCTCACCAGAACCTCGACCCCCTCGGGCAAGGCGGCGGTGGTGCGCCCGGCCCAGGAATATTCCGACCAGATCGCATAGCCAAGCATCGCCGCGCCGGCCGCCACGGGAATGAACCAGCGCGGCAAACGCCCGCCACTCAGGTGCCCGGCGGCAAGCGCCATACCAGCGGCGGCAATGCCTGCGGCGAAGGTGGCGATCAGTTCAAAAAACATGTGCTATCCCGGTGTTCCGCGGCTCTGCTGAAGGGCCGATTGCATTGTCTTGACCACCATAAACGCATCGCGCAGGTGGTTGCGCTCTAATTCTGATAGATCCGTGGGCGCCATGAAATTGTCAGGCGCGCGCCCTGCCCTGATCTGGGTTGCCTGATGGCGCAGGCGGGTTTCGCCGATCAGGTCATAGGCATCCAGAAGATCGCGTGCGCCGCTCTCGGAAATTACGCCGCCCGCGCGCGCGCCTTCGATCCGGTCGCGGGTGCCCGCCACCTCAAGCTCGCCCAAAAGCGCATAGATCCGCCCCAGATCGACCACCGGCACCACGCCGGTATGCTTGAGATCAATGGTGTTCTTGTGCTCGCCCGATCGGATAAGGGCAAAGCCGCGAAACAGACCCAACGGCACCGTATGCTTGAGAGAATTCGAGATCATATGCGCCACGAAAATCGAGTTTTTGCGCGCCCGTGTCAGAACCTCGTTTTGCAAATCGTCAAACAGCGCCGCCTCGCCCGCGATCGGGCGCAGGTCGAACATCACCGAAGCCAGCATTTGCGCCTCATTGTCGGGTTGTCTGATCCAGCCCGCGAAATACTCGCGCCAGACATGGCGGGGCTGGCGCCATTTGGGGTTGGTGGCCATCATGTCGCCCGGACAATAGACAAACCCGCAGGCATCAAGCCCGTCCGAGACGACCTTTGCGAGGGCGGCGAAATAGGCGTCATGCTCGGGCAGGACCGCATCATCGAGGATCAGGCAGTTGTCCTGATCCGAAACGCCGGTCTGTTCGCGCCGTCCCTGGCTGCCGCAGGCGGCCCAGAGATAGGGCACGGGCGGCGCGCCCAGCTCGGCCTCGGCCAGATGCAACAGGCGGCGGGTGATCGCATCGGTGATATCGGTGATGCGGCGGGTGATGGATTGCGGCTTGGCGCCGCCATGCACCAGTTGCGCCAAAAGGCCCGGCACGCGCTCCATCACCTGCGCCATGGCCGTTGCGTCATCGGCATGGGCGATATCGGCGACCATATGGCTGGCAGTGGTGGCCTGCTGGCGAAACAGGTCGGTCTTGCCGATCATCCCCACCACGCGGCCATTTTGCGCCACCGGCAGGTGATTGACCCCAAGTTCCGACAGCTTCATCAGCGCATCAAGCCCAAGCTGATTGGGCGCGATGGTCACCGGGTCGGGCGTCATGATCTGCGCCACAGGCACCGCGCCGGTCAACCCTTCGGCCAGCACCTTGTTGGTCAGGTCATGCGCGGTGATGATCCCGGCAAGGCGCGCGCCCTGCATCACCACGACCGATGAAATCACGTGGTCGCGCATCAGGCGCGCAACATCCGTGATCGTCGCATCGGGCGCACAGGTGATCGGCGTCTGCGCCATCATGTCCGACACCTGAAGCGCCGTGAGGCCGGTGGCATAGGGGCCCTCGTCGCCAGAGGTCTCTGAGGGGCGGGCGCGCTCGAACCACTCCGCGACGGCGGGAGAGTGCTCCATCAGGTTCAGAAAGCGGTCCTTGGGGATCACCACAAGGCGGCTTGGCTCGACCGCGCGGGCGGTCAGCATGGCATTGCCATCCCGCAACAGCCCACGCTCGCCCATGATGTCACCGACCCCGCGCCGCGACACAAGATCGGCCTGACCGGTCTCGATATCAAGCGCGCCGCTTTCCACCACGTAAAGCCCGGCCAGCGGGCCGCCCTTTTGAAACAGAACCTCGCCGGTGGCGATCTCAAGCAGAGCCAGATGCGGGCCAAGCTCTGCGCGCAGGGCTGCGGACAATGCCGCGAAGGGTGCGTGACGGGTCAGCGCCTCAAGCGGGTCAGGTCTGGGATCACTCATGGCTTTCGGTATCCCTTTCGTCTCGTCAGGAAATCTATCTAAAAGCGCCCGTTGTCCGGAAATATCGGGGGCGTTGGAAAAGACGGGGGCGACAGATGCCGCCCCCACCGATGTGTTTAGTGGTCGGTCGCGGCACCCGCACCTTTGGGAACACGCACGCTTTCCACAAGATCCTTGATCTCTTGCGGGGTCTCTTTGGTCATGCTTGCCACCACATAGGCCACGGTGAAGTTGATCATCGCGCCGACTGCACCGAAGGATGTCGATTTGATCGTGCCCAGAAGCGGATCGGCATCGGTGAAGCTGTTGGTGTCAGGGATGAAGAACCAGCCCTTGTGCAGGAAAATATAGATCAGCGTCACGAGCAGACCGGCGAGCATGCCGGCAACCGCGCCGTGATTGTTGATCTTGGTCGAGAATATCCCCATCATCAGCGCCGGGAAGATCGACGCCGCCGCCAGACCAAAGGCCAGAGCAACAGTCTGCGCCGCGAAACCCGGAGGGTTGAGGCCAAGGTAAGTGGCCACGACAATCGCAACACCCATGGCAACACGCGCCGCCATCAGCTCGTTCTTTTCCGAGATATTCGGGTTCAGCTGACCTTTGATAAGGTCGTGGCTGACCGCCGAAGAAATGGCCAGCAAAAGACCCGCCGCCGTTGACAGGGCTGCCGCAAGGCCACCCGCGGCCACAAGGCCGATCACCCAACCAGGAAGGTTGGCAATCTCGGGGTTGGCAAGCACAAGGATGTCACGGTTGAACTTGGTAAGCTCATTGCCGGTCCAGCCGTTGGCGGTCGCTTTTTCCTGCATGGCAGCGTCTGCATCGTTATAGTATTGGATGCGGCCGTCGCCATTCTTGTCTTCCCAGTCCAGCAGGCCGGTTTTCTGCCAGGTCTGCATCCAGTCGTATTTGGGATCGCTTGCGATGTCTTCGACCGACACGGCCTGTGCATCGGTGCCATTGGGCCACATCAGCTCGGTGATGTTCAGCCGGGCCATGGCGCCCACAGCCGGAGCCGTGAGGTAAAGCAGCGCAATAAAGACAAGTGCCCAACCAGCCGACCAACGTGCATCGGCGACGCGCGGCACGGTGAAGAAACGCATGATGACGTGCGGCAGACCCGCCGTACCGATCATCAGCGACAGCGTGAACAGAACCATGTTCAGCGTGTCAGAGTGATGCGTCGTATATTCGGCAAAGCCCAGCTCGGCCACAATCGAATCCAGCTTGGCCAGAAGCGGCTCGCCACTGGCGACATGATCGCCAAACAGGCCAAGCGCCGGAACCGGGTTGCCGGTCAGTTGCAGCGAGATGAAGATCGCCGGAATGGTATAGGCCATGATCAACACGACATATTGCGCAACCTGCGTATAGGTCACACCTTTCATGCCGCCGAAAACCGCATAGGCAAACACCACACATGCACCGATCAACAGACCGCTGGTGTTGGAGATTTCAAGAAAGCGGCCAAAGGCCACGCCAACGCCGGTCATCTGGCCGATCACATAGGTGGTCGAGGCCACGATCAGACAGATCACGGCAACCATGCGGGCGGTCTTGGAATAGAACCGGTCGCCGATGAACTCGGACACGGTGAACTTGCCGAATTTGCGCAGGTAGGGCGCAAGCAGCAGAGCCAGCAGAACATAGCCGCCGGTCCAGCCCATCAGGAAGGTCGAGTTGTCATAGCCGGTAAAGGCAATGAGGCCCGCCATCGAGATGAACGAGGCCGCCGACATCCAGTCAGCCGCAGTCGCCATACCGTTGGTGACGGGGTGAACGCCGCGACCCGCAGCGTAGAATTCACTGGTCGAGCCTGCGCGCGCCCAGATTGCGATGCCGATATAGACCGCGAAAGACGCGCCTACAAACAGCAAGTTAAGTGTAAACTGATCCATCATTCCTGTCCCTGTTATTCTTCGCCGACGCCGTGTTCGGCATCAAGTTTGTTCATCCGCCAGGCGTAGAAAAAGATCAGCGCCAGAAAGACCAGAATCGAGCCTTGCTGTGCGAACCAAAAACCAAGATCAGAGCCGCCGACGGCGATCCCCGACAGCATGGGACGCAGCAGAATGCCAAAGCCGAATGAGACAATAGCCCAGATCAGCAGGCTCCACAGAATAAGACGCACATTGGCTTTCCAATAGGCGTTGGATGCTTCTTTATCGGACAAAGCGTGCCCTCCCTTTTTACAGGTTTCCTCCTGCCCGCGCGGGACCATCCCGGCGCGGGTTTTCCCTTACGCAAGCGTCGATGCGACGAGTGCGTTCAGTTCTTTGGCGACATCCCCGATCGGGGCCATCGCATCGACGCGGGCCAAGACCCCGCGCGCGTCGTAATAAGAAATCAGCGGCGCGGTCTGCGCGTGATAGGCCACAAGCCGCTGTGTGACGGTTTCGGCATTGTCATCGGCGCGCCGCTTCATATCGGTGCCGCCGCATTTGTCACATTTGCCATCCACCGCCGGGGTCTTGAAGCTGTCGTGATAGCCCTCGCCACAGCCGCCACAGGTGTAGCGGCCCGAAATTCGGGTCACCATCGCGGCGTCGTCGACCTCAAGGCTGATCGCGGCGCGGATGTCCTGACCGAGATCGGCCAGCAACCCGTCAAGCGCCTCGGCCTGCACGGTGGTGCGCGGAAAGCCATCAAGGATCACGCCACCGACGCAGTCAGGCTCGGCCAGACGGTCGCGCAGGATCGCGATGACGATCTCGTCGCTGACCAGATCGCCCGCCTCCATCACCGTCTTGGCCGCGCGTCCGGCCTCGGTGCCCGCGGCAACAGCCGCGCGCAGAAGGTCGCCGGTTGAAAGTTGAACCAGGCCAAAGGTGTCCTCAAGCATGCGCGCCTGTGTGCCCTTGCCGGCCCCCGGCGGCCCCAGCAGGACCAGATTGGCGGCGGTTTGCGGTGTCTCGGTGCCGTCCATCATCATCTTTCCCCCTCAGGCCAGTGCGGTGCGGTTGGTGATCAGATCGTCCACGACCGACGGATCGGCCAGGGTCGAGGTGTCGCCAAGGCTGTCGTAATCGTTCTCGGCAATCTTGCGCAGAATGCGGCGCATGATCTTGCCCGAACGGGTTTTCGGCAGGCCCGGCGCCCATTGGATGACATCGGGTTTGGCAATCGGGCCGATCTCGGTGCGCACCCAGGTGGCAAGCTCTGTGCGCAACTCATCCGTGGGTTCGACCCCGTCCATCAGGGTGACATAGCAATAGATGCCCTGACCCTTGATGTCATGCGGATAGCCGACAACGGCAGCCTCAGAGACGGTGGCATGTGCCACAAGCGCGCTTTCCACTTCTGCGGTGCCCATCCGGTGACCCGAAACGTTGATCACATCGTCAACGCGCCCGGTGATCCAGTAATCGGCATCTTCATCACGACGACAGCCGTCACCGGTAAAATAATAGCCTTTGAACATCTCGAAATAGGTCGAGACGAACCGCGCGTGATCGCCCCAGACGGTGCGCATCTGCCCCGGCCAGCTATCCTTGATGCAAAGTACGCCCTCGGTGGCACCGCTCAACTCGTTGCCCTGATCGTCAAGAATGACCGGCTCGACCCCAAAGAACGGCTTGGTGGCCGATCCGGGCTTGGGCTTGGTGACGCCGGGCAGCGGCGTAATCAGGATGCCGCCGGTTTCGGTCTGCCACCAGGTGTCAACAATCGGGCATTTGCCCTTGCCGACATTGTCATTGTACCAGTTCCAGGCCTCGGGATTGATCGGCTCGCCGACCGAGCCGAGAATACGCAGGCTGCTGAGGTCGCTGCCTTCAACCGGGCCGGTGCCCTTGCCCATCAGGGCGCGGATAGCGGTGGGCGCGGTGTAGAATTGCGTGACTTTGTGCTTTTCACAAACCTGCCAGAAGCGGCCCGCATCGGGATAGGTCGGCACGCCCTCAAACATCACCGTGGTCGCGCCATTGGCCAGCGGACCATAAACGATATAGCTGTGGCCGGTGACCCAGCCGACATCGGCGGTACACCAGTAGATGTCACCCTCGTGATAATCGAAAATGTATTCATGCGTCATCGCGGCATAGGTCAGATAGCCCCCCGATGTATGCACAACGCCCTTGGGCTGCCCGGTCGAGCCAGAGGTATAGAGAATGAACAGCGGATCTTCGGCGTTCATTTCCTCGGGCGGGCACTCGGCGCTGACCTTTTCGGCCTCTTCGTGCCACCAGAAATCAAGGCCGTCGCGCCATGCGATCTGACCGCCGGTACGTTTGACCACAAGGCATTTCACATCGTCCACATCATGCAACAGCGCTTGGTTGACGTTATCCTTGAGCTTGGTCGCCCGACCACCGCGCGGCGCGTGATCTGCGGTGATCACAACCTTGGCGTCACAGCCATTGACCCGCGCCCCAAGCGCATCTGGGCTGAAACCGGCGAAAACGATGGAATGAATGGCACCGATGCGCGCACAAGCCAGCATCGAATAGGCGGCCTCGGGGATCATCGGCAGATAGATCACCACCCGGTCGCCTTTGCCCACGCCCATGGATTTCAGGACATTGGCCATCTTGCTGACCTGGCTGTGCAGCTCTTTATAGGTGATGTGCAGCGCCTCGTCTTCCGGGCTGTCGGGCTCCCAGATGATCGCGGTCTGATCGCCGCGGGTCGCAAGGTGGCGATCGACGCAATTGGCGGCGACGTTCAGCGTGCCATCCTCGAACCACTTGATCGACACATCGTCATAGGCAAAAGAGGTGTTCTTGACGCGGGTATAGGGCTTGATCCAGTCAAGCCGCTTGCCGTGTTCGCCCCAGAACGCAGCCGGGTCATTGATCGACTCCGCATACATGCGGTCATAGGCCTCTGGATCAATGTGAAAATCGGGTGCCTTTGCACCTGCGGTGTTCGATGATTGTACCATAGCTTGAATTCCTCCGTCCCAGTGTCCACTTGAAAGCCATTCAAGTTGAATTTTGTATTCCACGGCATACCTTACCTTGAAATGCGAAAAAAATTAACAGTTCCCGCCTATACACCTGTAAATCAGGTGAAAAGATTGCCTTTTTTATGGGCGAATCTGTAAATTACTTTACAATTCGCCGTTTTATTGAAGTTCCGAGCGGTTTAGCGCTATCACCTGTACGGCCACGCCGCGCCCCTCCCCCTGTCGATGCATGTCGTCAGGGCATGCTGCGGCAAAATGCCCTCCTTCACAACCTGACGCAGCGTCACATTCCCAACACCGCAGAACACCGAATCGCCTTAAGCGGGTGCTCGACGGCGCAAAACCAAAGTATGCGGGGTTTACGGCATGGCGTGAAGACTTAAACCGATCTATGCAGATACGATGGCGCGCTGACCGGACAGTCGACCGAAGCCACGCCCGTGTTTGGGGTTGAACCCCCGCGCAAAGATCACAAATGTGAATCCAGCCCGAGGATCGCCCATGCCCTATGCCCATTCCGATAAAACGCCCTCTGTTCTCAACAGTCCCGCGCCCGAGGCGGCCCGGCGCCCCAAGCTTGAGGGCGGCAAGCGCTTTGTGATGGCCACCGACTATGAGCCCGCCGGAGATCAGCCAACGGCGATTGCAGAATTGTCGCAAGGCGTGTTTGACGGGGAACGCGATCAGGTTCTGCTTGGCGCGACCGGCACCGGCAAGACCTTTACCATGGCCAAGGTTATCGAAGAAACCCAGCGCCCCGCAATCATCCTTGCGCCGAACAAGACGCTTGCCGCACAGCTTTACGGTGAGTTCAAGGGATTTTTCCCCGATAACTCGGTCGAGTATTTCGTCAGCTTCTACGACTACTATCAGCCCGAGGCCTATGTGGCGCGCTCCGACACCTATATCGAGAAAGAAAGCCAGATCAACGAACAGATAGACCGGATGCGCCACTCGGCCACCCGCGCGCTTCTGGAGCGCGACGATGTGATCATCGTCGCCTCGGTCTCGTGCATCTACGGCATCGGGAGCGTCGAAACCTACGGCGCGATGACCCAGGACCTCAAGGTTGGAAGCGACTATGACCAGCGCAAGATCATGGCCGATCTGGTTGCCCAGCAATACCGCCGCAATGACCAGGCATTTCAACGTGGCAGTTTTCGGGTGCGCGGCGACAGCCTTGAGATTTTCCCCGCCCACCTTGAAGATCGTGCCTGGCGGCTATCGTTCTTTGGCGAAGAGCTTGAGAGCATCACCGAGTTTGACGCTCTCACCGGCGAAAAGACCGATACCTTCGAACAAATCCGCGTCTATGCCAATTCGCACTACGTGACACCCAAACCGACCATGCAACAGGCCCTGATCGGCATCAAAAAGGAACTGCGCCAGCGTCTGGATCAGCTGGTCAACGAGGGCAAGCTCTTGGAGGCGCAGCGACTGGAACAGCGCTGTACGTTTGATCTTGAGATGCTTGAGGCGACCGGCGTGTGCAACGGGATCGAGAATTATTCGCGCTACCTCACCGGGCGCGCACCGGGCGAGCCACCCCCCACCCTGTTTGAGTTCATCCCGGACAATGCGATTGTCTTTGCCGATGAAAGCCATGTCTCGGTGCCCCAGATCGGCGGCATGTATAAAGGCGACTATCGCCGCAAGTTTACCCTGGCCGAGCACGGGTTTCGCCTGCCGTCCTGCATGGATAACCGGCCGCTCAAGTTCGAGGAATGGGATGCGATGCGCCCGCAATCGGTGTTTGTCTCGGCCACCCCCGCCAAATGGGAGATTGAACAGACCGGCGGCGTCTTCACCGAACAGGTGATCCGCCCCACCGGCCTTATCGACCCCGAGGTGGAAATCCGCCCGGTCGGCACCCAGGTCGATGATCTTCTGGATGAAATTCGCCGGGTCAGCGCCGAAGGGTATCGCACGCTTGTCACCACTCTGACCAAGCGCATGGCCGAGGATCTGACCGAATACCTGCATGAACAGGGCATTCGCGTGCGCTATATGCATAGCGATATCGACACGATTGAACGGATCGAAATCCTGCGCGATCTGCGGCTTGGGGCGTTTGACGTGCTGATCGGGATCAACCTCTTGCGCGAGGGGCTCGATATCCCCGAATGCGGGCTTGTGGCCATTCTGGATGCCGACAAGGAAGGCTTCCTGCGGTCTGAAACCTCGTTGATTCAGACCATCGGGCGCGCCGCGCGCAATGCCGAGGGCCGGGTGATCATGTACGCCGACCGGATCACCGGAAGCATGGAGCGCGCCCTGGGCGAAACCAACCGACGGCGCGAGAAACAGATCGCCTATAACGTCAAACACGGGATCACCCCGACGACGATCAAGAAAAACGTCGATGATATTCTGCAAGGACTCTACAAGGGCGATGTGGATATGAACCGGGTGACCGCCACGATCGACAAACCGCTTGCCGGCGCCAATCTTCAGGCGGTGCTGGAGGGTCTGCGCACCGACATGCGCAAGGCCGCCGAGAACCTTGAATTCGAAGAGGCCGCCCGATTGCGCGACGAGGTTAAGCGTCTTGAGGCGGTCGACCTCGTGATCTCCGACGACCCCCTCGCGCGGCAACAGGCGGTGGCCAAGGCCAGCGCCGAAGCGGTCAAAGGGCGGGGGCGCTCAACGGCTGGCAGGCCGGGGCAGCATGGCGGGAATGTGAAGCGGCGGGGGCGGTGAGGGTTTGGCAAGCAAAGTCCTGCGAAATCCATTACGGTTAACCCCACTTTAACCAACCGCACGGCATTTTGCCCGCATGCAAAACCGCAACTCTCCCCTATCACCCGAGGTCTGGCTGCACGACCTCTTCACGGCCAAGGCCGTGCAAGAGGGCGCCGTCATCCGACGCAAGGTGCGCGATGTTGAGCGCTTCGTGGGCATGGAACGGTTCATGCGTGAAATCCAAAGACGAGGTTACCAGGTGGTGGAGAATTCCGGACAGTTCATCATTTTCTGCAACCGCGCGCCGGTGCGCTGGCTCACCCCCGGCGACCCCTCGATTTCTTTAAAAGAAATCGGACCGAAATCTTTTAAAGATTTCGACGCGCGCGATCGGCATTGATGCTTAACTCGCCCGCCCTCTGCGACCGATACGGGCCGCGAGCCAGGCGCCCAGAAACGCCCCCAAACCATCCGCCAGCCAATCACCCCATTCGGCACTGCGCCCCACGTAGGGCTGGATAAGCTCGATCAGCCCGCCATAGGACGCCGCGACCAGAACGATCCACAACATGGGAAAACGGCCGGTATAGGCCATCGGCATCGCAAGCACCGCGAAGGTGAGAAAATGCATAAGCTTGTCACCCCCCGCAATCCCCGGCTCGGACGCACCTGGCGGGGTCAGGGTAAAGGCTGCGATCACCAAGGCAATGACAAGGGTAAGCTTCAACATCATGCCCTGCCCTTAGGCGGGACAGGCTAATAGATCAACCGCCCGAGGCCGCGCGTTGATCAGAAATCAAACAACTCCTCCAGAAAACCACCACGCTTTTTGCGCGGCTTTTGCCCTTTGTGATGCCCGTGATCGTCATACCCCTGTGGCGCTGCGGTAACGGCGGCCGAGCGGTCAATGATCTTGTCAAGTTCCCCTCGGTCAAGCCAAACCCCTCGGCATTGCGGGCAATAGTCGATCTCGACCCCGGCGCGCTCAGCCAGAACAAGCTGTCTTGGCGCCGCCCCGATACAAGGGCGGCGTCAACGCAGGCAAAAACCCGCCTGAAATCAACGGATCACATGCACCGCACATTTGGCGTGGCGCACCACCTGATTGGCGGTCGAGCCAAGCAACAGATCTTGCATGCCGGGGCGGTGGCTTGCGATCACGATGCAATCGGGTTTATTCTCTTCCGCCCAATCCAGAATTGTGCGCCCTGAATGCCCCTCAACCACATCTGCGGTAGCATTGGGCAGACTATCAGCCAGATCGGACAACTCCTTCACAACTGCCTTGCGCGCCTCGACCAGGTAATCCTGCGGCATGTAAGAGATTGCATAGGCCGGGATGTGCTCGATCACGTGAAGCAAGCTGATCCGGCCATCCTTTCCGGCGAGCACCTGAGCGGCGCTTACGGCGCCCGCTGCGTCGCGATCATTATCAAACGAAATCGGCACCAGAACATGCTTGTACATACGGTTTCCTTTCCTGTTGCGTTTCCCGAGGATTGCGCAAATCAAGACCATATGCCTTGATTCAGATCAGGTGCGCTGCGGCCACTATTGCAGTTCGCCCATCTGGCGGGCGATTTCGGCGGCCCATTCACCGATGATCGGCAAAAACTCGATCTGGCTCAGCGCCCAGACAAGAACCGACAGCAGCATCGACGCCCCCAACACAGTGCCAAGCCCGACCGCCAGACCGCGCGCGAAATTGAACGCAAGCATGCGCGGCATCGAATTATGGACCCGGATAAAGCGGTGGCGGTTGAGACGGCGCAACTCGACACGCAGCGCATGCACTTCTTTTGTCAGATCGTCAGAGGACGGCATGTCATCCTTCATGCAAATGTCGCCGCGACGTCATACATAACCGGCTCGAAGCTTTTGCACAGCTCGTTGATCTGGCGATTGCGCACGCGCATCTCATTGGTCCGAAGCATCGCCTGAAAATCCTCGCGTTTGCGCCATTGCGAATAGCTGGCGATCCGGGTCTGGGCATCGTTCACATGCAGGCCGACCGCAACAAAGCCCGGCTGTTTACAAATGAAATCCTGATAGGCCGCAGTCAGAAGATCAAGCAGATCCTGACAGGTGCCCGGGGTGACATCAAATGTGGTGATCACCGTCTGATGGCTGGTGTTTTGGGCGATTTTGGGCATGACGCACCTCCTTTGCCAAACCAGCCTATCACGCGCAGGCAGGGGGGTAAATTCTTAGCCGCCTTAACCGTCGCTTTACCCTTTTTACCGAGGGTTAACGCAGAGGTAACCATGCTGCGACGGCTCATTCTCACGTTGATCCTTTTGCCATGTCTGGCCATTATGGCACAGGCGGGGGCGTGGCCGCGCGAAAAGGGCAAGACCTTTCTCGCAAACTCCGGTCAGATCGAGGGCCCGGATGCCTTCGGGTTTTACCACCCATTTGTTACTTTATATGCCGAGCATGGATTGACCGACCGCGTGACGGCCGGGGCTGATCTGGGCGGGGATGGTGTGCGCATGTCCAAGGCTATCGGATTTCTGCGCTGGCCGCTCGGGCAAGCCGAACGGCCCCTGAAACTCGCCTTCGAACTGGGTGCCGGACAGATTGCAGGCAAGAACGCCCTGCGCCCGGGCCTATCGCTCGGGCGCGGCATTTCGCTTTGGGATCGCAATGGCTGGCTTGCCGTGGATAGCCGTGCGATTCTATTCAAGCATGGCGATATGGCCCTTGAAGGTGATTTCACCTTTGGCCTATCCACCACCCGCAAAACCAAACTGATCCTCCAGGTGCAGACCGGTCAACCGGATACCGGCAGCAGCTATGCCCGCTTTGCCCCCTCGTTCGTCTACGAGACAAAACCTGGCAAGCATATCGAATTCGGGATCAGCCAGATGTTTCATGGCGGGCGGGCGCATGGCGTCAAACTGGGGCTCTGGCAGAGCTTTTAACAGCGCCGCCAGAGCGCTTTTTCAGAGCGGGTCGTCGATCCGCACCTTGAGAATGACACTTCCCGAAACCGCCAGCGGCCAGCGCAGGTTGATCTGGTCATTGTCCGCGCCCTGATTGGCCTGGTAATAAGGTGTCACATATTGCACCGCATTGGCGCTACTGCGCAGCGGCCCGGCCGCCACAACCGATTCCACCACCTGCGCCCAGGCCCCGAACGGCAACCGTGGCGCTGGCTCCACCACCCATGTGCTTGCGGCGCTGGCCTCGGTATGTTCCATCACAAGCGGGCTGGCCGCAGGTGTCTGGATGTTGTGAAAGGCATTGTCGTCAAAGGTGACATTGCGGATCCGGTTGTAATCAAGATCGGCTAAGCTCGTATCCACCGTCTCGACCCGGTCGATGGTGCCGCCAATCCCGCGGAACGAATTGCCATTCACCGACACGCCATTCAGGAAATGCCCGGCCCCATGCGGCTTGACCAGAATAAAGGTGAACCACGGCGCCACATCGCTGGCCAGGAACACGTTATCGGTGATGCTCAACGCGCTGAACGAAAACTCACCAGAGAAACCGGGCGCCTGATCATGCTCATTGCCCCATTCGATAAAGCAATTGTCAATATAATTGCCGTTGATCGTGCCCCGATTGTTGGTGCGCGTCAGAACAAACCCACTGGTGCGAATGCCGTTAAGGGCGGAATCGCCCTGAAACACGTGGTTGCCTGAAATGATCGAACTTGACCCGCCAATCACCCCGAAATGCCGGAAATGCACCACGCGATTGTCGCGCACCTTGATGTCGTTTGCATTGGCATTGAACCCGATCGAAACACGCTCAGTCGACAAAAGCGGGCTTTCATCGGACAGGAACTGACAGCGGTCGATCATCATGCCCTGATCTCCTTCGCCGTGGCTGCTGACGCCACGGTCCTTGGGCCGGGTGATAAAGCAATCGCGCAGATGAAACCCGGTGCCCGTGGGCGGCAAAAGGATGGCGCTGCAATCACCACTGCATTGAAACTCGATTTCGGACATGACCATGCGTGAAATCTGCTCGAATCCGCTGAAATCAAGCATGTATTTGAAGCGCCGGAAGGTGAACACCTGCGTGCCTGCCGCATCGAACAGCGGTTGACTGATATCCAGCCGTTGCGCTGCGATGTTGCGATCAGTGACATAGACTTCGCGCCCCACACCGTTGCCGGTGATTACCGATCCGACAGGGATATTGGCAACATTCTCGACATTGACAAGCCGCTTTGAGTTACGCGGATCATATGTCGCCTGCGATGTCGCGACATCGGTCTCCCAGGCGGCACCGGGAAACACAGAAAACTGCCCGTTTTCAATCACATGACGCTGTTTGTAAGTGGTCTTGTTATTGACCGCCGCGGCCATGTCCACCGGCGCCCGCAGCGCCACCTTGCGCCCGCCCAGATCAAGCGTGACGTGCCCGGCATTGTTCAATAGCGCCTGATAGGCCTTCTTGAAGGCAAGCTCACTTTCCTCAAAGGCGTCAATATAGGCCGGTAGATCGAAATTCTTGGTGAGCGCCAGAATGCTGCTATCCGCCATTTCAAGCGTGCCCTCAAAACGGACACGGTTCTGAATGGTGGTGCTTTGGCCAAGAAAATAGGTGCCCGCCGGAACAATGATCTCACGCCCGTTTGCGGCGGCATCGGCGGCCTCAAAGGCTGCATGATCGTCGCGTACCCCGTCCCCCACGGCGCCAAAATCGCGCACATCCACCGCGCTGACAATATCACGCAGAAAGAACCGGCTGACATCTTCGATGACGATATCGTCGATGCGCACCACGCCGCCGCTCGGCCCGCTCAGGTCAAGCCCGAAGTGCCCGAAAAGCGCCTGCGTCCCCCAGGCCATATTGACCCCGTTGCGCGCGCCAGTGCCGACAATCGCCGTCACCTCAACCACATCGCCATAGGTGGTCAACGTGACCTGCGGACCAGTCAACGTCACCCCGGTAACCGCCACACCGCCGGCCCCGCCGGCCCATGCCGCAATCCGCACATTCGGCAGATTACCCGAAATTGCCTTGACCCGCGCCCGGACCTGAAGATAACAGCCCGGCAAAATCGGGGTTTCCCCCATATAGCGCAGCCGTTGCACTGCATCGACCTTCTGAAGCTCCAGCGCACCGCCAAAATCCTGATCGGCCGGCACAAAGGCCGCATTCACGGCATTCGCATAGGTATCCGATTGAGGCGTGCCATTGCCGCTGGACCATTGATCCAACCCCGCCGCAAAAGGTTGAGGCATGAAAACGATGCCGTCGGTAATTGCCTTGTTCATATGGTTCCCTTTCCACATCCCGCGTCACGCGCGCATGTCCCGTGCCTGTCCCGGCACGGCGCACCGCATCCGATGGAATAGGGAAGTATCAACAGGGGGTTAACCGGCTCTCACACCACCGTCACGGTGCCCTTCTCGCGCCCCGCAGATGCCGGTTTCTTCTGGCCATAAATATCCCAGGGGAATCGCCTCTGGGCGATGGGGGCAGCGCCCCCTGATCCGCACTCTCCTCAGACTGTACCGCCAGGCGTTTTTCGCACCCGCACGGCATTGATCTTCCAGCCGCCCTCGCCTTCGATCATCTGGTACTCGACCACGTAAAGCGCGCCACCGGCATCGCGAACGAGCACGTTTTGCCAGAGCTTTCCGGCAATCACCTCACTGTCCCAAAACGTTACCTCAGAGGGGCGCCAGACCATCGGATACCCCTTTCGGACCATGGTGCCAAATTGCGCGGACGATCCAAAACGTTGCTGAATGGTCGGGCTGGCATACCCCCATGCGCGGTCCACGTCATTGGCCAGGAAGGCCTCGATCTGGGCGGAAATCACCGCTTTTACCGCACTCTCATCGGCGCGTGCCGGTCCAGACAGGCCAACCGCCAGGATCAGGCTCGTTAACAAAAGTCGCATGGGGCACCTCCCTGTAAAAGGTATCTAGCGCCCGCAAGCCGCCCTTCAAGCACCCGCCTTAGCGGGTCTGAAGGCTTTGCAGATAAGCCAACAGATCGACCATCCGCCGACTGGTCTTGATCTGCGCGCCCTCGTCGATCTTAAGCACGACATCACGCCCCTCGAAGAAATCGCCATAAACCGGCATCGGCTCGCCATGGGCCACCATCGGATCGCGCCCGTCGATCTGGCGCACAACACGGGCCAGCGGAAAAGCCCCGCGATTGGTCTGGGCCAGAACCCGAAGGTCAGGCGGCGCCAGGGCCAGAACCGGGCGCATCGGGCCATTGCCGCTGGCATCCACACCATGACAGGCCGCGCAATAGCGCTCATAGGTCTTTTGCCCAAGGCGCAGATCCTGCGCCACCAAGATAGTCGGCAGCCATAGTACGGCCACTATACCGGCCCATATTCCAATCCGCATTTGCACCTCCCTTATCGCCCTGTCAGCCCATTCGATCCACATTTTCGACATCGCGCCATGATCTGCATCAGTCGCCCGACAGCCCAGCCCCTAACCGACCAGTTCCGCCACCTGCGCCCAAAGCGTGTCCGGCACCTCGACGGGATCGGCCTCGCGCTTGCCCTGCCCCGGCATGCGTGCGCCTTCGTCAAGCGCGACGCCTTCGGCGATTTGCGCAAGGCGGTCATAAAAGGCGCCCGAGGTATCGGGGTCCATCAATAGATAATACTGCCCAAGATCATGCGGCGCGCCTTCGGGCGCCTTCAGCGGTTTGACATCACGGCTGACCACACCCGCGGTCATGCCGGCGGTCAAAATCTCGGCCATCAACCCAAAGCCCCAGCCCTTGTAGCCCCCCATGCTGACCAGCGATCCGGCAAGCGCCGCTTCGGGGTCGGTCGTCGGCTGGCCGTTTGCATCCAATGCCCAGCCTTCTGGAATACGCTCCCCGGCCGCCTTGGCCATGGTGATCTTGCCAAGCGCCACGGTGGTGGTCGACTGGTCAAACTGCATCGCGACCCCGCCCTTGCCGTCGGGCACCGAAAAGGCGATCGGATTGGTGCCGATCACCCGGCTCTTGCCGCCCGGCGGCGCCACGATCGGCGAGGCGTTGGTCATGCCCAGCCCGACAAGCCCGCGTTTGGCGATCTGTTCGGTGAAAAATCCAAGGCTTGTGCAGGTATGCGCATGCCCAACCGCAAGGCTGGCCACGCCACAGGCGCGCGCCGCCTCAACCGCCCGGTCAAGCGCACGGGCAAAGGCGGGCTGGGCAAAGCCAAAGCGCGCATCCACAACCACCGCGCCGGGCCTCGGCTGGCTGACAACCGGCTCGACATCGCCTTTGACACGGCCAGTTTGCAACTGCTGACAATAGCTCTCCAGATAGTAAAGCCCGCAAATCCAGTTGCCGACGCTTTCCGCCTTGCGCACCGCAAGGCCACCTCGCCCGCCACCCGATCGACCGCGCCATGGCGCATCAGCGCCGCTTTGGTTCGTGCTTCGATCTCGTCAAGCGATACCTGTGCCATATGGCCTCCGTCTATTCGCGCGCAGTGTGTCTGCACGGCGCAATATGGTCAATCGCAACCGATCTGAAATGGCTGCGTAGGGTGGGTGAAACCCACGCTCCGTCCTTGGCTCGCGTCAACAAGACGACCCTGATCAAGTCGCAGCACCCGGTCCATTTTCGCCGCCAGTTCAAGGTTATGCGTGGCAATCAATGCCGCAAGGCCGGTGCCGCGCACCAACCCTTCCAAGGCGCCAAACACCTGATCCGCAGTGCCGGGATCAAGATTGCCCGTCGGCTCATCCGCCAAAAGAACGCTGGGGCTGTTGGCAAGCGCCCGGCAAAACGCCACCCGCTGTTGCTCGCCGCCCGACATCGCCGAGGGGCGATGTCCGGCGCGCGCGCCAACCCCGACCTGATCCAGCAACTTCTGGGCCCGTTCTTCGGCGGTTTTGCGTGCCACCCCATCGGCAAGCTGCGGCAAAACGATGTTTTCCAATGCGCTGAATTCGGGCAGAAGGTGGTGAAACTGATAGACAAAGCCCACCTCCTGGCGTCGCAGCGCGGTGCGCCGCCGGTCACTCAGCCCGGTCATATCCTCGCCCGCGATCGCGACCCGCCCCGCATCGGCGGTGTCAAGCAATCCGGCGATATGCAACAACGTCGATTTCCCGGCCCCCGAGGGGGCCACAAGCGCCACCATCTCGCCGCGCGCAAGCGCAAGATCGACACCGGCCAAAACCCGCACTTCGCCGGTTTCGCCCTTGTTATAGGTCTTTTCAACCCCCGAAAGGCGCAGCATCACATCACTCATAGCGCAGCGCCTCCACCGGGTTCATCCGTGCCGCGCGCCGCGCCGGAAAGATCGTCACCACGAACGACAGCCCCAGCGACAACGCGACCGCCGACATCACATCGCCCACCTGCAACTTGGCCGGCAAATGATAGATCCCCCGGATCGACGGGTCCCAGACCTGCCCACCCATCAGCACATTCACAAAGCTGAAAATCGGGTCGATATAAAGCGCGAAAAGACAGCCCAGAACAACACCCATCGCCGTGCCGATCAGCCCGGTAAAGGCGCCACAGATGAAAAACACCCGCAGGACCGAGCCCTGGGTCAGACCCATCGTGCGCAGGATGCCAATATCGCGGCCCTTGTTCTTGACCAGCATGATCAACCCGCTGGTGATATTCATCGCCGCGATCAGCACGAGGATCGACAGGATGATGAACATCACGTTATCCTCAACCTCAAGCGCGCGCAGAAAAGAGCCGCTGGCATCCTGCCAGGTCCAGACCTGCGCCCGCTCGCCCGCCGCGCGCAACAGCGGCAGGGCAAGTTCATCCACATTCTCGGGCGCGCGCACCATCACCTCAAGCTCATCGGCGCGTCCTTCGCGGTTAAAAAAGCTCTGCGCCTCTTCAAACGGCAGGTAAACCCGCACCCGGTCGATGTCATAGCGCCCGGCGGAAAACACATAGACCACGTCATAAGCGTTGATCCGCGGGCTGGTGCCAAAGGCGGTCTTGACGCCATTGGGTGAGATCAACTTGATCCGGTCACCAAGGCCGACGCCAAGCTCCTGTGCCACGCCCGAGCCAATCGCGATGCCTTGGGGAAAGCTGGCGATATCGCCCCGGCTGGTTTCGGGGTCGGCGACGCGCGGAATGCCGCGCAGATCCTCCGGCGCGATGCCAAAGACCTGCACCCCGGCATTGCGCTCGCGGGCATTGGCCATCACCTGCCCCTTGATCAGCGGCGCGGCGCGGGTCACGCCCGGCACCGCGCGCACCCGCTCGGCCATCGCCTCGTAATCCTGAATGGTGCGGTCGATCCGTCCGCTCTGCGCATCGACCTCACCGGCGTTATAGATCGTCACATGCGCATTCGCCCCTAGGATCGTGTCGACGAATTCGGCCCGAAACCCCGACCGGACCGCAAGCGTCGCGATCAGGGCAAAGACCGCCAGGGTGATGCCAACAAGGCTGATCCATGTCATCACGCTGACACCGCCCTCGGCCCGCTTGGCGCGCAGATAGCGCCAGGCGATCATCCATTCAAACGGGGCAAAAGGGGCGGGCGTTCTGGCCATTCTGACACCTTGGTAAATTTGCGCGGACAGTGGGGTTTTAGGGTACGGGCGTCAAGGGAGGCGTTGGCCCCAGGCGATGAGCCGCGCGGCCCGTCCGAGGGGGCGGACGCAAGCCGCGCGGCGGCGCATTGGTGCTTGGGATAAACGTCCGCTCAAGACCCTCTTCTACAGGCTTGGCCGCAACACATGCCCCGCATAGATCAACGCCAGCCTTTCCACTGCCTGTTCGGGCGGCAATTCTTCGCTTTCCCCGGTGCGGCGACAGGTCAGCTCAACCACCCCGTTCTTGAGGCCGCGCGGCCCCACGGTGATCCGCCAGGGCAGGCCGATCAGGTCCATCGTGGCAAACTTGCCGCCTGCCCGCTCGTCGCGGTCGTCATAAAGCGGCTCTAGGCCTAGCGCGTTCAGCGAGGCATAGATCGCCTCACAGGCCGCATCGGCCTCGGCGTCGCCCTGTTTGACGTTCACGATACCCGCGTGATAGGGCGTCACACCCTCGGGCCAGATGATGCCCTTGTCGTCATGGCTCGCCTCGATGATCGCGCCTACAAGGCGGCTGACGCCGATGCCGTGACTGCCCATATGCACCGGCGTGGATTTGCCATCGGGGCCCTGAACCGTGGCGCCCATGGCATCGGAATACTTGGTGCCGAAATAGAAAATCTGACCCACCTCGATGCCACGGCTGGTCTTGCGCCGGGCCTCGGGGATGGCGTTGAAGGCCGCCGCGTCATGGGTCTCGTCGGTGCGCGCATAGGGCGTGGTCCATTCCTTGACAATGGCCGCGCAATCCTCCCAGCTATTGTAATCCACCGTGCGCTCGCCAAGGCTCAGATCGGTGATCGCGCTGTCATAGAACACCTCGGATTCGCCAGTCTCGGCGAGCACCAGAAACTCATGCGTGTCATCGCCGCCAATCGGGCCAGAATCGGCACGCATCGGGATCGCCTGCAATCCCATCCGCTCATAGGTGCGCAGATAGCTGACCATATGGCGGTTGTAAGCATGCAAAGCATCCTCTTTGGTCAGATCAAAGTTATAGCCGTCCTTCATGAAAAACTCGCGACCGCGCATCACCCCAAAGCGGGGGCGTACCTCGTCGCGAAACTTCCACTGAATATGATAGAGCGTCAGCGGCAGATCCTTGTAGCTGCCGACATGGGCGCGGAAAATATCGGTGATCAGCTCTTCGTTGGTCGGCCCATAGAGCATATCACGCCCATGCCGGTCGGTGATCCGAAGCATTTCATCGCCATAATCATCATAGCGCCCGCTTTCACGCCACAGATCGGCGGATTGCAGCGTCGGCATCAGCATCGGGATATGGCCCGCACGCACCTGCTCTTCATGCACGATATTTTCAAGCTTGCGCAGGATCTTGAAGCCCAGAGGCAACCAGGAATAGATCCCAGCAGTCGCCTGCTTGATCATCCCCGCCCGCAACATCAGGCGGTGCGAGGCAATCTGTGCCTCGGCGGGGGTTTCCTTGAGCACGGGCAGAAAATAACGGGACAGGCGCATATGAGACCTCTGGCAAAGGATATTTGCCCCCGTTTATGGCTTTGCGGCGGTCCAGACAAGGGAGGATCACGCTTTCGCCCCCCGCCCCCTTGAAACCGGGGGCTGCATGGGCAATGTGAAAGGGTCAAAGGGTTCGGGACGTATCACATGGCACTACCGGTCAAACAACAGCTTGGATATTGGGGCATCGCTACGGCGGTGTTCCTGATTGTGCTGTGGTTTCTTGGCGATGTGATCCTGCCGTTCGTTCTGGGCGGGGCGATCGCCTATTTCCTTGATCCGGTGGCTGACCGGCTTGAACGCCTGGGGCTTGGCCGCGCCGCCTCGGTCGTGGTGATCACGCTGGTGGCGCTTTTGATCTTTGTGCTCATGGCGCTTTTGGTGGTGCCAACGCTGGTTGAACAATCAATTGCCCTTTTCGACATCGCCCCCCAGCTTGCACGCGATTTGCAAGGCTTTCTGTCAGGTCATTTCCCCTCCATGTTCGAGCCGGAGTCGACGCTGCATAAAATGCTGTTGTCGCTTGGCGAGACGATCCGCGATCGCGGCGGTGAGGTCCTTCAAACCGCGCTTAGCTCGGCCGCCTCGCTCCTTAATCTGGTGCTGCTGTTCGTGATCGTGCCGGTGGTGGCCTTTTACCTGCTTTATGACTGGGATCACATGGTTGAGAAAATTGATGGGTTGCTGCCGCGCGATCATGCGCCGGTGATCCGCGATCTTGCTCGCCAGATCGACCGAACCCTCGCCAGCTTTATTCGCGGCATGGGCACGGTTTGTCTTGTGCTGGGCACCTTCTACGCCGTTGCGCTGATGCTTGTGGGGCTGCAATTCGGCCTTGTGGTGGGGGCGTTTGCCGGGCTGATCACGTTCATCCCCTATGTCGGCTCGGTCGTCGGCGGGGTGCTGGCGGTGGGGCTCGCCCTTTTTCAATTCTGGGGCGACTGGGTCAGCATCGGGCTTGTCGCGGCGATTTTCGTCTCGGGTCAGGTGATCGAGGGCAATTTCCTGACGCCCAAACTTGTCGGCTCATCCGTTGGCCTGCACCCGGTCTGGCTTATCTTCGCGCTTTCGGCCTTTGGCACGCTGTTCGGCTTTGTCGGCATGCTGGTGGCGGTGCCAGTTGCGGCCTCGCTCGGGGTGATCATGCGCTTTGCGATCCTGCAATACAAGGACAGCCGCCTTTATCGTGGGCTAGACGCACAGGATCCTGACTGATGGGCGAACAGCTTAGCTTTGATCTGCCCGTGCGCGCCGCCCTGGGCCGGAATGATTTCTATGTCGCACCGGCCAATGCCCAGGCCGTGGCGATGATCGAAGACTGGCAGGGCTGGCCCTCGCGCAAGCTGGTTCTGGTGGGGCCGCCGGGGGCCGGTAAAACCCACCTGACCCATGTCTGGGCCACACTGAGCGGCGCCACGATCATCGCCGCCACTGACCTTGCAATGGCCGATATCGCAGGGCTCGCCACCGGCCCGGTCGCGGTTGAGGACGCCGATGACATCGCGGGCGACCAAGCGGGCGAAGAGGCGCTGTTTCATCTCCATAACCTGACCCTCGCCGAGGGGCATTCGCTCTTGCTCACGGCGCGAAACGCGCCGAATTTCTGGTCCCTCACCCTGCCCGATCTGGCAAGCCGGATGCAGGCCACGACACTGGCGCATCTGCGCGCGCCGGATGATACGCTTCTGGCGGCGCTGTTGATGAAGCTGTTTGCCGACCGGCAACTCTCGCCTAACCCCGAGATCCTGCCCTACCTTGCGCGGCGCATGGACCGCTCGTTTGACGCGGCCCGCAGTGTGGTGGCTGCACTTGACGCAACCGCCCTGTCAGAGGGGCGCCCGATCACCCGCGCCATGGCGGCGAAGGTGCTGGACAATATGGCCGAATAGCGGCACCCTGCGTCACCCCGCCGTTACACCGCAACGCCATAAGGTCGCTATGACAAACGCTGATTTCCTCAAGTCTCCTATGCCCGAGCCGGTTGACTTTCCAGATCTGGACATCACCGGACCGGGACGGTTTTATAACCGCGAGCTAAGCTGGCTTGGCTTTAACTGGCGCGTACTCGAAGAGGCCAAGAATCCGCGCGTGCCTTTGCTGGAGCGGCTGCGTTTCCTGTCGATTTCGGCCACCAACCTGGACGAATTCTACAACGTCCGCGTCGCGGGCCTTCGCGAACTGGCGCAGGCCGGCAATGTGACCCCGGCCGCCGACGGGCTTACCCCCGCCGAACAGCTTGTGCTGATCAACGAAGACGCCCGCAACCTCCTGGATGCGCAACAGAACACCTATGAAACCCTGCGCCAGGAGATGGAACAGGAACAGATTTCGATCCTCGACAATGCAAGCCTGACAGAGGATGACAAGGTATTTCTGGCGGATGTGTTTTTGCACAGGGTGTTCCCGGTGCTGTCGCCGCTGGCCATCGACCCGGCGCACCCGTTTCCCTTTATCCCCAACCTTGGCTATTCCCTCGCCCTCCAGATGGAGCGCAAATCGGACAAGCGCCCGCTTCAGGCGCTCTTGCCGATCCCGCAGCAGATTGACCGCTTTGTCACCCTCCCCGCCCCCGAGGGCACGTTTCGCGTACTGCCTCTGGAAGAGCTGTTGCTGTTGCATCTGCACAGCCTGTTTCCGGGCTATAAATACAAGGGCCATTGCGCGTTTCGCGTGCTGCGCGACAGCGATCTTGAGGTCGAGGAAGAAGCCGAGGATCTTGTGCGCGAATTCGAGGTTGCCCTCAAACGGCGGCGCCGTGGTGAGGTGGTGCGCCTGAAAATTTCCGCCGAGGCCCCCGATGCGCTGCGCAATGTGATCATGGAAGAATTGCACGTCACCCCTGATGAGGTGGTCGAAGTGAACGGCATGATCGGGCTTGCAGACCTCAAGGAGTTGGTGCTTGAGGCGCGCGCCGATCTGTTATGGCCCCCCTTCACCCCGCGCGTGCCCGAACGCGTACAGGATCACGACGGCGATATGTTCGCCGCGATCCGCCAAAAGGACATGCTGCTGCATCACCCCTATGAAACCTTTGACATGGTGGTGCGCTTTCTCGCGCAGGCCGCGCGCGACCCGGATGTGGTGGCGATCAAGCAGACGCTTTATCGCACCTCGCGCAATTCGCCGATTGTTGAAGCCCTCTGCGAGGCCGCCGAAGATGGCAAATCGGTCACCGCCCTGGTCGAGCTAAAGGCGCGGTTTGACGAGGCCGCCAATATCCGCCAGTCGCGGCGCCTTGAACGGGCCGGCGCGCATGTGGTCTATGGCTTTCTCGACCTCAAAACCCACGCCAAGATCTCGATCGTGGTGCGCCGCGAGGGCGAGAATCTGGTGACCTACACCCATTTCGGCACCGGCAATTACCATCCGATCACGGCCAAGATCTACACCGATCTGTCGTTCTTTACCTGCGATGTCACCCTGGGGCGCGACGCCACCAAGGTGCTCAACTATCTCTCGGGATATGCGCAACCCGACAGCCTTGAAAACCTCGCGATTTCGCCGATCACCCTCAAATCCCGCCTGCTTGAGATGATCGCCGCCGAGGCCGGATATGTCGCCCAAGGCAAGCCTGGGGCAATCTGGGCCAAGATGAACGCGCTGATCGACCCGGATGTGATCGACGCGCTTTACACCGCCTCGCAGGCCGGCGTGCAGATCAACCTTGTGGTGCGCGGCATCTGTGGCTTGCGCCCTGGCATCAAGGGGCTGTCGGAAAACATCCGCGTGAAATCCATCATCGGGCGCTTTCTGGAACATTCCCGCATCGTCTGTTTCGGCAATGGCCATGGCCTGCCGTCGAAAAAGGCGCGGGTCTACATAAGCTCGGCCGACTGGATGGGGCGCAACCTCGTGCGCCGGGTCGAAACCCTGGTCGAGATCGAAAACCCAACCGTCAAGGCGCAGATCGTCGCCCAAGTGATGGCCGCCAATATGGCCGATGTCGCCCAAAGCTGGGTCATGGCGCCCGATGGAAGTTTTTCACGCACCGTCAAACCCGAGGGCGAGTTCGCCTTTAACTGTCACCGCTTTTTCATGGAAAACCCGTCGCTTTCGGGGCGCGGATCGGCGGGGGCGTCGGATGTGCCCAAGCTGACCCATACGGATGATTGACCAAGAGGCCCCCCTGTCGCATAGAGGGAAGGCACCACAACGGGGCGAAGATGGACCGCAATAACGATCCTTTGGAACTTGACGGCGGCCCATTTGGTCGGCCGTTGTTTGACAAACCCTCGGCGCGCGCGCTGGCGCGGGTTGGCGTGGTTGATGTGGGGTCGAACTCGGTCCGCCTTGTGGTGTTTGATGGCGCGGCGCGCAGCCCTGCCTATTTCTACAACGAGAAAATCATGTGTGCGCTTGGCGCCGGCATGGCCGATACCGGGCGTCTAAATCCGCAGGGGCGCGTGCGCGCGCTTGAGGCCCTCAAACGGTTTCAGCTCTTGGCCGAGGGCATGGGCACCGGCCCGCTTGTCACCGTTGCCACCGCCGCGGTGCGCGATGCCGAGGATGGCGCCGAATTCTGCGCCGAGGTGCTGGCCGCGACCGGCCTCAAACTCTGGGTGATCGACGGGCGCGAAGAGGCCCGGCTTTCGGCGCAGGGTGTGCTCTTGGGCTGGCCGGGCGCTTACGGGCTTGTCTGCGACATTGGCGGCTCGTCGATGGAGCTGGCCGAGATTGACGCGGGCACGGTTGGCGCACGGGTCTCATCGCCGCTTGGGCCACTGAAACTTCGCGATATCAAGGGCGGCAAAAAGGCCCGCAAGGCGCATATCAAAGACACCCTTACCGCGATGCAGGCCGAGCTTGGCGAACAGCGAAACCGACTTTTCCTGGTGGGCGGCTCCTGGCGGGCGATTGCCAAGATCGACATGGCACGGCGCAAATATCCGCTGCATGTGCTGCACGAATACCGCATGACGCCGGCCGCCGTGCGCGAAACGATCAAATATATCGCCGATCATGATCTTGACACCCTGCGCGCGCAATCGGGCGTGTCATCGGCGCGGATGTCGCTTGTGCCGCATGCCGCCGAGGTGCTGCACGAAATCCTAAAGACCTTTCGCCCGCGCGATATCGCGGTGTCAAGCTATGGCATTCGCGAGGGCATGCTTTACGAACAGATGCCCCAGCAGTTGCGCGACCGCGATCCCCTGATCGAGGCCTGCCGCTTTGCCGAACATAAAGACGCCCGCGTGCCGGGGTTCGGCAAGGTGATCTATCATTTCATCCAGCCGCTGTTCAAATCTTCCCCGTCAGAGCGTCGTCGGCTCATTCGCGCCGCCTGTCTCTTGCATGACGTAAGCTGGCGCGCGCATCCCGATTACCGCGCCGAGCTTTGTTTTGACAACGCCACCCGTGCCAATCTTGGCGGGCTGAAACATTCCGAACGGGTTTACATGGGGCTGGCGCTCTTGCATCGCTATTCCAACAAACGCGACGGAAGCCGTTTTGCCGACCTCGACCCGCTGCTTTCCGAGCGCGATCGCCAAGAGGCCGAGGTGCTTGGCAAGGCGATGCGGTTCGCCGCCATGCTCTGGCTCAAAAAGAATGCGAAGCTTGGCGAAATCCGCTGGTTTCCCAAGAAAAAACTTCTGGAATTGCGCCTTTCACCCGAGGCGGCCCCGCTGTTTGGCGAAGTGGCGCGCGCACGATTTGACTCGTTGGCGGCCTCCTTGTCGGCAACCGCCGTGGTCAAGACGCAACGCTAAAGCTCTATCTCACCCTCGGGGACCGGGTCGATCTCTTGCGGGGTCTTGCGGCGGATGATGATATCGCCATTGGGCAGAACCTCAGGCGCGTGATAGGCACTCAGATCGCCGACCTTGCCCATCAATTCGCTCAGGGCCGGGCCCATTTCCTCGACAAACTGGCGCAGGGCCGGTTCCATCTCTTCGGTCATGCCACGCAGATCCTCAAGGGCCGGACCCATTTCACGCTGAATCCCCTCAAGGAACAGACGCGCGCCCTCTTCCATAAGCGATCTGCCCTGCTCTTCTTCCACCTCCTGCGCGGAAAGCGGCAGCGCGCCAAATGACGTGACAAACAGGGCGGTAACAAGCGGGCGTATCTGTTTCATAGCCATGATATAGGCACTCACCTCCGGGGTTTTAAGATCACAGGTCAATATCCAGCGTCACCGGAAAATGATCCGACGCCGTCAAAAGCGCATTGCACAGATCGGGCATCTGCCAGCATTCGGGATCATCGAACGGATGCCATATCCGCCAGGTCGGCCCGCGCGCCATGAGGTCAGGCGAAATCAGGATGTAATCCAGCAACGCCTGCAAATACCGCTTTTCATGGGTCAGGTAGAACCGCGACGTGCTATGCACCTCGCCGATCCGCAGGGTCAGGGCACTGCGAGCATGCGGATCATGCAGCATCACCCCGGTTTCGCCGCCCTCGCCCATGATGATCTCGACCGACGAGCGGCCAAAAAGATGCTCGTATTCGTCAAGTCCGGGACCATCATTGAGATCACCCAACACAATCAGCGAGTCGCCCCGCGCAAGGGTTTCCTCGATCCGCTGGCGCAACCAGACCGCCTGGGCCAATTGCTTGCGGCGATTGGCAATCGACATGCGCATCGCCTCGTCGCGCCCCTTCGCGCCATGCGGCGCCTTGGATTTGAGATGCACGCCGATCATGCGCAGCCTCTGGCCGGTGGCGGTGGTGATCGCCATTTCAAGCGGGGGTTTGGAAAAGCGCACCTGATCGGCAGTGTCGTCAATATCAAGATCAATCTTGAACACCCCGTCAAACCGCGGGGCGGTGGTGCTGTCCTTGCGACCAATTAGCTCGCCTTCCGGGTCATGCTCTGCCGCGATGACATCCGGGTCATACATCAGGGCAATTTCCTGCTGGGTGTCATTGGTGAAGCCAACCAGCACCTTGCGCGCCCGCAGCTTCATGGCGCGCGCGAAAGTCTCAAGCGCGGTCACCGTGGTGCGCCGCCCGTTATGATCCGGGGCCTCAATCACCATCACCGCATCGGCATCCAGGGCGGTCATGACGATGCCAATCGCCGCCAATTGATCGGCGCGCGTCACATTATAGCGCGCCGACCAATTGTCATCATCCAGAAGATGCCCCTCATCATCAAAAAGCGCGTTGAACCATTCCACGTTATAGGTGGCGATCCGCATCTACGCCCCCTTTGCCACGTTCGTTCTGGATCTCTTCCCAGGCGCGGTTGATATAAACAAGCCGCTTTTCCGCAAGCTTGACCGCCTCTTGCGGCACCCCGCGCGCCATTATTTTGTCGGGGTGGTTGTCACGCACCATCTGGCGCCAAACCTTGCGAACCTCATCCAGCGGCGTATCCTCGCTGACCCCCAGTATCGAATAGGGATCGGGCCGGGCCTCGGGCACGAAGCGCGCCCGAAGCGCGCGAAAATCCCTGTCCTTGACGCCGAAAATCGCCGCCACCCGCGTCAGGAACGCATCTTCCTTGGGGTGATACACCCCATCGGCCATAGCGATGTAAAACAGCCCCTCGAGCAGAACACAAAGCGTGCCCGGTTCGCCCTCGAACATCCGCTGGATACGCGCGGCATACTCTTCAAACCCGGCGACATCCTGACGGGCAAGATTGAACACCCGCGCGGCGTCCGCCTCATCCTCGGTCGCGATCTGAAACACCTCGCGAAATGCCGTTACCTCGTCGCGGGTCACCAGACCATCGGCCTTGGCCATCTTGGCCGAAAGTGCAATCACCGCAATCGTAAACCCGACGCTGCGTTCCGGCGCAGTGCGCAGACGGTCAAAAACCGCACTCAGACCCTCGCCGCTGGCAAGGGCCGCCAGGGCCTCGGTGATGCGGGTCCAGATCGACATGGCGTCAGACTATCGGCTTTCCAGAGGCTTGTCAGCGCCGCATTCACAGAAGTTTCTGCAAAAGCACAAGGTCGATCCAGCGCCCGAACTTGCGCCCGACCTCGGGCATATGCGCCACGTGCTGAAACCCGATTGCGGTGTGAAAGGCAATCGCGTCCGCGTTCTCGCCGCTGACCCCGGCCACCAGTGCATGAATTCCCTGCGCGTGCGCCACGTCTTCAAGGCGCGCCATCAGGGCCCGGCCCACGCCCCGACCTTGCGCTGCCGGCGCTAGAATGACCGTATGCTCGGCCGTGCGGGCATAGCCCGGCCCTGAGCGAAAGGCGCCGTAGGTCGCAAAGCCCAGAACAGCGTCGGCCTCCTCCATCACCAGAAACGCCGCGCCGCGGGCCGCGATATCCTCGGCCAGGGCCTGGGGCGTTTTTTCGAGCGTGGTAAAGGTGACCGTTGTCTCGCGGATCAACGGGTTCCAGATCGCAAGGATCGCCGCAATATCGCCCGGCCCGGCGGGGCGGATGATCATCCCAGGGCCCGAGGCCCGCTCGGCGTGGCGAACTCGGCGCGCAGACCCGCCGCACCGCTTTCAAACACGACCCGCGCATCATCCAGCACCGGGGCAAGCGCCGCCTCAAGCGCCCCGGCCTCTGGATGACAGACCACCAAACGTTCCAATCGCGCGCCCGAGGGGGCCAGCCGCGCACTTGGGTGCGTGTTCCCCTGCCATTCGATCACCGCCGGAAACATGTTGTCATAGGGCAGGACCCCATCCTCGGGCACCGCCATCTGCCAGCGCAGATCCCCCCGGCTGAGCGGCACAGGTCGCCCGGCCTCCGGGTATCGCGCCACCAGATCCGCCAGATCCTCCACCTGACAAATCCAGGTGTTCAGACGTGGCGCACCCTCAAAACGATCAAGATCAAACCAGCGCGGATAGGCCGGGGCCTCGGCGCCCGGATCAATCGCGATCACCTCAAGATAAAGCCCGTCCTCAAGCCCCAGCAAAAGATTGTGGGTGCCAAAATGCGCGTGATACCCACCGGGCTGCAAGCGCACCCCAAGATGCTCTTCAACCCAGTCACGCCCCGCCTCAAGGCTCTCTGCCGCCACAGCCAGATGATCAAGCTTCATATCCGTCCCCTTCCCTTGACCAATGGGGATCGTCCTTGTCGCCCCATTGGTCAAGGGATAAATGCATGCGGATGTGGCGCGGCCATGCCCCCCCCTCAAGGTTTGCCGACCGCGTTCGGCCACCGCCCTGATGTCAAAAAGCCCCGCACGCCAATCCGATCAGGCGCGCGGGGCTTCATGGTCACCCTACTCTCTCGGAGCGATCTTTGGATAAGGGCCCTAGGCGGTTAGCATCTGATAAAGCTCATCCTTCAGCGCCGCCCGTTTTTTTCGCATTTCAACCTCGGCCAACTCCTCCATCGGCTCCACCAGCGTTTCGGCGCGGTGTACGGCCCGGTTGACCTCATGATACTCATCGGCAAGCTTGCCAAAATGCGGATCACTTTGCTTCATTTCAGTGATTTTACTGGAAAGTTCCGGGAATTCTTCGTGAAGCTCATGGGGGGTGTGGGACATTGCGCATTTCTCCTCGTTGTTTGCTTGCCCTAAATCTAGAAGCCAACCAAGGCGACTTCTTTGATACGGATCAAAAAGCCCAGTCTGTCTTTCATCTTTCCATAAATACTCAAATCCACCGCCCGCCGCGCGGCGCAAACCTGGCGTTTGGCGCGCCGCCACCCCGCCGCACGCGCCGCCGCCTCAGAGCAGAACCAGCGCTCACCTCTTGAGGTGCGGATCGACGTGCGGCCGTAATCCTTCTGGCCCGGCATATAATAGATTCGGCGCCCCTTGCCGCTGATGTTGTCCTAGATCGCACAGGCCGGATCGGGAGGCATCAAGCAAAATTCAACCCGCCGGGCGCGCGCAGGGTTAACGTCGTTAGCGTTGCTGCGTTTGCCAGTTGGGATGCATCCAGGGCTCTGCATTTTCCGACGCCAGAGGCGCGCGGCCAAGCACATGATCGGCAATCTTTTCTCCCACCATGATTGAGGGCGCATTGAGATTGCCATTGGTGATGCGCGGGAAAATGCTGCTGTCGGCAACACGCAGGGCCTCGACCCCGATCACCCGGCCCTGTGGGTCAACAACCGCGTGCCGGTCATCGGCGCGCCCCATCCGACAGGTGCCACAGGGGTGATAGGCGCTTTCGGCATGCGCGCGGATGAAGCTGTCAATATCGGCCTCGCTGGTCACATCTGCGCCGGGCTGAATTTCATGGCTGACAAAGGGCCTGAAGGCGTCCTGCGCAAAAATCTCGCGGGTGAGGCGGATGCATTTGCGAAAATCAATCCAGTCGCTTTCCTGGCTCATGTAGTTGAAGCGGATCATCGGCGCATCCGAGGGATCATTGCTGCGCAGGCTGACCGCCCCGCGCGAGGCACTGCGCATCGGGCCGACATGGGCCTGAAACCCGTGGCCTTCGGCGGCGGCCTTGCCGTCATAACGCACCGCAATAGGCAGAAAATGAAATTGGATATCGGGATAGCTGACGCCCGCATCCGAGCGGATAAAGCCACCGCTTTCAAACTGGTTGCTCGCGCCCAGCCCCCTGCGCCCCAAAAGCCAGCGCGCGCCGACAAACCCCTTGCCCAGCAGGTTCCAGTACTTGAAAAGACTGACCGGCTGGCTGGCGGCCATCTGGATATAAAGCTCCAGGTGATCCTGCAGATTCTGCCCGACACCGGGGCGATCGGCCTTGACGGCAATGCCATGCTCGGCCAGATGCGCCCCCGGACCGACGCCGGACACCATCAAAAGCTTGGGCGAATTGATCGACGAAGCCGCAAGGATCACCTCGGCACGGGCGCGCACAACCTCTCGCCGCCCCTTGCGGAGCGTCTCGACCCCGACCGCGCGGCCCTCTTCGATGATCACGCGCGTCACCAGAGCGCGGATCAGATTGCAATTGTCGCGCTTCAGGGCCGGGCGCAGATAGGCATTGGCCGCCGACCAGCGCCGCCCCCGCCAGACAGTCATGTCAAACGGGCCGACCCCCTCTTGCTGCTCGCCGTTGTAATCGTCCGTGCGCTGATATCCGGCCTGGGCACCGGCCTCGACAAAGGCACGCGTCAGAGGGTTGTCGCGCGGACCCCGGCTGACATGCAGCGGCCCATCGGTGCCCCGCCAGCCCGGATCGCCGCCATGCCCGCCGCCGTGCCAGCTTTCCATGCGCTTGAAATAAGGCAACACATCGCCGTAGCCCCAGCCGTCGGCCCCCTGATCGCGCCAATGGTCATAATCACAGGCATGGCCGCGCACATAGACCATGCCGTTGATGCTCGATGAGCCGCCAATAACCTTGCCACGCGGACAGGCAAGACGGCGGTTGCCCAGATGCGGTTCCGGCTCGCTCTGATAGCCCCAGTCATAGCGCGCCATGTTCATCGGATAGCTGAGCGCGCCGGGCATCTGAATGAATGGCCCCGCATCGGTGCCGCCATGCTCGATCACCAGCACCGAATGCCCGGCCTCGGAGAGGCGATAGGCCATGGCGCAGCCTGCGCTTCCGGCGCCGACGATGACATAATCCGCTTCCATGTCACGATCTCCTTTCTGCGCCGCATGCGCCACTCGCCGCCCTGGCGCGACGGGGTGGGTGGGTGGGCGTCGCGCCAGGGCGGCGGGCCATCACAAACAGGTGGGGTCTGGTTTCAATCGGATAGGTCATTGCAGCTGTCTTAGGTTGGAATCTGAGTATTTTCAGAATGGTGAAAGGATCATTCGCCCCGGGGGAAGCGCTTGTTTTCTTCAAGCACGTTAAGATCCATGTGGTTGCGCATGTAGCGTTCGCTGGCTTTTTGCAGCGGTTGATAGTCCCAAGGGTAATAGCCGCCCTTGCGCAGCGCTTCGTAAACCACCCAGCGGCGCGCCTGGCTTTCGCGCACCGCCGCATCGAAGTCCTCCAGGTTCCACCGCGCCTCGGCCTTGGCCTGAAGCTGGGCCAATGTACCCGCGTGGGCCGCATCCCCGGCCAGATTGCAAAGCTCATGCGGGTCCGCCTCAAGATCGAAAAGCTGATCGGGGTCGAGCGTGCAGCGGTTGTATTTCCATTTGCCATAGCGCAGCGAGACCAGCGGCGCTTGCGAGGCCTCGGCGGCATATTCCATCGCCACGGGCGCGCTGCGCGCGATGCCCTGCCCCTGTGGCACAAGGCTTTGGCCCTCGGTCCAGGGCATGACTTCGTCCATGCTGACGCCCGCCAGATCGCAAAGCGTCGGGCAGACGTCGATATTGCTCACCGGATCGGTGACCACTCCGGGCGTCATGCCGGGTGCCGCAATCATCAGCGGCACCCGCGCCGAGCCTTCGTAAAAGCACATCTTGAACCAGAGCCCGCGTTCACCCAGCATATCACCGTGATCGCTGACAAACAGGATCACCGCCTCCTGGCGCGTCGTCTCCAGCGCCTCAAGCACCTCGCCGATCTTGTCGTCGAGATAGCTGATATTGGCGAAATAGGCGCGACGCGAGCGGCGGATATCCTCTTCTGAGATGTCAAACGAGCGCCAGTCGTTGGCATCAAAGATGCGTTTGGCATGCGCGTCGTGATCGGCGTAATCCATCGCGGGCACCTCGGGCAAAAGATGCTCGCACTCCTCGTAGAGATCCCAGTATTTCTTGCGCGCCACATAGGGATCATGCGGATGCGTAAAACTCACCGTCAGGCACCAGGGCCGCGCATCAAGCCCGCGCGCCAGATTATAGACTTTGGCGCGCGCATGATAGGCGACCTCATCGTCATATTCCATCTGGTTGGAAATCTCGGCCACACCAGCGCCGGTGACCGAGCCCATGTTGTGATACCACCAGTCGATGCGTTCGCCCGGCTTGCGATAATCCGGCGTCCAGCCGAAATCGGCGGGATAGATATCGGTGGTCAGCCGTTCCTCAAATCCGTGCATCTGATCGGGGCCGACGAAATGCATCTTGCCCGAGAGGCAGGTCTGATAGCCCGCGCGCCGCAGGTGATGGGCATAGGTCGGGATATCGGCGGCAAATTCGGCCGCATTGTCATAAACCCGGCTGCGCGAGGGCAGAAGGCCGGACATAAAGCTCGCCCGCCCCGGCGCACAGAGCGGCGAGGCCGTATAGGCATTGGCAAACCGGGTCGAGCGCGCCGCCAACGCCTTGAGGTTGGGCGCATGAAGCCAGTCGGCCGGCCCGTCGGGAAACAGCGTGCCATTCAGCTGATCCACCATGAAAATAAGGATATTCGGCGCAGTCATTGGCTGTCCTTTTGGGCCAGGCTTGTGTCGAGGTAATGCAGCAGGACATCGACTGCGGCGGCGGGCGGCATCGGGCCCTCGCGCAGAGCCTGACGGATATACATGCCGTCAATCATCGCCGCCAATCCACGCGTCAGGGTGCGTGCCTGAGCAGGATCAAGACGGCGAAACGCATCGTGCAGGTTTGAGCGCAGCCGCCGCTGATAGATATGGAGCAGACGGCGGGCATCGTCAGAACGCTGCGCCTGAACATAAAAATTCAGCCAGGCCGAGACCATTTCGGGCCTGAATTGCGCGGGCGTAAAGCTGGCGCGGATAATCGCCTCGATGCGTTGACGGGGGCTGCGGGTCATCAACAGCGCACCGCGCACCTCGGCGCCATAAATCGCAAGGATATGGCGCATCGCGGCAACAAACATCTGTTCCTTTGAGCCAAAGTAGTGATGCGCCAGAGCGCTTGACATGCCCGCCCGGCGCGCGATCTGGGCCACGGTCACATCCAGTGATCCGCGCGCGCCAATCTCGGAAATCGTGGCCTCGACCAGAGCGGAGCGCCGGATCGGTTCCATCCCAAGCTTGGGCATTGTCATCCTCCGGTGAAATCTTGCCATATTGGCCTAATCGTGTTTAATTGACTCGTCAATCAATAAAAATCCACCCAAAGGACCACACCCACCCGGACCAGAATAGCGTTGTAATTCACAGCGCCGTTATATTAGCCTTGTTAGGTAGCAAACATCTGTCGGGCCGATTTGATCGCACGACCGAAGATACCCGCGACCCTGCCGCCTGTCGGCACTGAGGGCCGGGCAAAAACAAAAACCAAAGGGAGAGACCATAAATGACACTCATCAACACCGGTCGGCTGAACCGCCGCGGATTTCTCGCGACCACAGCCGCCACTGCACTTGCCGCCTCGTTGCCAATGGGCGGCGCAATGGCCGCGCCGAAACGTGGCGGGCACCTTCGGGCCGCTATCGGTCATGGCCAGACCACCGACACGCTGAACCCCGGCACCTATGAAAACAGCTTTTCCACCTCGCTGTCCTTCGCGATTCACGGTCGCCTCACCGAGGTCACGAATGAGGGCGCGCTTGTCCCCGAACTGGCCGAAAGCTGGGAGGCGTCCGACGATGCCTCGGTCTGGCGCTTCAAGATCCGCAAGGGCGTGACCTTTCACTCGGGCAAGGAACTCACACTTGAGGACGTGGTCAATTCGATCAACTTCCACCGCGGTGAGGGGTCAACCTCGGCAGCTGGTCCGATCGTGGCCCCGATTCAGGACATCACCACAGAAGGCAGCGACACGGTTGTCTTTACCCTTGATGGCGGCAACGCCGACTTCCCCTTCATCCTGAGCGATTATCACCTGACGATCTGCAAGGCCGAGGGTGACAGCATCGACTGGAAATCCGGCGACGGCTGCGGCAGCTATGTCCTCAAGGATTTTCAACCCGGTGTTTCATACTCCGTTGAACGTAATGCCAACCACTGGCGCAGCGACGTTGCCTGGTTCGACAGCGCCGAGATCATCGCCATCGTTGACCAGAACGCCCGCACCACCGCGCTTGTCTCGGGGGACGTGGACATGGCCGACCGGCTTGACCTCAAGACCGTGGGCCTTCTGGCGCGCCGCCCCGACATTCAGATCAACTCGGTCGCGGGCACGCAACATTACACTTTTGCCATGGATACCCGCGCAGAGCCCTATAGCAACGTGCATGTGCGCCATGCCCTGAAATTCGGCGTCAACCGCAAGGAACTGGTCGACAAGATCCTGTTCGGCTATGGCTCTGTCGGCAATGACCATCCCATCGGTCAGGGGCAGCGGTTCTACAACAAGGATCTCGAACAGACCGCCTATGATCCTGACAAGGCAAAATACCACCTCAAATTGGCTGGACTTGAAAGCGTCGATGTCGCCCTTTCGGCGGCGGATGCGGCCTTTGTCGGGGCGGTCGATGCGGCTGTGCTCTATCAGAACTCGGCGGCGGCCTGCGGGATCAACCTCAAGGCCGTGCGCGAACCCAATGACGGCTATTGGTCCGATGTCTGGATGAAGAAACCCTTTACAGCGGTCTATTGGTCGGGCCGCTCTGTCGAGGATCAGATGTTCTCGACCGCCTATCAATGCGGCGCATCCTGGAATGACAGCTTCTGGTGCAATGACCGCTTTGATGAGCTTATGGTCAAGGCCCGCTCGGAACTTGACGAGGCCAAGCGCCGCGAGATGTATTACGAAATGCAGGCAATCTGTAGCAGCGATGGCGGTGTTGTCGTTCCGATGTTTGCCAACTATGTCTTCGGCAACTCGACCAAGATCGCCCATACCGAGCAGATGGGCTCGAACTGGGATGTGGATGGCATGCGGTTCATTGAGCGCTGGTGGTTCGCGTAACCCTCGCCACGGCATGAAAAACGGGGGCCCGGGCGCAGACCATGCTCCGGGCCCCTTTTTCGACACACCGAACAAGAAAGACTGTCATTATGACCCTCAAACCAACGCTTTCCGCCATGGCCCTAGCCGTGGCCACCGGCCCCGCCCTTGCCAATTGCGACGAGGTGGTCTTTGCCGATGTCGGCTGGACCGATATCACCGCCACCACCGCCGCCACCACCGAGGTGCTGCGCGCGCTTGGCTATGAGCCCGACATCAAGGTTCTGTCGGTGCCCGTGACGTATACCTCGATGGCCAAGGGCGATATCGACGTCTTTCTGGGCAACTGGATGCCCACCATGGAAGGCGACATTGCCCCCTACCGCGAGGCCGGCACGGTTGACACTGTGCGCGCGAATCTGGAAGGCGCGAAATACACGCTTGCCACCAATGCCGCCGGCGCGGCGCTTGGCATCACCAGCTTTGAGAGCATTGCCGCGCAGGCCGATGCCCTCGACGCGACCATCTACGGCATCGAGCCGGGCAATGACGGCAACCGCCTGATCATGGATATGATCGCGGCCGATGCGTTTGGCCTGAAAGAGTTTGACGTCAAGGAAAGCTCTGAACAAGGCATGCTGGCGCAGGTCAGCCGCGCCGATCGCCGCGAAGAGCCGATTGTCTTTCTCGGCTGGGAACCGCACCCGATGAACGCCAATCACGACATGACCTATCTCACCGGCGGTGACGAGTGGTTCGGCCCCGATCTTGGCGGCGCGACGGTCTATACCAACACCCGCGCGGGCTATGTGGCGGAATGCCCCAATGTGGGCAAGCTGTTGCAAAACCTCTCGTTCACCCTCGCCATGGAAAACGAGATCATGGGCGCGATCCTTGACGACGGCGAAAAGCCCGAAGAGGCCGCAACCGCATGGCTTGCCGCCAACCCGGGCGTGCTTGCCCCCTGGCTTGACGGCGTCACCACCCGCGATGGTGGCGATGCCATGGCGGCGGTCAAAACGGCGCTTGGTCTCTGATCGCCTGACCTGACCCCGGTCTGCCCCGCCCCTCACCGGACGGGGCAGACCCGCAGGCCCGCGCGCCTGCCCCAACCACCCTAGAGGAACAAGGGCGCGCCCATGGACTGGCTCAGCGATCATAAAATCCCCGTCGGCGAGGCCGCCGAACGGTTTTTCCTTTGGCTTCAGGACAACGCCGCGTGGTTCTTTGACATGCTCTCGGCCCTGATGGAGGGGCTGATCGACGGCTTTCTCTGGCTGCTTCAGACGCCGCATCCGCTTGTGATCATGGCGATTTTCGTCGGCCTCACCTGGATGCTGCAACGCAACTGGAAGACCTGCCTCTTCGTGTTTCTCGGCTTTCTCTTCATCCACAATCAGGACTATTGGGAGGAAACCACCGAAAGCCTGACGCTGGTGCTGTCGTCCTGTATCTTCTGCATGGTGATCGGCGTGCCCATCGGCATCGCCGCCGCGCACCGCCCACGCCTTTACGACTGGCTGCGCCCGGTGCTCGACCTGATGCAGACGCTGCCGCCGTTTGTCTATCTGATCCCGGCCATCGTGTTTTTCGGCATCGGCATGGTGCCCGGCCTGATCGCAACGGTGATCTTCGTGGTGCCCGCGCCGATCCGCCTGACGCATCTCGGCATTTCGTCCACGCCCAAACCCCTGCTTGAGGCCGCGCAGGCCTTTGGCGCCACCGCGCGCCAGACCCTGTTCAAGGTCGAACTGCTCTATGCCCTGCCCCAGATCATGGCCGGGCTGAACCAGACGATCATGCTGTCGCTCTCGATGGTGGTGATCGGCGCGCTTGTCGGCGCCGACGGGCTTGGCGTGCCGGTTCTGCGCGCGATCAACACGGTCAACATCGCGCTTGGCTTTGAATCCGGGCTGATGATCGTGGTCGTCGCCATCGTCCTGGACCGCATGCTGCGGATGGGAGAGCGCAAATGACCAGGGCAGCCGACACCCAGACCATCGTCGATTTCCAGAACGTCTCGATTGTCTTTGGCGACACGCCGCAGACGGCTTTGCCCCTCATGGATCGCGGCATGACGCGCAGCGAAATCCAGACCCAGACCGGCCAGGTGCTGGGCGTGCATGATTGCAGCCTCTCGGTCGCGCCCGGCGAAATCCTTGTGCTGATGGGGCTGTCCGGCTCTGGCAAATCAACACTGTTGCGCGCCGTAAACGGCCTCAATCCGGTGGCGCGCGGCAAGGTCGAGATCTTTGACGGCGAGCAGATGGTCGATGTGACCGGCGCCGACGCGCCCACCCTGCGCCGGTTGCGTCAGCATCACGTCGCGATGGTGTTTCAGCAATTCGGCCTGCTGCCCTGGCGCTCTGTACGCGAGAATGTCGGCCTCGGGCTGGAACTGGCCGGCCTGCCCAAACCCGAGCGCGAAACCCGCGTGCAAAAACAGCTTGACCTCGTCAGCCTCTCGGACTGGGCCGACCGCAAGGTGGGCGAACTTTCGGGCGGAATGCAGCAACGCGTCGGCCTGGCCCGCGCCTTTGCCACCGACGCCCCTATCCTCTTGATGGACGAGCCGTTTTCCGCGCTCGACCCCCTGATCCGAAGCCACCTTCAGGATGAATTGCTCGACCTGCAAAAAACCCTCGGGCGCTCGATCATCTTCGTCAGCCACGACCTCGACGAAGCCTTCAAACTCGGTGACCGGATCGCCATAATGGAAGGCGGGCGGATCGTACAATGCGGCACCCCGCAGGATATCTTCACCAACCCCGCAACCGGCTATGTGGCCGAATTCGTCGCCCATATGAACCCCCTCGGCGTGCTTTGCGCACGTGACGTGATGGAACCCACCAGCGGCACGCCTGACCACTGCGTTGGCCCCGACGCCACCATTCAACAGGTGATGGAACAGGCCCAGGGCCACGACAAACCCGTCGGCGTAAGCGATGAGGGCAAAGTCATCGGCCAGATCACCCGCAACCGGATTCTCGCCAAACTGCTTGATCCACGCGCCTGATCGCCCTTTCACCGTTCGATAAATACTCCGGGGGAGTCGCGCCTTGCGCGACGGGGGCAGCGCCCCCGCCTCAGACCTTGGTGGCCGAAACCACAGGCGTGATCGCGCGCCGCTTGAGCACCGACTCGCGCCAGCTGATGAAACTGATCGCCGCCACGATCACCGTGCCGCCCAGCACCACGAACACATCCACCCCCTCGCCAAAGACCAAGGCCCCAAGCGCCACCGCCCAGACCAGTTGCAGGAAGGTCACCGGCTGTGTCACCGCCAGCGGGGCCGCCCCGAACGCCAGCGTCATCGTGTAGTGCCCCGCCGTCGCGAGGCAAGCCACCGCGGCCAGGATTGCAAGTTCGCCCAGCGTCGGCGTCACCCAAACCGCCGCCGCCAGCGGCGCCAGCCCGATGGTCACCGTGATCGACAGCATCGCCACCACGATCCCCGCGCTACAGCGCCCCGACAACACCTTCGCCGTCAGGTAGGACGCACCGAAAAACACCGCCGTGAACAGCATGGCAAAATGCCCCGGTCCAACCTCGCGAAATCCGGGCCGCAGGATGATCAGTGCCCCGATCAGGGCCGCCACCACCGCCAGCACCCGGCGCAGCGCCAGCGTTTCGCCTAGAAAAAGCGCCGCGCCGAGGGTCACGTAAATCGGCGAGAGGTAATTCATCGCCGTCACATCGGCGATCGGAATGCGCGCCATGGCAAAGAACCACAGCGCCACAGCGACCGTATGCACCGCCCCGCGCGCGCCGAACATAAGCCAGATCCGCCGCTCAAGCCGCAACCGCATCAACGGTCGCAACATCGGCAGCAGAAACACAAGCCCCATCGCATATCGCAAAAAAGCCGCCTGTGGCGCCGGAACCCGCGTGCCAAGCACCTTCACAAGCGCCGTCACCCCAACAAAAAGGATACCCGTCACCACCATCCAGAAGATGCCCAATCCCGGCTTTGGGGTCGTCTCTGGCGTAAGGGTCGGTTCTGCGCGCATCCTGCCATTAACTCACGGGAATCTCTCGCTGTCGAGCGCCCGGCGCCGCATTTGCATGCATTTTACGCAACCCTGAATCCCACCAAACGCATGGCATGACCTGGTTTGAGCCGACAAAACGGGTCTCACCCCGTGAGCAACCGCGCGGCAATCACCCACATCACCACGCCGATCCCGGCGTCCAGCACCCGCCAGCTTAGCTCGCGGCGAAACAGCGGCGCCAATAGCCGCGCGCCATAGCCAAGGCAGAAAAAGAACACAAAGCTTGCGCTGACCGCGCCGAGGCCGAACCCGAGCCTGTCACCATATTGCGACGACACCGACCCGAGCAGAACCACCGTATCGAGATAGACATGCGGATTGAGCCAGGTCAGCGCCAGACAGGTCAGCACCGCGCGCCGCAAGCTGCCGGCGCCCGCGCCCGCCTCAAGCACCTCGCCACCGCGCCAGGCGGTGAGAAAACTGCGCGCGCCGTACCAGATCAGAAAGGCGGCCCCGCCATAGCGCATTACCCGCTCTAGCCCCGGCACCCGCTCGGCCAATGCGCCAAACCCGGTCACCCCAAAGGTGATCAGCGCCGCATCCGAGAGCGCACAGACCAACACGACGGCCAGCACATGCTCGCGCCGCAACCCCTGGCGCAACACAAAGGCATTCTGCGACCCGATCGCCAGAATAAGGCTCAGGCCAAGGGCAAATCCTGCAATTTCTGCCTGCATGGGTCGGGTCCCTGTCTTTTTGGGTCAATAATGCCCGCTTGCGTAACGTCGTGCGCGTCATTACTCAAACGTATAATCCTCATCTGGCATAAGAAATTCTAATGCACCTCGATCCACAACACCTCGCCGCGCTCTCGGCCATTTTACGCCGCGGAAGTTTCGACGCCGCCGCCGCAGATCTGGGCCTGACCCAATCGGCAATTTCCCAACGTCTCAAGGCGCTTGAGGCCCGCGTCGGCGCACAGCTTGTGCATCGCGGCCAACCCTCGACAGGCACTGCGGCCGGGTTGCGCCTTGCCGCCCATGCCGATCAGATCGCCCTGCTTGAGGCGCGGTTGGCGAAAGATTTTACCGCCCTTGGCCCCGCGCCGCACACCCGGCTGCGCCTTGCGGTGAATGCCGATAGCCTTGCCACATGGTTGCCCGCCGCCCTGGCCGACCTGCCCGATCAGCTGTTCGATCTGGTGATAGATGATCAGGACGCCGCCCATGACCGGCTGACGCGCGGCGAGGTGCTTGGCGCGCTGAGCACCCGCGCAAATCCCCTGCCCGGCTGTGATGCGGTTCCTCTGGGCCGCCTGCGCTATATCGCAACCGCGAGCCCGGCCTTCATGGCTCGTCACTTTGCGGATGGGCTCACGGCCAAATCGCTCGGCGCGGCACCGATGCTGCGTTTTGACGCCAAGGACCGGCTTCAGGAAACATGGATGACCCGGCATCTGGGGCGGACGATTGCGCCGCCCTGCCACATGATCCCGTCCTCGCAGGGCTTTGTCGCCGCCGCCCGGCTTGGGCTTGGCTGGGGCCTCAACCCCGAGCCTTTGGTCGCCGATGCGCTCGCCTCGGGCGCGCTCGTGCCGCTGATGACGGACAGCGCGCTTGATACGCCGCTCTATTGGCAATCAAGCCGGGTTTTGGGCGCGGCCCTGACACCGCTCACCCGCGCCTTGCGACGGGCGGCGCGCGAGACGCTCTATCCGCCCGCCTGAGCCGAAAACATCGCTCTCAATCGCCCGTAGGGTGGGTGAAACCCACGCCCCGCCGGACCTGCGCCTTACTCCGCGCCAAGCTGTTCCATGACCTCGTCGGAGGCCTCGAAATTGGTGGTGACGCGCTGCACGTCGTCGTCATCCTCAAGCGCGTCGATCAGCTTCATCAGCTTTTGCATGCCCTCAAGGTCCATCTCGGTGGTGGTCACCGGTTTCCACACAAGCTTGGTCGAGGTGCTCTCGCCAAGCTCGGCCTCAAGCGCGGTGGCAACGTCATTGAGATCGCTGTCGACGCACCAGATCACATGACCATCCTCGGTGCTTTCCACGTCCTCGGCACCGGCCTCGATCGCGGCCATCATCACCGTGTCGCCATCGCCCACTTCGGCGGGATAGCTGATTTCGCCCTTGCGTTCGAACATGAAACCGACCGAGCCGGTTTCGCCAAGGTTGCCGCCGTTCTTGGAAAAGGTCGAGCGCACGGTGCTGGCGGTGCGGTTGCGGTTGTCGGTCATCGCCTCGACGATCACCGCCACGCCATTGGGGCCATAGCCCTCATAGCGGATTTCTTCATAATCCTCACCCTCGCCGCCCATCGCCTTCTTGATGGCGCGTTCGATATTGTCCTTGGGCATCGACTGGGCCTTGGCCTCTTTTATCGCAAGACGCAGGCGCGGGTTCTTGTCAGGGTCCGGGTCGCCCATTTTCGCGGCAACCGTGATCTCTTTGGAAAATTTAGAGAAAAGCTTGCCCCGCACGGCGTCCTGGCGCCCTTTACGGTGTTGGATATTTGCCCATTTTGAATGGCCGGCCATTATGACGTCTCCTGCAGGTCCGGAAAAATTTGGCTTGTCATATCCGCTTGAGACACGCAGGGCAACGCCTTGCGGCAAAGACCGTCTCAAAGCGGCCAGATCAGCGGGATCAGCGCCGAGGCCAGGAGGCCGACGCTCAGATTCAGCGGCACCCCGACGCGCAGGAAGTCGGTAAAGCGATAGCCCCCCGGCCCATAGACAAGCGTGTTGGTCTGATAGCCGATGGGCGTGGCGAAACTCGCACTTGCGGCGACCATCACCGCCACCACAAGCGGGCGTGCATCAAACCCCATGGCATCGGCAAGACCGATGGCAATCGGCGTAACAACTACCGCCACGGCGTTGTTCGACACCAGTTCGGTCAGGACCGAGGTCAGCAGGTAAATCATCCAGATCACCAGGAAGCCAGGTAGAACCGACAGCGCGGGCGCAATCGCCCCGACGATCAATTCGACCGCCCCCGAGGCCTGAAGCGCCGCGCCAATCGCCAGCATCGCAAAGATGAGCGCAAGCAATTGCCCGTCGACGAATGAAAATGCCTCATCCGCATCAATGCAGCGCGCCAAAAGCACAACCGCCACCGCAATCACCGCAAGCGCAAGGATTGGCGCCACGCCAAGCGCCGCCATGATCACGATCCCCAGAAGGGCAAGCACCGCCAGCGGCGCGTGGCCACGGCGAAACGCCCGCGCCGAGGGGCGCGAGACATCGACCATATCCATTTCCCGCGACAGGCGCTGAATATCCTCGGGCGCGCCTTCAAGCAAAAGCGTATCGCCGACCCGCACCACGAGATCGTCAAGCTGGCGGCCGATATTCTGGTTCCGCCGGTGCACCGCCAGCGGATAGACCCCATAGCGCCGCCGCAGGCGCATGCCGCCAAGCGAGCGGCCCACCATCTTGCAGCCCGGCGTGATCAGCACCTCGACGGTGCTGGTCTCGACCGCCGACACCTGATCGACCCGCTTGAGGCTTTTGTCGCGTTGCAGGCTGAGCAGTTCGGTCATCTGGGTGCGCAGAACCACGCGGTCGCCGACCTGAAGGGTCACGCCGCTAAGGTTGCGACGCAGCGACAGATCCCCCCGGATCACGTCGATCAGGCGCACGCCCTCGCGTTTAAAAAGCTGAACCCCGGCAACCTCGCGCCCGATCAGGTTGCTTTCGGGCGGGATCACCGCCTCGGTGAAAAACTTCATCCGCGAGCGATCCGACAGCATATCGGCCATGCTGTCGCGCACCGGTAACAGGAACGGCCCGAAAAACCGCAGATAAATCGCCCCCCAGATCACCAGGATGATGCCAAGCGGTGTGATCTCGAAGATGGTAAAGGCCTCCATCCCCTGCGTGCGGGCCACCCCATCCACCAGCAGGTTGGTCGAGGTGCCGATCAGGGTGGTCGTGCCCCCAAGGATGGCCGCGTAAGAAAGCGGAATCAAAAGCTTGCTGACCGGAATCTGAAGCGTGCGCGCCAGTTGCACAAACACCGGGATCATCACCACGACCACGGGCGTATTGTTCATGAAGGCCGAGGCGACAACCACCGCCGCCAGAAGCATGCCGATGGCGACACGCGGGTTGACCTGCGCCTGGCGATCCGCAAGCGAGGTAAAGGCATCAAGCGCGCCGGTGCGCACAAGCGCGCCCATCACGATGAACATCGCCGCAATCGTCCAGGGCGCGGGGTTGGAAAACACCGTTAGCGCGGATTGATAGGGCAGAATGCCAACCGCCAGCAAGACCGCCACACCGGCGATGGCCACCACTTCGGTCGGATAGGTTTCACGCACAAACAGCACGAACATCGCCGCGACGACCGCCAGTGCCAGAAATGCCTGTCCGGTCTGGGACAGACCCAAAAGTTCGATCACGTATCAGAGCCCTCATGTGGTTTCACGTCAGTGTCCCCGATGACAGGCACAGGGGCAAGCCCGATCCGCGCCCGCGGCTGTACCAGAAATATCCCGCCCAGCATCAACCCGAGGGCCGCCCAGATATAGGGCGAATAGACCTCCTGCAAAAGCCAGATTGACCAGAGCACGCCAAAGCCGGTCACCAGATAGCTGGTCTGCGCCGCAAAGACCGATCCGGCCCGCCCCACCATCCAAACATACCCCGCATAAACCAGCGCATGAATGACCGCGCCAGCCACAAGCGCCGCCTCGGGCGCGCCGAACCCGGCCAGCGGGTCGATCCACTGACCGCTGAGCAGGGCCAGCGGCAGCATCAGGACCGCCCCGATCAGCGAAGCCGCCAGCAATGTCTGAACGGAATCAAGCCCCTGCGTGCCCCAGCGGGCCACAAGATTGCCCTCGGTCGCATAAAGCAGCGGCGCAACAAGCGCGAGCGGCACAAAGGCGGCCATGGCGCGATCCGGCAGGCTTGCCTCGGGGCCGATCAAAAGCGCGATTCCCGCCAGCCCGAGGCACAGCCCCAGCATCCGGCGCCACACGAAGCTTTCGTTTCCAAGCAGAATCGCAATCGGCAGCGAAAACATCGGCACCGTCGAGATAACGATCGCCATGACACCGCCGGGCAGACGCGCCGCCGAGGCGTAAAAAAAGATATCCGGCAGAACCGCGCCGAACAGGGCCACCATGATGAACAATCGCCAATAGGCGTGTCCCAGCTCTAACCGCTTGCCGCGTGCGCGGGTGATGGCGCCAAGCACCACCACGCTGATCACCAATTGCCAAAAAATAAGGCCAAAGGGCTGATGGCCGGTGCTGACGGCGATCTTGGCAAGCGCCACCGACAGGCCCCAGCCCGCCCCCATCGCCATAAGTGCCAGCGTCAGACCGGCGCGGTCCCTCACGGGCCTGCCTGCTCCAACCGGCCGCCTTGCCGGACCATCGACACCCTGGTGGCCTTGCCGGTCTTGTCGTCGGTTTCCACGTAAACGCCCGACACGGTCGCCGCGCCAAGCGCCGGGGTAAAGCGTTCCTTGCCCATGCCGGTCACGAAGCGGCGCATCGGCTCGGTCTTGTCCATGCCGATCACGCTGAGGTAATCGCCGCACATGCCCGCATCGCCCTGAAAGGCGGTGCCACCCGGCAGGATCTGGGTATCGGCGGTCGGGATATGGGTATGGGTGCCGACCACAAGGCTGGCGCGCCCATCGCAGAAATGCCCCATCGCCATCTTTTCCGAGGTCGCCTCGCAATGCATATCGACGATCGCCGCCTGCACCGCGCCGCCGGGGGGATGGGCGCGCAGCACCTCGTCGATGGCGGAAAACGGATCATCAAAGGCGCGCTTCATGAACACCTGGCCCAACACCTGCGCCACCAGAACCTTGCGCCCGCGCGCGTCAGTAAAAACCCGGTGGCCACGTCCCGGTGCGTTCTTGGCAAAATTCAGCGGTCGGATGATGCGGGTCTCGTTGCCAATCGCCTGAAGCATGTCCTTTTGATCAAAGGCATGATCGCCAAGCGTGACGCAATCGGCGCCCGCTTCGAAAAGCCCCCTGGCATGGGCGCCGGTCAGCCCCATCCCGCCCGAGGCATTCTCGCCGTTGACCACAACGAAATCCAGCCGCCACTCTGTGCGCAAGCGCCGCAGGGTCTCGGCCACCGCCGCGCGTCCCGCACGGCCCATCACATCGCCTAGAAACAATATCTTCATGGCATCGGTGTTATTGGCGCAAATCGCGAAGGGCAAGTCTCAAACCGCAAAGCGCAGGGCAAGTCATGCGCGCGGGACGCCTCCGGCGGGAGTGTTGTCAAGTTAGAAAGTTGATACTTATCAGTACTATAATAGAAGTATCAGTTATATGATCTACGTTGCCATCAACATCTCGGGTTCGGACTGAAAATTGCTTTCGGCCAAAAGAGCGCATCAGGCTCATAACCTGAAGGTCGTAGGTTCAAATCCTACTCCCGCAACCAGTTTTACTAAATAATATCAGAGACTTATTGATCGCCTCCGGGCGATTCTTTGCATTGGAAATTTGGGCGTGGAAGCACTGTGGAAGCAACCGAACCACGGTCATCGGTGTGGCAATTTTGCTGCATGAAATCCGCAGAGCTTTGACGACTCCCTGCCCATACCCTCCATTCTTAGCGTGAACAGGTTCTGCATTGCAGATTTCCCAAGATTTCTTTGGCTGGAGGAACATATCCCCCAGCCAAAGTTTGGTTTAGCTTAAGCTTCCGCCTTACGATCTGCTTGAACAGAGAGGTGGTCCTGCTTTTTCGACCAGTTTGCAGCCTTGTTAAGATGGATCAGGGTTTCACTTCAGGCTGCTAATCTCATTGGTTCTGTTTTGTTGGCGTATACCTCATCGGGGGTCAATAACCCGTGCGTCGAATGGGGGCGCTCAGAGTTGTAGTAGGTCAGCCATTTACCGATGCCCGCCCGCATTTCTGAGCCGGTCTCAAAAGCGTTGAGGTAGACGCATTCATATTTCAGTGACCGCCACAGCGCTCAATCATCCGATTGTCGCGCCAAGCGCCTTTGCCGTCC
>NZ_FOVP01000043.1 GCF_900115165.1 Roseovarius lutimaris | reverse complement strand
GGAAGACCGTCATCGGGCCCAAGCTAAAGGCGCGCACCATCGAAAATCAGAAAACAGAAGCCAAGATTGGCGTCCGAGTTCTGAACCGGATGACCGGACTTGGCCGCCCGCATTTCGAACGCACCGCCTGAAGTCCGTCTCAGGTAGGGCGCGTTCTGAGTTGCAGCTGATCTGTGCAACACGGCCGCTCAGAACGATCCCTGCAACAAAGCCGGTCCGCATCTGTAAACACCTTGCACCTGCACAATTTCAAGTTGAGCATGGTGGGTGCTCTGCGGGGTGTCAATCGGGTCGGTCGTCGTGGCGCGTCTATCCCGGTTCGCGCGCCTTGTTGAGGGTGCCGCGGCTTATGGCGACGACGGTGATCACGGTGAGCGCCCAGAAGAACCAGGTGATCGGGCCGCGCAGAAGGATCTCGGGGCTGCCGCCGGACATCAGCATCGCCTGACGGAAATTATCCTCAAGCAGCGGGCCGAGGATGAAGGCGATCAGGAAGGGGGCGGCGGGAATGTGATAGCGGCTCATGACAAAGCCGACCCAGCCCATGACGAACATCACGCCCACATCAAAGATGTTGTTGTTGACCGCAAACACCCCGTAGATGCAGAGCACCAGAACGCAGGGCATCAGGATGCGCTTGGGGATGTCTGCGACCGGGCGAAAGCCGCGAATGGCCAGTGACCCGACGATCAAAAGCAAGCCGGAGCTGAAGATCAGCCCGATGAACAGCCCATAGATGATATCGACATTCATCACGAACATCATCGGGCCCGGTTGCAACCCGTGCACCATGAAGGCGCCGATGATGATGGCGGTGATCACGTCGCCGGGCACGCCGAGCGCCAGAAGCGGGATCAGAGTGGCACCGGCAACGCCGTTGTTGCCCGCCTCGGAGGCGGCGACGCCTTCGATCTCGCCCTTGCCGAAATTGGCCTTGTTGGGCGATTTGCGCCGCGCCTCGGAATAGGACAGAAACGCCGCCGGGGCCGCGCCGATGCCGGGGATAGAGCCGAGAAAGACGCCGATAAAGCTCCCGCGGACGATAGAGCGGAAAGAGCGTTTGTAATCGGCGAAAGTGACCCATTTGCTGCCCAGGGACTGAACCTTGCCGATATGGCCGGTGGGGTGCCAGACCATGTTGATCACCTCGGGGATGGCAAAGAGGCCAATCAGCACGGCGATGAAATTGAGCCCGCCCATCAGGCTAGGGTCGCCAAAGGTAAAGCGGTTGGTGCCATAGACCAGATCAAGCCCGATGGTGGCCAGCAAAAGCCCCAGAAGCGCCGAGAGAGCGCCGCGCAACAGGCTGTCGCCCGATACGCCCGCGATGATGGTCAGTGAGAACAGCATCAGGGCGAAAAATTCGGGCGGGCCAAAGTTGAGAGCGAACGACGCCAGCCAGCCGGCAAACAGGATCAGCGAGAGGTTCGAGATCAAATCCGCCGTGCAGGAGGCCCAAAGCGCCATGCCAAGCGCGCGCCCGGCCTCGCCCCGCGCCGCCATCGGATGCCCGTCGAGGATCGTGGCGGAGGAGGCCGGCGTGCCCGGTGTCTTGATCAGGATGGCGGGAATGGAGCCGCCGAAAATGCCGCCCTTGTAGACGCCAAGCAGCAGCAGAATGCCATTGATCGGCTGCATCGGAAAGGTGAAGGGCAGGGCAAGCGCCACCGCCATGGTCGCCGAAATGCCGGGAATGGCCCCGCCAATCACGCCGATGATAATGCCGATGAAGAGCGACAGGAAGGCATTGAAATTACCGACAAGCGCAAAGCCCGCCATGATGCTGTCAAAGAGGCTCATGGCAGTCTCACATAATTGCCTTGCGGGATGGCAACGCTGGCGACATGCGCGAAGAAGGCATAAAGCACCAGCGGCACCAGCACCGCGCAGGTGAGGGCGATTTTGGGGTGACGGGTTCTGACCAGAAAGGCGAGGGCGGCAAAGGCCCCCATCGAGGCCCAGACCATGCCGATGCGGGGCATCGCCCAGAAGGTGACCATCATCAGCACCGCCATCGCCGCAAGTCGGACTACGCCGGTGCCGGGGTCTTCGATCGGGTCATTGACGGGGATGTCATCGTCATCCGCGCCACGCCCGAAGACGATCAGGCCAAGCCCCACCAGCCCGGTCAGCCCCGCGATGGTATAGGGCCAGAACAGCGGTGAAAGGATGATCTTGGGGACATTGCTGGGCGATGATACCCAGTTCGGTATGCCATAAAGGATCAGGAAAAGGCCGACGAGGCAGGCCCCGATGCCTAAGTGCACCTGTAGTGTGCGATTGTTCACCCCGATCCTCCCCGATCAGTTTGATCCTGTTGCTGGCCGGGCGCAGGTTGCGGCGCCCGGCGCAGGTCTTGACGTGGTTTCAGCCTTCGATCCGCATGCCCAGTTTGTCGACAAGGGCGCGGAAGGTTTCGTATTGCTTCTGGATGAAGGCATTGGCGTCTTCGGGGCTCATGACATTGATCACCGAACCGCGCGCCGTCATCTGATCGACGAAGGTCTGATCGCCCGCAGCGGACGCCATCCATTCGCCCCATTTGGCGGCCACATTATCAGGCAGTTCCCTGGGGCCTGCGATGCCGGTCCAGCCGACAAGCTGTGTCAGGGCGGGTTTGCCTACATCGGTGGCATTGGGGGCGTCAAAGCCGGGCACGGGTTCGGCGGTTGTGACGAGGATTGGTTTCAGCTGTCCGTTGGCGACAAAGCTCGCCAGGGCCGAGGTGTTGGTACACAGGAAGGTGGCGGTGCCATTGAGAACCGCCGTGGCCGCCGCGCCGCCGCCTTTTTGCGGGATATGCGTGGCCTTTTCGAGAGGGTTCTCGACGCCATATTCCGACAGGACATAGACCGCCGCAAGATGCAGCAGGGAACCGACACCAGAGGAGCTATAGGTGGTGCCGTCGGATTCTGTTTTGGCGATCAGGTCTTCCATCGACGTAATGCCGGAATCGGGGCGCACGGCGCAGGCGACGGGGTTGATCTCATAGACCGTGACAAAGCGGAAATCATCGAGGCTGTAGGGCAGGGTGGCCTTCATCGCCGGGTTCACGGTATGTGATCCGACGCGCGCAAACAGCATGGTATAGCCGTCCGGTTTGGCGTTTTGCACCGCGACCGAGCCGATCGCCCCGCCGGCGCCGGTGATATTGGACATCACAAGCGGTTTGCCCACGGCCGTGCCAAGCGGTTCGGCGATGGTACGGGCGGAAATGTCGGTGGCCCCGCCGGCGCCATAGGGAATGACCATGTTGATGGGGCGTTCGGGATATTCGGCCATGGCGGTTGTCGCCAATAGGCCGAGGCCAAGGGCGCAGGCCGCGCCCAGCTTGTTGAAAGTCATGTTTTCCTCCTCCACTGTCTTTTTTATGCGGCCTTATCAATGGCTCATTGCAACGCCGTCGTGATCAGTAGTATCGTTAAGAGAACCTTAAGATAAGCAATATTGCGTTACAGCATCTGTCACAAAATCTTACGATAAAGGGGTGTCATGTCAATCCGGCGATTGCGAACGCTGATTGCGGTCGAAGAGCACAGCACCTTCAGTGCGGCGGCGGATGCGGTGTTTGTCACCCATGCCGCCGTGAGCCAGCAGATGCGCAAATTGGAAGATGAATGGCAGGTGACGCTGTTTGATCGCTCGTGCCGCACGCCGCAACTGACGCCGGTGGGGCGCGCGCTTGTCGCCAAGGCCAGGGAAATCGTGCGCGCCTATGATACGATTGTGCCTTCGGTTCTGGGCGATGCGGGGTTTCAGGGCGAGATCCTGTTGGGGGCGGTGCCGACGACGTTGACCGGGCTGGCGCCTTTGGCGGTGCGCCATCTCAAGGACAGGTATCCCGAGTTGCATGTGCGGTTGTTTCCCAGTCTGACCACGCAGTTGATTGCGCAGGTGGATCGCGGGGCCGTCGATGCCGCGATCCTGTCGCGGCACCGGCCGTTGCCGCCGGATATGCAGTATTCCGACATCGCGCATGAGCCGATGCAATTGATCGCGGCGCCGGATATGCCGGGCGACGATCCACTCGAATTGCTCGCCAGCAACCCGTATATCCGCTTTAGCCGCGATGCGGTGGTCGGCAGTCTGATCGACACCTGGTTGCAGGAAAGCGGTATCCGGGTGTCGGCGACGATGGAGCTTGAAGGGCTGGAGGCGATTTCAAGCATGGTTCTGGCCGGGCTTGGCGTGTCGATCGTGCCGGCCCGCTGTGTGCGGGATTTCAATCCGCTGCCGCTCAAGGCCCTGGCCTTGCCCGAAGGGGCGCCGGCGCGGCGGTTGACGCTTGCCTATCGGCGCGACAACCCGCGTGTTGCAGTGATTGAGGAAATCCACAAAGCCCTGCTAGAGGCGGTCAAGATCGGCGTTTTCAAACAGATACCGCAAAAGCAGGAGCCCGCGACGTGACCCCGGATGTGATGTTTTATGTTGCCGCCGGGGCGGCGGCGGGCGGGCTTATCAATGGCCTTGCCGGGTTTGGCACCGCGCTTTTTGCGCTTGGGTTTCTTCTGACGGTGATGCCGCCGGTGCAGGCGGTGGCGGTGGTGGTGATGATCTCGGTGATCAGCGGCATGCAGGGGCTCTGGGTGGTGCGCCACGCGATCGGTCAGAACCCCCGGCGGCTGGCGCGGTTCATGGGGCCGTCGCTGGTGGGTATTCCCCTGGGGGTGCTGACGCTGTCGGTGCTTGATGCGGGCACGCTCAAGCTTGTGATCGCTGTCTTCCTTTTGCTCTATGGCGGCTATTTCAGCCTGCGCGGCGTCATGCCGAAATTTGAACGCCCGACGCCCTATCTTGATATGGTGGTGGGGCTTCTCGGGGGTATTCTGGGCGGGGCTGCGTCGCTATCGGGGGCCTTGCCGATGATGTGGTGCGCGCTCAGGCCCTGGCCCAAGGCCGAGACCCGCGCGGTTCTACAGCCGTTCAACTTTGTGGTGCTTGGGCTGACGGCGGGGCTTTTGGCGCTTAGGGGGGCCTATACGCGCGAAACGCTGATCTATCTGGCGCTTGCGGTGCCGGTGGCGGTTGTCGCCGCGCAGATCGGCATCGCGATTTTCCGGCGCCTGCCGGATGCGGTGTTCCGCCGGTTGTTGATCGTGATGACATTTGTGTCGGGCGCGGTGTTGTTGCTGCGCGAGCTGTTGTAGGGCGGGACAAATTGCGCTTTTTGCACATCGGGTTTTCTTGTCGCCTCTGCCCGGAATCAAGCCGAAGGCGCCGGGCCGCGGTCCGGCGCTGGCCCGTCTTGCGTGCGGCTAGCCGATCACCTCGTCCGAGCGGTCATCGGTTTCGCCGTAGCGTTTGAGCACCGCCGGGCGGGTGCCCTCGTAAACCCGATCGAGATTTTGCACGATCCGGGCGTTTTCGCGTTCGAACAGGCAATTGCCCTCCATATCCGAGGCGACGATGAAGGGGCCCATTCGGTTGCAGCGGATCACCCACATCGCCTGGGCAAGGCCAAGTTCGTCCTGCCAATGCACGGCCTCGACCTTTTCGATGCCCCGGCCCAGCAAGGCGCCGGTGCCATAGCCGACAGTCGACAAGTAAATCGCGCCGTTGGGGACGAAATAGTCCTTATAGTCCTTGGACGACATGCCGCCCTTGCCGATGATCAGTTTCGCGCCGGTCTTGGCGATCCATTCCGGCAGCCATTTGGCAAAGCGGAACGAGGCGGTGGCGGTCACCGCGCCCATGTCAAAGCTGCCGTCCTCGCGAATGGCGGCGGCGGGCGAGCAGTGGAAATTGGCCGCGCTCTGGCTTGGCAATTCCATCGGGATATTCGCCTTTTCCTCAAGCGCGCGCATGTAAACGCCTTCGCGCGCCGTATAGAGCAGGCCGTCGAGATAGACGATATCGCCAAGCCGAAGCTCGGCGATGGCCTCTGGCGTGGGGGTGGTGCTCAGGCGGAGTTCGCGCGGTTTCATCGGGGGGCCTCATTCGGGGTCAGAGTGGACAGGATTTCCGCTGTGTCGCGCCCATAGGTGGGGGCCGGGGCAAGATCTGTCGGGGCCCAGGGCGCGCGAAACGGCAGCGCGGGCACACGCAGGGTTTTGCCAATCTCGGGCTGTGTCATCGGCCGCCACGCCGGGCTATCCACCATTTGCGGATGGGCCATGATTTCGGCAAGGGTCAGAACCCTGGCGGCCGGGACATTGGCCTTTGCAAGCAACTCTTCCCAGTGGGCGGCGCCATGGTCAAGAAAGATCGCCTTGAGGGCGGATGCCGTTTCTTCGGTCGCGGTATCGAGCAGGTCAGGACGCCCAAGCGCGGCGCAGAGGCGCGCCGCCTGTTGCGGCGTGTTGGCGGTCACAACCAATTGCCCGTCACGGGTATCGAACCGCCCGGAAAAAGGCGAATCCGAAAAGGCGCGATTGCCGTCAAGGCCGCGCAACTGCCCGGTGGTTTCATGGTGAAGGGCATAGGTGCCCATCAGCGTGGTCATCGCATCAAGCATCGACACATGAATCCGTTGCGGCGTGTCCGGGTGGCGCGCGCGTTCAAGCAAGGCCGCCAGAAGGGCCGAGACAAGCACCTGACCCGCGACGTAATCGGCGATCGGCATGCCGACGCGCATCGGGCCACTTTCATCGGTGCCGGTCATCGCCATCAGCCCGCAGATGCCTTGCAGGATGTGATCATAGGCCGGGCGGCCCGCCAGAGGGCCGTCGGGGCCAAAGCCGGTGAGGCTTGCGTAGATCAGGTTTTTGCGGCGCCTGCGCAGGCTATCGTAATCGACGCCAAGGCGTTCGGTCACGCCGGGGCGAAAGTTTTCGGTCACGATGTCGGCACTGGCGGCGAGATCAAGCAAGGCGGCGCGGCCGGCGTCGGATTTGAGATCTAGCACCACGGATTTCTTGCCGCTGTTCTGGCTCAGGAACGAGGCGCCAAGACCTGCGGCGCGCATATCTTCGGTGCCGCCGTGATGGCGGACGAAATCATTGCCGTTGGGCCGCTCGACGCGGATCACCTCGGCCCCCATGAGAGCAAGCTGGCCGGTGGCATAGGGCCCGGCAAGCACATGGCTGAGGTCAAGTACCCGAATGCCGGAAAGGGGCCCGGTCGCAGTCATTCGGCGGCGGCCATGTCGGGGTGCCACTCAACCGTGTCGCGGCGCTGATAGTCGGTGAACCAATCGGGGTCGGTGCGGTACTCAACCCGCCCGTCGGCATGCACCCGCGCCACCGCGCGGCGCGACGACAGGCAGAAGGCATGGACCGACATCTGCATGCCGCCGGTGTGGCAATAGCCGACCTCGATATTGCAATCTATCACCATGTTCTTGCCGACAAAGCCCATGGCGCCCATGCCGATGGAATTGCCAAGCTCTTTGAATTCATCCTCAAGCGCGGCGATCCTGGGGTCGGGGTTGCGATCGCCGACCACCCGAAGACAGGCGGCGCGTTTGCCAAGCACCATGCAGGTATCCTTGCACCCGCCAAGGCCGATGCCGATGATTGCCGGCTGACAGGCGAGGCCGCGTTTGCCAAAGGCGACAAGGCTATCGAGGTAAAAGCGCTTGATGCCCTGAATGCCGTCGCTCGGGAAGAGCATGCGGTAATCGGTGCCAAAGAGGCCGCCCTTGTGGACGGTAATGAGATCGATCCATTCGCCGCCGGGTTCGTACCCGTATTCGATTTCGGGCGCGCCGATGCCGACGTTGTTGTTGTGATCGGTGCGCCAGAGCGGGTGCACCCGGTTGGGCCGCAACGGCACGCCGTTGGTGGCCTTGGCGGTGGCGCGGCGCAGCGCGGCCTCAAGCGCGATGGGGCCGCCTTCGATTTGCGTGTCGTTGCCCATCTTGACGTACCAGCGCGGGGTGCCGGTATCGCCGCACATGGCGCGGCGGTCTTCCTTGGCGGCCTGATAGTTTTCAAGCATCGCTTGCAGCACGAAAGACGACAGGTCGCCATCTTCGGTCGCGGCGGCGGATTTGAGGCCCGAGAGGTAATCATCGGGGATCTCGATGGCGGCCTTGTCCATCAGGGTTTCGGCGGTTTTCTGAATGAGGTCGATGGGTATCATTTTACGTCCTCCCTGTTTCGGGACAAAAGCCCCCACATTTCGTCATCGCCCTCGCCGCCAAAGGCCACGGCACCGGCACGCACAAGAGCCTGTCGCAGGGTGTCGTCGTCGGGAAAACCACGCAGGTGGCGTTTTATCTTTTTCAACGAGCGCTTTTTGTAATCGGGGCTTTCGAGCAGGTGAATGATAGCAGTTTCGACTGAGTAATCGAACTTTCGTTCCTCGCGCAGTTTGCGCAGCTGGCTTTGCGTGGTCAACCAAGCGGTGACAGCCGCAATGACCAGAGGCGTCAAAACTCCCCAAAACAAACCCATACTATGCTCCTATTGTGCAGCGACCAGTGTTTCGGGTTCGCCGTCGGGCAGGATGGTCTCGCCGGGGCGAACGATGCTGAAATCGACGGGGTCGCGGCGCACGGCGAGGGCGTCGCCGGTCTGCGTCACGACGGTGAAGTAGGACGCGTCAAGGTCGCCCTCGTCGGGAAAATCCTCGCGGTAATGCGCACCACGGGAATTTTCACGTTCAAGGCCGGCCAGGGCAATTGCCTGAGATATATCACAAAGCGAGCGTAAATTCAGCCAGTCATGCCATGTGAGGTTAAAGGCGAGGGTGTCGGGCGCGACGCCGACATCCATCAGGGCGGTTGAAATATCGGCCACGCGGGTCTGGGCGCGGGTCAGGCCCGCCTCGGTGCGCAACACGCCGACATCCTCCCACATTGCCTCTTGCAGGTCGTGGCGCAGGGGTTGCACGAGATCGGGTTTGCGGGTGAGGGGATGCAGGGCGCGGCCAATTTCGGCCTGCAAGGCGGTGGGGCAGGGGTCGCGCAGCGCGCCCATCTTGCGAATGTCGGCGCCCATCGTGTCGCCCGCAACGCCGCCATAGACGGTGGAATTGGCCACGCCATTGCCACCAAGACGGTTGGAGCCATGCGCGCCGCCGGCATCTTCGCCCGCCACGTAGAGCCCTTCAAGCGCGGTGCGGGTGTCGGGGTCAACCACCACGCCGCCCATGAAGTAATGTGCGGTTGGCACCACCTCGACCAGACCGGCGGCCAGGTCAAAGCCGCTGTCGGCGCAGCGTTTGACCATGCCGGGAAACTTGGCGCGCACGTTGTCGGGGCCAAGATGGGCCATCGAGATGAACACGCCGCCGTTCTCTGACGTGTTGTTCTTGCGCATTTCGGCATAGATGCCGCGGCTGACCACATCGCGGGTGGCGCGCTCGCCTTTTGGGTCATAGTCGAACATGAAGCGGTTCTGTGCGCCGTTCAAAAGCTGTCCGCCTGCGCCGCGCAATCCCTCTTCCAGCACGGTGCCGGTCATCCGGGTGTGATCGCCCGCCAACAGGCCGGTGGGGTGAAATTGCACCATTTCCATATCGCGCAGCGGGAGGCCGGCGCGCAGGGCCATGGCAAGGCCATCCATCGTCTTGTCACCCGAGGGGGTGTTGTATTTGTACATGGTCGGGCCGCCGCCCGTCGCCATAAGCACCGTCTTGGCGCGCACAAGACGAAAGCGCCCGGTGCGCATGTCGATGAACAGCACCCCGGCAAGCGCGCTTTTGTCCGCCGTCGGGATAAGGCCGATGGCGCGGTGTTCCTGAAGCTTTTCGACCGGGCGCGAGAGCACCTGTTCCATCAGGCGGCTGATGATCTCGATCCCCGTCAGGTCACCCTTGTGAACGGTGCGATCCGCGGTTTGCCCGGCAAAGGCCTTTTGGTGCAGGCTTCCATCCGGGTTGCGGTCAAAGAAACAGCCAATTTCGTTCTCAAGCTCGCGGATGCGCACCACCGCCTGTTCGCAAAGTTTCCAGGCCATATCCTGATTGGGAAGCCATTTACCGCCCCGGATCGTATCCATGAAATGCCGCTCGACGGTATCACCGCCACCAAGCGCCACGTTATAGCCGCCCTGCACCATCCGGGTGCAGCCGCATTTGCCGATCAGGCCCTTGACGGCGATGGTGATGCGGGTGCCCGGCGGCGCGGATTGCTGGGCGTGCAGCGCCGCGAACAGGCCGGCACCACCGGTGCCGATGATCAGGATATCGGTGTCGTGGCGGTCGATTTCTGTGGGGGTTGCCATGGCTTACACCGCTTTCAGAAAGAAGGTTGTGGAGATCAGGAAAGCCACGCCGACCGCCCCGGCCGCCAAGGTTTTCTGGCGGTCCGACCAAGGCAGGAATTCAAGCGCCATCAGGCGCAGCCCGCCGAACATATGCACCGCAAGCAGGAAGACGAGGCCGAATTCGGCAAGTTTGACCAGCGGCATTTCGGCAAAGGCCAGAAACCCGTCAAGCCGCGAAGGATTGGTCAGCGCCTGTGACAACAGCCAGAAATGTGCAGGCAGAAACAGCGCCAGAGCAAGACCGGAAAGCCGGTGCAGCACGAAGGCAAGCCAAAGCGGGTGGGAGCGGGCAGGGGCCTTCATGGCACAGTCACCGCAAAGACGGCGCGCAGGCCGAGGACAAGAAGCCCCGCGCAAGCGCCCCAGGTGAGGACCGAGAGCACCGGGCCTTTCAGGCCAAGCCATTCGTGGATGATGACCCGCAACCCGATGGCGGCATGCAGTGAAACGGCGAACACGAAGAGACCGTAAAAGGCGAACCAAAGCACGCTGCCCTGGGTGCGGCCAAGGATTTCGGCGGTGCTAAGGCCGCCCTGGATGGCATAGATCATCACCGCGAGGTGCCCCAGAACCAGCGGCGCCATGACAAGTGCCGAGAGCCGTTGCAGCATATAAAGACGCAGATCAAGCATTGCGTTTGCCCTTGAAGAAGGATTTCGCGGTTTCGCGTTTCAGCCCGGCAATGGCGCGCATCGGGTTCAACTCGTTCGGGCAATATTGCGTGCAGCTTCCCATCGAGTGACAATTGTGACAGCCCCCGGTGCCGGAAACGGCATCAAGGATGGCGCCGCGCCCGTCATCGCGGCTATCGTTCAAAAGGGTCCAAGCGCGTTGCAGGGCGGCGGGGCCCAGATAATCGGGATTGCCCGCCACCGTATCGCAGGCGGCATAGCAGATCGCGCAATTGATGCATTCGACGCCAAGATCGGCCTCGACGCGCAGGGGATCGCCTGGGTCGATCGGCTCAATCGGATCATGGCGGGTCTGGCTTGGGTGATGCTGGCCTTGGGCGGCGGTCCATTTGTCAAAGAACGGGTCCATATCGGCGGCGAGGTCCTTGATCACCGGGAGATTGCGCAGCGGCTCGATCATCAGCTTGCCGTCGGCGGCGACTTTTTTGACATGGGTGCGGCAGGTCCAGCGCGGCGTGCCATTGACCATCATCGCACAAGACCCGCACATGCCCACGCGACAGGCAAAGCGATAGCTGAGCGTCGGATCGGCGAACTGCTGAATCCACGACACGACATCAAGCACGGTCTGGCTTTCATGGGCGGGGACCTGAAAACTGTCATAGCATGCGCCACGGGTGGTGCCGCGATGGACGGTAACATCGAGTGTTTCTTGGGCGGCGGTCACGGGCGAGCCCCTTTTCGGGTGGGTGTCTGGCTGTGACTCTGGTTATAAGTATCAGCTAAGCTAACCAAAAGGAATAAATACTAATGGTATTTGTAAGATAAAGTATCAGAAATCGCAGAAAGGATCGGATAAGGGAGAGAGCAGACCCCTACTGCGGGAAGCAAGGTAGCCTGCGTTAACCGGGGTTTGCTGAATCTCAATCAGGTTTCCTTGGTGTTGCGTTTCGCAACGCGATAATATGTTGCGCAACGGTAAAAGAAACGGCGCGCAACGGCATAAAATACTCACTATCCGAAGCGGCAAAAGCTACGGGAAAAAACAAACCCACCATTCAGAGGGCTATAAAAACCGGAAAGCATCCAGAAAGTCGTTGAGGCCCATCTTGCAACAGACCTGTTTGCGTTTTGTCGATGACGATTGTTATCGGATTGAAGCAGGGGTCACGATGCCCCTAGAGTATGTTGCTCAAAAGTGGAAACCGGTTTTGAGCTTCTGGAACATGCGAAATCAAGAAGTTAGAACGCGTCGCGTTCATCCGAATTCACGCGACATGTGCTTGCGTCAGAGCGGCCATTGGAAATAACGTCACCTGACGATCCAGACACCGCGCCGCCCCGACCCATAGCCAGTTGTTCGGCAAACAGCCGTTTCAGCGGGTCTGCGGTTGACACGCCTGTCGCGCTCCAATGCTGTGTGCTGCGTTTGTGCGGGGCCGGGTTGGTCATGGCAATATGTGGCACGATCTGCTCCGGCGAGAGGATCACGATATCGGGGATTTCCCCCAGTTTTACCATCCGCGCGATATAGCTGGCCACAGCACGCGTCATCAAGCCTGGCCCGGTTTTCATCCAGGTGCTTTCGTTTGAGCGCATCAACAGCGCCTGTCGGGCCGCTTTCGCTGCGAACACGATGGCGGGATGCTGGGCGCGGGCCGCAAGAAAATTGTTGCCGATGACACCGCCAAAGGGCTCGTTATAGACCACCATTCCGGTATCGCGATGCACCAGCCCCGCCAGATCCTTTTGCAGGACGTCATCTGCATCGGCATAGATGCCGCCATCACGGGCCAAAACGCACAGACGCAGGAAATCTGATTCTTCCGCCACGTTATTGGCCATCAAAAAGGCCTGCACCCATTTGGGGCCAAATTCGGCGCGCAGATGCTGCAAGGCCATTTGCCGATTGTACAATGTGTGCTGGAAGCCGGAAACATTGGCCCAACTGGCGATCATGGCCTGGATCCCCTCGGGGACATCCGGGGTGTTCCAGTATTGAAT
>NZ_FOVP01000032.1 GCF_900115165.1 Roseovarius lutimaris | reverse complement strand
GGCCTGCGGGAGAGCGCACAGAGCTGGCATGAGTTGCTGAGCGACATCAAAGGCCGCGGGTTGTCGGTTCCACCGGAAATTGCGGTTGGTGACGGTGCCATGGGGTTTTGGAACGCGCTGGACAGGGCGTTTCCAGCCACAAAGCACCAACGGTGTTGGGTGCATAAGGTGAAGAATGTGCTGAACTGTTTTCCCAAGCAGATGGCCCCGGCGGTGAAATCAGATCTGGACGATATTCAGCACGCCGGGACGCGCAAAGACGCCGAAGCGGCGCTGACAGTTTTCTCCGAAAAGTATGGCGTCAAATACCCAAAGGGCGTTGTCTGCCTGACAAAAGACAAGGCGATTGTATACTTTACAAACCCAGCCGAATATGGGATAAATAACCCAACAAGTTAGAGGTTTTTTCGCAATGTCCGTTCTGTCCGCCCCTTACATGCACGATGAAGCTGCCGCGTTCGCCCATGTTGAGGCGATGCTTTGGGCCGATGGTCCGCTCTGCCCCCACTGTGGCGTTGTAGACAGTGCCTATCGCCTTGAGGGCGTTCGCACAAAGGCTAGCAAGAAGAACCCCGAAGGCAAAGAGCGTCACGGCCTATGGAAATGCCGTGAGTGCCGCAAACAATTCACGGTTCGCAAAGGCACGATCTTCGAAGAAAGCCACCTTCCGCTGCACCTTTGGCTGCAAGCCATTCACCTGATGGTATCCAGCAAGAAGGGTATCAGCAGCCACCAGCTTCACCGCGTTCTGGGTATCACCTATAAATCCGCATGGTTCCTGACCCACCGCATCCGCGAGTGTATGCGTGACGGTGCGCTTGCCCCGTTCGGCGGCAATGGCGGCACGGTTGAGGTTGATGAAACCTTCATTGGCAAGAAAGCCGACAAGCCAAAGGGCGCACGTGGCTATGCGCACAAGAACGCCATGCTGACACTGGTGGACCGCGACACCAAGCAAGCCAAGTCTATCGTGGTAGACGATATCAAGAAGGATACGTTAGTGCCAATCCTGCGCGAGAACATTGCCAAAGAGGCGGTGATCTATACTGACGAAGCCAAGCAATACACAAAACTGTCTGAAGACTTCGCCGATCACGACTTCACCACGCATAGCAAAGGCGAGTATGTGAAGCGCGAAAAGCCACAGGTTCACACCAACACCGTCGAAGGCTTCTACAGCATTTTCAAGCGCGGCATGAAGGGCGTGTACCAGCACTGCGGCAAGCAGCATCTGCACCGTTATGCCGCCGAGTTTGACTTTCGCTATAACCACCGCACCGCTAATGGCGTTGATGATGCGGAGCGTTGCCAGATTGCCTTGCGCAGCGTCGTTGGCAGGCGTCTTACATATCAAGGGCCTAACTAATAAGAAGCCACAAGATATAGATGACTCTTGAAAGGTCGAGCGCGCAATGTTACCCTTGAGTCGAAGTCATCATGCGCCGAACATCCTGATGAGGTCAGGAGAATGTCGTAGACATGGGTGTCAACTCTAGGGGTATGGGGCTTCTCTTATCGCGGCTTAAAGTTCCAAATCGTGAAGCTGTTGTTGCGACCGGTTGTGTCGCGATAATTTGTAAGTCCGGCCCCCTCAATTACCCTGTTTGCTAAGTCACGCTTTGCCGCGCGAGTGCCGTTCTGTAAGTGTTTTCCGTTCTTGTGGGCGGCGACTGCCCCCAACACAATATCGTTGATTTGCAGCATGTCGCTTTTCTTCGAGTCCTTTGACCTCAAAACTCTTACGGGACCAAAATCTAAGCGATAATCCTTTGCCGCTCCGGCGTTCAATATCTTATGCAAATCGTCCAATGACGTCGAACTTCTTCGGCGATCTAGGCAAATATACAAACTCGCCACATCGCCGTAGTCACGGATAAATTGGTGCAACAACATCTGATAGTATAACTTGGATAGCCCGATATCTGGGTCGCTCTCGTTGTATGTCCGGTGATCCCATTTGTGGTTGTCAAATGTCGTGGCGTGGAAAGCGAGGTAGCCTTGATATCGCATCGAGAAGAAGAAGTTCACAAAGTCTAAGTACGCGTCATATTTTTGATTTGAGACCTTACTCCACTTCATCTCTGCGTACATTTTGTGCTTTTCGCGTAGGCGTGCTATCTCGTTCAATATATACTGTAGCCTTGATGAGCGTACGACAGTGCAACCCACAACCGAATATTTGTCTTTCGTTATGCTACTTTCATCGGCGTAGCAGGCCCATTCTTGAATCGGTATCTCATCCATTGGAGCATTACATGCCTGACGCTAAAAAGAGTCAACTCGAACGCTTCAAAGAAGCCGCGCGCGAACTCGAAACCGACGACGACGAGGCGAAGTTCAACGAGAATCTGAAAAGGCTGGCAAAGCAGAAGCCGGATGACAGGAAGCCGTTAGACGACTAGGTCTCGACAACCTTACAGACGACGTTTGATAAGGCCGTGCCGCGCCCAAACGCGCCCTTTGACTCCATCCTCGCGTCCGCTTTCTCGACGCTGAGCTGACGCCCGCGAAAACGGAACACTGCGTCAGGGTTGAAGTTCTCGTCCCCACGGATCGCGTTCGCATACACACGCCCCTCGCCTAACTCCAGCCTTGGTGCAATCATCTTACCCACGACACGCTCGCCCTGGATGATCGCGTCCGGCTCATCAGGAACTACCTGAGGTGCGGAAACGCCGTCAGCCAACCTCTTTTCCAGTTCGGAAATGCGCTCGTCTTTGTGCGCCAGCCGATCTCTTAGCGCGCCATCCGAACCGGCGTAGATACGCCCGCTCAACCAGTAGCCAGCCACGGCACCAAGAAGCACCAGCAGGAACGCCGCGAGTGGCGCGCCCTCAATCACGGCCCAGTTCTCTTGTAGAATCGCGACGATATCCATCCATCAAGTGTAGACCTCATGGTGTGTGGTTTGTCAAATATACAATCGCCAAAGACAAGGAGGCGATGCTCGCATTCTTCGACTTCCCGGCAGAACATTGGGGCCATTTGCGCACGTCGAACCCGATTGAAAGCGTCTTCGCTACTGTTCGGCACCGAACGGTGCGCACCAAAGGCGCGCTGTCACAAAAGACCGCAAAGCTGATGGTTTTCACCCTCATTCAGGCCGCATCAAAGAAATGGCTGCGGCTCAAGGGCAGAAACCAGTTGCCAAAAGTCATCGAAGGAATCAAATTCAACGACGGTGTCGAAGTGACCGACGACACCGAAAACCGCGCCGCCTGATGATGCGCATCACCCATATTCAAGCATAGCTCGTGCGACTGCTGCCTTCGGGTCCAACTTCGGGCACAAAAAGTGAATAGCATACTTTCGCCAATTTGCCTTGCGGCTGGACATCACAGGCATCTCTCATAGGGAGCTCATCGAATTGGCGCGCGAAGTTGAGCTACGCCACAGCTAAGACTTCTGAAACGTTAGTCAAAGGGCAGGTGAACCAGAAAACGGTTTCTTGGTCGGGCTCGCTCTCAAATCCGATGGTGCCACCCATCAATTCAATCAAGGTGCGCGAGATGCTCAGCCCTAATCCGGTGCCACCTCGCTGACGCGCGTCGGAGTTATCCGCCTGTGAGAAGGGTTGGAATATTTTGCTACGAAACTCTTCGGGTATACCCGGACCAAAATTGCTCACTGAAATTTTCATATGGGTTTGCAGAACTTCGGCAGTAAGCCGAACTGTTGTCTCGGAATACGCAAACTTACATGCGTTCGACAGCAGGTTTGTCAAAACCTGAATAACACGCTTCTTGTCTGTTGAGATCATCTGCTCAACTTCAGGCTTCGACACTTCAACCCCGACGTTCCACTGCGAGGCATAAGTTTCACACTGTTGGGATGCGTCACTCAAAATCTCGTTAAGGCTGAACGAATTCACTTCAAGGTTCATATTGCCCGAATTCATTTTCTCCATGTCCAGAATATCGTTGACAAGGCTGGCAAGGCGGTCAGAATTTGACAAAGCAATCTCGATCAATCGGTCAGAACTCTTGGGCTTTTCAGCCTGTGAGTGAGCCTGCAAAAGTCCGAGCGCGCCTATGATTGAAGTTAAAGGCGTACGAAGTTCGTGACTGACTGTGGCGACGAAATCACGTTTCATCCGCTCCAGTTTGAAGGTTTCTGTCACATCCGTCTGTATCCCGAGCATCCTGAGGGCGGTTCCGTCTGGGGCACGCTCTACCACGACGGCATCGGACTTGATCCAGCGCCATTCATCATTGGCGACGTTTACGCGAAAACGAACTTCAGCGCGGTCCGTGCGGCCTTCGATGCAGGCCGCTTCTGCTTTTATGAAACGGACAAGGTCATCCGGATGCATGCGAACCATCTGTTCTTGATAGGGGTTTTTGCAGCTTGGAAGTGCTTCAGTCCGCATGTTCGCGAGCCATGTATCGGAGACGACTGAGGTTTCGCGCTCTAAATCAATATCAAAAACGCCAATTTGAACGCTCATCAGAGCGAGGTTCCACCGTTGCTCGGCCTCGGCAATCTCCTTTGCATGCCGTTCGGTGACGGTGATGTCGCGCATTAGCAACGTAGTCCGTGTTTCACCTTCTGCAGTGAACCACGTCTTCTTTTCGACTTCGATAATCAATGGCTCACCTTTATCGATCGCCGAAGTCACATGTAGTTTTGACCACCCACCAACGTCTTGCAGATCCATGTCAGGCAGCAAATCACTGAGGGATTTTTTACTCAGACACATCTGGTTCGTGAGCGGCAACAGAAGTTTCAGCGCGGCCTCGTTTGCGTGGAGGATTTCGCCTGATTTATTTACCGAGAGGATCGCAAGCATTGCATTCTCAAGAATGGAGCGCTTCTCTTTGTCTTGCGTTTCAAGGTCTCGGGTTTTTTGCGCTATGGTGACGGCGATTGTCTGGTTTTTCCTGATCAACACACGCAAGATTGTGCTGACCAGTGCCGTAATCAAAAGCCCCAACGTCAGAACGATCCACCTTGCTCGGAATGGCTGGATAGAGTCGAACTGCGGTGTACTTCTCAATGACATAGAAAAGGTTTGTCCGAATTTCTCAATCGACTGGCGCTGGCTATAGTCAGGTGCGTCAATGGCCATCGCGGGTACAGTTTTGATATCATCAATAGACGTCTTTGCAGTAAATTCGGCTTGTATTTCTATCATTTTGCCCTGCGCTGTTGTTAGGCCTGTGAAGAAATCCTCGACATTCAACACCGCGAATGCAAAGCCAAGAAAACCTTCTTTCTGCGGCTTCATAGGATATGCACTTTGCAGCGGTTTGTAGATCGGTTTAAGCATAAATAACCGAGATTCGCCGATTTGAGGAACGAGAGCTGGGAAGTGTCCAGCTATAAGAGTTTGACCCGTATCACGAGCTTTTTTTGCGATAGCAAGGAGATCGGAATTGCTTGCAAAATCCAGTCCCAGAAACATTTTGTTGCTGGCGAGTGGCTCAATATATTGCACGATAAAATGATCGGCCTGAAGCGTGGATGGCAAACTTCTGAACTGACTAAGGCTATCAGTGAGTGCGAACAAGTTACCTCGCAAGCCATTTCCTTCAGGGGCTACGGCGGCAAGACCGATTGCATCAAGCATGAACATACTATCATTCACGTTCAGAGCTTTAGCATAGTTTGACATCTCTAACGCGGTTACTCCGTCAGATGCCATTACTAAACCATTAAGACCATCAAGGATCCGACTGTAGTCTTCGAAACGTCGATCAAGAGAGATGAGGCTTTGATCCACCAAAATCTGAAAGGCTTCTTGCGATCTACTTTGTGCAACTTTGTGCACCAGTAAAAATGAGGAAAAGGATAATCCAAGAAAAAAAATCAAACTGATCCCTTGGATCCATCGCGCACTGTGATCTGAAGACATCTCTCACCTATTGAATGTATGGCCTTTGCAGACGCACAGAAAATACGTAGTAAATTGATATAAAGCCACTTTAGTTTGAGTTATTGTAATCCTGCAAGAAGAGAAGCAATATGACACCAATCCAAACTTACAGAGGTGTTTGTTTCGAATTCTGCAGCTTTAGATGTGCCGCACCGCGTGACAGGCGTAATCTGTGCCCACCAATCGGCAGCCTTTGTACCAAGTGTGACAACCTGCTGCTCAGCTTGCTCAGCCGTCCCACCTTCGCACCAAGACGCCAACATACGGCCTATAAAGCGCGCAACGCTTTGCGAGTCCGGCTTGTCGCTTGCCTCAAAAACCCGCACGTCTGCCCCGCGCCGTGCCAGTTCAATCGCGGAGATCAGCCGGGCAAGACCAGTCCCCGCGATCGTGATCATTCCTCAGACTCATCAACCGGCATGTAGAGGTCGCTGCCGTTGCGAAACTTTGCAGCCATTGCCTCCATTCCGTCTTTTTGCGCTTCGGCCAGAATGTCATGGCTGATCCGCAATGAGCAGAATTTCGGTCCGCACATCGAACAGAAATGCGCCACCTTATGTGCCTCTTTCGACAGGGTTTGGTCGTGAACGTCACGCGCGGTTTCCGGGTCCAGAGAGAGGTTAAACTGATCCTCCCAACGAAACTCGAGCCGGGCACGGGACAAAGCATCATCGAGCCGTTGTGCGCCGGGCAACCCTTTGGCTAAATCGGCAGCGTGGGCCGCGATTTTGTAGGTGATCACGCCAATTTTCACATCGTCTCGGTCTGGCAGGCCACCTCAAAGGCCAAGACGCTTCATCGCAAAGCTGCCTTTAACTCAGGGGCCTCTAATTTCTGAGTTTAGGTTTTGAGAATGCACAAAAGTGATTGCTGGGAATTTCTGTCATCACCTTGATATAGAAAGTTTTTCATAAAAACGCGAAGCTTCAGCACAAAAAATGCTCTGAAAAGCAAAAAAGTCTTTCGTAAAATTAAAAAAGGCCAATGTTCTCTTCAGAAAGGGGATGTGAGGGATCGTTGATCACTCCAAACGGTGACGTACCTGCGGGAAACGTTGTGGATCGTATTGAGCAGCCCATGCTGGTTGGAATGCTTCGTATGAGAGAACAGCCGTATGCGCGAGTTATTCTTGGTCTGTCAAAGCTTGCTCGATTCTTCTGGTAATTTCAGATGTGCTGTCTACGCCTGAAAGGGCACAAGTATTCATGAGATCATCCCAGTCATCTGACGGATTGCCATCATCAAGCATTCCTTTGAAGACGGCATAGGCGTCTTTCTTAGAGCTATAGGTGCTCAATGTATTGCTGTCATTTACCCAGGCATAAATGATTGTTTTGTGAGTGCTTGAATAGCGGTAGAAGAGACGAAATCTATTTCTTCCGAATTTCGCCCTGAACCAGTGCTTGCGCCCGCTGCCGAGAGTTTTGCCTTGCCGATATTTCTTCGCAGCAGGGTTACCAGGAACATCAGTGAACATTAACTGAGAAAGACCGGAGAGCAGCTTGGCATTTGGGTCAGTATCAATTGTTCCGCGCGCTTTTGCTTTTAAGGTAGCCTCGATCAACTTCAAAATTTGTTCGTTGATCGCCGGGTGTGTCATCACCCTCCATCCGTTGATTTTCACTGTCACTTTTAGATAACCACATCGCCCTCAATTGGAGCATCAAGGTCAACCTCGATGCCTGCGGTCAGAGCCTTCATTGCTTCCATCATTTCCGCTGGGAAATCCGATGCCGTATCAATACTCTCTACAATGGTATCGAGAAAAGCCATCACCGCTGGGTCTTCGAGCGGTTCTTCCGACGGCTTTCAGAAATTTGTCCAAATGGGCTCATTTTGTGGAAAAGCACCTGTTCGCGAGCGCAGAATATCGGTGGCTGTTGCACGATTGGGATTGAGAACACTGAGGTTCCAAAAATAAGAACGCGCCGATGGCTGATTTGGCCACCGGCGCGTTGCAATCATGTGATTGCGCCTATTTACGCAATTCGGTCCAGATCGCTGTGTAATATTCTAAAGCCTTGGGCGAGCAGGTCGGAAGGAAATGGCCAGAGGCCTTGAGATCGTCAGGGATCACGATCTCGGGCGCGTCTTTCATATCTGCGGGCATGAACGGGTCAGACCCCGAGATGCCGTTGGCATAACGCGCAAAGGCCGATATCAGGCCGGCGTTCTCGGGTTCCATGATGAAGTTCATGAACTGATAGGCCTCATCGACATTCTGGGCGTCCGACAAGAGCGCAACAGAATCCATCCAGAGCGGAAAGCCCTCTTTGGGATAGCCGAACTTGACCTTGTCGTTTTGCAGACGTGCCCGGAACACCGCGCCGTTCCAATAGACCGAGGCCAGCATGTCGTTGGAGGCAAGTTTCGGCGTCGCGCCGTAATCCATCGACTGCCATTTCGGCTTGGCCGCCATAAGCACATCGCGGGCCTTTTTCAAAACGGCCGTGTCCTGGGTGCAGGCCTCGCCCCCCACATACATCAGTGCCAGCGACAAAACGTCATTCATCTCGGGCGCGACGTTGATCTTGCCTACGAGCTCTTCGGGCGGATCAAGGAAAATCGCCGAGGTATTGATGTCACCGGAATACGTGTCAGAATTGACAGCCATGCCAACCGAGCCCCACTGCCACGGCACGGTGTAATTGCGGCCCTGATCCCAAGGCACATCGCGCCATTCCGGGGCAATGTTGGCGTGGTTGGGCAGTTTGGCGAGGTCCAGTTTCTGGATCAGACCCTTTTCCACGTAGATCTGAATATAGTTGGCCGATGGCACCACAAGGTCATAGCCACCGCCGCCCGCCTCAACCTTTGAGAGCGCGGTGTCATTGCTGTCGTAATCGGTGACCGTGACCTTGATCCCGGTCTCGGCTTCGAATTTTTCGAGGAGTTCAGGGTTGGTGTAATCCCCCCAGTTGAACAGCTGCAATTCTCCCTCGGCGCTTGCAAAGGCCGTGCTTGCAAGCAACACCGCGGCTGCGGAAAGTAATTTCTTCATGGTCGTCTCCCGGTTGTTTTTTTTATGGTTTGTCGTGTCTTTGGGCGTCTCAGTCGCCCCGTCGTGTCAGCATGAAAAAGGCCGTCAGCATGACAACAGTCAGACCGATCAACAGCGTAGAAATCGCATTGACCTCGACCGTCATGTTCCGTCGAATCTGGCCTAGCATGTAGGTCGGAAGCGTATCCTGCCCGGCGGATTTTACAAACAAAGAGATCACCACATCATCAAGCGAGGTGATAAACGCCAGCATGAGGCCCGCAACAACCGCCGGCATCAGCAGCGGCAGCGTCACATAGCGGAAAGCCTGCCAAGGCGTGGCGTAAAGATCGGCAGCCGCAGTTTCCAGAGCAAGGTCCATCCCCTCAAGCCGTGCCCGGATCGGCAGATAGGCAAACGGGATGCAGAAGGCCGAATGCGCTATGATAAGATATCCCAGCCCCTGATATCCGGTGGCTACCTTGATGAAGCCAAACAGAATCAAGAGCGCCACGGCGGTCACGATTTCAGGCACCATCAGGGGCTGGTTTATCATGAGGTAAACAAAAGTCTGCCCGCCGGTTCGCTTGCGCCGGGTTGTGCCCAAGGCGGCCAGAACAGCCACGGATGTAGAGATAAGCGCAGCAAAAGTCGCGATCGTGAGTGATCTGAGGGTCGCATCCTTGACCTGTTCATTCGCCCAGGCCCGCGGATACCACTGAAGAGAGAACCCTTCCCAGATTGCGGGCGACGGCCCGGCATTGAACGAAAACAGGACCAACAGGCCGATGGGCAGGTACAGCATCACGAAGACCAGCACCGCAAAGGTGGAAAAGCCCGGCAGGCGGGCGGCGGAAAATCTGTGTTTAGCCATGGCCATTGTCCCTGTTGGCAAACCGGACATAAACCACCAGTGCAACGGCAACGATGACCAGCAAGGTTACCGAAAGCGCCGCCCCCAACGGCCAGTTGCGGCCTGCGCCGAACTGCAAATCAATGAAATTGCCGATCATCATGTTGCGCCCGCCGCCAAGGATGCGTGGCGTCACGAACGCCCCCAGAGAGGGAATGAACACCAGGATCGACCCCGCGATCACCCCCGGTTTGACCACCGGGAACACGATATGGCGCAGCACCTGCCAGCGGTTGGCATAGAGATCGTAGCCCGCCTCGAGCAAGCGCATGTCAAAGCGGTCGAAGGCGGCAAACAGCGGCAGGACCATGAGCGGAAGATAGACATAGGTCATGCCCATGAATACCGCAAAATCCGTGTAGATGATCTGGATCGGGGCGTCGATCACGCCCAGCCACATGAGGAACGTATTCAATACCCCCTCGTTGCGGATGATCTGGTTGATCGCAAAAGTCCGCACTAGAAGATTGGTCCAGAACGGTATGGTGATCAGGAACAACAAGGCCGTGCGCATGCGCGCGCTGCGCGTGGCGATAAACCAGGCGGTGGGAAACCCGAACACAAAGGCGAAAAGCGTGGTGTAGAGCGACAGTTTGACCGAGCGCCAGAAGATCGAAAGATGGGCATCCGCCAGCTTGTAGGTGCCATCGAAAATATCGCGTGAATATAGAATGCCGACCCAGGCATCGGTCGAAAAAACCCAATCCACATTGCCATATTTTCCCGGTGTCAGAAAGGAATAGACCAGGATGATGATCAGCGGGCCCGACGCGGCAATGATCAGCAGAAACAGCGCAGGCGCCGACAGCAACCAACCGGCGCGCCTGACCTTGCGGTCTGCGGCTTGTTCGGCGGCGCTGGTCATTGGGCCAACACCTGCAATGCGCCCGGCTCGAACCTGAGACCAACCGCGTCACCCCGCGCAAGCCCGATCTCGCCCGAGGGTGCGTTTTGCAGCCGGGCCACGATTTCCGTACCGTCCCCAAGGCGCATATGACAATGGGTGTCCGTGCCGAAATAAACCGTATCCACAATGATAGCGGCCAGACAATCGGACGCGTCCGCGGCACAGACACTCACCTGTTCGGGCCGCACGGCGAAGGTCACCTCACCTGCATGTCCCGCTACATCTGCCGGCAGAACTTCTCCCGACGAAAGCGTGGCCCTGCCCGCGGCAACGCGGCCACTCAGGAAATTCGTCTCTCCGATGAAATCAGCCACAAACCGATCAACCGGGTGATTGTAGATCTGGCGCGGCGCCCCGACCTGCAAGATTTTCCCGGACTGCATCACAGCCACCCGGTCGGACATGGTCAGCGCCTCTTCCTGATCGTGGGTGACAAAAATAAAGGTAATCCCGGTCTCGGCCTGCAGACGTTTTAGCTCGCGTTGCATTTCCTTACGTAGCTTAAGGTCAAGCGCTGACAGGGGTTCGTCCAAAAGCAGCACCCTGGGTTGGGGCGCCAATGCCCGCGCCAGCGCAACACGCTGTTGCTGCCCGCCCGACAACTGCTGCGGCTTTCGCGAGGCAAGACTTTCCAACTGCACAAGCGCAAGCATTTTTTCGATGGCCTGGTTAACCACGGCCTTGGGGCGGCCCATCATCTGCAAACCGAAGCCGATATTTTCCGCCACGCTAAGATGCGGAAACAAGGCGTAACTCTGAAAGACCGTGTTGATCGGGCGCAGATTTGGTGGGTCGGCGGTTATATCCTGCCCGTCGAGCAATATCTGACCCGCCGTTGGGGTTTCAAACCCCGCAATGAGGCGCAGAAGCGTTGTCTTGCCGCATCCCGAAGGCCCGAGCAATGTAAAGAACTCGCCCTGATCGATGCTAACCGAAACCTTGTCAAGGGCACGTACTGTGTGTGTTCCTGTGCCATAGTCTTTTCGTGCCGCGCGTGTTTCGACTGCTATTGATTTGCTCAACGCTGTCACTCCGATCCCTTTTATTTCAGTTGAGCCGATACCGCACGAACTGGCAAGGGGTCTGAGCAGTTTCTCCAATCGCAAATATGTTGCGCGTTGGCATGCATGCAGATTGGCGGGCCATGCGCTTGGCAGCCGTAAGACGCTCGGCGCTGCATGAACATATCCATGAAAAGAGAATGAATAGGCTCGGAAATGAATCAAACTGCCAAACTGGACCTGTGGCAGTCCGAGGTCACCTGCTGTGGTGACTCCGCCAATTGCTCAAAGGTCGCTGCGCAGCAGGCAGCGGTCAGAATGCCAGCTACAGTAGTCGCTGCGCGGGCGGCGGACCATACGCGTTGACGCAGGGGCCGACCCAAGGCGCTGTAGGCGCAAAACGGTCATCGCGGCTACGGGCAATGTTTAGCAGTCCCGCCTTGCAAATTGCTTCGGCGCCGATAACACCTAACGTCCGCGCTTCACGTAGGGCTTGGCATACAAGGTCGTGGCGAGTCAGTGCGCCCTGACTTTGCGGCGCCTACGAATCACCCAGCCAAGGCGCCAGAGGCTCAATCTCCAAACGGGTTTCTCAAAATTGCAAAACCTGTGGCATTTTTAGCGCACACCCTCGTGCGCATTTCGCCCTTTGATGAGGTGTTTTCGAGGCCGCCAAAATTTCTCTTGGACACGAGAGAATTTCGGATCGGTTTCAATCTTATTAAAACGTAATAATATCAGTACATTATGCTCGCCCCAAATTTCACTGGGTTTGTTCTCATTTTAACTGAAACGATTTCAGAAAATTTATTCTGACCGAAATTAGCGCTTGTTCAAAGGGGGCCACCACGTACCTTAAGCATCGAAACGAGCGGTCGATAGGCAAGTTTAGTGAGGCCGATCGATCAAATTGGTTCGGGAGAATGAAAATAAGCCAATCTGTTTCTTGCCCATGCCGGGCACCCGGAAACGGGAGCACAGAGCGGGGCGGTTGGATAGAACGGAGGACAGATACGACGATACAGATATGAAACCCCACCTTATCAGGATCGGAGGATCCTTACATCTGAAGTGAACGCCCTCTGATAGTCGGCGGCTCATTTTAAAACATCCCAAAATCACGACCGCGGCCCTCGGGCAGCGTCGGACCAGAGTCCGGCGGGTGGTCTTCCTATGTGAAAGGAAATGAAAATGCCGATTTTTTCGGAGGGTAGAGTATTGCCTGCGCCATCCCGTGCAGATCGAAATGTCCAGAACGCGTCAAAGGGGCACTGCATCGCCTTTGCCGTCCTCGGGGCAGGAGCGGGCACCCGCATGCAAGCCGAGTCCAAGCTTGAGCTTGATCACCTCAAGACGCAATTCAACCGATGTGATGTGGCCGATGTTCAGGAACAGGTCCGGTTCGAATTCGGCCATCGTAACGAGTTCAACCACTATTTCGATATGGTTGTCACCAAGACATCTGGCGATCGCATTGCCTGCACGGTCAAGCCGGAAGTGCGTCTCGAGTCAGGGCGGTTCATCGGTGAAATGCAAACCGTCGCCTGGTGGGTCAAGAAGAAGAAATTCGCCCAGTCCGTCCGGTTGCTTACCGAGGCTGACCTCGACCCGGTTGCGCTGCACAATGCCAACATCAATGCAGCCTTGTACGACGAGGATGCGCAGGCGGACCAGACGGCATGCCTCGTTGCGCGCGAGATGCGCGGCGTGGTCAGCCTCATCGAGTGCATCGAGCAGATCACAGAGGCCTGCGCCTGGCGGCGCAGATGTGCCTCTGTTGCTGCAGCCGCGTCATAATGGGCCTGATTTGTGTCCAGATTGGTGGTGATGAGCAGCATGTTCTCCTTTTCATGCAAGACCGGTGCTGGTGGTGCCGGTTGCTGGTCAGGAAGGGATCGGCGCACTTCGTGTGGATCCCGCAGAGGTGAAACGGCATGCTGGCGTTGTGACTCGGGGCCTATCTTCGATGGAAGCATTCGAAGCCCTAAAGATCCCGAGGGATGTTGGTTGGCGGCTGGTCGATCACCATCACGCGGTTGCTGAATTGACTGTCACGGAGATCATGTGTCGTGATACAAGCCACCGGATCTGCCGTTTCAATCTCGAGAATATTTCTGCATTCAAGGCCACCTTCACCACTCCGGCCCGCCTTGCCGAACAGCACGATCTGCAAGTCGGGGAGGTGGTCGGCCGGTTAAAAAGAGCTGGCAGCCGACCGGTCATATCCAAGGCTGAAGTCGGGGTGGATTGCTACCGTATCAGTGAACTGCCCGGAGCGTTGTTTGCTTGACACAACGGGACTAAAACCAACCGGAATAGCAAGGACCCGTCGCGCGTCAGGTCGGCAAGGATGGGCTAAGCGAGGAAACCGACCGTCACCATGGGCCATTTCAAGCTCCTCAAAGAGGCGAGGCATTCGCTTGTAAACCACGGTGACGCCGTCACGGCAACCGCCACGGCAGAAATCAACTCATTTCTCTGATCGTGTGTAAATACCTGTAAGTACTGTAATTTTAATTCTTGAATTAAAATTCAAGAAAATCTACGATTTGCACCTACGGCATCTTCTACACGCCGTACTGAGAAGAATTCGCGCAACTGAGGAGGTGCGGCGGTTCTTGCCACGGAAAAAAGGGAGGAACTTTTTTTGAGCGCTTACCAAAAAGAAATACGATCCACCGTCGGGTTCGGCATCGTTTATGTCCTGCTGGGACATACTGGCCTTTGGGCCGTAATGTTGGGAACCGACAACAGCATCCGAATACTCGGGCTGCCAATCCATTACTTCATCGCCATTACGCTTGGCTCGCTCGGGGTATTGCTCTGGTCGATGGTCTGGTGCCGCTATGCAAATCAACTGGAAGATGAGATTGAGGCCGAAAACGCCAACCTGTTCGGCAGTGCCGAAGCGGACCGCGAGGGATCCGGTCGACAAGGCGTCGGACCGGACGCTCTTGCTCTGGCGGAGGGCGCGAAATGACCCCGGCAGATTGGCAAATTCAAAACATATGGCTTGGTCTGGGGATCACATTTGCCGTATTCAGCCTGTATTACGCCGTCGCACTCTTCAACAACAAGAAGACGGCCAACGCGACTGACCTCTATCTGGCGGGCCGTTCCATTGGCCCCGTCGTCAATTCGCTCGCGGCGTCATCCACGTGGATGAGCGTCGCGACATTTCTTGGTGTGGTTGCCCTCATCCAACAGTTACACCTGCCGTTCGTTTACATGTGGGTGCAACTCATCCTCAGCGTTCCACTGCTTGTGATGCTTTACGGTGCATCGCTGTACCGGATGGAAGTGTTTACGTCGGTGCACTTTGTCCAGACGCGATACGGGCGCAACACTGCCTTTCTTGCCGCCGGTTGGATGTTGTTGATCATGCTGATGTATATGGTCGGCCAATTCATCGGCATCGCCAAGGTGTTCGAGGTCTTGCTGGGCCTGCCCTATACGCCCTCGCTGATCCTGTCGGCGCTGGTGATCACCGGTTACATCACGATTGGGGGCATGAAGGGCGCGACCTACAACGATGCGATTCAGATGGTCATCATGATGATCGCCTTGCTCGTCCCGCTCGCCGCGATCCTGAAGGCGATGGGAGTACCCGGATTCTGGTTCCCGCCCCTGGGATACGGCAGCCTGACTGACACGCTCTTAGAGCGGATCCCGACCTTCTTTGACCTGAAGTTCGAGGCCCGGTTTTATCTGGCGTTGTTCGTCGCGCTCACAATCGGAACGCTTGGATTGCCGCAGTTGGCACAACGTGTGCTGACCTCGGAGAGCATCAAGTCGGCTCGTCAGGTGGTGCCGTGGTTCTGCCTTTGGGTAGGTCTGATGTTTCTGGGCACTTATGCGTTGGGCTTCGCCGGGGTTTACCACTTTGCACTCATCGGGCAAGAACTAACACCCGAAGCTGCGGACAAGACCACATTGCTGTTGAATCTGGCCTACAATCCCGATTGGGTGTCGGCTTTTGTCATCGCAGGCGTGCTGGCCGCAGGGGTTTCGACTATTGCTGGCTTGATGATTGGCGTGGCGACAGTGGTGGGCCACGACATCGTTGGTGTTCTGCGTCCACACCTGAGCGAGAAAAAACAGTTGCGCTATGGATACTTTGCCCTTGCAGGTACTGGGGTCGTGTCGCTTTTGGTTTCGCTTGATCCACCCGCGTTTCTGATCACTTCGATCTTCTGGGCCTTTGGAATGTGCGCCACCGCAATCACGCCGATGGTGGTTCTGGGCGTGTGGTCCACCCGGATAAATGTATGGGGGGCTTTCACGGGTAGCCTGGTATCTGGGGCAATCTATATCCTGCTGTCGCCCTATGTTTTCCCCGATTTCTCGGTTGGGGCGGGTTTGGTCGCCAAGCTGGGGTTCGCAACCTCGCTGATTTCGGTTCCTGCCGGGTTCATCCTGACGATCCTGGTGTCGCTTGTGGCCGAAAGGATGAAGGGCGAAATAGCCGCACAAGAGCGTGGCCGTGCGCAGGAACTGGTCGAAGGAATGCATGGCTGGGCGCAAGTGACGCGCAGGCGCTATGACAGCAGCACGTGGCTGTTGATCCTGGCCGCGATGTGGGCGCCCATCCTGCTGTGGGGGTTGGTGCCGTGGTGAACGCCATTATCTCTTCCGAAAACCGTTGGCAGGCCGTCTTGGGCATGCCAACGGCGGGGCTCCTCTGGAGCCTCGCCACACTCCTTGCGCATGGCGAACAAGTTCAAGCACTGGGAATTGCAAAGATCGAGGCGTTCTTTTACGTCGCACTGGGTGGTATGGCGCAAACCCTGTTGCTTTGGGTCGGCTTTACCGGTGTCCTATGGGCGATGACACGCGCCTTTGGCGGGCGGGTGCCGCTGTTGCGCCTGATGGCTCTTGTATCTGCGGCGTCGCTTGCGCTCTGGGTTGGGGCGCCCGTCGCCACCTACTGGATCAATGGCACCCCCGGTCAAACCACAATCGCTGCGACTATCGCCCTCAGCTTTATGGCCTTGTTCCTGCATGCCCTGACAAGGGGTCTCTCAGCAGAATTAAACTGGCCATTTACGCGCGCGTTTGGCGCGGTTTCGGCCGCATCGGTCTTTCTTGTCAGCTTTGCCTTTCTGGCACTCTGAAACAATAACTTCCAACTATCAGGAGAAAAAAACATGACAATCGACGCTTTTGTCTTTGACGCCTACGGAACACTCTATGATGTTCAATCCGTCTCGCAGATCACTACCGAGGAATTCCCCGAACACGGCGACCTGATCACCCAGGTCTGGCGGCTGAAACAGCTGGAATACACCTGGCTACGTTCGATGATGGGCAGCTATCGCAGCTTTTGGGAGATCACCGAAGAATCGCTGATCTACACTCTGGACGCCATTGGCGTAACCAGCGACAAGGCCACGCGCGACCGCATCATGGACAAGTATCTGCATCTCGACCCCCATCCCGATTGTGTGACGGCACTGGATGCTCTGGCCGGGGTTCCGCTCGCCATCCTGTCCAACGGGAATCAGGAAATCCTCGATACTTTGGTCGCAAACACCGGGCTGGATACGAAACTGCAATCGGTCATCAGCATAGACAAGGCCGGGATTTTCAAGCCGCATAACGGTGCCTATGCGCTCGTGGAATCCACCCTGAAGGTTAAACCGGAAAACACTGTTTTCGTGTCATCCAACGCATTTGATGCCTGCGCGGCCAAGAACTTTGGCTTTCAGGTCGCCTGGATCGAACGCGTGACCCCGGAAGCTTTGGCGGCGGAAATCAGCGCAGCTGAGGTGGTTGGCCCGTCCACGATGTTCAAGCTCCTGCGTATGCAGATGGAGAATCTTGGCATGGAGCCTGATCACCGTCTGAAATCGCTCAATGACCTGGCCGGTCTTGTCGGAGGTGCGGGCAAGTCGGCGGTATCCGCGCCGCTGGATGCATGAGCGATCCTGGGGGCTCTGCGGTTTGCGTTCCCGGCTTTTGGGAAATTGCCTGCGACAGGCGCGTGGTGCAACGCGCGGCGCGGGTTGCCATCTTGGTCGGAATTGTTCTGGCAGTCATCAATCATGGAGACCGCATTCTGCAAGGTGATATCGACACGACAGCTGCGCTGAAGATCTTGATGACCTTCTGTGTCCCCTATTCGGTATCGACCTACTCTTCGGTACTCGCGACCCGCGAATATGCGACCATCGCAAAAGCTGGGCCGGGACGCGCTGACGGATAGGCTGACCTCTATATCGGGCCCGTGCTTTGTTGCGGACCCGTACCCATTTCGACGGGGGCCGGCTGGCTAGCACGATGAGCGCGCCGCGCCCTGTACGAAGCAAACTTATTGTAATACAACGCACATACACGCGACAGACAACATGCGGAACTCTGGTACTAAAATGGGCCGACATAGAGAATTCGATGAAAACGAGGTGCTTGACAAGGCGGTCGAGGTTTTCTGGCGTTGTGGCTATTCTGGGGCGCCCATTCAGGAAATTTGCGATGCGATGGGGCTTAAGCCCGGAAGCGTCTATGCGGCTTTCGGCAACAAGCACGGGCTTTTTCTGGCCGTGATCCGGAGATATTTGGACAGTATGAACCGTCCGGGCCTCGAACTTCTGGAATCCAATCCCTGCGGTCTGGACGGTATTCGCGCCTATTTCGATTTTGTTGTCGACGGGATCATCAACGGAAATCGACGCTGGGGATGTTTGGGCACGAACGCCTTTGTCGAGCTCAAGGAGGTAGACGAGGACGTCGCGCGGCTGATGTCAGATCACCTAGCACGCCTGGAAACTGCATTTCGAGACGCGTTGATGCGCGACGCTTGGGAAAATCCTGAGAGCCAAGCAAAATGTCTTCTATGCATTGCCCAGGGTCTGAACGTCTTTGCCAAAACCTCGCCAAGTCGAGACGCGCTTCAATCAGTCATCGACGCCGCCATTTCATCTTTAGCATCATCACGCCTCGCGGCAGAATAGTATTGGTTCCGGCAGGGAATTACGAAGATCCACTCGCTTGCCTTTACTGCGGCCCTTCTCGAGACCGCAATGGTGACGGCCATGTCGGCGCATCCGAGACCCCCTCTCTGGCTTCGAGTGACCGGCTCGCGGGAATGTGATTGTGCACCCGGCGCCAGAAATCCTATTTGCCCGGCAGGAGAGAAATACCAACCATTGGTGGATTGTTTGACCGCAGCTGCTTCTCACACGCCAGAATTTCGGCACCTTTCTGGCTATCTGGGATGGCAATACCCGGCTCAGCACGGCCGGACGTGGCGAGCACGGGGCCGGGTATTATTGGCCGAATGATCTCAAGACCGTCACCGCGTCCAATTTGTCACTTGCCAGGGGGGACTCACCCTCTGGACGCGCGGAATTCAGATCGCATATGCGCTTTTAGGGAGGCTTGCCATCTTTGCCATTCTGCACATAATTTCACGGCGTTCTCCACGCGCCTCTGCGTGACAACAGCGAAGGAGCTCTTATGCCCGTGATCCGTATCGAAGTGCCGGAAGGAACCGCCACTGCCGTCAAAGGCCGCATCCGAGACGGGGTGAAACAGGCCGTTATCGACACACTCGCCCCCAAGGAAATCAAATACGACTACGTGGCGGTCCGCGAAGCCTTTGGCATCATCGGCGACGGTCTGCCACTGGTAACGGTTGACCTTCGCCCCGGGCGCGAGCCGGAGCGAAAGAAGGCGCTGGTTGATGCCATCGCGGCCATTCTGAACAGCGAACTTGCGGTGGATCCTGTCGACCTCTACGTTCTCTTTCGCGAGACGCCCGCCGAAAACCACTACACCGGTGGCACGCCGCTTCCTGACTGGGTTCCTGCGGATCAGTAGTGCCAATACCGACGCCAAAAACCTCATCCAAGGATCGCGCCATGCCAGATCAACGGACCATCTCGACAATCGTCTTTGACGTCAACGAAACGCTTCTGGATATCACGACGCTGGAACCGCTTTTTGAGCGGCTCTTTGGCGACCGGCAGATACTCAGAGAGTGGTTTCCCGAGCTTATTCTCTATTCGCAGGCGATGACATTGTCCGGGCTCTACACCCCCTTTGGCGAGTTGGCGGGCGGCGTCCTGCGGATGGTTGGCGCGAACAGGGGCATAACTGTCGAGGAGCACGATATTGCAGAATTGAAGACATTAATCGGATCCATGCCTGCATACCCCGATGTCATCCCGGCGCTTACCGCGCTGCGCGCCGCGGGATTTATGCTCGTCACCTTGACCAACTCGGCACGATCACCGTCGCCGACGCCGCTTGAAAAGGCTGGCATCGATACATTTTTTGACCATCACTTCAGCATCGACGATGTTGGTAGATTCAAACCCGATCCAGCGCCCTACAAAATGGTTGCGGAACAGCTGAAGGTCAACACAAGTGAGATGTGCATGGTTGCCTGCCATCTGTGGGATACGATCGGGGCGCAATCTGTTGGGTGTCAGGGTGCGTTCATATCCCGCCCGCACAACAACGTCCTGAACGCGCCAGGCGTGCCTAAACCTGATTTCGTATCTGACGAGCTTTCTCAACTCGCAAACCAAATAATCACAACCTGAATTCGTCGCTGTCAGCGCGCAGAATAACCTTCATTTCTGTTTCCGATCTTGTGCGTTTTGGGCCAGTGGTCCCGAACGTCAAACGATCAGCCCAGTCAATTCACTGGATGTTTTACGCGGCCTTACCGCCCTGCAATGCCCAGACCAACCAAGATTAAACCTCTCTTCGTTCGAAGAAACCCAGTCTAGCTCTAAGGTAAAGCTGCTGTTTACCTCATCCAGGATCGCCTCAAATGTACTGGATCTAATCGTTGAATATGTACAAAAGTGGTTGCCGAGATTCAATTTCATCTCTTTGATATTAAATAGATTTGACAGACTTATCTGTGCTTCAGCACAAACAATGCTCTGAAAAGCAAAAAAGTCTTTCGTAAAATTCAAAAAGGCCAATGTCCTCTTCAGAAAGGGGATGTGAGGGATCGTTGATCACTGCAAACGCTGACGTACCTGCGGGAAACGTTGTGGATCGTATTGAGCAGCCCATGCTGGTTGGAACGCTTCGTATGAGAGAACAGCCGTACCTAGTAGGGTCATATTTTTAGGAAACCCAAAATACACATGCTCTATCATTAGCAAAGCCTCGACGAAGCTGGTTCCTGAGGTTTGGCGTCCTATTAAAACGTTCATCCGCCCGATCACGAATTTAATGGGCATTTGTCTCACTACTCTCACCGCGACATTTTCCGGTGAATTTGAAAATGAAATTTACCCTCAAAAATCCGCGTGGCCATGCTCTAACGCCTGGCAGGCTCGCATATAAACCGGGCATATACTTGCAGCCGAATTTTTAAGATGTAGCCCTTGAAATTGGATGTTTCCAAAAGCCGCCCAACAATGGGCGGCTTTTTTTGTTCGAAGATTTTTGGACTAATTCAGTGTGGGGTAGGGGGAATTTTTGGTTTTTTGTAGTGGCCATTATCTGCTTGCATAATGGCCAAGTCGTCCGCCGGTCCAATTTTCAGCGCCATATAAATAAGGGGTCAGGCAGCTACCATTGGCCAATTAGTGCTTGTCGCAACACATGTAGGCGTGCTCTCACTCCCAATTGGTGGCCATCGGCGTTGTGGAAATGACTGCGTGCTGAAGAGGTGCGCCTATCGCACACATCTTTCGCACTGTCAGATACTCCAATGGAAAATGGGGTTACTCTGGCGCCCTCTTTAATGCCTGCTGCGGGGCGGGCTCAGGTGACCTGACCGGCGTTGCGCGGGTTGAGAAAGATCGACAGGGTCATCAGGCTGAAGATGAACTCGTAAGGCTCCCATTTGGTCATCATCTGCACGCTCAGGATCACAAGCGTCGCGGCCACGGTCATGCGCATGTGGCGGGTGCCGGGCACCGGAATGGCAAGCGCATCCGCGCCCCGGCGCACCGGCCCAAGCCGCGTATAGGCAAGCGGCAACACCAGCAGATAGAGCAAGATCACCACCGTCAGGCCGCTGCCGAAGACGGTTTTCACGAGTTTGACATCGCCAATCACCAGATTGTGCAGGTTGGTTTCCTGCTGGGCGTTGTGGAGCAGAAAAAAATCGCCCGCCTGCCAGTTGAACAGCCGGAAGCCCCAGGAGATTTCCTCGCCCGAGGCGAAGAGGAACAGCACCCCGTAGAACCCGGTCAAAAGCGCCGCCGTCACGCCGCGTCTGCCCCAGAGAACAGCGGCATTGCGAAACAACACCAGCGACGACAGGAACAGGCAAATCGCCGTGCCCCATTCCACCGGCCCGTCCTCAACCGCAAAGCCAAGGCGGAACGGCTCGTGCAATCCGGTGATGTAATAGATCACCGTGAACAGCAGCGTGGCATTGGCGAGGCCAAAGAGGAAACTATCGACAACGCTCAGGCGCGAGGGGGCGGTCAGGCGGACCATGGGGCATTCCCTTCTGGCTCATGCGGGCGCTGCCTGGTCAAGGGGTGCGAGGGGTCAGTCGCATGGTGAACGGCGTGGTCCGGCATGTCTAGCGGGGCGCGTCGCGGTTCTGCGGCCCCAGAAAGACCGAGGTGGCCAAGATGGCAAAGACAAGCTCGTAGACCTCCCATTTGCGGGGCACATCGAGCAGGCCGATGATCACGCTGCCAAGCACCGCAAACCCCGCATGGCGCACGCCCGGCAGTGGCGCGGCAAGCCTGTCGGCCAGGGTACGGATGGCACGCACGCGCGGATATAAAAGCGGCAAAACCACCAGATACAGCAGGATCGCAACGGTCAGAGGCCCGCCGAACACCGCCTGCGCCAGCCGCAGGTCGCCGATCATCAGATTATGCAGGTTGGTCTCCCCCTGATAATTATTCCGGGCGAAAAACTCGCCGCTCTGCCAGCCGAAAATCCGTTGGCCCCAGGAAATTTCTTCGCCCGATGCAAAGAAGAACAGCGCCGCATAGACCAAGGTCAGCGCCATTGCCCGCCATTGCCCGCGCCGATGCAAGCCAAGCGCGTTACGGACAAGAACACAGCCCGCAATCAGCAAGAACACCGCCGTGGCGTTTTCAACAAGGTGATCCTCGGCGGCAAAGCCCCTGTGGAAATACGTCGGGTCGAGCAGGGCGATCACAACGCTGGCCAGAAGCGTCGCGGCGACCAGGGCCATAAGCATGCGGTCGATGGCCTCGGCAGTCATCGTATCGCCTTTCCTGCTGTTCAGGTGGCGGGCCAGGTGTCGATCGCCTCGATCGCCTGTTCGGCAGTTTCGACAAAGCGGAACAGCTCAAGATCCTCGGCGCTGATCGTGCCGGCCTCTGAAAGAGCTTCCCAGTTGATGATCGAGCGCCAGAACTTCTCGCCAAACAGCAGGAACGGCACCTTGTTCATCCGGTCGGTCTGAATGAGGGTTAGCGCCTCGAACATCTCGTCAAGCGTACCAAAGCCGCCGGGAAAGACACAGATCGCCTTGGCGCGCATCAGGAAGTGCATCTTGCGGATGGCAAAATAGTGAAAGTTGAAGCACAGCCCCGGCGTGACATATTCATTGGGGGCCTGTTCATGCGGCAGCACGATATTTAGCCCGATGGACGAGCCCCCCGCATCCGCCGCGCCGCGATTGCCCGCTTCCATCACGCCGGGCCCGCCGCCGGTGGCCACCACATATTCGCGGCCATAGCTGGCCATGGATTTCTCGGTGATCAGCCGGGCGAATTTACGCGCCTCATCGTAATAATGCGACAGATCCGCAAGGGTTTTGGTGCGCGCACTGGCCCGGTTGGCGGGCTCTGGGATGCGTGCGCCGCCAAACAGCACCACGGTGCTTTCGATGCCGCGTTCGTTCAGGATCATCTCGGGCTTGAGCAATTCAAGCTGAAGCCGCACCGGGCGCAATTCGTCGCGGCACATGAAATCGGGGTCGGCAAAGGCAAGACGATAGGCCGGGGCGCGGGTTTGGGCGGTATCGGGCACCTGCTCGGCGGTGGAGCGGTCGGAATGGGCATCGCGGAACTGGCTCAGGCGATCGTCTTTCATGATGGGCTGTCCTTGCTTGGGTCTTTCCTTTCAGGCGTATAGGGTTTGCCCGAGCAAGGGAAGTGACAGAGGTGTGACGGATGACACGACGGGGCGATATTTTACAGGCGGCGGCGCGGATCAAACCCCATGTGCGGCGCACGCCTGCGGTCGAGGTGAGCGGGTTTGGTCTGGCCTATCCCATCGAGATGAAGCTTGAGCAGATGCAGCATTCTGGCAGCTTCAAGGCGCGCGGGGCGTTCAACACCTTGTTGAGCGCGCAGGTGCCCGAGGCCGGGCTTGTTGCGGCCTCGGGGGGCAATCACGGGGCGGCTGTGGCCTATGCGGCGGCGCGCCTTGGCCATGGCGCGCGGATTTACGTGCCCGATATCGCGGGCCCGGCCAAGATCGGGCTTATCCGGGCGCAGGGCGCCGACCTTGTGGTGGTGACCGGCGCTTACGGCGAGGCCGCAGACTGCGCCGCGCTCTATCAGGCCGAAACCGGCGCCATGCAGGTGCATCCTTATGACGCCGAGGCCACGGTGATCGGGCAGGGCACGGTAATGGCCGAATGGGAAGAGCAGGGGCTTGTGGCCGATACGGTCTTGATTGCGGTGGGCGGTGGCGGGCTGATTGCCGGGGCTCTGGCCTGGCTTGAAGGTGCGCGCAGGGTGGTGGCGGTCGAGCCGGAGACATCCTGCGCGCTGCACGCCGCGCTGAACGCAGGCGCGCCGGTGGATGTGGATGTGTCGGGCGTGGCGGCCAATGCGCTTGGCGCGCGCCGGATCGGGCAGATTTGCTTTGATCTGGCGCGGGCGCAGGGGATTGAAAGCCTTCTGGTCAGCGATGCGGCGATCACCGCCGCGCAGGGGGCGCTTTGGCGCGAGACGCGCCAATTGGTCGAACCGGCAGGCGCCACCGCCCTGGCGGCGTTGATGTCGGGCGTCTATCGCCCCGCACCGGGCGAGCGGGTGGCGGTGCTTGTCTGTGGCGGCAATATTGCGCCCGATCCTTTTGGCGAGGACTGAAATTGCCGAGACGGCAGGGTGCGCTCCGCGCGGGGGTATTGTCAAGTGAGAAAGTTGATATTTATCAGGGCTATAGTGGTGATGGAAGTTATCTGATCTACGTTATTATCAACGTCCCTGGTTCGGGCTGAAAAATTTCTTTCGGCCAAAACAGCGCATCAGGCTCATAACCTGAAGGTCGTAGGTTCAAATCCTACTCCCGCAACCAATATTACCAAATAATACCAATGCATTAGCGACCTCCGGGGCGCTTCTTGCGTTTGAGGTGACCTGCTCCCCGTTGTATCCGCTAATTTGGGTTAGCTCTGTTCAGGTTTTGGTCTTCTTCTGACCGGTTAGCATATTCTGCTGGCGTCAGGCCAGCGAGGCTTGTGTGTGGGCGGTTATGGTTGAAGTCGGTGCGCCATGCCGCGATCAACTGGCGGGCATGGCGGAGGTTGTCGAACAGGTGCTCATTCAGGCATTCGTCGCGCATCCTGCCATTGAAGCTTTCAACAAACCCGTTCTGCATGGGCTTGCCCGGTGCGATGTAGTGCCAGTCAACCTTGCGATCCTCCTGCCATTTTGAGATCGCATTCGAAGTCAGTTCTGTGCCGTTGTCGCTGACCA
>NZ_FOVP01000007.1 GCF_900115165.1 Roseovarius lutimaris | reverse complement strand
TAACCGGCGATATTGGCCATCGAGCTCAGCGCATCCATCTTCTGGGCGCGGCTGATCCGTGGCACCATTTCCATCGCCACCACGGTCGCGCCCTTGTCGGCCGCCTGTTTGAGCTGTTTTTCGTTGCCGCCGGGGTTGAAGAAGGAAATCAGCGTCTGGCCCTCGCGCAGCCGCTTGACCTCGGTGTCGGTCGGCACCCGCACCTTGGCGACGATATCGCTCGCCTTCCACAGCGCCGCCGCGGTCTTGATGATCTCGACCCCCGCCGCCGCATAGGCCTCATCCGAAAACCCCGCCGCCACACCGGCCCCGGCCTCAATCGCGCAGACATGCCCCAGCTTTTGCAACTGCAACGCTGACTCAGGCGTCATACCAACCCGATTCTCACCCTCAATAACTTCCCTAGGCGTTCCGATCTTCAATGCTGTGTCCCTTTGTCAAAATGATGGAGCCCCTTGAAGACGCCCGGCGTGCCAGGCTTTAGCGCTTTTTCGGCGGCATCAGATCGGTGATCGTGCCCTCAAACATCTCGGCCGCAAAATTGACCGTCTCGGACAATGTCGGGTGCGGGTGGATGGTGTGGCCGAGATCGGTGGCATCACAGCCCATTTCGATTGCCAGGGCGACCTCGGCGATCAGATCACCGGCGTTGGTGCCGACGATGGCGGCGCCGACGACGCGATCATCGGCCGGGTCGAACAGAACCTTGGTCATGCCCTCGGAGCGCGCATTCGAGAGCGCGCGCCCCGACGCCGCCCATGGGAACACCCCCTTGCCGATTTTCAACCCTTTGGCCTTGGCCTCGGTTTCGGTCATGCCAACCCAAGCCACCTCTGGATCGGTGTAGGCCACAGACGGGATCACCAGCGCATCGAAGGCACGCTTTTTACCGGCACAGACCTCTGCGGCAACCTTGCCTTCGTGAACGGCCTTATGCGCCAGCATCGGCTGGCCGACCACATCGCCGATGGCGAAGATATGTGGCACACCTGTGCGCTGTTGGTTGTCGACGGCGATAAAGCCGCGCTCATCCACCGCGACACCTGCGGCCTCGGCATTTATTTTCTTGCCATTCGGTCGGCGACCGACCGACACCAGAACCTTATCGAAGGTATCGGTGCTGACCTCACCTTTGTCGTTCTCGAAAGTGACCTTGAGCCCCTTTTTCTGGGCCTCCATCGCGGTGACCTTGGTCTTCAGAAGGATGTTCTCATAGCGCTTGGCAATCCGGGTCTGCAACGGCTTGACCATGTCCTTATCCGCGCCCGGCATCAGTTGATCCATGAATTCGACCACGGTGATCTTTGATCCAAGCGCATCGTAGACACAGGCCATTTCCAGACCGATGATCCCGCCGCCAAGGATCAGCATGCGCTTTGGCACATCGGCCAGTTCCAACGCCCCCGTGCTGTCAAGCACGCGAGAGTCGTCATGCGGAATGAACGGCAGCTCGACCGGCTCGGAGCCCGCCGCGATGATGCATTGATCAAAGCTGACCGTTTTGGGGCCGTCCTCGCCCGCGACCTCGATCATGTTCGGCCCGGTGAATTTGCCCGTCCCGCGCAGGGTTGTGACTTTGCGGCCCTTGGCCAATCCGGTCAGACCGCCGGTCAGCTGCCCCACAACGCCGTCTTTCCAGGCGCGCAACGCGTCCAGATCAATCCTGGGCTTGGCAAATGTAACGCCATGCGCCGCCATTTCATCGGCCTCGGTCAATACCTTGGCCACATGCAGCAAGGCCTTGGACGGGATACAGCCGACGTTCAGACAAACCCCGCCGAGGGTTGGGTTTTTCTCGATCAGGACGACGGTCTTGCCAAGGTCAGCCGCGCGGAACGCCGCCGTATAGCCGCCGGGGCCGGAGCCCAGAACAACGACCTCGGCGTGGATATCGCCGGGGCCTTTTGCGGTGCCGGTGGCGACCGTTGCAACAGGCGCCGGAGCTGGCGCTTCCGCAGCCTTTGGCGCATCCGCCGCCTCGGCCGCGTCCAGCACGACGATCACCGTGCCTTCAGAGACCTTGTCACCCATCGCAACCTTGATCTCTTTCACCACCCCCGCCACCGGGGATGGCACTTCCATGGTGGCCTTGTCGCTTTCCAGTTCGACCAGCGGGTCTTCGACGGCGACAGTGTCACCCACCGAGACCAGAATGCCGACGACAGGCACGCCGTCGAAGTCGCCAATATCGGGAACCTTGATATCCATCTCGCCGCCCCCTTACAGCATCAGCCGGCGTACATCGCCGAGCAGATGTTTCAACGTGGCACAAAAGCGGGCGGCCAGCGCGCCATCAATCGCCCGGTGGTCATAGCTAAGTGACAGGGGCTGCATGTTGCGCGGCTGAAACGCCTCGCCGTCCCAGACCGGGGCGATTTTCGACCGGGTGAGGCCAAGGATTGCAACTTCGGGTGCATTCACGATCGGGGTGAACGACGTACCGCCAATCCCGCCAAGCGATGAAATGGTAAAGGTCGCGCCCTGCATCTCGGCGCTTTTCAAGGCGCCGTCGCGGGCTTTGGCGGATAGATCGCCCAATTCCTTGGAAATCTGCACAAGGCCCTTGCGGTCGGCATCCTTGATCACCGGCACCATCAACCCATTTGGCGTATCGGCGGCAAATCCGATGTTGTAGAACTCCTTCTTGATCAGCTTGTCACCGTCGGGATGTACCGAGGAGTTCACCTCCCAATGCTGCTTGAGGGCCGAAACAGAGGCCTTGATCACAAAGCTGAGCAGCGTCACACGATAGCCTTCGGTCTTGGCCTGGGTGTCGAGTTCCTTGCGGTACTTGTCGAGATCGGTGATATCCGCCTCTTCGTTATGCGTCACATGCGGGATGTTGAGCCAGGACCGGTGCAGCGCCGGGCCCGAGAGCTTTTTGATGCGGGGCATTTCAACGTCTTCGACAGGGCCGAATTTCGAGAAATCCACGACCGGGATCGGCGGGATGCCCATGCCGCCCTGTGCGCCCCCGGCCGCCCCCGCAGGCGCCGACATTGATTTCAGATACTTGGTGACGTCCTCGCGCAGAATACGGCCCTTGCGGCCGGTGCCGTTCACCTTGGAAATATCAATGTCCAGGGTCCGGGCAAAGGCCCGGATCGAAGGCGAGGCATGCGCCTTGCCAAATCCGGCGTCGGTCACCGGCGCGGGGGCTGCGGCGGGTGCCGTCGGTGCGGGTGCGGCGGCAGCCGGTGTGGGTGCGGGCGCGGCGGCGGGTGCAGGCGCATCCCCTGCCCCGGCTGCGTCCAGGATCAGGATCAGCGATCCTTTTGAAACGCTGTCGCCCTCGGCAACCTTGATTTCCCTGACGACCCCGGCGGAGGGGCTTGGCACCTCCATGGTGGCCTTGTCGCTTTCAAGCTCAACCAGCGGATCTTCGGCGGCAACGCTATCGCCGACCGACACCAGAATGCCGACGACCGGCACATTGTCGAAATCGCCGATGTCTGGAACTGTGACTTCAATGGTCATGTATTTTCTCCTATCCCGGCTGCTCAGGCAAGCCGTGGGTTCGGCTTGGTGCCGTCAATGTCATATTTGGTAAGCGCGGATTGCATGTCGCCCTTGGTGATGGCCCCCGCCTCGAAAAGCGAGGTCATGGCCGCCGCGGCGATGTGATTTGCATCCACCTCGAAAAAGCGGCGCAGGTTCACGCGGCTGTCGGACCGGCCAAACCCATCCGTGCCCAGAACGGTATAGGCGTTTGGCACAAAGGCCCGGATTTGTTCGGCGTAGTTCTTCATGTAATCGGTCGCGGCAATCACCGGTCCCTTGGCCTTGCTCAGCGCCTGGGTCACATAAGGCACCTGCTTTTCCCCCAGGGGGTTCAGACGGTTGTGGCGGGCCGCATCCTGACCATCGCGGGCCAGCTCGTTCATGCTGGTGGCCGACCAGATATCAGAGGTGACGCCAAAGTCCTGCTTGAGCATCTCTGCCGCCTTGATCGCCTGCACCAGGATCGTGCCAGAGCCCATAAGATTGACATGCTTCTTGCCCGGTTTCTTGGTGTCCTGCAAACGATAGAGGCCCTTGATGATGCCCTCTTCGGCCCCCATCGGCATATCGGGGTGGCTGTAGTTTTCGTTCATCAGGGTCAGATAAAAGGTGATGTCTTCCTGATCGACGAACATCCGCTGCAACCCGTTGTGCATGATCACCGCCAGCTCATAGCTAAAGGTCGGATCATAGGTCACGCAGTTGGGGATCGTGCCGGCAAGGATATGGCTGTGGCCATCCTCGTGCTGCAAACCTTCGCCGTTCAGCGTGGTGCGCCCCGCCGTCGCGCCCAGCAGGAAGCCGCGCGCGCGGCTGTCGCCCGCCGCCCATGCCAGATCGCCGACGCGCTGATGACCGAACATCGAATAATAGATGTAGAACGGGATCATCGGCACGCCGTGGTTGGAATAAGACGTCGCCGCCGCGATCCAGTCGGCCATCGCGCCGGCCTCGTTGATGCCTTCCTGCAAAACCTGCCCATCGGTGGTTTCCTTGTAGAACATCATCTGATCGGCATCCTGGGGCGTATAGTTCTGGCCAAGCGGGTTATAGATACCCGCGCTGCGAAACAGCCCCTCCATCCCGAAAGTGCGGCTTTCATCCGGCACGATGGGAACGACGAATTTACCGATGGTCTTGTCGCGCAGCAAGGTCGTCAGGATGCGCACATAGGCCATCGTGGTCGAGATTTCACGATCGCCTGTGCCCTTCAGCTGTGCCTCGAACTTGGACAGCGCGGGGATTTCGAGCTTGGGCACATCGCGCCAGCTCCGCTTGGGAAACTCCCCACCCAGAGCGCTGCGCCGATCCGCCAGATAGGCCTTTTGCGCATTGTTCAGCGACACGAAGGGCGCGTTCAGCAGGTCCTCATCCGAGACCGGAATCTTGAACCGGTCGCGGAAATCACGCAGCTGGTTGTCGGCGAATTTCTTGGCCGAATGGGTGATGTTCTGCCCCTCGCCAGCGGTGCCCATGCCATAGCCCTTGACCGTTTTGATCAACAGGCATGTCGGCTGGCCCTTGGTGTCGCTGGCCTTCTTGAAGGCGGTATAGACCTTTTGCGGATCATGCCCGCCCCGGCGCAGCGCCCAGATCTGATCGTCCGACCAATCGGCAACAAGCGCCGCCGTCTCTGGGTATTTGCCAAAGAAATGTTCGCGAATATAGGCCCCGTCCTTGGATTTGAACGTCTGGTAATCGCCGTCGACGGTTTCATCCATCAATTGCTTGAGCCGTCCGGTATGATCGTTCTCAAGCAGATCGTCCCAGCCCTTGCCCCACAGAAGCTTGATCACGTTCCAGCCGGCACCGCGAAAATCGCCCTCAAGCTCCTGCACGATCTTGCCGTTGCCGCGCACCGGCCCGTCAAGCCGTTGCAGGTTGCAATTGACCACGAAGATCAGGTTATCAAGGCCCTCGCGCGCGGCAAGGTCAATCGCGCCGCGGCTTTCCGGTTCGTCCATCTCACCGTCACCAAGGAAGGCCCAGACCTTGCGGTCACCCATGTCGATATGGCCCCGGTTGTGCATGTATTTCATGAACCGGGCCTGATAGATCGCCATCAGCGGGCCAAGGCCCATGGATACGGTCGGGAACTGCCAATAATCGGGCATCAGCCAGGGGTGCGGATAAGACGACAGGCCGCCGCCGCTCACCTCGGAGCGAAAGCTCTCAAGCTGGTCCTGAGATATCCGCCCTTCCATGAAGGAACGCGCATAGATACCGGGGATCACATGGCCTTGGAAAAACACCAGGTCACCGCCGTGGATTGCCGATTTCGAGCGCCAGAAGTGATTGAGCCCGATGTCATACATGACTGCGGACGAGGCGAAAGACGCGATATGCCCGCCATATTCGCTGCTTTCCTTGTTGCGCCGCACCACCGTCGCCATCGCGTTCCAGCGGTTGATCGTGCGGATACGCCACTCCATTTCCATGTCGCCGGGAATTTCAAGCTCGTCATCCGCAGGGATGGTGTTCTGATAGGGTGTTGTCGCGGAAAACGGCAGCGTCGCCCCGGCCGCACGGGCCTGTTGTACGGCCTTGTCGAGCAGAAAATGCGCGCGGTTCGCACCGTCTTTTTCGATAACGTCCTGAATGGCCTCCTGCCATTCCTGCGACTCCAGCGGATCAATATCGTTGCTATCTTTCATGGAAATACCTCGTTGGTCATGATCTGTCCCTTGCTGGCGGGGATGTCAGGCATAGCGCTTTTGCTTGGGCATTTCAGCGCGGCCCGGAGTTAAGGAAATTGGGTGGATCAACGGATCGGTGAACGGCCGCGATATCGGGTTTTGCCTTGGGAATTGCGGTCAATATCCTGCTCGACCGGGTATCCGGCGCCGTATTGTTCAAGCCTTTTCGCCTTGCGAACTTTGACATCGACACCTTTTCGAACACTGTAATCCTGACGTTGAGCGTGGCACAGGACAGGATCATAGTAAAGCCGCACCTGTCGCACCCGGCGGAGACAGCGAGCGTGTCAGATAAACCCTCAAGAAAAGCCGGGGGTCCCATCATGCCGAACATCACGACGCGGTATTGCCTCGCTGCAAGATATCAGAAATCTCCTGGCATATCGCGTCAATGGTCGGCTTGAATTCCGCAAAGCTCTTGGTGCGCAGCCGCAGGACCGTCAGGTCAAGCTCGGCCCTGGGAAACCCCAGATCCGTGATTTGCACCAGATGCCCGGTGCGTAAATCCTCTGTGAGGGCCGTCATCGGCAGCCAACCAACGCCCAATCCGCATTTGATGCTTTTCTGAATCGTCTGCGTCAGGCCCGAGACCAGCTTCATCGACACCTTGAACGGAAGGGTCGGCAAGAGCGATGATCGTGTCAGATCACCCATGAACACCTCAGACGGGTAAATGATCAGCGGCAAGGGATCGTCACCGGCGATCTTGTCCTTGAGCCTGGCAATATATTCGGGCGCACAGACAGGAATAAAACCGTCACGCCCAACCGTGGTGCGCTGCACAAAATCGCGCGGCGGGTTAAGGCGCCTTGCTTCGGTTTCATAAAACAGCGCGGCGATGACCTCTTCCGTCATCAGCATCTGAAAACAGGATTCAAGATTGGCCGAGCGTAAACGAATGTCATGCACCGCCATCACCTCATCCAGCGCCGCAAGCGCACGAGGCAGAATATTGGCCGAGATGGAATGTAGCGCTGCAAGCCTGAGCGGCTCGAACGGTTCAACCGCAAAAGCATCGGCCAGGCGGTTCATCGCCACAAGCCCGGTTTCAAGTTCCAGTTTCTGAGCCTTGAGAAACGCCGTTGGCCCCGATGGCCGCCGCGTGCGATCAACTAGCTCTGCCCCAAGAAGATGCTCCAGCGCCTGAAGCCGCCGCGAATAGCCCGACTGCGACGCATTTCGGGTCTGCGCCGCAAGCGAGATGCTTCCGGTGCGGATCAGGGCAAGAAGGTCGAGAATCGCGTTTTTATCCATGGCCCCACCATAGCATGCGGTTTGTGCATATTAGATTGCATTATTAACGCTTTTAAACTGCGGGCCTTGCATTGATTTTAGGCAAACCAATCCGATTCCGACCGGGGGGTGATCCGGCATGCCGACTTTGCGATGTCATCATTTGCCTGTTTGGGCGCCTGCGGTCTTAATGGACAAAAACCAACAAAGGGGAGATACCAACAATGAACCTTCGACTAAAGATGCTTGCGGCGGCGGCGGCCACGGCCGTCGGCCTTGCGGCGCCGGCCTTTGCGGATGCCGGCGACAGCCCGACACTTCAACGCATTCAGGAACGCGGCACGGTCAGCATCGGCCACCGCGAAACCTCGATCCCGTTTTCCTATATCGGCGAGAACAACGAGCCGGTCGGCTATTCCATCGACCTCTGCCTCAAGATCGTCGAGGCCATCGAGGAGCAGCTTGGCGGCGGCAAGCTTGAGGTCCGCTATGTTCCGGTCACCGGCCAGACCCGCATCCCGCTGATCGCGAATGGCACGATTGACATCGAATGCGGATCGACCACCAACAACTTGACCCGCCAGTTGCAGGTTGAATATCTGCCCACCACCTTCATTACCGGCACCAAGATTGCCTCGAAGGTCGGCTCGGGTATTACCGAGCTGGAAGACATGAGTGGCAAGATCATCGGCCTTGCCTCGGGCACGACCAACGAAAAGGCGATCAAGGCCGCGATCGAGGCGAAAGATCTGGATATCAAGATCGTGCCGGTCAAAGACCACAGCCAGGGATGGCTGGCGCTGGAAACCGACCGCATTGATGCCTATGGCTCGGATGACGTGCTGCTTTATGGTCTGATTTCAAAGGCCTCCGACCCGTCGGCCTATCATGTTACCGGCCGCTACCTGTCGTTTGACCCCTATGCCCTTATGGTGCAGCGCAACGATTCAACCTTTGAACGTCTGGGTCGCGTGACAATGGCCGGGCTCATGCGCTCGGGCGAAATGGCGGAAATCTATGCCAAGTGGTTCGAACCCGGCCCGACCAATATCAACATGCCGCTCTCCGACACGCTGCGCACCGCCTTTGAAATTCAGGCCCTGCCCGAATAGGCGCGCGCAACCACTCTATCGGGCGGGGCGGATCATGTTCCGCCCCGTCACCAGAAAAGACCGGGGGATCGCATGAACTATAACTGGGACTGGGGCGTTTTGCTCCGCGACCCCTATCTTGGCTGGATCATCGAGGGGCTTGGCTGGACGCTGGCGATCTCGCTTCTGGCCTGGATCATTGCCTTTTCGCTTGGCTCGGCCCTCGGGGTGTTTCGCACCGCAAGCAGCCCGGTGTTGCGCGCCCTTGCCACCACCTATGTCGAGATTTTCCGCAATATCCCGCTCTTGGTACAGCTGTTCCTGTGGTATTTCGTCTTCCCCGAGCTTTTGCCCGAAGACTGGTCGCGGTGGGTCAAGCGCGACATGCCGTTTCCGGCGCTGACCACAGCCGTGGTCGCCATCGGGCTTTATACCGCCTCGCGGGTCTGCGAACAGGTCCGCTCGGGCATCGAGGCCGTCGGCCCCGGCCAGCGTCAGGCCGGGCGCGCCATCGGCATGACCGAAGTCCAGGTCTATCGCTATATCCTGCTGCCCAATGCCTATCGCATCATCATCCCGCCGCTCACCAGCGAATTTCTGACAATCTTCAAGCAATCCTCTCTGGCGCTGACCATCGGCGTGGTCGAACTGACCGCGATGACCCGCCAGATCGAGGAATACACCTTTCAGGGGTTCGAGGCCTTTACCGCCGCCACCATCGTCTATTCGCTGGTGACCTTCACCGTGATGGCGATCATGCGTCAGGTCGATCGACGCACCGCCCTGCCCGGCACATTCTCGAAAGGGGCCGCGTGATGTTCGACCTTGATTTCTCTGTGATTCCCGCCAATTCATCGCTCTTGTGGGAAGGCATGAAAATGACCTTCCTGCTGACCGGCCTTGCGATTGTCGGCGGCATTGTCCTTGGCACGTTCCTGGCCTTGCTGCGCATTGCCAAAGTGCCGGTTCTGGCCCAGATCGCCGCCGCTTATGTCAACTTTTTCCGCTCGCTTCCGCTTATCCTGGTGATCTTCTGGCTGTTCTTTCTGGTGCCGCTGATCCTCGGGCGGCCGGTCGGGGCGTTTTCCTCGGTGCTGGTCGCCTTCATCATGTTCGAGGCCGCCTATTACTCTGAAATCATCCGCGCCGGCATCAATTCGGTGCGCCCCGGTCAGCTTGCGGCGGCGCGCGCCATCGGCCTCACTTATGGGCAAAGCATGCGCTATATCGTGCTGCCACAGGCGTTTCGCGCGATGACGCCGATCCTGCTGACCCAGGCGATCATCCTGTTTCAGGACACCTCGCTTGTCTACGTGGTCGGACTGCGCGACTTTCTTGTCAGCGCCGAAATCGTCGCCAACCGCGATCAGAAACTGGTCGAGATGTTCCTGTTTGTTGCGGTGGTCTATTTCACCTTCTGTTTCGTCGCCTCAATGGGCGTCCGCTTCCTGCAAAAAAGGCTCGCAACATGATTGAGATGAAATCCGTCAACAAATGGTACGGAAAGACCTTTCAGGTGCTCAAGGATTGTAGCCTGAGCGTTGCCAAGGGCGAGGTCATCGTGGTTTGCGGGCCGTCCGGTTCGGGCAAAAGCACGCTGATCAAGACGGTGAACGGGCTTGAACCGATCAACAGCGGCGAAATCACCGTGGCGGGCACCAGCATCACCGCCAAATCGACCAACCTTGACAGGATGCGCTCGAAAATCGGCATGGTGTTTCAGAACTTCGAGCTGTTCCCGCATATGAACGTGACCGAGAATATCAAGCTTGGCCAGATCAAGGTGCTGGGCCGCCGCCCCGCCGAGGCCGAGACCAAGGCGCTTGCCCTTCTGGATCGGGTCGGCCTTGCCGAACAGGCCAGTAAATACCCCTCACAGCTTTCGGGCGGTCAGCAACAGCGGGTGGCGATTGCCCGTGGCCTTGCGATGGAACCGATGGCGATGCTGTTTGACGAGCCGACCTCGGCTCTTGACCCTGAGATGATCAACGAGGTACTTGATGTGATGGTCGGGCTTGCCAAGGACGGCATGACGATGATGGTCGTCACCCATGAAATGGGGTTTGCCCGCAAGGTCGCCGACAGGGTGGTGTTCATGGATCACGGCGAGATAGTCGAAGATGCAACCTCAACGGATTTCTTTGGCTCGCCGCGCAGCGAACGGGCGCAAGAGTTCCTCTCGAAAATCCTCAACCACTGACGGAACGCCCATGACCAAACCAGACCAGAGCGAACTTGATCTGTTGCCCGCCCTTGCGAAGTACCCGAGGGCGGCGCTGTTTTCCGTGCCCCCCGAGATCGACCCCCTGCCCCGGCTTGGCAAACGGCTCGGGATTTCCCTTGAGGTCAAGCGCGATGACCTGTTGCCGGTCGCCATGGGCGGTAACAAGGTCCGTCAGTTGGAATATTACTTCGGCGAGGCGCTTGCCCAAAACGCCGACAGCGTTCTGATCACCGGCGCGGTCCAGTCGAATTTCGTGCGCCTTTGTGCCGCCAGCGCGCGCAAACTTGGGCTGGAGCCGCATATCCAACTTGAAAAGCGCGTGCCCAAGGATGACGCCGCCTATCTTCAGTCGGGCAATGTCTTGCTCAACCAACTATTGGGCGCGACGATCTATCCTTACGCCGGCGACCAAAACGAAGCCGCCGCCGACGCCAATCTCGATGCCATCGCAGGCGATCTGCGCCGCGCGGGAAAATCGCCCTTCGTGATCCACCTTGGCACCGATCATCCGCCGCTTGGTGGGCTTGGCTATGCCCGCGCCGCCGCCGAAATGTACCTTCAGTATCAATCGCGCGGCCAGTGGCCCGATCACGTCGTTCTGGGCTCCGGCAGCGGCTTGACCCATGCCGGATTTCTCGCCGGGGCACGGGCCATCGGCTGGGATGTTGCGGTGCATGGCATTTGCGTGCGCCGCCCGGCGCAGGATCAGGCGGCCCGCATTCTGACCCGCACAACCGAGATTTGCCGCATGCTTGGCTCGGATTACGCGGTCAGACAGTCCGATATCAGGGTCGATGACAGCACGTTGCATCCGGGCTATGGCCAGATGAACGCCAGCGTCAGGGATGCGATCAGATATGCCGCCCTTGATGAGGGTCTGCTTGTCGATCCGGTCTATACCGGGCGTGCCCTCGCGGGGCTGATCGCCCTGACCGAGCGGGGTATGATCGCGCGCGGGCACTCGGTGGTGTTCATTCACACCGGTGGATTGCCCGCGATTTTCGCCTATCAGGCCGATCTGCTTGCAGGCGTCACGACTTGACGATCAGATGCTCGGGACCATAGGCAAAGCCGGTGATATTGGTGTTGCCCGCGTTGTTGTCGTCGGTGATGACAAGAATGTCATGCTCGCGATACCCGCCCGCCCCCGCAAGGTGGTTCGGGACCGTGATCATCGGCTCCATTGAGACGACCATGCCCGGCTCCAGCACGGTGTCGCAATCTTCGCGCAGCTCAAGCCCGGCCTCGCGGCCATAATAATGGCAGAGCACACCGAATGAATGACCATAGCCAAAGCTGCGGTATTGCAGCAGGTTCTCGGCGGCATACATTTCGTTGAGTTCTTTCGCAATATCGCTGCATTTGGCGCCCGGAGCCAGCAACTCCTTGCCGCGATTATGCACGGCACAGTTGATGTTCCACAGGCGGATATGCTCGTCGCTGGCCTCTTCCGAGAACAGCGTGCGCTCAAGCGCGACGTAATAGCCGGCAACCATCGGGAAACAGTTGAGCGACAGGATATCGCCCTTTTCGATCTTGCGGCTGGTCACAGGGTTATGTGCGCCATCGGTGTTGATGCCCGACTGGAACCATGTCCAGGTGTCGAGCAACTCGCCCTCTGGCCAGACCCTGGCAATCTCGCGCACCATCGTGGCGGTGGAATGCAGCGCCACCTCGTGCTCGGGAACGCCGACGCCAATCGCCTCGACACAGGCCGCCCCACCGATGTCGGCAATCCGGGTCATCTTGGTGATATGCGCGATTTCCTCGGCCGATTTGATCATCCGCAACCGCATCGAGGCGGCGGCGATATCGACAAATTCCATATTCGGGAATTCCGATTTCAACAGGTTCAGCGTGTCGATAGTGATGTGGTCAAACTCAATCCCGAGCCGCTTGACGCCGCCGGTCAGGCTGCGGATAGCATGAAAATAGTTATCCTTCTGCCAATCGGTATAGGTCACATTCCTGCCGCCCGAGGTGCGGCGCCACGGCTGGCCGCCATCAATGCCGGCGCTGATCGAGGTTGAGATATCGTGATCGACCAAAAGCCCGTAACGACGCCCGAAAGCGCAATAGAGGAAGTCGGAATAATAATTGATGCAATGATAGCTGCTGAACAGGGCCGCATCAATTTTAGCCTCTGCCATATAGCCGCGAATTGCGCTCAGGCGACGATTCATTTCGGCGTCCGAAAACGTCGGGACTGCTTTTTCGCCGTTATCTACATAGGTCTGCAACCGTTCGCGTTCCATCGGATCCTCCTGAAAACCTCTTGGGCCGAAACTGACCCCGCTGCGTTCGCAAAAAGGCCCTGAATCACCGGACTTGTCAAAAGATCATATTTCACAGTAGCATTAGATTTTCTAATGCTATGGTGGCAGACATGCGCGCCCCTCCCCTGACCGCGCTTCGGGCCTTTGAAGCGGTGGCACGATTTGGGTCGTTCCGGGCGGCGGCGGATGCGCTTTGCGTCACCCAATCGGCCGTCAGCCATCAGATTCGCAATGTCGAAGACTGGCTTGGCCAGCCGCTTTTCGAGCGCGAGGGAAACCGGACACGGCTTTTGCCGCACGCCATGGATCTGGCCCATAGCCTGTCGCTGTCATTCACCGAGATCGAGGCCGCCTGCCAACGGGCGCGCAGCCAAAGCACCGGGCAGGCCCTTGTTATTGCGGCTATTCCGTCGATTGCCATGTGCTGGCTCATCCCGCGGCTGAGCCGGTTCAGGGCCGCCCACCCCGACATCGAGACCCGTATCGTTTATGCCCTGCACGGCCAGGACATCAATTTTCAGGATGTCCATCTCGCCTTTGTCTTCTCGAAAGGCGCGCCGAGGGTTTCGAATGTCAAAAGTCAGTTCTTCCTTGGCGGAGAAAGCGTGCCGGTCTGTAGCCCCGCCTTACTCCGGGGCTCTGGGGGCCGCGCGCAAACCGATCAGGATATCCTGCGCCTCGGGTTGCTGCATGACGGCGATGCCTCGGGCTGGGCGGGTTGGATGCAGAGGCGCGATACGAGCGACACCGCTGTCTTTACCGGGGCGACCTTTGAGGATTTCAATCTGCTGCGCGCGGCCGCGCTATCCGGTCAGGGCGCGGCGCTTTGCCCTTTGGCCATGGTGCAGGCCGATCTGGACATGGGGCGACTTGTGCAGCTTTCCGAGCGGACGACGACCGACGGTTTTGACTATTACTTGCTCTCTGTCACCTCGGCGCGCCAGCAGGTCAACCGACAGGCGCAGGTGTTTTGCGATTGGGCCATGGCAGAGCGCGCAAAGGCGCTGCCGGGGGCGGAAAACGCCAACTGACACCAGGCAAAACCTGCCTTTGACCTCACGGTGAAGTGCGGACCGGTGCCGACCTCAAGGGGCACGATCATGCTTGAGGGGCAAGACATCGCCAACCAAAGCGGCCATGCCATCGTCAAGGCGGGCATCACCATGTGCCCCGAGGGCCGTCAGGTCTTTCCGCAGATGACGACGCTGCAAAACCTCAAGATGGGGCCCTTTACCCGCAGCGATGCCGATCAGGCCAGCGATCTTGACGAGATGATGGATATGTTTCCCATCCTGCGCGACCGCGCGGCGCAGGCGGCCGGCAACCTATCAGGCGGAGAGCAGGAAATGCTGGCCATTGTCCGCGCGCTCATGGTCCGGCCCAAGCTTTGCATTTTCGACGAGCTCTCGCTTGGCCTTGCCCCCAAGATCGTGGCCGAGGTCGGCAAAACCATCAAGCGGATCAAGGAGGTGGGCAAAACCATCCTGCTGGTCGAGCAGAACCCGGCCATGGCGCTGCGCCTGGCGGATCGCGTCTATTTGTTCGAGGCCGGTGAGATCGTTCTAAGCGGCACCGGAGAAGAGCTACGATCCCATCCAAGTGTCGCAAAGGCCCATTTGGGTCACTGAAATATAACGGAAATCTCAGGGAGGAGATGAACATGAAACTGACAGCACTCACCGCTGCATTGGCACTTGCGGGGATCCCACATCTCCGACTTCTGTTTATCCGATTAAAACGTCCGCGTCCGGTACTTCATGATCAACACTCCATCTTTCCAAAGAGCTTAAAGTGTTGCAGCGACTCGTTGAAACCGCCGGGACAAGCTGCCTTTCGTCGCCCGACCAGATGATCTGGGTGCGTCTCAGTCGAGCAATGCCCTAATGACAAGCGTTGCAGCGGTCGCCAGGTAAAGGTCGCTGCCGTTTACGACGTAAACTTCATTGCGACCGGGACGCGGAAGGCCACGGGCTCGCCAATCTCTGACAACGATCACATCCTGTTTCCGGAAACGGTGACCAATCGCATGCCTATGGCGTTTCACTTTCGGCGCTTTCACTTTGGCACCGTGGCCATGGGAGTTGTACTTTGCACCTGCTCTGTCCGCCATGGCCGGCATCGTCACTACGGGCACGGCTACGGTAGCCAAAACAAAGACAGTTGCGCATCGTTTCATTAAGTTCTGCATTGGGTCATTCCTTATGTTCGATATTCATTCAACGCATGGTCGGCAAATATCTGTCGCAAATATTTTGAATCTATCGGAGATCAGAGCACGGTCACGTTCGGACCGTGACGTCCAAAAACCCGAAGACACACAGCCGGAACCCATTGCACCGACCACACGCATTGCTGTTTTACCTTCAGACAGGCCGATCTGCGCCAAGAGGCGAAATTCGCCCTCGTCAGGGGCGCGTTGATCGTGTATTAAATAGTTTAACGCTAAACTATATTTGCAAACAAGGAGTCGCCCGCCCATGGCTGCCCGAAAAAGCACAAAGAAACCAAACGTTTCTGCCGATGAACTCAAGACATTTTACCGCGATATGCTGCTGATCCGCCGATTCGAGGAAAAGGCCGGCCAGCTTTACGGCATGGGTTTGATCGGCGGTTTTTGTCACCTTTATATTGGTCAGGAAGCGGTGGTTGTCGGTCTTGAGGCCGCCGCCGAAGACGGCGACAAACGCATCACCACCTATCGTGATCACGGCCATATGCTGGCCTGTGGCATGGACCCCAAAGGCGTGATGGCCGAACTTACGGGCCGCGAGGGTGGCTATAGCCGCGGCAAGGGCGGCTCGATGCATATGTTCAGCAAGGAAAAGCATTTCTACGGCGGGCATGGCATCGTCGGGGCGAATGTGCCGCTTGGCGCCGGTCTGGCCTTTGCCGATAAATACAACGAAAACGGCCGCGTGACATTCACCTATTTCGGCGATGGCGCCGCCAACCAGGGGCAGGTCTATGAGACCTTCAACATGGCCGCGCTCTGGGATTTGCCGGTGATCTTCGTCATCGAGAACAACCAGTATGCCATGGGCACCTCGCAGAAACGCTCGACCTCGAGCCCGGATATCTACACCCGCGGCGAGGCTTTCGGCATTCCCGGCGAGGCCGTGGATGGCATGGATGTTCTGGCCGTGAAAGAGGCCGGCGAAAAGGCCGTGGCGCATTGCCGCTCGGGCAAGGGCCCTTATATCCTTGAAATCAAGACCTACCGCTATCGCGGCCATTCGATGTCGGACCCGGCCAAGTACCGCACCCGCGAAGAGGTCCAGAAGATGCGCGACGAGAAAGACGCGATCGAGCATGTGCGCGACCTGCTGCTCTCGGGTAGCCATGCCAGCGAGGACGATCTCAAGGCGATCGACAAGGAGATCAAGGAGATCGTCAACGCCAGTGCCGAATTTGCCAAGGACAGCCCGGTGCCCGCCGCCGAAGAGCTTTGGACCGATATTTACGCCGATACGGCGCCGCAGAACGCCTGAGAAGGAGAGACACCCATGGCAACCGAAATTTTGATGCCCGCCCTCTCTCCGACGATGGAAGAAGGCACATTGGCAAAATGGCTGGTCAAGGAAGGCGATAGCGTCAAGAGCGGCGATATCATGGCCGAGATTGAGACCGACAAGGCCACGATGGAATTCGAGGCCGTCGATGAAGGCACCATCGGCAAGATCCTGATCGAAGAGGGCACCGAGGGCGTGAAAGTCAACACCGCCATCGCCGTGCTTCTGGAAGAGGGCGAAAGCGCCGACGACATCGAAAGCGTCGCCACCCCGGAAAGCGCGCCGGAAGACGAGGCCCCAGCCCCGAAAAAATCCGCCCCCGCCGAGGCCAAAGCGCCCGAGGCGCCGAAGGCCGACACAAGCCCCGACTGGCCCGAGGGCACCGAGATGGAAACCAAGACCGTGCGCGAGGCTCTCAACGCCGCCATGGCCGAGGAAATGCGCGACGATCCGACGGTCTTTATCATGGGCGAAGAGGTGGCCGAATATCAGGGCGCCTACAAGATCACCCAGAACCTGCTGGAAGAATTCGGCGGCAAGCGGGTGATCGACACGCCGATCACCGAGCATGGCTTTGCCGGGATCGGGGTTGGCGCGGCCTTTGGCGGCCTGCGTCCAATTGTCGAATTCATGACCTGGAACTTTGGCATGCAGGCGATTGACCAGATCATCAACTCTGCCGCCAAGACGCTTTATATGTCCGGCGGGCAAATGGGCTGTCCAATCGTGTTTCGCGGCCCCAACGGTGCCGCCGCCCGTGTCGGCGCCCAGCACAGCCAGGATTACGCGGCCTGGTACGCGCAAATTCCGGGCCTGAGGGTGGTACAGCCCTATTCGGCGGCCTGTGCCAAGGGTCTTTTGAAACAGGCGATCCGCGACCCGAACCCGGTGATTTTCCTTGAAAACGAAATCCTCTACGGGCGCTCCTTCGAGGTGCCGAAACTGGATGATTTCACCATTCCCTTCGGCAAGGCCAAGATCTGGCGCGAGGGTTCTGACGTGACCATCGTCAGCTTTGGCATCGGCATGACCTATGCGCTTGAGGCGGCGGACAAGCTTGCCGAAGACGGCGTCAGCGCCGAGGTGATCGACCTGCGCACCCTGCGCCCGCTTGATTATGACACGGTGATTGCCAGCGTGATGAAGACCAACCGCTGTGTCACTGTCGAGGAAGGCTGGCCGGTGGCCTCGATTGGCAACCACATCTCGGCCACCCTGATGGAGCGCGCATTTGATTATCTTGACGCGCCTGTCATCAACTGCACCGGCAAGGATGTGCCCATGCCCTATGCAGCCAACCTTGAAAAGCTGGCGCTGACATCCGTGGATGAGGTGCTCGATGCCGTGCGCCAAGTGACCTATCGGTAAGGAGACATAGAGCGATGCCAATTGAAATTCTGATGCCCGCCCTGTCCCCCACCATGGAAGAGGGCACCCTTGCCAAATGGCTTGTCAAAGAGGGCGACACGGTCAGTTCCGGCGACCTTCTGGCCGAGATTGAAACCGACAAGGCCACGATGGAATTCGAGGCCGTCGATGAAGGCACGATCGGCAAGATCCTGATCGAAGAGGGCAGTGAGGGCGTGAAAGTGAACACCGCCATCGCCGTGCTTCTGGAAGAGGGTGAAAGCGCCGATGACATCGAGGCTGGCGGCTCTTCGGCCTCGGGCGAGGCCGCCTCGCCAAAGTCCGAAGCGGCGGAAAAGCCCGAGACGGGCGACAGCAACAAACCCGCGCCTGACACCCCCCAGACCAAGGCGCCCGCAGCGCCGACTGACGGTGATGGCGGGCGTATCTTCGCCTCGCCCCTCGCGCGCCGGATTGCCGCCGACAAGGGCGTTGATCTTGCCGGTATTTCCGGCTCTGGCCCGCATGGCCGGATCGTCAAGGCGGATGTGGAGAGCGCCAAGCCCTCCGCCGCATCAACGAAAGAGACCGCGAAATCTACCGACAAGGCCCCTGCCCCGGCGGCGGCGGCCTCTGGCCCGTCCTCGGATGCGGTCATGGCGATGTATCAGGATCGCGACTATGAAGAGGTCAAGCTTGACGGGATGCGCAAGACAATCGCCGCGCGCCTGACCGAGGCCAAACAGACAGTGCCGCATTTCTATTTGCGCCGCGATATCAAGCTCGATGCGCTGATGAAATTCCGGGCTGAGCTGAACAAACAGCTTGAAGCGCGCAGCGTCAAACTCTCGGTGAATGACTTCATCATCAAGGCCTGTGCGCTTGCGCTCCAGGCGGTGCCGGATGCCAATGCGGTCTGGGCAGGCGACAAGGTGCTCAAGCTGAAACCCTCGGATGTGGCGGTGGCCGTGGCGATCGAGGGCGGGCTGTTCACGCCGGTCCTCAAGGATGCCGAGATGAAATCGCTCTCGGCGCTCTCGACCGAGATGAAAGACCTCGCTGCCCGCGCCCGCGACCGCAAGCTTGCGCCGCAGGAATATCAGGGCGGTACTTTCGCGATTTCCAACCTCGGCATGTTCGGCATCGACAATTTCGACGCGGTGATCAACCCGCCGCATGGCGCGATCCTGGCGGTCGGTGCGGGCAAGAAGCAGCCCGTTGTCGGCAGCGACGGAGAGCTGGCCGTGGCCACAGTCATGTCGGTCACGCTAAGTGTCGATCACCGGGTGATTGACGGCGCAATGGGCGCCGATCTTTTGAACCAGATCGTCGAAAATCTGGAAAACCCGATGGTCATGCTGGCCTGAAACAACACCGCCCCCGGCTGGAAACACTCCATCCGGGGGCGTAATTTGTCCTGCAATGTCGAAAACGCCGGATCAATCGGCGCCATTTTCCTCGCCGCGTACACCCAAAAGCTGGTTCATGCTGACAGAGGGTTGTGAACAGCCCGCCTCGCCGACAATGCGCGCAGGCACCCCCGCCACCGTCTTGCAGGGCGGCACCTCTTCCAGCACCACCGAACCGGCGGCGATGCGGCTACAATTGCCGACGAGGATATTGCCAAGCACCTTGGCCCCGGCACCAATCAGAACGCCATTGCCGATCTTGGGATGGCGGTCCTCTTCTTCCTTACCGGTGCCGCCAAGGGTCACCGAATGCAGCATCGAGACATTGTCACCGACAACTGCCGTTTCGCCGATCACGATGGAATGGGCATGGTCGATCATGATGCCCTTGCCGATCCGCGCGGCGGGGTGAATATCGACGCCAAACACCTCAGAGGCGCGCATCTGAAAGAACCGCGCCAGATCACGACGGCCGGAGGTCCAGAGCCAATGGGCGATGCGGTAGGCCTGCACCGCCTGAAAGCCCTTGAAGAACAACAGCGGCAGAATAAAGCGGTCACAGGCCGGATCGCGATCATTCACCGCAACGATATCGGCACGTGCCGCAAGCCCGATGTCAGGATCAGAGCCAAGCGCCTTGTCGCAAATCTCCCGCAGAATCTGTTCGGGCATTTCATTCGAGGTCAGCTTGAGAGAAATCCGATAGGCCAGCGCCGATTCGAAGGTATCATGGTGCAGAACACTTGAATGGATCAGCCCGCCCAGGAGCGGCTCATCGGCAATCGCCTGTTTCGCCTCGGACGCAATCCGAGCCCAGACCGGATCAAGCTCCGCCAGTTTTGAATGTGTTTTCGCCACGTGTATGCTCCTCTGGATTGGGTCGAGTGTAACAGATAGGCAGGATCAGTGAAATGCAAAGGCGTGATCGGGGGGATAAGCAAAATGAATGAGAACGACCAGAGCCAATTTCGCACCCGGATCAAGGCCCTGTTGATCGACCTGGCAAAAGAGGATGCGCTTGGTCACTCGGGGCAGGCCACAGTCGAGCTTGATCAACAGGCGGTGGGTCGGCTGAGCCGGATGGACGCGCTGCAAAATCAGGCCATGGCCAAGGCCAGCCATATGCGCCGCCAGACCCTCAAAACCCGGCTTGAAATGGCTTTGCGGCGCATGGATGAGGGAGATTTCGGCTATTGCGAAGATTGTGGCGACGATATTGCCCAGGCCCGTCTGGTGCTTGACCCGGCCGCGACGCGCTGTATTTCATGCGCCAATGGCTAAGGCGCACCTGCCCCAAATCCCTGCACTCCGTTTCGGCCGGGGGAGCCTCCGGCGGGGATATTTACGGCCAGAAGAAACCAGAGCGTGGCATCCGGCTTTCATCTTTCCATAAATACTCAATCCACGGTGGCCACCGCGCGCAGGCCCTTCTAGTTGGCCGCGCGCTCTGCTTCGATTTCGCGCCATTTTGCGACGTTACGATTATGCTCTTCCAGGGTTCGGGCAAAGGCGTGTCCGCCGGTTCCATCGGCCACGAAGAAGATGTAATCTGTGCTGTCTGGATTGACCGCCGCCTCAATACTGGCGCGGCCCGGATTTGCGATCGGGGTCGGCGGCAGGGCGTCGATCACATAGGTGTTCCAGGGCGTCGCGGCGCGCAATTCACTTTGGCGCAGACCACGGCCCAGAATTCCCTGCCCCTTGGTCACACCATAAATCACCGTCGGGTCAGTTTGCAGCCTCATGCCCCGCTTGAGGCGGTTGGTAAAAACGCTGGCCACTTGTCGGCGCTCTTCGGAAACGCCGGTTTCCTTTTCGATGATCGAGGCAAGGATCAACGCCTCATCGGCACTTGCAAGCGGCACGTCCTCGGCGCGATTTTGCCAGGCCTCGGCAAGGATAATATCCTGCGCCGCGCGCATGCGGGCGATGACGCTCTCGCGGGTGTCGCCTGCACGCACCTCATAGCTATCGGGCGCGAGCGAGCCTTCTGCGGGCATTTCCTCGACTGTGCCCTCAAGCACATCGACGGATTTCAGTTCTTCGACCACCTGCCAGCTTGTCACGCCTTCGGCAAGCGCAATGCGATAGCGGGTGTCGGCCTGGCCGCGCACGCGGGTGAAAAGATCGGGGCGCGCCTCGTCGACTCCCGGATCAAACGAGATCTTTTCCTCGTAGCGCCCGGTGCCGGTGTCAAGCTCGCGCACCACCACCTCGGCGTTGGTGATACCGATGCGATAGACCACCTCTGTGCCACAGCTGCTGGCGCCGCCACGGGTTATGATCTCGGTGATCTGCGCCATGCTGGCGCCTTCGGGGATGAGCCAGCTGCCGGCCTTGAGGTCATCGCTCTTGTCGCCATATTCCGCGCCGATACGAAAGATCGTCCCGCTGGCAATCGCGCCCTCATCTTCCAGACGACGCGAAATGCGTCGCATCGTGCTACCGGGTTCAACCCGGAGGCACATCGCCTCGCTCAGAGGGCCACTGGTGCCGTATTCCTTTTGGCCCCAGAGGATCATGCCCCCAAGCAGAAAGACGATAACAACCAGAAGCGTAAGGAAATTCGAGGCGATATGCCGCCACATCAGCGCAGTTTCCCGAAACAGACCGAGGCATTGGTCCCACCAAAGCCAAAGCTGTTGGACATGACCACATTCACCTCACGCTCGCGTTTGACATTCGGCACCAGATCAAGCGGGGTATCCACCGCCTGATTGTCCAGGTTGATCGTCGGCGGCACCACCTGATCCCGCAGCGCCAGGATCGAGAAAACCGCCTCGACCGCGCCTGCCGCCCCCAACAGATGCCCGGTGGCCGATTTGGTCGAACTCATTGAGGTCTTGGCCGCGGCATTGCCCAAGAGCCGCTCTACCGCCCCAAGCTCGATCGTGTCGGCCATCGTGCTTGTGCCATGGGCATTGATGTAATCCACATCCCCTGGTTCAAGGCCGGAATGCTTGAGCGCCGATTTCATCGCGCGATAGCCGCCATCGCCATCCTCGGCAGGTGCCGTGATGTGATGGGCATCGCCGGACAGGCCATAGCCCAGCACCTCGGCATAGATCTTGGCGCCGCGTGCCTTGGCATGTTCAAGCTCTTCCAAAACCACCACACCGGCCCCTTCGCCCATCACGAAACCATCACGGTCCGCGTCATAGGGGCGGCTGGCGGCCTTTGGGTTATCGGCCCGTTTGGTCGACAGGGCCTTGCAGGCGTTGAACCCGGCAATACCAATCTCGCAGATCGCCGCCTCGGCGCCACCGGCAAGCATCACATCCGCATCGTCGAACATGATCAGCCGTGCCGCATCGCCAATCGCATGCGCCCCGCTTGCGCAGGCCGTGACAACCGCGTGGTTCGGCCCCTTGAAACCGTGACGGATGCTGACCTGTCCACTGATCAGGTTGATCAGCGCGCTGGTGATGAAAAACGGCGACACCCGACGCGCGCCCTTGTCGCGGATCACAAGCGTGGTCTCTTCGATCGAGCTCAGCCCGCCAATGCCCGATCCCATCATCACGCCGGTACGCGCGCGGCTTTCCTCATCCTCGGGCATCCAACCGGCATCTTCCACCGCCTGCTGGGCAGCCGCCACACCGTAGAGAATGAAATCGCCGACTTTGCGGCGTTCCTTGGGCTGCATGTAATGATCGGCATTGAAGGTGCCATCGCTGCCATCGCCAAGCGGCACCTCACAGGCGTAGGTGGTCAGCACGTTACAGGGATCAAATCGGGTAATGGTGCCCGCACCTGACTGCCCGTCCAGAAGACGCTTCCAGCTTTCTTCAACCCCGGATGCAAGCGGGGTAACCAAACCCAGACCGGTGACAACGACACGCCGCATAATGCTGCCCTTTCAGTGCTTATTCTTCAAAAGCTCTTACCCCGGCTTACCCCCGGGGGGCAAGAGCCGCGCGCATTGCTACGCGGCAGCATGCCGAGTTTTCCGGGGTTGCGGCTACGTCACCCGGCCCTGTCGGTCTATGCGAACGGTGCCGTCGGTTCTGATACCGCACGCGCAAGCGCAAGCGCGGCGCCAAGATCGACATCCTTGGCCAAAAGCGCGCGGCCAATCAATGTACCGGCAATATTGGGCATATACTTCAGCCGCGACACATCATCCGCTGTGCGCACCGTGCCACGGGCGATAACCGGCAAACGGGTTTTGGCCGCAAGCCCCGAAATCACCCCGAGGCTGCCATCGCTATCCTCGATATCGGCGTCAATATCGGTCACGATGATCCCCGCAAGTGGCACGCCGTCAAAGGCCTGAATAAAGGTCTCCGGGCTTATCGCACTTGAACTGCGCCAACCGTCGGTCATCATCTGCCCCTGAAAGATATCCACGGCGACAACGATCTGATCCGGGTGATACTTGGCAAGTTCCTTTACGGCCGCGGGGTCATGCACCGCCAGGGTACCAAGAACGATGCGCCCCGCACCTTTGTCTATCCAGCGGCTGACCGCCTCGCGCGAGCGAAAGCCACCGCCGAGTTGCACGGGAATGCCTGCCGCGCGAATGATCTCGGCGATCAAATCATCGTTACCGCCCTCGCCACGCAGCCCATTCATATCCGTCAGATGCATCCAGTCCGCCCCGGCCGCCGCAAAGCTGCGGGCCGTCTCGACCGGATCCACATGCCAGATCACCGGCTCGTCCAGCCGTCCACGCGTCAGGCTAACGCATTTACCGTTCAGAATTTCCAACGTCGGATAGAGGATCATCATCGCGCCCTTTTCAAGGTCAAACCCCCGGCTGTTGTACCGGACGAAATCAATTGTGCCTGTCGAGAGGCACAATGACTTGTCTCAAATCGGCATCATATGGGCCTTTCGCGGCGATCCAACCAAAGCGAAACATGCCCGATAAAACGCAAAAGGCCCCGCCGGATGGCAGGGCCTTTCCTCGCACATGGCGAAAAACTCAGGACGCTTCGCTGATAAACTTCACTGCGTCGCCAAAGGTTTGGATCGTATCGGCAGCATCGTCAGGGATCTCGATGCCGAATTCCTCTTCGAAGGCCATGACCAGTTCGACCGTGTCCAGGCTGTCTGCGCCAAGATCGTCGATGAACGAGGCTTTTTCGACAACCTTGTCCTCTTCAACGCCCAGGTGTTCCACAACGATCTTTTTAACGCGGTCTGCGATATCGCTCATGTCATAATCCTCATCGTTTCATGGGCACTCTTGCCCGTTTTATGCCCCCGATAAATCAGGGAGCGGCTTTGATAGTGCCCCAGCGGGCGGCTCTCGACTACCCGCAAACTGCGGCCCACCGGGGGAATCCGCTTGTTCCTCCGGTAATTCTGCGCCGCCTATAGCACATGGCGCGGCGTTGGCAAATGCTTTCACAACCCCAAGATATCCCGCCGGGCAAGACCAGGGAACGGCCGACCTGTCGATTTCACAGCCTCCCGCACATCCCATCACCTGATTCTCCTCGCGACATCCCGGCCAGTCCCGGACGCGCCAGGCGCGATCTCACGGGGGCTCAGACTCACGCCACGCGCAACTGGGCTTTCACCGTTCCACAAATACTCAAATTCCTCTCCGGGCAAAAAGGCGCGCCCTTCGAGACAAGAGCGTCGCCTTTCCATTTTCGCAAATCAAGTGCGCGGAAGCGCTCAATTTGAACCCGCCAGCCGGATCCGGTTTAGATCATCGCCATGCCGCCATTCACATGCAATGTGGTGCCGGTGACATAGCCCGCCTCGGCGCTGGCAAGATAAAGCACGGCTGCTGCAATCTCATCCGGCGTGCCCATGCGCGCGGCGGGAATTTGCGTATTGATTGCCGCTTTCTGCTCATCGCTCAGCTTGTCCGTCATCGGCGTGGCGATAAAGCCCGGCGAGACCACATTGGCCGTGATCCCGCGGCTCGCAACCTCATAGGCGATGGATTTGGTCATGCCGACCAGACCGGCCTTGGCAGCGGCATAATTCACCTGTCCGGGGTTGCCGCTCGTGCCCACGATCGAACCGATATTGATGATTCGGCCCCAGCGGGATTTCATCATCGGGCGCACCGCCCCACGACACAGACGCATCGCCGCCGTCAGGTTGACGTCGATCACATCATGCCAGTCCTCGTCCGACATCCGCATGAAAAGCTGATCGCGGGTGATCCCGGCATTGTTGACCAGGATATCAAGGCTGCCCATCGCGGCGATGGCGGTTTTGGGAAGGGCCTCGACCGCGTCTTTGTCGCCAAGATTGCAGGGCAGAACATGGGCGCGCTCACCAAGTTCGGCGGCCAAAGCCTCAAGCGGCTCAACCCGCGTGCCGCTCAGGCCAACGGTTGCCCCCGCACCGTGGAGCACGCGGGCAATCGCGGCGCCAATGCCACCGGATGCGCCAGTCACCAGTGCGGATTTTCCTGTCAGATCAAACATCTATGGTCCTTTCTTAATAAAATTCTGGTGGATCAGGTGCCTGCAAACGCCTCTGCGGCGGCCGTGACGTCATCCGGGGTGCCGACCGCGCGGCAGGCCATGTCGCGGTCAATCCGCCGGATCATCCCCGAGAGCGCCTTGCCTGCGCCGATTTCCCAGGCTTCGGTGACGCCCTCGGCGGCCATGTAAAGCACCGATTCCCGCCAGCGGACCGCGCCGGTCACCTGCTCGACCAGCAGGGCGCGAATGTCATCGGGCTCCTGCACGGCGCTCGCGCGCACATTGGCCACCAGCGGCACCACCGGCATAGCAAAGCTGACCTCGGCCAGGGCTGCGGCCATTTCCTCGGCGGCGGGGGCCATCAGGGCGCAATGAAACGGCGCGCTGACCGGCAACAGCAGCGCGCGTTTGGCGCCTTTGGCCTTGGCCAGTTCAACCGCGCGCTCGACCGCCGCCTTGTGGCCCGAGACCACGACCTGACCGGGGTCATTGTCATTGGCGGCCTGACAGACCTCGCCTTGCGCGGCCTCTTCGGCCAGGGCGCGCGCGGTATCATAATCAAGCCCAAGAATGGCGGCCATCGCGCCAACCCCGACCGGCACCGCCTTTTGCATGGCGCGCCCGCGAATACGCAAGAGCCGCGCCGTATCGGCAATGCTGAGCGCGCCAGCCGCCGCAAGGGCCGAATATTCCCCAAGCGAATGCCCGGCCACAAATCCAGCCGCCTGTGCAATCTCGACGCCCTCCGCCTCAAGCGCGCGCAGCGCCGCAAGTGAGGTTGCCATCAGGGCCGGCTGGGCGTTCTCTGTGAGGGTCAGCCTGTCCTGTTCGCCCTCCCAGATCAGCGCCGACAGCTTTTCGCCAAGCGCCTCATCGACCTCGTCGAAAACCGCCCGCGCCGCCGGATAGGCCTCGGCCAATGCCTGCCCCATGCCGATGGTCTGTGCCCCCTGCCCGGGAAATACGAATGCTCGGTTCATATGCTTTATGCCTCCCTGAAACTGCCCCCGGATACCGCGCCGGGCCGGTTATGGCAACGCCCTTCGGATATATCGCAGGGCCGCACGGGGCCTGTGCGCCAGATGTGATTGCCCCGCGCGTGCATTTGGCTAGATTGGGCGCGCAACCACAAGGAACAGCGCGATGCCACTTACCAACTCGGCCAGCACCTACGGCAGTGTGACCAAAACCTTTCATTGGCTGATTGCGCTCTTGATCCTGTCCAACATCCCGCTTGGCCTTATCGCAAGCGATCTTGCACATGAGGTTCAGATCGCCCCGACCGAGACCCTGATCAATCGCACCGCGTTTTTGTTTTCGCTGCATAAAACCATTGGCGTGGCGATATTTTTCGTGGCCCTCGCGCGCATCACCTGGGCGATCAGCCAGCCCAAGCCGGGGCTGCTCAATGGCGACAAATGGGCCGAGGCCTGGGCGGCGGAAACCGTGCATTGGCTGCTTTATGGCTCGCTTGTGCTGGTCCCGCTTTCGGGTTGGGTGCATCACGCGGCGACCTCTGGTTTTGCGCCAATCTGGTGGCCCTTTGGTCAGACCCTGCCGCTGGTGCCGAAATCCGAGACACTGTCGGCGCTTGCCAGCACGCTGCATTATATCCTGCAATGGGTGCTGATCGGCGCGATTGGCGCGCATGTTGCGGGCGCGCTCAAGCATCATCTGCTGGATCGCGATGCCACGCTGCGCCGGATGCTGCCGGGCCATGCCCCCGGTCAGCCCACGACGCGCCAGCCCGGTCATCTGTTGCCCTTTGTCACCGCGCTTGCGGTCTGGCTGGCGGCGCTTGGCGGGGCCGGCATGCTTGGCTGGTTTGCTGCGGGCGAGAACGCACAGGCCACCGGCCTTGCCCAGGTCGAAAGCGACTGGAGCGTGCAGGACGGCCAATTGCAGGTCACCGTGCAACAGATGGGATCATCGGTGCAGGGAAGCTTTGCCGATTGGACCGCCGACATCACCTATGACGAAACCGGCGATGCGAGCGGCAAGCACGGCTCTGTCGAGGTCACCATCGCCATCGAGTCGCTCTCGCTTGGCTCGGTCACCAAACAGGCGATGGGGCCGGATTATTTCAATGTCAGCAGCTTTCCGACCGCGCAATTCAGCGCCGATCTGATCAAGACCGATCAGGGCCATGTGGCGCGCGGCACGCTTACCATTCGCGACCAATCGGTGCCGGTCGAGATGCCTTTTGACCTTGTGATCGAGGGCGACACCGCCACCGTGAGCGGCGGCCTGTCGGTGGATCGGCGTGAATTTGATATTGGCACCGGCATGACCGATCCCAACTCGCTTGGCTTTGGCGTTGATATCAAGGTCGATCTGACCGCCAGCCGCGCGCCCTGAGCGGGCGCGCCGCCCCGGCGCGTCAGTCGTCGATCCTGCGCGCCTCATCCAACAGCATCACCGGGATACCGTTGCGTATGGGAAAGGCCAGACCCGCGCCCTTGCTTATCAGTTCCTGGCGCTCTGCGTCATAGCGCAGGGTCTGGTGGGTCTGCGGACAAATCAGGGCCTCAAGCATGCGCCGGTCAAAGGCGGGTGTTGGCTCAATTGTGTCGGTCATTGCATGATATCCTCACTGTCGCCGCCGCGCAGCGCATATTCAATCAACGTGACGAGCGTTTCGCGCCGGGTGCTGAGCGATGGCGCCTCAAGCAGGGCCTGCTTGTCCTCGGGCTCAAACCCAAGAAGCATCGACAGCGAATTGATCAAAAGCTCGTCTTCGGCCTCTTTCAAAGACTCCCAGTCGGTCTGAAGCTCGCGCGCGGAAAAGTAGCGCGCCAACAGGTTCATGAAGGCGTCGCGGTCAAAATAGCGGTCTTCATCCTCCGGTCCCATGTCACGCTCGAACCCGGCCCATGACACCTTGGCACGCCGGTAGGGCATGAACCCCTCGACCTCTTCCAAAAGGCGAAACCGCGATTGTCCGGTAAGCGTGATCATATACCGCCCGTCTTCGGTTTCGGAAAACTGCGTCACCCGTCCGACACAGCCGATGGTATGAAGGCCGGTCCCCTCTTCGCGCCCTGGAATGCGGTTCGGCTGAACCATCCCGATCAGCCGCGTGGGCGTTTTGATCGCATCCTCAAGCATCGCCAGATAGCGCGGCTCGAACAGGTGTAACGGCAAGCGCGAGCGCGGCAAGAGCAGCGCGCCCGGCAGGGGGAAAACCGGAATAATCTCAGGCAGATCGACGTTTTTTGTCATGCACCTTACCTAGCCCGGCAAATGCCTCAGGCAAATATCATCGAGCTCAATTTTCGCCGCCCGTTCAGGACAATCGGGTCGTTGGGCTTGAGCGCCTCGAAAATGGTGAAAAGCTGGGCCTTGGCGGCCCCGTCATTCCATTCGCGATCGGCGCGGAAAATCTCCAGCAATTGGTCAACCGCCTCTTCTGCCTCGTCATTGGCATAAAGCGCCTGCGCAAGGTCAAAGCGCGCCTGATGATCGCTTGGGTCGGCGTCAACGGCGGCGCGCAATTCGGCGACAGGGCCAGCATCTGCGGCCTGACGCGCAAGGGCGATCTGGGCATGCACCGCCTCAAGCTCGGGGGCGGTGGCGATTTCGGCCGGGGCGCCGTTCAGGATCGCCTCGGCCTGATCAAGATCGCCCAAGGCAACATGCGCCCGCGCCATGCCGGCGTAGGCGCGCGTATTGTTGGGATCTTCCTGAGCAATGGCCGCATAGGTTTGCTCTGCATCGGCCGCAGCGCCCGCTTCCAGCATCTCGTCGGCCGCATCAAGCGCCTCGTCAAGCCCGCCATCGGCGGCGCCGCCGCCCGCCGCGATCACACGCGCCACGAAGGCGTCAATCTCGGAGGGTGGCACAGCGCCCTGAAAGCCGTCAACCGGCTGGCCCTGCCAGAAGGCATAGACCGTCGGGATGGATTGCACCCGCAACTGGCCCGCGATCATCTGGTTTTCATCGACGTTGACCTTGGCCATCTTCACGGCACCCTTGGCCTTTGTCACCGCCGCCTCAAGCGCCGGTCCAAGGGTTTTGCAAGGGCCACACCAGGGTGCCCAGAAATCAACGATCACCGGCACGGTCTGGGAGGCTTCAACAACCTCGGTCATGAAATCGGCCTCGGAGACGTCCTTGATCAGGTCGCCCGCCGCCGGGGCATTTTGGGATTGGCCAAGCTCAATCATCACTGTCTTCCTTCCATTCGCTTGCCCCCTATATGAGCAAGCCTGCGTCGTTTTCAAAGATCAAATGTTGCAAAAACCGGGGCGTGGTCGCTTGGGCCTTCCCATCCGCGCACATCGCGCAGGATGCAGCTTGAATGGGCCGCGGCGGCGATATCGCCCGAGGCCCAGACATGATCAAGCCGCCGCCCCTTGTCCGCCGCCGACCAGTCCTTGGCGCGATACGACCACCAGCTATAGAGCAGCCCCTCGGGAATATCGGAGCGGGTCACATCGCCCCAGCCGCCGGCCTCCATCACATCATGGAAATGCTCGACCTCGATCGGGGTGTGGCTGACGATCTTCAAAAGTTTCTTGTGGCTCCAGACATCGTCTTCGCGCGGGGCAATGTTGAGATCGCCGACCAGAATGGATTTTTCCGGGCGGCTGTCGCGGAACCAGTCGCGCATTTCAGTGAGGTAATCGAGCTTCTGGCCAAATTTCTCGTTCTTGTCGCGATCCGGGATATCGCCGCCTGCGGGCACATAGAAATTGTGGATCGTGACACCGTTTTCAAGCCGCGCGGCCACATGGCGGGCATGGCCGAGGCCCGCGAAATCCTTGTCGCCCGCATCCTCAATCGGCAGTTTCGACAGGATCGCAACCCCGTTATAGCCCTTTTGCCCGCGCGCAACGACGTGTCCATAGCCAAGAGCGGCAAAGCTCTCCAGCGGCATTTTCTCGACCGGGCTCTTGCATTCCTGAAGGCACAGGACATCGGGCGCCTCTTCGCGCAACAACCGCGAGACAAGCCCTTCGCGCAGGCGGACCGAATTGATGTTCCATGTTGCAATCGTGAAAGCCATGCCGCGTCTCCTGTTCCGGTGTCGCGCCAGACCCTAAAGCGATGCGCGCCAAGGCACCAGCCGGAACGACGGGGGGCGGTGAAAAAGTGGGGTCGGCGACGGGTGCCCTGCCCTAGGCCGAGGCCGAGGCGAAGGCTTTGCTGTGAAGCCGGACGGTTGCGTTGGGACCGCGTGGGTCAAGGACATAGAGGTTGGGGCGTTTGGCCAGGTAAGCCCGCCAATTTTTTTCCGACAGCGTGCTGATCCGCGTACCATGTGCTTGACACATTTTGAGTGCAAGATCTTGAAGCCGCATGCCGCCCCCTTTCACACTATGGCAGGCGATCATGGCCTTGATGTTGCGGTCAAGCTCACTCACATCTGGCTGCGATGATTTCGCCACCGGCGCGGGTGGCTTTGCGACAGGTGTCGGTGGTTTGGCGACGGGTGTCGCGACGCTGCACCGCGCTGTTTTCAGAACGGTGAAAGTGGTACAGGCCAGACGAAAACTTTGGGGTGATTTTGCCTCGCCCATTCCATGCACATGCAGCCCCCTTTCGCGCAGGCGCTGCGCCACATGGCTAAAATCGCCATCCGATGTTGCGATCACAAAATTCTCAATCCCACTGGTCAGCGCAAGTTCCATCGCGTCAATGCACAACAGAATGTCGGCGGCATTCTTGCCGGAGCCCGCATGCATGACGCGATACCCCGGTGTGGTCAGCCAATCCGACTTGATATTCGCAGCCGCATAAACCCGCGTAACATCGACCCGGCCAAGCCGCCGCCCCGCGCAACGAACCTGCTCGGCATGCATTGCGTTTATGTTGTCGCCATCCACCAGAACCGCAACGCGTTCAATCGACGGGCCAATCTTCCAATTTCCATCTGCCATAGACCGCAGGCTATGAGCGGATTGGGGCGATATTTTGACAGATTAAAGAGAGTTCGACAGACATTTGAGGGCTCCGCAAATGCGGTGTCTTTCACCCCAGAAATCGGCGCGAAACTTTATCTAGGAAAAGAGGCTCACATAAAAAAATACCCCGGCACACTGGCCGGGGTAGTCCAACAGGGAGGTATATGCGTTACCGCACATACAACGTATAGTAGCACATAAACATGACTTGTGCATACTACTTTGATCTTAGGCCGCGCTCAGAGCACCAGACGATAGCCGCCGGATTCCGTGACAAGCAGGCGCGCATTGCCAGGATCGGGCTCGATCTTCTGGCGCAGGCGATAAATGTGGGTCTCAAGCGTGTGGGTGGTGACCCCCGCATTGTACCCCCAGACCTCGTGCAACAGGATGTCGCGCGCCACCACGCCCTCTGTCGAGCGATAGAGGTATTTCAGGATATTGGTCTCTTTCTCGGTCAGGCGCACTTTGCGCTCATCCTCGGTGATCAGCATCTTCATGGCCGGCTTGAAGGTATAGGGTCCAAGCTGAAACACCGCGTCCTCGGATTGCTCGTGCTGGCGCAGCTGTGCGCGGATACGCGCCAGAAGCACGGGAAACTTGAACGGCTTTGTGATATAGTCGTTGGCCCCCGCATCAAGGCCGAGGATGGTATCGGCATCGCCGTCATGCCCGGTCAGCATCATCACCGGCGCCTTGACCCCCTGCTTGCGCATCAGACGGCACAGCTCGCGCCCGTCGGTATCGGGCAGACCCACATCGAGAATGACCAGATCATAGATCAAGTCCTTGATCTTGGTCATCGCATCCGCGCCGCTCGCGGCCTCGAACACATCGAAATCCTCGGTCATGATCAATTGCTCGCCCAACGCCTCGCGCAGGTCGTCGTCGTCATCCACCAACAGAATCTTTTTGACTTGTGCCATTTTGCTTTTCCTCGTTCTTTGTGAGAACATGATAGACAAGGCGCGCAGCGGCAAGGTTTGCAACACAACAATCACGCCCAAGTGTTGCCAAGAGAGCGTTTCTTTCAATTCATTTCAAAACCGCCTACATACAGTTGATTGCTATCGGAAAGTTTCGCCATGACCCTCGCCCCTGACATCACCGAAATAATCGCCCGCGCGCGCAGCGACCTGCGCATGGGGGTGCCGGTGGTGATTTCGGGGCCTGAGGGGGCCGCGCTTGTGATGGCGGCGGAAACGGTGGATGCGCAGCGTCTGGCCGATCTGCGTGCGCTTGGCGGCACGCCGGTTCTGGCAATCACGGCACGGCGCGCCGAAACCCTCAAGGCCCGTGCCTATGACGGCGATCTGGCGCGGGTGATCGTGCCGCCCGATGCGGGTTTGCCCTGGGTTCTGGGGCTGGCTGATCCGGCGGATGACCTCAAGACCCCGATGAAGGGGCCGCTTGCAACCGAGCGCGATGGCACCGTCGATTTGCACCGGATCGCGTTGCAGCTTGTGAAGTCCGCGCGGCTTTTGCCCGCGGCCCTTGTGCTGCGCCTTGCGGGCGGGGCCGTGTTTGCGGCGCAAAACGGTCTGACGCTGATCAGGGGGGAAGAGGCCGCGGCGCATCTGTTGCGCTCAAGCCCGCTGCACCCGGTGGTCAGCGCGCGCCTGCCGCTGGATGTCTCCGAGGCCGGGCGGTTACACATCTTTCGCCCCGAGGATGGCGGCGAAGAGCATTACGCGATCGAGATCGGCCAGCCGCCGCGCGACAGAGCGGTTCTGACGCGGCTGCATTCGGCCTGTTTCACCGGCGATCTGATGGGCAGCCTGAAATGCGATTGCGGCCCGCAATTGCGCGGCGCGCTTGCGCAGATGGGCGCAGAGGGCGCCGGCGTGCTATTGTATCTCAATCAGGAGGGGCGCGGGATCGGCCTTGCCAACAAGATGCGCGCCTATTCGCTTCAGGATCAGGGGTTCGACACGGTCGAGGCCAACCACCGGCTTGGCTTTGAGGATGACGAGCGCGATTTCCGGATCGGCGCGCAGATCCTGACGCTGATGGGGTTTTCGGCGGTGCGGCTGTTGACCAATAACCCCGCCAAGATCGCGATGATGTGCCAGAACGGGATTGAGGTGGTCGAGCGTGTCCCGCTCAAACTGGGCGAGAACGCCCATAACCACGCCTATCTGGCCACCAAGGCCGCCAAATCAGGGCATTTGCTTTGACATCCGCGCGGCTCTGCACAGCTTGCGGTGTGCCTCGCGAGGCAGGCTGTCAGGCCTGACGAGCGCGCCCCTGCCCGTCAAAACCTCAGGCGCGCCGCCGCGCGCCCGCGATCACCGCCGCAAAGCCGGTCACCAGCACGACCACGCAAATCGCCAGAAGCTGTTCGTATTTATGGCCTTCCGGCAGGATCGCCGCCACCCATGGCGCCTCGCGCGCGAAATAGGCCGCGGCGCCAAGCAGCGCGGCGCCAAAGGCCAGCACATAGGCCCAGAGCGCAATCTCGCGGCGCATCACAAGCCCGACCACAAGCACCGGTGTGAGGAACATGCTTGCGGTGCCGCTCACGGCGGTGGCATCAAACAGCGTCTGATTGTCCCAAAGCGTCAGAAGCGTGCCAAGCACCATGAACACGACCATCGCGGCACGCCCGCCGCCAAGGGTGCGCGGGCTCAGGCGCAGCTCGTCCACCACAAGGCGCGCGGCACTGGCAAGCGCGGAATCCAGCGTGCTGAGCGCCGAGATCAACAACGACACCAGAAGCGCCACGAAAAGCCAGGGCGGAAACATGCCCGCCCAAGTGCCGATCAGCTGGCCCTCGTATTCCGCGCCCACAAGCGCCGCCTGAATGCCGAAAAACCCGAACCCGATGATGCAAAGCGTCGAAATCCAGAAGGCATGCAGGAACGAGCGCCGCGTCGTCGCCGGATCGGCGAGAAAGCCGCGATCCATCATCACCGGATCATGCGCCGGGTAGGAAAACACCTGAAGCAGCGCGACCAGCAACAGCACCTGACCGTTCCACGATCCCGAGGTGCCCTTGGAGGTAAGAACTGCGCCAAGATCAAAACCGGGGCTAAGCACAAGCGCCAGAAAGGCCGCCGCAAACACCCCGAGAAAGACAACCATCTGCAACACATCCGTGCGCAACGCCGCACTTAGCCCGCCCCAGGCGCTATAAGCCAGCCCTAGCACCGCAACGACAAGGATCGAGGCCTCGCGCGCAAAACCGACCTCTGGCATGGCGGCGGCAAAGATCAGCCCCACCACCAGCAGATTGGCAAACACCTCGGACAACAGCCGCAGACCGATCACCAGGTTGTAACAGGCCCCCCCGAGCGCGCCAAACCTTGTGCCGAGCCAGTCCTGAACCGAGCGCGCCCCACCGGCGCGCAGCCGCCCGACAATAAACCCGCCGGTCAGGAAAGAGCCATAATAGGCGGCATAGGCCAGCGTGCCCCAGATGCCGTAGAAATAGCCAAGGATCGCCGAATTCATCAGCGAGCGGGCAAAAATCCAGGTGGTCACCTGGCTCAGCACCAGCACCATCAACCCCGGTGCGCGCCCGTTCTCTCCGGCGCCGCTAAAGAAGCCTTCAATCGTGGCGCGACGCGGCGACACCACAAGGCTGGCGACAACCACAAGCCCGAAAAGCCCCATAATAACCATCGCTTGCATCAAGATTACGCCCCCGTTGCGGATTGCCTGTCAATTGCCTAGCAGCCGCCCCGCACAGCGACCAGACGAATTAGAGCTACCTACGGATTTGTGAATAGACTCGCCGTTGCGCCTTTGCCCCGCCCGAAATCCGGGCGGGCCAGGATTTTGATCGGCCCTTAAAGCGTGGCGTTCACGCCGCCGCCATCCAGCAGGATATTCTGCCCGACGATAAAGCCGGCGTGCTGACTGCACAAAAACGCGCAGGTTGCGCCGAACTCTTCGCGGGTGCCATACCGGCCCGCCGGAATGCCCGCACAGCGTTGCGCCCTGGCCTCTTCCATCGAAATGCCCTGTGCTTCGCTCACGCCCGTATCAAGCGAGATCGCGCGGTCGGTGGCGTGAATGCCGGGCAGCATGTTGTTGATCGTCACACCCTTGCCCGCGACCTGGCGCGAGGTGCCCGCGACATAGCCGGTTAACCCGGCGCGCGCAGAGTTGGAAAGGCCCAGCACGGCAATCGGCGCCTTGACGGATTGCGAGGTGATGTTGACCACCCGACCCCAGCCGCGCTCCATCATGCCCGGCACCAGCGCCTTGATAAGGGCAATCGGCGTCAGCATGTTGGCATCCAGCGCCTTGATGAAATCCTCGCGCTCCCAGTCTGTCCACTTGCCTGGCGGCGGGCCACCGGCGTTATTGACCAGGATATCAACATCGTTCGCGGTCGCGAGCAAGCGAGCGCGCCCCTCTTCGGTGGTGACATCGGCGGCCACCGTGACAACATCGACACCGTAATCGGCGCGGATCGCCGCCGCAGAGGCCTCAAGCGCCTCGGCGCCGCGGGCGTTCATCACAAGGTTCACCCCCGCCTCGGCCAATGCCCGCGCACAGCCAAGCCCAAGCCCCTTTGAGGACGCACATACCAGCGCCCGCTTTCCCTTAATCCCCAAGTCCATGTCGCACCTCCCTGTTGTTTCAACCCGGAATTAACACTGCCCGGATTAAAATGGCCAGACAATTGCCAAAGGCCCGCTGTCGACGGAGCCCCGCGATGCCGCTTTACCTTGCTGAAACTGCTCAGGATTTCCCGCTCATTGACCATATGCTGCCATAATTCTAAGCTATAACCCAGAACAGGACCTTTCCTGCCCACCCCTTTCATATCGGCCGATTTACATGACCAAGACCAGCCCCCGCCCCGCGCAATCCGTTCCTGTCTTTCAGGCGGTGGATCTGCGTGTGGTGAGCGGCGCCAATCTCGGCGATGCGCTGTCCTTCGCCAGTGAGCTTGATCTTGACGATGTCTATGAATTGCGCCCGCAGGCGCGACAGTACCGCCTGTCGCTCGTGCTTGACGGGGCCGGGCCGTTCATCCTCGCGCCCGACACAGAGCTGGGTACGCCCGGCTCTCACCTGCACCTTGATTCCTGCCTGACGCTAATGTCGGGCACCGGCCGCACCAGCGAATTGCTGGTGCTTGTCGAGGTCGATGGCGCGGGCGATGTGGCGGATATCTATGCCATGCCGCTGGCTCAAATGGCGCCGAAGACAGGCTATGCGCTTGTCGGGGTGGATCGCGACACCGCATTGCAGAAATTTGCGCAGGTGGCCTGTGTATCCTTTTCGCGCGGCACCCATATCACGCTGGCCTCGGGCGCACAGCGCCGGGTCGAGGAGCTTGCGCTTGGCGATATGGTGCTGACCCGCGACGATGGCCCGCAGGCGATCCGCTGGATCGGTCAGTCGACGGTGCGCGCGGTCGGCGATTTCGCCCCGATCCGCATTCGCGCAGGGGCCTTGCATAACGAAAACGACCTATTGGTCAGCCCCGATCACCGATTGTTCATCTATCAACGCTCCGATGCCCTCGGGGCCGGGCGTCACGAGGTTCTGGTGCGCGCGCGCCACCTTGTGAACGGCGATACCGTACTGCGCGACTCCGGCGGGTTTGTGGATTACTTCCAGATTCTGTTTGATGCCCATCAGATTATCTATGCCGAAGGCATCGCCGCCGAAACCCTGCTGGTTGATCCGCGCACGCGCGCCGCACTGCCGGCCGATCTCGGCGAGGCGCTGACATCCGGCGGCATCGGTCACAGCGCACGCGCGCATATGGAATTCGAGGTTGGCCAAGCCCTGCTTGACCATCCCGACGCGGCAGAAATCCTTAAACGCGCTTCGACGCGGTAGCCCCCAGAAAATTAGACGAATTTTCTGGTCCATTTTCTTCGCGAAGAAAATGGCCGCCTGCCACAGCGTTATTGCGCCCTTCTCTCTGGCCCTCTATATGCGCGGTCATGTTAGACACCGCCTCAAACCGCCCCGATCTGCCGGCCGAGATTGCCCGGCGCCGCACCTTTGCGATCATTTCGCACCCCGATGCCGGCAAAACCACCCTGACGGAGAAGTTTCTTCTTTATGGCGGCGCCATTCAGATGGCCGGCCAGGTGCGCGCCAAAGGCGAGGCACGGCGCACGCGCTCGGACTTCATGCAGATGGAAAAGGATCGCGGAATCTCGGTCTCGGCCTCGGCGATGTCGTTTGATTTCGGCCCCTTCCGCTTTAACCTTGTCGACACGCCCGGTCACTCGGATTTCTCGGAAGATACCTATCGCACGCTGACGGCGGTCGATGCGGCGGTGATGGTGATTGACGGCGCCAAGGGTGTGGAAAGCCAGACCCAGAAGCTCTTTGAGGTCTGCCGGTTGCGCGATCTGCCGATCCTGACCTTCTGTAACAAGATGGACCGCGAAAGCCGAGATACCTTCGATATCATTGACGAAATTCAGGAAAACCTTGCGATTGACGTGACCCCGGCCAGCTGGCCGATCGGGGTCGGGCGCGATTTCATGGGCTGTTATGACATGTTGAATGACCGGCTTGAGCTTATGGATCGCGCCGATCGCAACAAGGTCGCACAATCCATCGAGATCAACGGGCTGGACGACCCCAAGCTGGACGAACATGTGCCCGCCACCCTCGTGGCGCAACTGCGCGAAGAGGTGGCGATGGCGCGAGAGCTTTTGCCCGCCCTCAACCCACAATCGGTGCTTGAGGGGCATATGACGCCGATCTGGTTTGGTTCTGCAATCAATTCCTTCGGGGTCAAGGAGTTGATGACCGGGATCGCAGACTTCGGCCCCGAGCCGCAAGTGCAAAAGGCCACCCCGCGCGCGATTGCCCCGGAAGAAACCAAGGTCACCGGTTTTGTCTTCAAGGTTCAGGCAAACATGGACCCGCGCCACCGCGACCGGGTCGCCTTTGTGCGCCTTGCCTCGGGGCATTTCAAACGCGGCATGAAGCTCACGCATGTGCGCTCCAAAAAACCGATGACCGTGACCGCGCCGGTGCTGTTTCTCGCCTCTGACCGCGAGCTTGCCGAAGAGGCCTGGGCTGGCGATATCATCGGCATTCCCAACCACGGGCAATTGCGCATCGGCGACACCCTGACCGAGGGCGAGGATCTGCGGGTAACGGGCATTCCGTCGTTTGCGCCCGAGTTGTTGCAACAGGCCCGCGCGGGCGATCCGATGAAGGCCAAGCATCTGGAAAAGGCGCTGATGCAATTCGCCGAAGAAGGCGCCGCCAAGGTGTTCAAGCCGACCTTTGGCTCGGGCTTTATCGTGGGCGTCGTCGGCGCGCTGCAATTCGAGGTGCTGGCCAGCCGGATCGAGCAGGAATACGGCCTGCCGGTGCGCTTTGAGAATTCGCAATTCACCTCTGCGCGGTGGGTCAATGGCCCCAAGGCGGCGGTCGATAAATTCTGTGAGGCCAATAAACAGCATATTGCGCGCGATAATGACGGCGATGTTGTGTATCTCACGCGGATGCAGTGGGATATCGACCGGGTGACGCGCGACTATCCGGATGTGGCCCTGACCTCGACCAAGGAAATGATGGTTTAACGCGGCGCCTTTTAGTTGGCACAGACGCGAAACGCCGGGGCAATGACCCCGGCGTTTCGTATTTTCATCGCCTGCCCGGCCTAGTTTGGCATCAGGGCCGGCACGATGGTGACGATCGAGGGGAAGAACCACAAGATCGCCAGCCCGACCACCTGAATAAGCACAAAGGGGAACACACCGCGATAGATATGTCCGGTCGTGACCTCCTTGGGCGCCACCCCGCGCAGATAGAATAGCGCAAAGCCGAATGGCGGCGTGAGAAAGCTGGTTTGCAGGTTCACCGCGATCATGATCGTCACCCATTTGGGATCAAAGGTGCCGCCATAGATCACCGGGCCGACAATCGGGATCACGATGTAGATGATCTCAAGGAAATCAAGAACAAAGCCGAGCACGAACAGCACCAGCATCACGATCAGGAAAACCTTGAACTCGTTGTCGAAGCTCTTGAGGAATTCCTGAATGTAATGCTCGCCGCCAAAGCTTATGACCACAAGGTTCAGCAGTTGCGAGCCGATGAGAATGGTGAACACCATCGAGGTGACCTTGGCCGTCTCGCGCACGATCGGTGTCAGAACCCCGCCGGTATAAAGCACCCAACAGCCGAACAAGAGACCGAAGGCGGCATAGAGATAGGCCGCATAGGCGACAAAGAACGCCACCCAGGATTCGAAACTGACGCCGTCCTGATTGATGCGCAGATCAAAGTTTATGCCCATCAGGATCGCCACCACCACGGCCAGCGTGGCCAGAATGATGATCTTGGGAGAGCGGTCCTGATCGCGCAGCTTGCGATAGGCCGCGAGCATGATCGCCCCGCCCGCCCCAAGGCCGGCCGCCGGGGTCGGGTTGGTGATCCCGCCCAGGATCGAGCCAAGCACCGCCACGATAAGGACAAGCGGCGGAAAGACCACGCGAATGATCTCGTTCCGGGCCATGCGGGCGGCGCCATGGGCACAGCCATAAAGCGCCAGAGCCAGAGGGATCGCCAGCATCAGAACCGTCGCCCCGGCGCTGGTTGACGGGGCAATCAGCGCGATATCCACCAATAGCCCTAACACGATCCCGAGTGCGCCGATCAAGAGCGGCGCGGCAGTCGCCGAGGGTTTGACACCCCGCGCCACTGCCAGGACGAGCCCGAGAATGACAAAGATCGTCGCCACACCGCTACCGATGGGGGCCGCGTCGGCCTCTTTCTCGGCGATCAGCGCGGTAATCTCTTCCGGGCTCAGGCGCACGCTTTGCTCGATCCCGCCAGCGGCGTCGATGGCGGCGGTTTCGGCCAGTGCGATATCCCAGGCCTCCTGACCGTGCAGCTCGATCATCGCCGCCTGACACTCAGGCCCCACATTGGTGCGCAGCGACGCGTTCTGGCCCTGATCGGTAAAGCTGTCGACGATCAGGTTTTGCGAGCCGACAACCCCGAGCGAGGACAAAAGCATGACCCCCGCTATCAGGGCAACGGGCACGCCAAGGAACCAGGTAAAGCTTTCACTACGGGTGATCACATCGCCGGTGTTGCCCGGCGCCATCTGCACTGCGGGCGCCTTGGAGGGATTCATCAGAGCATAGCCGAAGGCATAGAGCGCATAGAGCAGCGCCAGAAGGATACCCGGCAAAAGGGCGGCCTGAAACAGCGTGCCTACCGATACCACCGCCGGTTCGCCAAGATAGGTCAGCGCATCGCTACAGCCGACCGACAGGGCGCGGTTTTCCTGTGCAACCGAGTAAAGATCACCCGCCAGCGTGCCCAACAGCACGATCACGATAGAGGGCGGAATGATCTGCCCCAGCGTGCCGGCGGCGGCAATCACCCCGGTGGCAATCTGCGGGCTATAGCCTGCGCGCAGCATGGTCGGCAGGCTCAAGAGGCCCATGGTCACCACCGTGGCGCCCACGATCCCGGTCGAGGCGGCAAGAAACGCGCCCACAACCACAACTGATACGGCCAGGCCACCGGGTAGCGGGCCAAACACCCGCGCCATGGTGGTCAAAAGGTCATTGGCGATTTTCGAGCGTTCCAGCGTGATGCCCATCATCACGAACATCAACACCGCCAGAAGCGTCTCGATCGAAGCGCCCGCAAGTACGCGTTCATTGATCCGGTTCACGATGAAAGACACGTTGCGATCTAGCGCCACTTCCCAGCCACGTTCAAAAACGGGCTGTGCGATGCGTGGCAGGTCGGGATAGCGAAACACCGATATCGCATCGCCCCGCACGCCGCTGGCACGAAGGGCGTTATAGGCCTCGCTGCCGGTGTCGATCGCCTGGTGGATCAGGATGCCGCCGCTGTCGAGCGCGGCAATGATGCCAAAGGAAATGATCCCGGCCCCGCCAATGGCAAAGGCCACGGGAAAGCCGGATAGAATACCCCCGAAGAGGCAAAGAAATACGATGATCAGGCCGATCTCGACGCCGTCAAGTCCGAATAGCATTGTGCCCTGCCCCTTTAATGTGTGCCTTCATAGGCTTCTTCACCTGCGCCAAGCGTGTCCTTGTCGAGGTATTTATTCGCGCTCTCGGGGCCTTCCCTGAATTCCAGATAAGAGCGCCAGAAAAACGCCATGGCATGCAGGAACACCATGCCGGCGAATGAGATCAGCAGCACCTTGAACAGGAAATAACCGTTAAAGCCATTCGGGCTAAAGCCGATGGTCTCCACGTTCCAGCGCAGGGCGCGCGATTTCATCAACAGCCGGTCAAGCCCGTCGCTCGCCGAAGGGTTCGGCACGATCAGGTGGCGCCACATGAAATACCAGCCATACATCCAGGTCAGCACCGCCATCGGCATCATGAAGATCAGCGAGCCGACCATGTCGATCACCCGCTTGGTGCTGTGCCCCACCGCGGAATAGATCAGATCAACCCGCACATGCCCGCCCTGAACAAAGGTATAAGTCGCACAAAGTGTGACGATCAACGCGTTGTAAAGCTTGAGTTCCTCGGAATACCAGCTCACGTCGAACTGAAGCGGGATACCAAAGCCGATCACAAGATCAGGGCGCGCAAAGATGCGTTGGATAAAGACGATGATGATCTGCTGGATCACCATGATGAGCCCCGCCCAGGCGGCAAAGCGGCCGACCGTATTGGCAAAGCCCTCAAGCCCGCGCACGAGGCCCCACATAAAGCCCGTTTTCCAGATCCCGATCGCGGTCAGAACCAGAAATGTCGTGAAAGCCACAAAGAAAAGCTCGACCGAGCCGCCGTAATAGACGACCCGCATGATGGCCTGTTTGTCCGACCAGTCCAGCCAGAGCTGTGGATGACTTACGGCGTAGGCCAGATTGTAAAACGCCATCGCGATGTTCTGGAACACCCAGAGGATTGCGTCCAGCATCTCTTCCCCCCTTTGCCCGGTTCGTCAGGTCCGGGTCACCTGTTTTGCCTGTGGATACAGGCCCCGGATCAACCGGAGCCTGCCATATCCCGTATCACGCGAGGGGCTCAGCCCAGAACACGGTCACGCTGTGCGGTATAGGCGCCATCGGCTTTCTTGATCCAGCCAGAAGAGGATTTCAGCGACGCCATATAGCTGTCGTAGGTGCGCTTATAGATCTCATCGTCCATGTTTTCCTGATGCACCGCATTCGCGGCCTCACCGAAGGCATTCCAGACGCTATCGGGGAATTCCAGGGTTTTCACACCGCTCGATTGCAGACGCTGAAGCGCCGCACCGTTGTTGGACAGGAATTGCGCCAGGTTCCACTGGTGCGCTTCGGCACAGCCGATTTCGACCATTTTCTGTTGCGCGGGGGTCAGGCTTTCAAAGACTTCGCGGTTCATGCCGATCGACAGACCCGCGCCCGGCTCGTGGAAGCCGGCGGTGTAGTAGAACTTGGTGATTTCCTGAAAGCCGGCCTTTTCATCCGCCCAGGGGCCGATCCACTCGGTGCCGTCAATCGCGCCGCTGGCAAGCGCCTGATAAACCTCGGCGCCGGGGATGTTCTGCACGCTCGCGCCCAGTTTCCCAAGGGCTTTGCCGCCAAGACCGGGCATGCGGAACTTGAGACCGTTGAAATCTTCCGGACCGTTGATTTCTTTCGAGAACCAGCCACCGGCCTGCGCGCCGGTATTGCCCGCAAGAAAGGATTTCAGACCAAAGATCTGGCCAAGCTCGTCGTGAAGCTCGGCGCCACCGTCCATGTAGTACCAATTCACCAGCTCTTGCGCGGTCATGCCGAAAGGCACCGAGGTGTAGAAGGCATAGGACGGGTGCTGGCCGACGAAGTAATAATCAGCGCCATGATACATATCGGCCTGACCGGCGGTCACGGCGTCAAACACCTCGAATGCGCCAACAAGTTCACCAGCCCCTTTGACGTCGATGGTCAGCGCGCCATCGGCCATGCCGTTGATGTTGTCGGCAACACGCTGTGCGGCGTCAAACACGCCCGCAAGGCCACGGCCCCATGTGGTGACCATGGTCAGCGTGCGCTTGCCCTGGGCGTAAAGCGGTGCAGCCAGTGCCGATGTGGCAACGGCGGCGCCGCCACCAAGAGCGGTATTTTTCAGAAACGAACGACGATCCATATGGTTTTTTCCTCCCCATTATATTGATGCCTGGGGCCCTTTGCGGCCCCTCAGCGGATCACTTGAAGTGGGGCGACCTTAGAGGCGCGGGTGCAATGAGAAAATACCGGATACTGCGTACATAGCGCATTTAGACCAGATTATTTGGCGCGCGCCGGTCTCTGTGCGCGGGTTTGTGATCGGGTCGCGGACGGCGTGGTACAATTTGGGCTTGAAGCCGCTAGGCCGTGAGGTTTAATTACGCCATGAAACCCAAAATTCTGACCACCCTGCCCGGCTATACCGCCGGATTATTTCAGGCCGACCTGTTTGCCGGCATCAGCGTCGCCATGGTGGCGCTTCCGCTTAGCATCGCCATCGCCATCGCCTCGGGGGCAGAACCCGGCGCGGGGCTGATCACCGCGATCATCGGCGGGTTCCTGATTTCGGCCCTCGGCGGAAGCCGGGTTCAGATCGGCGGGCCGACCGGGGCCTTTATCGTGGTGGTCTATGGCGTGATTGCCGATTTTGGCTATGATGGGCTTGTTCTGGCGACGCTTATGGCCGGTGGGATCCTGATTATCGCGGGCTATCTGCGCGCCGGAAGCCTTGTTCGCCATATCCCCGAGGCGGTGATCAACGGCTTTACCATCGGCATTGCCATCGTCATTGCCACCAGCCAGCTGCGTGATCTCTTTGGTCTTGAGACGGATGCGCTACCCGGCGAGTTCCTGGAAAAGCTGGCTGCGCTCTGGGAGGCGCGCGAGACATTCAACGGCATGGCACTTTTGATCGGGCTGGCGACGATGGTGTTGATCGTGGCCCTGCGCCGCGCAGCGCCGCGCTTTCCGGGGCTGATCGTTGCGGTCGGGGCAACCTCAGCCGTGGTTGCGATCTGGCTGCTGCCGGTCGATACGCTGTATTCGCGCTTTGGCACGCTGCCCTCTTCCTTGCCCCTGCCAAGCCTGCCCGAATTGAGTCTGCAACGCATCATCGCCTTGTTGCCCTCAGCCCTGGTGATTGCCTTTCTCGCCGGGGTGGAATCGCTTTTGTCGGCGGCGGTCGCCGACCGGATGATCGGCGGGCGCTATCGCCCGAACGCCGAGGTGCTGGCAAATGGCATGGCCAATATCGGCTCGGCGCTGTTTGGCGGGATGCCTGCGACCGGGGCCATCGCGCGCACCGCGACCAATGTGCGGGCCGGCGGCAAGACCCCGGTGGCGGGGATGATCCATGCGCTGACCATCCTGTTGGTGATGCTTCTGGTGGCGCCGCTTGCCGGCTATTTCGCGATGCCCGCCCTTGCCGGCCTGTTGCTCCTGACCGCCTGGAACATGAGCGAGCCGCATAAATGGCGCGGCTATATGGCCGAGCGGAGATCGGACAAGGTGTTGCTTGTGTTGACGCTGGTGCTGACCGTGTTGGCGGATCTTACGGTGGCGATCGGTGTCGGGGTTGCGCTTGGGCTTGCACTTCGGTTGCGCAGGCGCGACATCCCTGAGGCCGATTGGACCCCGCCCGACGCCTGACACGCCGAAACGCTGGATATCGCGGTGGTTTCGACGTATCGCTTTGCCATGACCCGTCTGTTCACCTCTTTTCGGCTCAACTATGGGCAAAAGCTTTTCCTGATTGCGACGCTGCCGCTGATCATGACGGCGGTGGCGATTTCGGTGGTGGTGACGCTGCAGTCGCGCCAGCTGGCCGAGCACGAGATCGAAACGCTTGAGGCGCAGCTGATCGAGGCCAAGCGTGCCGAGCTCAGGAATTACCTGTCGATCGCGCGCACCGCTTTCGTCAACATCTATGGCCGCGCCGCGCCCGATGACGAGGCCGCGATGCTTCAGGTCAGCCAGATCCTCGCGGGCATGCTCTATGGGCAGGATGGCTATTTCTTTGTGTTCGATTACGATGGCAACAATCTTGTCAGCCCGCGCAACACCGATTTGATCGGGCGCAACTGGACCGGGCTTGAAGACCCGAGCGGCGCGCCGATCACCGACGAGCTTATCCGCCTGGCGCGCTCTGGCGGGGGGTATCACAGCTATGAGTGGCGCAAACCCAGCACCGGCGAGCGCGCCCGGATGGTCGCCTATGTGATCGGCCTGCAGGATTGGCGATGGGCGGTGGGCACCGGCGTGTTCATCGACGATGTGGTCGCGGCGGTCTCGGCCTCGCGCGAAAAGGTCGAGGACCGGGTGCAAAAGACCTTTCTCTACATCGGCGCGGCGATGCTGGCGGCGCTGTTACTGGTCTTCGTGTCGGGTTTGTTCATCAATATCCGCGAACGCCGTCTTGCCGATGCCAAACTCAAGAAGCTGACCCAGCGGGTATTTGACGCCCAGGAAGAAGAACGCGGCCGCGTGGCGCGCGAATTGCATGACGGCATCAGCCAGATTCTGGTCGGCGTGCGCTATGCGCTTGATACTGCCAAGCGGCGGCTGGCGGCGGGCGACACCCGCGCGGGCGACACGCTTGACCGGGGCATCACGCATCTCTCTGGCGCCATTCAGGAGGTCCGCCGCATCAGCCGCGACCTGCGCCCCGGCGCGCTTGACGATCTTGGCCTTGGCCCGGCGATCAAGGCGCTGTCCGAGGGCTTCAGCACCCGCACCGGCATCACGACCGAATTCAGCACCGTGGTGTTTCGCAACCGCCTGGATGACGAGGCCAAGATCGCCCTTTACCGCGTCGCACAAGAGGCGCTTACCAATATCGAGCGGCATTCCGGCGCCAGCCGGGTGATGATCGACGTGCGCGGCCATGCCGGCGGCGCGACCCTGCGGATTTCCGACAATGGCTGTGGTCTTGATCAGGCGAGCAGCGCGCAGTCCCCCAATGGCGGGCTCGGCCTGCGCAATATGCAAGAGCGCGTTGAACAGCTTGACGGTGTGCTGCACGTGACCTCGTCGAAATCCGGCACCGTGATCGAGGCCACTGTACCACTGAGCCACCTTTTGCAACCGCAGGGCCGCTCGCCGCTCTCCGAACCAAAGACAAAGGCAAACGCATGACCACGCCCCGCACCCGCATCGCAATCGTTGACGATCACCCGATGGTCGCCGAAGGCATTCAGTCGATCCTTGAAAGCTATGACGATGTCGAGGTGATCGCCAATCTGGCCAGCGGCCATGAGATCATCGAGCAGGTTGGCGCGCTTAATCCCGATGTGATCCTGCTTGATCTCAACATGCCGGGGATTGGCGGGCTGAGCACCGCCGAAATCATCCTTGAACGCCGCCCCAAAACCCGCATTCTGATCCTGTCGATGCATGACAGCCCGGAATATATCACCAGCGCGCTTAGCCATGGCGCGGCCGGCTATGTCCTCAAGGATGTGCCGACCGACGAGATCAAGCGCGCGATTGACGCGGTGATGGCCGGGCAGCGCTATCTTTGTACCGGCGCGCAGGGCTCGCTTGCGCCCTATGACAGCAGCGACCGCGAACAGCTTACCAATCGCGAACAGACCATCCTGTTGCAGCTGGCGCAGGGCAAATCCAACAAGGAAGTCGGGCTTGCGCTTGATATCTCGGTGCGCACGGTTGAGACGCATCGCAAGAACATCAAGCGCAAGCTTGGGATTTCAAGCACCGCCGGGCTGACCCGCTATGCCATGGAACATGGCGTGTTGCAGGGCACTGGCGTGCGGCTTTAGCCGCCTCTAGTCAGCGGCAAAGCAATAGAGCAGGCCCGCCCCGCCGGTGCTTGCGAGGTTCTCTTGCGAGCAGCCGCGCGAGGCATGCGCCGAATTCCACGACACATTGCCGCCGCCGTGCCGGTCGCTGTGGCCGACCTGCGCGCTGCCTTCGCCATTGCTGGTCCAGTTGCTACAGGTGTGATCGGCGGGATCGCTCGGGAAATAGGCCATGCCATCGGCCATTGATCCGGTCAGGATGTCATGCACGTTCGGGCTATCGCCATAGCCGTTGATCTGATTGCCGTTCTCATCCACGGCGGTGCGTTTCTTGAGGTTCGGGATGACATGCAGATCGTCAAGATCGCTTGCAATCAATTCGCCATTGGCATTGTACCAGGGGCCGATCCCGATCCGGTAGCGCGCCGAGACACCGCGTTTGCCCTCGGCCTGAGTGCTCAGATAGGCGCGCCACTCGCGACCGGTTGATCCGGCGGCAGTGGCAAGCGCATCGCAATGGGCATCCGCGCCCTCAAGCCCGCCAAGGTTGGCACCATCGCCGAGCCCGGTGCTGGTAACGAAAAAGCCCATCGGGTGCTCCTGCGCGGTGGCGGGTGCCAGACCTGCCAGAAGCAGGGCCCCCGCAAGCGCCGTAATCGTGCCTTTTGTCATATCGCTCTCCTGTTCAATGGCGGCGCGCCCTGTTCGCTTTTCTCAGGGCATGCCGTTTATATCGGTTCAATCTATCGCCGGGCCGCGGCCTTTGACACCACAGCCCGCCTGATCCTAGCCAGCAGCGTCGCGCGCTCCAACACAACAAATCGAGAGGTATAATACAGAGAGTGACCTTTTGGGGCGCAGCGCCACGACCCTGCGACAATCGCGAGCCTCGGGCAAATACCAGGTCATCTCTCCAAAAACAGGTTGAAATCATCGAATTCAGGCGAACCGCGCAATAAATGCAAAGATTTCACCCCGTTTTGCGACATTTTCTCGGTCAAATCGGGTTGACGCCCCTCGCCCCCGGCCATAATGTCTCGCACACGCAGCAAAGGAGTCGCCGCATGGAAAACCTAGTCGTACAGTCAGGTACATGGCGCATGGGCCGGTAAGGCACCCATAATGGAACCCCATGCGCCCCCGGATCAAACCGGGGGCTTTTTTATGCGATCTGAAGTGATGTCATACACGGAGCAAAGCACATGACACGTCAAATGACCGGAGCGAAAATGGTGGTTCAGGCCCTCAAGGATCAGGGCGTGGACGTCGTCTTTGGCTATCCCGGAGGGGCTGTGCTACCGATTTATGACGAGGTGTTTCAGCAAAACGATATTCGCCACATCCTGGTGCGCCACGAACAGGGTGCGGTGCATGCCGCCGAAGGCTATGCCCGCTCAAGCGGCAAGCCGGGCGTTGCGCTTGTGACCTCGGGCCCCGGTGCCACCAATGCGGTGACCGGGCTGACCGATGCCTTGATGGACAGCATACCGATCATCGTTCTGACCGGTCAGGTGCCGACCTTCATGATCGGCACCGATGCCTTTCAGGAGGCCGATACCGTTGGCATCACCCGCCCCTGCACCAAGCATAACTGGCTGGTGAATGACACCAAGGATCTGTCGAATGTTCTGCATCAGGCGTTTCATGTGGCGACAAGCGGTCGCCCCGGTCCGGTTCTGATTGATATTCCCAAGGATGTGCAATTCGCCAGCGCCGATTACATCCCGCCGCAAAAGGCCCGTACCAGCCACTATCAGCCGCAGGTCAAGGGCGACATGCAATCAATCACCGATCTGGTGGCGGCAATGGAAACCGCCAAGCGCCCGGTGTTCTATACCGGTGGCGGCGTGATCAATTCCGGCCCCGCCGCTAGCCACCTCTTGCGCGAATTGGTCGAGGCGACCGGCATTCCGATCACCAGCACGCTGATGGGTCTTGGCGCCTATCCGGCCAATGGCGAGCATTGGCTTGGCATGCTGGGCATGCACGGTCTTTACGAGGCCAATATGGCGATGCATGGCTGTGATCTGATGATCAATATCGGGGCAAGGTTCGACGACCGGATCACCGGGCGTCTGGATGCGTTCAGCCCACATTCAATCAAGGCGCATATCGACATCGACCCCTCCTCGATCAACAAGGTGATCAAGACCGATATCCCGATTGTCGGCGATATTGCCCATGTGCTTGAGGATCTTCTCAAGGTCTGGAAATCGCGCGGCCGCAAGGTCAACCGTGAGGGCATCCAGAAATGGACCGCCAAGATTGCCGAATGGAAAAAGGTCGATTGCCTGCGCTTCGAGCAAAAAGGCGCGGTGATCAAGCCACAGCACGCCCTCGCGCGGCTTGAGGCGCTGACAAAGGATCGGGATCGCTATATCTGCACCGAGGTCGGCCAGCACCAGATGTGGGCGGCACAATATCTTGGCTTCAACGATCCCAACCGCTGGATGACCTCCGGCGGCCTCGGCACCATGGGCTATGGCTTTCCGGCCTCGATCGGGGTGCAGATGGCCCACCCGGACGCGCTTGTGATCAACGTCGCCGGCGAGGCGTCCTGGCTTATGAACATGCAGGAAATGGGCACCGCGATGCAGTATAAACTGCCGGTGAAACAGTTCATTCTGAACAACGAGCGCCTTGGTATGGTGCGCCAGTGGCAGCAATTGCTGCATGGCGAGCGCTATTCCTCAAGCTGGTCGGAATCGCTGCCTGATTTCGTCAAGCTGGCCGAGGCGTTTGGCGCCAAGGGAATCATCTGCAAGGACCCTGCCGATCTTGATGATGCGATCATGGAAATGCTCGATCATGACGGGCCGGTGATCTTTGACTGCCTGGTCGAAAAGCACGAGAACTGTTTCCCGATGATCCCCTCGGGCGAGCCGCACAACAACATGCTTCTGGGCGATGCAAGCACCAAGGACGCGATCAAGGAAGGCGGCGCGGTGCTAGTGTGACATCCGTTTTCTTTTGAAGAAAACGGTCCGGAATTTTTTTAAAATTCCGGCACCAGGCTGCCAGAACAAAGGAAAAACCACATGTCTGCTCTGAAAATCAAGAAAGGCTCGAACAAGCATTCGGCCTATAATCTGCGTCCCACCTTTTCGGATATCACCGAGCGTCACACGCTGGCGGTGCTTGTCGATAACGAACCCGGCGTTCTGGCGCGGGTGATCGGCCTGTTTTCGGGACGCGGCTATAACATCGAGAGCCTGACCGTGGCCGAGGTGGATCATACCGGTCACACCAGCCGGATCACCATCGTCACCACCGGCACGCCGCAGGTGATCGAACAGATCAAGGCACAGCTTGGCCGCATCGTGCCGGTGCATACGGTGCATGACCTCACCGTTGAAGGCCCCTCGGTCGAGCGCGAGCTAGCCCTGTTCAAGGTCGAAGGCGAGGGCGAAAAGCGGGTCGAGGCATTGCGGCTTGCGGATATCTTTCGCGCCAATGCCGTCGACAGCACCCTCAACAGTTTTGTGTTCGAGATCACCGGCGCCCCCGAAAAGATCGAAGCCTTCGCCGAGCTGATGCGCCCGCTTGGCCTTGTCGAAATGGCGCGCACCGGCGTGGCGGCCCTGCCCCGCGGCCTCTGATCGCTCTGCCATGGCATGCCGGGAAGCGGGGCCATGCGGGCGCCGTTTTTCGGGCTGGCGGGTCGCAATTGCCCCTGACCCGCCGAAAACTTGTCGCCTTGAGAAAAGTCCCGTCGCAGACAGGCGGCCAATAAGGCCCTGTCTGGGCAATCGTTTTGACAATGATTGACCCGGAGATCCAAGATGACCCAGTTGACTGATCTGTCCAAGGTAAGCGCCAGCGTGGAAACGGCCAATGGCCTGCCCAATGCCCATTACATCGACCCCGCCGTGTTCGAGGAAGAAAAGCACGCGCTGCTTTATTCGCAATGGGCCGGGCTTGCGGTGGGCGCCGATGTGCCCGAACCGGGCGATGCCAAGCCGCTGGAATTTCTCGGGATGCCGCTTTTGCTGATCCGTGACAAGGATGGCGATGTGCGGGTGTTTCAGAATATCTGCCGCCATCGCGGCATGATCCTGGTGGAAGAGCCGCGCAAGATCGAAGGCGCCATCCGCTGTCCTTATCATTCGTGGTGCTATTCGACCAAGGGCAACCTGATCAGCACGCCGCATGTGGGCGGGCCGGGCCATAACACCCACGCGGCGATCAAGCGCGATGATCTTGGCCTGAATGAGGTGCGCAGCCATATCTGGCGCGATGTCGTCTGGATCAACGTCTCGGGCGATGCGCCGGACTTCGAGGTCGCCATGGCAGACATCATCGCGCGCTGGAGCGAATTTGAACTGCCGGTCTATCACGGTGGCCACGACAGCCGCTTTGATCTGGAAGTACAGTGCAACTGGAAGCTCGCGGTCGAGAACTATTGCGAGAGCTACCACCTGCCCTGGGTGCATCCGGGCCTGAACAGCTATTCCAAACTGGAAGATCATTATCACATCGAAAAACCCGGCGAATTTTCCGGTCAGGGCACCATGGTTTATCGCCAGCTTACAAACGAAAACGGCGACAGGTTTCCTGATTTCGAAGAGGTCGGAGCCAAATGGAACGAACAGGCGGAATATATCGCCGTCTACCCCAATGTGCTGCTGGGGGTACACCGCGACCATGCCTTTGCCATCATTCTCAACCCCAAGGGGCCGGAAAGAACGGTTGAGCATATCCACCTCTATTATTCGGTCCCCAACAGCGACGAAGGCCTGCGCGCGCGCAACACCCAGCTTTGGAAAACCGTGTTCGAGGAAGACATCTTTGTGGTTCAGGGCATGCAAAAGGGCCGCCACGCCGACATGTTTGACGGCGGCCGTTTTTCGCCGGTGATGGATAGCCCGACACATTGCTTTCATTCCTGGGTTGCGGGCAAGGTCGAGACCCACCGCGCCAAGGCAAAGGCGGCTGAATGAGCGATCTGCACGCACAGATGATCGCAGCGCATGAGGCGCATGATCAGGCGGCGTTGGTCTGGCTCTATACGCAGGCGGCCAATACGGCCAACGATCCCGATGCCGCCTGTTTCTTTCTCACGCACGCCTATGTTTTTGCATTGGAGGCTGGCGCGCATGAGACGCAAACCCTGCATGCGCGCCTTGTGGCGCATGGCCGCGAGGCGTGATCTGAACCGCCGAACCTGCGCATTCAGAGGCCGATGAAACCAAGAGCCATGCCATTAATCGGCACCGGTCAACGGGGCCGGATCGGGCCGGTTTTGACAGGCCGCCTTGGCGCCTACCGGGCCCGAAGCTCTGCAAACATCGCCGCGCCAATCTCGGCGATGGCCGCATTGCGCGCGGGCATGTCCGCGTCGTTTTCGGTCATATAGATCGCGGCCAGAACCGGGCGGTCCGGTGTCGGCCAGATCACGGCGATAATGGATCGCGAGCCATGGCCCCCCGCGCCGCTCTTGTCACCGATGACCCAAGCTTCGGGCAGGCTGGCGCGCAAGAGATCGTCGGCGACCGCATCGGCGATCATCCAGTCGGCCAGTTGCCGACGCGAGGTCGGCGTCAACACCTCCCCGAAAAGCAGCGCCCTGAGCGTGGACAGCGCCGCCTGCGGCGTCGTGGTATCTTTCATGTCACCCGGTGCGCCCTCGTTCAGCGCGGTTTCCCAGCGGTCAAGCCGGGTGGTCGTGTCGCCGATATCGCGCAGGGCCGCGGTGAACCCCTCAGGTCCGTCAACCGTTGCCAGAAGCAGGTTGCCCGCCGTGTTGTCGCTGATCGTAACCGCCGACTTGCACAATTCACCGACGGTCATCCCGGTGGCGAGCCGGGTTTCAGTCACCGGGGAATAGGTGACCAGATCACCCGCGCCGAAGGTGACAAGACGGTCCAGAGCCTCTTCACCGGCATCGACGCGGGCCAGGATCACGCCGCACAACAAAGCCTTGAACGTGCTTGAGACGGGAAACCGGTCGTCGGCCCTGTAGCCCCAGGTTTGCCCGCTGTGCAGGTCGCTCATGGCATAGCCGATACGCCCGCCGATCCGCGCCTCGACGTCCTGCACGGATCGGCTGAGCGCGTCCTGCGCCAAAGCACCAGTGGCGCTGGATAGCAGGATCAGGGCCAAAACCCCCGATCTGATAGGGTTGAAGATGTGTGTATCCCTACGCGTCATGGACGCCTCTTGTGATGGTGAAATCAGGGTCGGTTTCCCGCAGGCAAGTGTGTACATCCAAACGGCTTGCCTCGAAAGGGCATATCCAGGCGGCTCATCCCTTACCCGCCGCGCAGATTTGCCTGTAGAGATGCCAAGTCGCATGCCCCAAAAGCGGCAAGACAATAAACAGCCCCAAAAACCCCGGCAGCAACGCCAGAAAGGTCAGCACCGCAATCATCACGCCCCAGGCCAGCATCGGCACGGGATTATGCACAACCACCTCAAGGCTGGCCAGCATCGCCGTCACGAAATCCACCTCACGATCCAGCAAAAGCGGCAGGGAAATCACCGTGATTGCATAGATGAAAAGCGCAAAAACCGCGCCAACGGCGGTGCCGACGGTGAGCATGCTCAGCCCCTCTGGCGTAAGATAAACCTCAAACGACGAAGACACATTGGTCATCTTTGAAAGCCCGAGGAACAGCGCAAAAATCATATGCGCCAGAAAGAACCAGAACAGAAACACCATGATGATGATCGCGCAGATCGACGGCAACTGGCGCCGCCGCTGATGGGCAATCACGCCCATCACCTCGGTGGCAACAAGCGCGCGGCCCTGCTCAAGGCGATGGCTGACCTCGTAAAACCCTACGGCGGCGAATGGCCCCACCAGCGGAAAACCAACGGCGGCAAAGATGAGCCAGTAACTTTTGCCGGTGCTCCAGGTGACCCCGGCCATGACAAGCCCCACTGCCACATATACACCCGCAAAAGCAACCGCATAGCCCGGCGCGCGGCGCATGTCGCGCCAGCCCCGGCGCAACGCCTCGCCCAGCATGGCAAAGCGCACCTCCCCCATTTCGGGCCGTCCAAGCGGCTTGATCTCATTGGCTGGCATCTTGCCCCCTTTTCGGTTTTGCCGAAGGGTAGCCAAGACCGCCCCCGTCGCAAAGATATAACTCAAACTCAGCTTGGCACAGGCGGCCGCCGGGTTGGCCAAAGCGTTGCCTCGTGATAGGCCTGCGCCAGCTCCAGAAGCCGCGCATCGTCACCGCGCCGCCCGATAAGCTGAATCCCCATCGGCAGGCAGTTTTCGCCAAATCCGGCCGGCACCGCCACCGCAGGCAAGCCCGCCAGTGAGGCCGGCACCACCACCTCCATCCAGCGGTGATAGCTGTCCATCTGCTGGCCCGCGATCTCCTTGGGATAGGTCCAATCGGCCGGAAACGGCCAGACCTGCGCCGTCGGCAGGGCAAGAGCGTCATAGTGATCAAACACCCGCGCGGCGGCGGCAAACCAGCCGCTGCGAATGACGCTGGCCTTGTGCACATCCAGCGCGCTCAGCCGTTGCCCCTGTTCCACCTCCCAGACCGCTTCGGGCTTCAACCGCCCACTCTCCAGCAGCGGCGTCAGATTGGCCGAAACCGCCCAGTGGCGCAGGGTGACCCAGCTTTGCCAGAGCGCATCACGGCTAAACGGCGGTTGCACCGGCTCGACCGTCGCGCCAAGCCCCTCAAACACCCGCAGGGCCTCTTCCGAGAGGTCCAATATACCCGCCTCAAACGGCCAGGCCCCGCCCCAGTCGCCCAACCAGCCGATCCGCGCGTCCTTGGCCTTTGGCCTGATATCGCCGAGATCCGGCGCGGCTGCGCCATGCGGCTGACGCGGATCAGGCCCAGCCATGACCGCCAAAAGCCGCGCCATGTCGCGCGGGCTGCGCGCCATCGGGCCGTTGGTCGAGAGCTGATGCAAAAAGGTATCGGCGCGCGGCTCGCTCGGCACCAGCGACCAGCTTGGGCGCATGCCATAGACATTGCACCAGCCCGCCGGATTGCGCAGGCTGCCCATCATGTCCGACCCGTCGGCCAGGCTCAGCATGCCACAGGCCAGGGCGACCGCCGCCCCACCGGATGATCCGCCACAAGAGCGACCGGGATCATAGGGGTTCAGCGTCACCCCATGCACCGGGTTGAACGTATGGCTGCCAAGGCCAAACTCGGGCGTGTTGGTTTTGCCGATGAAAATCGCCCCCGCCGCGCGCATCCGCGCCACATGAAGATCGTCCGTCTGCGCCACCTGACCGGCAAACAACGGCGAGCCCTGCGAGGTCGCCAACCCCGCCACATTGGCCAGATCCTTGACCGCCATCGGCAGGCCAAAAAGCGCGCCACGGCTCGCCGCATTGTCCGCCGCCCGCGCCTCTTTCATAAGGGTATCTTCGTCGCGCAGCTCAACAATCGCATTCACAGCCCCGTTGGTGGCCGCAATCCTCTCAAGCGTGGCGCGCATCAGTTCCTGCGCGCCGATCTCCTTGCGCGACAGCATCCCGACAAGATCGCCCGCCTCAAGCCCCGTGATATCCATCGCCCGCCTCCCTCTGTCCCGTCACAGGCTATGACCGTGCATGGCAGAGCACAACACCCTGTTTCTTCTGGCCAAAAATATCCCGGGGGAATCGCTGCAAGCGATGGGGGCAGCGCCCCCTTGCCCGGCCTCAGCCCTTTGCCGACGCTTTTTTCTTTTCCGCAATAAGCTTTTCCGCGAGATCGCGGGCAATCGCGAAGGCGCCCTTGATACGGTCGGTTTCACCCTTCCAGTCGCGGCGCACGACGATCTTGTTGTCGCGTACCTTGGCCAATCCGCGCTGATCGTTGATGAACTCCACAAGCCCCTGCGGCGAGGCGAACTTGTCGTTGTGAAACTGGATCGTCGCGCCCTTGGGCCCGCCGTCAAGCTTGGCAATCCCGGCGCGTTTGCACATCGCCTTGATGCGCACCACGAGCATCAGCATATTGACCTCGCGCGGCAGCTTGCCGAACCGGTCGATCAACTCGGCGGCAAAGCCTTCAAGCTCGACCTTGGTCTCCAACCCGCTCAGGCGGCGGTAAAGCCCAAGGCGCACGTCAAGATCGGGCACAAAGGCCTCGGGAATCAGAACCGGCACGCCAAGGTTGATCTGCGGCGCCCATTGTTCATCGGCTTCCGACAGCCCCTCCATCTGGCCGGATTTGATCTTGGCGATCGCCTCTTCCAGCATGGATTGATACAACTCATAGCCGACATCGCGCATCTGGCCGGATTGTTCTTCGCCCAACAGGTTACCGGCCCCGCGAATATCAAGATCCTGACTGGCAAGGGTAAAGCCCGCGCCAAGCGTATCGAGGCTCCCCAGCACCCGCAGGCGCTTTTCGGCGCCCGGCGTCAGCGGCACGCGCGGCTTGGTCGTCAGATAGGCATAGGCCCGCGTTTTCGAGCGCCCGACCCGGCCACGGATCTGGTAAAGCTGGCTCAGGCCGAACATATCGGCGCGGTGAATGATCATCGTGTTGGCGGTCGGGATATCAAGGCCGGATTCCACGATGGTCGTCGCCAGAAGCACATCGTATTTGCCATCGTAAAAGGCGTTCATGCGGTCATCAAGCTCGCCCGCCGCCATCTGGCCATGGGCAATGACATAGCTCAGCTCCGGCATCTGCGCCGCCATGAACGCTTCGATTTCCGGCAGGTCGCTGATCCGGGGCACCACATAGAACGACTGCCCGCCGCGATAATGTTCGCGCAACAACGCCTCGCGGATGGTGACACTATCGAACTCGCTGACATAGGTGCGGATCGACAACCGGTCGACGGGCGGCGTGCCGATGATCGACAGATCGCGCACCCCCGACAGCGACAGTTGCAGGGTACGCGGGATCGGCGTCGCCGTCAGCGTTAGCACATGCACATCCGAGCGCAGCTGTTTGAGGCGTTCCTTATGGTTCACCCCAAAGCGCTGTTCCTCGTCGATGATAAGCAAACCAAGGTTATGAAACCGGATCGACTTGGCCAAAAGAGCATGGGTGCCGATGATGATCTCGACCGTTCCCTTGGCCATCGCCTCGCGGGTTTTGGCGGCCTCGGCGCTTGACACAAAGCGCGACAGCGGGCGCACCGAGACCGGAAAACCGCGAAAACGTTTGGCGAATTCCTGATAATGCTGGCGCGCCAAAAGGGTCGTGGGGGCGATCACCGCCACCTGCAGGCCCGACATCGCCGCCACAAAGGCCGCGCGCATCGCCACCTCGGTCTTGCCAAATCCGACATCGCCACAGATCAGACGATCCATCGGTGTGCCACTGTCGAGATCGGCCATCACATCCGCGATGGCCGCCAGCTGATCGTCGGTTTCCTGATAGGGAAAGCGGGCGGCAAAGGCCTCCCAGGCGTGATGCTCGGCCTCGATCGCGGGGGCACGGCGCAGCGCGCGTTCGGCGGCCACGCGAATAAGCCGCTCGGCCATCTCGCGGATGCGTTCCTTGAGGCGGGCCTTTTTGGCCTGCCAGGCGCCGCCGCCAAGACGGTCGAGCAACCCCTCGTCATGGCCGTATTTCGACAAGAGTTCGATGTTTTCGACCGGCAGGTAAAGCTTGGCGGTCTCGGCATATTCCAGCACCAGACATTCATGCGCCGCCCCGGCGGCGGTGATCACCTCAAGCCCAAGATAGCGCCCGATGCCATGATCGACATGCACCACAAGATCGCCCGCGCTCAGGCTTTGCGCCTCGGTCAGGAAATTCTCGGCCTTGCGCCGCCGCCCCGCCGAGCGGATCAGCCGTTCCCCCAGCACATCCTGTTCGGCAATCACCGTCAGGTCTGGCGATTCAAAGCCATGTTCGAGCGGCCAGACCGCAAGATGCAGCCCGCGCCTGGCGATCCGGCGGGCATCGGTCACGGTCACCGCGCCGATCAGGCCCTCATCTTCAAGCAGCCCTTCAAGACGCTCGCGCGCGCCCTCGGAATAGCTCGCGACGAGCACCGGACCATTGGCAAGCTTTGCCTCAACATGATCCTTCAGGACACTGAAAAGATTTATGTTTTCCTGCTGGCGTTCCGGCGCGAAATTGCGCCCGATGCGCCCGCCGGCATCAATCACCGCCGGCCCGGTGGCCTGGGGCAGCGGCACAAGCTGCAGCACCCGGCGCGCGCCTGTCGCGGCCTCCCAGGCGGCATCGTCGAGATAAAGCAGGCCCGGCGGCACCGGTTTGTAAATCGTATCGCCGCGTGACTTCTGGCTCAGCGCCAAATGGCGGGTTTCATATTGATCGGCGATGCTGTCCCAGCGGGCCAGACGGGTTGGCGTGACCTGATCGTCAAGGCTGATCGTGGCCTTTGGCAGATAATCAAACAGCGTCTCAAGGTGGGCGTGAAAGAACGGCAGCCAATGCTCGACACCGGCATGTTTGCGCCCTGCGCTCACCGCCTCGTAGAGCGGATCATCGGTGCCGGCGGCGCCGAATTCGATCCGGTAATTCTGCCGAAAGCGGCGGATTGCGGCTTCGTCGAGAATAACCTCGCTGACCGGGGCAAGCTCGATCAGATCAAGCTTTTCGGTTGTACGTTGCGTGGCCGGATCAAACCGGCGCGCGCCGTCAAGCACATCGCCGAAGAGATCAAGCCGCACCGGCCCGCCCTCGCCCGGCGGAAAGATGTCGATGATGCCGCCGCGCAGCGCATAATCGCCGGGTTCGGTCACCGTCGGGGCCTGGGTAAAGCCCATGCGCACCAGAAAGTTGCGCAGCGCCGCCTCGTCAACCCGCTCGCCGACCCGCGCCGAAAACGCCGCATCGCGCAGAACCTCGCGCGCCGGAAGGTATTGGCTCGCGGCATTGAGCGTGGTCAGCAGAACAAAGCGGTCCGGCATGCCATGCACAAGCCCCGCCAGCGTCGCCATGCGCGTGGCCGAAATATCGGCATTGGGCGACACCCGGTCATAGGGCAGGCAATCCCAGCCGGGAAAGGTGACAACCGGCATATCGGGCGCAAAGAACCGCAAGGCGGCGGCCATCGCCGCCATCCGCTTGTCATCGCGCGCCACATGCACCAGCGGCGCACCGGTCTTTTCAACCTCTTTCAGCAGAAGAGCGGCGTCATAGCCCTCGGGCGCGCCGCCGACTGTGATATGGGTCGCAGATGTCATGCCAGTCCAACCTTCATGGCCGGGCGCGGGCCTTGCTTAGCCCAGAACGCCGGCGTTCATGTTTTGATACATGCCCCACATAGCCGTAAAGAACAGCGAGACCACACCGATCACCTGAATGATGAAGCGATGCCTGTGAAGCCGCTTGATCAGCGCCGCCTCGGTAAGGGCCTCGGCCTGAATGCGCGTCGCGGTATGCACCGACAACAACCCCACCAGAATGAGCGGCATGCCGAGCAAAAACACGGCTTGCGAGAATTCGTTGTCATAGACAAACCCCAGAAGCACCAGAACCGTCATCGCAAAGGCCACCATCCCGCACAGCAAAAGCCCGGATTCATGAGCAATGAACAATATCCGGTTGGTGTTGATACGCACCATGTCTTCAAAGTCGACAACGGATTGTGCGTTTTTGCCTTTGTGGGCGCGCACGGCCATATCCCATGGCACACCAAGCACCCAATGGCTTGCCGATGACCAGGTCACGGCAAGCGCGATCCAGAACCACAGATTACTGAAGCTGCGAAAGTCGATCAGCTCGAAAACGTTTTGATACCAGTCCACGACAGAGCCCTTAAACCATCACCGTCGCCTCTCTTAGCGCCGCTGCGCGGCAATTCCTACCCTTGAGATGCGCGAAATTCCATGGCACTCAGACAGAAGAAGAAATCCAGAAAGATTGTTCATGCGCCCGACACAAGCCGCCTTTCCCGCCACCCGCCTGCGCCGCACCCGTCAATCGCCCTCAATCCGTGCGCTTGTGGCGGAAAATACGCTCAGCGCGGCCGATCTGATATGGCCGCTGTTCGTGCGCGATGGCAAAGGCGTCGAAGAACCCGTGCCCTCGATGCCCGGCGTGCAGCGGCGTTCGATCGACAAGGTGGTCGAGGCCGCACAAGAGGCCGCCGATCTTGGCATTCCCGCGATCTGCCTGTTTCCCTATACTTCGGCGCAAAACCGCACCGCCGATTGCGCCGAGGCCTGGAACCCCGAAAACCTGAGCAACCGCGCCACCCGCGCGATCAAGGCGGCGGTGCCGGGGATCACCGTGATGACCGATGTGGCGCTCGATCCCTATTCGGACACCGGCCATGACGGCTTTGTCGTGGACGGTGAAATCGTCAATGACGCCACCGTCGAGGCGCTGGTGAAACAGGCGCTGTCACAGGCCGAGGCCGGGGTCGATATCATCGGCCCCTCGGATATGATGGATGGCCGGATCGGCGCCATTCGCGCCGCGCTTGAGGCCAAAGGTCACCATAACGTGATGATCATGTCCTATGCCGCCAAATACGCGAGCGCCTTTTACGGCCCGTTCCGCGATGCGGTTGGTGCGTCAAATGCCCTGAAAGGCGACAAGAAAACCTATCAGATGAACCCTGCCAATACCGATGAGGCGCTGCGCCTTGTCGAACGTGATCTGGCCGAGGGCGCCGATATGGTGATGGTCAAACCGGGCATGCCGTACCTGGACATCTGCCGACGGGTAAAGGATAATTTCGGCGCACCAACCTTTGCCTATCAGGTGTCGGGCGAATACGCGATGATCATGGCCGCCGCACAGAATGGCTGGATTGATGGTGACCGGGCGATGCTTGAAAGCCTGATGGCGTTCAGGCGGGCGGGCTGTGACGGGGTGCTGAGCTATTTCGCGCCGCGCGTGGCGCGTGCTCTGGCGCGCGGCTAGGCGTTTTACGCAACATCCCGCGCACGACCGCAATCCATAGTGACAGGGCGCGCCCCTGCCCCTATACTCTGCGCCAGACCGGTATGCCAAAAGACCGGCCCCAATAGGCAACACACAGGCAATGACATGAGCATTCTAACAAGACGTAGTTTCACTCTCGGCCTTGTGGCGGGTACGCCGCTGTTGGCCGCATGTGGCAATGGTGTGGGCAACGGCGGCGCCGCCAAAATCGACGCGCGCGTCGATGCCACCGTCAACCACATGTACCAAAAGTACCCCAACACCCGCACCCTTGCCGAGAAATCCACCGGCATGCTGGTCATGCCCGTGGTGACAGAGGCGGGCTTTCTCGTCGGCGGCGGCTTTGGTCGTGGCGCATTACGAATCAACGACGTGACGGTCGATTACTATTCGGCCACCAAGGGCAGTGTCGGCCTTCAGATCGGAGCACAGCAATTCGCGCATGTGCTGTTTTTCATGACCCAGGACGCGCTTGAACGCTTCCGCCGTTCGTCGGGCTGGGCTGCGGGCGCAGATATCGAATATGTGTTCAACGACACCGGCGAAAACCTGCGTGCAGAAACCACAACATCGACCTCTCCCGTGGTCGCAGTGATCTTCGGCCAAGCCGGCGCAATGGCTGGAATCTCGCTTGAAGGCATGAAATACAGCCGTATCATCCCGTAACGCGGATCGTGGATGCGCCCGCCCTGCAATAGACCTGTAGGGTGGGTGAAACCCACGCGCGTCAATGAAGCGTGAATTCGCCCACCACATTGCGCCATTCGCCCGGCGCAATCAATTTGCGATGGCTAAAGCGCACCGAATGCAAGGGACCATCAAGCTCGCGCTGCCAGAATTCGATGAAATCGAACAGCTTGGGGTGGTCCGGCGCAAGATCATAGTCCTGCCAGGTGTAGGTATTGAGAACATTCTGATAATCGGGCATCCGATAGAAAAATTCCGCGGTGGTCAGCCCATAGCCTTTCAGCATCATTTCAGTCTCTGACATTTGCATTTTTCTGCTCCTAAAATTGCCTGTAAGATCAATGATGCCAGAAAGAAATTACTTTTCAATGAAAACAGCATGTTAGCACTTATGCGCGGTGGCTGCCAGGCGCCACGTCGCTGGCCCATTGCACCCAATATCCTGCCTCTGATATAGTGCAGGCAACTAGATATAGACCCAATGCACAGGACGGGAAAAACCGTGAGCGATACGCCCCAACCCCCTGAAGATACAGAAGAAAACATGCCAGAGCGCCCCGCGTATGACGGGCCGGTGATCTCGATCGCGGAGGAGATGAAAACATCCTACCTCGATTACGCGATGAGTGTGATCGTCAGCCGGGCGATTCCGGACCTGCGCGACGGGCTGAAACCGGTGCACCGGCGCATCCTCTATGCGATGCATGAGAGCGGCAATACCCACGACAAACCCTATCGCAAATCGGCCCGTGCGGTCGGCGATGTGATGGGGAAATACCACCCGCACGGCGACTCTGCGATTTATGACGCGCTGGTGCGGATGGCCCAGGATTTCTCGATGTCGTTGCCGCTTCTGGATGGTCAGGGCAACTTTGGCTCGATGGATGGCGATAACGCCGCCGCGATGCGCTATACCGAAGTGCGCATGGACAAGCCGGCCGCCTATCTCCTGGCCGATATCGAAAAAGAGACGGTCAACTTTCAGGACAACTATGACGGCAAGGACCGCGAGCCGACCGTTCTTCCGGCGCGTTTTCCCAATATGCTGGTCAATGGCGCGGGCGGTATTGCGGTTGGCATGGCCACCAATATCCCGCCGCACAACCTTGGCGAGGTGATTGATGCCACGCTGGCGCTGATCGACAACCCCGATCTGGAAAGCGAAGACCTTATCGAATACGTGCCCGGCCCCGATTTCCCCACCGGGGGCATCATGCTTGGCCGTACCGGCGCGCGCAAAGCCTATCTTGAAGGGCGCGGCAGCGTCATCATCCGCGCCAAGACCCGGGTCGAGGAAATCCGCAAGGACCGCTATGCCGTTGTGATCGACGAGATCCCCTATCAGGTCAACAAATCGACGATGATCGAACGGATCGCCGAGGCGGCGCGCGACAAGAAGATCGAAAACATCGCCCATGTGCAGGACGAGAGCGACCGCAACGGCGTACGTGTGGTGATTGAGCTAAAGCGCGATGCGACGCCGGATGTGGTGCTTAACCAATTGTACCGCTTCACGCCGATGCAAACCTATTTTGGCTGTAACATGCTGGCGCTGAATGGCGGTAAGCCCGAGCAGCTGACGCTGCACCGGTTCCTGTCGCTGTTCATCACCTTCCGCGAAGAGGTGGTTGCACGCCGCACCGCCTATGATCTGCGCAAGGCCCGCGAGCGCGCGCATGTGCTCTGTGGTCTGGCGGTTGCCGTGTCCAATGTCGATGAGGTCGTGGCGACGATCCGCGCCTCTGCCGATGCCGCCGAGGCACGCCGAAAGCTGATGGAACGGCGCTGGCCTGCGGGCGATATCCTGCCCTATATCGCGCTGATTGATGACCCGAGTCATCCGGCCAATGACGACGGCACCTATAACCTGAGCGAAATACAGGCCCGCGCGATCCTTGAACTGCGTCTGCAACGCCTGACCCAGCTTGGCGTGAAAGAGGTCACCGACGAGCTTCAGGATCTGGCCGACAAGATCAAGGAATACCTTGCCATTCTGGCCAGCCGCGAGCGGATCATGCAGATCATCGCCGACGAGCTGCGCGAGGTCCGCGAGTTGTTCGCCGTGCCGCGCCGCACCCAGATTGTCGACTGGTCCGGCGACATGGAAGACGAAGACCTGATCGAGCGCGAAGACATGGTCGTGACGATCACCCAGGGCGGCTATATCAAACGTACCGCCCTGAACGATTTCCGCGCCCAGAAACGCGGTGGCAAGGGCCTGTCGGGGATGTCCACCAAGGACGAGGATGCGGTGACTACCCTCTTTGTCGCCAATACCCATACCCAGCTTTTGTTCTTCACCACCGATGGCATGGTTTACAAGCTCAAGACATGGCGTTTGCCGCTTGGCGGGCGCACCTCGAAGGGCAAGGCGATCGTCAACATCCTGCCGATCCCGACCGGTGTGTCGATTGCCGCGATCATGCCGGTGGATCGCCCCGAGGATGAATGGGACGCGCTTCAGATCGTGTTTGCCACCTCGGCAGGTGATGTGCGGCGCAATGCGCTGTCGGATTTCACCAATGTGAAGCGCAACGGCAAGATCGCGATGGATCTGCCCGAAGGGGTCGAACTGGTCAATGCGCGCATCACCTCGCAGGATGATGACGTGATGCTGTTTACCAATTCGGGCCGCGCGATCCGCTTTGCGACCACCGATGTGCGGGTCTTCAAGGGCCGCAAGTCGACTGGCGTGCGCGGTATCCGCCTGAGCGGCGACGACCGGGTCGTGTCGATGTCTGTGATTGGCCATTTCGAGGCCACGGCGGACGAGCGTGCCGCCTATCTCAAGATGCGCCGTGCCCTTGCCGGTGTCACCGAAGAGGACGCCGGCACCGATGAAGAGGCCAATGAAAACGTCAGCATCAGCCCCGAACGCTACGCCGAAATGTCCGAGGCCGAGAACCTTATCCTGACCATTAGCGCCAAAGGCACGGGCAAGCTTAGCTCAAGCCACGATTACCCCGTGCGCGGGCGTGGCGGCATGGGTGTGGCGGCGATGGACAAGGCGATGCGCGGCGGCGAGCTTGTGGCGTCCTTCCCGGTGACGCTTGAGGATCAGATCATGCTTGCCACCTCCAAGGGGCAATCAATCCGCGTGCCAATCAAGGGCATTTCCTTCCGTTCGCGCAGTGCCGGCGGGGTCAAGGTGTTTGACACCGGGCGCGGCGAAGTCGTGGTCAGCGTCGCCTGGATCGCCGATCAGGGCGACGAGGACGAGGATATTGAGGGCGCGGCAGAGGGCAGCGCAGAGACCGAAAACTAGTGCAGAAACAGGACGTCTGTTCTGAATAAACCCCGGATAGCCACCGTTTGGGCCGAGTTTCGCCCCATTCATCGTGACTATCCGGGGTTTGTTTTGCGCGCTTGGTTGTAGGTGTCTTTGGTTGTTGGTCGCGCCCTCACCGCACAAGGACGTCACCGCATGAGCCTTAAACCCCGGTTTTCCCTCGACCAGGCCGGTCTCAACCTGATCCGCATCGTAATCGGCTCGTATTTCATGGCACTCTCGATCGGTCTTGTGGCAGGGCTTGATCCAGCGGTGATTTTTGCGCCACTGATGCCGCCCCTGGCGGCGGATCTTCTGGGCGCGACCCTGATGTTTTTGCTCAGCGCCTGTTTGATGGCCGGCGTTCGGCTTCGGCTTGTGGCGCTCAGTCTTGCGATTTTCGTCTTTTCCAACAGCCTGACCCAGAACATGATGCATGTCGTACCGGGCTCTGTCTCGGCGTTCTGGCGTGACCTGACATTGAGTGCTGCGGTGCTGCTGACCTACTCCGGCCTGAGCGGCCCTGCCCTGCGTCGCGCCTCGGTTCTGGGCTATCGGGCCCGGCTGCAACGTGCCTGCGACAAAGACGTCAATCCGCGCCGCATTACCCTTGCAACACGCGGCAAACGCCCGATCCAACAAGAGATTCGGCGTGCGCTTACAGGGGCCAGACTGATGCGCCGCCCCGGTAAAGAGGCGGATGAGCCAGAGATCCTCAATATCTTTGCAAATCTTTAGAAATTGCGGCGGTTAACCGGCTGTCAAACCTTCTGCGGCAGGATGCGAGCACCCTTATGACCCGCAGGATAGTGCCAGATGAACCTTTATTGCTGCATGATCGACCTGAAACAGGACGCCAAGGCGCTTGCCTTTGCCGCCGCGCTAGAGGCCTGGATGACCCATCTGCAATCGCACGGCGCCATCGGCCAGTGGCGGCTCTATCGCAGCAAGCTTAACCTTGCCGCCGACGCCTATCGCGATTTCCGGCTCGACATCGAGGTTGCTGATCTGTCGCATCTGGATCGCGCCTTTCGCCTGACCGGGCAGCATGATGACGAAACCGCGCAATTGCATGACCGCGTTCATTCGCAGATCGCAAAAGCCGATTTCGCCCTTTTCCGCCCCTATCCAGACCCCGAGCGCGCCGAAAGGATGGCGCTGGTCTAGGCGATAAGCCGTCCCCGCAAGCGAGATCGCGCGTTTATTGTGTCAGATTGTTTGCCGTCGCACCGGCACCAAGCACGGTGCCAAAGAGGCCAAGAATGGTCTGGACCCTTGTGATCGGCGATTCGGTTGCCAGCACTGTATCGTTGGGATTGATATTGAACTGGCGTGCGGCAAAAAGACCATCGGCATTGGTCAGATCAAGCGTGAAAATGACTTGCTGCATGTCCGGAGTCTTTTCACTCAGGCTAACGTCGCCGGGCTTGTATTCGCGCAGGACCAGCAACCCCTTCGGGTTTGCGCGCGCCGCACTTAGCCCGCCCGCGACCGAGACCGCCTCCATCGCCGACATGGTTTCTTTCTCGAAATTGACGAGTCTCTGGCTACCTGCCGCCCCGAGAACGTTGAAGCTTCGGTCATCCTCGATCACGACGATCTGATCACCGCCGCGCACGAGCGTGTTGCGCGCGGGGTCGGACAAAAGCGCTTCGGCGCGGGTTTCATAGCTCTTGCCGTTACGTTGCAGCACCACAAGCGGGTGGCGCAGGCTTGGGCTGATACCGCCGGCCTGGGCAAGAACACTCAGGATTCGGGTGTTGCGGGTCTTGAGCGGGATCGTTCCAGGTGCGCCAACACCGCCGACCATATCGACCGAGTTGTTGCCGCCCTGGTCGATCGCCACCTGAACCTGTGCCGTGGGCGCGATATCTTCAAGGCGTTTTTGTAGTTTAGTGCGGGCCGCCCCAGCGGTCAGACCACGCACGCCAACTTCGCCAACATAGGGCATGAAGATCGTACCGCTCGACGAAACGGTCATGGTAGGCACCACTGTCGATTTGGATTGCTCCGAGGCCAGCAGAGAGTTTTCCTGGTTGTCCCAGACAATGATATCAAGCCTGTCACCGCTTTGGATCAGCGAAGAATCAGGACCGCGCGAGGCTCCCAGCCAATGGTATTTGCCTTTCCAGCCGGTGGCCGGCCAAGCGGACAAATCCGGCATGGCATTGCGTGTGACTTTCACCACTTGAAACGTAGGATTTTCAGCATCTTGCTCGGCCAGAACCTCGGATTGCAATGCCGCCCCACGCGGCACGCCACAGCCTGCGAGAACCAATACAAGAGCAAGACCAAGATGTGCTTTTGAAATCCGCCGCAAAGCCTGTCCCCCTCAATATATGGTGCTTTGATAAACTTCCTAACCCACGGGCGCCGTGCTACACAATCAAAAATTCAACTTTGAGGCAGAGCCCCCCCGTTCATGGCCAAAACATCGCACAACGTCACCTGTCTTGTCACTGGCAGCAATGGCAAACTCGGTTTGCTTTTACGGCGGGCATGGCGCAAGTGCCCGGGGCCTGCACCGCTGTGCATGGCACGTCGGGCGCCGACAGATATCCTGTGGTCACCGGGCGATCCTTTGCCGCCCCTGCCTGGTATGGACACAGTGATTGCACTTTGGGGCTGTACCTCTGGCGATGCGGCCGACCTGGCAACAAATGTCGATCTCGTGCCCTATACGGTGGCCCTGGCCGAGGCCTGCGGCGCAAGAAACATCCTGCATTTTTCCTCTGCGGCGATCTATGGGCCGGGCACAGAGCTTGACGAAACAAGCCCCCCGACCCCGGCAAACGCCTATGGCGCGTCCAAACTTACCATGGAAGAAACGATCCGTGCCCTGCCACGAAACGGCATCCGCCACTGTGTCCTGCGTCTTGCAAATGTCGTCGGCGCCGATAGCCTTGCCCCTGCCCTTGCTCCGCAAGAGGCCCCGATAACACTTGACCGGTTTGCCGATGGGCATGGCCCGTTGCGCAGCTATATCGCGCCGGGCGATCTTGCTCGCGTGCTACTGGCGCTTGCCGCGCTGCCCGGCGAAGCGCTGCCGGAGGTGGTAAATGTGACAGCCCCCGTTCCGGTCCGAATGGAGGATCTGGCCCGTGCAGCAGGACGTCCGGTCGTCTGGCGCGATGCGCCGGATTCTGCCCATCAATGCGTCACCATGGACGGGAAAAGACTTGAACACTTGTTCCCACAGATGAAACTTCTTAGAAACGCCCAAGAATTAATCGCCGACTGGCGCAACCTGGAATTTGTTTCATGACCCCGGCCAAGCGTTTAATGGATGTTCTACTGGCACTTATTCTTGCGGTTATACTGTCTCCCTTGATCGTGGCGGTCGCTGTCGCGATCCTGGTCATCGACGGGCGCCCGATCTTTTACCTCTCGGAACGGATGAAGACCCCAGACACATCGTTTTGCCTGTGGAAATTCCGCACCATGCGCAATACCGGCGATGATGGCGGAGTGTCGGCGGGATACAAACGCAACCGCATCACGCCGCTTGGGGCCTGGCTGCGACGCCAGCGTCTGGACGAATTGCCGCAGTTGATCAACATCCTGCGCGGAGACATGAGCTTTGTTGGCCCACGCCCCCCCCTGCGCCGCTATGTCGAGCTGCGCCCGGAGCTTTATGCCAAGGTGCTGCGCAACAGGCCCGGCGTCACCGGGCTTGCCACATTGATTTACCACCGCACCGAAGAACGGCTTTTGCGGGCCTGCGACACGCGCGAAGCGACCGAAGACACCTATGTGCGGCGCTGTATCCCGGTCAAGGCCCGGCTTGATCTGATCTGGGCGCGCCATAGCAACACCTGTTACGATCTGCGCCTGATTTGGCGCACCTTGATTCGGGCCTTTACCCAGTTGAAACGACACAGTTAATCTTCAACGACACCAGACTTAGGGGGCAGCGACTTTTCGCAGGCGCAGAAAATGTGCCTTGTTTCGGGTATGCGTACTACGCTATGTTGGTGCGCGTTTAGGGCGCATTGCCCAACGTGACATTGGAGCTATAAAGACCCTGGTTTTCGGGATGATGCGTTTTTGAGCGCGCGAGAAAGGCTTTCACTTGGCCATGTTCTACAACTTTGTGAATTCACTGCGCTCATCGCATAAACATGCAATCTTCCTTGCCATGGATCTTGTCCTCGCGGTGATTGCCTATGGCGCGGCCTCGGCAATGTTCCTTGGCAGCAATTGGATGAATGCTCTGAGCGTCGACAGCCTGATCGACATTGCCGCCATCCTTGCCGTTGTTGCTGCGCTAAGTGTGAAGTTTGGCCTTAACAAGGTAAAGTTGAACGCCTACGAGATGCAGGGAATGGTGGATTCGGCTTTCATCGCCGTCGCGATTGTCGGCATCAGCGTGATCAACTCTTTGCTGTTGCCCGGTCAATCCACGCATCCGACCATATTTTTAATCACCGGGATGATCTTTTTGATCTTGTCGGTGCTGTTGCGTCTGGTGATGCGTGTCGCCTTGTTGCGTATTTATCGAAGCGGAAACCGGCGCTTGCGCGTGCTGATCTATGGCGCGGGTCAGACAGGTCAACAGCTTGCCAACGCCCTTGCCACCGACAAAACTGTGATGCCGGTTGCCTTTGTCGACGACGAACCGCGCCTCCAGGCGCTGACCATTGCCGGTCTAAAGGTGTACAACCCCTCGGGGATCCGCAAACTTGTCGACCGGTATGACGTGCAGCGGATCGTGCTTGCGATGCCAAGCGCGCCTCGGAATGTGCGCACTCAGCTGATCCGTGAACTGACGGATACCGGGTGCGAGGTGCATGCCCTGCCGTCCTTTGCCGATCTGATTTCCAACAATGCGAGCACGCTTTATGAAAGCCGTCCGGTCGACCTTGGCGATCTGCTGGGCCGCGACGGTCTGGAAGATCAGCTTCCCGGCGTCAGCGATACCTACGCCGGGCGCAATATTCTTGTCACCGGCGCCGGCGGGTCCATCGGATCAGAGCTTTGCCGCCAGATCGGCGGCTGTCGTCCGGCCAATTTGATTCTGCTGGATCATGGCGAACATGCGCTGTTTCAAATTGCGCGCGAATTGCATGGCCTGGTCCCTGACATCAAGGTCACGCCGATCCTTGGTTCGGTGACCGACAAGGCGTTGGTCAATGTGCTGATGCAGTCCAAGAAGGTCGATATCGTCCTGCACGCAGCGGCCTACAAGCACGTTCCGCTGGTCGAGGAAAACGCCATTGAGGGCATGCGCAACAATGTGATCGGCACACGGGTCGTAGCCAACGCCGCCCGCGATGCCGGAGTTGAGCGGTTCATCCTGGTTTCGACCGACAAGGCCGTACGCCCAACCAGCGTTATGGGCGCCTCGAAACGCTTTGCCGAAATGATCGTTCAGGATCTCGCCACCCGCGCCAGCACCACGCGCTTTTCGATGGTGCGCTTTGGCAATGTCATGGGCTCGTCCGGCTCGGTCATTCCGCTCTTCGCTGAACAGATCGCCAAGGGGGGGCCTGTCACTCTGACCCATGCGGATGTCACGCGCTATTTCATGACTATCCCAGAGGCTGCCAGGCTTGTTCTTTTGGCCGGCTCCTTTGCGCGCGGTGGTGATGTCTTCGTGCTGGATATGGGCGAACCGATTGCGGTGCGCGACATGGCGCGCAAGATGATCGAAGGCAGCGGGCTGAGCGTGCGCGACGCCGCCAATCCCGACGGCGATATCGAGATTGCAATCACCGGCCTACGCCCCGGAGAAAAGCTGCATGAGGAGCTCTTGATCGGCAGCGATATGCTGACCACGCCGCATTCCAAGATTTTGCGCGCGCAAGAGGGGCACCTGTCGGAAATTGAGCTTGCCAAAGCCTTGAAATCACTGTCAGAGGCCATTGAAACCCGCGATGTCGCCCTGCTCAGATCCGTTCTGTCGCGCTGGATTGAACAGACCGATCCCGTGGACGAGGCCAGCGTTAACGAATAACGCCGCCTTAACCTGGGTACAATGCCGCGAATTTCTGTTCCAGATAGGCGAGCAACGGTTCTGCATCCGGCTCTGTTCCACAGGCGCGGGTGATCACTTCGCGCGGCTCATATAACCCGCCATGGCGTTGCACCTTGTCGCGCAACCACGCTGTTGGCGCGCTCAGGTCGCCCTTGGCCAAATCCATCTCCAATCCCGGCAAGTCGGCCTGCATCGCCTTATTCAGACAGCCGGCATAGACATTGCCAAGGCTATAGGTCGGGAAATAGCCGAATAGGCCCACCGACCAATGCACATCCTGCAAGCACCCGTTTGACGCACGATCCACAGGATAGCCGAAATCGACCTCAAAGCGGTCGTTCCAGGCGGCCTCAAGATCACCCGCCTGCAAATCGCCGCTGATCAGGGCGCGCTCAAGGTCATAGCGCAGCATGATATGCAGGTTATATTGCACCTCGTCGGATTCCGTGCGGATATAGCCGCGATGCACCCGGTTCACGATCCGGTAGAAGGCATCGCCATCCGCCACCCCGATATCGCCAAAGACCGACTGCATCCGCTTGAAAAGCCACCCGCAAAAGGCGGCGCTGCGGCCAAGCTGATTTTCATAAATCCGGCTCTGGCTTTCATGCACCCCCATCGACACTCCCTGCCCCAGCGGGCTCAGGGCATAGGCCGGGTCAATCGCCTGTTCATAGCAGGCGTGGCCAACCTCGTGGATGGTCGAATAGATGCAATTGAACGGGTCAACCGTACTGGTGCGTGTGGTGATGCGCACGTCATCGCCCGACCCAGAGCTGAACGGATGTACCGCCTTGTCAAGCCGCCCGCGTGTCCCGTCATAGCCAAAGACCTGCGCAAGGTCGCGCGCAAGGCGCATTTGCGCGCTCTCGTCATACTGCCCTGCGAGCGCGGGGGCTTCGGCCCCGGCAAGGGCCTGCGCGCGCAAATCCACCAGACGGGGGCGCAGGACGGCAAACATCTCGTCCAGCAGCGCCGAGGTCATGCCCGGTTCGTAATCCTCAAGCAAGGCGTCATAAAGATCGCCACCCTCTGCCAGGGCCGCCGCCTCCTGACGCTTGAGCGCAATCACCTCGGCCAGAACCGGGGCAAAACGCGTGACATCGTCATTGGCGCGCGCCTCGGCCCATTCGCCCTGCGCCCGGCTTGTCAGGCGCGCCAAGGCCACCGCCAGATCGCCCGGCACCCGGCACAGCCGGTCGTAATCGCGCCGGATATGGCGCAGCTGCGCGCGCGCCACATCATCCGCCGCCTCTGCCTTTGCGAGCCACTCACCGCGCCGCAGATCGGTGCGCCGGGCATGAATCACCGCCTGCATCGCACCGCTTTCCTCGGCTCGCTGGTGGGCCGCGCCGCGTGGCATCATGGTCTCCTGATCCCACCCCAGACGCCCTGCCACCTGTGACAGGGCCTGCGTTTCGCGCTCATGCGCCATCAGATCGTCATAGGTAGACATCTCAGGTCCTCCGAATAGATTGCGCCAGCGGGTACTGACTCAGGAAACGCGCGCGCAGGATCAGGACCCAGAGGATGACCGCCAGAAACTGATGCGCGATCGCAAGCTGCCAGGGCGCGATATAAAGCACCGTCACAATGCCAAGCACGACCTGCGCCAGAAGAGCCCCAAAAGCGACCGAAAAGGCGCGCGCGGTGGCCTCATTGGCGCTGCGCCGCCCCCTGAGCCAGACGAAGATCGCGAAGGCCAGAAGCAGATACCCGCTCAGCCGGTGAATGAATTGCACCGTGCCGGGGTTCTCGAAAAAGTTCCGCCAGGCGGGCTCTATCCCCATCATATCGGGCGGCAGAATGCCCCCCGCCATCAGGGGCCAGTCGGTAAAGCTGCGCCCCGCATCAATGCCCGCGACAAGCGCACCAAGAATGATCTGAAGGAACGCGAAATGCATCCAGCCGGTCGAGAGCGCGAAAAGTCTGGCCTCGCCGCCGCGCCGCGCCTGCATCAAATCGCGCTCTTCGCGCCCCAGAAGAAAGACAAACCACGCAATCACCCCCAGAATGACAAAGGCCAGCCCAAGATGCGTCGCCAGACGGTAAGAGGCCACCGCGATCATCTCACTCTCAAGCCCCGAGGCCACCATCCACCAGCCAATCGCCCCCTGTGCACCGCCAAGCGCGCCCAGCACAAGCAATCGCCCGCTCCAGCCCACCGGAATTTGACGCGCCAGCAGGAAGCCGAAAAACCCAATCGCCCAGACCAGACCGATAAAGCGACCAAGCTGGCGATGGCCCCATTCCCACCAATAGATCGCCTTGAACTCTGCAAGGCTCATGCCCTTGTTGAGCAGTTCATATTGCGGAATGGTCTTGTATTTTTCGAATTCCTCAGCCCAGACCGCCTCGGTCATCGGCGGCAACGCCCCGGTCACGGGCTTCCACTCGGTGATGCTTAGCCCGCTGTCGGTCAGACGCGTGAGACCACCGACGGCGATCATCAGCACGACCAGCGTAAACAGCACCATCAGCCAGGCCCGGATGCCACGGCGCGCGCCACGTTTACCGGCATCAATCATGCCGCCGCGCGGTGCCTCGGGCGCGGGTTTCTCCGCGCTGTCGACCTCTTCGAAAATGCTGCGTTTTCCGCTCATCGTGAACCTCATTCTATATGGCCGAAATCCTAGTGCGCGACATGCCCGCCTTCAAGCGCGCTCAACCGTCGCGCTGCTTCCAGCGGACCATCTGCCGCAGCACGCCGTGCAGCATCTGCACATCCGCACCGGTCAGCGCCATCCGGCTCCACATATTGCGCAGATTGAGCTTCATGCTCTCGGCCTTGTGCTCGGGAAAGAAAAACCCGGCCTCGTCAAGACGCGCCTCATAGTGATCGCCCAGCTTTTCGATTTCGATCTGCTCGGCCCAGTTTGCCTTGGCCATATCGACCCGCTCGGGGATGATCTCACTGGCGGCGCGCTGCCATTCATAGCCGGTCAAAAGCACGCATTGCGCAAGGTTCAGGCTGGCAAATTCGGGATTGACCGGCACGTTGATGATCGCATTGGCGCGCGCAATGTCATCATTCTCAAGACCGGCGCGCTCGGGGCCGAACAGCACCGCCACCTTTTCACCCGCCGCGATCCGCTCGGCGGCGATCTGCATGGCGCGCTCGGGGCTCACCACCGGCTTGGTCAACCCGCGCGCACGCGCGGTAGTGGCAAAGACATAATGGCAATCGGCCACGGCTTCGCCCGTGCTCTCGACAAGCTGTGCCTCGTCAAGCAACCGCCCCGCCCCGCTGGCCATGGCCACCGACTTCGGATTGGGCCACCCATCACGCGGCGCAACAATCCGCATCCGGTCAAGGCCGAAATTCCACATCGCGCGCGCCGCCGCGCCAATGTTTTCGCCCATCTGCGGGCGCACAAGCACAAAGGCGGGCTGCGGTTTGTCTGTGGGCATTGCGGGTCTCTCTCTGGCTTTGCGATCCATGCGGGTCGCGGCGTCTTAGGCTAGCGGGGCCCGGCTGAAAAGACCTCATGCTTTCATCTTTCCCCAAATACTCGCGCCGCAGGCCTCGCGACGCCAGCAAAAAGGCGCGAGGCCTGATCGGTCCCGCGCCCTCTTTTTCCTGTCCTGGCTCTGTGGCCTATTCCGCGGCCTTCGCCGGGCCAGACCCGTCGCGTCCACCGTCCTGCTCGCCATTTTCAGGCGGCTCGCTCGGCTGATCACTCGGGGCATCGGCCTTGGGCGGCTTTTTCACGCGCGGCTTGCGCGGGCGCTTGGGCGGGACCGGTGCGGTCTGGCTTTCGGGGGTTTCGACAAGACCGCTTTCGCCGACACCGGTGTTCTCGATCACATCGGGCTGCGCGGCAGAGGCGGGATCACTGGCGCTTGCGTCATTGCCGGTATGTTGCGCCCGGGGCTGATCGCGATCCCCGGTGCCATGGCTTTGACGCTCGCCCGTGTTCTGACCGGCGTTCTGGCCACGCTCGCCTTGCGGGCGCTCACGGTCCCGCTCGGCCTGACGCTCACGATTCTGGCGTTCCTGTTCTTCGCGGCGTGCCTCCTGCTCTTTCTGGGCCTCACCCAAAAGCCGCAGGTAATGCTCGGCATGCTGCTGAAAGTTCTCGGTCGCAACCCGGTCACCCGACAATTGGGCATCGCGCGCGAGCTGGTTGTACTTATCAATGATTTGCTGTGGTGTGCCGCGCACCTTGCCTTCGGGGCCGGAGCTGTCGAAGGTCCGGTTGACGACATTGCCCGTGCTGGGGCGATTGCGGTTCGGCTTATTGCGCGAACGTGACTTAGATGATCTCATGTTGATGCTGTCCAGCCTTATGCTCAAATGTTCACTCGACCCGACTGGCGCCCCTTGCGCCGAAAATTAAATCGGATCGGACATGTTTTGGCTTGGCGTCAAGCGGGACCGCCCAAAAGGCATCCTCCGTCTCGACTGCCCCATGACTAACCATGCAGCGGCGGTTCATACAAGCCAAAAACTGAAATTTCTCGCCATTTATGCGAATTATCGCTGCTTTGCGCCGGTTCAGAGCGGCCAGATCGCGCCTACCACCCGATCACGACCGTCCAGATCAGGCAATATTTCCACCTCATCGAATCCCGCATCGGACAGAAATCGCGCCACCTCTGCGCCCTGGGTCGGGCCGATTTCCAACAGGATTCGCCCGCCGGGGCGCAGGTATTGCCCGGCTTTCACGACGATCGCGCGGTAGGCCGCAAGCCCGTCGCCCTCATCGGTCAACGCCATGCGCGGGTCATGCGCGCGTACCTCCCGCGCGAGGCCGGGCATCTCGTGCAGCGCGATATAGGGCGGGTTAGACACGATAAGGTCAAACGGGCCCGTGATGGCCGCAAACCAATCCGAAATCACGAACTCCGCCCGCGCCTGCACGCCAAGGGCCCCGGCATTCTGTCGCGCCACGTTCAGTGCGGCCTCGGACAGGTCGGTGCCCAGACCGCTCGCCTGCGCCTGCTCGGCCAGAAGGCTGAGCAGGATACAGCCCGAGCCTGTGCCGAGATCAAGAACCCGCCCGAACGGCTGCGCCAAAGCGACCTCGACCAGAGTTTCGGTATCGGGGCGCGGGTCAAGCACCTCCTCGCTCACGGCAAAGCGGTACTTCCAGAAGTCGCGATAGCCGAGGATTTTCGATACCGGCCGTCCCGCCGCGCGCTGATCAATCAGCGCCAGATAGGCGGTGATCATCTCCGGCGTGAAATCCGCGACATCAAGGCGGGTCAACTGGCCCCGCTCAAGCCCGGCGGCATGGGCCAATAAAAGGCGCGCATCGCGCATCGGATCATCCACATCGCCAAGCCGGTCACGCCCAAGCGCAAGCGCCCATGCCAGGGCCTGCCCCGGCGATGCCGCGTCCTGCGGGGCTGTCACGCGCCCATCTCGGCCAGCATGCTGGCCTGCGCATCGGCGGTCAGGGCATCAATTACCTCGTCGAGATCGCCGTTCATGACCTGATCAAGCTTGTAGAGCGTGAGGTTGATGCGATGATCGGTCATCCGCCCCTGTGGAAAATTATAGGTGCGGATACGTTCGGAGCGATCGCCCGAGCCGACCTGCGACGCACGGCTGGCCGAGCGTTCGCTATCGACGCGCTGACGCTCCATGTCAAACAGCCGCGATTTCAGAACCTGCATCGCAATCTCGCGGTTGCGGTGCTGGGATTTCTCGGAGCTGGTCACCACAAGGCCGGTCGGCAGGTGGGTGATCCGCACGGCGGAATCGGTGGTGTTGACGTGCTGACCGCCGGCGCCAGAGCTTCGCATCGTGTCGATCCGAAGGTCGCCCGCATCGATCCTGACATCGACATCCTCGGCCTCGGGCAGAACCGCCACCGTGGCCGCAGAGGTATGAATGCGCCCGCCGCTTTCGGTTTCGGGCACGCGCTGCACGCGATGCACGCCGGATTCGAACTTGAGCCGGGCAAAGACATTCTCGCCCTTGATATGCACCACCAACTCGCGGATGCCGCCAATCTCGTTTTGCTGTTCTTCCAGAATGTCGAATTTCCAGCCCCGCGCCTCGGCATAGCGCTGATACATCCGCATCAGGTCAGCGGCAAAAAGCGCCGCCTCATCGCCCCCGGTGCCGGGGCGGATTTCAAGGATCGCCGGGCGCGCGTCTGCGGCGTCTTTCGGCAAAAGCGCCAGTTGCAGCGCCGCCTCGAATTCGGGCTGGCGCGCCTCCAGCGCCTCAAGTTCTTCGCGGGCCAGATCGCGCATCTCTGGATCGTCGAGCATCGCCCTGGCGCTGTCGATATCCTCGAGCACCTGGCGATAGGCGCGGATTTCCTCAACCACGGGGCGCAGTTCTGCATATTCGCGGCCAAGGCGCGCGATATCGCCGCCGCCCTGCGCCATCTGCGCCTCGATATACTCGAAACGCTGCGTGATCTGTTCTAATCTGTCCAAGGGCACCATGATGCGAGGCTCTGTCCTATCCTTTGGCTTTGGTCAAGGGGCAAGCCTGTGCTATGATTGGAATCATGCGACTTATACTGCCCCTTCTTCTGGCGGCTTCGCCGGTCTTTGCCGATGCCACGATCGGCGGCAAAACCGTGGAATGCTATTGCACGGATCGCAACGGTGCGCGGCTGGAAATGGGCGAAATGACCTGTCTGAATGTTGATGGCAAGATGTTCATGGCGCAATGCCAGATGTCATTAAACGTGCCGATGTGGCGCAAGATCAGCGATGGTTGCTTGTCATCCGCCCTGCCGCAATCGCATCAGCCAGCCGTCGATACGGGTGGCGTTGACGCCCAGATCTGATTTTCCGAAGCGCAGGCGTCCGTAAATCTCAAGCTGATCCCCGGCCCGGCGCAGGGTGGTGTAATCGGGAAAACCGAAAACCGCCGAACGTGTCACATAGGTGATCATGCCGCTATCAGGCGTGCCCGCAAGAACATGCGTGCGCGGCGTGGTGCGGATGATGGCGTCAAGCCGCTCAAAAGCGCCATCGGCTGACGGGATCACGCGTATGGCCCCGCCCGGCAGGGTCTGTTCCGTGACCTCGTCAGGCATGACGTGCCAACGCTCGACGTCACCTGGCGCAAGCCGAATATAGCCCATGCCTGCGACAATCAACAAAATGACCCCGCCCAAAACCAGCTTCATACCCGTGTTCCCACTCCTGACAGGGCGCTCGTCCGGCCTGACGGCCAGTCTCGCGAGGCGCGCACGCAAGAGCGCGACGAGCCCGCCCCCTAACCTGCGCGGCTTCCGTCCACGGTTTCCGCCAGAGCCTCGGCGCGCGCGGCAATCTCGGCCAGGGTATCGGTCACCTCTTGCGGCACCACCGGCACCTCGATGCGCTGTGCCTCTGGTGTCGGCGCGTCGCGCAATTGGCCAAGCTCGGCGTCTTTCTCGGCAAGCTTGTCCTGCGTCTCGCGTAGCTTGTCCTGAAGCCCGGCGGTCTTGTCGGCCAGCATCAGGCCCGCCATCAACAGCATCCGCGGCTCGGGGATACGCCCGATCTGCGCCGCCAGAACCGAGGCTTCTTCATCCAGCATCTTGGCGGCGGATTGCAGGTAATGCTCTTCGCCCGCCTGACAGGCCACTTCGAATGTGCGGCCTCCGATTTCGATCTGCACTTCGGGCATCAGGCTTCCTCCGTCTTGCTGTTCGGGGTTTCGGGGTCCGCAGCGGCGCCAATCACCTGGCCAAGCTCTGCAAGCACCGCCTCGACCTCATCGCGATCCGCCGCGCGGGTGGCGCGCAGGCCCTCAAGCTCGGCGAGCATGGATTTGTTGATCAGATGCGGCTCGGCGACGCCGGATTGATTGGCCTCGCGCAGCGCCTGATTGTTGTCGCGCAGCTGCTGATTGGCCTTGCGCAGCGATTGCAGGTCACTGTCGAGCTTGCGCATCGCCTGTGCCTGTTCGCCACGGCCCTGCTCATTTGCGGCCTCTTGCGCCGCTAGCTTGTCGTGCAGCGTTCTGACCCGCTCTTCGAGCTGCGCATTGGCCAGCTTTTCGTCCTCAAGCTGTTGCTTGAGGGTCGCAAGCTCGTCGCCTGCGGTCTCTGCTCCGTTGTCCTGCCGGGCCTCAAGCCCCTGCGCTATGCGGTCGAGCGCTGCGGTGATCCGCGCCTCAAGCTCATTTATCTGGCTCATCGCCTTAACCCCTCACTTGTCTTTGCCCATATCCTTGCCCATGCCCCATCGAATCGCACATCAGGCGGGTTTTATGCAAGTCTAACGAACCGCAACACGAAATGCGCCCCCTTTACCGCCAATCACCGGGTAATCACTGGGCATTGTGCCGGGCGATGCTTGATCTTTGGGGCCGGGCTGTTATGCAGCCCACATCTGTTGCCACTTCAAAGGATGCCATCCCGTGGATATCGCCACCCTGCGCTCTGCCAATCCCGACCACTGGAAAAAAGCCACTGCCATTCGCGCCCTGACGCTGGATGCCGTGGCTGCCGCCAATTCCGGCCATTCCGGCATGCCCATGGGCATGGCCGATGTGGCGACGGTGCTTTTTGAGAACCACCTCAAGTTTGATGCCGCCAATCCCGACTGGCCCGATCGCGACCGCTTTATCCTGTCGGCGGGGCATGGCTCGATGTTGCTCTATTCGCTGCTGCATCTCACCGGCTATGCGGACATGACCCTTGAGCAGATCAAGAACTTTCGCCAATGGGGCGCGATTACCGCAGGTCACCCGGAATACGGCCACGCCAAGGGGATCGAGACCACCACCGGCCCGCTCGGTCAGGGGATTGCCAACTCGGTCGGCTTTGCCATGGCCGAGGAAATGCTGCGCGCGCGCTTCGGGCGCAAGCTTGTCGATCACTATACCTATGTGATCGCTGGCGACGGCTGTCTTATGGAAGGCATCAGCCAGGAGGCCATCGGCCTTGCCGGGCGCCACGCGCTTGGCCGGTTGATCGTGCTTTGGGACAACAACAACATCACCATCGACGGCAAGGTTGACCTTGCCGATCGCACCGATCAGGTGAAACGCTTCCGCGCCAGCGGCTGGCAGGTGCTTGAAATCGACGGCCACGACCCGGTGGCGATTGACGGCGCCCTCACCGAGGCGAAGAAGAGCAAACGCCCGACGATGATCGCCTGCAAGACCCATATCGCCCTTGGTCACGCGGCACAGGACACATCAAAGGGCCATGGTGCTCTGACCAATCACGAACAGCTTATCGCGGCAAAAGAGGCCTATGGCTGGCCCTATGGCCCGTTCGAGGTGCCCGCAGATGTGAAATCGGCATGGGAAGCAATCGGCAAACGCGGCGCATCGGAACAGGCCGCCTGGGCCGAACGTCTGGCAGCGGTGTCAGCCCCGCGTCAGGCCGAATTCACCCGTATCTTTGAGCGTGAAGCGCCTGCCAAACTCTCGGCGCGGATCAAGGCGATCAAGAAACAGATCAGCGAAGAAGGCCCCAAGGTAGCCACGCGCCAATCCTCGGAAATGGTGCTTGAGGTGGTCAACCCGGTGATGCAGGAAACGGTTGGCGGCTCGGCCGATCTGTCGGGGTCGAACAACACCCGCTCGGGCGATATGACGGTGTTTGACGTGGACAACCGCAAGGGGCGCTATGTCCACTGGGGCATCCGCGAGCATGGCATGGCGGCGGCGATGAACGGTATGGTCCTGCATGGCGGCATCCGCCCCTATGGCGGCACCTTCATGTGTTTTACCGATTACGCCCGCCCGGCGATGCGCCTTGCCGCGCTGATGAAGATTCCGACGGTGTTTGTCATGACCCATGACAGCATTGGCCTTGGCGAAGACGGGCCTACACACCAGCCGGTCGAGCATCTGGCGATCAGCCGCGCGACGCCCAACACCTGGGTGTTCCGCCCCTGTGACACGGTCGAGACCGCCGAAGCCTGGGAACTTGCGTTGACCTCGAAACAGACGCCCTCGGTGATGTCGCTGACCCGTCAGGGCCTGCCGACGCTGCGCCGCGAGCACAAGACCAAGAACCTGACCGCGCAGGGCGCCTATGTTCTGGCCGATGCGATCGGCAAGCGCCAGGCGATCCTGCTGGCAACCGGCTCTGAGGTGGAAATCGCCATGGCGGCCCGCGATCTGCTTCAGGCCGACGGGATTGGCACGCGGGTTGTGTCGATGCCCTGCTGGGAGCTGTTCGAGGATCAGGACGAGGCCTATCGCAAGCGCGTTCTGCCCGGTGGCCCGGTGCGGGTCGCGGTCGAGGCGGCCGTTCGCTTTGGCTGGGATCGCTGGCTTTACGGCGAGCGTGGCCGTCGCGACAAGGGCGGCTTTATCGGCATGCATGATTTCGGCGCCTCGGCCCCTGCCCCGACGCTGTTCAAGGAATTCGGCATTACCGCCGAGGACGTGGCCGCAAAGGTCAAATCCCTGCTCTGAGCGTTTGCCCGATTGAAAGACCAAAGCCCCCGGATGTCATTGCGTCCGGGGGCTTTTTTCATGATCGCGCCGCTATCCGATCTGATCCAACAGCCATCTGGCGCGCTCGATCTGGGCGTCGAGGGTGGCGCATTTTTGCACAAAACGCTCTTTCTTCGAGGGCTTGCTTGCCTCTGCGAGGTCGGCCATCACCTCTTCGCGCTTTTTGGTGAGTTTCTGGATCACCCGCGTCACATGATCAGGGTCGATCTTTTGCGCCTTGCCACTTTCAAGGCGCTCAAAATACGCATCCAGTTTCTCGATGCTGTTCTTAAGTTTCATTGCGTGATCCTTGCCTCATGCGCGCGGGCCTGGCGGGGGCATGGGGCCTTCCACTGCCATGTCCTGCACCTCGTCCTCGTCCAGTGTCAGAATACGCTCGACCTCGGCCATCGCGTCTTCGGTGTCGATGTAATAGGCGCGGGCGGCATCAAGAAGATCGCGCATCGCACTATAGGCATAGCTTGAATCGTTGAGAAATGAGGTCGCCATGCTGGCGCTCAGATGGCGCTCGCGGATCAGCCGGTCAACGGTCTGATTGGTGTTGCGGGCATCGGTTTCGACCTGAATGCGTTCCTGATCAAGCCAGAGGCTGGAGCGGTCCTCGGGGGCGGCCTCTTCAAGCTTGCGGATTTCGACAAGGATGCGGGCAATCTCGGTGCGCAACCCGTTGTAGAGATCGGTGATCCTGCCCTGCGGTTTTTGGGTGAAATGCGTGGCGTTGCGGCGCATGTGTTTGATTGATTTGACCGCATGCACGATTTGCCCGGCGACATCACGCATGAGATACACATCATCCATCGGTTTTGCCGGAATATCCTTGCTGCCAACGCGGGTCGCGAATTCGATGATCGCGGAATAGAGCGTTTTGACGCGTTGTTCATACAGCGCGTCGATATCGAAATCGACCGGCGCGCGGCTTGCCCTGACGGTGGCGGCGATATCGCTTGTTTCAAACAGATCGCTGCGGTGCAGGTTCAGGCCGTGCACGATAAGCTCGACCGCGTTTTCATAAAGGTGATGCACCTCGCGGCGCATGGCGATCTGAATGGTCTGGGGAAACTCGTCCACCGCCTCCGAGAGGTACTTGGGGCGGCTCAGGTCTTCGGCGGGCTGAACGATCACACGCTCCAGAAATGCCACCAGCCGGTGAATGAAGGGCAGCATAAGAACGACACCCAAGGCGTTGAAAATAGTATGAAACACCGCCAGCTTCAGGGCGAAATCAGTGGCCGGAATGCCGACGGAATTGCTGATGACATCCACCGCCAGGCGGATCTGAGCGATAAAGACAAGCGCCACCGCCGCCGTCAAGACGTTGAATATCAGATGCGCCAGGGCAAGGCGTTTGCCCTGAAAATTCGAGGTAAGCGCGCCGATGATCGCGGTGACCGTGGTGCCGATATTGGCCCCGATCGCCAGCGCCAGTGCGTTTTCATAGCTGATTTGCCCGGCCGCAAGCGCCGTGATGATCAGCACCATCGTGGCATGGCTCGATTGCATCACCACCGTCGCCGCCGCCCCGGTGAGCGTGTAAACCACAAGCCCCAAAACCCCGGTCATCGCCAGGCGGGTCAGGTCAAACTGATCCTTGAAGGCCTCGAAACCCTCTTTCATGTGGTGAATGCCGAGAAACAAAAACCCAAGCCCGGCAAGCACATAGCCCACGCCGCGCAGGTATTTCGAGTGCTGAAACACCAGCACGATACTGATGGCCAGCATGGGCAAGGCGTAGGCCGAAATATTGACCTTGAGGCCAAACCCCGCCACCAGCCACGCCCCGGTGGTGGTGCCGATATTGGCGCCAAAGATGATCCCCACCCCGGCCAGAAGCGGAATAAGCCCCGCCGACAGAAACGAAATGGTGATCACCGACACAAGCGAACTTGATTGCATGATCGTGGTGGCGATCGCCCCAAACCCAAGCGCGCGGCTGACGGATCGGGTTGCCGCCTCAAGAGCGCGCTCAAGATAGCCGCCGCTGAACAGCTTGAACCCATCCTCAAGCATCAGCATGCCAAACAGGAAAATGGCTACGCCGGCGGCAATTTCCTGAAAATCCGGGCTGATCCAGAAGCCAAAGACAAGCAACCCCAGAATGACCGGCAAAAGCAGTTTCTTCATCATGTTATGCGCGCCCTGTTCAGGCGATCATAGGACCATGCACGGGTGGCTTTGGCCTTGAGGTGGATCAACCGCGTGCGCCAACGCGGTGCCAGGATTGCCTTTGGCACCGCCAACCCTGGCCACACCGGGCGCATGCGCGGCGCAACGGTTAGCGCAATCATGGGGTCACAGCCTGGTTTTGCGGTAACGGTTATCGCTAACAACCTGAATTTCAAATGAAATCCCCTTTTTCGACCTTTCCGCCAATGGCCCTTGGGTCTATATCGCCCCCAACCGCATCCATAGGAGTCGCTCATGACCGTTACCGTAGGCATCAACGGCTTTGGCCGCATTGGCCGCGCCACCCTTGCCCATATCTCCGAAAGCCTGCGTGACGATATCAAGGTCGTCAAGGTCAATGCCACCGGCCCGCTTGAAACCGCAGCCCACCTGATGCGCTATGACTCGGTGCATGGCCGCTTTGCGCATCCGATCACCATCGACGGCAGCACCATGGATCTGGGCCGCGGCCCGATCGAGATGTTTTCGACCTATGACATGAACGAACTGGATTGGGATGGCGTCGATGTGGTGCTGGAATGCACCGGCAACTTCAACGACGGCCTCAAGGCCAACAAGCACCTTGAGCGTGGCGCAGGCAAGGTCTTGCTCTCGGCACCGGGCAAAAACGTTGACCGCACGGTGGTTTACGGCGTGAACCACGACCAGATTCAGGCCTCCGAGCGGATGATCTCAAACGGCTCCTGCACAACCAACTGTCTGGCCCCGCTGGCCAAGGTTCTGAACGATGCCATCGGGATCGAGAGCGGCATCATGACCACGATCCACGCCTATACCGGCGATCAGCCGACGCTGGATCGGCGCCACAAGGACCTCTACCGCGCGCGCGCCGCCGCGATGTCGATGATCCCGACCTCGACCGGGGCCGCCAAGGCCCTGGGTGAGGTTCTGCCGGAACTGGCGGGCAAGCTTGACGGCTCTGCGATCCGCGTGCCGACGCCGAATGTGTCGGCTGTTGACCTGACATTTGTGGCCAAGCGCGATGTCACGGTGGCCGATGTCAACGCCACCATGGCCGAGGCCGCCGCCGGTGCGATGCAGGGTGTGCTGGGCTATGACCCCGAACAAAAGGTCAGCATTGATTTCAACCATACCGAAGAAAGCTCGATCTTTGCGCCGGATCAGACCAAGGTTATCGGCAGCCGCCTTGTGCGGGTTCTGGCCTGGTATGACAACGAATGGGGATTCTCTTGCCGCATGGCCGATGTTGCGGTGGCCATGGGCCGTCTGCGGTAATCCGCCCACATCCATAGATTGCCTTCAAAACCCCGGTGCCCTGAGCGGCATCGGGGTTTTTTCATGCCCTATCGGCGGCGCGCTTCTGAGCCTGTTGCTCCGGCTTCCCGACAGCACCGCCACGCTGATCCCGCTGCAAGAACGCGCGTGACAGGCGCGCCCGGCTCTGGCATCAAGGCGCACCACGGCCCGAAGCAACGGAGATCGCCAGATCATGACCAACAAGATTGCCCTGATCCTTGGCGCGATAATCGTTGCCGCACTTATCGCGGATCAAGTGATCCATGATGGCCAGGGCGCCGTGTTTCTGGGGCGCAAGCTTGTGCTTTTGATCGAATACGTGGCGTTCTGGCGTTAGCGCATGTTCGGGAGGCTCTAAACGTATTTGGCACGCAGGGCGCTGTGCACGGCAGGCGTGACAAACTTTGACACATCGCCACCAAGCCGCGCGATCTCCTTGACCAGCTTCGAGGCAATCGCCTGATGCCCGGCATCGGCCATCAAGAACACCGTCTCAACCGAATCATCAAGCGCACGGTTCATTCCAACCATTTGAAATTCATACTCAAAATCGGCAACCGCCCGCAAGCCACGCACGATAAGCTGTGCCCCGACATCATGGGCGCAATCAATCAGCAGGTTCTCGAAGGGGTGCACGATGATCTCTGTGTCAGTCTGCTCGGAGAGCTTGGAACATTCGGCCTCGATCATCGCAACCCGCTCTTCGAGCTTGAAAAGCGGGCCCTTGTCGCGATTGATCGCAACGCCGATGACAAGGCGATCCACAAGAACCGACGCGCGTCGGATGATATCGGCATGGCCCAGGGTGATCGGGTCAAACGTGCCGGGATAGAGCGCAATGCGCATGGGCCACTCCGTTGTTTCTGTCGCGTCACGCAACAATATTGCGGCGCTGAATGCAAGGGCCTGGCGCGCGTTTCGACGTCAGTTATCCATTTTAACGAAACCGCCGTGGCGGGTCACCGGCCGCATCGCGCCCTAATGCCCCATGATCATGCCTTCGAGCGCGGTTTTTTCCATCGACAGCTCTTCCAGCCGCGCCTTGACCACATCGCCGATGGTGACGATCCCGACAAGCTTGCCATCCTCGACCACCGGCATGTGGCGAAAGCGGCCATCGGTCATCCGGGTCAGCACCACATCGGAGGTATCCTGACGGGCACAGCACACCGGGTTGCGGGTCATCATGTCGCTGACGCTTTCGGTCATGCACACCACGCCGCGCACCGCCAGAGAGCGCACGATATCGCGCTCCGACAGGATGCCTTCGACCTTTTCACCATCGCGCGACACCACAAGCCCGCCGATCCGACGTTCGGCCAGGATCTGTGCGGCCTCCGATACAAGGGTCTCCGGGGTGATGGTGATCACGCCCTCATCGCCCTTGGATTTCAGGATTTGCTGAACCAGCATGTCTCGACCCTCCGAAAGAAAATTACCTTATTCAAATGGTTAGCGATCAATAATTTTCTGTCAAGTCCGCGCTTCAAGTTGCGCCACCTCTTGGCGGATGCCCGCGACCAATGCGCTGGCAAATCGGTTTTGGCGTTCGAGGCGGCGATCATCGGCATGGCGCACCAGATAAAAGCTCCGCGTCAGGCTAAGTTTATCGGCCAGAATTTTTTGCACGCCCCGCGTCGAAGGCAGGGAAAAATCGTGCAAAACCCCAATTCCACCGCCCTGGCGCACCCAGTTGAGCTGAACCGCGACGGAATTCGAGGCAAGGTTCACCCGCTCAACCCCGGCTTGGCTCAGGTAATCCAGCTCCTTGTCGAAAATCATGTCCTGAATATAACCGATCATACGATGCCCCTCCAGATCCTGAAGGGTTTCGATCGGTGGGTGCCGGTTCAGATATTTGACCGAAGCCGCAAGATGCAGCCGGTAATCGGTGATTTTCTGCACGCTGAGGCGCCCGGCGGTGGGCGGGCTGACGGCGATCACCATATCGGCCTCGCGCCGCGTCAGGTTGAAGACACGCGGCAGGGCCACGATCTGAATTTCAAGGTCGAGGTTTTGTGACGCAATCGCGGCGCAGACCTGTGGCAACAGGAAATTCGCACAGCCATCGGGCGCACCGACCCGGATCTGGCCGGTCATGCCGCCCGCCTGCCCCGCCAGTTCTTCGGCCGCATCCTCCATCGCGGTTTCGGCGCGCATCGCATGGGCCATAAGACGTTGCCCTGCATCGCTCAGCGCATAGCCGTTGGGCGATTTGGCAAAAAGCGGTGCGCCAAGCGCATCTTCAAGCCGGGCAATCCGCCGCCCCACCGTGGCCGGATCGACCTTGAGCATGCGCCCCGCGCCCGACAGGCTTTCAGCGCGCGCGACGGCGAGAAAAATCTTGATATCGTCCCAATGCGGTTGCACGGCGCCCCTCCTTTGCAAAATTGCAGGCAGATTTTGGGATATTGCCTCTTTTCCAATTAAAATTGCAAGGCTACCTTGGCCTCAATCAAAAGGAGGATTCTCATGAAAGAGCTTACGCATTACATCAACGGCGAGCACGTCAAAGGGACATCGGGCCGCTTTTCCGATGTCTTCAACCCCGCCACCGGCGAAGTGCAGGCCAAATGCCCGCTTGCCACCGCCGCGGAAATGGATATCGCCGTCAAGGCCGCAATGGCCGCACAACCGGCCTGGGCCGCAACCAACCCACAGCGCCGCGCACGAGTGATGATGAAGTTCGTCGACCTTCTGAACCGCGACATGGACAAGCTTGCCGAGGCGCTTTCGGCCGAGCATGGCAAGACCTTCCCCGATGCCAAGGGCGACATTCAGCGCGGCCTTGAAGTGATCGAATATTGCATCGGCGCGCCTCAGCTCTTGAAGGGCGAGTTTACCGATAGCGCCGGCCCCGGCATCGACATGTATTCGATGAAACAGCCGCTTGGCGTCACCGCCGGCATCACGCCGTTCAACTTTCCCGCGATGATCCCGATGTGGATGTTCGGCCCTGCCCTTGCCTGTGGCAACGCCTTTATCCTCAAGCCGTCAGAGCGCGATCCGTCCGTGCCGCTGATGCTGGCCGAACTGTTTGAAGAAGCCGGTCTTCCCAAGGGTCTGTTGCAGGTCGTCAATGGCGACAAGGAAGCGGTTGACGCGATCCTTTATCACGACGTGATCCAATCGGTCGGCTTTGTCGGCTCGACCCCGATCGCGCAATATATCTATGGCACCGGCTGTAGCCAGGGCAAGCGCGTGCAGTGCTTTGGCGGCGCCAAGAACCATATGATCATCATGCCCGATGCCGATATGGATCAGGCGGCGGATGCCTTGATCGGCGCCGGTTACGGCGCGGCCGGCGAACGCTGCATGGCGATTTCCGTGGCCGTTCCGGTTGGCGATGAGACCGCTGACCGCCTTATCGAAAAGCTTGTGCCGCGGATTGAAAAGCTCAAGGTTGGTCCCTGGACCGCTGGCGACGATGTCGATTACGGCCCCGTCGTGACCGCCGAGGCCAAGCAACGCATTCTTGGCCTTGTCCAGTCGGGCATTGATCAGGGTGCAAAGCTTGTGGTCGATGGTCGTGATTTCAACCTGCAAGGCTATGAGGACGGGTTCTTTGTCGGGCCGCACCTGTTTGACCATGTCACACCAGAGATGGACATCTACAAACAGGAAATCTTTGGCCCGGTTCTGACCACCGTGCGCGCGGGCAACTACGAGGAGGCGCTCAAGCTCGCGATGGATCATGAATATGGCAACGGCACCGCGATCTATACCCGCGATGGCGACGCCGCGCGCGATTTCGCCGCGCGCATCAACATCGGCATGGTCGGCATCAACGTGCCGATCCCGGTGCCGCTGGCCTATCACACCTTTGGCGGCTGGAAAAAATCGGGCTTTGGCGATCTGAACCAGCACGGGCCGGATTCGTTCAAGTTCTACACCCGCACCAAGACCGTCACCTCGCGCTGGCCCTCGGGCATCAAAGAGGGTGGCGAGTTCAACTTCAAAGCGATGGATTAAACCATCCCGGCGGGCCCGGCCATTGTGCCGGGCCTGTCATCCCTTGCCCAAGGGTGCAAAACCGTGCTGAACTGGAAGGCACATCAGGGCCGCAAAGGGGGTATCATGGCAGACAACAGCCCGCCATTCACCATCGGCATCGAAGAAGAATACCTGCTTGTCGACCGCGACAGCCTGGCCTTGGCCGATGCGCCCGAGGCGCTGATGCAGGCCTGTCAAAACGACCTGCAAGATCAGGTCAGCCCGGAATTTCTGACCTGTCAGATCGAGATTGGCACCCGCGTCTGTCGCAATGTGGCCGAGGCCCGCGACGATCTCAAGCGCCTGCGCAGTACGGTCGCCAAGCACGCCGCCACCCATAACCTTGCCCCGATTGCCGCCTCATGCCACCCGTTTTCGGATTGGCGGAATCAGACCCACACCGATAAAAAGCGCTATAACCACCTTCAGGATGATCTTGCCGGGGTGGTGCGGCGCATGCTGATTTGCGGGATGCACGTGCATGTCGGCGTTGATGTCCCCGACCGGCGCATCGACCTGATGAATCAACTAAGCTATTTCCTGCCGCATATTCTTGCGCTTAGCTGTTCTTCGCCGTTCTGGCAGGGGCAGGATACCGGGCTAAGCTGTTATCGGCTGACGGTGTTTGACAACCTGCCGCGCACCGGCCTGCCGCCGCGCATGGACAGTTTCGGTGGGTTCGAGCGTTCGGTTCAGGCGCTGGTTGATCTGGGCGTGATCGAGGATGCCAGCAAGATCTGGTGGGATCTGCGCCCCTCGTCGCGCTTTCCCACAATTGAATCGCGGATCTGCGATGTGCAGCCGCGCCTTGAGCATACCCTGACCCTCGCCGCCCTGACCCAGGCGCTGACCCGGATGCTCTGGCGGTTGTCGGTGAAAAATCAGCGCTGGCGGATTTACGACAGCTTCCTCGTCGCGGAAAATCGCTGGCGCGCACAACGCTATGGCACCCGTGAGGGGCTGATTGATTTCGGCCTTGGCCAGATCACACCCTTTGGCGATCTTCTGGAGGAAGTTATCGAGCTTATCCAAGAGGATGCCGCCTTCTTTGAATCCACCGCCGAGATCGAAACCGCGCGTGATATCCTGCGTCATGGTACAAGTGCAGAGCGCCAGCGACAGACCTATGCCAAGGCCCGCGACGCCGGGCACGACAACGATGCTGCCCTGCAATCGGTCGTGCGCCACCTGATTGAGGAATATCACGCTGACCTTTGATGTGCCCCGCGCCCGCCTCTTGCAAAACTCTTGCAAGAATTGCTAATTAAACAGGCGTTCAATTTACTTGAAACGGAGAGCCCCATGGATTTTGCCCTGAGCGAAGAACAAAGCGCCATTTTTGATATGGCCCATGCCTTTGGGCAGGATCGGATCGCGCCGCATGCCCGTGATTGGGAACGTGACGGCGATATCCCGAAAGAGCTTTGGCCGGAAATCGCGGCGCTTGGCTTTGGCGGCCTTTATGTGAGCGAAGAGGCCGGCGGTTCAGGGCTTACCCGGCTTGATGCGACGCTGGTGTTCGAGGCCTTGTCGATGGCCTGCCCTTCGGTGGCGGCGTTTCTGTCGATCCACAACATGTGCGCCAAGATGATCGACAAATTCGCCAGCGAAGAAATGAAAGCGCGTGTCTTGCCAAAGGCGATGAGCATGGAAACGGTGCTGTCTTATTGCCTGACCGAACCCGGCTCTGGCTCGGACGCGGCGGCGCTCAAGACACGCGCCGAGCGCACCAATGAGGGCTATACCCTGAACGGCACCAAGGCATTCATCTCGGGGGGCGGATATTCCGACGCCTATGTCGTCATGGTGCGCACCGGTGACACCGGCCCCAAGGGCGTATCGACCGTCTATGTCGAAGACGGCAAACCGGGCCTCTCCTACGGTGGGCTAGAGGATAAGATGGGCTGGCGCAGCCAACCGACGCGCCAGGTACAGTTTGACAATTGCAACATTTCCGGTGCCGATCTGGTCGGAGAAGAAGGTAAAGGTTTCACATATGCGATGAACGGGCTGGATGGCGGGCGTCTCAATATTTCCGCCTGTTCGCTTGGCGCCGCGCAACAGGCGCTGAACCTGACGCTGCAATATATGTCCGAGCGCAAGGCCTTCGGCAAGTCGATCGACCAGTTTCAGGCGCTGCAATTCCGCCTTGCCGATATGGAAATCGAGCTTCAGGCCGCGCGGGTGTTTTTGCGTCAGGCAGCGTGGAAACTCGACACCGACGCGCCCGACGCGAGCAAATATTGCGCCATGGCGAAAAAGTTCGTGACCGAGGCCGGATCGCGTATCGTCAACCAATGCCTGCAACTGCATGGCGGCTATGGCTATCTTGCCGATTACGGCATCGAAAAGCTGGTGCGTGATTTGCGCGTGCACGAAATCCTTGAGGGCACCAATGAAATCATGCGCCTGATCGTGGCGCGTCAAATGCTGGCGGATCATTAAGCCATGGCAGATCAGGCCGAGATTCACATCCGCAAAGAGGGCCGCGCCGGGCGCATCACGCTTGATCGGCCCAAGGCGCTCAACGCACTGACCTATGACATGGCTCTTGCCATCGAGGCCGCGCTTGATCAATGGCGCGACGACGGTGCGGTTGATCTGGTGATCGTCGACGCGCTGGGCGACAAGGCGTTTTGTGCGGGCGGCGACATTCAGAAACTTTATGACACCGGCCACGCGGGTGATTTCACCTATGGTCGGGCATTCTGGGCCGATGAATACCGCCTGAACGCCAAGATCGCCGAATACCCCAAGCCCTATGTGGCGCTGATGCAGGGGTTCGTGATGGGCGGCGGTGTGGGCATTTCCTGTCATGGCTCGCATCGCATCGTCTGCGAAAGCACACAGATCGCCATGCCCGAATGCGGGATTGGCCTTGTACCGGATGTCGGCGGCTCGCTTTTGCTGGCGCGTGCGCCGGGGCGGTTGGGCGAATACTTGGGCTGTACCGGGGCGCGGATGGGGCCGGGTGATGCGATTTATACGGGTTTTGCAGATAGTTACGTCCCGCAAGAGGATTGGCCCGCGCTGATCGCAGCGCTGGTCGAGACCGGCGATATCGCCGCGATTTCCGCCCAGTCCGAGGCGCCCCCGCACGGGGCGATGAGGGACCGTTTGACAAAGATCGACGCGCATTTCGGCGGTGAAACCCTTGGCGATATCGTCACCTCCCTGCGCGGTGACGAGGGCGATTTTGCGGTCGATACGCTCAAGACGATGACCCGCAACGCGCCGCTGTCGATGGCCTGCACCATCGAGATGATTCACCGTTTGCGCGGCCCGTCCACCGATATCCGGCGCGCGCTCGGGCTTGAATACCGCTTTACCGCACGCGCGATGCAGCACGGCGATTTCCTCGAAGGCATTCGCGCGGCCATCGTCGACAAGGATCGCAATCCAAACTGGAAGCATGATCTGGCCACCCTGCCCGCCATCGCGGTCAGCCAGATGCTTCTGCCATTGGGCAAGGATGCCCTGACCTTTGAGGAGGACGTTTCATCATGAAAATCGGATTTATCGGGCTCGGCAACATGGGCGCGCCAATGGCCGCCAATCTGGCAGGCGCCGGACACGCCGTGACCGGCTTTGACATGGCCGATGTTGCCATCGACGGCGTTACCATGGCGGGCACCGCCGCCGAGGCCGCGACCGGCAAGGATGTAGTGATCACCATGCTGCCCAACGGCCAGATCCTGCGCAAAGTCGCGGATCAGGTGATCCCGGTCATGCAAAAGGGGGCGGTGCTGCTTGATTGCTCGACGGTTGACGTCGAAAGCGCGCGCGCCGTGGCCAGGCAAGCCACCGATGCCGGGCTTCTGGCGCTTGATGCGCCGGTCTCGGGTGGCACCGGCGGGGCGTCGGGCGGCACCTTGACATTCATGGTCGGCGGCGACGAGAAGGGCTTTGAGATCGCATCGGAATTATTTGATATCATGGGACAAAAGGCGGTTCACTGCGGTGCTTCCGGCAATGGCCAGGCGGCCAAGATCTGCAACAACATGATCCTTGGCGCCACGATGGTCGTCACCTGCGAGGCCTTTGCACTTGCCGACAAGCTTGGCCTTGATCGTCAGGCGATGTTCGATGTGGTCAGCACCTCATCGGGCTATAGCTGGAGCATGAATGCCTATTGCCCGGCGCCGGGTGTCGGGCCGAAGTCGCCCGCCGATAACGATTATACGCCCGGCTTCGCCGCCGAATTGATGCTCAAGGATTTGCGCCTGTCGCAACAGGCCGCAGAGGCAGCCGATGCCGATACGCCCCTCGGTGAGGCCGCGTGCAAGCTCTATGCGCAATTCGTTGAGGATGAGGATGGCAAGGGCCGCGATTTCAGCGCCATGCTGCCCCGCCTTGAGAAACGCGGACGCGGTTAGGCGGGCCTTGACGGCACCGGCCCCATGAGGCCAGACAAGATTGCGGATAAGGCCAGCCATATGTTGGCCCTTCCCCTTGCCCTTTGGCGCGATATGTTGCACCACATAGCGCGCAACGACCCGACGGAAGGACCCGGATAATGGCTGACGGAACGATCGACATCAACGCGAAACCCACCGAAGAGATTTCCGTCCGCGAAGTGTTCGGCATCGACACGGATATGATCGTCAAGGGCTTTGCCGAGCGCACGGATCGTGTGCCGGATCTGGACAGCACCTATAAATTCGATCCCGATACCACGCTGGCCATTCTGGCAGGGTTTTCGCACAATCGCCGGGTGATGATTCAAGGCTATCACGGCACCGGTAAATCCACCCATATTGAACAGGTGGCGGCGCGTCTGAACTGGCCCACGGTGCGGGTCAATCTTGACAGCCACATCAGCCGGATCGACCTGATCGGCAAGGATGCGATCAAGCTGCGCGACGGGGTGCAGGTCACCGAGTTTCACGAAGGTATCCTGCCCTGGTCATTGCGTAATCCGACAGCGATCGTGTTTGACGAATATGATGCCGGTCGCGCCGATGTGATGTTCGTGATCCAGCGCGTGCTTGAGGCCGATGGCAAACTGACGCTTCTGGATCAGAACGAGGTGATCACACCAAACCCCCATTTCCGGATTTTCGCCACCGCCAACACGGTCGGTCTGGGCGACACCACCGGCCTCTATCACGGCACCCAACAGATCAACCAGGGCCAGATGGACCGCTGGTCGCTTGTGGCAACGCTGAATTATCTGAGCCACGACGCGGAAACCGCCATCGTGATCGCCAAGAACCCGCTTTACAACACCGCCGAGGGCCGCAAGACCGTAAGCCGCATGGTCACCGTCGCCGATCTGTCGCGCACCGCCTTCATGAACGGCGAGCTGAGCACGGTGATGAGCCCGCGCACCGTGATCGCCTGGGCGCAGAACGCCACCATCTTCCGCAATGTGGGTTATGCCTTCCGCCTGACCTTCCTCAACAAATGCGACGAACTTGAGCGCCAGACCGTCGCCGAATTCTACCAGCGCTGCTTTGACGAGGAGCTGCCGGAAAGCGCGGCCAACGTAAGCGTCAGGTAAGGCGCGTCTGCTCATCCGTCCCTTGCGTGCCGGTCTCGCGAGGCGGCCAGTCAGGGGCGATGAGCGCCTTGCGACCGATAGGATCAGCCCGAAGGATCTGGAGCCCGCGTCATGAACAAACCCACCGACAATCCCGCCGATCCGTTCAAGAAGGCACTGGCGCAGGCCACCAAGGTAATGGCGGACGACGCCGATCTTACGGTCAGCTATTCGGTCGATCCCGCCGGGATCTCGGGCGAGGCGATGCGCCTGCCGCAGGTCAGCCGCCGGATGACGCGCGAAGAGGTTCTCTTGGCGCGCGGCACCGCCGATGCGCTCGCGCTGCGTCACAAGTTTCACGATGACGCCCTGCATGCGCGTTATGCCCCGCCGGGCGACATGGCCCGCGAGCTTTACGAGGCGATGGAAACCGCCCGCTGCGAGGCGGTTGGCGCGCGTGACATGCCCGGCACCGCCAGCAATATCGATTCCAAGATAGCCGCCGACGCGCAGCGTTTGGGCTATGAACAGATCACTTCAAGCGCCGATGCCCCCCTGCCCGCTGCGGCCGGTTATCTGATCCGCCACCTTGCCACCGGGCGCGACATGCCGCCGGGCGCGCAGAACGTGATGGAACTCTGGCGCGGCTTTATCGAGGAACAGGCCGGCGGCACGCTTGAAAACCTTCAGGATATCCTTGCCGATCAAAGCGCCTTTGCCAAGTTTGCCCGCCGGATCATCGAAGATCTCGGCTATGGCGATCAGCTTGGCGATGACCCGGACAATATCGACGACGAAGATCAGGACGACGCCGAGGAAAGTGGCGAAGAGCAGGACGAACAGGACAGCAGCGGCGACGAGGACAGCGACGAAAACGAAGCCGAGGCCGACGCCGAGCGCAGCCAGGACGAACAGCAGGACGCGTCCCAGGCCCAGGTCAGCATGGATGATATGTCCGATGATGAGATGGACGACCAGACCGACCTGCCCGACGGCGAGGCCCCGCTGGAGCCGCCCGCGCCTCAGCCGATCTCGGATGCGGACCCGAACTATGCCGTCTATAACCCTGCTTTTGATGAAGAAATCCGCGCCGAGGATCTGGCCGAGCCGATCGAGCTTGAGCGCCTGCGCGCTTACCTTGATCAACAGCTTGAGCCGCTCAAGGGCGCGGTGAGCCGTTTGGCCAACAAGCTCCAACGCCGCCTTCAGGCTCAGCAAAGCCGGTCTTGGGAGTTTGATCGCGAAGAGGGAATTCTTGATGCCGGCCGTCTGGCACGTGTGGTTGCCAACCCGACAATGCCGCTGTCGTTCAAGGTCGAAAAGGATACCGAGTTTCGCGACACGGTGGTGACGCTTTTGCTGGACAATTCCGGCTCGATGCGGGGGCGGCCGATCTCGATTGCCGCGATCTGTGCCGATGTTCTGGCTCGCACGCTAGAGCGGTGCAACGTCAAGGTGGAAATCCTCGGCTTTACCACCCGCGCCTGGAAAGGCGGGCAAAGCCGTGAGGCATGGCTTGCCGAAGGGCGCCCGCAATTGCCCGGCCGTCTCAATGACCTGCGCCATATCATCTATAAATCGGCGGATTCGCCGATGCGCCGCACCCGCGACAATCTTGGCCTGATGATGAAAGAGGGCCTGCTCAAGGAAAACATCGACGGCGAGGCGCTGGAATGGGCGCATCGCCGGATGATAGCGCGCAAAGAGGCGCGCAAGATCCTGATGGTGATCAGCGATGGCGCCCCGGTGGACGATTCAACTTTGTCCGTCAACCCCGCGAATTACCTCGAAAAACATCTGCGCGACGTGATCGACATGGTCGAGCGGCGCAGACAAGTCGAACTTTTGGCGATCGGTATTGGCCATGACGTCACCCGCTATTACGAGCGCGCCGTGACCATCACCGACGCCGATCAGCTTGCCGGTGCTATGACCGAACAGCTCGCCGCGCTGTTTGACAGCGATCCGCGCGCGCGGGCCCGCGTCATGGGCATCAAGCGGGCGATGTGATGTTTCAATCCTTTGACGACAGCGCCCGCCCCGATCAGGGCCCGTCGCGCCTTGCCGCGCTGCGCGGTGTGATGGCCGAGGCCGGATTGGCCGGGTTTCTTGTGCCGCGCGCCGATGCGCATCAGGGCGAATATGTCGCCGCTTGCGATAACCGTCTGGCCTGGCTCACCGGCTTTACCGGCTCGGCGGGGTTTTGTGCGGTGCTGTCGGATGTGGCCGGGGTGTTTGTCGATGGGCGTTACCGTGTGCAGGTCAAGACCCAGGTCGACACCGGGCATTTCACCCCGGTTGACTGGCCCGAGGTGCGGCTTGGCGATTGGCTGAAGCAGAGCCTGCCGAACGGCGGCGAGGTGGGCTATGATCCCTGGCTTTACACGGTGGAGCAGCTTGAGGCGCTTGAAAAATCCCTGAGCGGCAGCGCCATCACCCTGCGCGCCAGTGACAACCTGATTGACCGGATTTGGCCCGACCGACCGGCGCGACCGCGCAATCCGATGACCATCCAGCCGGATGATCTGACCGGCAAGCCCCATGCCGAGAAGCGCCGGGATCTTGGCGCGGCGCTTGAAGCGGCGGGAAAGCGGCGCGCGATCCTCGCTTTGCCGGATTCGATCTGCTGGCTGTTGAATATTCGCGGCTCTGACATCCCGCGCAATCCGATTGTTCAGGGCTTTGCCCTTCTGGATTGGACCGGCGAGGTCACTCTGTTCACCGACGCCGAGATCGGCGCAGAGGTTGCGGCGCACTTGGGCGATGACGTGCACCTGCGCCCTTATGCGGGGCTGTTGGACGGGCTAGGCGCGCAACAGGATGTCACCTTTCAGATCGACCCGGCCTCGACCCCCGCGATTGTGCTCAGCCATCTGCAAGGCCTCGTCGCGACCCCCGGCAGCGGCGTCAAAATCACGCGCGGCGACGATCCCTGCATCCTGCCCAAGGCCTGCAAGACCAAGGCCGAGATTGCCGCCACCCGCGCGGCGCATCTGCGCGACGGGGCGGCGGTCTGCGAGTTCCTGAGCTGGTTTGACGCGCAAGCCCCCGGCACGATCACCGAGATCGACGTCGTCACCCGGCTTGAAGCCTGCCGTGCCGCGACCGGCAAGCTTCTGGATATCAGTTTTGACACCATCGCCGGGAGCGGCCCCAACGGCGCGCTGGCCCATTACCGGGTGACCCATTCGAGCAACCGCACGCTGCAAAACGGCGATTTGCTGGTGCTGGATGGCGGCGGGCAATATCTTGATGGCACCACCGATATCACCCGCACCCTGCCGGTGGGCGATATCGGCGCGGATGAACGCGCCGCCTTTACCCGCGTGCTGCAAGGCATGATCGCGATCTCGCGGCTGCGCTTTCCCGCCGGTCTTGCCGGGCGCGATCTTGATGCGATCGCGCGCTATCCGCTCTGGCTTGCGGATCAGGATTACGGCCATGGCACCGGCCATGGCGTCGGGGTGCATCTTTGCGTGCACGAAGGGCCGCAGCGATTGTCACGCACTGGCGATGTGGCGCTCAAACCCGGAATGATCCTCTCCAACGAGCCGGGCTATTACCGCGAGGGCGCCTTTGGTATTCGCATCGAAAACCTGTTGGTGGTAACCAAGGCCACCCTCTTGCCCGGCGGCGATGTCTCGGGCAAGCTGTGCTTTGAGACGCTGAATTTCGTGCCCATCGACCGGCGTCTGATCGACAGGGATATGTTGACAGACCCCGAGCGCGACTGGCTTAACGCCTATCACGACCAGTGCCGCGACAAAATCGGGCCTCGGCTCTCGGGCCAGGCCCGGCTATGGTTGGATCAGGCGACGCAGCCGGTGTGACACTCGCCTGCCATCAGGCAGCGTCAGTATAATAAGATGAAGAAAATAGGGATGGAACATGGCCGATATCAAGATCCGCAATGCAGAAGGCACCTGGACAGTTCGCGCAGGCGGCGCCGTACTGGCCGAAACCAAACACGCGCTTGAGCTTATCGAGGGCGACTATCCGGCGGTCTACTACTTTCCGCGGAGCGATATCGCGATGGCCTTTCTTGACGAAAGCCCGCAGACAAGCCACTGCCCCCACAAGGGCGACGCGCGGTTCTTTTCGATTGTGACCAAAAGCCAGACGCTTGAGAACGCCGCCTGGAGCTATGAATCCCCCAAACCCGAGGTCGCCGCCATCAAGGACCACATCGCGTTCTACCCAAGCTCAACCGTCGCGGTCGAACGGGTCTGATCGGTTTGGCCCACGGCGTGGGCCAAGCGGGGCCGTTTTTGTGGGTGGAACGGTGGCAGTAAGGTCTTACCCTAATTTTGCAGGAATGGGCGGAGAGCGGAGGTTCGCTGCAAATGTGACGTTTCGAAGAGCTCCAGAGGGAGCAGACATTCAAGGCGGCGTGTACAATCACTTTGGGCAAGTTCAGGCAGACGGCTCAAACATTTGGACCTGTAGTTTTCTGTCCCCCACCAGTTTGGTCATCTGCAATAATTGTCGCACCGTCAGACAAAGGTGCATGGCCCCCTTTGTGGACGAGGGCAGTGAACTTTCTGAGCTCATCAAGCCTGTCATCACCAAATTGAACTTCAGTGAGCAATTTGTTGACGAATTTCGGGCCGTGGGATCCGAGGTCCCTGCAGAAGTTCTCGATTTCACCAACATGAACTAGGTAGATGCCAATTTCTTCAAGGCTACCCTTCAAGTCGTTGAATTGAGTCTGTGCCTCACCGCTTGGGATCCCTGCCTGTCCGAACTTCTTCACGATGTTCCAAGCAGAGTTTTGCTTCATCGCTTCGATGATGTCGCCACGCGGTAGTTTTTCTCCTGTGGTGTCGTTGATGAGTGCAATTAGCTCAATCTTAATTTCATCAACGGTCTTGGGTTTCACGCCACTCCTGACCGCAACATCGACACGCGCCCACCGAGGCTCAAAATCCTCCCACTTTCCGCCGAACGCTTGAACTGTTTCTTTGACCAAGCTCTTCTCGGAAAGGAAGTCGATGTCAAACACGGCCTTAACTGGAACACCGATCTTCCTCAAAACTTCTGCGACTTTCCGGACCCCATGCTTTCCACCCGTAGGCACGTAGGCTGTGTCTTTCCATAATTTTCCGTCATTTGCCGCAAGGTAGTCGGCCACTGCATTGAAAAGGCGGCAATCGCTATCATCCTCACAAATAATGGTTTGTTCATGAAAGACGCCTTCAAGGGCGTTCGAATACCTGAGCTCAGGTCGTGCCCACAACTCCTGTATTACGTCTGGCGCAGCCTCTGAGACAAAGTTTTGCTGCCCTTCTCTCCGAATTCGCAGAACGCGAACATCACCTTTCGTTCCTTCTAGGAAGCCACGCATGATATCACTGCTATGCGTTGCAACGATTAGTTGTCCGTTAACCTCTGAGGCTAAAGTTTCTCCGAGTCGGCGCATTTGAGGTGGGTGCAAAAATGCTTCCGGCTCGTCGAGTAGGTTGATGTCCAGATCGGCAACGATGGTTTCAAACAGAATACCTGCATAGCTCTTCATTCCGTCGCCCTGTTGGTCCAGAAGTGGATTGGTGCGTATGGCTCCAACGTAAACGTCGCCAACACGATCGACTTGGTTTGGATCAGGTTTCTCACCAACATGGATGGGCATGACCTTGCCCCCCCTGTAATCGAACATAAGGTCCAATCCAAAAGCTTGTCTGAAGAGGCTGCTGACTTTCTCCATCAAGGCTGAGTCGTCATATAAGACGTGTTGTGGCCGGGATTTTTGTTCATTCGGGCTAATGCTGTTTTGTTGTTCACAGATCTTCAGGCGGTCATTGGCGTCAATGTTTTTTATATAACCAGGGGCAAGGCCGTGCTGGAGATATGGCTGACCCCAAAACTGTGTGTGTTTCTCGCTTATGGCCCAGCTCTTGTATCTAAAGGAGCCATTGAAATATTCGGCATTCTCTTCGAGAAAACTCTTTAATTCTGCTGCAGAGCCGGACTTTTCAAAATCCGCCCGCCTTACGACCACCGGCCGCGCTTGGTCTCCACTGTTTGCAATCTGCAAAATCTCGCGTAAGGTCTGGGACTTGCCGCTGTTGTTTGGGCCTACTAGGATAATCTTTTCACTCGCCCTGAAAACAAACTCTTGGCCTCCAGAGAACGTAACTCCCGAAATTGATGCGCTCGGCTTAAACGTCATATAGAAAACTCATATCTGCTCTGAGCTCTGGGTCGCATGCTCACATTTCACGAACATGGATATCAGAGGGCAATTCTAGCCGCAACTCACCCAACGGACGGGGGAGGTTGTTCGATGTATTTTCTAGGTCCCTTCGGGGAAGCTGCGCTGCAGCATTTGACAACGCGATGAAGGACCGCTTCCGGCCGTCCACGCCTCATCCCTGATGCCACCTGTGCATAATAACCGCCCGGCGGCGGGAGCGGGTTTGTTCCGGCCTAACTATGCTCCTCCTCCGACACCGCCGCCAAAGCGCGGTTATAGGCCTTGAGGGCATCGACATGAAACAGCGCGCCCATCAACTCTGGCGGCTTGTCCTCGCCTGCAAGTGCCACCACCGGGATGAAGGGCGTCGGGGCGCGGTCGAACACCGGCATGGCCGCCTCCAGCGTGGCATTGGCGTCGATATAGACGCCTTTTTCGATCAGGGTCCAGCATTCGTCTTCCGAGGCCGGGCGCGGATCGGATTGCGTCCGCATCAGCTTGGAGACCGTGAACATCCCCAGAAGATAGGCCTGCGGCCCCGCTGCAAGCTGTATCCCGCGCCGGGTCAGTTGATTGAGGAAGAACGAGCGCCGCACAAGCTGTGATCCGAGCGCCGTTGACATCGACACCGCCACCATTACCGCAAGCCCGGTCTGCCAGTCCCCGGTCAGTTCGAACACGATCAGCGTGGTCGAGATCGGCGCGCCAAGCACCGCCGCCGCCACCGCCCCCATGCCCGCCAGAGCATAAAGCGTGTGCGAGCCCGAGACATCCGGAAAGATCGAGGTCGCCACAAGCCCGAACGCCAGCCCGGTCAGCGCCCCGACCATGAGCGAGGGCGAGAACACCCCGCCGCCCATCCGCCCGCCGATGGTGATTGCGACCGCAACCACCTTGAGCACCGCAAAGACCATCGCCTCGTGCAGCACAAGCTGGCCGGTCAGGGCCGCCGATGTGGTCTCATATCCGACGCCGATGATATGCGGGAACCAGATCGCCATCAGCCCGAGTAATGCCCCCGCCCCCGCCGGGCGCAGCCATCTGGGCAGGCCGGTGCGTTGTTGAATATGGTCAGCAATATCTTCGGCCAGAAAGATCGCCCGCATCAGCGCGGCGGCGACAAAGCCACAGACCAGCCCGAGGATCAGAAAGGCCGGCAATTCCACGTAGAACTCAAGCGCGCTTGCGACCGGCAGGGCAAATTCGGTGACATCGCCAAATTCCAGCCGGTTGATCACCGTGCCGGCCACGCTGGCGATCACGATGGGCGCAAAGGCATGCACCGCGAAATGCCGCAGGACCACCTCAAGCGCGAACAGGGCGCCCGCAATCGGCGCGTTGAACGAGGCCGAGACCGCCGCCGCCACCGCACAGCCCAGCAGATCGCGCCCGGTGATGCCATCGGCGTGGATCTTGTCGCTGACCCAGCTTGAAATCAGCCCCGCCATATGCACCACCGGCCCCTCGCGCCCCGACGAGCCGCCAGAACCAAGCGTGATCAACGAAGCAAACACCGAGGCCACGCCTTCGCGCTGCTCGACCCGGCCATCATAGATCGCCGCGCCCTCGATCACATCCGAGACCGTGCGCACCCGCCCGTCGGGCGTAAAGCGGTGCAGGATCAGCCCAACCGCCAGCCCGCCCGCAATCGGCAGGAACAAAACCCAGTACCACGGCAGGTTTTGCGCAAAACTATGCAGATTTGTGGGATCGAATGAGCCGTAAAGAACCCCCTGAAGCGCGTTGATGCCCTTGCGAAACAAAAGGGCGGCAAAGCCTGCGGCGATCCCGATCAACAGGGCAATAAGCCAAAATTGAAACTGGCTTGGTCCGCGCGCGCGCAAAACCTGCCATCCCCGCCGGATGCCTTGCACCATCGGATCGCAGGCCTGTCGCCAGAATGAGCGTTCAGTCTTCTGCATCAACCTTCCGTCCGTGCCGACCGGCGCGCTTTCGCTATGGCGCGGCTTCGCTTAGGGTAGGACGTCACTCACGATGAAAGACCAAACATGGGCATTCAGAACGCAATCGACAATCTTATCTCTTCTCTAGGCCAACAGGTAACGCGGTCCAAGTCCGATCTGGAAATCCACGGCCGAAGCGAGTCACATTTTTCGCTTTCGCCCCCGGATGCGGTGGTTTACCCGGAAAATACCGCACAGGTCGCCGAGATCCTGGAAATTTGTGCACGCCACCGCTGTCCGGTGGTGGGCTGGGGCACCGGCACCTCGCTTGAGGGGCAATCCCAGGCATTTCTTGGCGGTATCGTGGTCGATTTCAGCCGGATGAACCGCATCCTCGGCATCGCCGCCGAGGATATGACCGTGACGGTGCAACCGGGGGTGACGCGCGAGGCCCTTAATGAGGAATTGCGTGCCACCGGGCTTTTCTTTCCGGTCGATCCGGGCGCCAATGCCTCGCTCGGGGGCATGGCCGCGACCCGCGCCAGCGGCACCACCGCAGTGCGCTATGGCACGATGCGCGACAATGTTCTGGCGCTTGAGGTGGTCAGCGCCAATGGCGAGGTGATCCGCACCGGCACGCGCGCACGCAAATCCTCGTCCGGCTATGATCTGACCGGGCTGTTTGTCGGCTCCGAGGGCACGCTTGGGCTGATCACCGAACTGACGCTGCGACTTCAGGGCACGCCCGAGGCGATTTCGGCGGCGGTCTGTGCGTTTGACAGCCTCAGCGATGCAGTGGCGGCGGTGATCGACACCATCCAATGCGGCGTGCCGATGGCACGGATTGAGTTGATGGATATCGAGAGCGTTGCCGCCGTCAACGCCTACGCCGGGATGAGCCTTGCGCAAAAGCCGCACCTGTTGCTGGAGTTTCACGGGACGGAGGCCTCGGTCAAGGAACAGGCAGAGAGTTTCGGCGAGATTGCCGGTGATCATGGCGGCTCGGGCTTTGACTGGGCCACCCGCCCCGAGGATCGAAGCGCGCTCTGGACCATGCGCCACAATGCCTATTACGCCATTCTCGCCGCCCGCCCCGGCGCGCGTGCGATTGTCACCGATATCTGCGTGCCGATCTCGAAACTGGCCCGCGCGATCGAAGAGACCCGCGCCGACCTTGACCGCTCGGGCGTTCAGGGGCCGATCCTTGGCCATGTGGGGGATGGCAATTTTCATGCCGTCCTTCTGGTCGATGGCACTGCCCCCGACGAGATCATGCGCGCCAAGCAGGTCTCGGACCGGATGGTCGAGCGCGCGCTTGCGCTTGGCGGCACGGCGACCGGCGAACACGGCATCGGCATCGGCAAACTTGGTTATATGGCGCGCGAACATGGGCAGGGTTGGGCGATGATGGGGGCGATCAAGGCCGCCCTTGACCCCGACAACATCATGAACCCCGGCAAACTGGTGCCGCCGCGAAACTAAGGGCCGGGCCGGTGATCCAGGCCCTTTTCGGGAGCTGTTGATGATCAGGCCAGTTGGCTGGGGTTGGCCGTCGGTGCACGTCTGTGCTGATCCCAGCATAACACTCAAAGCTATGCTCCCTCAGGCAGGGGGAAGACACGATCATACCCCCAGTTAAACCCGAAGGCATAAATCAGGTAAAACAGGACGAAGGCCACATCCATGACAAACGCCTGCCAGATCCCGATCCCCAGGTAGAAAGCAATCATGGGAAGCGTTACCAGTAACAGGCCGCCCTCAAATAGCAATGCATGTAAAATGCGCACAGTAAACGTCTTGTGAACGCTGCCTTTCCAACGCCTCATAGCCCGGTCAAAAAGCAGGTTGTAGACGTAGTTCCAAAGCGTTGCGATCGTCGCCGCAAAGACGGCGACAACGCCGATATCCTGCGACTCCATCCCGAATCCCATGGAGCCGAGCGGCACGACAAGCAAGATGCCGATAATTTCAAAGCTGATTGCGTGACGAATACGGTCTCGGGGTGTTCGCATGGTGTTTTCCCATCTGATGGCCGGGTCGTCCCGGAATAGTGCCCGATGGGGGGGAGGTCGTCCTCGCGAGACAACGATATGGGAATTGTGCCAAGATTATCAACCCCGGCCAATCACTGATTGAAAAAAGCCGTAGCCCAATTGTGATCTCTGCTTTGCAATGCGTGCCGGATCGAAAAAACAGATATGTTCGGTGGTTTCAACGGACCGGCGCAACATACCCGATAAAGGCGCCCACATTTGGCGAATTCTTCGCGGGGGGGCGCAATGACACTTCAGGGTATCGGCGACAAGCCGATCTAAGACTACCTGTCAGCCGCCCATCAACGCCTCGGCGGCGGCGCGGGCCTCGGGGGTGATGTGCTCGCCCGAGAGCATGCGTGCGATTTCATCGACCCGGTCGTCGCCCTGCATCGGGCGCACGGTTGACAGGGTCTGCTCGTTCTCGACCCGCTTTTCCACCCGCCAGTGATGTGCGGCTTTGGCCGCGACCTGCGGCGAATGGGTGACCACAAGCACCTGACCGCCCGTCGCCAGTTGCGCAAGCCTGCGGCCCACCGCATCGGCCGTGGCCCCGCCGACACCGCGATCAATCTCGTCGAAAATAAGCGTCAGGCCACTTTCGGTGCCGGTCAGACAGACCTTGAGCGCCAGCAAAAACCGGCTCAGCTCTCCGCCCGAGGCGATCTTGGCCAATGGCCCTGCGGGCGCGCCGGGGTTGGTGGCGACGCTGAACGTCACCTCATCCTGCCCGCTTGGCCCCGCATCGGCAGCGGTCAGCCGGGTCTCGAACACCGCCCGCTCCATCTTGAGCGGGGCCAGCTCTGCGGTAACGGCTCGATCAAGCGCGCCGGCGGCGGTCTGGCGCGCCGCGCTCAGCGCCTCTGCGGCAGTGGCATAGGTGGCCTCGGCGTCGATCACCGCCGCGCCAAGCGCCTTGAGGTCGGCATCGCCCTGCTCAAGCGCGGCAATCTGGCGGCGCACCCCTTCGGCAAACGCGCCCAGATCGTCGGGCAGAACGTCATGCTTGCGCGCAAGCGCCCGGATCGCGAACAGCCGCTCTTCGGCCTCTTCCAGGTCCAGCGGATTGAAACTAAGCGCCTCAAGACACCGGCTGACGCCGCTGGCCGCCTCGTCAAGCTCCACAAGCGCGCGGACAATCGCGGTGATCGGCTCGTCAAGGCGGCCCTCGGCCTTTTCGGCAACCCCTTCGAGCCAACGCAGCGCATTGGCGGCGGAGCCCTCGGCGCCCTCAACGCCAAGCGCCTCAGCGGCGCGCGAGATATCTTCGCGAATACGCTCGCCCGATTGCATCAGGCGGCGGCGGGTATCAAGCTCGGCCTCTTCGCCGGGTTGCGGATCAAGCCTGTCCAATTCAGCCACCGCATGACGCAGAAAATCCTCTTCGGCGCGCACCTTTTGCAGGGCCTCTTCGGCCGCAGCAAGCGACTTGCGCCGCGCCGCCACATCGCGCCAGGCCGCGCGCACCGCGTCGCGCAGCCCGCCAAGATCGCCATAGGTATCAAGCAGATCGCGATGGCCCTTGGGGTTCAAAAGCCCGCGATCATCGTGCTGGCCGTGCAATTCAACCAGAGTTTCCGACAGACGCCGCAACACCTCGCCCGAACAGCGCCGGTCATTGACCCAGGCCGTCTTGCGCCCGTCGGCGGCATTGACGCGCCGCAGGATAAGCTCGTCTTCCTCGGGCAGGCCCGCCTCGCGCAGAACGCCGCGTGCAGGGTGGTCTGGCGCGATGTCGAAGGTCGCGACCACCTCGCCCTGGTCTGCCCCGGCGCGCACCAGTTCGGCGCGGCCACGCCAGCCAAGCACGAAGCCCAGTGAATCCAGCAAGATGGATTTGCCCGCCCCGGTCTCGCCGGTCAGCACGTTAAGACCCGGCTGAAACACAAGGTCCAGCCGGTCAATGATCAGCATGTCGCGAATATCGAGACCCCTGAGCACCTTGCCCTGCCCCCCTAGTTCCGGGTTACAGCCACCGGCCCTGGATCATCTGTCTGTAGACCTGCCGCAACCAGTTGTCGCCCGCCGCTTCCAGCGTCAGACCGCGACCGGTCAGCAGTTTATAGCTCTCCTCGTACCATTCGGTCGCGCGGAAGTTATGGCCCAGAATGGCGCCGGCGGTGCGTGCCTCATCAATCAGGCCAAGCGAAAGATAGGCCTCGACCAGACGATGCAGCGCCTCGGCGGTATGGGTGGTGGTCTGGAAATCCTCGACCACAACCCGGAACCGGTTGACCGCCGCCGAGAAATGATCGCGGCGCAGGTAATAGCGGCCGATTTCCATCTCTTTCGCGGCCAGATGATCAAAGGCGAGATCGAATTTCAGAATCGCCGAAGACGCATATTCGCTATCGGGATAGCGTTCGATCACGGCGCGCAGCGCTTGCAACGCCTGAAAAGTGAGCCCCTGATCGCGCCCGACCTCGTCAATCTGGTCGTAATAGCTTAGCGCCAGAAGATATTGCGCATAGGCGGCGTCTTCATCGGTCGGATAGAAATCAATAAACCGCTGCGCGGCGGCGCGGCTGCTTTCATAGTCCTTATCCTGATGATGGGAATAGGCCTGCATGATCACCGACCGTTTGGCCAGCTCGGAATAGGGGTAAAGCCGCTCGACCTCGGCAAAGCTCTGGGCCGCGAGATCGGGATCGCGCTGCGCCAGATCATACTCACCACGCTCAAAAATCTGTTGCGCGGTGTAATTTTCGTAATTGACTGTGCCACGCTTAACGCTCTCTTTGTTTGAGCAACCGGCGGCTGCGACTACCACAAGAAGGGCACCGACCAGCTTGGCCCGAGACTTGCCGACATTCATGCGCGATCTCACCTTAAATTACGATAATCGGGGCAGCCCCCACGTGTTGCCTTGGTCCTAGCACAGAAATTTCCGGTGCAAAACGCCTTTGGCACATTTCTGCGCCATGATCTCAGGCAACCTGCGGAATTTCCCCCCAATGCACCCCTGCCCCCGGCAAAAGCGCGGTGGTCTGCGCGTTGCATTCAATCAGATCGTAATTCTCCCGCTCCGCGAAAACAGCCCGCAACAACTCATTGGTCAGGGCGTGACCGGCGCGAAGCCCCTGATAATGGCCAAGGATCGGGCGCCCGGCCAGGCCAAGATCCCCAAGCGCATCCAGCATTTTATGGCGCACGGCCTCATCGGCATGACGCAGCCCGCCGGGGCTGAGCACCTTGTCGCCATCCACCACCACGGCGTTTTCAAGCGTTCCGCCAAGCGCAAGCCCGTTGGCGCGCATCTGATCCACATCACGCTTGCGGCAAAACGTCCGGCAGTTGGACAATTCACGCACGAAACTGCCGTTTGACATGGTCAGGGTCTTTTTCTGAACGCCAATCGCGGCATCTTCAAATTCGATGCCAAATTCGATCTGAAGGCTGTCATGCGGCGTCAGACAAGCCCAGGCGGCGCCGCGATTCACCTCGACGGTGCGCAAGATGCGCAGGGCGGTGACCGGCTCGGCCATCCGGTGCAGGCCATTGGCCAAAATCCTACAGACGAACGGCGCCGCACTGCCGTCGAGAATCGGAACTTCGGGACCATCCACATCAACCAGGGCGTTGTGGATGCCACAGCCGACAAGCGCCGCCATCACATGCTCGACCGTCATGATCGACAGGCCGGTGGCGCTGACCAGACGGGTGCAAAGCGGCGAGTGTTCAACCAGATGCCAGAGCGCAGGAATTTCGTTTGGGGCATCAAGGATATCGACACGGCGAAACGTGATGCCCGCCCCCGCAGATGCCGGACGAATCGTCAATTGCGCGGGCCGTCCCGAGTGCAAGCCGACACCCTGAAAGCTTACCGGATATGTGATCGTGCTCTGCAAAACAGTCTCTGCCCCCTGATGGCATAGATACGGTCACCCCTATCTTACCCCAATTAAGAGGATAGGCGTTTTTGCTCAACACACTCTTTGTAACTGATTGAAACATGCCGACCGGGACCATGAGCGATTTTTTGCCCAGACATGTTCCTTGGCGTCAACGCACCACCTCAAACAGAAAAAGACCACCCTCAGCGGGCGGCCCTTTCCGGTCAGATTTTCATCAAGGATCAGTTGGCTTGACGCCGCAGGAACGCCGGGATTTCGATCTGTTCGTCTTCGTCCTGCGCGCGGGCCGGGGCCTGTTGCGGTTGCGCCGATTGCATCGGCGGCTGCTGACGGACAGGGCGCGCGGCTTGTTGCGGCTGACGCTCGGCTTCGGGGGCGTTGTGACCCGTCATCCGGTTGATCAGCGAGTTGATGCCAAATCGCGGGCGCTCTTCTGCGGCGGGCTGTTGCTGCGGTGCGGTGGGTTGCGGGCGACGTTGCTGCGGCTGGGTCGGCGCTTTACTGACGGCGGCTTGCAGACGCTGCATGGCCTCTTGCGACGGCGTACCGGCAGCGGGGGCGCGCGGGGCGACAAAGCTGTCGAGATCGTCTTCCTCGGCATAGGCCGTAGGGGCGAACTCTTCGACACGCGGGGTATAGGCGGGCGGCGGCAGGTCGTCTGCGGCGCTCTCCTCTTCAAAGATATCCTCCATCTGGTCCTCGGCGGCGGCGCGCTGCGCATCCAGTTCGCGGAACAGCGGCGGTTCGGATTCAGTCGAGGTGGCGGCAACCTGTGCCGGAGCCTCTTCAGCCTCTTCGGCAACCGGTGCGGTCACTTCGGGTGCTGCGGGCTGGCGCAGGGGCTGGGCCAGCGAGCGGCGTGGCACCGGCATATCCTCGGCCTTTTCGGTGGCGTCGATCCCGGTGGCGACAACACTGACGCGCATCGCGCCTTCCATCGACGGATCAAGGGTGGAGCCGACGATGATATTGGCATCGGCATCAACTTCTTCACGAATGCGGTTGGCGGCTTCGTCAAGTTCAAACAGCGTCAGGTCATGACCGCCGGTGATGTTGATCAGAACACCCTTGGCGCCACGCAGGCTGATTTCATCCAGAAGCGGGTTGGCAATGGCCTTTTCGGCGGCCTGAATGGCGCGATCTTCGCCGCTGTCCTCGCCGGTGCCCATCATCGCCTTGCCCATCTCGTCCATGACGGCGCGCACATCGGCGAAATCAAGGTTGATGAGGCCCGGACGCACCATCAGATCGGTCACCCCCTTGACGCCCTGATAAAGCACGTCGTCGGCCATGCTGAAGGCCTCGGTAAAGGTGGTTTTCTCATTGGCAAGACGGAACAGGTTCTGGTTGGGAATGATGATCAGCGTGTCGACCATCTTTTGCAGGGCCTCAACGCCTTCTTCAGCCTGACGCATGCGCTTGGCGCCCTCGAACTGGAACGGCTTGGTGACAACGCCGACCGTCAGTACGCCAAGTTCGCGTGCCGCCTGTGCGATGATCGGGGCCGCGCCGGTGCCGGTGCCACCGCCCATGCCAGCGGTGATAAAGCACATATGTGCGCCCGCCAAATGATCAACGATCTGTTCGATGCTCTCTTCCGCCGCTGCGGCACCGACAGTGGCCCGCGCGCCGGCGCCCAACCCTTCGGTGACTTTCACACCAAGTTGGATGCGGCTTTCCGAATTGCTCTGGCTCAGGGCCTGTGCATCGGTATTTGCCACCACGAAATCAACCCCGTCGAGTTGCTTTTCGATCATGTTGTTGACCGCGTTGCCACCGGCCCCACCAACACCGAAAACGGTGATCCGGGGCTTCAGGTCGTCATGTCCGGGCATAGTGAGGTTCAATGTCATTGCTCTGTCCGCCTGCTGTTGCGCCCGCATTCGCGAGCCGTTTTTCCGCCTATTCAGTATTATTCTTACCGGGCGTTAACCCAAAGGTCACCTAAAAAACACAAAATAGACACCAAATATGGTCATTTTCTCACTTCGTTCGCGATATTTCGCCGATAACGCCACATATTGCGGTTACCAGTTGTCCTTGAACCACTTGACCGCCCGCCTGAGCGAGCGCGCCGGATAGCGGTCAACCGGAATTTCAAAGTCCCACCACTCGTCCTGTGGATTCGCCGCGAACAGGCACATGCCTACGGCGCTGGCAAATCCTGCGCCGGTGGCGGCCTGCGGCAACCCATGCACCCGGAGCGGGCGACCAAGGCGGACCTGCTGGCCCAAAATTTTGCTGGCAAGCCCGTCAAGCCCCGGTATCTGACTGCCGCCGCCGGTCAGCACGATCTGCTGGCTGGGCAGGTGATCGAACCCCGCCGCATCAAGGCGCGCGCGCACCTCTTCAAGGATTTCCTCGACCCGTGGGCGCATGATCCCGATCAGCTCGGCGCGGCTTACAGTGCGCCGGTCGTGATCCCAATCGCCGGTATCGCCGCCGATTTCGATCATCTCGCGGTCATCCATGCCGGTGGCCACAACCCCGCCGTAAAACGTCTTGATCCGTTCGGCAGTGGCAGCAGGCACCGACAGGCCCATCGAAATGTCGCTGGTGACGTGATCGCCGCCCATCCGCACGCTATCGGAATAGATCATGTGTTTCTTGATGAAGATCGACACGCCCGCAGATCCGCCACCAAGGTCTATACAGGCCGCGCCCAACTCCTGTTCATCCTCGACAAGCGAGGCGATACCGGACACATAGGCAGAGCTGGCCACACCGGCCAGTTCCAGGTCACAGCGCTTGACGCAATGCGCCAGGTTCTGGATCGCGGCGGCATCGACGGTAAGCATATGCATGTCGGTCGAGAGCACCTGCCCCATCTGTCCGCGCGGATCAATCAGACCCGAGCGGTGATCAAGCGCAAAATTGACCGGCTGAGCATGCAAAACCTCACGGCCCTCGCCATATTCGGGCACATCACAGGCGCTGAGCACGCGGCTGATATCCTGTTCGCTGACGGTATGGCCCTCAAGCTCGACCTGACCGGCCAGCCCGTAAGAGCGCGGCGCGGCGCCCGAGAAACAGGCGATCACGTGATCGACCCGGATATTGGCCATTTTCTGTGCCGCCTGCACGGCGGTGCGAATGGCGCGCTCGGTTTCCTGCATCGCGTCGATCTCGCCAAAGCGCACCCCGCGCGAGCGTGTGGTCGCCGCGCCGATCACCCGAAACCCGGCCTGCCCGGCCATAGCGCCAACGCCCTCGCTCTCGTTCAGCCGCTCGGTGCCATCAAACCGCAACACCAGACAGGCAATCTTGGAAGTGCCCACATCCAGCACCGCCACCACACCGCGTTGCATCGCCGCCTTGCGCATGTGGCGCATCGCCCGCTGGGATTCATAGAGCTCGATCATCGGTTCAGTCCGCCCCTAAAGTCATATTTGTGATCCGCCACCATTCTTCCATGGCGGTTTCATTCAGCCGGATGGTCGGGCGCGCAGCGATCCGCATATCGACCGCCACCAGATCCCGTTCCAGCATGTCCTGTGCCGCGTTCAGCACCATCACCCGCTCCAGCGCGCGCACCGCCCCGGTTTCGGGCAGCATGATCCGCTGGCCGCTGCTCAGCACCAGATCCCACCGCCGCTCGCCCATGCGCACAAGGCCGCGAATGTTCTGTGGTAAGGGCTGGGCCGCCTGCAAAATCTGCATGGCTTCGGCCACATAGTCATCCGCGCCCTCCCCGGCCACCACCGGCAGGCTGGCGCGATCCTGACGCGCTTCGACCGTGCCGATCACCTCGCCCTCAATGTCAATCACGTTGATGCCGTCGCGGGTTCGCCACAGGGCGACCGGCTGGCGCTCGGTGATCTCGGCCACAAGCACTCCGCCCTGACGAATGCGCACGGCGGCCTCGGCCACGGCGGGCAGGTCTTCGATCATCACCCGGATTTCATCAAGGCTCAGGTCGAACGAGCTTGCCGGAAGGTCGAACGGGAAAATCTCGCGGATGTCTTCCTGAACACCAAGGCTTGCGCCCTCGACGGCCAGCAGGTTGACCATGAATTCGGGCCGGGTTTCGATCTGGCGACGCAGATCCGTGACCGCCAGCATGATATCCTCGCGCCGGTCCTGATCAGCGAAATAGCCCGCCGTCAGCCCCGCTATCACCAGCACCGGAAGCCCGACACGCAACAGCCGCCGATAAAGCGGCGTCAGCATCAGCCGCTGAAAGCGATAGGACCAACGCGACGGCGCCGGATCAATGCGCGGGATCACCTGTTGCATGACGCGTCCTCAACCATCCAGCGGCACAGCTCAGGAAAGGAAACGCCGACAGCCTGCGCCTGTTCGGGGCTAAGCGATGTCGGCGTCATGCCGGGTTGCGTGTTGGTTTCCAGCAGGATCAGCCCGTCAAGCCCGCGTGCCTCGTCCCAGCGAAAATCGGTGCGGCTCAGACCGCGACAGCCAAGAACCTGATGCGCGCGCAGGGCATACTCCATGCAGGCATCGAAAATCTCTTGCGGGATATCCGCGGGCACCACGTGGCGCGAGCCGCCCGGTTTGTATTTGGCGTCATAATCATACCAACCATCGGTCAGGATATCGGTCACCGTCAGCGCGCGCGCCCCCATCACCGTGGTGGTCAATTCGCGCCCAGGCGCGAAGGCCTCGACCATCACCAGATCGGGCATGTCATCGGCAAGCTGTGGCGGGGCATTGGCCGCATCATGCACAAGGTAGACCCCGACAGACGAGCCCTCATTATAAGGCTTGACCACATAGGGCGGCGCCATCACATGCGCCGCACTTACACCGGTCTTTTGCGCCAGAACGCTATCGACCACCGGCAGACCAGCAGCGCGATAGGCCGCCTTGGTCTTTTCCTTGTCCATGGCAAGCGCCGAGGCCAGAACGCCGGAATGCGTATAGGGCATGCGCACCCATTCCAGCAGCCCCTGCACACAGCCATCTTCGCCCCAGCGGCCATGCAGGGCGTTGAACACCACGTCGGGTGCGATATCATCTAAACGCGTGACAAGATCGTGGCCGGCGTCAACCTCTGCCACGTCATAGCCTGCTTCCCTCAATGCGGCGGCGCATTCGCGTCCTGACGACAGGGACACCTCGCGCTCTGCCGAGGGGCCACCCAATATCACCGCCACTTTCGGGGTTGTTCTGCTCGAACGAACCACCTTGTGCCTCAATGTCCCGGATCTGATTTCGACCCGTGTTATTTGTTATCTGCCTGAATGGCTTACGCCGGGGCCGTTTCGCCGACCCTCATGATTTCCCAGTGTAACTCTATTCCACTGTTTTGGAAAACCCTTTTTCGCACTTCTTCGCCCAATCCTTCAAGATCGGCGGCGGTGGCCCCGCCCGCGTTGATCAGAAAGTTGGGGTGCTTCTCGCTCATCTGTGCGCCGCCACGGCGCGCGCCGCGCATTCCGGCCTCGTCGATCACCTTCCAGGCCTTGAGGTCATGCACGTCATCGGCGCGCCCGGTCGAGCTAAAGCCCGCCGGATTGCGGAATGTGCTGCCGGCGCTGCGGTCCTTTGTGGGCTGGGTCTCGTCGCGTTTTTTCAACTGCGCGGCCATCCGCGCATGAAGCTCTTCGGGGTCGCCCTTGGGGGCCTCAAAGGTGACGTGGGTTATCACCCACCCTACGGGCAGATCGCTCTGACGGTATTGAAAGTTGAGGTCTTGCGCCGTGAGCGTCACAACCTTGCCGTCGCGCGTCACCGCCTCGGCGCTAACGAAATGATCCGCCGTATAGTGGCCATAACAGCCCGCGTTCATCCGCACCGCGCCGCCAATCGCACCGGGGATGGTGCGCAGGAACGTCAGGTCAAGCCCGGCATCGGCAGCCTTACGCGCCACATGCGCATCAAGCGCCGCCGCCCCGGCGGTGACGCGCGTGCCCTCGATCTCGATCCCGTTAAAGCCGCGCCCAAGCCGGACCACCACCGCGCGCAGGCCGCCATCGCGCACGATAAGGTTGCTGCCCACGCCCATCGGGAAAACCGCCACGCTTGCGTCAAGCTTCCCGAGGAACGCCGCCAGATCATCGACATCGGCGGGCTGAAACAGCCAATCCGCAGGCCCGCCCACGCGCAGCCATGTCAGATCGGATAGCGGTCGATTGGGGGTCAACACCCCCCTTGGTGTGGGCAAATCACTCATACCCGCGCTTTTGCCCCGGCTTTGCCGAGAGGTAAAGCCCCCCAAGACGCATGGCGCGCATCACCAGGCCGGAGGGCGGTCTGGTGATGCGCGGCGGCCTGCGGCCTTGGGTCCGCGCGGGGGGCTTATCCTCAACAGCCGCAAAAGGCAGGGATACGCCCCAACCCCCGTAGGGTGGGTGAAACCCACGCGCCCCTCCAATCCAAACCCGTAGGGTGCGCATTCATCGCGCACCTTACAGGACAAGCTAAAGAACCGTCTTCAAACCTGTTTTGTGATCGTCTCTTTAGCCACCTTAATAATCTGGCCCGCCCGGTCTGGTGCGAAAACCAGAGACCCCACGGCAACTCCGGCCATCGCTGGCAAGCCAAAGGTTGTCGCCAAAGACGCGCTGCCAAGTATCAGCCCACCTTGCACAACCCCAGCCCCTGTTGACCAAACCCCATTGGCCACATCATCCACCTTCTCCCGGCACAATCCCCGAAAACGGTCAAAATAGAGCCTCAACAGCCCTTCCATTTCCTCTGCATCGGCTGTCGTTGCAGGATTTTCGTTCGGCAAAAGCGCCTGCATGCGCTCGACGGCTTCATAAAGCGTCAAAAACACGGATATCTGGCGCTTGCCCTCTAGCTGCTCAAGTTCACTCTCGTAATTCTTGTGCTGTAGTCTTTCCAGCTCCAGCAGGATCAGCCCCAGAATAGCGTCGAACGTCGGGGGTAAATCGCGTTTCGCGCGATCCATCACTTGCCGCACCTCGTGGATACGGACCTTAGTCGCGTCTGGCTGATCCGCCAGCATTTCGTTCAAGGATTTATCTGGGTCGGGAATAGATTTATACTTTCCCCAAATCCCGTTGATCACCGGGTTCACCACTTCTGGCCCCTGATCCCAGTCCTTCGGGTCAATCAGCGCGATCTTTTCGAGCATTTCCCATGTGCGCGCCGCGTTGCCGAGCATCGGGCGGCCGTCGAGCAGGGCTTGATACCACTCGATCCAGAACTGCCAGTCATGTGGACTATCTCCGCCTTCAACAAAGCCATTTATTTTTTCCCACAGCCCATCAAACGGCCCGACCCCTTGCTGCCAAAGCGGCGTGAACACCAAAATTTCCTCATCTTTCATCTGTGAAGCATCCGCTCGGAACGATTGCCAGATGGCGAACGCGGGCGTGGAGGGGTCGGAAACGGAGTAACTGTGATTGTTAGAGCCAGCCGCAGCAGTGGAAGCGGAGTTAATGGAGGCAGCGAAAGCGTTGAAGGCGGTGTTTACGGGTTCGTCGGAGAAGGCCGTAGAGGCGGCGAAAGCCGCAGAAAAAGCGGCATGAGCTGCGGCTGCGTGAGTGGCGGCACCGGAGGCAAGGGAAGCGGAGGTGCGAGCGGTTGCGGCGGCGTTGGAGGCGACGCGCTTTATATCCTCGTTTGGCATTTTGGCGGCAACATAGGATATAAGAGTACAGCGTAAAACTGTAAGCGCGGTCCACTCACGTCCCCGCGCCCAGTCCTCGCTCAGCACCGCGTGCCACCAGATCGGCAACACCCAAGCAGCAGCGCGGGGCGCAATGCAGACCGCCACCTCATGCGACTGGCCGTTCAACCACGCCTCAAGACGACCAAGGCTGTCTATATCTGCAATTTCAACCATCCCGCGCACCCTGCCCCGGCGCTGCGGGTCTGTCCAGATGCGGCGAGGTTAAAGTCAGGTGTCGGCGTCGGGTTTGCGGCCCAGTCGGCGCAGCCAGCGGCCAAGGTAGATCACCGGCCAACGCAGCACCGACATGCCCGCCGCCAGCACCAGCAAGCCCACCCATGGACCGTTCTGCCAGGTGACGAACCCAAGGATCGGCACCCCCACCGCAATCAACCCATAGGCCCGCCGCCAGAGGTTGTCGCGGCTCGGCAGCATCGCCAGAACATTGGCCGCAAAGGCCCAGAGACAGGCAAGCAACAGCGACAGGGTCATTTCGGGGCCTCCGGTTTCTGGCCGCGCAGCTTGGCAATGCCATGGCGAAGCGGACGGCGAAACATCGACACAAGCGCAAGCACTCCGCCAAATGCGACAAGCCAGCCGTGTTGATATCCGATAAAGCCGATCACCGGCGGCGCGAGGATCAACAGGGTCAGGCCGGGGCCGTATTGCAGCCGCATCGGCAAAAGCGCCACGATGGTTCCGGCAAGCACCCAGAGGCTGGCGATCAAAAGCGACTGGCTCATGTCAGCTTGCCCACCAGCGAGGCCACAAAGCAGCCAAGGCTCAGGATGATCCCGGCCCATGGCACCCAAGGCGCAACCGCGAAGGGCGAGGCCGGCTGGCGGCGTTTGAGGGTGTCCGCCATGCCGTTTATCCCTTCAGGCGCTCCGGCAGGTTGTTGGCCCATGTGCTGATCGTGCCGGCCCCGAGACAGACCACCATATCGCCGGGTCGGGCCTCGGCGCGCACAAGGCGCAAAAGATCATCTTCATCGTTCACGGCATGGGCATGACGGTGGCCATGACGGATAAGGCCGGCCACAAGATCATCGCGACTTGCGCCTTCGATCGGCTCTTCGCCGGCAGCATAGACCTCGGCGATGCCGACGACGTCGGCCTCGTTGAAACAGGCGCAAAAGTCGTCAAACAGCGTATGCAGGCGGGTATAACGATGCGGCTGATGCACGGCGATGATACGGCCCTCGGTGGCCTGGCGCGCGGCCCTGAGCACGGCGGTGATCTCGGTCGGGTGGTGGCCGTAATCATCGATGATGGTCACGCCGCCCACTTCGCCGACACGGGTAAAGCGGCGGTTGACCCCGCCAAAGGCGGCAAGGGCGGTGCGGATTTCATCGCCCTTCATGCCAAGGTGACGCGCCACGCCAACCGCGCTGAGCGCGTTGCTGACATTGTGATCGCCCGGCATCGGCAGGGTGCAGCCGTCGATCCGCTTGCCCTCGGCCTGAAGCAGGATATCGAAATGCGCCACACCCGCCTTATAGCTAAGATTGACCGCGCGCACATCGGCCTGGGCGTTAAAGCCATAGGTCACGACGCGCCGGTCGGTGAGCTTGCCCACCAGCGTCTGAACATCTGCATCGTCGGTGCAACAGACCGCCACCCCGTAAAACGGAATATTGCTGACAAAATCGTAAAAGCCTTTGTGAAGCGCCTCTTCGGTCCCCCAATGCTCCATATGTTCGGGGTCGATATTGGTGACGATGGCGATTGTGGCCGGCAGGCGATTGAAGGTCCCGTCGCTTTCATCGGCCTCGACCACCATCCATTCGCCCTCGCCCACACGGGCATTGCTTCCATAGGCGTGGATGATACCGCCGTTGATCACGGTGGGGTCAAAATGACCATGGTCCAGCAAGGCCGCCACCATCGTGGTGGTCGTGGTCTTGCCATGGGTGCCGGCAACCGCGACGTTGGATTTAAGGCGCATAAGCTCGGCCAGCATTTCGGCCCGGCGCACCACCGGCAAGCCCCTGCGGCGCGCTTCGTCAAGTTCGGGATTGCCCGGTTTGATTGCGGATGAAATCACCACCACCGCAGCGGCCGAGAGGTTTTCGGCGCGCTGCCCCTCAAAGATGGTCGCGCCATTGGCCGCAAGCCGGTCAGTGATTTTCGAGCGTTTCAGGTCGCTGCCCTGCACCCTGTACCCATGGTTCAGCAAGACCTCGGCGATGCCCGACATGCCAATGCCGCCGATGCCGACGAAATGGATCGGGCCGACATCGCCCGGAAGCTTGGTTGCAGCATTCATTCGGTGGCCCCTTTACGCGCAAGTTCCTCGACCAGATCCGCAAGTTGCTGCGGCGCATCAGGCTGCGCACAGCCAAGCGCCGCCTGCGCCATCATCAAGGCGCCTTGCGGATTGCTCAGTACGGCGGCTATCTGCTCTGAAAGCGTGGCAACCTCAAGCCGTTTTTCGGGGATCAGGATCGCGGCCCCCGCTGCGGTAAGCCCACGGGCATTGGCCTGTTGATGATCGCCGGTTGCCGCCGCATAGGGGATCAGGATCGCAGGGCGGCCAATCACACTTATGTCGGCGACGCTACTGGCGCCTGCGCGACTGATCACAAGCTGGGCCTCGGACATACGGCGCGGAACGTCGCGAAAGAACGGCTGCACATCGGCATCAATGCCCTGATCGGCGTAATATTGCGCCACGCGGTCACCGTCTTCGTCGCGGGCCTGATGGCTGACGCGGACATTGCGCAGGATTTCCCGGGGCAACTCGGCAATCGCAGGGGGCACCACATCCGACAGGATGCGCGCGCCCTGGCTTCCGCCGATCACCAGAATGGACATCGGATAATCGCCCGGCGTGATATAGCCCGCCCCCGCGCGTTCAAGCACCGCTGCGCGCACCGGATTGCCCACATGCACCCCCTCAACCCCCTCGGGCAGATCGGTGGGCCATGTGCCACAGGCCATCACATCGACACGCTTGGCAAATATCCGGTTGACCCGGCCCAACACGCCATTTTGTTCATGCACCATACGCGGGCGCCGCAATATCCACGCCGCCGCCAGCGCCGGAATGCTGGGATAGCCACCAAAGCCGACCACGACGTCAGGCCTGTCGCGCATCATGCGCGTGCTGGCCCCGATCACCCCACCCAGAATATGCAGCGGCGCCAAGAGTTTGTTGACAAGACCGCCACGGGCAAAGGTGGCGCTTGCCACCTGCTCGATCTCGACCGAATGCGGAAAGCCACCGGTATAGCGCGCGCCGCGCGGATCGGTCGAGAGCTTGACCCGCCAGCCCCGGCGCAGCATCACCTCGGCAAGCGCCTGAGCGGGAAACATATGCCCGCCCGTGCCGCCCGCCGCGATGATCAATAGCGGCTTGCGCTCGCTCATCTGCGCCCCCTGAGAATGTCACCGATCTGGCCCTGTGGCCGGGTCCGGGTAAAGGCAAGAAGCATGCCCACGGCAATGCCCCCCGCCACCACCGACGAACCGCCATAGCTCACGAACGGAAGGGTCATGCCCTTGGCCGGCAAAAGTCGCACCGCGACGCCCATGTTGATCATCGCCTGGGCGCCGAACATCGCCACAAGGCCGGTGCCCGCAAGACGGATGAACGGATCACGCTCGCGCATCAGCCGCAGGAACGAGCGCACCGCGATGCCCGCGTATAGCGCAATGATGCAAAGCACGAGCACAAGCCCGTATTCCTCGGCCGCGACGGCAATGATGAAATCGGTATGCGCATCGGGCAGCGACCATTTCACCTGGCCCTCGCCCACACCAACGCCGAAAAACCCGCCCTCGCGGATCGCGTTGGTGGCAAAGCCAAGCTGGGTCGTCGGATCGACTTCGGGCGACAGAAACCCGTCAATCCGGCGCGCGAAATGCTCTGAATTGGAATAGGCGATCGAGCCGAACAAAACCACGCCACCGGCCATGATCAGCAAAAGGGCGATCGGCGCCCCGGCGACGAAATACATCACCCCCCAGCCAAACAGCACCAGCGCCGCCTGTCCGAAATCGGGCTGCATCGCCAGAAACCCGAGGATCACCATCGCCAGAAGGAACGACCAGCTTAGCCCCGGCGGCCCGTTGATCTGTTGGCTGGCCGCCATCATCCAGGCGGCCACCACCACAAAGGCGGGTTTTAGAAACTCCGAGGGTTGGACGCTTGCAAAACCAAGGCTGTACCAGCGTATGGCGCCCTTGCCAAAATCGGTGCCAAAGACCGGCAACAGGACAAGCGCGGCAAAGGCGGCGAGAAACCCAAGCACCGCAAGGCGGCGCACAAGCTCGGGCCGCATCATCGAGGTCAGCACCATCACCACAAGCGCAAGACCGCCAAACACCGCCTGCCTCTGAACATAGTGAAAGGCGTCAAAGCCGTTTTTCTCCGCCAGCGGCGGCGAGGCCGCGAGGCCCAGAAGAACACCGATGCCAAACAGGATCAGCACGCAGGAAAACGACCACTTGTCGATCGTGCGCCACCATTTCGGAATCACGGGCTCTGCGTCCCGCAGGGGCACTGCCCCATAGACCATCTCTGTCATAAGCCTGCCGCCTCTGATATCTTGCGCCCCTTTGCGGGGTCTGGCCCTGACTCTAACGCGATTTTCGCATTATTGCCAGCGTAAACCCCTTGCCAATCGGCGGCATTTCGCGTCTTGGCTCGGGCATGACAAAGGCGGTTGAAACCCTGATCCTTGGCGCCGGTGCGGCCGGCATGATGTGCGCGGCCCATGCGGGGGGCGACACTCTGGTGATCGACCACGCCCGCGCACCGGGCGAAAAGATCCGGATTTCCGGCGGCGGGCGCTGCAACTTCACCAATCTTTACGCCGCGCCCGAGAATTTTCTGTCGCGAAACCCGCATTTCTGCAAATCCGCCCTGCACCGTTATACGCAATGGGATTTCATCGACCTTATCGGTCGGCACGGCATCGCCTGGCACGAGAAAACGCTGGGGCAGCTGTTTTGCGATGACAAGGCAACCCAGATCGTGACGATGCTGGTTGACGAGATGACGCGCGCGGGGGCAACGCTGGCGCTTGGCACCTCGCTGGTGGACCTGACCCATGATGGCGCCCGGTTTCACGCCACGCTAGACCGCGAGGGCACCCGCGAGAGCGTGACCGCGCGCAATCTGGTGGTGGCCACGGGCGGCAAATCCATCCCCGGGATGGGCGCCACCGGCCTTGCCTATGACATCGCCCGCCAGTTCGGCCATGCCCTGACCGAAACCCGCCCCGCGCTTGTGCCACTCACCTTTTCCGATGCCCCCTTTGCCCCACTTTCCGGCCTCGCCCTGCCCGCCCGCGTCGGCCACGGCACAACCCGGTTTGACGAGGCGGTGCTGTTCACCCACCGCGGCCTCTCGGGCCCCGCGATCCTGCAAATCTCATCCTACTGGCACGAGGGCGAGGCAATCACCCTTGACCTTGATCCGACCGACACCCTCTTTGACGCCCTGCGCGCTCAACGCCAGACCCAGGGACGGCGCAACCTCACCACCGAACTCGCGCGCCACCTTCCCGCCAGGCTGGTCGATCACCTGACGCCGCAACTTGGCCTCTCGGGCAACCTCGCCGATCAATCCGATGCCCGCCTGAGCGAAATCGTGACTGCCCTGCGTCACTGGTCGCTCAAACCCACCGGCTCCGAGGGCTACCGCACTGCCGAAGTGACGCTTGGCGGGGTCGATACCGATGGGGTATCGTCGAAAACCATGATGTCAAACCACCTGCCGGGGCTTTATTTCATTGGCGAAGCGGTCGACGTCACCGGCTGGCTTGGCGGCTACAACTTCCAATGGGCCTGGTCCTCGGGCTGGGCGGCGGGCACCGCGATTACCCAATCGCGCGGCTGATCTTCTTCTTGGCAAAAATACTCACTCCGACCCAAGCGAGGCGCGCATGTCAGAGCGCGACGAGCGTGCCACTCAAAGCCGCCGCTGGACTTGCTCAATAAAATCCTCGCCTCGCTTCTCGAAATTATCATATTGATCGAAACTCGCCGCGGCCGGCGCCAAAAGCACCACATCGCCGGGTTCGGCCTCGGCCATGGCGCTTTCAACCGCGCGCGCCATTTCGGTGCAGATCTCGGTCTCCACCCCCTCAAGCTCCAGCGCGAATTGCGCCGCCTCGCGCCCGATCACATAGGCCCTGCGCACGTGGTGCAAACCGGGGGCAAGCGCGGCCAGCCCGCCCTCTTTCTCAAGCCCGCCACAGATCCAGCGGATATTCTCAAACGCCTGCAAGGCCTTTAGCGCGCTGTCGACATTGGTGGCCTTGCTGTCATTGACGAAGATCACCCCATCTTTCTCGGCAATCCTCTGACTGCGATGCGGCAGGCCGGCAAAGCTGGCAAATCCCTGCTCGACGATCCTCGGCGCAAGCCCAAGCGTGCGGCAGGCCGCATAGGCGGCACAGGCGTTTTGATGATTGTGTACCCCCGGCAAACCGGGCACTGCGCGCAGGTCAATCGAGCCCACCTGCTTGCCCTTGCGGTATTCGCTCAGAAAGCCCTTGCGCGCGCCCACGCTCCAGCCGGGTCCGGACAGCTTGCGCGCGACCGAGACCCGGATCACCCGGTCATCCGTCGATCCCTCGCTCAACTGCCCGGCAAGGTAACGCCCCTCCGGTTCGTCCACGCCGATGATGGCGCGGTCCGGCCCGCCTTCGGCAAACAACCGTCGCTTGGCCGCGAAATAGCCGCCAAGCCCGGCGTGGCGATCAAGGTGATCGGCAGAGAAATTGGTAAACACCGCCACATCCGGCGTCAGCGCACGGGCAAGATCGGTCTGATAGCTCGACAGCTCAAGCACCACGATTCCGCCGTCACCCGGTGGATCAAGATCAAGCACCCCGCGCCCGATATTGCCGGCAAGCTGCGCCGATTTTCCCGCCTCCAGCAACAGATGATGGATCAGCGCCGATGTGGTCGATTTGCCGTTGCTGCCGGTTACCGCGATCACCCGCGGGGCGATATCGAAATTGTCCCATTCCGGCAGGGCCAGAGACCGAAAGAACAGACCGATATCGTTATCGACAGGCACACCGGCCTCTTGCGCGGCGGCGACCACCTTGTTGGGGCTAGGATAAAGATGCGGAATGCCGGGGCTGACGATCAGGGTGGCAATCGTCTCGAAGGCGCGCGGATGTGCCAGGTCGGCAACCGCAAATCCTTCGGTCTCGGCCCTCGCGCGGGCCTCGGGGTTGTCGTCCCAGCAGACCGGCACCGCGCCCCCCGCGCGCAGGGCGCGCGCCGCCGACAGGCCCGACCGCCCAAGCCCAAGCACACCGACCCGCGCGCCGTCAAATCCTCTGACTGGTATCATGCTGCCCGCCCCTCATTCAGACCGGCCCAATCGCTAGCGCAGTTGTCCGCTCTTGACCAGAGCCCTCGCACCACGCGCGCCCCTCGCGAGACCGTCTGTCAGGACGGGCGAGCCGCGCCTCAGAGCGTGTCGCGTTCATTCGATTTCACGCGACACGCTCTAACTTATTGATTTCGCATGTGCGGGAAGCTCAAAACCGGTTCCCACTTTTGAGCGACACGCTCTAGCGCAGCTTCAGCGTCGCCAGACCGATCATCGCCAGAACAAGCGCGATGATCCAGAAGCGGATCACGATCTGCGGCTCGGCCCAACCCTTCTTTTCATAGTGGTGATGGATCGGCGCCATCAGGAACACCCGCTTGCCGGTGCGTTTGAAATAAAGCACCTGAATGATCACGCTCAGCGCCTCGGCCACGAAAAGCCCGCCGACGATGCCAAGCACCAGCTCGTGCTTGGTGGCCACCGCAATCGCGCCCAGGGCGCCGCCAAGCGCAAGCGATCCGGTATCGCCCATGAACACCGCCGCAGGTGGCGCATTATACCACAAGAACCCAAGTCCGCCGCCGACAAGCCCGGCGACAAAGACCAGGATTTCGCCGGTGCCCGGCACGTAATGCAGCCCCAGATAATCGGTAAAATCGACCCGGCCAACCGCATAGGCGATGATGCCAAGCGCGCTAGAGGCGATCATCACCGGCATGATCGCCAGCCCGTCAAGCCCATCGGTGAGATTGACCGCATTGGCCGCGCCCACGATCACGAACATCGCGAAGGGGATAAAGAAGACCCCCATATTCAACAGCACATCCTTGAACACCGGCAGCGCCAGCTGATATTGCAGATCGCCGGGATGATGATAGCTCGCCCAAAGGGCGGCGATGCAGGCGATCAGAAAGCCAAGCCCAAGGCGCAGCTTGCCCGACACGCCCGACACATTCTGCTTGCTGACCTTGGCATAATCATCGGCAAAACCAATCAATCCAAAGGCCAGCGTCACGAACAGCACAAGCCAGACATAAGGATTGTCAAGCCGCGCCCAGAACAGGGTGGAGGTCACCAGCGCGCCTACGATCAGCAAGCCCCCCATGGTCGGTGTGCCCGACTTGGCGAAATGGCTTTCGGGGCCGTCGCTGCGGATGGGTTGGCCCTTGCCCTGGCGGCGGCGCAGCACGTTGATCAGCGGCAGACCGAAGAGAAACCCAAAGATCAGCGCGGTCATAAAAGCCCCGCCCGCGCGAAACGTAATATAGCGGAACAGGTTGAAGAAATCCCCGCCATCCGACCAGATGGTCAACCAATAAAGCATTTACCTGTTTCCTTTCAAAGGGGCACGCCCCGCGCGGCGCAGCGCCTCGACCACAAGGCTGACCCGGCTCCCCTTGGAGCCCTTGATCAGCACGACATCGCCTGCATCTATCACGCGATGCGCCTGATCTGCCAGTTCTTGTGCGGTTTCACGCCATTTGCCACGACGGATCTCGGGCAAGGCCTCCCAGAGGGCGCGCATGCGCGGGCCGACACAGTGGATTTCGTCAATCCTGCTCATCTCCGGCAGCGCGGCCAGGGCGGCATGCAGGGCCATTTCATCGGCGCCAAGCTCAAGCATATCACCCAGAATCGCGATCCGGCGCCCCTTTGACACCCGCCCAACCCCGTCGCGCGGCGTGGCGGCGGCCAGCACCTCAAGTGCTGCCGCCATCGAGGTGGGGTTGGCGTTGAACGCGTCGTCAATCATATCAAGCGTCAGATCCTCGTCCGCCGGATCAAGCGCCAGCGTCTCGCGGGTGCCGCGCCCGGCGGGCGGGCTCCAGCGGCCAAGGTCATGCGGGGCCATATCGCCGTCGCCGCCAAGCGCCGCAACGACCAGCAGAACGCCAAGCCCGTTCATGGCAAAATGCCGCCCGGCGCTGTTGATCTTGAACAGGGTCGCAACCCCGTTCACCTCGGCCTGTACCACGGTGATGTCGTCCGACAGGGTCGCCTGTACCAATCTGGCGGCCTCGCCTGCCTTGCCGAAGGTCAGGATCTGCGCGCCCCTGGTGCGGGCGGCGTCAAGCAGGATCGGCGTGGTGTCGAGATCGGCATTGATCACCGCCACGCCGCCGGGTTCCAGCCCGTCAAAAATCGTGGCCTTTTCACGGGCGATGCCCGCGATATTCTCGAAGGCCTCAAGATGGGCGGCGGCGACGGTGGTGATCATCGCCACATGCGGGCGCGCCATGCGCGCCAGCGGGGCAATCTCGCCGGGGTGGCTCATGCCGATCTCGATCACCGCGAACTCGGTCTCGACCGGCATCCGCGCCAGCGTCAGCGGCACGCCCCAATGGTTGTTGTAACTGGCCTCGGCGGCATGGGTGCGGCCCTGCGCCGCCAGGACATCGCGCAGCATTTCCTTGGTCGAGGTCTTGCCGACCGAGCCGGTCACCGCCACCACCCGCGCGCCGGTGCGCGCCCGCCCGGCGCGGCCCAGATCCTCCAGCCCGGTCAGGACATCCTCGACAATCAACAGCGGCGCATCGGCGTCAAGCCCCTCGGGCACATGGCTGACCAAGGCGGCGGCGGCGCCACTGGCTAGCGCCTGGGCGACAAACTCATGGCCATCGCGCACGGCCTTGAGCGCCACGAACAAATCACCTTTTTGCAGGCTGCGCGTGTCAATCGAGACGCCGCTCGCCTGCCAGTCGCCGATGGCACGCCCGCCGGTGGCCGCTGCGGCCTCGGCTGCACTCCAGAGCGTCATGCGAGGCCCCCGTCAAGCGCCGCGACCGCCACGCTGGCCTGTTCGGCGTCGTCGAACGGCAGTACGTCATCGCCCACGGTCTGGCCGGTTTCATGGCCCTTGCCACAGATCAAAAGCGCATCGCCCGGCCCGAGAGCATCGACCCCGCGCAGGATCGCAAGCGCGCGGTCGCCCACGTCTTGTGCGCCGGGGCAGCCCTGCATCACCGCCGCGCGGATCGTGGCCGGGTCTTCAGAGCGCGGATTGTCATCACTCACGATCACCTCATCGGCGTTCTCGGCGGCGGCGCGGCCCATGAGGGGCCGCTTGGCGCTGTCGCGATCCCCGCCGGCACCGACAATTGCAATCAGACGGCCCATCACATGCGGGCGCAGCGCCTTGATCGCGGTCGCCACCGCATCGGGGGTATGGGCGTAATCCACGAACACCGCCGCGCCATTTTCGCGGGTCGCGGCAAGCTGCATCCGGCCGCGCACGGTTTTCATGCCCGGCAATGTCTCGAACACCCGCTCGGCATCGGCACCTGCCCCAATGGCAAGCCCCGCCGCCAACAGCACGTTTTCCGCCTGAAACCCGCCGATCAGATCAAGCCTGATCTGATGCACTTGACCTTCCCAGTCGAACCGCAGCACCTGCCCGGTGGCATCAAAGCGTTGCGCCACAAGCCGGAGATCGGCACCGTCGCGGCGACCCACGGTGATGATATCCTGACCGCGGTCGGCGGCAATCTCGGCCATGTCAACGCCGCGCGGGTCGTCGATATTGATCACCGCCACCCCGTCTTCGGGCAGGACGCGGGCAAAAAGCCCGGCCTTGGCATTGAAATAGTCCTCAAAGCTGGCGTGATAGTCGAGATGATCCTGGGTAAAGTTGGTAAACCCCGCCGCCGCGAGGCGCACCCCGTCAAGGCGGCATTGCGCAAGGCCGTGACTTGAGGCCTCCATCGCGGCGTGGGTGATACCTTCGCTCTCGCACTCGGCCAAAAGCCGGTGCAGGGTGATCGGTTCCGGCGTGGTATGGGTCATCGGCGCACTATGGGCGCCCTCGACGCCGGTGGTGCCAAGGTTGACCGCGTCAAAGCCAAGCGCCTCCCAGATCTGGCGGGTAAAGGTGGCGACCGAGGTCTTGCCGTTGGTGCCGGTCACCGCGATCATGGTTTCGGGCTGGGCGCCAAACCAGAGCGCGGCGGCATAGGCCAGCGTCTGGCGCGGGTCTTGGGCAATGATCAGCGCCGCATCGCTTGCGCCAAGAACATCGGCGGCAATCCGTGCGCCCGTCGCATCGGTCAGGATCGCCCCCGCCCCCATGCGCAGGGCATATTGGATGAACTCGCCACCATGCACCCGCGTACCCGGCAAGGCCGCGAACAACGTGCCCGGCCTGACCGTGCGGCTATCGACGCTTAGCCCGGTAATCTGTGCCTGCCGCCCGCCCTGCGCGGTCAGGCCAAGCTCTGCCAATGATCGTATCTGCCCCACCGCGCTGCCCTGTTCTGGCTAGGAGCGTGCCGCGTTCATTCGCAGTCACGCGCCTTTCTCCAACCTAATGATGTCGCATGTTCAAGGAGCTCAAAACCGGTTCCCACTTTCGAGCAACATGCTCTAATTCGATGTCTGCCTTATATCAGCCAATTCACCGGGTTCAATCTCGGGTCGCAGCCCCATGAGCGGGGCGACGCGACGGATGATTTCGGCGGCGATCGGAACGGCGGTCCAGCCGGCGGTGCGGCGCGGTTGATCGCCCGAGGTTTCTACCGGCTCGTCCAGCGTCACCACCAGCACATATTTCGGATCATGCGCGGGGAACATGCTGGCGAAGGTCGCGATCACCTTGTCCTTGTAATAACCGCCACCGTTTTCCTTGGGCTTGTCGGCGGTGCCGGTCTTGCCGCCTACTGCATAGCCCTCAACCTCGCCAAGGCTGGCGGTGCCCTCGCTTACCACCTCGCGCAGCATCTTGCGCATCGCGGCAGAGGTCTGGGCCGAGATCACCCGCTCGCCCGGTTCGGCATCGGGGCTGCGCAGCAAGGTCGGCGTTACCCGGCGCCCGCCATTGGCAATCGTGGCATAGCCGGCGGCAAGGTGCATCGGCGTGGTCGACAACCCATGACCATAGGAAATCGTCATGGTCGACAGTTCCGACCAATTCTTCGGCAGCAAGGGTTTAGAGCGCGAGGCCTCGGAAATCTCAAGCGGTGACGGCTCCATAAAGCCGAGCTTTTCCAGAAACGCCCGCTGACGGGTGCCGCCGATTTCCATCGCCATGCGCGCCGTGCCCACATTCGAGGATTTGACAATCACCTTGGTCACGCTCAGCTCCGGGCCGTAATTGTGGAAATCGCGGATCCTGAACCGGCCCCAGGTCATCGGGCTTGTGGTGTCGATCATGGTCGAGGGCGAGACCAGCCCAAGTTCCAAGGCCTGTGCCACGGCAAAGACCTTGAAGGTACTGCCAAGCTCGTAAACGCCCTGCACCGCGCGGTTGAACAGCGGGCTGTCGCCGGGACGTCCCGACACCGGCGGCGCGGGGCGGTCATTGGGGTCGAAATCGGGAAGCGAGGCCACGGCAACCACTTCGCCGGTATGGACATCCATCAGAATGCCGGCCGCGCCCTTGGCGTTCATGATCTTCATGCCGCCATAAAGCACCCGTTCCATCGCGGCCTGAACCGAGAGATCAAGCGAAAGCGTCAGCGGCTCGTGCGCGCGCGCCGGATCGCGCAGGCGCTCGTCATAAAATCGCTCGATGCCGGCCACGCCGATCACCTCGGCGGCATGCACACCTTCGCGGCCAAACCCGGCCCCGCCAAGCACATGGGCGGCCAGTTTGCCATTCGGGTAAAGCCGCATTTCGCGCGGCCCGAACAACAGGCCCGGCTCGCCAATATCATGCACGGCCTGCTTTTGCTCGGGGCTCAGCTTGCGTTTGATCCACAGGAACTTGCGCTTGCCGGTGAAATCCTTGAGCAGTTCTTCGCGCTCAAGATCGGGGAAAATGGCGGCCAGCTTTTCAGCGGCATTTTCGGGGTCAACCATCTGCTGGGGCTGGGCATAAAGGCTATGAGTGTCAAAGTTGGTCGCCAGAATGCGGCCCTCGCGGTCGACGATATCGGCGCGCTGTGCCTGAATTTGTGCGCCCGCCACGCTTGTGCGCGGCTCGGCGGGTTCGGTACTGGCCAGCACGGCCATACGCCCGCCAACCACGCCGAAGGCTGCGAAAAACATCACCGCCAGCACCAAAAGCCGCCCCTCGGCGCGGCGCCGGGCGCGGTCGCGCATGTCCTCATGGCGCAGGCGGATATTCTCGCGCTCGATGGCGTCAGGGTTCTCGCCGCGATTTCGGGCCTCCAGAATACGGGCCAGCGGGCGCAGGGGGGTGCGGATCATGGCTGTTGCTCCATGTTTGAAACATCCACGGGATTGGTGATCGGCAAAAGCGGCGGCGCCGGATAGGCGACCTGATCAATCTTGCCGAACTGATAGGGTTGCAGCGGCAAAAGCCCGAGCTTGTCATAGTTGATCTCGACCAGATCCATCAGCCGCACGGGCCGGTTCAGATAGGCCCATTCGGCATTGAGCACGCGCAGACGCTGGCGCGCCTCGCCGATCTCGGATTGCAGCATCTGGGCGTGGCTTTGTGCCTCTTGCGTGCGATAATTCTCACGATAGGCCCAAAACGCCAGACCGATCACGGCAAGTGCGGTCAGGACGCATAAAAAGCTGCGCATCAGTGTCCCCCTTTCAGAACAGGCATGCCAATGGCCTTGCGGTCGGTCTCGCCCGTCGGGGCCTCGGTGCGGGTGGCCACGCGCAGCTTGGCACTGCGCGCGCGCGGATTTTCCGCCAGTTCCTGCGGGTCCGGCCCCAGGGCCTTGCGGGTCTTGAGTGTGAATTGCGGCTCTGTGCGCGCAAGCTCGGGGGCATGGCGGCTTCCGCCGCCGCCGCCGCCCGAACGATCCTGAAGAAAGCGTTTGACCATGCGGTCCTCGATCGAATGAAAGGTCACCACCGCCAGTTGCCCGCCCGGCGCAAGCGCGCGTTCCGCCGCCTCTAACCCCGCCAGCAATTCACCGTATTCATCATTCACCGCAATGCGGATCGCCTGAAAGCTTCGGGTCGCGGGATGGGCTTGATTTGGTTTCGAGCGCGGCAGGGATTTTTCAATGATCCCGGCAAGTTGCAGGGTCGTTTCAATCGGCGCCTCATCGCGCGCGCGCACGATATTGCGGGCGATGCGGCGGCTGGCGCGCTCTTCGCCGTAAAGATAGAGGATATCGGCCAGATCGCTTTCTTCGGCGGTATTGACCAGATCGGCGGCAGTTGGGCCATCCTGACTCATCCGCATGTCAAGCGGGCCGTCGCGCATGAAGGAAAAGCCGCGCTCGGATTGATCAAGCTGCATCGAGGACACGCCAAGATCAAGCACAACACCGCTCAACGCCTCGCCGTACTCATCAAGCTTGGAAAAATTGCCCTGCACAAGGCGCAAGCGCTCGCCGTAAGGCGCACCCCAAACCTCCGCCATCTCAAGCGCAAGCGGGTCACGATCAACGCCAATCACCTGATCCGCGCCCGCCTCAAGCAGGCCACGGGCATAGCCCCCCGCGCCAAGCGTGCCGTCAAGCCAGACATCGGTGACCGGCGCAACCGCCGCCAACAAGGGACGCAACAGAACCGGAACATGCGGGGCAGGATCAATCGGGGGGGCCGCAGGTGCCATGGCTTACTCCCCCTTCGCGTGATCCAACAGGATAAGCGGGTCAAAATCCTCTGGCAACTCATCCAGCCAGCTTTCGGTTTTCAACAGTTCTTCCTGCTCATAGGTTTCGGGCTTCCAGATCTGAAAGGTGTCACCCGCGGCGATAAAGAACGCCTCATTCTCAAGCCCGATCTTCTTGCGAAGCTTGGCCGGCAGCACAAGCCGCCCGGTCTCATCCACGCTGGTGGGAAAGCTCTGGCCATGAAACAGCCGTTGCAGCATCTTGCGCTCGATCGAACCACGCGGCAGGGCGTCGATCTTGTCGTCGACCTCTTCGATGGCCTCCATGGTATAGCACTCAAGATAGCTGCGGCGATGATCGCCATAAACGATGACAAGCTCGGGATTCAATCCTTCGGTCCAGTTCGCATCAGAGGCCTCGATCACACGGCGAAACGGGGCCGGGATAGACACCCTGCCCTTTGCATCGACCTTGTGGTGACCTTCACCTCTGAATCTGCGACCCACTTTACCGTCGGCCCCCTGTGCCTGCCCCGTTGAAAACCTGGTCCCCATAACGCGAAAGGGCGGGTTGATCTGCTGCCACTGATCAACCCGCCTCCCTCGTCCCGCTGTGCGGGGTGTCCAGCTGCGCGCGCCACCTGGGGGGATGTCTGCTCGCTCGCGCGCCGGATCTCTGTGTTCGATGAAAGCGGGGTGCCTGTATGAAACCTGACTTGGGAGTGTGTTTCGGGGTCTTGAGCGCCCCTGTTTGTTCCCGTCCTCATCGTGTAATCATTGATAGTCTGGGAATTCGTGGGACGCAATAAATTTTTGACCAGCACGGCACAAGATATTGATTTTTGCCCCCTCAAAAACAAAATAATGTGGATAAAACCCCCAACTCAACACCCTATGTAGTCAATGAACGAGAGGAAATAACAATATGTATGCAAATCGGCAGCTTCAAAAAAATGTCCCGAGAATTCCCAGTAATATCACATATCTTCGCGCAACATGCGCAATTCATCATGCAAAAATACCCTCTACCCCCTGAAATCGAGGCTAAAAGATCAAGAATCAAGGCCATTCACGGCAAGGTGATTCGCAGTCCCGCGACCAAAACCCATGCCAGGACCATCATTTCCCACATCGCAATCGCCGCCCCCCCCCCCGGATACCGCAGGCAAAGGGCCAATGTAGCTGTTGTAGCGTGACACTGAAGTTTGCAGTGATTTACAGTGAAGATTGCAGCAACGGGATTTTAGAGCCTGCGGGCGGGGCCGGTTTTAAACGGGCGTTCAATGCCCCCTTCACCACCCCTCCTCACTCAACATAGCGAAACCCCTGCACGGCGCGGAAATGCCCGCCGTATCCACTCCCGGCGGGTTTGAGCCCCTTGCGCGCCCGGGCGGCCGCGAGGCTGCGCATGCTCCGCTCCTTGGCCTCGGCGTAGAGGACGGCCGAGACCTGAGCCCAGAGGGGGTCGCGGCGCAGGGCCGAGGCAAGACCCGGGTGCGAGGTGTGAAACAGCATCGGCATCGGCTTGTCGTAGCGGTTCACGCCGCGCCGCCAGAGCGCACAGACTTCGTTGAGAAACCGCAAGCCCAACCCCGCGCCCTGCCACTCGGGCATGACGACAAGGCGGCAGGCACGGCCCTCGACCAGACCCGGCCGGGTTGAGACCGCGAGATGCGCCACCGGCGCGCCATCAACGAAGCCCACGTAATAGCTCGCCGCGATCATGCGGGGCAGCTTCAGGTAGTGATGCGGCTCAAAGGCGGGCCAGAAGGAGCCGTCTGTCTGGTGAATGTCCATGGCAATGCGCGGTGCCCGTCGAAGACGCCTCCAGCGGAACTCCGCCCGCCGGGTGTCGATCACCCAGTCCGGTTGCAGCCAGGACACCACGTCCTCGTGACAGGTGACGGCAACAAATTGACCGCCCCCCCGCCGCCACGCCTTGGCAAAGGCGGCGGCCCCGATCTGGGCCACGCGCCGGTCGATCGTCGAGGTGAACTCGTCGAGAACGGCAAAGCCCGGCCGCTCCGCCAGAATGCGCGCCAGCTCGGCGCGGAACTGCCCGTTCGCGCCACCCGACACTAAGGGCGGGTTTCGGACATTCGCTGCGACGGCCAATTTTTTGTCGTCGGCAACCGAAGCAGACATTCCAAGCTGAGGGGGAGCTTTCAGAAGCCCAGCCCGTCACCAGCCGTTTGAGATTAATCCTTAGGAACATGCCTTCGAAGCTCTGTTCCAGTGGTGCCGAAAGCATCGGCAACATTTTGTATCAATTGTTCGGCCTGCTTGGTCAACGGAACGGAGCGATCAACCCCGGCACTTGCGTAGCACTCATTAACGTCAGAACTAGACAAATGCGCATCGGCACCACGGAGGTCATAGGCGCCGAAAAGCGGAGACATCCGAGCATATGCATAGTCCTCGTCTGTATGCTTCGCCAATAGTCTTTGAAGTAGCTTCAGTGTGCCTTGATCTGACTTTCGTTCGCCCAAAGCGTCAATCAGGCTCTTCTTATTAATCCTTTCTATTGAAATCTTCACTAGATCCTTTGCCAAGGATCGAAGACCGCTTTCATCAATGGCGCGAAATCTGTGAATTTTTGAGGAGAGTTCTTCTACTTCGTGGTGCTCTCTGAAAAGCGCTATCTTGAACTTCTCCTGAAAAACTTGGTCGATCCATCCGAGGGCATGGTGGATCATGAACTCGGGAGACTTGGTCGAAGCAGGTTTGCATGCCATTTGCGCCTCCATAAGCTCTGCAGACACGCCCCCATCTGGACGACAGTTATGCGCTACCCATATGCGTCGTTCCCAAAGTGGGCGGCGAGCGACATCATAGGCATAGGCGTTAATGAGCCCGAGTTTGTTGACGCCGAAGTGCAGCAGCCAGTCCGGTGAAGGGGAAACGCCGCCCGTGTCATGAGTATACCATTGCATCGTGGCACCTCGGCTCGACAAAAGGTCATTTATCACCTCTGGTTTGAACCAAAGGTATTTCCCCACCTCCTCACGATTAAGCGTCTTTAGATCAACCCTGCCTCCACCACCGTCGAGTTGGACCATAAGAGCCTCATCGGGCTCTCCGTAGCCTACCCGGCAGGACTTTTCAGCAGGTTCGATCCATTCGCCGCGCCACATTTCCCCTGCCACCAGAAAACGTCCGCCCTCATCGCCGCGGACTCCCTTTGTGGTTTCCGTCTCCGTGGCTTCATCGTCATTACCAGCGAAATCTGGAACCTCCTCCTCTGGGTCGACGTCCGTTCTCCACGCTTTGAACATCGCCCAAGTGGTGCCGGGGAAATCGCCTGAGGCGTCTATTTCGTTGCACCTGACCTCAAGCCGGTCGTTTAGGTCCGAGACAAGTGAAAAATCCTCTGGCCAATCAAACTTTGGATCGTTCTCAAGGATCGCTCGACGCTGTCGATAGTAATAGATTCGGAGCGCAGCATTTCGCGCTGCTAGGTAGTCCTTTAGGTATTCCGCTCGGATTTCGACGAATGCAACTGTTCCGTCTTCTTTGCGCGTCAACCTGACTACTTGCTCATATCCTTCGTTGGGACGCACCCAGTAGTTGCCTTCTTCAAGAAGGCCGTAAGCCAAAACAAAGTCCTGGTTAATATAAACCTGCCGTGGATGGTCGGAGTTGAGGTAGTGCGTCAAGACAAGCCTTAGCCCAAGGGGCCCGTCTGGATCATCGTAGAAAGACTCGGCCTCGAAGTATTGCCCGCCCCCATCCAAGTAAGGAACCGTGTTGTCGAGGGACCAATAGTGCCAATCTAGCTCCTCTGCCTTCTCGCGCTTGTCTTTGAAGACAACTGCTGACCCAACAGCGAGCACCTCCTCAACATGTCCAACTTCGGGATAACGTCCACGTTCCAAGGGAAGAATCGTGCCGTAAACTGGGACCCAAACGGCGCGAGAATACAACCTGCGCCGATGGTCTCGCAGTTCGAACCATTCTTTACTTAGCTCGTCCATGGGAAACCTCTCAAAGGTGCGCAGGCTTTAACAGCTAGTAGTAGGTTTAGTCAGTTCTGCCACAACATGAACCAGAAAGATTTGCCATTTCAATACCTAAGCTTCAGCCCAATGTGGTCTTTGCCACATATGTAGCGAATGTCCGGAATAATGGGCTGCCGCGCAGCGTGGTGCGGGACGTCGAGCGGCTTCAAAGGTCCGCTCAGGGCCGGTCACGTCCCAGAGGCCGACAACAGCTCGCAACGCTGCGGCGACCGCTCTCTGCGCAACCCCGCCGTTGGAGCAAAGGGCTGAAAAAGGGTCCCACTTCTTTTTCATGAATAGCCCCACAGAAAAACGCCAACACATTGATATTATATGACTTATCTTGGAAGTGGGACGGCAAACAAGAACTGGGCGGCCTCCGTCCCAGTTCCGGACGCCCTGAGCGTCCTTCAATAGCCCTCGCACCCCCCCTATCACTGCCCATTAAACCCTATTTTAATAGGGTTTCGCGCATTTAGCGCCCCGCGCCACTGCGCGCGTCTGAAATCGTGCATATCGCCATTTTCGCCCAGATTTCACCATTCACTGCAAACTTCACCCGAGCGCGCCTCACAGGCGTCTCACAGCCGCGACACCCCTTATTTCATTGGACCATTCGGATAAGTCCGGCCTCATCTTGGGTAGTCCGGTATCACTGTAATAAAGAGTGTCACCTAACAGTTGCAGGATTTGGGGTGGTTTGGAAAAATCGACGCAACGTGCGCGCCGGACGTGCGCTTAGTCGGCCCGCTCGGCCAGCCATTTATACATCACCAGCGCATCGACCAGCCCTTGGGTCGGATGCGCAAAGGCGCGCGGCAACAGGCCGACGGTTTCAAACCCGAGGCTCCGCCAGAGCTTGATCGCGCCCAGATTGGTGGCCACCACGAAATTGAACTGCATCGCGAGGTACCCCATGGCGCGGGCCTGATCCTGCGAGGCCAGGCACATCGCATGCGCCACACCGCGCCCGCGCGCGGCTGAGGCGACCATATATCCACAGTTGCACACATGCGCGCCGCCGCCCTGCTGGTTTGTCTTGATGTAATAGGTGCCCAGGATTTCGTCGCCGCTCTCGGCCACATAGGTGGCACGGGGCGCGCGCATCCACAGATCGAACACCGCTTCGCGCGTCAGCCCGGGATCAATCGCATAGGTATCGCCCGCCCGTATGACGCCACGCAAGATCGGCCAGAGCGCGTCAAAGTCCGCGTCACGCGCATGCCTGATAGTCATCTCGGTCTGATCCGGCATCAAAAGGCCCCCTGCCCGCAATGGCTAGCGGCGGGCAAAGGGTTTGACAAGCCTCAAGCGTTCACATCGACCACGACGCGGCCCTTGACCTGCCCCTTGAGGATATCGCGACCAAGGCCCGGCAGATCGCCCAGGGTGGCGGAGTGAACCATCGCCTCAAGCTTGTCCATCGGCAGGTCCTTCGCAACCCGCTCCCAGGCGCGCAGACGGTTGGCATAGGGCTGCATCACGCTGTCGATCCCCAAAAGGTTCACACCGCGCAGCAAAAACGGCACCACCGTCGCCGGAAGAGCCGCGCCACCGGCAAGGCCGACGGCAGACACCGAAGCGCCGTATTTCATCTGGCCCAGAACCCGCGCCAGCATGGCACCACCGACCGCATCGACACAGCCGGTCCATGTTTCGGCCTCAAGCGGGCGCTTGACCGTCTCGTTGATCTCTTCGCGCGCCACGATCTTGGTGGCGCCAAGGCCGCGCAGGTACTCTTCGGTCTCCGGGCGCCCGGTGACGGCCGCCACCTCATGCCCGAGATGCGCCAGGATCGCCGTCGCCACAGAGCCGACGCCGCCCGCGGCCCCGGTCACAAGAACCGGCCCGTGACCGGGCACAAGCCCGTGATCCTCAAGCGCCATCACCGCCAGCATCGCGGTGAATCCCGCCGTGCCCACCGCCATCGCCTGTCGCGTACTTAGGCCTTCGGGCAGCGGCACAAGCCAATCCGCCTTGACCCGCGCCTTTTGCGAATAGCCGCCCCAATGGGCCTCGCCCACCCGCCAGCCGGTCAGAACAACCTTGTCACCGGGCGTGTAGCGCGCATCACTGCTTTCCTCGACGGTGCCGGCAAAATCGATGCCCGGCACATGCGGATATTTGCGCACCAATCCACCCCCCGGCCCGATGCAAAGGCCATCCTTGTAATTCACCGTGGAATACTCGACCGCAACGGTCACCTCGGCCTCGGGCAGATCGTCCAGCCCGATTTGCTTGACGGCGGCGCTCGTCTTGCCGCTGTCTTCGTCCTTCTCAACAACCAATGCATTGAACATACTGCTCTCCTATTCCCGAGCAGAGCCTCTGCCCTGCTTCTTCTGGCTAAAAATATCCCGGGGTGTCTGAGGGGCAGCGCCCCACAGTCCCGTACTCTCGTCCGGGCGCTCAGGCCCAGAAGGCTTCGCGCACCCGCGCCACGCGCGGCCCGTCCGGCGCCTCGACCGTGACTTCGGTCCCGGCGTCCCAATGGGTCATGCGGATCATGCCGATGGCCACATTGGTGTTGAAATCCGGCGACCAGGCCGCCGAGCTGATCCGCCCCACCCGCTTGCCCTTTGCCGTCACCGGCCACCACCGGTCACAGCCGGGCACGGCCGGGCCGTCGATCTCGATCGCGCGGATCTGTTGCACCGGGCCTTCCTTGGCGACCCGCAACAGCGCGTCGCGCCCGACACAGCCGATCGCCGTATGGGTATTGCAGAACCTGCCCAACCCACATTCATGCGGCGTGTGATCGTCGGTCATGTCATTGCCATAGCTCAGCAAGCCGCCTTCGATCCGCTCTATCAGGTTGGGACAGCCGGCATGGACATCAAACTCGCGGCCCGCCTCCATCAGCGCATTCCAGAGCGGCATGCCGATATCACCGCCCTCGACATAAATCTCGAACCCGCCCTGCTTGGAATAACCAGAGCGCGCAATCACCATGTCGCGGCCCTGAAAATCAAAGATGCCAAAGCGGAAAAACCGCAGATCGCGCACCCTGTCGCCAAACACCCGCGCCATGAGGTCGTCGGCTTTCGGCCCCTGAATGGCAAGCGGGCTTACGTCCGGCTCATCCACCAGAACATCAAGCCGCCAGCCATGCGCCGTCGCCTTGACCCAATACAAGAGATCGGAATCGGCAATCGAAATCCACCAGCGGTCCTCGGCCAACTTGACCGCAACCGGATCGTTCAGCATGCCACCGGTCTCATCGACGATGGGCACATAATAGCATTGCCCCACTGTCATTCCGCGCAGATCGCGCGGGGTCAGCATCTGCATCAGGCGCCCGGCATCGGGGCCGCGCAGCTCGACCTGACGTTCACAGGCGACATCCCAGATCTGCACCGCGTCCTTGAGGTGGTGATAATCCTCCTGGATACTGCGAAACACAGTCGGCAGCAGCATGTGATTGTAAACCGTATAGGCCTTGACGCCGGCCGCCTCGACACCGTCGGAAAACGGCGTCCGGCGCAACCGGCGCGAGGGCGAAAGAAGCACCATCAGCGGGGACCTTTCCAATCAATGTGACAGATTTCGGCGCAGCGGCCATCAAGCTCCAAAACTTGGGTTGAACACATCGCCACTCCTCGAGAATCATAACTTGCATTTAAAATGTCAGACATTTAAATGTATGACAAATGAAAATTGATCCCGATAACAAGTCCGACCTCTCGGCGCAGATCGCCAAGGCGATCCGCGATGCGATTGTCAGCGGCGACATGATCGTCGATCAGCGCCTGCCCTCGGAGGCCGAGCTTGCCGATCAGTTCGCGGTCTCGCGCTCGACCGTGCGCGAAGCGCTCAAGCGGCTGGCGGCGCAATCGCTGATCCGCACCCAGCGGGGGGCCTTTGGCGGCGCCTTTGTCAATCGCCTCAGCTATGAAGAGGCGTATGGCGATCAGATCACCACCGCCACGCTTTTGCTGTCAATGAACGGCATCAGCTTTGATGTCGCCTGCGAGGCGCGCTATGCGCTTGAACGCGCCTGCACACCGCTTTCAGCAGAGCGCCGCACCGCCGATATTCTGGCCAGCATGCGCGCCGAAATCCACCGTCAGGCACAGCCGGGGCTTTCGGACGAATCCTTTTGCGCCTCTGACGTGGCCTTTCACCGGGCGCTGGTCGATGGCGCGGGCAATCCGGTGCTGTCCTATCAGCTTGCCGGCGCGGTTGAAGCGATGCAGCCTTTGATGAACATGATCACCTTCACCGCCCGCTCCCGCGAGGCGATCGTCGGTTTTCACATCCGCATCGCCGACGCGCTTGAAGTGCGCGCGCCCGACGCCGCACAAGAAGCGCTTCACGAGCTTGAGGCCTATACGCTTCATCTTGGGCGTGACGTGATGGCGACCCGCGACAAGGCCGAACGCAACAAGGACAGTGCCAGCGCCTGAAAGGGATTTGCATGAGTATTTGAAGAAAGATGAAATCCTTCACTCTGGCTTTCATCTTTCCAAAAATACTCAAATTCTTCGTTTGCGATGAGCAGGGCAGATCGCACAATGGGTTCGGGCGTGCGATCTTCCCCCTAGCAAGCCCGTCCGCCATGGCTTAAGTTCATTGCTATATGGATGGGCCTTGGGGGTAGCATGAGCGATACGGGACTGCAGAAGCTGGCGTTTTTCCTGCTGATTGCACTGATCATGTTCGTCTCCGCCACGGGGGGCGTCTGATGGCGCAGCGGTTTGGCGGCAAATACAGCCCCTCGGGCGAAGAGGCCGCCCAGGCATCGCAAGGCCCCGGCCCGCAGGGAAGTTTCCGCGGCGCGCGACGCACGCGTGCCGGTGGCCGGGTCAACCTGTTGTTTTTCGCGCCCTTGCCACTGGCGGTGCGGGCCTTCGGCTCGGGGCCGATCGACCTTGCCGTCAATCTGACCGCCCTTGGTGCGCTTTTGCTCGCCGCCTGGCTCACGCGCCACGGGATTCTGGCGCAAGAGGCTTACGAGGCGCGCAAGATTGCCCGTCGCCCGGCCTTTCCGCGCAAGATCGCGGCCTCGCTCTTCACCGGGCTTGGCCTTGCGCTTGCCGGGTTTGCCAGCACAGGCGGGTTGGTTGAGCCGTTGATTTACGCGGTTCTGGGCGCGATACTTCATAGCATGGCCTTCGGGCTTGATCCGCTCAAAGACAAGGGCGTCGCGGGAATCGACACCTTTCAGAGCGACCGCGTGGCGCGCATCGTCGATCAGGCCGAGACCTATCTGAGCGCCATGAGCGAAGCGATTGCCCGCGCCGGGGATCGTCAGGCCGAGGCCCGGCTTGAGCGATTTCAGGTCAGCGTGCGCGATATGCTGCGCACCGTCGAGGACGATCCGCGCGACCTGACGGCGGCGCGCAAATATCTGAGTGTTTACCTCATGGGGGCGCGCGATGCCTCTGTCAAATTCGCCGATCTGCACGCCCGCGCCCCGAACCGGGCGGCGCGCGACAGCTATCTCAGCCTGCTCAGCGACCTTGAGGAAAACTTTACCGCCAAGACCCGCGCGCTGATGATCGACAACACGACCGATCTTGATATCGAGATCAGCGTGCTGCGCGATCGCCTTGCGCGCGAGGGCGTCCAACTTGAAACCAAAGATTTAGTGTAAAAAGGGACTTACCATGTCAGATAGCATTCGCCAAAAAGCCGAGGCCGCCCTGGCCGATGTCGAGGCCGTAAGCCGCGCCGTCCTGCCCGCCCCGGCAGAGGCCGGCGCGATTGTGGCGCTGGACAAGGCCGATGCCAGGGCCAGTGCCGAGATCACCAGCCGGATGGCCGAGATCGACATGGGCGATACTCAGTCGATCGTCTCGTTCGGTTCTGCCGCGCAGGCCGAATTGCAGGAAATCAGCCAGGCCATGCTTCAGGGCGTGCGCAACAAGGATGTGGGCCCGGCAGGCGACAGCCTGCGCGGGATCGTCACCACGATCCGCGGCTTTGCGGTAAGCGAGCTTGACGTGCGCCGCGAGCGCAGCTGGTGGGAAAAGCTTTTGGGCCGCGCCGCGCCCTTTGCCAAGTTCACCGCACGGTTTGAACAGGTCCAGGGCCAGATCGACAGGATCACCGATGACCTTCTGAGCCACGAGCATACCCTGCTCAAGGACATCAAATCGCTTGATATGCTCTATGAAAAGACCCTGGCGTTTTATGACGAGCTTGCGCTTTATATCGCCGCCGGCGAGGCCAAGTTGAAAGAGCTCGACACCAAGGACATCCCCGCTGCCGAGGCCGCCGTCGAGGCCGCGCCGGAGAATGATCAGGTGATGAAAGCGCAGGAATTGCGCGATCTGCGCGCCGCGCGCGACGATCTTGAGCGCCGGGTGCATGATCTCAAGCTGACCCGTCAGGTGACGATGCAATCGCTGCCTTCGATCCGTCTGGTGCAGGAAAACGACAAGAGCCTGGTCACCAAGATCAACTCGACGCTTGTGAACACCGTGCCGCTCTGGGAAACCCAGCTTGCGCAAGCGGTGACGATCCAGCGCTCGGCCGAGGCCGCCGCTTCGGTGCGCGCCGCCAATGATCTCACCAACGAACTGCTGACCGCGAACGCCAAGAACCTGCGGTCGAGCAACAAGATGATCCGCGAGGAAATGGAGCGTGGGGTGTTCGACATCGAGGCGGTCAAACAGGCCAATGCCGATCTGATCGGCACCATTCAGGAAAGCCTCCAGATCGCCGACGAAGGCAAGGCCAAACGCGCCGCTGCCGAGGACGATCTCAAGAAGATGGAGGCCGAGTTGCGCGACACGCTGGCCTCTGCCAAGGCGCGCAAGGATGGTGTGGGCGACAACGCCGGCACCTCCGTGCCCAAAGGCTGAGGCATGACGTTGGGGTGGCGCGAGGTCACAAGATCAGGGCTTGTCGTGCTTGGGTTGTTGGCGATGGCGGGCTGTGACGCGGTGGCGCCGACCCCATCCGCGCGCCCGGTCGGGCGCCCGGCGGGCCTTGTGGCGCCGCCTGCTTCTGCGGCGCCCTCAGCCAATAGCCTGGCATTGGCGCAGTATTACCGACGGCTTGAGGCGGACCTGCTTAATCGCGGGCTGTTGCGCCGCGATGGCGGCGGGCCGGACACGCCCTATACCGATACCGATCTGGCGCGCAATTTCGAGCGGATCGCGTTTTACGACGAATATGCGCAGGGGGCCGGATTTCGCCCCTCGACCGGGCGGGCCGGCGGTCTGCGCAAATGGGATCGACCGGTGCGCATGGCGGTAGAGTTTGGCCGCTCGGTGCCCGATGAGCAGCGCGCCCGCGACAAGGCGATGGTCACGGATTATGCCACGCGACTGGCCCGCATCACCCGCCACCCGATCAGTGCGAACAGCAGCAAGCCCAATTTTCATGTGCTGATCATGGGCGAGGATGATCGCGGCGAGGCGCTTGCGCGCATTCGCCAGATCGTGCCCAATGCGGGCCCGTCGACGATTGCGATTTTCCGCGATATGCCGCGTACCATCCACTGTCTGGTGGTGGCATTTTCCGGCGAGGGCGAGGATTTCACCTATCGCCGCGCCATCGCCTTTATCCGCGCCGAGCATCCCGATCTGATGCGGCAATCCTGTGTGCATGAAGAGTTGGCGCAGGGCCTTGGTCTTGCCGACGACAGCCCGCAGGCGCGCCCCTCGATCTTTAACGACGACGATGAGTTTGCACTTTTGACAACCCATGACGAAGAGTTGTTGCGCCTGCTCTATTCCCCCGATCTTTTGCCGGGCATGACCGCCGATCAGGCGCGCCCGATCATCCGCCGTCTGCTTGACGAACGCAGAGGCGGCCCGGTCTAAACCGCGATACAGGAGTTTCCCGATGTCCATTTTCGATTTCCTCTCAGGTCAGTTCATCGACGTCATCCACTGGACCGACGACACCCGCGACACCATGGTCTGGCGGTTCGAGCGCGAGGGGCATGAGATCAAATACGGCGCCAAGCTGACGGTGCGCGAAGGTCAGGCGGCGGTGTTTGTGCATGAGGGGCAACTGGCCGATGTGTTCACGCCCGGTCTTTACATGTTGGAAACCAACAACATGCCGATCCTGACCACGCTCAACCATTGGGATCACGGCTTTCGCTCGCCGTTCAAATCCGAGATCTATTACGTCAACACGACCCGGTTCAATAACCTGAAATGGGGCACCAAGAACCCGATCATGCTGCGCGATCCGGAATTTGGCCCGACCCGCATCCGCGCCTTTGGCACCTATACGGTGCGGGTCACCGATGCGGCCAAGTTCCTGACCGAGATTGTCGGCACCGATGGCGAATTCACCATGGACGAGATCAGCTATCAGATCCGCAACATCATCGTGCAGGCCTTTTCGCGCATCATCGCAGGGGCGGGCATTCCGGTGCTCGACATGGCCGCCAATACCGCCGATCTGGGCAAGCTGGTGGCGACGGAGATTTCCGCCGTGGTGGCCGACTATGGCCTGAGCATCCCCGAGTTCTATATCGAAAACATCTCGCTTCCCCCCGCCGTAGAAGCGGCGCTGGACAAGCGCACCTCAATGGGGCTGGCCGGTGACCTGAACCGTTTCACGCAATATTCGACCGCCGAGGCAATGACCGCCGCCGCGCAAAACCCCGCCGGGGGCGGTGGTATGGGCGCGGGTCTTGGCATGGGGATGGGCATGGCGATGGCCCAGCAGATGGCAGAGCAAGGCCCCTGGGGCGCTCGTCCGGCCTCTCAGCCGGCCTCGCAAACCCCGCCACCGCCGCCGCCGGTGGAGCATGTCTGGCATATCGCCGAGGGCGGCGAGACCAGCGGCCCATTTTCCAAGGCCGCGATGGGGCGGATGGCGCGCGAGGGCAAGCTGACCCGTCAGACCCATGTCTGGACCCCCGGACAGGACGGCTGGATGCTGGCCGAGGATGTGGCCGAACTGGCGCAACTCTTTACCGTTCTGCCGCCGCCGCCGCCCGGAGCCTGAAGCCGATGCGTCGCCGCGCATTCAATTACATTCCATAAGGCCCCGCAGCGCCATGACAGATATCACACCGCCCCCCGCGCCCGGAGCGACCGCGAAGACAGACCTCGGCGAGCACCGCTTTCCTTGCCAAAGCTGTGGCGCCGATTACCGGTTCGATCCCGATCGCGGGCAATTGGTCTGTGACCACTGCGGCGATACCTGCGCCATCGACACCGGCGGCCCATGGACGGGCGGCATCCGCGAGCTTGACTTCAACGCCGCGATCAACGCCCAACTGCCCGCACAGGAGATCGAGGAAACCCGCGTTACCACTTGCACAAGTTGCGGCGCGCAGGTTGCGCTTGACGAGGCCACCCATGCCAGCGAATGCCCGTTTTGCGCCTCGCCCGTGGTCACCGATACCGGCACCCATCGCCATATCAAACCGCGCGCGCTTTTACCCTTTGGCCTTGACGAGGGCACCGCACGCAAGGCGATGACCGACTGGCTTGGCCGCCTTTGGTTTGCCCCGAACGGCCTGCGCGAATATGCCCGCAAGGGCCGCGCGATGGAGGGGATTTACGTGCCCTACTGGACCTTCGATGCCGATACCAAATCCGCCTATCGCGGCGAACATGGCACGATCTATTACGTCACTCAAAGCGTGGTGCGCGATGGCAAGACCCGTCAGGTCAAGGTCGCCAAGGTTCGCTGGCGCGCGGTGTCGGGCCGTGTCGCGCGGTTCTTTGATGACGTGCTTGTGCTGGCCTCGACCTCTTTGCCGAAACGCTTTACCGACGCGCTTGAGCCCTGGGACCTGGCCGCGCTTGAGCCCTACCGCCCGGAATATCTCGCCGGGTTTCGGGCCGAGGGTTATACCGTCGAACTTGAGACCGGCTTTGCCGAGGCGCGCAGCCATATGGACCGGGTGATCGCGCGCGATGTGCGCTTTGACATCGGCGGCGATCGCCAACGCATCCACGACATCCAGACCCAGGTGAGCGATGTGACCTTCAAACATATCCTGCTGCCGGTCTGGCTTGCGGCCTATAAATATCGCGGCAAGACCTATCGCTTCGTGGTCAATGGCCGCACCGGGCAGGTACAGGGCGAACGCCCCTACTCGGCCTGGAAAATCGCCTTTGCAGTGCTGATCGGTGCTGTTATTGCGGCGGGTGTGGGTTATGTCGTGGCTTTGAATCAAGGGGGGCTCTGAGCCATGCGATCGAGCCGCAACATCCAGATTGTATCGGCCCATGCGGGCGGCGAGGTTGGCGATGTCATCACCGGCGGCGTGGCCCCGCCCCCCGGCGCCACGATGTGGGAAAAGTCCCGCTTTATCGCGCGTGACGATCAATTGCGCCAATTCGTTCTGAACGAGCCGCGCGGCGGGGTGTTTCGCCATGTGAACCTGCTTGTGCCGCCGGTCAATCCGCGCGCCGATATGGGGTTTATCATCATGGAACCCGCCGACACCCCGCCAATGTCCGGCTCAAACACGATCTGCGTCGCGACCGTTCTGCTGGAAACCGGCATTCTGGCGATGTCAGAGCCAGAAACCCACCTTGTGCTTGAGGCGCCAGGCGGCCTTGTGGCGGTGCGCGCCGAATGTGCGGGCGGCAAAGTCACGCGCATTCGCCTGCAAAATCTGCCCTCCTTTGCCGCGCATCTTGACGCCACGCTTGATGTGCCGGGCCTCGGCGAGATCACCGTCGATACCGCCTTTGGCGGCGATAGCTTCGTGGTAGTCGATGCCCCGGCGCTTGGGCTTGATCTTGTGCCCGACGCGGCGCGCAACCTGGCAGAGCTTGGCACCCGCATCAGCGCCGCCGCCACCGCGCAGCTTGGCTTTCACCACCCGGGCAATCCCGACTGGCGCCATATCTCGTTCTGCCTCTTTGCCACCGCGCCAGTGACCACTGATACCGGCCTTATGGCGCGCCACGCGGTGGCGATCCGCCCCGGCAAGATCGACCGTTCGCCCACCGGCACGGCCTTGTCGGCGCGCATGGCCTTGCTGCACGCGCGCGGTCAGATGGGCGTCGGCGATCACTATAGCGCGACCTCGCTGATCGGATCTCGCTTTGACGGCACTATCGTTGACACGTTAGAGATGAGCGACACCGCCGCGATTCTGCCCGAAATCTCGGGACAGGCCTGGATCACCGGAACGCACAGCCTGATGCTTGACCCCGATGATCCCTGGCCGCTTGGCTATCGCCTGTCTGACACATGGCCCGGCGCGCAGGAGGCCCCGCAATGACCGATGATTTCTCCAGCCTTCGCAACACGCTTGATGCGCGCCATTCCTGCCGTGGCTTTCGCCCCGATCCGGTGCCCGACGCCACTATCCGGCAACTCGTCATGGCCGCAGGGCGCGCGCCATCATGGTGCAACGCGCAGCCATGGAAAGTCACCGTCACCCATGGCCCCGAGACCGCGCGCTTTCGCGACGCCCTGCTCGGCGCTGTCGAGCGCGACACACCCGCCCCCGACCTGCCCTGGCCCGAAAGTTATCCCGGCGCCCATGGCGCGCGCCGCCTTGAATGCGGTCTGCAACTCTATGAGGCCGTGGGCATCGCGCGAAATGACCGCGCCGCGCGGGCCGAACAATCCTTGCAAAACTATCACTTCTTTGGCGCACCGCATGTCGCCATCATTCAGTCCGAGGCCGCCCTCGGCCCCTATGGCGCGATGGACACCGGCGGCTTTATCACCGCCTTCACGCTGGCGGCCACGGCACTTGGCCTCGGCAGTATCGCCCAGGCCTCGGTTGCGGCCTATGCCCCGATGATCCGCGCGCATTTCGATCTTCCCGAAAACCGCCTGATCCTCTGCGCGATCTCCTTTGGCTGGCCCGATCCACAGCACCCGGCCAACAATTTTCGCACCACCCGCGCCGATCTCGGCGACATCTACGACCCACGGTAAAGGTGCCCCATGCGTGCCCTTTTACAACGTGTCAGCGAGGCCAGCGTTCGCGTTAACGGCAAACTTATCGGCCAATGCGGCCCCGGCCTTCTTATCCTGATCTGCGCCATGCAAGGCGATACTGAGGCCGCCGCCGATCAACTTGCCGCCAAGATCGCCAAACTGCGCATCTTCACCGATGCAGCAGGCAAAATGAACCGCTCTATCCTTGATGTCGACGGCTCGGCGCTGGTGATAAGCCAGTTCACCCTGGCCGCCGACACCAGCCGCGGCAACCGCCCCGGTTTTTCAAGCGCCGCCGCCCCTGATGATGGTCGCCACCTCTATGAACATTTCGCGGCCCGGATCGCCGCGCAGGGCATCGCCACCCAAACCGGTCAGTTCGGCGCCGACATGAAAGTAAGCCTCACCAACGACGGCCCCGTCACCATCTGGATCGACACCTAAATCCCTTCTTCTGGCCAACAATATCCCGGGGAGTTTGAGGGGCAGCGCCCCTCATCTTGAATCCGGAAAAAGCGCGCCGAAGGCGCTCCGCTGGATCAGACCCCTTGCCCACCAAGCGTCGGGTCATAGGAGACAAGTTCGACCGTATTGCCCTCGGGGTCTTTGGTAAACACACCACGCCAGCCGATCCAGCCAAACTCCTCGACATGCCATTCAAGGCCCCGGGCCTCATACCAGCGTTCCACGGCGGCTTGCTGCCGTCGCGGCAGGCTGAGCGCAAGGTGATGCAGCGAGGACTGCAGGCCCGTCGCGACTGGCCCCGTGACCTCAAACAATGCCAACACGGCGGTATGTCCCTCAACCCCATTGCCAAGCCGGAAAAAGCGAATTCCATCACGGTGCGCGCCCTCCAGCGGCACCAGACCGATCACATCGCTGTAAAACCTGCACATCGCATCAAAGTTACGGCAGCGAATGGCGATTTCGCCCAATCCGCGCACCTCAAAGCCTCGCTCGGTCATGCCACTCTCCTAGGGTTCGCGGAGCGCCTGTTGCGATTTGTAGAGCGGTTTCAGAAGATATTGCAACACCGTCTTTTCACCGGTGTGCAACTCGACCTCGGCCTGCATGCCGGGGCGGATTTCGATGCCCGTCTGGCGGGGCGTGAGCGCGCTCATATCCACGCGCAGCGTCACCTTGTAATGCGGATCGCCATCGGGATCGCGGGCACGCTCATCCTTGAAGGTATCGGCCGAGATGAAATTCACCTGCCCCTTGAGGGTGCCGTAAATCGTGTAATCATAGGCCGTCAGCTTGATCGTCGCCTCTTGACCGCGCCGGATATTGGCAATGTTGCGCGGCTCGACCCGGGCCTCGACAAACATCTCTTCATCCAGCGGGATGATCTCAAGGATCTCTTCGCCCGGACGCACGACGCCACCGATTGTGGTGACGTTAAGGTTATTGACGATCCCGCGCAGCGGGCTGTGAAGCACCGTGCGGTTGAGCTGATCCTGACTGGATTTGAGGTTCTGCCTGAGCGTCGCCAATTCCTTGAGCGTCTCGGAATAGGCCTCGGCACGCTCAAGCTCGGCCTGGGTGACAATCTCGTCATAGCGCTTTTGCGCATCGGCATGGGCCTTGCGCGCGCGGGTCACTTCGATCAGGGCGACGATCTTGCGTGCAAGCAGGTTCTCCAACAGGCGCTTTTCCTCGGCCGCCTGTTTCAAAACGCTCTTGGCGCCCTCGCTGCGCTTGACGAAATCCTCCTGGCGGGCCTTCAGCAGGGCGCGTTCCGAGGCGATCATATCCGCCGCGCGCGCGCCCAGATCAGCGGGCACCGTGAAATCATATTGCCCGGCAAGCTCGGCCTCAAGCCGCAGGCGGCGCACGTCAAGCGCGGCGATCTGATCGCTCAGGTCGACAACGGCGCTTTCAAACTGGGTGTCGTGCAGCCGCGCAAGGATATCGCCGCGCGCCACCACATCGCCCTCCTGCACCAGAAGCTCGGCCAGAATGCCGCCTTCAAGGTTCTGGATGATCTGCGGGCGCGACGTGGAAATAAACTCGCCCTGCGCGCGCACGATCTCGTCGATCCAGGCAAAGGCCGCCCAGAGGATGAACGCCCAGACCGTCAGCGCACAGAGCCAGATCGTAAGGCTCGGTCCGCGCAGACGGTCATTCAGCTCGGTCAGAATGCCGGCGGTGGTACGGATGTCGGCATTGCTCATCTCAGGCACCTCCCTGCCCGTTTGGTCCGGCCTGCGCCAGATGCGCAAGCACCTGATCGCGCGGCCCATCCACCGCCATGCGCCCGGCCTGAAGGATCAGGGTGCGGCTGGTCAGCGACAGGATCGGCATGCGATGCGTGGCGATGATCGCCGTGCGCCCCCTGAGCCAGGTTTCAAGCCGACTCACCAAAGTCCGCTCAAGCGTCTGGTCAAGCGCCGCTGTGGGTTCGTCCAGCAGGCAGATCTTCGGATCCTGAAGCCAGAGCCGCGCCCAGCCGATGCTTTGCCGCTGGCCCTGGCTCAACCCATGACCGCCATCCAGAATTTCAAGATCCAACCCTTTGGGGTGGTTCTTCACGAACGGCCCCAGACCGGCAAAATCAAGCGCCTGCATCAAACGCCCGTCGTCGCGTTCCAGCAGCGTCAGGTTCAGATTCTCGCGCAGGCTTCCGGTGAAAAGCCGCACATCCTGTCCCAGATATCCGATCAGACGGCGCAAATCGCGCGGCGCGATCTGGCCCATATCGGTGCCATCCAGAAGAACCCGGCCCTTGCTGGGCGCATAAAGCCCCGAGAGCAGTTTGAGGAACGTCGATTTGCCCGAGCCATTGGTGCCCAGCACCGCCACCGCCTGCCCCGGCTGAATGGCAAGACCTGCGATGTCCAGCACCGGCGCCGCGCCTTCGTCGTAAGTGAACTGCACCTCGCGAAGCTCGAAGGCGCCCTCGATCCGGTCGCGGCGCAAATAGCTGCGCCCGTCTTCCTCATCCTGCGTGGCCAGGGCAATCGTATCAAGCCCGTTGAGGGCAGATTTGACATTGCCCCAGCGGGCGAGAGTGCCGCTCAACTGGGTCAGCGGGCCAAGGGTGCGGCTGGTCAGGATACCGACCGCGATGATCGAACCGACGGTGAATTCACCGGCAAAGACAAGATAGGTCCCAAGGATCACGGCGCCGATATAGGTTGCCTGCTGCACGCCCTGCGCCCAGAAGGTCAGCGCCGAGGCAAGGCGACGCTGTTCGCTGGATTTAAGCGCCTGAAGCGCCGTCAGATCGCCCCAGAGACGACGAAACCGGTCCTCGGCGCGCTGTGTCTTGAGGGTATCAAGCTCAAAGATCGCCTCGTGCAACAGCCGCGCACTGCGCGCACCCGCCCCCTGCATATCCTGCGTCAGCCGCATCATCCGCTTTTGCAGCAAAAACCCCGGCACCACCATGATGATCCCGCCCGCGATCAGCACCCAGACCACATTGCCCGCAATCGACGCGACAAGCGCCAGAAACACCACGATAAACGGCAGATCGGTCAACGTGCCAATGGTCGAGGCGGTGAAGAACTCGCGCACCGAGCCGAATTCGCGCATCGCGCTGAACAGGTTCGAAGGGCTCTTGCTGGCCAGTTCGGATCGCATGCCAAGCAGGCGATCCATCAGGATTTTCTGTACGTTCAACTCGATCTGGCGCCCGGCCCCATCCATCAGCCGCGCCCGCGCGATCTTGAGACCCGCCTCCATCACCAGCGCCAGACCGGCGCCGACGGCCAGCACCCAAAGCGTGGCCTCGGATTGATGCGGAATCACCCGATCATAGACCTGAAGCGCGAAAAGCGCGACCGCGACGGCCAAAATATTGGCCACGAACGACCCAAGCGCGACCTCGCCGATGTGCCGCTGAAACCCGGAAAATTGCGACCAGAACCAATGCGCCCGGGCCTCGGGCAAGTCATGCACCCGGCTCAGCTGTTGCACCGGCGCCTCGGCGCGCACGATCATGCCGGTAAAAAACGGCTCGAATTCGGCCAGCGACACCTCGGTGCGATCATCGGTGCAGGTGGTGTCATGGATCACCAGCCTGTCGCGCTCCTGTCCGAGCACCAGCACGAATTGCCCGCTGGTCATCTGCGCCAATGCAGGCCAGCGATCAGGATGCGGATGAGCCACGGTTTCCACCCGCGAGATCAGACCGACGGCCGCAAGCCCGTCGGCAAGCGCCTGCGGCTGGGGCTGGTCGTTGGCCGGGCCGTTGGCATCGCTGGCGATCATCGCCTCAAGGATATCGCGTGCCATGACATCGACCCCGAGAAGCGCTCCATAGCTTGCCCCAAGCTTGGCACGTGCCTCGGCCCGCGCCCCGAAGCGCGACACCGGCATCGCCTCGCCTGCGCCCTCGGTGGCGGCCCTTTGCAAGGTTGCGCCCTTGGTGCCGCTGGTGATGGTCAGGGCGATCGGCGCTTTGCTCAAATCCGGCTCCCGTCCGCCAAGAGGCCGAGGTGACGGGCAATTTCCAGCCGAGCCAGGGCCAGCTCATATTTCAGGCTGACGGCGCGGGTCTGACGCTCGGCAAAGGTTTCATAGACGCCGACCACATCCATGACCTGACGCTGACCGGAATCGTACTGGTCCTGAAAGAGATCGAGATTGGCCTTGGCGGCACTGCTCAGGGCGCTTGCCTCACCAACCTGCCGCGAAAGCGCGGCAAGGCGCGCCTCAAGACGTTGCAGAATGCGGTTGCTGTCTTCTTCGGCTTGGCTCACGCGGCGGCCTGCGGCCTCTTTCTCGGCCTCGATGGCGCGCATCTCGGCGCCGGTCCCCAACCCCAAAAGCTGTTCCGAGCGCAGGTTAAGGCCGAGGCCGCTGCCATTCTCGCCAATCGTGCCACCCGCCGTCAGGCCCGGCAGAAGACCGGCGCGCGCCATGACCGCCCCTGCGACATCGCGCTCTTTCTCGGCCTCGGCCCTCAGCACATCAAGCGGTTCGGCGTCGTCGATGTGGATCGGCACTTCGCTCAGTCCCTTGACGCCGTCAAGCGGGCGCGCCGACATCGCGTTAAGCTCTGCCAAGGCAGTGGTTTCGGCCTCGGCCTGCCCGGCCAGCGTGGCACGGATTTCGGCCAGCTTTTGCCCCAGGATATTGAGGTCGGACATATCCGACACGCCGCCTTTGACGCGCTCGGACATGATATATTCAAACCGGCTCATGTCGGCGAGGGTGCGGGTCTCAAGCACGACGCGTTCGCGCGCTTGGGCCGCATCAAGATAGAGCGACAGACCGCTAAACACCCGGTCGTTCACGTCATCGCTCAGCGTCACGGCGGCGACCTCGACATCGGCCTTGGCAAAGGCGCGCTCGGCCTTCTTGCGACCATTGTCAAACAGCACCTGTTCGACGATCAACTGCGAGACGACATCGCTCAGACTGGTGAGGCTGATGTTCGGGCCGATCCGCGGCAGCCAGTTTTTCGACGCCGCTTCGGCCCGCAAACGCGCGCTCAGAAGGTCGGATTCCGCGCTGCGGCTATAGGCGCCAAGCACGCCGCTGGCGACCTGATCGAAACTTCCGCCGGGGACAAGCACGCTGCGGCGGCTCTGAAGATCGGCAATGATCGGAGATCCGGCGGCCTCTTTCTGACGCGCCACCTGATCGGGGCGCAGGCCCGCGTCCGAATTGAATCGCGACACACCCTCGTCGGATCCTGACATGCACCCTGCCAGCAAGACACAGGCGGCACCTGCCGCCAGCCAGCGCGCTGATCTTTGCCCCTGCCCCATGGTTCGCCCTCTGATCGGGTTGTTTTTTTGGGGGGCGCGCAGGCATTGGCCCGGCGCGCCCCGGTCTTGGTTCAGGTCACGACCTGAATGTCATCGTCGACCACCAGCGTGGCGTCGGTGCTAAGGGTGTAGACATCATAGGTCTGGCCGTCGATCTGGGTCGTGCCCGCCGATTGCGCGCCCGAAATGGTCAGATGATCATCCGCCCCACCCTGAATCAGCACCCTGTCGCTATTGCCCGACAGCGCCAGAATCTGTTCTTCGCTCAACGTAAGCTGGGCCTGATCGCCAAACCGCAGGTCGATGGTTTCGATGTCAAACGCTGCCAGGTTCGGGTTGGCGATATTGACCACCGAGGTGCTGGTTTCATCCAGCACCACATAGGTGCTTGCGGTATTGCCGCCGGGATCGGTTGCGCTCACCACAAGTTGCGAACCGTCAGAGACCGGCTGAATACCACCGGCATCATCGAGAAAGAAATAATCCGTCTCGCCGGTAAAGGCGTTGGCCTGTTCGCCAAGGGCCAGCTCTTGAACATTGCCGCCCGCATCGACCTGATGAATGCTGATCTCGTCTTCGTTGGTTTCAACCGTCGCATTGCGATAGCCGCCGCCCTCACGGAAATAGCCGACGATACCCGGCGTATCGGGCGCCACCATGTCATAGGTCAGCGTTTCGGTGATCGTGTCGGTATTGCCCGCCCAGTCGGTGGCGTTGATCACCATGTCGGTGCTGCCGTCTTCCTGCGGGATATCCGCTTGCGGAACAAGCAGCGTCCAATTGCCCGCGCTGTCCACGGCGGCGTCATAGCTACGGCCAAAGACGTCGATCGTGGCGCTCGATCCGGGCTCGACGCGGCCGGAAAGCTGAAGCCCCCCCTGCGCCTCGGCGATATTGACCACATTGTCAGCGGTGATCGGCCCCTGAAGCGACAGCTCATCGACAAAGGTGTCGATCTGAACGGTATCGGTCAGGACCGCCTCGTTCCCGGCGGGATCGGTCACATCGACGCGCAGATCCGCAAACCGCTGTCCCGAGCCGATTTCATTCGCCGCGAAATTGGCCAGCCAGTTGCCATTCCCGTCAACCGCCGCCGCGTGGCGAACACCGTCGATGGTCACAAACACCTGCGAGCCGGGCTCGATCGTGCCGGTGACACTAAAGCCTTGTGTGGCGACATCGTTGTTGATCACATTGCGGCCGTCTTCGGTGATCGCGATATTGAGATCACTCAGGTTGAGGTTTTCAACCTGCGTGTCCACATGCACGCTGGCCTCGACAAAGGTCGGGTTGCCCGCAGCATCCTGGGTGCGCGCCGTAACCTGCGGATCATGTGTACCGCGGGTGATTTCCTGACTGCTGTAAAGACTTTGCCACTGGCCGTTGGTATTGGCCTGCGCCGCATGTTCCACGCCATCCAGCGTGACGATCACGGTGGCGCCCGGATCGGCGGTGCCGGTGACAAGAACGCCCGCATCCGCCTCGGCGCCATTGATCACACCATCGCCGCCAATGCTGGCCGCGTTCAGCGTCAGCTGCCCCGCCTCAGTATCGACCGACACCGACTGACGCAGTTCAGAGGTGTTGTTGGCGGCGTCGGTCGCCACCGCCACCACATCGGCAACATAGGTGCCTGCGGGAATTTGCCCGCCGGTAAAGGTCGCGCTCCAGCTTCCGTCTGCGGCAACATCGGCGCTCACCTGCGCGCCGCGGAACGTCGCCACCACGCTCGAGCCGGGCTCGACCTGGCCGGTCATGGTAAAGCCGTCGCCTTGTTCGGCGGCGTTGATTACCGCATCGGCGCCGCCGGGCGTGCCCGACATCGCGAAATCGCGCACCTCGGTGTCGATATGAAAGGTGCCGGTTGTCTGGCTCGGGTTGCCCGCCGCATCAATCGTGCTCGCGGTGACCGTGGCCTCGGACTCTCCGGCCTGAATGTGGCTTGCGTCGAATTGAGCCGACCAGTTGCCAGCACCATCGACAAGCACATCCCGCTCGACATCGCCAAGGGTGACGCGCACCGTGGCACCGGGCGCGGATGTGCCGGTGACCTGGAATCCGGCGGCGGCCTCGGCAAAGTTGACCACCCCGTCGCCACCGATGGCGGCGCCGTTGATCGTGATCGGGTGCGGCACCGTGTCGATCGCCAGAGCATCCGTCACCGTGGTCGAGTTGCCAAAGCTGTCGGTCGCGGTGATCAGCACCTCGGCCTCACGCTCGCCGCCCGCAAGATCGGCAGGGTCAAATGTCACCGCCCAGTGGCCATCGTCACCGATGACAGTGGTCTGTTCCTGACCGTCGACCACGACCTTGATTGCGGCGCCAGGCTCACCCTGACCGGCAATATCGACGCCATCCTCGTAATCCTCGGCGTTGACCACGTGATCTGTGGCGACCGTACCCTCCTCTACCGTTACCTCGGGTGGCGTGGTGTCGATCACGATCGACGGGCCATCCAGCGTGGTTTCGGTGTCATCGGGCTCGGTCACGACGACAACCACGTCATGCTCGCCATCCTCGGGGAAGGTATCGCCCTCGAAGACAACATCCCATTCGCCGCTTTCATCAATAACGGTTTCAACGGTCTTGTCGCCAATGGTGACCCCGACATCCGAGCCGGGCTCGCCGCCACCGGTAATCGCGATCGTGGGGTTATCCGCGTCATCGCCACCAATGGTGATGGTGCCATCCTCATTGACCGACGGGGGTATGCGGGTCGGACCACCGCCACCGCCATCGCCGCCACCGCTCCCGGCGCCAATCACGGCCGCCGCAGCCAGACCGGCCGCCCCGGCCCCGCCAAGGCCCAGCAGACTCCCGCCTGCCAGAAGACCGGCCCCGAGCATCGAGACCTCGTCATCGCCCCCTACGGGCACGGTGACGTCATCGCCACTCAGAAAAATCAGATCCTCGGTTGGGCTCCACTTGCCCCACTGCTCGGTCGGGCCGTATTGCGCGTAAACCGTGCCTTCAGCACCCTCAATCAGGCTGACCTCATTCAAATAGCCATCCGCACTGATAAACAGACGGGTTTGCGCAACACCTGTGCCGCCGTAATAATCATCCAGCACAACCACCCGGCCATCCGCCAGGGTGATCACCAGATCGCCGCCATCCCGGGAGTACCCGTGAATGTCGGTCTGTCTAAGATTCAGGGAAATTTCCTGTCCTTGGCTTGCCGGAATAACCGTCACACCATCCTGAGCCAAAACCGACCCACGCTCAGACACACCCGCACTTGTGCGGGCGACATAATCAATCGCTCTCATAACACCACCACTCTAGCCTCAGAACGTAATACTTTTGCGCATCACTTTATTTTTCTGCCTCATAAATACCGTTTTTGGGCCACAATCGCTAGGTGTTTTTTGTCTGATTCGCACAAAATAGCCCTATTTGACAGATATTTGGCGGAGTGAGACTGAATTCACACACTCAGCCACAACCCAGAGTCGAACGCGCGCATTCTCACCTCGCTTTTGGCGAATGTCGGGCGGTCAAAACCGGTCGCAGGGCTTGACGAGGTCGATTTTGACCAACAAGGTCAAACAGTTTCATAAAACCCGAACCGCCAAGGATATCCCCGTGCGCACCATGCTTTCCGATACCGTTGCGCTGTTGCGCGATCTCATTGCCTTTCCGACCGTTTCGGAAATGAGCAATCTCGATATGATCGCCTATCTCGCGCATGTTCTTGAAACCCACGGTGCACGGGTGGATATTTTTCACGACGAGATCGGGCACAAGGCCAATCTTTTCGCCACAATCGGCCCGGAGGTGGACGGCGGCATCGTTCTGTCGGGGCATTCCGACGTGGTGCCCGTGGCCGAACAGGATTGGGCCAGCGATCCGTTCGAATTGATTGAACATGACGGCCACCTTTACGGGCGCGGCACCTGTGACATGAAAGGCTTTATCGCCGCCGCCACCGCCATGGCCCCGGTCTTTGCAGAACAGGTCAGGGATCGCCCGCTGCATTTCGCCTTTACCTATGATGAAGAGGTCGGATGCTTTGGCGCGCAGGCCCTGGTCGACAGCCTCAAGGCCAAGGGCATTCGCCCCGGCGTGGCCATCATCGGCGAGCCGACCAGCATGCGCATCATCGAGGGCCACAAGGGATGCTATGAATACACCACCCACTTTAGTGGCCTTGCGGGCCATGGTTCGGCCCCGAACCGGGGGGTGAATGCGGTGGAATATGCCGCGCGCTACATCAATCGCCTGCTGGCGCTCAAGGATGCTTTGCGCGATCGCGCACCAGCCGACAGCCGCTATGAGCCGCCCTGGAGCACGATCAACACCGGCAGCGTCAAGGGCGGCGTGGCCCATAACGTGATTGCCTCGAATGCCAGCATCGAGTGGGAAATGCGCCCGGTTCAGGCCTCGGACGCGGCGTTCGTCAAGGACGACCTGCGGCACTATTGCCAGGAGGTGCTCTTGCCCGCCATGCGCAGCATCTGCCCGGATGCCGACATTGTCACCGAAGTCATCGGCGAGGTCGACGGGCTGGAACCTGCGGAAAAGAACGAGGCCAAGGCGATCCTGATGGAATTGACCGGCAGAGATACCGCCGAGCTTGTGCCCTTCGGCACCGAGGCCGGGGTCTTTCAGCAATACGGCATGTCGGCGGTGGTCTGTGGGCCGGGCTCCATTGATCAGGCTCATAAACCCGATGAATATATTGCGCTTGATCAGCTTCAGCAATGCATCGACATGCTCGCGCGTCTCGGCAGCAGACTGGCCGCCTGACCGCTCATTCGCCGTTTACCGCGAGATTTCACTAGGGAAAAACGCGTCTTCGCCGTATCCTGCGGAACAGCGGTGGTGATCGTATATTTTTTCTGGAAATCCAACATGGGACGGCATCCGCTACTGCCCTTCGTCTAGGGCATGGTTGGGCCGCGGTGTAGATATGTCACTTAAAATCATCGGATCGGGCTTCGGACGCACCGGAACCATGTCAACGAAGCTGGCCCTCGAACATCTTGGCTTTGGCCCCTGTCACCATATGGTCGAGGTCATGGAAAACCCGGCCCAACCCGCCCATTGGACCAGCATCGCCGCAGGCAGGCCAGTAGATTGGGACGCGGTCTTCAAAGGCTATAACGCCCAGGTCGACTGGCCCGGCGCAGCCGTGTGGCAGCAAACGATGGTCGCCTTTCCCGAGGCCAAGGTGATCCACACCGAACGCCCCGAAGAGGCATGGTGGAACAGCTTCAACATCACGATCAGCAAGTTTTTCACCAACGCCCCCGACATGGACTTGCCGCCACATGTTCACGACATCTTTCGTACGATGTCGGGCTGGTTCCTGAAGAATACATTCGAGGACCACACCGACCGCGACTGTGCGATCGCCGCATTTCGCGCGAACAATCAGGCGGTGCGCGCTCTGGTCCCGGCATATCGTCTACTGGTGTTTCAAGTCACGGATGGCTGGCAACCGCTCTGCGATTTCCTTGATGTGCCCGTTCCCGATATCCCCTTTCCCCGCAGCAACCCGCGCGACGAATTCTGGGCGCATTTCGGCGGCGAGCCAGACTAGCGCAGCAGGCGAAACGGGATCGGCACGCAATCGGTCGCGTACGCGGCCCACCAACCTCAGCGCTTGCGGAAGGTCAGGTAATGCGGCACGCGCCCCTCGCGCAGGGCTTTTTGCTCGTAGCGCGTCGATATCCAGTCATCCCAGGGTTCGCGCCAATCGGCCGGGCGCTCTGCCAGCCACTCAAATCCGTGGCGTGGCACCTCTTCAAGGGTTTGGCGGACATAATCGGGAATATCCGTTGCCACCCTCAAAATAGCGCCTTTTTTCAGAACCTTGCAGAGCGGTGTTAAATACTCTTGCGTGACAAACCGGCGCCGGTGATGGCGCTTTTTCGGCCAGGGATCAGGATAAAGAAGAAATGCCCGCGAAATTGAAGCCTCCGGCAGAACGTCAAACATGTTGCGCACATCGCCGGGATAAACCGCAATATTTTCCGCCTCGGCGGCGCGGATTTTCCCCAGAAGCATGGCCACGCCGTTGATGAAAGGCTCGCACCCGATGATCCCCACATCAGGGGTCTGCACCGCTTGGTGCACCATATGCTCACCCCCGCCAAAGCCGATCTCAAGCCAGACGTCTTTTTCACCAAAAAGTGGTTTCAGGTCAATGGCTTCTCGGTCGGGGTTCACGTCCCAATCGACCGCCCCCGGCGATAGTTTCGCCAGATCTTCGTCAAGATAGGCCTCTTGGCTTGGCCGCAGGGTCTTGCCCTTGAACCGGCCATAAAAGTTGCGCCAGGGCGCACCTGAGGGATGTGTGTCGCGCTTCATATACGGTTAAACCGGCACGCGAAGTTCGCGTGCCAGCCCCTTGATTAAACGGCCTTTGTCAAAGCCTCGATCAGATCCGTGCGTTCCCAGCTAAAGCCGCCGTCGGCCTCGGGGGCGCGCCCGAAATGGCCATAGGCGGCCGTGCGCGAATAGATCGGACGACACAGGTCAAGATGCTCGCGGATGCCGCGCGGGGTCAGATCCATGCAGGCATCAACCGCTTTTTCGATCTGCATGTCATGCACCGCGCCGGTGCCATGCGTATCGACATAGATCGACAGAGGCTTGGCCACACCGATCGCATAGCTCAGTTGCAGGGTACATCGTTTCGCAAGCCCCGAGGCCACGATATTTTTCGCCAGATAGCGCGCCGCGTAAGCCGCCGACCGGTCGACCTTGGTCGGGTCCTTGCCCGAGAACGCGCCGCCGCCATGCGGGGCCGCACCGCCGTAGGTATCCACGATGATCTTGCGCCCGGTCAGGCCCGCGTCACCATCCGGCCCGCCGATCACGAAGGTGCCGGTGGGGTTCACATGCCATTCGGTGTTCTCGCTCAGCCAACCGTCTGGCAGAACCTCCTTGATGTAGGGTTCGACAATGGCACGGATGTCATCGCTGGTCTGGCTTTCATCCGCGTGCTGCGTCGACAGCACAAGCTGGTTCACCTCGACCGGCTTGCCATCGACATAGCGCAGGGTGAGCTGCGATTTCGCATCCGGCCCAAGCGTCGGCTCGGCGCCGGATTTGCGCACCTCTGCCAGCCGTTTGAGGATCGCGTGCGAATAAAGGATCGGGGCCGGCATCAATTCGGTGGTTTCATCAATGGCATAGCCGAACATGATACCCTGATCCCCGGCCCCGTCACGATCAACGCCCTGCGCGATATGCGCCGATTGCGAGTGCAACAGGTTCTGGAACGACAGGTTCTGCCAGTGGAACATTTCCTGTTCGTATCCGATATCGCGCACACAGTCGCGCACGATGTCCTCGATCCCGCCCATGAAGGTCTTGAGGCGATCCGGGTTCGACAGGCCGACCTCGCCACCGACCACGACACAGTTGGTCGTCGCAAAGGCTTCGCAGGCCACACGCGCGTTTGCCTCTTCGGCCAGAAACGCGTCAAGGATCGCGTCAGAGATGCGGTCACACACCTTGTCGGGATGCCCTTCCGAGACCGACTCGGAAGTGAAGAGATAGTTCTGTCTTGCCATGAAAACGCTCCAATAGATTATTCCGTCACGCCAGGAAGCCGTTGTGACGAAGTCGCGCTTGGTTACGCCTCTGCCCTGCCAGCGTCAATCTCTATATGCCGGGGCTGCGCCGCCTGTTGCCGAGGCGCGACAGCCCGATCAGCAGGATCAGCAGCACCAGCATCGCCAGATCGCCGGTCCTGGCATAGATCGTCGGCGGCAAGGGCGGCGGCAGCGGCGCGTCGCGCCACCCCGACCGCCCCATCGGGATGCGGGCGGTGATCTGGCCTGTCGCGTCGATCATCGCCGAAACGCCGGTATTGGCGACGCGGATCATTGGCAGGCCCTGTTCGGCGCTGCGCAGCCGGGCCTGTGCCAAATGCTGATAGGGGCCAGACACCTGCCCGAACCAGGCGTCATTGGTGATAAGCAGCATGAAATCGGGCCGTTCGGGGGCGGCGCGCACATCTTGCGGGAACACCCCCTCGTAGCAGATCAGCGGCAAGGCCCGCCCCAGATCGCCCATGTCGATCACCTGCGCGCCCGGCCCCGGGGAATACCCCTGCCCCTCATTTGCGGCGAGTCCGTGAATGCCGATTTTCCCAAGCCAGTCGCCATAGGGCACATATTCGCCAAAGGGCACCAGATGGTGCTTGTCATAGACTGCCGCCACGGTGCCGCCCGCCTCGACCAGCGCCAGCGAGTTGTAAAGCCGCCGACCGTCATAGCGTTGCAGACCGACGACCACCGGCACGCCGCCGGCGGCGGCTGAAATCACCTCAAGCGTCGGCGCGGCGGTGTTGAGCATGACCGGCACCGCCGTTTCCGGCCAGACGATCAGATCGGGGCGTTGCTCGCCCGCCTGTGAAAACAGGATCTGGCGGTCGAAAAACCCCTGGATCTTATCGGCCTGCCATTTTTCATGCTGCGGCGCATTGGGCTGAACAAGGCGCACAGTTGGCGCCCCCTCGGGCGCCGCCGCCTCGGGGCGCAGAACCATGCCCAGAGGCCAGAGCAAGCCGAGCACAACCACCACCAGAGCGGCTCCACGCAGGCCCGACACCGCATACCAAAGCGCCGCAGCGCCGCCAAGCACAAGCGCCGTCAGCCCCAGAGACCCCGCATAAGAGGCCCAGTGCAGCAGGCCCGTATCAATCAGCACATGCCCCGGTTGTGCCCAGGGAAAGCCGGTGAAAACATATCCGCGCGCGGCCTCGGCCAAGCCAAGCCCGCCGATAAATCCCGGCGTCCCGCCCCCCGCCGCACGGCCAAGCGCAAGCCCCGCCGCGAAGAACAGCGCCAGCCCGGCCGCCAGACCGATCAACGCAAAAGGCGCCATCCAGCCGTGGCGCGCCACATCGACCAGAAACGGCTCGACGATCCAGCTGAGCGCAAGCAGGAAATAGCCAGTGCCAAAGACCCAGCCAAGCCACGCCGCCTGGCGCCATGTCGTGGTGGTGAGAAACAGCCCGAAAAGCAGTGCGAACATCGCATAGGTCGCAGGCCAGAAACCAACCGGCGCTTGCCCCAGGGCGGCAAGCGCGCCGGTGACAAGAACGATCAGCCATCGGCGCAGAGGCGCCATGGCCGAAAGGCGGCACAAGGCCCGCTCTGGCAGGCCTGAAAGCCTAGCCATTCACCGGCTCGGCAAGGCGGACCCGCAGGCGTTTCACCCGGCGCGGATCGGCCTCCATCACCTCGATCACCGGACCGGCGGGATGTTCGATCACCTCACCGCGCACCGGCACCCGGCCCAGCAGCATGAACACCAGCCCACCAAGCGTGTCGATTTCCTCTTCATCGACCGAATCCACATCGGTGAGCGATTGACCGATCTCGGCCTCGAAATCCTCAAGCGGGGTTTTGGCGGCCGCGACGTAACAGCCGGGGCTTTCCTCGCTCCAGAAGTGGCCCTCGTCGATGTCATGCTCATCCTCGATCTCGCCGACCACCTGTTCGATCAGATCCTCGATGGTGACAAGCCCGTCAACACCGCCATATTCGTCAATCACAAGCGCCATATGGCGTCGCTCGGCCTGCATCTTTTGCAAGAGCACACCAATCGGCATCGACGGCGGCACAAACAACAGCGGGCGCAGCATCCGCTTGAGCGAGAACCGCCCGCCATTGCCGTTGAACCCGTGTTTCAGCGCAAAATCCTTGAGATGGACCATGCCGATCGGCGTATCCAGCGTACCCTCATAGACCGGCAGGCGGGTCATCCCGCTGTTACGGAAAATATGCACCAGATCGTCTTTGGTGATGCTGGCGGGCACCGAGACGATTTCAGCCTTGGGAATAGCCACGTCTTCGACCGCCATGTCACGCAGGTTGCGCATGCCAAAGCCGCCATTGGCCGGCGTCGCATCCTCGTGCTCGTCCATCTCTGTGTCATCGCTGGGGTTGAATACCCCGATGATCCGGCGAAAAAAGCCGCCTGTCTCTTCACTTGCCGTCTGGTCTTCCGGCTGCGCGCTTTGCGCCGCGTTAGAAGACCCGTCGATACTCTCGCCCATCCGTCTCTTTCCAGTTTGCGGGCAATGCTGCCCAATAGCCTAATATGGGTCAGGTAACCCCAGTTTGCCAAGTATCGCCACTTCGGTTGTTTCCATCAAAGTGGCATCTTGGTCACGGATATGATCATACCCCAGCAAATGTAAAGTTGCGTGCACAATCAGGTGCGTCACATGATCCGCCAGCGGCTTGTTGCCGGCGTGCGCCTCAGCGGCGCAGGTGTCATAGGCAATGGCGATATCGCCAAGCTCACTCTCGGGGCCGGGTTGCGGCAGGTCAGGCACCGCGCCGGGGGTCTCGGGCGCGCGCTCGTCGCTTGGCCAGGACAGCACATTAGTCGGCTGTGGCTTTTCACGAAAATCGCCATTCAGCACCGCGATCCGCGCATCGTCACAGCCAAGAACGCCGATTTCAAAGGCACCGGGATCAAGCCCGAGATGCGCCAGCGTGGCTTTGGCCGCGCGTTCCGCCAATGCCTCAAGCTGCGCCGCCTGCCAGCGGTCGTCCTCAATCATCACCTCGGTCAGCATGCCTATCCCGCGCCCTTGCGTTATCCCTCGGCCTCATAGGCCTCGATGATTGCGGCCACAAGGGGATGGCGCACCACATCCCTGGATGTGAAATAGTTGAAGCTGATCTTGGGAATGGATTTCAAAAGCCGTTCGGCATCGGCAAGCCCCGACGGCACCCCGCGCGGAAGGTCGATTTGGGTGCGATCCCCGGTGATCACCATGCGGCTGCCCTCGCCCAGACGGGTCAGGAACATCTTCATCTGCATGGAGGTGGCATTTTGCGCCTCGTCGAGCACGACAAAGGCATTGCTCAGGGTGCGGCCGCGCATAAAGGCCAGCGGGGCGATCTCGATCCGCTTTTCCTCGATCAGCTTGGCAAGCTGTTTGCCGGGTAGGAAATCGTTCAGCGCGTCGTAAAGCGGCTGCATGTAGGGATCGACCTTATCCTTCATGTCGCCGGGCAGATAGCCAAGCTTTTCGCCCGCCTCGACCGCCGGGCGCGACAGGATGATGCGATCAACATGGCCTTCGATGAACATATTCACCGCCACCGCCACCGCCAGATAGGTCTTGCCGGTGCCCGCAGGGCCGATGCCAAAGGCAAGTTCATTGGCAAAAAGCGAATGCACATAGGCCTTTTGCGCGTCGGTGCGCGGCTCGACCAGCTTCTTGCGGGTCTTGATCTCGACCGCGCCGCCCTTGAACATCTCAAGCTGATCGCCGTCGCGCGCGCCGGTGCCCGCGTCCGATCCGCCCATGCGCAATTCGCGGTCCACATCGCCGTGTTCGACCCCCTTGCCGGTTTCGAGGCGGGCATAAAGCGCATTCAGCACATTCACCGCCTCGGCGGCGGCGGCCTCGTCGCCGATGATCGACAGGTGATTGCCGCGCCGGACGATCTGAACGCCAAGGTTGCGCTCGATCTCGGCCAGGTTCTTGTCATACTCGCCGCAGAGATCAATCAGCAGCATGTTGTCGGGAAATTCAATCACGGCTTCCTGAATCGAAGCCACGTCGGAGACGGGGGGCGGCGCGCTATGGACCAATCAGTTCTCCCAAAACCAGATGTGTGACGTCAGCCTGCCAAGTTGTGCGGCAAGGTGCAAGCGCCGGGCAGCGAAACTTTGCCCGCCACACAGGAAAACTGCGGGCCTTTCGGCCCGCAGTTCAATTTTCGACAGGTGCTCGCCACGCTCAGAGCGAATCCGGGATCGGGCTGCCGCCTTTGAAGTTGCCGGTGGCGACCGTCGCCGGACCAACCCCCGAACAGACCGGCTTGCCGAATTTGTCCAGACGTTGCGACAGGTAACCCTCGACACCATCGTCGATGATCCAGTGATCACAGCCGTTGGGATCAATCCAGATACCGGCCTGAAGTTGGCTCAGATGCTTTTTGTCGGTGCCGCGGTCCTTGGTCTTGTCTGGTCCGACTTCGCAGGCTGCAAGAAGGCCAATCGCGGGAATCAAAACTGCAAGTTTAACTATTTTCATCATCCGATCCCCTTAGCGCCAGCACATAATTTCGACACGGCGATTCTGGGCCATGCCTGCTGCGGTGTTGTTTGACGCCTTTGGCATCCGTTCGCCGTAGCCCCGTACATCGGCGATGCTTGCACCGGTGCTTTTGGCGACCGAGGCAACCGAATTGGCACGACGCAGCGAAAGGCCCATGTTGTATTCATCCGAGGCGCGGCTGTCGGTGTGACCGACGATGGTATAGGATACGGCCCCCGCTTGCTGGAAGAATTCCGTAAGGCGCTGACGACCGCTGGCATTGATGCGCGCACTGTCGGTGGCGAACATCTGATCGGTATTGATGACACCGCAAAGGTTCGCTTCGCGGCAGACCGGAATGCCCTGGCGGCTGACATGCGGGGACATATAGCCCTCGGCCCCGTCATCCATCACCCAATGTTCACAGCCATCGGGATCGACCCAGATTGTCGGGATATAGCGTTCGCCAACAACCGTGCGCGGCCCGCCACTCTGGGCAAAACTTGCCCCCGCTGTAACAGCGACACAGAGGGCAGCGGCGCAAACGCCCCTAGCCATGCCGCGCAGCGTATTCGAATTAATTTTCGTCACCACTACCGTCCTTCTATTGCCCCCAAGCAAGGCCGCAGTGGAACTCGCGGCCCAACCTTCAAATCATGAAAAATTGTAACAACAATCAGGATAAAGTGAAGCAAATTCTACCATATATTGTAGAACACATGGAAACAATGCATAGACAGTGCCGCAATTCTGCCACAATTGGGCCAAATTGTGGGGTTTTCAGGGCCTTATAAGCCGCCCGGCCAAAGAATTCGTGCCGCTCTCAATGATCTCGACAGGGACCAGATCACCCACCGCGACATCGGCATTGGCCACGTGAACCGCATGCAGATAGTCCGATTTACCCATCATCTGCCCCTCAAGGCGACCGGGTTTTTCGAACAGCACCCCCACGGTGCGCCCCACCATCGCGTCCTGAATGGCGCGCTGCTGGCGGGTGATCAGCGCTTGCAGACGCTGCAAACGCTCTGACTTCACGTCCTCCTCGACCTGCGCGCGCTCGGCGGCGGGGGTGCCGGGGCGGGTCGAATATTTGAACGAATAAGCATAGCCGTAATTGACCTCTTCAACGAGATCCATCGTAGCCTGAAAATCCGCTTCGGTCTCTTCCGGGAAACCGACGATGAAATCGCCCGACAACAGGATATCGGGGCGCGCCGCGCGAATACGCTCGATCAGGCGCAGATAGCTCTCGGCGGTATGGCTCCGGTTCATCCGTTTGAGGATTTTATCACTGCCCGATTGTACCGGAAGATGCAGATAGGGCATCAGCTTGGCACATTCACCATGCGCCGCGATAAGATCGTCGCCCATGTCGTTGGGATGGCTGGTGGTAAAGCGGATACGCTCCAGCCCGTCGATGTCATTCAGCGCCCAGATCAGCCGCGCCAATGTCCAGTCACCGCCACCCTCACCCGCGCCGTGATAGGCATTCACGTTCTGGCCCAGAAGGGTGATTTCGCGCACGCCGCGCTCGACAAGGTTACGGGCCTCTTCAAGGATGCGGCTGGCGGGGCGGCTAACCTCGGCGCCACGGGTATAGGGCACCACGCAGAACGCGCAGAATTTGTCACAGCCCTCCTGCACCGTCAAAAACGCGGTCGGCCCACGCGCGGCCTTGGGCCGGTGGCGCAGGGTGTCGAATTTGTCATCGGTCGGAAAATCGGTATCAAGCGCCGTGCCCCCGGCGCGCACCTTGGCCTCCATCTGCGGCAGGCGGTGATAGCTTTGCGGCCCGACCACCAGATCGACAAGCGGCTGGCGGCGCATGATCTCTTCGCCCTCGGCCTGCGCCACGCAACCCGCCACCCCGATCTTGAGATCGGGATTTGCCGTCTTGAGATCGCGAAAGCGGCCCAGTTCGGAATAGACCTTTTCGGCGGCCTTTTCGCGGATATGACAGGTGTTGAGCAGGATCATGTCGGCGTCATCGGGGGTCTGGGTTTCGACATAGCCCGCGCCGCCCATGGCCTCGGCCATACGCTCGCTGTCATAGACGTTCATCTGACAGCCATAGGTCTTGATAAAGAGTTTTTTCACATCGCCCATATGCCCGGCTCCTGCCACGGTTTCAGGGGGTCTGACTACATCACTTTCAGGGGCACTTGCAATGCGTGTGCGTTTGGCCGATTCTGGCACCAAAAGGACCGAGCAGAGCATGCCCTCACCGCGCCTCAAAGACTTTCTCGCCAATCCCGGCAAGGCCCTTGCAAAAGGGCCTGTGGCCATGGTGTTCGCCGAAGATCAGATCGAGTTGGATTCAACCCTGCGCCACCATCTTGATTCGGGGTTCAAATCCATACTGGTGTTTCTGCCCGACGGCTTTGATCTGGCGCCTGACGTGTCGATGTCGGAAAATGTCTATCGCATTCAGCATGATTTGGCAGGCGGTGACAGCCTGACTGAAGCGGTCAATGCGGTGATTGCCGCCGCGCCGGGGCTTTGGATGTATTACTGTTACAACGGTGAATACCTGTTCTATCCGTTCTGCGAGACGCGCAGCGTGGGCGAAATGCTGGCCTTTCATAGCGAAGAGCGGCGCGACGGCATGCTGTGCTATGTGATCGACCTCTATGCAAGCGATCTTGACGCCCACACCAATGCGGTGTCGCTGGAACAGGCGCATATGGACAAATCCGGCTATTACGCTCTGGCACGGCCCGATCCGGGCAATCACAACCACCCCAAGGAACGCCAGCTCGATTTCTTCGGTGGCCTGCGGTGGCGCTATGAAGAACATATCCCGGCCAAGCGCCGCAAGATCGACCGCATCGCGCTGTTCAAGGCCAAGCCAGAGTTGCACCTGCGCGAGGATCACACGTTCTCGGACGAGGAATACAACACCTATGCCTGCCCCTGGCATCACAACCTGACAAGCGCGATCGTGTCGTTTCGCACCGCCAAGGCGCTCAAGCGCAACCCCGGCTCGACCTTTGATATCCACACCTTCAAATGGCACAATTCCATTCCGTTTGAGTGGCATTCACGCCAATTGCTGGATTTGGGATTGATGGAACCGGGGCAATGGTTCTAGCAGTGTCGCGGCCTTTGGTTGTCGGGCTAGTTGTCCGGCTGGCTAGCGGGCACGCCCTCTGAGGCCCCGTCGAGCGCGGTACGATAGGATTTTGCCAGGCCTGAGCGTTCAAGCTGTTCATTGGCGCGCCCTGCAACATCCTTGAGAATGGCGTGCCCCTTGGGCGACAGGGCCGGGTCCTGCCAGATCGCGGCACCGATACAGCCGATCAGCGCGATCCTTACCGGCCAGGCCCAGAAACGGGCCCGTTTGGCGCGGGCCGCGTGGCGTTCTTCTCGTTGGGGGTTGCTATATCTTTGGGTCATCATGCGATAGAGGTATCACCGCATGATGGCATTATTTGGGCCAAAACCGGCCGGTATGTGACCTAGAGGTTTTCGGCCTGCGGCATGCCAAGCACGTGATAACCGCCATCGACATGGATGATCTCGCCCGAGGTGCAGGCACCGGCATCCGAGGCCAGATAGACCGCGGTGCCGCCGATTGCCTCAAGCGTCGCATTGGCCCGCAGCGGCGCGTTAAGCTCGGTATGCTTAAAGGTCTTGCGCGCGCCGCCAATCGCCGCACCCGCGAGGGTTTTCATCGGGCCGGGGCTGATCGCGTTGACGCGGATGCCGTCGGGGCCAAGATCATTGGCCAGATAGCGCGTCGCCGCCTCAAGCGCCGCCTTGGCCACGCCCATCACGTTATAGCTCGGCACAACCCGGTTGGACCCCTGATAGGTCAGGGTCAGCAATGTGCCACCGTTTTCCTTCATCAACGGATGCGCCCGTCGCGCCACTTCGATCAATGAGTAACACGAGATATCCATCGAGTTCTTGAAGTTCGCCCGACTGGTGTTCAGGAACCGGCCGGTAAGCTCGGATTTGTCGGAAAAGGCAATCGCATGCACGACAAAATCAATCGTCGGCCAACGCGCGGCCAGAGCCTCGAATGCGGCATCAAGCGACGCGTCATCGGTCACATCCACATCGACCATGAAATCCGACCCGACACTTGCCGCCAGTGGCTCCAACCGCTTGCCGAACGCCTCACCCTGGTAGCTAAAGGCCACTTCGGCCCCGGCCTCATGCAGCGCGCGGGCAATGCCCCAGGCGATCGAGCGGTCATTCGCCACCCCCATGACCAGCCCGCGTTTGCCCTTCATTGCCATATTCATATGCTTGTCATCCGTGATATTTGCTCAGAAGCATCGAGCCATTGGTGCCGCCAAAACCGAAACTGTTGGTCATGACCGTATCGAGCCCGGCATTATCCACCCGCGTGGTGGCGATTTCGGCCGGGTCAAGCGCGGGATCAAGCGTTTCGACATTGATCGAGGGAATGATGAAATCATGCTCCAGCGCGAGCAGGCAATAGACCGCCTCCTGTGCGCCGGTGGCGCCCTGGCTATGGCCGGTCATGGACTTCGTTGAGCTGATCGGCGGCACGTTTCCGGCGCCGAAGATGCGGCGCACCGCTTCGACCTCGCCAACATCGCCGACCGGGGTGCTGGTGCCATGGGCGTTGATGTAACCCACCTTGCGACCTTCGGGCAGCTGGCCAAGCGCCAGACGCATCGCGCGTTCGCCGCCCTCACCCGAGGGTGCCACCATATCGTGGCCGTCGCTGGTGGCGGCATAGCCGGTCACCTCGGCGTAGATCTTGGCGCCACGGGCAAGGGCGTGCTCCAGCTCTTCGAGAACCAGAATGCCACCGCCGCCCGAAATGACAAACCCGTCACGCCCCTCGTCAAAGGCACGGCTCGCCTTTTCGGGCGTGTCGTTATACTTGCTGGACATCGCGCCCATGGCGTCAAACAGACAGGACAGCGTCCAGTCAAGCTCTTCGCCGCCGCCCGCAAACATCACATCCTGCTTGCCCATCATGATCTGTTCGGCGGCATTGCCGATGCAATGCAGGCTGGTCGAACAGGCCGAGGTGATCGAATAGTTGATCCCCTTGATCTTGAATGCGGTCGCCAGATTGGCCGAAATAGTCGACGACATGCACTTGGGCACCGCAAAGGGGCCGATGCGTTTGGTTGCGTGGGTTTCAAGCGCGGTCTGATGCGCGGCAAGCATGGCACTGGTCGAGGGCCCGCCCGACCCGGCCACAAGCCCGGTGCGCGGATTGACGATATCGCTGTCCTCAAGCCCGGCATCGGCAATCGCCTGTTGCATCGCGATATGGGCATAGGCCGCCCCCGGCCCCATGAAGCGCAGCGCGCGTTTGTCGACATGTTCTTTCACGTCGATATTCACCGCCCCTGCGACCCGGCTGCGAAAGCCGTGCTCGGCCATCGCCTCATTTGCGGTAATGCCCGACTTGCCCGCTTTGAGCGAGGCCAGCACCTCTTGGGTGTTGTTCCCGATACTGGAAACAACACCCAGACCAGTCACCACAACTCGACGCATTTGCGTACTCCTTATTCCGCGCAGCTTAGTTTTCCGACAAAGCAACCTTCATGTCACTCACCTGATAGATGACCTCACCATCGGCCTCAACCCGGCCGTCGGCAACACCCATTGTCAGGCGGCGGCTTTGCACTGCCTTTGTAAAATCCACGTAATAGGTCAGCATCTTGCGCTCGGGGCGCACCATGCCGGTCAGTTTGACCTCGCCCACCCCAAGCGCATAACCGCGCCCCTGCCAGCCGCGCCAGCCAAGGTTGAAGCCGGTCAGCTGCCACAGGCCATCAAGACCAAGACAACCGGGCATGATCGGATTGCCCGGAAAATGGCATTTGAAGAACCACAGATCGGGGTGGATGTCGAATTCCGCCACCACATGGCCCTTGCCATGCGCGCCGCCATCGCCCGAAATCTCGGTGATCCGGTCCATCATGAGCATCGGCGGCTCGGGCAATTGCGCATTGCCCTCGCCAAACAATTCGCCGCGCGCACATTTCAGCAAGTCGTCACGATCAAAGCTGCTAGGATAATCGGCCATTCAGGCGGCCCCCTTTGTTTCAAAACCCTGTGTTACCAAACCCTCTATCACCGGGCAAAAGGCGCTTGCAAGCCTGCGGACTCATAGCAGCCCAAGGGAAGGTCGGTGATTTTTATTTGAATTCAGACCCAACCCGCCTCTATATTACAGGGAAACACGGGAAAGACCGAGGAATGACAGCGCAAGTGAACACCATAGCAACCGAGTGGCTTTCCGGGGCCGGGCTTCGCCCGACGCGACAGCGCGTCGCGCTTGCCACGCTTTTGGTCGGCGATGGCCAACACCGCCATGTCACCGCAGAAAGCCTGTTTGCCAGCGTGCAGGACATGGGCGAGAGCGTATCCTTGGCCACGGTCTATAATACGTTGCGCGCGTTTTGCGAGGTCGGCCTTGTGCAAGAGGTCACGGTTGACGGCTCCAAAAGCTATTTTGACACCAACACCCATGATCACCCGCATTTTTATTGGGAAGACAGCGGCACCCTGTCGGATGCGCCCGCCGATCAACTCAAGATCACGCAAGTGCCCGACGCGCCAGAGGGCGCCGAAATTGCCTCGGTTGATGTGGTCATCCGCCTGCGCCGGAAATGACAGTGCATACGGCTGGCACGGATCTTCGCTAAACCCGGATCTTCACTGAAAAGGCGGCCTCTAATATGCGCGCGATCTCTTACTCGCAATTCGGCCCCGCCAGCGACGTGCTTGGCCTGATCGAGCTTGACACACCAAACCCCGCACCGGGCGAGGTTCTGGTGCGGCTGCATGTCTCGGGCGTCAACCCGTCGGATGCCAAGGCCCGTGCAGGCGCACGCCCCGGCGTGACCAAACCCGCCTTTGATTTCATCATCCCCCATTCCGATGGCGCCGGCGTGATCGAAGCGGTCGGCGAGGGCGTTTCGCCCGCGCGCATCGGCGAGCGGGTGTGGGTCTGGAACGGCCAGTGGCAGCGCGCCCATGGCACCGCAGCCGAGTATATCGCCTTGCCCGGCGCACAGGCCGTGCCCCTGCCCGAGGGCGTCAGCTTCGAAACCGGCGCAACGCTTGGCATCCCCGGCCTGACGGCGGCGCATACGGTGTTTGGCGGCGGCGATGTGGCCGGGCAAAGTCTTTTGATTTCCGGCGGGGCCGGTGCGGTGGGCCATAACGCGGTGCAATTGGCCCATGCCGCCGGGGCGCGGGTGATCGCAACCTGCTCTGCGGGCGCGGCCGAGCGCGTCAAGGCGGCGGGCGCGGACCAGGTGTTTGACTATGCCGACCCCGACCTTGCCGCAAAGATCATCGAGACCACCGACGGCAAGGGTGTCGACCGCGCCGTCGAGGTTGAGTTTGGCGAAAACGCCCCGCTTTTGGCCGAGGTGATGGCACCGAATGCCACCATCGCCGCCTATGGTTCGGGGCAAAATATGACGCCGGTTCTGCCGTTCGGGCCATTTTTGTTCAAGGCGATCACGCTTGATATCACGCTGATCTATATTCTGGCCGACGCGCCGCGACGGGCCGCCATTGCGCGGCTACACAACGCCTTGAGCGAGGGTAGCCTCAGCCCCGCCATTCACGCGCATTACCCGCTCACCGACTGTGCCGCCGCGCAAGATGCTGTGATGACACCGGGGCGCGCGGGTGCGGTTCTGCTCGACATCGCCTGACGCGCGCCCCCAGATTTTTGTCGAAAAATCTGTCCCCCGAAACCGCTGCGCGCGCCGTGGGGAAACCACGGCGCGCGCTACATCTTGTCGGTCAATGGCTGTCTCGCGGTCAGGCGATCTCGACAAGCTCGATGGCAAAGGTCAGATCCTTGCCCGCCAGCGGATGGTTGGCATCCAGAACCACCTGTTCTTCGGTCACCTCGACCACGGTGACCGGCATCACCTGACCCTGCGGCGTCTGCACCTGAAGCTGCGTGCCCACCTCAAGCGGGATATCCGCCGGGATTTCGGCGCGCGGCACGGCCTGCTGGGCATTGGGGTCAGGGTGGCCATAGGCCTGATCGGCGGGCACTTCGACGGTTTTCTTGTCGCCCACGGTCATGCCCGGCATCGCCGCATCAAGGCCCGGAATGATCTGGCCCGAGCCGACCGCGAATTCCAGCGGATCGCGGCCTGCGCTGCTGTCGAAGGTGCTGCCATCGGTCAGCGTCCCTGTGTAGTGAATGCGAACGGTATCGCCCGATTTAACTTGCGTCATGAAATATCCAATCGTGGTGGGGGATGGGTTTGAAAGGCTGCGCGCCATGCGCAGGTGCTTTGAGTGATGCGCGAATCTAACCATCCCTGCTCCGATTTGCAAACCGATCCTGTTTCACGCGCCAACCATTCACGCGAGCGTTATGCGAGGGGGTCTTTCCCCCCCTGAAAATCCGTGCCACTCTGCGCGCAATTCATTGACCGGCGCGGCGGGATGTCCCCTTTCGCGCGCCCCTGCCCCCGGAGGCCTCATGCCCATAACCACCTGTATTTTCGACGCCTATGGCACGCTGTTTGACGTCGCCGCCGCCGCCCGCAACGCCGCCGCCGAGCCGGGCCGCGAGGTCTTTGCCCGCCACTGGCCCGCGATTGCCGAGAAATGGCGCCTCAAACAGCTGCAATATACCTGGCTGCGTGCGGTTATGGGCGAACACACAGGGTTCTGGCAGGTCACCCAGGACGGGCTTGACTGGGCGATGGAATCAGAAGGTCTTGGCGACGACAGCGATCTGCGCGAACGTCTGCTCCAGCTTTACTGGGAACTTGAGGCCTATCCAGAGGTGCCCGCCATGCTGCACGCGCTGAAAGACGCCGGGATGAACACCGCGATCCTGTCCAACGGCGCGCCCGACATGCTTGACGGGGCGGTCAAATCGGCGGGCATCGGCGATGTGCTCGACGATGTTCTCTCGGTCGAAAGCGTCGGCATCTTCAAACCGGCGCGCGTGGTTTACGACCTTGTCGGCAAGCGATTTGGCTGTGCGCCCGATGAGGTGTTGTTCGTGTCCTCGAATGGCTGGGATGTCAGTGCGGCGGCGGGCTATGGCTTTGCCACGGCCTGGGTCAACCGCGCGGGCGATCCGGTGGACAGGCTCCCGGCAACTCCCAAAACCATACTGAGCGATCTGACCGGCATTCCCGGTCTGGCGGGCGCCTGATGGCACGTTTCACCACATCGGACGGGCTTGAGCTTTACTACACAGACATTGGCGCGGGCCGCCCGATCCTCTGCCTTGCGGGGCTGACGCGCAACAGCGATGACTTCAGCTTTCTGGCCCCGCATCTTGCCGGTCACCGGCTGATCGCTATGGATTATCGCGGGCGCGGGCAATCCGCCCATGACCCGGATTTCACCAATTACAACATCCTGCGCGAAGGTCAGGATGCGCTTGAATTGCTCGATCACCTTGGCCTTGATCAGGTTACGCTGATCGGCACGTCGCGCGGCGGGCTGATCGCCATGGCGCTCGCTTATGGGCACCCGGCGCGCCTGCGGGCGGTGGTTCTCAACGATATCGGGCCGGATGTAGATGCAAAGGGCCTTGAGCGGATCATGGATTATGTCGGTAAGGAACCGGGCCTGCCCGATCTGGACAGTGCCGCACAGGCGCTGGCGCATGTGCATGGCCCCGATTTTGCCGGGGTCAGCCTTGATCGCTGGCGCAAGCAGGCCGCGTTCATGTTCTGTGAAAAACCCGGCGGCGGGCTTGGGCTGCGCTATGATGCCAAGCTGCGCGACGCCCTCACCGGTCAGGCGGGCACCGGCGAGACCGCCGATCTCTGGCTGCTGTTCGATGCGCTCAAGGACATCCCGCTGGCGGTGATCAAAGGCGAGAACTCCGACCTTCTGACCGCTGCGACCCTGGCCAGGATGCAAGAGCATCACACCGGCCTGATTGCCGCCGTGGTGCCCGATCGCGGCCATGTGCCCTTTCTTGACGAAGCCCCGGCGCTTGCCGCCATTCACAACCTTCTGGACCAAACCGCATGACCGATATCACCATGATCCGCTCTGCCGCCGCGCGCCTCAGGGGGCATGCCCGGCGCACCCCGCTTTTATCCTCGCCGTTTCTCGATGAGATCGCCGGGCGCCGGGTCTTCGTGAAACCCGAATGCCTGCAACATACCGGCAGCTTCAAGTATCGCGGCGCGCGCTCGGCGGTGTCGGCGCTTGATCCCGACGCCCGCGCCCGTGGTGTGATCGCATTTTCAAGCGGCAACCATGCGCAGGGTGTGGCCCTGGCGGCGCGCGAACATGGCGTGCCTTCGGTGATCATCATGCCAAGCGATTCACCGCGCATGAAGATCGACAACACCCGCGCCCTTGGGGCCGAGGTGGTTCTCTATGACCGCGACACCGAGGATCGCGACGCCATCGGCGCGCGCCTTGCGGGCGAGCGCGGCCTGACCCTGATCAAACCCTATGACGAGCCGCAGGTGATTGCCGGGCAGGGCACCACCGGGCTTGAGATCGCCGAAGATGCGAACGCGCTTGGCGTAACGCAGGCCGATGTTCTGGCCTGCTGTGGCGGTGGCGGGCTGACCTCTGGCATTGCGCTTGCGCTTGAGGCGGATGCGCCCGGCCTGCGCGCCCGCCCCTGCGAGCCGCAGGGCTTTGACGACGTCACCCGCTCGCTTGTCTCTGGCAAGATCGAGCGCAATGCGCGTTTGTCAGGAAGCCTCTGCGACGCCATCGTCACGCCACAGCCCGGCGATATCACCTTTCCGATCATGACGCGTCTCTGTGGCCCCGGCCTTGTCGTAAGTGACGATGAATGCCTGCACGCCATGGCGCTCGCCTGGTCGCGCCTCAAGGTCGTCGCCGAACCCGGCGGCGCCGCAGCCCTTGCCGCGGCCCTGTTTCACGTCGATCAGATCGAGGGCGACGCGGTATTTGCCACCATTTCAGGCGGCAATGTCGATGCCGGGGTGTTCCAGACCGCCCTGACCCGATTTGCCTGAGGGGGTGCCATGGCGTTCGCGGAATTTGACGACATAAGGCTTCACTATCTTGACGAGGGCCCACGCAATGGCCCGCCGATTGTCTTTGCCCATGCGCTTGGCACCGGCACGCTGCTCTGGGATGCGATCCTGCCGCTTTTGCCGACGGGCCTGCGCATCATCCGCTATGACGCGCGCGGGCATGGCCTCTCGTCCTGTCCGCCCGCCCCCTATTCCATGGGCACATTGGTGCGCGACGCCGAACGACTGCTCGATCACCTTTCGGTACGCGAGGCGATGTTCGTGGGCCTGTCGATTGGCGGCATGGCGGCGCAGGGGCTGGCGGTCAAGCGCCCCGATCTCATCCGCGCCATGGTTCTGTCGAATACCGCCGCCAGGATCGGCACGCCCGAACTCTGGGCTGCCCGGATCGCCACCGCCCGCGCGGGCGACATGGCAGAGCTTGCCCGCGCCTCTTGCGAGCGCTGGTTCACCCGCGCCTTCATCAAGGAAAACAAGCATCTGCCCTGGCTTGATCTTCTGACGCGGCACGATCCAGAGGGCTATATCGGCTGTGCCTCGGCGATTTCCGGGACGGATTTTTACACCCCCACCTCGGGGCTGCGCCTGCCGGTGCTCGGGATTGCGGGCTCTGAGGATGGCTCGACCCCGCCCGATCTTGTGCGCGAAACCGTCGACCTTATTCCCGGCTCGCGGTTTCAGCTGATACGCCGCGCGGGTCACGTGCCCCCGGTCGATCAGCCTGGGGATTATGCCCGCCACCTCGGTGACTTCCTGCGCGCCACCGGCCACATCTGAAACCGCAAAGCGGGCGATAATCCGACAATCCCCACTTGCGATGGCGCGCGAATCCGGGTCACCTGCCCCAAACGCATAAAGGGAGCGCCGCCATGCCAACCATCAAAGCCGCCGTCTGTCACAGCTTCGGCGCGCCGCTTTTGATCGAGGATGTCGAGTTGCGCGCCCCCGAAAGAGGCGAGATCGAGGTTGATCTGGATGCTGTCGCCATCTGTCACTCCGACATTTCCTATGCCGAGGGCGGTTGGGGCGGATCGCTTCCGGCGGTTTATGGCCACGAAGCCGCCGGCCACATAAGCGCCATCGGCGAGGGCGTCACCGGCTTTGCGCCGGGCGATCCGGTGGTCGTCACCCTAATCCGTTCTTGCGGCTCCTGCCCAAGCTGTGGCTCGGGTCGCCCGACAGGGTGCGAAACCCGCTATGACGGCGGTCTCGGACCGCTCAGCACCACCTCGGGCACCACCCTGCATCAGGCGATGGCCTGCGGCGCCTTTGCGCAAAAGGTCGTGGTCGATCAAAGCCAGATCGTGAAACTCCCCGAGGGCATCGACATGGCCTCGGCCTGCCTTCTGGCCTGTGGCGTAATCACCGGCGTCGGGGCGGTGGTCAATGCCGCCGGACTGCGCGCCGGTCAGGACGTGGTGGTGATCGGCGCCGGGGGGGTCGGCCTCAACGCCATTCAGGGCGCGCGCATCGCCGGCGCCCGGCGTATCGTGGCGGTCGACATGAGCGAGGAGAAACTTGGCGTCGCCCGCGAATTCGGCGCCACCGACGGCGTGCTCGCCACCGGCGACAAACCCTGGCGCGCCGCCAAGGCGGCAATGGGGCGCGGCGCCGATGTGGTGCTCGTCACCGTCGGTGCCGCCGCCGCCTATGACCAGGCCCCGCGCTACCTTGCGGGCGGCGGCAAGATGATCATGGTCGGCATGCCCCATAGCGGCTCGCCCTCAACCTACGAAGCCGTAAGCTTCGCCGCCGCCGGTCAATCCATGATCGGCTCTTACGCAGGCGAGGTGGTCATCCGCCGCGACATCCCCTGGATGGTCGACCTCTACCAACAGGGCCGGTTGAAACTCGACGAACTCATCTCGGGGCGCTGGCGCCTCGATCAGATCAACGAGGCCATCGCCGACACCAAAACCGGCGCCGCCCGGCGCAACGTGATCCTCTTCAAATGACCCCATATTTCTTCTGGCCATAAATATCCCGGGGGGTGTGGGGGGCAGCGCCCCCCACCCGGTCGGATCGCGGCACGCGATCCGAAACCCGCCACACAGATCGGAGCATGACATGAAACTCAGGGATCTCGACATCATCGTCACCTCCCCACCGGCCCCGGGCTGGGGCGGGCGCTACTGGATTTTGGTCAAACTCACCACCGACGACGGGATCACCGGCTGGGGCGAATGCTATGCAAGCTCCGTCGGCCCAGAAGCGATGCGCGCCGTGATCACCGATGTTTTCAGCCGTCATATGCAGGGCGAGAACCCCGAGAATATTGAGCTGATGTTCCGCCGCGTCTATTCCTCGGGCTTCACACAGCGCCCCGACCTGACCGTCATGGGCGCCTTTTCGGGGCTGGAAATCGCCTGTTGGGATATCCTCGGCAAGGCGCGCGACCGTCCGGTCTATGCATTGCTCGGCGGCAAGATGAACGACCGCATCCGCGCCTATACCTATCTCTACCCCCTGCCCCATCACGACCTCACCGCATTCTGGACCTCGCCCGAGATGGCCGCGGAGTCGGCGCTTGATTGCGTGGCGCGCGGCTTTACCGCGATCAAGTTCGACCCCGCCGGCCCCTACACGATGCGCGGCGGTCACATGCCCGCAATGTCGGATATCTCGCTTTCGGTGGCCTTCTGTCGCGCCATCCGCGAGGCGGTCGGCGATCGCGTCGATCTGTTGTTCGGCACCCATGGGCAGTTTACCACCGCAGGCGCGATCCGGCTTGGCAAGGCGATCGAGCCCTATTCACCGCTCTGGTATGAAGAACCCGTTCCGCCCGACAATATCGCGGAAATGGCGCGCGTCGCAGCGGCCGTCAACATCCCCATCGCCACCGGCGAGCGGCTGACCACCAAGGCCGAATTCGCCCCTGTCCTGCACGCCGGGGCGGCGGCCATCCTGCAACCGGCCCTGGGCCGCGCGGGCGGCATCTGGGAGATGAAAAAGGTCGCCGCCATCGCCGAGACCTATAACGCCCAGATGGCGCCGCACCTTTATGCCGGCCCGGTGGAATGGGCGGCCAATATTCATCTGGCGGCTTCGATCCCGAATATCCTGATGGCCGAAACCATCGAGACCAAATTTCACAATGACCTGATCAAAGGCGCGATCCGGGTTGAGGATGGCTTTATCCTGCCGCCCGAGGCATCCGGACTTGGCATCGAGGTCGATGAGGCTCTGGCACACGCGCACCCCTATGACGGCAAGGGGCTGCATCTGGAAATGCAGGAGGCGCCCTGCGATTATGCCAATGGCAACAGCTTTGCCGGAGGTGCCCCGATCAAGACCGAATAGGCCCGTTCCTCAGGGCAAAACATGAAGCCAGACCCAGGCGGTGACAATCGTCAGCGCGGTGGACAAGAGCACGCTTGACGCGGTCACGCGTTTGGCATGGCCATAGATATTGGCGAAGATATAGGCGTTCACGCCGGGCGCCATCGCCGCCGTGACCACCGCCGAGCGCATCGACTCTGTCGAGAGGTCAAAGGCGCGACCAAAGCCGAAGGTGATCAGCGGATGCGCCACAAGCGCGACCGCACAGACGTAAAAAATCACCCGCCAATCGCCCTCGGGGCGGTATTGCACCAACACCCCGCCAAGCCCGAACAAAGCCGTCGGCAACGCCGCGCGCACCATCAGATCAAGCCCATCGTTGAGCGGCCCCGGCAGGGCAATCCCCGAGAGATTGACCGCAAAGCCAAGCGCCACGCCCATGATAAGCGTGTTGGAAAACATCGCCTTGAGCACCTTGACCACCACCGCAGGCCCCGCCGCCCCGCGCGCCTTGACGATCTCCATGACGGTGATGCCGATGCCGTAGCAGAATGGCGAATGCATTGAAATAATGGCGAAATTCGCGGTCATTGAGGCCGGTCCATAGGCCCGCTCCATGATTGGCAGGCCAAGCAGGACCGAGTTCGAGAACAAACAGCAAAAGCCGATCGCGACCGCGTCCTCCCAGCAGCGCGAGAACAGATATCGCGCGCCGAACAGCCCCAGAGAAAACCCCGCCAAAGCGCCGGTGTAAAAGCTGGTGAGCAAGCGCCAGTCGAAGCTCTGACCCAAATCAAGCCGCGAGATTGCGCTGAACAAGAGGCAGGGAATGGCGAATTTCTGGGTGAAGGTCATGAGGCCGTCAACGCCGGCCTGGCTGAACCAGCCGCGCCAGACCGCGAGATAGCCAAAGCCGATCACAAGAAAGACCGGCAGGATAACTTCGATCAGCTCCTGCATCGGCTCAGACCGAATAGCGGATGGTCAAGCCATCATACGCCGGGGTGATATGTTCGGGCAACTCGCCGACAAGGGTCTGATAATCCATGTCGATATGCATATTGGTCAGGATACCCCGGCGCGGCGCGGCGCGCGCGATCCATTCAAGCGAGCGCGCAAGGTGGGCGTGCGTCGGGTGCGGCGTGCGGCGCAGCGCATCGAGCACCCAGCAATCAAGCCCCTCAAGCACCGGCCAGACATCCTCGGGGATCGCCGCCACATCGGGCAGATAGGCAAAGTCGTTCACACGAAAGCCAAGCGCCTCGATCGAGCCGTGATTAACCTCGAACGGCTGCAAGGCCACCGTGCCCCCGGCGCCGGTGATCTCGAACGGCCCGTCGATGGTGTGCATGTCAAGGATTGGCGGATAGGGGCTATCCTCGGGCTGGGTAAAGGCATAGCCAAAGCGCGCATAAAGCGCGTTTTGCGTGTCGCCATCGGCCCAGACCGGCAGGCGTTGACGCATGTTGAACACGATCATCCGCAGATCGTCGATGCCATGTACGTGATCGGCGTGGCTATGGGTATAGACCACCGCATCAAGCGCACCGACGCCCGCATCCAGAAGCTGGGCGCGCAAATCAGGCGAGCTGTCGACCAGAATGCGGGTGATCCCGCCCTCGCCTTCGCGCTCGATCAAAAGCGAACAGCGCCGCCGGGTGTTCCTGGGATTATCCGGGTCGCACTCGCCCCAATGCCCGCCAAGGCGCGGCACGCCGCCCGATGACCCACAGCCAAGAATGGTAAAGCGCAGCTCACCCATCACAGCACCGCCTTGGGGAACAGGCGCTCGAAATTCGCCTCGGTCTGGGCGGCAAATTCGGGCCAATCCATGCCGAACACCTCGGCGCCTTTCTGGGCGGTGTGAAAGGTATAGGCGGGCTCGTTGCGCTTGCCGCGATAGGGCGGCGGCGCAAGGTACGGCGCGTCGGTTTCCACCAGAATCCGGTCGACCGGGGCGCTGGCAAAGATATCGCGCACGTCCTGGCTTTTGGGAAAGGTGGCGATGCCCGACATCGACAAATAGAACCCAAGCTCAAGCACGGCCCTGGCCAGTTCTGGCCCCGAGGAAAAGCAATGCATGACACAGCTATAAGCGCCATTGCGATACTCTTCGCTCAGGATCTGGGCCATATCCTCATCGGCGCCGCGCGCGTGGATGATCAGCGGCAGGCCGGTCTGGCGCGCCGCCTCAATATGGATACGCAGGCTTTGCTTTTGGATATCGGCGCTCTCCGATGTGTAGTGGTAGTCAAGCCCGGTTTCGCCGATGCCGACAAACTTGGGGTGCGCGGCAAGCCGGGTCAGGTCTTCGACACTGACCAATGGCTCTGAGGCGGCACTCATCGGGTGGGTGCCGGCGGCATAGAACACCGGCGCGTATTTTTCGGCAATGGCGCGCACCTGGGGTTCGCTGCGCAGTTTGGTGCAGATTGTGACCATGCGATGCACGCCCACGTCAAGCGCGCGCTCGATCACCTGATCGCGCTCGTCGTTGAAATCGGGAAAATCGAGGTGGCAATGGCTGTCGGTGATCTTGATATCCTGGGTCATGTCTATCCTTGCGCGGGCCTTAGCCTGCGGCGGTTTTCTGGATTTTGAACACCGTATCAAGCACCAGCGCGGCAGGGTCAAGGTTGACCGCCCGCCCGTGTCGGGCGCGCGCGCCGATCTCTTGCGCGCAATCGGCCCAAGCCCGCGCCCTTTGTTGGTCCGGCGAGAGGCGCGCCATAAGTGCTGCCTCACCTGTGGCGGCCTCGATTGCGGGGGGGTGGCCCACCGCTCCGCTGCGCGCCAGACGCGCCAGCATCAGGTCGGTCAGCCCCATCAGAAGATCAAGCCGCTCTTCGGCGCCACGGGTCGCCGCCGCCTCGGCGAGTTTGAGCGCGCGCGACCGATCTAGCCGCGGCAGGCTGTCGAGCAGGCCGACCAGCTCGCTATAGATCTTGAGCCCGCCAAGATTGATCAGGCGCACCGCCTCGCCGACCGATCCGCCCGACAGTTCGGCCAAGGCACCCGCGTCGCCCTCGGGGATGATGCCGGCCTGATCCAGCGCCTGCGCCATCTCCGGCGCGCCCAGTGGGTGTAGCCGTAGCGAGCGACAGCGCGAACGGATCGTCGGCAAAAGCCCCGAGGGCTGATGGCTGATCAACAGGATCGTGGTGCGCGCGGGCGGCTCTTCAAGCATTTTCAGAATGGCATTGGCGGCCTGGGTGTTGAGGTCATCGGCGGCATCGACAATCACCACCCGCCGCCCGCCATCCGCCGCCGAAAGCGAAAAGAAATTGCCAAGGCGGCGCACCTCTTTGACCAGGATCTCGCTGGCCAGCCGGTCGCCCTTTTCCGTCGCCCCGCGCCGCAGCAAGAACAGCCCCGGATGGGACAGCGCCAGCACCCGGCGCGCCACCGGATGATCGGGCGCGATATCAAGCGTGGTGGGCGGCGGCGGCGCGCCGAACAACCCGTCGTCCTGCGCCAACGGCGTGGCCAGCAGGAACCGCGCAATCGACCAGGCCAGCGTCGCCTTGCCAACGCCGCGCGGCCCGGTGATCAGCCAGCCGTGATGCAGACGCCCAGTATTGAAGGCATCGAGGAATTCAGCCTCGGCCGCCCCCTGCCCGATCACCTGCCCGGTTTCACGCGGATGCGGCGCGCCCTCGACGCGGTCAGGGTCCGGCAAATCGCTGGTGCTCATGACAAATGCCCCCCGACCACGGCGGCGACATCGCGCGCCACCTCGTCCGGCCCGCGATTGCCGTCGATGATGACAATCCGGTCGCCAAATTCTTCTGCCAACGCCAGAAACCCGGCGCGCATCTTTTGCTGCAAGCCTTCGCCGAAGGATTCAAACCGCTCTTCGGCGCCGCCGCGCGACAGGGCCCGGCCAAGCCCGGTGGCCGGGTCGATATCAATCAACAGCGTCAGGTCCGGTTCGCGCCCGATCATCAGGTCGTGCAACTGATCCACCGCAGCGCGCAGATCGCCGCGGCTCAGCCCCTGATACATCCGCGTGCTATCGGCAAAGCGGTCGCAGATCACCACCGAGCCCGCCGCAATCGCCGGGGCAATCGTGCGCTCCAGATGGTCACGCCGGGCGGCGGTGAACAACAGCACTTCGGTTTCCGCCGACCAGCGGTCGCCGTCGCCCGTCAGCACTAGGTTGCGAATTTCCTCGGCGCCCGGGCTTCCGCCCGGTTCGCGTGTCAACACCACGTCGCGGCCCTGCGCGCCAAGCGCCTCGGCCAAAAGCCGCGCCTGTGTCGATTTGCCAGAGCCGTCGATGCCCTCGAAACTGATGAAAAGGCCCGGCCCGCTCAAAGCGCCCCCTCGGGCCCTTGTTGCAACCGCGTCAGCAACAGCCCCGAGACCGTACGCAGTCGCGCGACAAAGCCGCCCTTTGCCACATCCTCGGCGGCCACAAGCGGCACGCGGGTTGCGGGCAGGCCCTCGGGGGCAAAGACCAGCTCTGCGATCCTGTCGCCCTGCTTTACCGGCGCACGCACCGGCCCGGTAAAGACCACCTCGGCCTTGAGCACATCGCTTCCGAGCACCGGCATGAGGGTGCTGATATCCTCGGCCGGGGTCAGACCGACGCTATCGGTCTCGCCCATCCAGACCGGGGCGCGGGCCACTTCCTCACCGGCCTTGACCACGGATTTCTGAGCAAACTGGCGAAACGCCCAGTTCACGATCGCCTCGGATTCACGGGCCCGTGCCTGAACAGTTTCCAGCCCCGACAGCACGAACACCACCCGGCGATCACCCTGTTGCGCCGATCCGGTCAGACCATAGCCCGCCTGTTGCGTATGCCCGGTCTTGAGGCCATCCGCCCCCACCCCGAGGCTAAGAAGCGGATTGCGATTGCTCGAATTGCGCGGCGCGCGGCCGTCGAACAAAAACTCGGTTTCGGCGAACATCGGATAGAACTCGGGGAAATCGGTGATGATGTGGCGTGCCAGAAGTGCCAGATCGCGCATGCTCATCTCATGGCCCGCGGCCGGCCAGCCGTTCGAGTTCTTGAAGGTCGAATTGGTCATGCCCATTTGCTGGGCGCGCTGTGTCATGAAGGTGGCAAAGCCGGCCTCGGACCCATCCGGGCTCAGGGCTTCGGCGATCACCGCGCAGGCATCATTGCCCGACAGCACGATGATACCGCGCAACAGATCCTCGACCCGGACCCGGTCGGTGGTGTCAAGAAACATCGTCGAGCCGCCATAGCTCATGGCGTGGCGCGACACCGGCAAACGCTCTTCCAGCGACAGGCGACCATCGCGGATCGCCTCGAAGGCGACGTAAAGCGTCATCAGCTTGGACATCGAGGCCGGCGGCAGCGGCATGTCGGCGTTCTTGTCCAGGAGCACCGTGCCGGTTGTCATGTCAAACACGAAAGCCGCCTTGGCGCTTGTGTCAAACGCCTGCGCCGGAAGCGCAAGGACCAGACCCAACACGATGGAAGCAAGTATACGGCGGATGAAAAGCGTCATGACGCCCCCCCCGGATCAATTGGTGACAGGATAGGCATCGTCAAAGCCGATACCCTTGATTTTCTTTAGCAAGACACCCCGCTCAGAGGCACTTGTGGCCGGGCCGACAATGACTCGCCAAAAGGTTTTGCCTTGCGAATTCTGTTCGATCACCGTGGGCACCATGCCGGCCTGCCGCATCGCGGTGGCGGTGTTGCTCGCGTTTTGCTCGACGCTGAAAATTCCGATCTGAATAAACGGTTTTTCGAGCGATGAGGCGCGTTTTGCGGGGGCTGCTGCGGGCGCGGGCACTGGTTTGGGCTTGGCAGCGGGCGCAGGGCTCGGGGTGGCGGCAGTCTCGGCCTCGGCTGCGTCAATCGCGGCGGCGGCGCCCGCGATCGGGTCAAGCGAAGTTGCCTCGATATCGCTTGGCGCGGCAAGGTCTGCGGTTTGTGCCTCTTCCGGGGTGTCTGCGGCCTCTGGGGCGACAGGCGTTTCCTCGCGCCGAAGCGCGGTCACGTTCAGTTGCACCGGCGCCCCGGCCAGCATGCCAAGCGCATTGGCCGCATCCGAAGAGACCTGCAATGGCGGGCCGGGATTATCCCGCTCGCGGCGGAACAGCGCGCCGATCACGAATTTCGAATTCCCCGTGTTGCGTATGATGACGCGCTCGGGATCCTTGACATCGGGATGCGCGACCCAGACCCCGCCAAGCGAGGGGCGGCCATCCCAAAGGCCCATATCGGTGACTTGAAACACACCCGGCGCCTCGACATCACGTTCTACCAGTTTCACGGTCGACGTCTTTGTCGTGCCCTCGGCTGTCTGGCCCGGCTTGGCCTGAAACGGATTGAAATTCGCACCGTCTTCACAGCCCGCCAGAACCGCAAACCCGATGCTTGCCACGACCAGCCTGTGCCAGCGCGCATGACCTCGTGAATCCTTGACAGCTGATTGACTAAACATGCATTGCCCCTTGCCTGTGAACACGCCCCAAAAGCGCGCCTCGCCGGTTTGTCCGGTCCTGTTGATAACCACTCTGCGGCACCCCGCCCGCGCGCAGTCTAGCGCCTTGCCTTGCCCAAGAAAAGCACGCAGGTGCAGGATGCGCGAATTTCCCCGCAAAACAACACCTTTCAGAATCGCAAAAGCCATTGTAGAGGATCATGCGTCGGAGGAGTGGCAGAGTGGTCGAATGCACCGGTCTTGAAAACCGACGAGGGTGAAAGTCCTCCGTGGGTTCGAATCCCACCTCCTCCGCCACGGAAAGCCAGCGAAAAAGCCGCCAATCCACTGATTTACCTTATGAAATTCAATACACAGCCATCTACTGGCGCCATATTCAATCTTTTTTACTATACATTTCACATTACAATGTGCGACCTATAGAGACGCGAATTTGGAGGGTTGGCTGCATGGCGATTAAGAAACGCGGCAAAGTATGGCAGCTCTATAAGCGCGTGCCAAAACGATATGAGTCGATCGAGCCACGCAAATTTGTTTGGTTATCCCTCCATACTGACAGCCAGTCACAAGCGGAACAAAAAGAACCGGCCACTTGGGCGCAGATGATTGAGGCATGGGAAGCCAAGTTAGCCGGGAATTCATCGGATGCGGAACAACGGTTTGAGGCAGCGCGGGATTTGGCCGCCGCACGCGGCTTCCGCTACATGCGTGCCGACCGGGTGGCGCAGGTGTCGCGTGATGAATTTTTACAGCGTATAGAGGCTGTAACGGGGCCAGATAATGACCCTGACCTGATAGACGCGGCTGCAATGCTGGGCGGCGCTAAAGAACCGACAATCACTATATCGCGCGCCCTGGAGATATATTGGAGATTGGCCGCTGATGAGACGCTCGGAAAGAGCGTCGATCAGGTGCGCCGCTGGAAAAACCCAAGGATCAAAGCCATTGGGAATCTTATAGCCGTGATTGGTGATAAACCTATAAATGAGATATCCGGTGATGATATGTTGGATTTCCGGCAGTGGTGGTTTGAACGGATGGAATCAAATGGCCTAACCGCCAACAGCGCCAAAAAGGATTTAGGCCATATCGGCACCGTCCTGAAAACCGTCAACAAAATGAAACGCCTTGGGCTGGTCCTGCCTCTAAGCGATCTTGCCTTTGGTGCCGGTGAGGCCAAACAGCGGCCACCTTTCTCTGATAGCTGGATACGCGACAAGATACTTGCGCCCGGTGCGCTGGACGGTCTGAACAGTGAAGCTAAGGGCATCCTACTGGCGATGATCAACACAGGAGCGCGGCCAAGTGAGTTGGCGGCACTTACTGCCGACCAGATCAGGTTGGCTGGCAACGTGCCGCATATCTCGATTGAGGCGGTTGACAGACAGTTGAAAAGCGCAAACGCGCGGCGTGTCATTCCCTTGTGCGGCATAAGTCTAGAGGCGATGCGCGAATTCCCGGAGGGGTTCCCAAGATATCGCAGCAATCCCGCAAGCCTGTCCGCGACCGTGAACAAGTATCTGCGCGCCAATGGCCTCTTAGAGACGCCCAAACACACGCTGTATGGGCTCCGGCACAGTTTCGAGGATAGGCAATTAGCGGCTAGTATTGATGAACGTATCAGGCGCGACCTTATGGGTCATGCGTTGGAGCGTGAGCGCTATGGCAATGGCGCGTCATTGGATCAAATGCAGCGGCTGGTTCAAGCAACGGCCTTGTGACCGGCGGCAACGGCACGGGCGCGGCTGATTGTGTCGTTTTGGTTTTCGAGCGTGGCAATTTCACGCTCAACTCTTTCAAAGATCGGAATATACACTGGGTCAGCCAACACCAATGCAGCGGCTTTGCGCCGTGCTGGAATAGCCCCCTGAAAGTGGTCCACCACCTGGGATAGATTTGTCCCGTAACTTGGAGGATCAGCGATGGCTGGAGAACGAGAGAAACCCGAAGATATTGTATCGAAGCTTCGGCAGGTTGAAGTTCTGCAGGGACAAGGCGCGACGATTGCCGAGGCGGTGCGT
>NZ_FOVP01000004.1 GCF_900115165.1 Roseovarius lutimaris | reverse complement strand
CTGGCTGCTTCGGCTATGGCTTCTGCATCAGCGGCATCATTCTTTTGGCGCTTTACGAAAGGCTTAACGTAGGCAGGTGGCACCAGCCGCACATTGTGTCCCAAAGCACCTATTTCACGGGCCCAGTAATGGGCTGTAGCACAGGCCTCCATAGCAACTACGCAGGGCGGCAGGTCCGCGAAAAATGCCAACACCTGGCCCCGAGACAGCTTTTTGCGAATAACAATGCCGCCATCAGCCGTGGCGCCGTGAACCTGGAAAACCCGCTTTGCCAAATCTAACCCAACAATGGGAACTTGTTCCATGGATGCTTCCTTCTATCAGTGATGTGACCCACATCACCTTGGCACATTGCGATGCCGTCGGGAGGGGGTATCCACCCCATCAGTTCTCAGTGACATTCAACAACCTTAACCGGCAACAACGCACCTCGCACAGCTAAGGTCGGATCATTTTCCGCCCGCAACGTCACAATCGCCAACCGAAACACCCCCGAGAGGGTACCACGCAGCTTCTTGGCGGTCTCGCGGCGTCCGCTGTGTTCGACCTTCTTCAGCAAATGGAGGATTTCCGCCGAGGTGATCTCATTGATCGGACGGTGGTGCAACGCCTCAGCCAGCGTGTGGATGTGCCAGACTTTCTTGCGCATCGTGGCGGCAGCCAACTCTCTGTCATAGGCTTGCTGGATGAACTCTTCAGCCACCAGCAGGAAGGTGGTGCGGGCTTGGGTTTCAGCTTCAATCTGGTCCAGACGTTTTTGGACGGCGGGATCAACTCCACTCACCAGTTGCGCGCTGATCACGTCCCGCCTAGCTCTGGCTTCCCGTAGCGATACGTCCGGGTACGAACCGTGGGTCACCAAGCGTTCTTTACCCAGATGCTTGTATTTTTGTCGCCATAGCTTTGACCCATTGGGCTTTACTAACACAAACAAGCCTTGGGCATCGTAGACCTTGTACTGCTTTCCCTTGGGCTTTGCCTTGCGGATTTTCAGATCAGTCAGAGCCATGTGGGGTATCACCTCCGCAACTGCTATTTAGTATCCACGCTCTGGAGCAAACCCTCCGACTTCCAGTCGGACCCGCTTCAGCGTGAAAGAATCGTGTTATGATCGTACCCTCGGAAAAATGAGCCGCAGCCGGGTCGGAGGCTCATTTTTCCGAGGGTACGATCATGCAATATGACACTGGCAAACACTGCGTATACTATCACCGCTACCACATCGTCTGGTCGACCAAGTACCGTTACAAGGTGCTGACCGGGGCGCTGCGCCTGCGGGTGCGCGACATCTGCCGTCAGGTCTGCCGCGAGAACGAGGTCGACATCTTGCGCGGGGTGCTGTCGAGCGATCACGTCCACATGTTCGTGTCGGTGCCGCCGAAGCTCGCCATTTCCGATCTGGTGCGCAAGATGAAGGGCCGTTCGTCTTACCGGGCGCAGCGCGAGTTTCCTGCGATCCGCAAGCGCTACTGGGGCTGCCGGTTTTGGGGCAGGGGGTATTTTTCAACCACAAACGGCGCCATCACCGAAGACATCGTACTTCAGTACCTGGAAAATCACATCGCTGATCCTACCGGCGCCAGATGGTAGTCGTTCAGTACCCCACTTTGGTACCCCAAAATGAAGGGGTATCGGGTGGGGTACGGTGTTCAGCTATGGTCAAAACCTTATCCTCAAAATGCGAAAAAGTCCATGAAAATGGACCTTTAAGAGCAGCTATGTTTAGGATAATTGGTGCCCAGGAGAGGACTCGAACCTCCACACCCTTGCGAGTACTAGCACCTGAAGCTAGCGCGTCTACCATTCCGCCACCTGGGCAGGTGTCGTGAAGCAGGCGTTTATCGCCCGGCAATAGCAGTGTCAACGCCGATTTGACAGTTAACCACCATATTGTCTTATCACCTTGTCGAAACCGCGTGGGGGCGGTAGGAAAGTCTACAAGAGCGCATAGCAAGAGGGCCTTTCATGTCAAAGCTTGTAACCATCTATGGCGGATCAGGATTTGTTGGGCGCTATATCGCGCGACGTATGGCACAAGCGGGCTGGCGGGTGCGGGTCGCGGTACGCCGCCCGAACGAGGCGATGCACGTCAAACCTTATGGTGTGGTTGGACAGGTCGAGCCGGTTTTCTGCAATATCCGCGATGATGCCAGCGTGCGCGCCGTGCTCACGGGTGCCGATGCGGTGGTGAATTGTGTCGGTACGTTTGATCGCAAGGGGCGCAACAGTTTTCAGGCGATCCAGAACGAAGGCGCCAGCCGCATTGCCCGCATTGCAGCCGAAGAAGGCGTCGATCAGCTTGTTCAGATCTCGGCGATCGGCGCCGATGTCAAGGCAGACAGCGCCTATGCCCAAAGCAAGGCCCAGGGCGAGGCGGGGGTGACCAGATATTTCCCGAATGCCGTGATCCTGCGCCCCTCGGTTATCTTCGGGGCCGAAGATCAGTTCTTTAACCGTTTTGCCGGGATGACGCGGTTTGGCCCGGTCCTACCTGTCGTGGGCGCCGAGACCAAGTTTCAACCGGTTTACGTGGATGATGTTGCCCAGGCCGCCGTCATGGGCGCGATGGGCACGGCCAAGCCCGGCATTTACGAGCTTGGCGGCCCCGAGGTGGTGAGCTTTCGCAAGCTGATGCAACAGATGTTGTCGGTGATCCGCCGCCGCCGCTTGATTGTGAACATTCCCTTTGGCATCGCGGCGGTGATGGGCTGGGTGATGGATATGATCCAGACGCTGACTTTGGGCCTTGTGCCCGCGCAGATCACCCGCGATCAGGTCAAAAGCCTGCGGGTGGATAATGTCGTGGCCCCGGATGCCCGTGGCTTTGCCGATCTTGGGATCACCCCGGTTGCCATCGAGGCGGTCTTGCCCGACTACCTCTGGCGGTTCCGTCCGGCGGGCCAATACGAGGCGATCAAGGAATCGGCGAAAAACCTGCGCGTCCATTAGGCCGTCAGAGATAGGTAAATCCCAGCAGGGACAGCCCCAATATAATGCGATAGATGACGTAGGGCGTAAAGCTGACGCTGCGCAAAAGCCGCATCATCAGGCTAAGCGCGAGCAAGGCCGCGCCAAAGGCGAACAGCGCGGCAATTGCGCCATCGCGCAAAAGCGCGAGATCGGCGTCTAGCGCCACCTTGCCGCCAAGAAAGACGCCGCTTGCAAAGATCGTCGGCACCGACATCAGCATCGACACCTTGGCGGCATCACGGCGTTCATAGCCCAGAAACCGCGCGCCGGTGATTGTAATGCCCGACCGTGACGTGCCGGGGATAAGCGCAACCGCTTGCCAGAAGCCGAGTGTAATGGCGTCCTTGACGGTCCAGTCGTCAGCGGTTTTCACGCTCTTGCCGGTTTGATCCGACCAATAGAGCACCAAGCCAAAGACAAGCGTGGTCCAGCCGATCACCGTGATCGAGCGCATTTTGTCTTCCAGCCCGGTCAGTTGAAGCAAGACACCAAAGGCGATAACCGGGACCGTTGCGATGACCAAAAGCAGGGCAAGCCGCGCGCCGGGGGTGTCGGCACGCCCGCGCAGCAGGCGCCCAAGCCCGATGATCGCATCGCGCAGGTCGCCCCAAAAATAGATCATTACCGCCAAAAGCGTGCCCACATGCACGGCGACATCCATCATCTGCCCCTGATCCTGAAGGCCGGTCAGTTTGGGCAGAAGAATCAAGTGACCCGAAGAAGATATCGGCAGAAATTCGGTCACCCCCTGAAGGGCAGCCACGAGAATAATATGAAATAGCGGCATCGCCAGTGTCCTGCCCGGGTTTTTCCTCCGCTATAAAACATTGTCTTTCAAAGGCAAAGCTCAATTTATGTCCGATACGGTCATAAATTCCGTAGATTTCACCACTGCATTCTGCTGTGCAGCAATGATATTTTCATAATAGGTAACTCTTTATGACTTTTAATTGAGCGTTGACTAATATAAACCCGCGACACAACCAGAGTCGGGAGGGCTTGCAGTGGCTAAGCAACCAATGTTGAAATTCATAAGCGTGGACCGGGATATGCCCGAAAAGCGGGGTGCCGAGAAACGACGCCAGGATTTCGATGAAATCTATGCCGAGTTTGCCGATGCCAAGGCCAAGGAACAGGCCAGCCGCTGTAGCCAATGTGGCGTGCCCTATTGCCAGACCCATTGCCCGTTGCACAACAACATTCCCGACTGGCTCCGTCTGACTGCCGAGGGGCGACTCAAGGAAGCCTATGAACTTAGCCAGCTGACCAATACATTCCCTGAAATCTGTGGTCGCATCTGCCCTCAGGATCGCCTGTGCGAAGGCAATTGCGTGATCGAGCAATCCGGTCATGGCACGGTCACCATCGGCGCGGTCGAGAAATACATCACCGACACCGCATGGCAGGAAGGCTGGGTCGAGACCATAAACCCGGCGCAGGAGCGCGCCGAATCCGTCGGCATCATTGGCGCGGGTCCGGGTGGCCTTGCGGCGGCGGATGTGCTGCGCCGTGCCGGTGTTCAGGTGACGGTCTATGACCGCTATGATCGTGGCGGCGGCTTGCTGACCTATGGTATTCCCGGCTTCAAGCTTGAAAAAGACGTAGTGATGCGCCGGGTCGAGCAGCTAGAAAAAGGCGGCGTCACCTTCAAGCTGAATTGCGATGTCGGCAAGGACATCACGTTTGACGAAATCCGAAGCAAACACAACGCGGTGATGATCGCCACCGGGGTTTACAAGTCGCGCGATCTGCAAGGGCCGGGCGCCGGTGCAAATGGCATCGTGCGCGCGATTGATTATCTGACCGCCAGCAACCGAACCTGTTTTGGCGATAGCGTGCCCGAGTTTGAAAGTGGCGAGCTGAACGCCGAAGGCAAGCGCATTGTCGTGGTTGGCGGTGGTGATACGGCGATGGATTGTGTGCGCACCGCGATACGTCAGGGCGCAACATCGGTGACCTGTCTTTATCGTCGCGACCGGGACAACATGCCGGGAAGTCAGCGTGAAGTTCAAAACGCCGAGGAAGAAGGCGTCAAGTTTGAATGGCTGAGCGCGCCCAAGGGCTTTGCCGGTGATCCGGTGACGAGCGTGAAGGTGCAAAAGATGCGCCTTGGCGCCCCTGACGCGACAGGCCGTCAAAGCCCCGAGCCGATTGAAGGCGCCGAGCATGACGAGCCCGCCGATCTTGTGATCAAGGCACTTGGGTTCGAGCCTGAGGATATTCCGACGCTGTGGAATCAAAAGGACTTGGAAGTGACCCGTTGGGGCACGATCAAGGCCGAATTCACCAGCGGGCAAACTGCGATGGACGGTGTTTTTGCCGTTGGCGATATCGTGCGCGGCGCCAGCCTTGTGGTTTGGGCGATCCGCGACGGGCGCGATTCTGCGGCGGCGATTCTGACCTATCTGAACGCCGCACAGGCCGTCGCGGCCGAATAGAATTTATGCGTGGTTAAGGCCGCACAAACACCTGAAACAGGGAAACATCCCTGACCCACCGGGTAGACGAAGGGTTAAAGACAAATGACAAAGTTTGATTCTGACTGGGCTGTTAAAGAAGAAGCCAAGCGCAAGTGGCTGGCCGAGAACGGCATGTATTGCGAGGAAGAAGAGCATTCTTCCTGTGGCGTCGGCCTTGTTGTGTCGATTGACGGCAAACCAAGCCGCCGCGTTGTGCAGGCCGGCATTGATGCCCTCAAGGCGATCTGGCACCGCGGTGCGGTTGATGCCGATGGCAAAACCGGCGACGGTGCAGGCATTCACGTCCAAATCCCGGTGCCGTTTTTCTATGACCAAATTCGCCGCACCGGTCACGAGCCCGAACAGGATCGCCTGATTGCGGTCGGTCAGGTATTCCTGCCGCGCACCAATTTTGGCGCGCAAGAGGCATGCCGCACGATTGTTGAAACCGAAGTGCTTCGGATGGGCCACGCGATTTATGGGTGGCGCCATGTGCCGGTCGATGTGACCTGTCTTGGTGAAAAGGCCAATGTGACCCGCCCCGAGATCGAACAGATCCTGATCACCAACGCCAAGGATATCGACGAGGAATCCTTCGAGCGCGAGCTTTACGTGATCCGTCGCCGGATCGAAAAAGCCGTGAGTGCGGCTGGCATCAGCGGGCTTTATATCGCAAGCCTGTCCTGCCGGAGCATCATTTACAAGGGCATGATGCTCGCCGAGCAGGTGGCGGTGTTCTACCCCGATTTGATGGACGAGCGGTTCAAATCAGCCTTTGCCATCTATCATCAGCGCTATTCGACCAACACCTTCCCGCAGTGGTGGCTGGCGCAGCCGTTCCGCATGCTGGCCCATAACGGCGAGATCAACACGCTCAAGGGCAATGTGAACTGGATGAAAAGCCATGAAATCCGCATGGCAAGCGGCGCGTTTGGCGATCTGGCCGAAGACATCAAGCCGATCATTCCTCAAGGCTCCAGCGATAGTGCCGCGCTTGATGCGGTGTTCGAGGTGCTGGTGCGCGCCGGGCGCAATGCGCCGATGGCGAAAACCATGCTGGTGCCGGAATCCTGGTCAAAACAGGCCGAAGACCTGCCCGCCGCCTGGCGCGATATGTATTCCTATTGCAACTCTGTGATGGAGCCATGGGATGGCCCTGCCGCGCTTGCGATGACCGACGGGCGCTGGGTCTGCGCCGGGCTTGACCGCAACGGTCTGCGCCCGATGCGCTATGTCGTGACCGGTGATGGCCTTGTAATTGCGGGCTCTGAGGCCGGAATGGTGCCGATTGACGAGGCCACCGTGAAGGAAAAAGGCGCGCTTGGGCCGGGTCAGATGCTGGCCGTGGATATGGCCGAAGGCAAGCTTTACCGCGATTCCGAGGTCAAGGATAAGCTGGCCAATGCCCAGCCCTTTGGCGATTGGGTCGGCAAGATCAACGAGCTTGACGAAAAGCTTGCCGTGGTGAGCGAAGCGCCGATTTTCACCGGAGCAGAGCTTCGCCGCCGCCAGATCGCTGCCGGGTATAGCATCGAAGAGTTGGAGCAAATCCTTGCGCCGATGGCCGAGGATGGCAAAGAGGCCATCGCCAGCATGGGCGACGACACGCCAAGCGCGGTCTTGTCCAAGCAATATCGCCCGCTTAGTCACTATTTCCGCCAAAACTTTAGCCAGGTGACCAACCCGCCGATCGACAGTCTGCGCGAATTTCGCGTGATGAGCCTCAAGACGCGGTTTGGCAATCTCAAGAACGTGCTGGATGAATCCAGCGCCCAGACCGAAATTCTTGTGCTCGAAAGCCCGTTCGTCGGCAACGCCCAGTGGATCGAGATGATCCGCCAGTTCAACGCCGATGTGACCGAGATTGATTGCAGCTTTGCACCGGGCAAGAACGCCCTGCAACAGGGTCTGGAACGGATTCGCGCCGAGGCCGAAGATGCCGTGCGAAGCGGCTCTGGCCACCTTATTCTGACCGATCAGAATCAGGGCGACGACCGCGTTGGCATGCCGATGATCCTGGCCACCAGCGCGGTACATAGCCACCTCACGCGCAAGGGCTTGCGGACTTTCTGCTCGCTAAACGTGCGCTCGGCCGAATGTATCGACCCGCATTATTTTGCCGTGCTGATCGGCGCGGGCGCGACCGTGGTCAATGCCTACCTTGCCGAAGACAGCATTGCCGACCGGATCGAACGTGGCCTGATTGAGGGCACGTTGACCGAAGCGGTCGCCCGCTATCGCGCGGCGATTGATCAGGGTCTGCTCAAGATCATGTCGAAAATGGGGATTTCGGTGATCTCAAGCTATCGTGGCGGCCTTAACTTTGAGGCCGTCGGCCTGAGCCGTGCCATGTGTGCCGAGTATTTCCCCGGTCTTACCAGCCGGATTTCCGGCATCGGTGTCAGCGGCGTCCAGGCAAAGCTTGAAGACGTTCACGCACGTGCCTATGGCGGCGGGCAGGATATCCTGCCGATTGGGGGCTTTTACAAGGCGCGCAAATCCGGCGAAACCCACGCCTGGGGTGCGCAGGGCATGCACATGCTGCAAATGGCTTGTAACAAGGCCAGCTATGAAATGTGGAAACGCTATTCCGCGTCGATGCAGGCCAATCCGCCGATTCATCTGCGCGATCTGATGGCCATCAAGCCGTTGGGTACCGCGATCCCGATTGAAGAGGTCGAAAGCGTCACCGCGATCCGCAAACGCTTTGTCACGCCGGGCATGTCGCTTGGCGCGCTGAGCCCCGAGGCGCATAAAACGCTGAACGTGGCGATGAACCGGATCGGCGCGCGCTCTGACAGTGGCGAGGGCGGCGAAGATCCCGCGCATTTCACCCCCGAACCCAATGGCGACAACCCGTCGGCCAAGATCAAACAGGTCGCCTCTGGCCGGTTTGGTGTCACGGCGGAATATCTCAACCATTGTGAAGAGCTTGAGATTAAGGTGGCCCAGGGCGCCAAGCCCGGCGAAGGCGGCCAGTTGCCCGGAATGAAAGTGACCGATCTTATCGCGCGTCTGCGCCATTCAACCAAGGGCGTCACGCTTATTTCACCGCCGCCGCACCATGATATCTATTCGATCGAGGATCTCGCGCAGCTGATCTATGACCTCAAGCAGATCAACCCGACCGTCAAGGTGACGGTCAAGCTTGTGGCGCAATCGGGCGTTGGCACGATTGCTGCCGGTGTGGCCAAGGCCAAGGCGGATGTGATCCTTATTTCCGGCCATAACGGGGGCACCGGGGCAAGCCCGGCGACCTCGATCAAATATGCCGGCCTGCCGTGGGAAATGGGCCTTACTGAGGCGCATCAGGTTCTGTCGATGAACAACCTTCGCACGCGCATCACCCTGCGCACCGATGGGGGGCTTCGCACCGGGCGTGATATTGTCATGGCGGCGATGATGGGCGCCGAGGAATACGGCATCGGCACCGCCGCGTTGATCGCCATGGGCTGTATCATGGTGCGTCAGTGCCAGAGCAACACTTGCCCGGTTGGCGTATGTACACAAGACGAGGCTCTGCGCGCCAAGTTCACCGGGAGTGCCGAAAAGGTCGTGAACCTGATCACCTTTTACGCTCAGGAAGTGCGCGAGATCCTGGCCAGCATCGGCGCGCGCAGCCTTGACGATGTGATCGGCCGCGCCGATCTCTTGACGCAGGTCAGTCGTGGCTCGGCGCATCTGGATGATCTTGATCTCAATCCGATGCTGATCACTGTCGATGGTGCCAAGGATCAGCGGTATGATCGCAACCGTCCGCGCAACGAAGTGCCCGATACCCTTGACGCCGAAATCGTCAACGATGCGCAACGGTTCCTGAACGACGGCGAAAAGATGCAGCTGCATTATGCGGTACAAAACACCGACCGCACCGTGGGCACCCGCATTTCAAGCCATATCGTGCGGAAATTCGGCATGCGCAACAGCCTGCAACCCGATCACCTGACAGTTAAACTGACCGGAAGTGCCGGGCAATCGCTTGGCGCCTTTGCGGCGCCGGGCCTCAAGATCGAAGTGTCGGGCGATGCCAATGACTATGTCGGCAAGGGTCTGTCAGGCGGCACCATCGTGGTGCGCCCGCCGATGTCGAGCCCGCTTGTCGCCGCCGACAACACGATCATTGGCAACACCGTGCTTTATGGCGCGACCAAGGGCTATCTTTTTGCCGCTGGCCGTGCAGGTGAACGCTTTGCCGTGCGCAACAGCGGTGCCAAAGTCGTGATCGAGGGCTGTGGCAGCAATGGCTGTGAATACATGACGGGTGGCGTTGCTGTGATCCTTGGCAGCATCGGCGCCAACTTTGGGGCCGGCATGACCGGTGGCATGGCCTATCTCTACGATCCCGAGGGTCGGGCCGAGAAGCTTTTGAACCGCGAAACACTGGTCTGTTGCGCCGTAACAGAGCCACATTGGGAGGCCGAGCTTAAAGGCCTGATCGAGCGCCATGTCGAGGAAACCGGAAGCCGCAAGGCGCAGGATATCCTGCAATACTGGGATCTTGAAAAAGCCAGTTTCCTTCAACTTTGCCCGATTGAAATGCTCAACAAGCTGGCTCATCCGCTTGGTCAAGACAAACAGGCCGTACCGGCAGAATGATCAAAATATCCGGGGGCGGCGCAACGCTGTCCCCGGTTTTGGATGTAAAGCGGGTTTTGCATTGTCCTGCGCGGCGCTATAGCTAATCCATGGCAAAGGCGCGCAAATCATCTTGTTCAAAACGGGTGCGGATGACCCCGCTGGCATGGCTGCGGCGGTGGGTGCTGCGCTATGTGGTGATTACCGCGCTTATCGTGATTGGCGTGATCGCCGCCCACCGCGTGATTGCCCCGCCCCCCACCTTTTACATGGGCCAGGAGGCGCGACGCCTGGGCAAGATCGACTATGCCTGGGTGCCGATTGATGAGGTTGTTTCGGTGATGCCGCGCGCTCTTGTGGCCGCGGAAGACGCGAATTTCTGTCAGCATTGGGGGTTCGATATGTCCGCCATTCGCACCGCTATTGCCGAAGGATCCGGGCGCGGTGCCTCGACCATTAGCCAACAGGTGGCCAAGAATACCTATCTCTGGCATGGGCGAAACTGGTCACGCAAGGCGCTTGAGGCGATGATGACGCCGCTGATCGAGGCGTTTTGGCCCAAACGGCGCATTCTAGAGGTGTATCTGAATGTTGCCGAGTTTGATGAAGGCGTGTTTGGCATTGATGCCGCCGCGCAACATTATTTTGGCGTGGGCCCGGGCGATCTAAGCGATGTGCAGGCCGCCCGCCTTGCCGCACTTTTGCCAGATCCCAAGGGGCGTTCGGCAAGTCGACCGACCAGGGCACTCCGATCAAGGGCCGCCAGTATCCTTGACGGGGCGGCCACCATCCGCCGGGATGGGCGTGCCGCCTGTTTCGAGGATTGAAAAACCCGTGTAATGTGGGCATTGAGGGTCAACCATCTGGACCAAAGGTAAAACCGCACTATGGCCAAGCTTTTTCACGTTCCGCTTTCGCCCTATTGCCGCAAAGTGCGGCTCAGCCTCGCGGAAAAGAAGATTGAATGCGAGCTGGTGGAAGAACGGTATTGGGAGCAGGATCCCGATTTCCTGCGTCGCAACCCGGCCGGCAAGGTGCCGGTTCTCAAGATCGACGGTAAGACCATGTCCGAAAGCGCGGCAATTTGCGAATATCTGGAGGAGAAATATCCAGAGCCCAGCCTTATGCCCAAAAGCACCGATGCCCGCTATGAGGTGCGCCGGATCGTGGGCTGGTTTGATGACAAGTTTCACAGCGAAGTCACCTCCAAGCTTATCGGTGAACGGGTGAATAAAAAGGTGATGAAACTGGGCTTTCCCGATAGCCGAAATGTCAAGGACGGCGCGCGGGCGATCAAGTATCACCTCGATTACATGGCGTGGCTGCTGGATCATCGCCGCTGGCTTGCAGGTGATGTGATGACGCTTGCAGATTTCGCCGCTGCGGCGCATCTGAGTGCGCTGGATTACATCAGCGATGTTGATTGGAACCGGAGCGAGGCGGTCAAGGATTGGTACGCCAAGATCAAATCCCGACCGGCCTTTCGCAGTATTTTGGCGGATCAGGTGCCGGGGTTTCCGCCGCCTGCGCATTATGCCGATCTGGATTTCTGAATTTGGGGGCGCTGCCCCCATCGCCCAAAGGGCGATTCCCCCGGGATATTTAAGGCCAGAAGAAACATGATCACGCTGAAACAGAGACTTGTTCAGCAGGCCATGTCCGAGGGGTTTGATGCCTGCAAACTTTGCCGTCCCTGGGATGTACCGCAGGTGCCGGGGCGCCTTAAGGCCTTTGTCGACAAGGGCTATCACGGGCAAATGGATTGGCTTGCCGAGCGTCAGAACTGGCGTGGCAACCCCGCCGCCCTCTGGCCCGAGGCGCGCAGCGTGATCATGCTTGCCGAAAGCTATACGCCCAAAGATGATCCGATGGCGATGCTGGCAGAGCGGGATATCGGAACAGTCTCTGTCTATGCCCGAAACAAGGATTATCACGATACGGTCAAGAAGCGATTGAAGCGTCTGGCGCGATGGTTGATTGGCGAGGGTGGCGGCGAGGTGAAGGTTTTTGTTGATACGGCGCCGGTGCCCGAAAAGCCGCTTGGCCAGGCGGCCGGACTTGGCTGGCAAGGTAAGCACACCAATCTTGTCAGTCGGGATTTGGGCAGTTGGTTCTTTATCGGATCGGTCTTTACCACGCTTGATCTAGAGCCTGATCCTGCGGAAATTGATCATTGCGGGTCGTGCCGCGCCTGCCTTGATATCTGCCCGACGGATGCCTTTCCCGCCCCTCATCAGCTTGATGCGCGCCGCTGTATTTCCTATCTCACGATCGAGCATAAAGGTCCGGTTGACGAAGAGTTGCGTGCGCGTATGGGGAACCGGATTTATGGGTGTGATGACTGCCTCGCGGTCTGTCCCTGGAACAAGTTCGCGGTTGAGGCGCGCGAGGTCAAATACCATGCTCGTGACGACCTCAAGGCGCCCAAGCTGGCCGATCTGGCGATGCTCGACGACACGGCGTTTCGCGCGAGGTTCTCGGGTAGCCCGATCAAGCGGATTGGCCGGGATCGCTTTGTGCGCAACGTGCTTTATGCGATTGGCAACTCAGGAGAGCCATCGCTTTGGTCTGTGGCGCAGGGTCTTTGCGAAGATCCGGACCCAACCGTTGCAGATGCGGCCCGATGGGCAGCGAAGCGACTGGAGAATGCCGCAAACAGGCTGGCATAAGACGCAAAGCCGGTTAAACCCGAGGGAAACGAATAGAGGATCGGCATATGGCCTTGCTTTTGGGGGTGGATACTGGCGGCACCTATACGGACGCGGTGTTGATCAGGGACGAGCGCGAGGTGATCGCAAGCGCCAAGGCGTTGACCACGCGGCACGATCTTGCGGTTGGTATCGGCGCAGCGGTTGCGGCGGTGCTTGCCGAGGGCAATGTCGATGCGGGTGAAATCGGTCTTGCCTCTTTGTCGACCACACTGGCCACCAATGCTCTTGTCGAGGGGCAGGGTGGGCGCGTCGGTCTTGTCTATATCGGGTTTCGCGAGGCGGACTTGACGGCGCACGGCTTGGCAGAGGCTCTTGGCGGTGACCCTGCTCTGGTGATTTCCGGAGGGCATAACCACGCGGGCGGGCAGGTCACGCCGTTGGATACAGACGCGCTTTTGGCTTGGTTAGAGACCGAATGTGGGATATCTGCCTTTGCCGTGGCGTCGCAATTTGCCACCCGTAACCCGGCGCATGAGCTTGCCGCTGCAACGATCATCCGAGAGGTGACCGGGCGGCCGGTATCGTGCTCGCATCACCTTTCGGCGCGCTTGAATGGGCCGAAACGGGCGCTGACGGCACTTTTGAATGCGCGGCTGATCGGGATGATCGCGCGCCTTATCGACAAGGCCGAGGGCAAGCTGCGCGATCTTGGCATTGCGGCGCCCTTGATGGTGGTGCGCGGCGATGGCGCGCTTATTTCCGCCGATCAGGCCCGCGAACGACCGATTGAGACGATCCTGAGCGGGCCAGCGGCAAGCATTGTCGGCGCGCGCTGGATGACGGGGGCGGACCATGCGCTTGTGTCCGATATTGGCGGCACCACCACCGATGTTGCCGTGCTGCGTGATGGTCGGCCCGCGATTGACCCGGCGGGCGCGCAGGTGGGCCCCTGGCGCACCATGGTCGAAGCGGTCGCGATGCGCACCTTTGGTCTTGGCGGCGATAGCGAGGTGCATGTCAGGGACGAGGGGCTTGAGGGTGGCGTGACCCTTGGGCCCCGCCGTTTGGTGCCGATCAGCCTTATGGCAACCGAGGCGCCCGATCTTGTGCATGCGGTGCTGGATGATCAGCTGCGCTCTTCCGCACCCGGTGAATATGACGCCCGGTTTCTGCGCGCGGTGTCTGGTGTGGATAGCGACGGGCTAAGCGAGCGCGAAGCGGATTTGCTTGACCGACTTGGTGACGGTGTGCATCCGGTGGGACGCATGCTTAGAACCCGGATGGAAAGCCAGGCGTTGCAGCGCCTCGTGCGGCGCGGGCTTGTCCAGATCGCGGGCGTGACCCCATCAGATGCAAGTCACATTCTCGGGCGGCTTGAGGCCTGGGATGGTGAGGCTGCTCAGAAGGCGTTAGAGCTTATGGCGCGCAAGCGGACCGGAGCGGGAAATACGCTTGCGAGATCACCAGAAGACATGGCGCAGATGATCGTGGATCGGCTAACGCATCAGACGAGTTTGGCCTTGTTAGAGACTGCATTTGGCGAAGAAGATGTTGATTTTGGTCTGCCGGCCGCGCAGTTGGCGGCGCATGCGCTGATGCAAAAAGGGTTGGATCAACACGCGGGGCTTTTGCGGCTCGATACCGGGCTTGCGGTGCCGGTAATCGGGCTTGGCGCCTCCGCCGCGAGCTATTATCCGGCGGTGGGTGAGCGGGTGCATACCCATATGATCCTGCCCGAACATGCGGGGGTTGCCAATGCGATCGGCGCGGTTGTCGGGCGCGTCACGATCCGGCGCAGTGGTACGGTGACCTCGCCCGTCGAGGGCAAGTATCGTGTGCATCTGGAAACCGGACCCGAGGATTACGCCGCTTCAGAGGCGGCCATGCAGGCGCTTCAATCCGCACTTGAGACCGATGCCCGCGCCGAGGCCGAGGCGGCCGGGGCCGCCGATATCCATGTCACGGCTCGGCGGGACATCAAGCAGGCACAGGCCGAAGCGCGGCAGGTATTCCTGGAAGCGGAAATTACCATCGAGGCCTCGGGTCGGCCAAGAATTGCTGTATAAGGACGGTTGGGGGCGCTGCCCCCGTCGCCCGATGGGCGACTCCCCCGGAGTATTTTCGGAACGGTGAAATAAAGTGGGAGAAACAGAATGGCGCGCGCATCTGAGCGATTTGACGAGGATATCACCGGGCGGCTTGAGGGCTTGCGCGATGACGGGCTTTACAAGCGTGAGCGTGTGATAAGTTCGATGCAGGCCGGCGAAATTCGGCTTGCCGATGGTCATGAGGCCATCAACCTTTGTGCCAACAACTATCTTGGTCTTGCCGACAACCCCGAGATTATCAAGGCCGCGCATGATGCGCTTGATCGCTATGGGTTTGGCATGGCGAGCGTGCGCTTTATCTGCGGCACACAGGAAGAGCACAAGACGCTTGAGGCCCGGATCGCGGGGTTTCTGGGAAAACAGGATTGCATTCTTTACCCAAGCTGTTTTGACGCGAATGCCGGGTTGTTCGAAACTATTCTTGGCCCCGAAGATGCGATCATTTCGGATGCGCTGAACCATGCCAGCATCATCGACGGTGTGCGACTGTGCAAGGCACAGCGGTATCGCTATGCCAATAGCGATATGGCCGATCTGGAACGTTGCCTTAAAGAGGCGCAGGGCGCGCGGCACCGGTTGATTGCCACCGATGGGGTGTTTTCGATGGATGGCTATTACGCGCGTCTCGATCAGATTTGTGATCTGGCCGAGCGGTATGACGCGATGGTCATGGTGGATGATTGCCACGCCACAGGCTTTGTGGGGCCAACCGGGCGCGGCACGCCGGAGATGTTTGGCGTGATGGAGCGGGTTGATATCCTGACCGGGACGCTGGGCAAGGCGCTTGGCGGCGCGTCGGGTGGCTATACGGTGGCGAGCGCCGGTGTGGTTGATTGGCTGCGGCAACGCTCGCGGCCCTATCTGTTCTCGAACACGCTTGCGCCGGTGATTGCCGGGGCGTCGATCAAGGTATTCGAGATGCTGGAAAACGGCGCCGAGCGGCGCACTCGCCTTTGGGAGAATGCGGCGTACTTCCGCGAGAAGATGGGTGCGCTTGGGTTCGAGCTATTGCCCGGCGAACATGCGATCATTCCGGTTATGCTGCGCGATCCGAAGCTGGCGCAGGATATGGCTGCTAAACTGGGCGAACGGGGTGTGTTTGTGACTGCTTTTTCGTTTCCGGTGGTGCCAAAGGATCAGGACCGCATTCGCACGCAGATGAGCGCGGGATTGACCCGCGAGATGCTGGATACCGCAATTAGCGCCTTTGCCGAGGTGGGCCGCGATCTGGGAGTGATCCAATGAAGAACGAGATGAAGGCGCTTGTGAAATCACGGCCTGAGCCGGGCCTTTGGATGGACTACGTGCCGGTGCCCGAGGTGGGCCCGAGCGATGTGTTGATCAAGGTCCGCAAGTCGGCGATTTGCGGCACCGATGTCCATATCTGGAAATGGGATGAATTCAGCGCGAAAACCGTGCCTGTGCCGATGGTGGTAGGGCATGAGTTTGTCGGCGAAATCGTAGATACGGGGGCCGCCGCCGTGAAATACCGGATCGGTCAGCGGGTCAGTGGTGAGGGTCATATCGTCTGCGGCACCTGCCGCAATTGTCGCGCCGGTCGCGGACAGCTTTGCCGCAACACCAAGGGGGTTGGCGTGCACAGGCCCGGATCCTTTGCCGAGTATGTCTGTATTCCTGAAAGCAACGTTGTGCCGATCCCCGAGGATATCCCCGATGAGATCGCCGCGATTTTTGACCCTTTCGGCAACGCCGTGCATACCGCGCTTAGCTTTGATCTGGTGGGTGAGGATGTGCTTGTCACCGGCGCGGGGCCGATTGGCATCATGGGCGCGCTGGTTGCGCAAAAGGTTGGCGCCCGAAAGGTGGTGATCACCGATATCAACCCCTATCGCCTTGAGCTCGCACGTAAAATGGGGGTGCAGCATGTGGTCGATGTTTCTAATCAACAGCTTCGTGATGTGATGGACGATATTGGCATGACCGAAGGCTTTGACGTGGGCCTTGAAATGTCAGGCGCTGCCCCGGCGATGCAGCAGATGATCGCGCGGCTCAACAATGGCGGCAAGCTTGCCCTGCTCGGCATTGCCCCAACCGAATTTGCCGTCGATTGGAACAGCGTGATCTTCAAGATGCTACATATCAAAGGCATCTATGGTCGCGAGATGTATGAGACCTGGTACAAGATGATCGCGCTGGTGCAGTCGGGCCTTGATATGTCGGGCCTGATCACGCATCGCATTTCTATTGATGATTACGAAGCGGGATTTGCCGCGATGATGTCGGGCAATTCTGGCAAGGTCGTGATGGATTGGTAGGCTCTATTTCGGCAAAAAAGCCTCAATCGCGCTTGTCATCTTGGGCGATAGGGGCCGGGTGGCTGAGCCATATGTGCCCGCAACAGTGCCGTCGGGAGAAATCAGGATCTTGTTGAAATTCCAGCTTGGTTCAAACCGCGCCTCTTGGGCGACCGAGGCATAGAACGGGTGCGCATTAGGCCCCGTCACCGGCGTTATCGTGGTCATCGGCAGGGTCAGGCCATAGTTGATCTCGCAGAACTCCTTGACCTCTTTTTCCGTGGCAAGTTCTTGGCGAAAATCGTCTGACGGCACAGTCAGAACCACAAGGCCGAGCGCGCTATATGTATCATGCAACGCCTGAAGCCCCTCGTATTGCCCGGTGAACCCGCATTGCGAGGCGGTATTGACCACTAGCACCGGGCGACCCGCCCAATCCGAGAGTTTGAGCGTGCCGCCGTCGATGTTGCCAAACTCGGCATCAAGATCAAGGGCAAGAGCAGGGCCGACCCATATCAACGTGAACAGAATTGCAAGATAACGCATTGGAACCTCCCGGGTATTTCATTGTGATACGCACCGCGGGCGGTCTTTGGATCACCACCTTGGGTAAATTTCATTTGAATTTCCAGTCTACGCCCCATTTGATAGAGATAACCACCCGGGTGAGGAGAATGACGTTGACCAATTATACCAAAGATCCGAGCGCCATCGCGGCCCTAAGCCCTGAAGAATTTCGGGTAACGCAGAAAAGCGGCACCGAACGCCCCGGAACGGGCAAGTACCTGAGAAACAAAGAGCCGGGCATTTATGTCGATATCGTAAGCGGCGAGCCGCTTTTTGCCAGTTCGGACAAGTACGAATCGGGCTGTGGCTGGCCCAGCTTTACCAAACCGATTGAACCGGCGCATGTCGCGGAAATCAACGACGTCACGCTTGGGATGATCCGCACCGAAGTTCGCAGCAAGCACGGCGACAGCCACCTTGGCCATGTCTTTCCTGACGGGCCGCGCGACAAAGGTGGCTTGCGTTATTGCATCAATTCCGCCAGCCTTCGGTTTGTCCATCGCGATGACATGCAAGCGCAGGGATATGGCGATTACCTTGATCAAGTGGAGGATGTGACATGAGCGAGCGCGCAGTTCTGGCGGGGGGATGTTTCTGGGGCATGCAGGATTTGATCCGCAAGTTGCCGGGAGTGATTTCGACGCGCGTCGGTTATACCGGCGGCGATGTGCCCAATGCCACCTATCGCAACCACGGCACCCATACCGAAGGGATCGAGATTTTCTTTGACCCGGCCAAAATCAGCTATCGCCGGATACTGGAATATTTCTTTCAGATTCACGACCCGACCACGGCAAACCGACAGGGCAACGATGTTGGGCTTAGCTATCGTTCGGCGATCTATTACGTCGATGACGCGCAAAAAGCCGAGGCGCTGCGCACCATTGCCGATGTCGAGGCGAGCGGCCTTTGGCCCGGAAAAGTCGTGACAGAGGTTGAACCCGTCAGCGATTTCTGGGAAGCAGAGCCAGAGCATCAGGATTACCTGAAACGGCTTCCGCAGGGCTATACCTGTCACTTCCCGCGGGCCGATTGGGTGCTTCCGAGAACCACGGCGGACAACCCGGCCTAGGCTCAGTCAGGCCGAAATAGTCTCCGTTTTAGCCTGATCACAGGCGCGAAGGAACAAACCCATGCGGCCCTTGACCGGCATCGCGCTTAAACTTGTTTCAGTGACCCTGTTCATTACGATGTCCGCGCTGATCAAGGCGGCCTCGGGGCATGTGCCGCCGGGCGAGGCGGTGTTTTTCCGCTCGGCCTTTGCCATTCCGGTGATCCTGATCTGGCTTGCCTGGCGTGGCGATTTGCGCACCGGGCTCAAGGTGGCCTCGCCGATCGGGCATTTCTGGCGTGGCTTTGTCGGCACCGCCGCCATGGGAATGAGCTTTGCCGGCCTCGGCCTGTTGCCCTTGCCAGAGGTGACGGCGATCAGCTATGCCGCGCCGCTTTTGGTGGTGGTTTTTGCCGCCATGTTTCTCAATGAACAGGTCGGCGTTTACCGGATTGGGGCGGTCGCCATTGGCCTTGTCGGGGTTCTCATCGTTCTTGCCCCGCGTCTGAGTGCGTTGAGCGGGCCGATGGTTGAAACCGCGCAGGCGGTGGGCGCGATGGTGGTGCTTACCGGTGCGATCTGTGCGGCACTGGCCCAGATTTACGTGCGCAAACTGGTCCAGACCGAAGAAACCAGCGCGATCGTGTTCTATTTTTCGATCACCTCGACCGCCTTGTCGCTATTGACCATTCCGTTTGGCTGGACCCTGCCATCGGGGCCTGAATTCGGCCTTTTGGTGACGGCTGGCATCCTGGGGGGATTGGGGCAGATTTTCCTGACATCCTCTTATCGCTTTGCCGATGCCAGCGTGGTTGCGCCGTTTGATTATGCCTCGATCCTGTTCGCGCTTTCGATTGGCTATTTCGTCTTTGACGAGGTGCCGACCGGCGCGATGCTGTCCGGGGCGGCTTTGGTGATCCTGGCCGGCTGTCTGATCATCCTGCGCGAGCGCCAGCTTGGCATCAGGCGCAACAAGACCCGCGCGGCCCGTACGCCGGAATAGGGTCTAACCCCCCATCACCGTTGCCAAGGCATAGGGCGGCCAGAGCATGGCGCGGCGAAGGCGGCCAAGTGGCCAGCGGCGCGGCGCGGCCTGCATGATCTTGGGATAGAGATGCTCGGGCGCTTTGCCCTGTGCCAGATCCGCGAGCAACGCGCCCGCGTAGGTGCCCATCGCCACGCCATTGCCGTGAAACGACAGTGCGGTGAACGCGCCGGGCATATCCGCAATCGGCCCCGCATAGGGCGTCAAATCGGGCGCAAGACTAAGCAGACCGTTCCAGCTATGGGGGCTTTCAACATGCCGCCAGGCCGGGAACATCGTCTCGAAATGCCGCCGAATGGTGCGGTGCATGCGGGCATCGAACCTAGGTGAGCTGAACAGGCCACCACGCATGCCAAACAGCATCCGTTTGTCAGGCATAAGGCGGAAATAGTGAAGGAAAAACCGATCATCATAGCACATCTGATGGCTCGACCAGCCTTGCTCGGCGATTTCATCTTCGCCAAGCGGGCGGGTCACGATGACATTCGATTGTGTCGGTAAATAGCGTGACCGCATCCAATCAGGCAGGTCATCCGAAGAATAGCCATTGGTGGCGACGATAAGGCGTTTTGCAGTGATCTGCGCTTTTGGCGTGCTAAGGCGAAACCCGTTTGGCTGTTCGATCCTGGTAACGGCAGAGTTTACGAAGATGCGCGCGCCTGCGCACACCGCCGCATCGGCCAGCCCAAGCGCATATTTAAGCGGATTCAACGCCACGCCGATGGGTGTTGTCAGAGCCGCGTAGAACGGGCCTTTCATGCCCTTCTGGGGCAGATCAGAGCCGCTTGTCAGGGTTGGTGTCACGCCATAATCGGCCGCAATCCCTTTTGCACGCTCGGCAAAACTTGCTGCGGCTTTGGGTGTATGCGCCAAAAGTGTTTCGCCGTCCGAGTGGATGTCTGCGGCGATGTCATGCTCTTTGATCAAGGTCTGCGTAAAGCGAGCGGCCTCGGCTTCGGATCGGCGGTATTCGCGCCGCGCCTCTTCGCCATAAAGCTTGCGCAGCATCGCATCAGAGGCCGCAGATCCACCAAGACAGCAAAACCCGCCATTGCGCCCCGACGCGCCCCAGCCGGGGGTTTCGGCCTCAAACACACAGACATCATTACCCGCTTTCGCCAGACGCAACGCGGCCGACAGCCCGGTAAACCCGGCGCCGATGATGGCCACGTCGCAGGTGATCTTGTCCATCGTCTGTGGAAAATCGGGAACAGACACTGTTTCGGCCCAAAAGTACCGGGATCGGGGGCCGTTTCCGTAAGTATACGCAGGATAAATCCGGCTCATGCGCGCACTGCTGCCCGCTCATCTGCCTGTTGCCGCAGGCTCGCGCGTTTGGTGATCAGCGATGCGGTGATCACCCCGACAGCGACGATAGCGATCATGATGGTCGATAGCGCGTTGATCTCGGGGCTGACGCCCAACCGGATTGATGACCAGATCTTGATCGGCAGGGTGGTGGATGAGGGGCCGGCGGTAAAACTTGCAATCACCAGATCGTCCAGCGACAGGGTAAAGGCCAAGAGCCAGCCCGAGATCACCGCAGGCGCAATGATCGGCAAAGTCACCAGACGAAACGCCTGAAACGACGAACATCCAAGATCAAGCGCCGCCTCTTCGAGTGATTCGTCGAATGTCATAAGACGTGAGGACACGACGACCGAAACAAAGCACATCGAAAACGTCGTATGCGCCAGAATGATGGTGAATATGCCGCGATCAAGACCGATGCCGATGAACAACAGCAAGAGTGACAGGCCGGTGATCACTTCGGGCATCACCAATGGTGCGTAGATCATGCCGGAAAACAGGGTTCGCCCCGGAAACCGCCCGGCACGCACAAGCACAAGTGCGGCCATGGTGCCAAGCACGGTTGCGATGGTCGAGCTGACAACGGCCACCTGAACCGTGACCCATGCGGCATCCAGAAACGCCTCGTTTTGCAATAGTTCGCCATACCATTTGGTCGAAAAACCGGCCCAGACCGTGACAAGCTTGGACGAATTAAAGCTATAGGTGATCAGGATGATCATCGGCAGGTAAAGAAACGCAAACCCAAGCGTAAGCGAGATAACGTTGAACCCTGTCAGGCGTCTCATCCTTCCAACTCCCGTTGTTTTTGCTCGTTGCGCTGAAACAGCACGATCGGGACGATCAGGATCAACAGCAAGACCACCGCAACGGCGCCGGCCACCGGCCAGTCGCGGTTGTTGAAGAATTCTTCCCAGAGCACCTTGCCGATCATCAGGGTCCGTGAACCGCCCAAGAGCGAGGGAATCACAAATTCGCCGATGGTGGGGATGAAGACCAGAAAACACCCCGCGATAATGCCGGTTTTCGACAGCGGAACAGTGATAAGCCAGAATGCCTTGAGGCGCGAACATCCCAGATCTTCGGCCGCCTCAAGAAGCGATGCATCCATCCGCTCAAGCGCGGAATAAATCGGCAGGATCATGAAGGGCAGATAGGTGTAAACGATACCGATATAGACCGCTGTCGGTGTGTTGAGGATGGTCAGCGGCTCTGACATCAGACCCAAACCCAGCAGAAACTGGTTCAGATAGCCCTCGGTCGATAAAATCCCCATCCAGGAATAGACCCGGATCAGAAAGCTGGTCCAGAACGGCAGGATCACCAGCATCATCAGGGTGGGCCGCCAATGGTCGGGTGCGTTGGCCATGCCATAGGCGATCGGATAGCCGACAAACAGGGTAAGCGCGGTCGCGATAAACGCGATCTTGAGCGAGGAAACATAGGCCTTCCAATAAAGGTCATCAGTGGTCAGGAAGGTGAAGTTTTCAAAATCAAGCGCGCTAAAGAACGCCTTGATCCCGGTCCAGCCCTCAGTGAAATCAAGCGTCGGCGTATAGGGCGGAATCGCCAGTTTGATATCGCTCAGGCTGATCTTGAGAACGATGATGAACGGCACCAGAAACAGCGCCAGCAACCAGGCATAGGGCAGGGCGATAAGGACAAACCTGCGCATCACATCACCCTTTCAACAAGATTCCGGCGGTGTCCGTCCAGGACAGCCAAACCCGATCTTCCCAGGTAAAATCGCGCCGTGACAATCGCCGGGTATTGGCGGTCTGCGCCTTGACAATCTGACCACCTGCCAGCTCGACGTGATAGGTGGAAAGGTTACCAAGATAAGCGATATCAAGGATACTTCCTTCAAGCGCATTGCGCCGGTCACTTGGCTTTTCCGCCGTGATAGAGACTTTTTCAGGTCGGATTGCCAGATGGCATTCCTGGCCATTGGCAAACTCGGTGTCGGATTCGGCAAAGAGCGTCGGCTGGCCCTCGGCAAAACTGACCTCATAGGCGCCGTCGCCGCGCCGGGCGGTCCCGCTTATGATTGTGACCTCGCCGATAAAGTCGGCCACATAGACCGAATTGGGCATTTCATAAATGCGCGCCGGTGTGTCGGCCTGAACGATCTTGCCATCATCCATTACCGCCACGCGGCTGGCGACGGTCATCGCCTCTTCCTGATCGTGGGTCACGATCACAAAGGTGGTGCCGGTGGTTTCCTGAATATCCATCAACTCGAACTGGGTGTCCTGTCGAAGCTTGGCATCAAGCGCGCCAAGCGGTTCGTCCAGAAGCAAAAGCTTGGGCGCCTTGGCAAGGCTGCGCGCAAGCGCGACACGCTGGCGCTGACCGCCGGAAATTTGGTGCGGTTTGCGGTTGGCAAATCTCTCAAGCCGGGTGAGTTTAAGCATCTCGGCGACGCGCGCGGCGATCTCATCCTTGGATTTACCGTCACGCTTCAGGCCAAACGCGATGTTTTCCCAGATCGAAAGATGCGGGAACAAGGCGTAGGATTGGAACATCATGTTGACCGCCCGCTTGTTCGGCGGGATCGGCGCGATATCCTGCCCCGCCAAAAGGATCGTACCTTCGGTGGGGGCCTCAAACCCGGCCAGCATCCGCATCATCGTGGTTTTACCACAGCCGGACGGGCCAAGAAGGGCAAAGAATTCCTTTTCATAGATATCGAAGGTTTGATTGTCGATCGCGGTGAAATCGCCGAAACGCTTGGTGACGTTCTTGAACTGGATCAGCGGCTTGGCCTGCGGATCGTTCCACGGCTCGAAAACGGTCTGGCTCATCGGTGCTCCCGGCAAGGGTGTCAAAAAAGCCCGCGCAACGAAGGTGCGCGGGCTGTATTTCCGAGATCAGGTACCTGACTTGATCTTGGTCCAAAGGCGGGTGACGACGCGCTGAACCTTGGGGTCGAAAGGGGTAGTGGTGAACAGATTGTCCAAGGTCGCGGCATCGGGATAGATCGCCGGGTCGCCGATCACATCCTCGACAAGGTACTCTTGCGAGGCCTTGTTGCCATTGGCGTAATAGACATAGTTCGACGCATCCGCCATGTTCTGCGCATCCATGATGAAGTTCAGGAACACATGCGCGCCATCGGGGTTGGGGGCATCGACCGGGATCGCCATCTGGTCAAACCACATCTGCGCGCCCTCTTTCGCGGCGTGATAGACGATTTCCACACCATTATCGGCCTCGGCGGCACGATCACGCGCCTGAAGGATATCCCCGGACCAGCCGACCGCGACGCAGATATCGCCATTGGCCAGACCGTTGATATATTCCGAGCTGTGGAATTTCTGGATATAGGGACGGATTGCCATAAAGACCGGCTCTGTCTTGGCAATGACCTCTGGGTCATGGCTATCGGGGTCTTCGCCGATGTACTTGAGAACCATTGGAATCATTTCGGCGGGGGCATCCAGGAAATGCACGCCACATTCGCCCAGCTTTTTCATGTTCTCGGGGTTGAGCACCAGTTCAAGACTATCAAGCGGCGCATCGTCACCGAGCAATTCCTTGACCTTGCCAACGTTCGCACCGATGCCCGTGGTGCCCCACATATAGTTGATCGAATGGGCGTTATCCGGGTCGTATTGCTCGGTCCGGCTGCTGACCACGTCCCACATGTTGCCGTGGTTCGGCAGCTTGTCCATGTCAAGCTTCTGGAACGCGCCGGCCGTGATCTGGCGTTGCAGGAAGGTGCCCGAGGGCACAACCACGTCATAGCCCGACCCGCCGGCCAGCATCTTGGTTTCCAGAACCTCGTTGCTGTCAAAGACGTCATAGATAAGATCAAGGCCGGTTTCGGTCTCGAATTTCTCAAGCAGGGCTTCGTCGATATAGTCGGACCAATTGTAGACCCGCACCTCCTCGGCTGAGGCGGCCATTGCACCAAGGGCCAGAGCGGCGGTGGTGGTCGTGATAAGATGTCGCATTATGTTCTCCCGTTGATCGGCACGTCGTCTGCCTTGTCGCGGATTTGATCAAATATTTCCGCTCATGGCAATATGGTAATGTTTTCATGCAGCCGTTAAACTCGCAAGGACAGACATTGAAAGCCATGATTTGGACGCGCGACAGATGACGACAACCGCACAAAATTTGAGCACTCCAGACGTCGAGATGCCCCGGCTACCCGCGCATGAGGTGATCTATCGCCAGCTGCGCGATCTGGTGCTGTTTGGCGATCTCGCGCCGGGCCAGGCGGTGACCATTCAGGGCCTGTCAGAACGGCTTGACGCCGGCATGACCCCGGTGCGCGAGGCATTGCGCCGCCTGATCGCCGAAGGGGCGCTTGAATTTCAAGGCAACAGGCGGGTCAGCGTGCCCTTGTTAAGCACCGATAACATAAGCGAATTAATCTTTGCACGGCAATGGGTTGACCCACATCTTGCCCTGCGCGCCACAGAGCGCGCAAGCCTGAACGATCTGGACCATCTGCGCGCATTGGATGACGAGTTGGATATCGCCATCGCTTGCGGCGATTTACGGGCATATCTTGAGCTGAACTATCGCTTTCACAGGCGTCTCTACGAGATTGCCGAGGCCCCGATTCTGGCACGTATGGCCGATGGGCTCTGGCTTCGGTTTGGGCCGTCACTTCGGGTGGTTTGCGGGCGCATGGGCACCCAGAATTTGCCGGACAAGCACAAGGCGATGCTAGAGGCAATGCAGGCCCGCGATGCAGAGGCCGCGGCGCGGGCCATCCGAGAGGATGTCATTCAGGGAATGGAGCAAGTGCGCCAATCATTGGAGCAATCGGGCGCTTTGCGCTGATTCGATTGACAGCGGATAATTTGATCATATTCTGGGGCAAAGGCTGGCCCTGGCGCCAGCATGACCCTGATCCGCGAAAGGTAGCAACATGACGGCGATCACCAATCACATGCCCACGGCCGAACTACAGGCGCTTGATGCCGCGCATCACATGCATCCCTTTACTCATAACAACGAGCTTGAGCAAAAAGGCGCACGGATTATCACCCGCGCCAAGGGCGTGACGCTGACCGATAGCGAAGGCAATCACATCCTTGATGCGATGGGTGGCCTGTGGTGTGTCAATATCGGCTATGGTCGCGACGAACTGGCCGAGGTGGCGGCACGGCAGATGCGCGAGCTTCCGTACTACAACACCTTCTTTCAGACCACCCATGTGCCTGTGATCGCGCTTTCTGCCAAGCTCGCCGAGCTGGCGCCGGGCGATCTGAACCAGGTGTTCTATGCCGGGTCCGGCTCGGAGGCGAATGATACCAACATTCGCATGGTTCGCACCTATTGGGCCGAGATGGGCCAGCCAGAGCGCAACGTGATCATCTCTCGCAAGAACGCCTATCACGGCTCAAGCATTGGCAGTGGCAGCTTGGGCGGCATGTCGGGCATGCATGCGCAGGGTGGCATGCCAATCCCCGATATTCACCATATTGATCAGCCCTATTGGTATGCAGAGGGCGGCGATAGCGATCCCGAAGAGTTCGGCCTCGCCCGCGCGCGGCAACTTGAAGAAAAGATCGAAGAGCTTGGCGCACACCACGTCGCCGCCTTTATCGCCGAGCCGATCCAGGGGGCCGGTGGCGTGATCATTCCGCCCGATAGCTATTGGCCCGAGATTCAGCGAATCTGTAACAAATACGGCGTCCTTCTGATCGCGGACGAGGTGATTTGTGGGTTTGGCCGTACCGGAAACTGGTTTGGCAGCCAGACCCTTAACATCCGCCCCGATATCATGACCATCGCCAAGGGCCTCAGTTCTGGCTATGCGCCGATCGGCGGCTCCATCGTCAGCGACAAGATCGCCGAGGTGATGAACGACTGCGAATTCAATCACGGCTATACCTATTCCGGCCATCCGGTGTCTTGTGCCGTGGCGCTTGAGAATTTGCGCATTCTGGAAGAAGAAAAGATCGTCGAGCGTGTGGCCCAGGATACTGGGCCTTATTTGCAGGAAAAATGGCGGGCACTGGCCGATCATCCGTTGGTGGGTGAGGCACGTATCGTCGGCATGATGGGCTCTCTTGCGCTTACCCCGCATAAGGAAAGCCGTGCCACGTTTGCGGCGGATGCGGGCACGGCGGGCTATATTTGTCGCGAGCGCTGTTTCGCAAATAATCTGGTGATGCGTCATGTCGGCGACCGCATGATCGTTTCGCCACCTTTGGTGATCACGAAAGATGAAATCGACACCCTTGCCGAGCGCGCCTGGGCGTCGCTTGATCAGGCGGCTGTCAAACTCAAGGAAGATGGCCTTATGAAAGCGGCCAGTTAACCCTCGTCGTCTTTCAAAATAGCGCAGCTTCGCCGCACAGGTTGCAGGGATGAGGGGCGCTGCCCCTCACACTCCCCGGGATATTTTCGGCCAGAAGAAACGGATAGACTGCCTCATTTCTTCTGGCTCCAAATATCCCCGCCGGAGGCTCCCGTTCTATCCTGCCAAGCCAGTGGCTTAGTCTTTGACGAACATCTTGCGCGGGCGGTTGCAAAAGGGTTCGGCCGGGCCTGTCTCTTTGATCAGGATGGATTCGGTGATTTCCAGACCCCAATCCGACATCCAGAGACCTGGCATGAAGTGGAAGGTCATGCCGGGTTCCAGCACGGTTTCATCCTCGGATCGCAAAGAGATCGTGCGCTCGCCCCAGTCGGGTGGATAGCTCAAACCGATGGGATAACCGCAGCGCGCGCCGCGTTCGATCCCTGCGCGTTCCAGCGGCGCGGCAAGTGCATTGGCGACATCACAGGCGCGGTTGCCGGATTTCGCCGCTTCAAGCCCTGCCTCCAGCCCCTCGACAAGGGCTTTTTCGGCATCAAGCAGGAACTGTGGCGGTTTGCCAAGAAAGAGCGTGCGACAGAGCGGGGCGTGATAGCGGCGATAGCAGCCCGAGATTTCAAAGAAGGTCGCCTCACCGGCCGCAAATTCGCGCCCGTTCCATGTCAGGTGGGGTGCAGCAGCGTCAGAGCCTGACGGCAAGAGCGGCACGATTGCGGGATAGTCGCCCCAGGCGCCCTCGACACCGCGAATTCCGTCGCGAAAGATTTCGGCGACGATCTCATTCTTCGGCACGCCCGGTTCGACCCGCTCTATCAGGCCATCGACGATCTTTTCCGAGATCGCAGCGGCCTTGCGGATAAACGCCAGCTCTTCTTCGGATTTGATCGTGCGTTGCCAGTTCACAAGGGCGGTAGCATCAATAAAGGTGGCGTCTGGCAATTCTGTGCGCAACACTTCCATCGCCTTGGCCGAGAAATAATAATTGTCCATCTCAACGCCGATGCGTTTGTCGGCAAGGCCCATCCCGGTAAGGCGTTCCGCCAGATCCTGCATCGGGTGGCGGTCGATTGATTGGACGTAATTGTCGGCATAACCCATCACGCGGTCGTCGGTCATCCAGACCGTGCGCACGCCGCCATTGGCATCCTGATTGCGCCCCCACCAGATCGGATCTGCTTCGGGCAGGACGATAACGCCCTGATGGACATAGAACGACCAGCCATCATAGCCCGTCAACCAGTTCTGGTTTGACGGATCGCTGACATAAAGCGCATCAAGGTTCTTGCCCTCCATCGCGATGCGGGTCTTGGCCAGGCGGCGTTGGTATTCTTGCGTTGAAAACGGCAGGTCTTTTTCGATCATGGTATTGTCCGTCAGCTAAGTTTCACCGCCATTTTGGGGGTTTAGCGCAGTGTTGCCCCAAGAAATACGCCACCAAATGTCGTTTTTAGGAAACCGGCCCAATCGTGGTTGACGTTAGGCTATGGCCTGACCCAAGGTACTTCTGACCCGAAAAAGGAGAGAGTGATGCAGCCCGTGCTGGCCGATGTCTATGCTGCGGCCAAGGTGGTCCGGGGGGTGGCGGATGACACGCCGCTTGTGCCCTCGCCCTACATGAGCGCGAGGGCGGGTGCGGACTTCCTGCTCAAGCTTGAGAATATGCAGCCCATCGGTGCCTTCAAGTTGCGTGGTGCGCTGAACGCCGTCGCGGGGGTTGGTGATGCGGCGGGTGTGACCTGTTGTTCGACCGGCAATCACGGGCGCGGAGTGGCCTACGGCGCGCGGGCCCGCAGCATCCGGGCGGTGATCTGCATGTCTGAATTGGTGCCGCAGGCCAAGGTTGACGGCATTCGAGCGCTCGGCGCCGAGGTACGCATTGTCGGGCAAAGCCAGGATCACGCTCAGGCCGAGGTAGAGCGTCTTGTGCGCGAAGAAGGGCTAACCGAAATCTCGCCTTTTGACGACCCCTTGGTGATTGCCGGACAGGCGACCATCGGGCTTGAGATGCTGGCGGCGCGTCCGGATCTTGAGCAACTGTTGGTGCCGCTTTCGGGCGGCGGTCTTGCCGCAGGGGTGGCGATGGCCGCCAAGGCGATCAAGCCGGATATCCGGGTGACCGGCATCACCATGGACCGTGGTGCGGCGATGTATCAAAGCATCAAGGCGGGCAGGCCGGTCGAGGTGGAAGAATACCCAAGTCTTGCCGATTCGCTTGGTGGCGGGATTGGTCTGCAAAACCGGCTGTCGTTTGCGATGTGCCGCGATCTGCTTGATGACATCGTGCTTGTCACCGAGGAAGAGATATATCGCGCCATGCAGGTGCTTTATTACGAGGATCGGATTGTGGCCGAGGGCGCCTGTGTAGTCGGTCTTGCCGCCGTTTTGACCGATAAGATCACATTAAGCGGGCCGACTGCCACCATAATAACAGGCCGCAATCTGGATATGGATATGTTCACCCGCGTGATGACCGGGCAGGATATTCGCCTTGGCGACAAAGTACTTAACGGAGTGACATATGGCACATGATATTCGCGTTGTGACCGAGGCCGAATTGCGCGGCCTGGTGACGTTGGACAAAGACACCATTCGCGTGGTGGAAAAGGCCTTTTCCGCGCTTGCAGAGGAGGGTGTGATCATGCCGCCGGTGATGTCTATGGACATGGCCGATGTGAACGGCGAGGTGGATGTGAAAACCGCTTATATCCCCGGATTTGACAGCTTTGCGATCAAGGTCAGTCCAGGGTTTTTCGACAATCCCAAGCTTGGCCTGCCAAGCCTGAATGGCCTCATGATCCTGTTTTCGGCCAAGACCGGCATGGTGCAGGCAGTGTTTCTGGACAATGGCTATCTCACCGATCTGCGCACGGCGGCGGCGGGGGCCGTGGCGGCGCATCATCTGGCGCCGGATGGTGTGCATACGGCGGGTGTGATCGGCACCGGTGTTCAGGCGCGGCTTCAGATGAAGGCGGCGCATATCGTGCGCCCGTTCGAGCGATTGCTGGTCTGGGGGCGTGATGGCGCGCGGGCACAGGCCTGTGCCGATGATCTGGCGCGGGATCTGAAATGTGATACCCGCGTTGTCGAGCACCCCGGCGACCTTGTTCTGGCAAGCCAGCTTGTGGTTACCACAACGCCGGCGCGCGAACCGCTTGTGGATGCCAGATGGCTTCACCCTGAATTGCACATTACGGCCATGGGGTCGGATCAGGACGGCAAGAACGAGATTGATCCAGAGGCTTTGATCAAGGCCGATCTTTACGTGGCGGACCGGGCCACGCAGGTCGAAAAGCTTGGCGAATTGCGCAGCGCGATTGCCGCCGGTCTTTGGGACAAAGGCACGCCGCCAGAGTTGGGCCAGGTGATCACCGGGCGCGCCCGCGGGCGGCGCAGCGACGCCGAGATCACCATCGCCGATCTGACCGGCACCGGCGTGCAGGATACGGCGATTGCGACACATGTGTTCGAGCGGCTGAAAAACGGCACGACCGGCACCGTGATTTCGGCCTGACGTATGAAGCTTGATGCGCGCGATCTGAAAATTCTGCGGGTTCTGGCCGATGAGGGCCGGATCACCAAGGCCGATCTGGCCGCCCGTGTTGGCCTCTCGGCCAGCCCCTGTTGGGAGCGGCTGCGCCGTCTTGAAGAGGGTGGCATTATCGAGGGCTATAACGCGCGGATCAGCCTGAAAAAGCTGGGCCCGCATGTGACGGTCTTTGTTGCCGCCGAATTGGCCGACCATACGCCGGCCAGCTTTCAGGCCTTCGAGGCCAGCGTGATGCGCTATGGCGAGGTGACGGCCTGTTGGGCGCTTGGCGGCGGGTTTGACTATCTATTACAGATCGTGGCCCGCGATATCGACGCCTATCAGCGCCTGATTGACACCATGTTAGAGGCGCGGATCGGTCTGGCGCGGTATTTCACCTATATCGTGACCAAACCGGTGAAATCGCCGCGCCTACCGCCGCTGGATATGTTTTCCGGGTGATTCTCCTTTTTAATGGCCTCCAATCAGATGATTATTCTGCAAGCTCGCCCTACTTCAGTCGCAGTTGCTTGCCGTTTCAGCGCATTCTTTGGCTCAAAGGAGGGCAGAGTATGTCTGATTCAGCAAACTGGACCCGTCACGGGATCACCGACACCCGCCTTGTGCGGCATTTTTCCTATGTAAACGGCAAATGGGTGGCTGGGGGCAATAATGACACGCTGGCCGTGACCAACCCGGCCGATGGTGCCTTGCTTGGCCAGGTGGCAAGTCTGGGCGCGGCGCAGGCGCGCGCAGCGGTTGATGGCGCACAAGAGGCCTTTGCCACATGGGGCATGACCCTGCCGCAAGACCGCTCGGCGGTGCTGCGCCGGTGGTTCGAACTGATGATCGAGCACAAGGAAGACCTGGCGCGCATCATGGTGCTGGAACAGGGCAAACCCCTGTCCGAGGCGCGCGGCGAAATCGACTATGCCGCCAGCTTTGTCGATTATTACGCCGAGGAATCAAAGCGCCCGAACATCGAAGGCGTTACCAGCCATCTGCCCGATGCCGAGGTTGAGCTTTGGCTTGAGCCGGTGGGCGTTGCCGCCTTGATCACGCCGTGGAATTTCCCGGCGGCGATGCTGACGCGCAAGGCGGCGGCGGCGATGGCGGCGGGATGTACCGTGGTGGCGCATCCGAGCGGCGAAACCCCCTATTCGGCGCTTGTCCTGGCCGAACTGGCTGAACGCGCAGGCGTGCCTGCGGGGGTGTTCAACGTGGTCACCGGCAAAGCCGCGACCGTGGTTGAACCTTGGACAACAGACGCCCGCGTGCGCGTACTATCCTTTACCGGATCAACCAATATCGGTCAGCTTTTGTATCGCCAATGCGCGGGCACGGTGAAAAAGCTTGTGATGGAGCTTGGCGGCCATGCGCCGGTGATCGTGTTCAAGGGTTCTGATATCGACAGCGCCGTTGAAGAGACCATCAAGGCAAAGTTCGCCACATCCGGACAGGATTGCCTTGGCGCCAACCGAATCTATGTCGAACGTGCGATCTATGACGCGTTTTGCGCGCGCTTCATCGCGGCGACCAAAGCCCTGACCCTGGGGATCGGCATGGATGATCCCGATATCGGCCCCTTGATGAACGAGGCCGCCGTGCGAAAACAGGAAGAGCACGTCAAAGACGCGCTTGATCACGGAGCGAAGCTTGGCTGTGGCGGAAAGCGCGACGCTCTGGGGCCGCTTTTCTATCAGCCGACGGTGCTCACCGATGTGCCTGACGGGGCCGCGATCATGCGCGACGAGACCTTTGGCCCGGTGGCGGCGATCACGCCCTTTGACACCGAAGACGAGGTCATCGCGCGCGCCAATGCCACCGAATACGGGTTGATTGCCTATCTGCACAGCCTTGATCCGCGCCGCATTTATCGGATGACGCGGGCGCTTCAATTCGGGATGGTGGCGGTCAATCGCACCAAAGTGACCGGCGCGCCGATTCCCTTTGGTGGGGTCAAGCAATCCGGGCTTGGCCGCGAAGGGGCGCGTCGCGGGATGGAAGAATTTATGGAAATCAAATACGTTTGCCGCGACTGGGCCTAGCCACACCAAAATCTTGAAAAGATTTTTGTCCGGAAATTTTAAAAATTTCCGGCTCCCGACACGAAAAATCGAAAGGAACAAACATGCTGAGAAACGACCAACTTGCGGAGTGGGATCGCGACAACTTTTTCCACCCTTCAACCCATCTGGCGCAATTCGCACGCGGAGAGCTTACGCATCGAGTGATCAAGACCGGCACCAATTGCCATATCGAGGATCGTGACGGCAACAAGATGCTGGATGCCTTCGCCGGGCTCTACTGTGTCAATGTCGGCTATGGCCGTCAGGATATCGCCGACGCCATCGCCGCGCAGGCCAAAGAGCTTGCCTATTACCATGCCTACGTCGGCCATGGCACCGAGGCGAGCATTACCCTGTCCAAGATGATCCTGGACCGCGCCCCGGCCAATATGTCCAAGGTTTATTTCGGCCAGAGCGGCTCGGATGCCAATGAGACCAACGTCAAGCTGATCTGGTATTACAACAACATCCTCGGCCGGCCCGAAAAGAAAAAGATCATCAGCCGCTGGCGTGGCTATCACGGCTCGGGTCTTGTGACCGGCTCGCTGACCGGGCTAGAGCTGTTTCACAAGAAATTCGACCTGCCGCTGGCGCAGGTGGTGCACACCGAGGCGCCCTATTATTTCCGCCGCGCCGATCTTGATCAGTCCGAGGAACAGTTCACCGCGCATTGCGTGGCCGAGCTTGAGGCGCTGATCGAACGCGAAGGCGCCGATACCATCGCCGCCTTTATCGGCGAGCCGGTTCTGGGCACCGGGGGCATTGTACCGCCGCCCGTCGGCTATTGGACCGCGATCCAGAAAGTATTGAAAAAGCACGATATCCTGCTGGTCGTGGACGAGGTTGTCACCGGTTTTGGCCGTCTAGGCACGATGTTCGGGTCCGAGCATTACGGACTTGAGGCCGACCTTATCACCATCGCCAAGGGTCTGACATCGGCCTATGCGCCGCTGTCGGGGTCGATTGTCGGTGAAAAGATGTGGAAAGTGCTTGAGCAGGGCACCGACGAAAACGGCCCGATCGGCCACGGCTGGACCTATTCGGCACATCCGATCGGTGCGGCGGCCGGCGTTGCCAACCTCAAGCTTCTGGATGAGCTGGACCTGATTGCGAATAACCGTGATGTGGGCAGCTATCTCAACAAGACCATGACCGAGGCACTTGGCGATCATGCCAATGTTGGCGAGGTTCGTGGCGAGGGCATGCTTTGTGCGGTCGAGTTCGTGAAAGACCGTGACAGCCGCAGCTTCTTTGATGCCGCCGACAAGGTCGGGCCACAGATCGCCGCCGCTCTTGGGGCCGACGCGGTGATTGCGCGTGCAATGCCACAGGGCGACATCCTTGGCTTTGCGCCGCCCTTCTGTCTGACTCGTGCCGAGGCCGACGAGGTGGTTCAAAAGACCGCCAAGGCCGTCAAAACGGTTCTGGGCTAGGCTAAGTCTCTTGCCAAAAACGGTCGGGGTTCGCGCTAAAGCTGTGCGCGCCCTGGCCGAATGTCGACGAACGACGGGAAAATCGTCTTTTCTTGACGCATATACAGTCGTTTTGACCTGCGCTTGTCGGATTCCGGAAAAAAGTGGCGCAATCGGGTTGCAACAAGGGACAATTGTCGTTTTAGTTTCGTTTAAACGCGGGGGACTCCGCGAAATAAAAACAGGGAGCCGAACTTGGCCAATACCGGGAACAACGATGCGTTCGTTGCTTTTGAACGCGTACAAAAGAGCTATGACGGCGAGACTTTGGTCGTCAAGGATCTGAACCTTTCCTTGCCCAAGGGTGAATTTCTGACAATGCTCGGGCCATCCGGGTCTGGCAAAACCACCTGCCTTATGATGCTGGCCGGGTTTGAAACGGCGACCCATGGTGAAATCAAGCTTGATGGCATCAGCATCAACAACATCCCGCCGCATAAACGCGGCATCGGCATGGTGTTTCAGAACTACGCCCTTTTCCCGCATATGACGATTGCCGAGAACCTCAGCTTTCCGCTTGAGGTGCGCAAGATCGGCAAGTCGGACCGCGAGGCCAAGGTCAAGCGCGCGCTTGAGATGGTCGAGATGGGCGCCTTTGGCGGGCGCCGTCCGGCACAGCTCTCGGGTGGTCAGCAACAGCGTGTCGCGCTTGCCCGCGCACTGGTGTTCGAGCCCGAGCTGGTCTTGATGGACGAACCGCTTGGCGCGCTTGACAAACAGCTGCGCGAGAAGATGCAATTCGAGATCACCCACCTGGCGCATGAGCTTGGGATTACCACGGTCTATGTGACCCACGACCAGACCGAGGCGCTGACCATGTCAGACCGGGTTGCCGTGTTCAACGATGGCCGCATTCAACAGCTGGCCCCGCCCGACGAGCTTTATGAAAGCCCGCAAAACAGTTTCGTGGCGCAGTTCATCGGTGAGAACAACACACTTGCCGGCACCGTCCAGGAAATCAAGGATGGCCTTGCTCTTGTGAAGCTCGACAATGGCGACGTGATTGATGCCACGCCGGTGAACGTTGAAAAGGCAGGCGACCGCACGCTGATTTCGATCCGCCCCGAGCGGGTTGAATTCAACCGCGACCGCCTGAGCCCGGATGCCCACACACTCAAGGCCGAAGTGGCCGAGTTTATCTATATGGGAGATATCTTCCGCACGCGCCTTAAGGTGGCCGGGCGTGACGATTTCATCATCAAGACCCGCAACGCCCCCGATCAACGCCGCCTCAAACCGGGCGAGATGATCGAAATTGGCTGGCTTGCAGAAGATTGCCGAGCGCTGGATGCGACTTAGGCATAGTGCTATTCGCGCGGCGACCTGAGGGGCGTGGCGCGGGTTGAGTGAGGCCCTTGGACGTTTCACCCGTAACGCGGGGGCCGATACACCAAAAACGGGACGACTAATAAACTGGGAGTATGTTTATGAAACTCACGAAAACTTTGCTCGCGACAACGGCTCTGACCGTAGCAGCGGGCACAGCCGTGACCGCACAGGATATGGCCGACAGCATGACGCTTGTGTCATGGGGCGGCGCCTATCAGGCCAGTCAGGTAAAGGCTTACGCCGAACCTTACCTTGCCGCCAACCCCGGCGTGACCATTACTTGGGACGAAAGCTCGGCCGAGGCCGTTGCCAAGCTGCGCGCGATGAACGAGGCCGGCAATGTCACCTGGGATCTGGTCGACGCGGTTGCATCAGACTCCATGCGTCTGTGCGACGAAGGCCTGGCGATGGAACTCGATCACGACGAAGTTCTGGCCGCCGCGCCCGATGGCACCTCTGCCAGCGACGACTTTGGCGATCTGCTTGTCAGTGATTGCTTCGTGCCGCAAATCGTTTACTCGACCACATTCGGCTATCGTACCGATCTGCTGCCCGAGGGCGTTGAACCCCCGAGCAGCATCTGTGACGTGTTCGATCTTGCCAAATATCCCGGCAAGCGGGCGCTGCAAAAGCGCCCGATCGACAACTTGGAATGGGCTCTCTACTGCGATGGCGTAGCCAAAGACGACATCTATCCCACACTGGGTACGGATGCCGGTGTTAATCAGGCGCTTGCCAAGCTCGGCACCATCAAGGATCAGGTTGTCTGGTGGTCCGCCGGTGCCGAAACGCCCCAGCTTCTGGCTGATGGCGAAGTGTTCATGGGCTCGACCTATAACGGTCGTCTGTTCTCGGCGATTGCCGAACAGAATCAGCCGATTGCGATGATGTGGGACATGCAGTCTTTCGACCTTGACGGCTGGATCGTTCCCGCCGGTCTGCCCGCAGACCGCAAGGCGCGCGTGATGGACTTCCTCAAGTTTGCAACCGACACCCAGCGTCTTGCTGATCAGGCCGCTTACATCTCGTATGGCCCGGCCCGTGATTCCTCGGCGTCGCTGGTTGGCAAGCACGCAGATCTGGGCATCGACATGGCACCGCATATGCCGACCGATCCGGCCAATGCCGGCAACGTCCATATCTATGACTACGAATGGTGGGCAGATAACCGCGACGATCTGAATGCAAAATTCCAGGCGTGGCTGGCCCAATAAGCCTTGCGATCACAACAGGAAGGGGCCGGTTGGCCCCTTCCACCCAACGCCGGGCAAAAGACCCGGTCTATAATAAACACCACTGTCCGACGGGGATGACATGAGCGATACCACCCATACCGGCCCGGTTCTTGCCGCGGATGGCACGCCGCTGAAACGCAGCCTGCGCCGCGCACTTCGAGCACAGAAACTGCGGGCACTGGCGCTTATCGCGCCCCTGCTGATCTTTGTGCTTTTGACGTTCATTGCGCCCATTGCGGATATGTTGTTTCGCTCGGTCGAAAACCAGATCGTTGGCAGAACCCTGCCGATGACGGTGGAAGAATTGCGCGATTGGGACGGCGAGGGCACCCCCGCAGACTCTGTCTATCGCGCGCTTTACTTTGATCTCTTTCTTGCGGCTGAAGGCAAGGAACACACCAAGCTCGGGTCGCGTCTGAACTATGAGGAAAGCGGCATTTCCTCAATGTTCCGGACTACGGGTCGTGATGTCGACAATATCGGCAAGGTCTATCAGAAGGCCATCGAAAAGGTGAATCCCGCCTTTGGCGAGGGCGCCTTCTGGTATGACATGATGTCTGGAGGCCAGGGGGCCGAAGGCAACGAAACGCTTTTGTCGAACCAGATCGGGCGTCTTGAGGGGCTCGAATCCAAGACATTCAAAGGCGATATCGGCTTTGTGCCGGGCGCCGAGATTTACAAGATCCTGCCGAACGCCACGCGGGCCTATACCGCTTTTGCCGCCTTCACCGTCTTTATGGACGAAGATGTCGTGGCCGAGGAAGACCCGTGGGAGGCCGTCTATCCGGCGCTTCTGCTTGATCTGCGCGAGCCCGCCACAATGGCCGCATTGGCAGGCTATCAAGGGCCCGGCGCCCAGGAGCTGCGCGATCTCGCGGCTCAGGCCGACACATTGCCGCCGGTCGATCTGAAGGCGGCCCTGGTCGAAAGCAACGAAGACTGGCTTCGCACCGAATATTGGGAGGTGATCAAAACCTATTCGCCGCCCTATACCACCGGCTATTTCCTCAATGCCATCGACATGGAAAAAACCACTGATGGCATCGCCCTGCGGGCGGATGACGAGCGGATCTATGGCATCCTGTTCAAGCGCACGATGTTCATGTCGATGGTGATCACATTTAGCTGTATCGCACTTGGCTATCCGGTTGCCTGGATCATGTCGAACCTGCCGGCACGCTCGGCCAACCTTTTGATGATCCTTGTTCTGCTGCCGTTCTGGACTTCACTCTTGGTGCGCACTAGTGCGTGGAAAATCATGCTGCAACAGCAGGGGGTGATCAACGATGTGCTGGTCTGGCTTGGCCTTGTCGCCGATGAAAGCCGGCTGGTGATGATCAACAACCAGTTCGGTACCATCGTGGCGATGACGCATATCCTTTTGCCATTCATGATCCTGCCGATGTATTCGGTGATGCAGACCATCCCGCAGACCTATCTGCGCGCGGCCAAATCGCTTGGCGCGAATAACTGGACAGCGTTCTGGCGGGTTTATTTCCCGCAATCGGTGCCGGGGATCGGCGCGGGCAGCATCCTCGTCTTCATCCTTGCGATCGGCTATTACATCACGCCTGAAATCGTCGGCGGCACGACCGGGACGTTCATTTCGAACCGGATTGCCTATCACATTTCGACATCGCTTAACTGGGGCCTAGGGGCTGCTTTGGGCTCTATCCTGCTCGCGGTGGTGATGGTTCTCTATTACGCCTACGACAAGATCGTCGGCATCGACAACGTGAAGCTGGGGTAAAGAAAAATGAGCGGATTCACTCTTACACCGGTTGAAACCAAACCCCTGTCCTTCGCCTTGCCGGTGATCGGTGCGGCGGGAGCCTTTGTCGGGCTGTTTGTCGGCACGGCGCATGGCTCTGGCCTGATGGGGGTCGTGATTGGCGCGATTGCCTTGATGGCGCTCGGCTTTGTCGCCCTCAAGGTTTTTGGTCTTGGCATGGAAAAGACCACCCGCAAGGCCATGATCGCCCTCTTTGTGGTGATTGGCTGGCTGGTTGCGGGGCTGCCGGGTTTGGTGCTTGGCGGGTTGTTCGGCTGGTTCTTTTCCTGGTTTATCTTCTGGATCGGCGAAGGCCGGTATCGGGCCAACCTTGCGCCCTATCTGACATCCGGTCAGGTGCTTTGGCATTATACTTTCCGGGTTATTTGCGGCGCGATCTTTATCTTTTTGATCACGCCCATTCTTGTGGTCATCCCACTCAGTTTCAACGCGCAGAACTTCTTTACCTTCACCCCTGAGATGTTGCGTTTTGATCCGGCTGGTTACAGCCTTAAGCATTATCAGGATTTCTTTACCTCTAGCGGCTGGCAGCAGGCGCTGCGCAACTCGCTGTCCATCGCGCCGATGGCAACGATCCTGTCGGTGGGCTTTGGCACCCTGGCCGCGATTGGCCTGAGCCAGCCGCACGTGCCGTTCCGTCGGGCGATCATGGCGATCCTGATTTCGCCGATGATCGTTCCGCTGATCATTTCGGCGGCGGGCATGTACTTTTTCTATAGCCGCGTTGGCCTTCAGGGCACCTATATGGGCGTTGTTCTGGCGCATGCGGCGCTTGGTATTCCCTTCGTGATCATCACCGTGACCGCCACACTTGTGGGTTTTGATCGCTCGCTTACGCGGGCGGCGGCCAATATGGGCGCCGATCCTTTGACCACGTTCTTTCGGGTGCAGATGCCGCTTATCCTGCCCGGCGTGATCTCGGGCGGGCTGTTCGCCTTTATCACCTCGTTTGACGAGGTGGTCGTGGTGCTTTTCGTCGGTTCGGCCAATCAACAGACATTGCCCTGGCGGATGTTTACCGGCCTGCGCGAACAGATCAGCCCGACCATTCTTGCGGTGGCGACCATTCTTGTGGTGATCTCGATCTGTCTGTTGACCACGCTGGAATACCTGCGCCGCCGTTCCGAGCGCCTGCGCGGGCTTAGCCCGGGCTAAGGTCTGGCTGCCATGACGGATTGCCAAGGGGCGCCCTCAACCGGGTGCCCTTTGCTTTTGTGCTTGGTTTATCTGGTTGCTCAGGCGCCGTAACGCGCCATCACCATATCGACCACGCCGGTGACAACCCGGTCAATGTCGGCCTCTTGCGGGGCCTTGCACAGGCCACAAAGGCAACGCACGAAAATATCGCATTTGCACAGCTCGCAGAATTGCTCTGCGGCAAGATCCATATCGTCGATTTTAAGCGCGCCGGTTTTCACGTAATGCCCCATGACCATGCCAAGCCGCTCGCGCAACAACTCTGGTCCAGAGGTGTAAAACCGTTTGCCGAGTTCGGGAAAGCGGTGCGATTCAGAGACGGTAATCCGGTAAACCTGCATGCCGAAATCCGACAGGAAGAACCGCACGATACGATCCGCAATATCACGCAGGGTGACGGCGCAGGGGGCGTTCAGGTCAAATTCCCGCAGCGCCTCTTCGGACTGGCGGTTGCATTCAATCCGTGCCACCTCAGAAAACAACAGGCGCTTGTCCGGGAAATAGCTGTAAAGCGTGGCTTTTGACACCTGTGCCTCGCGGGCGATGTCATCAACGCTTGCGCCCTCAAATCCGTCACGCAGAAAGACGTGCCGTGCCCCTTCGAGCACCTGGTCAAACTTGCGTCCTTTTTTGATTTCTGCGGCCATTGCCGACATGCAACCCCTCCCGATATGGCGCCAGTCTAGTCGTGCAGAGCATCGGATCGCAAGCCCATCCGCGCAAAGCCGTGGAAGTCACAGGCCATCCTCGCGGGCACGCGATGGCCTGTGATCTGCGGCGGTCATTTATTGATGCCGCTATTGCCTTGGGTCACCGGTTCGGGCGCGGGATCGGGATAGGTCAGATCCGGTGTGAGCGTGCTCATGTTAATGCCAAAGGCCAGGACAGGCGAGGCGGCAAGAGACAGTGAGAGGGCGATTGCGGTAACGATCTGTTTCATGTCATTCTCCAAACTGAACTACTTGGTTCAGTTATCTATCTAAACTATTCAGTTTACTTTTCAAGCAGAAAATGAACCGATTAGTTTATATAATGCGCGACACCCCGACACTTTGCGCTTGAAGCGGTGAGTGTCTAGAATAAATTAGAACCATTCTAATCTAAGAGGTCGTCATGATTCCCGGCATCCAGTCTCGTCGTCGTTTCAAGGATTTGTCAGAACAGGAAATTCTGGCGCTTGCCATTTCGTCCGAGGAAGACGACGCGCGTATTTATCGCAGCTATGGCGAGTTGCTGCGCGCCGAGTATCCCGACACCGCCAAGGTATTCGATGGCATGGCCGCCGAAGAGGATGATCACCGCCAACGCCTGATCGACCTTCACAGCCAACGATTTGGGGACGTGATCCCGCTTATCCGGCGCGAACATGTGGCCGGGTTTTATGCCCGCCGTCCTGTCTGGCTTGTCGAAAACCTCGGGATCGAGCGTATCCGCGCCGAGGCCGAAGGCATGGAGCGCGACGCCGAGGCGTTCTATATCAAGGCCGCGCAACGCACGAGCGATGCCGACACCCGCAAATTGCTGGGCAATCTCGCCGCCGCCGAGGCCGGTCATCAGGCCCGTGCCGGCGAACTTGAGGCCGAGCATCTGGACGATGACGCCCTGGCCGCCGAAGAGCGCACCTCGCATCGCACCTTTCTTCTGACATGGGTGCAACCGGGGCTTGCCGGCCTGATGGATGGGTCCGTGTCGACGCTGGCGCCGATCTTCGCCACTGCCTTTGCCACGCAAGACACCTGGACCACCTTTCTGGTCGGCCTCGCGGCGAGTGTCGGCGCGGGCATTTCGATGGGCTTTACCGAGGCCGCCAGTGACGATGGCGAACTCTCGGGGCGTGGCAGCCCAGTCAAACGCGGCTTTGCCTCGGGGATCATGACGATGGTTGGCGGGCTTGGCCACGCCTTGCCCTATCTGATCCCGGATTTCTGGACCGCAACGATTGTCGCCTTTGTCGTCGTCTTTATCGAGCTCTGGGCGATTGCCTGGATCCAGAACAAATTCATGGACACCCCGTTTTTCCGCGCGGCCTTTCAGGTGGTACTTGGCGGCGCCCTTGTCTTTGCCGCCGGTGTCCTGATCGGCAGTGGTTAGCGGCGGGCGATCTCGGGCCATGGTCTGAGGTGCCACGGGTCAGCGCCGATTGACCTTACCCCGGAACCTGCTACCACACCCGCATGATAAGTGTATTCCTTCAAACACTTCCGTTCTTTTTGATCATCGGGCTGGGATATGGCGCCGGGCGCAGCGGGTTTTTCCCCGAGGTGGCGACGGCATGGCTTACCAAGTTCGTGTTCTATTTCGCGCTTTCAGCGATGCTGTTCCGGTTTTCGGCAAACCTGACACTGGCGGAGGTCTGGGATTGGAATTTCGTAGTGGCCTATCTTTGGGCCACCGGGTTTGTCTATGGCATCGCCACTCTGGTCGCGCTGTTGCGTCGAATCAGCATTCAGGAGGTCGCCATCGAAGCGCAATGCGCGGTGATCGGCAATGTCGGGTTTCTTGGCGTGCCGATGCTCGCCATGCTGATGGGCGAGGCGGCGATTGGCCCGGTGATGATCGTTCTGGCGATTGATCTCATTGTCTTTGGCTCGCTCGTGGTGATCCTGGTCACCGGGTCGCGCGATGGCCGGATGAGCCTTGGTATTCTGCGCACGGTCGGTCTTGGGTTGCTGAAAAACCCGATGATCGTCTCGATTGTTCTGGGGCTGACGTGGTCGGGGCTGCGCCTGCCGATCCCGGACCCGATGAACGATTTTGTCGCGATCCTTGGCGGCGCGGCAACGCCGGGCGCTCTGTTTGCGATTGGCGCTTCGCTGGCCTCGAAATCGGCCGAACGACCGACGGTGGCGGGTTGGCTTTCATTCTGCAAACTGGTGCTGCACCCGGCTTTTGTGGCCTTTTCTGTGCTGTTTCTGTTCCCGGTCGCCCCCTATCCGGCGGCGGTGATGATCGCCGCCGCGAGCCTTCCGGTGGCGGGCAATGTCTATATGCTCGCCCAACACTACGGGGTCGCCCCCAAGCGGGTGTCGGCCTCGATTCTGATTTCAACGGCGGCGGCAATCGTTACAGTGTCGCTTGTGATTGGCTGGGTGAACCAGCTCTATTAAACACCGCGCGAGATGGCAAAGGAGAGACGCATGCAAACGGTTTCGGAAAACACCTGCTTTGGGGGCAGCCAAGGGGTCTATACCCATACATCCAAGACCTGTGGCGGTGATATGACCTTTGGGCTTTTCCTGCCGCAAGAGGCAAAGGATGGGCCGGTGCCGGTGCTGTGGTATCTCTCGGGGCTGACCTGCACCCATGAGAACGCCATGACCAAGGCAGGCGCCCAGGGTTGGGCCGCCGAGCAGGGCATCGCGATTGTCTTTCCCGATACAAGCCCGCGCGGGACAGATGTTGCCAATGACGAGGCCTTTGATCTTGGTCAGGGTGCCGGGTTCTATGTAAATGCCACGCAAACCCCATGGGCGCCGCATTTCCAGATGTGGGATTACGTCGCCGATGAGTTGCCCGCGCTGATCACCGAAACTTTCGCGATTGATCCCGAGCGTCAGTCGATCACCGGCCATTCCATGGGCGGGCACGGCGCGCTGACCCTCGCTATGGGCCTCGCCGGGCGTTACCGCTCCGTCTCGGCCTTTGCGCCGATCTGCAACCCGACCGCAAGCGATTGGGGCCGCAAGCAATTCACCGCCTATCTTGGCGAGGATGAAAGCAAATGGGCAGCGCATGACGCTAGCGTCCTGATGCGCGAAACCGGCTTTGACGGGCCGGTTCTGGTGGATACCGGCACCAATGATCAGTTCCTTGATCTGCTGCGTCCCGAAACCCTTGCCGATGCCGCCTTTGCACGCCGCCAAGAGGGCACGTTCCGCATGCAGAAGGGCTATGATCACAGCTATTTCTTCATGTCGAGCTTCATGGAGGACCACGTGTCGTTCCACGCCGAAGCCCTCTATGCGGATTAAAACATGAGCCATTATGACCTGATCATCATCGGCTCTGGCCCGGCGGGCAGGGCGGCGGCCATTCAGGCCGGCAAACTCAAGCGCCGGGTGCTGGTCATTGACCGCAAGGACCGGCTTGGCGGGGTCTCGGTGCACACCGGCACGATCCCGTCCAAGACTCTGCGCGAGACGGTGCTTAACCTCTCGGGCTGGCGCGAGCGCAGCTTTTATGGCCGCTCTTATCGGGTCAAGGATGATATCGCCGCCGAGGATCTCAAGGCGCGGTTGCACATGACGCTCGATCACGAGGTTGACGTGCTTGAGCATCAGTTCGCCCGCAACCACGTCGACACGCTTCACGGGTTAGCGCGTTTCGTCGATGCGCAGACCATCGACGTGGCCACCGAGGCGGGCGATTTTACCCGTCTGACCGCCGAAAGGTTTCTGATTTCCACCGGGACCAAGACCTATCGGCCCGACACCGTGCCTTTTAACGGGCGCACCGTGGTCGATAGTGACGAGTTTCTGGAACTCGCCCAGATCCCGCGCAGCCTGATCGTGGTCGGCGCCGGGGTGATCGGGGTGGAATATGCCACGATGTTCTCGGCGCTGGATGTGCGCGTGACTCTGATCGAGCCACGCGAGACCTTCCTCGATTTCATCGACGACGCGCTCATTCAGGATTTCACCCATCAAATCCGCGAAAATGGTGTCGATCTGCGGCTTGGCTCTGCCATCGAAACGATCGAGGACGCGGGCGAGCATATCGAGGTAAGCCTTGCCAATGGCCGTCATGTGCGCGCCGAAATGTTGCTTTTCGCCGCCGGGCGGATGGGCGCCACCGAAAGCCTTGACGTCGCCGCCGCCGGCCTTGAGACTGACCATCGCGGGCGGCTTGAGGTGGATCGCAAGACCTATCAGACCGCCGTGCCGCATATCTATGCGGCGGGCGATGTGATCGGCCACCCCTCTCTGGCCTCAACCTCGGTGCAACAGGGGCGCGTGGCGGCCTGTCATGCGCTTGAAACACCAACCTTGCCCGAAAGCCCGTGGTTCCCCTACGGCATCTATTCGGTCCCCGAGATTTCGACCTGCGGCATGTCCGAAGAAGAAATGAAGGAGCGCGGCATTCCCTATGAAGTGGGCATCGCGCGGTTCCGCGAAACCAGCCGTGGGCATATCATGGGGCTGGAACACGGGCTTCTCAAGATGTTGTTTTCGCTCAAGACCCGCCGGGTTCTGGGGGTTCAGATTGTCGGCGAAGGCGCGACCGAGCTTATTCACATCGCGCAGGCGGTGCTGAACCTCAAGGGCACGGTGGATTACTTTGTGCAGAATACCTTCAACTATCCGACACTCGCCGAGGCCTACAAGATCGCCGGATTGGACGCCTTCAACCGCATGCCGATCCCCGAGGAATACAAACTTCACCGTGACGAGGGCAAACCCGGCAAGGCAAGGAAATGAGCATCTATGTTGATGCCGATGCCTGCCCGGTCAAGGCCGAGGTCGAAAAGGTTGGAACCCGTCATCGCGCGCAGATGTTTGTCGTCTCGAATGGCGGGTTGCGCCCCTCGCAAAACCCGCTGGTCGAAACGGTGATCGTGCCCGATGGCCCCGATGTCGCCGATATGTGGATCGCCGAGCGCGTCGGCCCCGGCGATGTGGTGATCACCGGCGACATCCCTCTGGCGGCCAAATGCGTCGAGGCGGGGGCGCAGGTGCTCAAGCATAATGGCGAGCCTCTGACACAGGCCAATATCGGCAACGTGCTTGCCACCCGCGACCTGATGAGCGACCTGCGCGCCGCCGATCCGTTTCGGCAGGGGGGCGGCAAAGGGTTTACCAAGGCCGACCGCTCGCGCTTTCTGGACGCTCTGGAAAGGGCGCTGCGCGCCGCCAAACACTCTGGTGCGTGACGGTTTGTTACGCGGAGCTCGTTAACATTGCCATAGATGATGCCGTTTACACATCTCCCATCCGGCGTCCATACAACCTGCATCTCGTCTTGCGGGCAATCTCCGTGAATGCGTGGCCAACCGAAATGCCCCTTGGCTACGTGTTGAGCGAAGGCCATACGCAACATCGCAACCGCGATCAATGCGCTGTCAGATCGGGTTCGAACTTGGCTGGTCTGACTGCCCCCCTTTCATCTTTCCCTAAATACTCAATTCCGCCCTCTCAGCTTGCCACCGCCCGTTCAGATCCTCGGGGGTTTACAATTTGCGGGCCGTGACCTCATGTAACAGGGATAGACAGCGACCTTGGATTTTCATGACCACTGCCACCGTTCAGCGCTCCAACCTGATCGGCGCCGCCTTTGCCTTGGCGGCGGTGATGTGTTTTTCGATCAATGATGTGGGGATCAAGTTTCTCAGCGGCGATTACGCGTTGCACCAGATCGTGCTGATCCGCACCCTGGTCGCCATCACCATCTTCTGCGCCCTGATCATGCCGTTCAATGGCGGTCTCGGTGTTCTTCGCACCCGGCGCCCGGGCGCACACCTGCTTCGCGGCATCTGCGTGGTGCTGGCCAATACCTTCTTGTTTCTCGGCCTCTCGGCGATGCCCATCGCCGACGCGGTGGCGGTGTTTTTCATCTCACCGCTTGTGATCACCGTCTTCTCGGTCATTTTCCTTGGCGAAAGCGTGGGGCCGCGCCGTTGGGGCGCCATTGTCGTGGGCTTTCTGGGGGTGATGATTATCGTCAAACCCGGCACTTCTGCGTTTCAGGTCGCCTCGCTTTTCCCAATGGTCGCGGCAGTGCTCTATGCGGTCATGCATATGGTCGCCCGCAAGGTCGGCAGCACCGAATCCGCGCCCACCATGGCGATCTACATCATGCTGACCTTTCTGGTCGCCAGCACCATTATGGGCCTCACCACTGGTGATGGTGACTATGCCCACTACGATCACCCCTCGGCGTCCTTTCTTTTACGGGCATGGGGGCCGGTTGATCCGGCGGATTGGCCGCTATTGATCTTGCTGGGCGTCTCGGGTCTGTTTGGCGGGCTCTTCATCAGCCAGGCATATCGGCTGAGCGAGGCCGCCTTTGCCGCGCCGTTCGAATATGTCGCCATGCCGATGGCGATCATGTGGGGGGTGACGGTCTTTGGCACATGGCCCGACCGCAGCGCATGGATCGGCATTGCACTGATCATCGGATCGGGCCTCTATCTTTTGTGGCGCGAGTCGGTGAAGGATGAGACCCTCGTCACCGAGGCCACGACATACCGGCGTTAGCGCCGCAAGACGAGAAAGGACCGCTCATGAGCATCACGATGATCCCCTTCGCGCAAGGCGAGGCCAATCTTGACTGGCGCGGGCTTTGCGCCGCGTTCGAGACCGGGCATGCCCTGCCCAAGGCCGAGATCGCCGATACGTTTCTTTACCGCGATCCCGACACACTGCTTAATCGCGCGGCGTGGATTGATGGCATGGGAATCGCGGTGAAATCCGCCACGATTTTTCCGCGCAACCCCGACAAGGGCGATGCGATGATCAATGGGGCGGTCAATCTTTATTCGGATGACAACGGCACGCTTGAGGCAATCGTCGATTTCCACCTTGTCACCAAATGGAAAACCGCCGGCGATAGTGTTTTTGCCGCCACCCGACTCGCGCGGCCCGACAGCGAGACGATCCTGATCGTGGGGGCGGGCACGGTGGGGCGCAATCTCTGGCAGGCCTATCGGTCTCTCTTTCCGAACGCGCGCTTTTCGATCTGGAACCGCACCCGCGCCAATGCCGACAAAATGGCCGCCGATTGCCCCGGCATGACCGTCGCCGATGACCTTGAGACCGCCGTGCGCGGTGCGGATATCGTCACCTCGGCGACCATGTCGACCGAGCCGTTGATCAAGGGCGACTGGTTGCAACCCGGCCAGCATATCGACCTGATTGGCGCCTATCGCCCCGACATGCGAGAGGCGGATGATACCGCGATGACGCGTGCGCGGGTGTTTGTCGACAGCTATGACACCACGGTCGACCATATCGGCGAGATCAAGATCCCGCTTGAGGCGGGCGTGATCACCCGCGACACCCTCGTGGCCGACTACTATGAGCCGCAGAATTTCAAACGCCGCTCTGACGATGAAATCACGCTTTTCAAAAACGGTGGCGGCGCGCATCTTGATCTGATGACAAGCCGCTACATTCTTGACGCCTGGAGGGCCGCCGCATGATCTGGCTTGGGCTTATCCTTGCAGGTCTGGCGCTGGGCGTGGCCGCGCCCTATCTTGTCGAGGTGCTCAAGCCGCGCATGGATGAGCGCGCGCGCCGCACGGCACCGGGCAAGTTTGCCGATCTGTCGCGCGGGCGCACGCATTACCGCTGGCTGGGGGCAACGCGCGGGCCGGTCGCGGTCTGTGTGCATGGGCTTACAACCCCATCCTTTGTCTGGAACGGGCTTGCGCCGGGGCTTGGCAAGCTTGGCTTTCGGGTGCTGGTCTATGATCTTTACGGGCGCGGCTATTCCGATCGTCCCTCTGGTCCGCAGGATTCGGCGTTCTTCGTGACTCAGCTTGAAGAGCTTCTGGAGGATCAGGGCATTGACGGCGATATCACGCTTTTGGGCTATTCGATGGGCGGCTCTATCGCCACCGCCTTTGCCGCGCTGTTCCCCGAGCGCCTGCGTCAGTTGGTGTTGATTGCGCCTGCCGGGCTTGGCCATGACCTTGGCCCCCTGGCCACCCGCGCCACCCAGGGCGGTGCCATTGGCCGTTGGGCAATGCAGGCGTTCTTCGCGCGTTCCTTTCGCAATGGCTCCGAGGCAGAGCGCGACTTGCCAAGCTCTGTCGAGGGCATCGTCGATCTGCAACAGGGCGAATTGCGCTATCGCGGGTTTGTGCCCTCTGTCATCCGTTCGATCGACGGCATGGTCTCAGAGGACCTGAGTGAAGAGCATCGCGATATCTCGCTAAGCCACCTTCCGGTTCTGGCGATCTGGGCCAGCGAAGATACCATCATTCCGCTCAGCAGCATGGGCGATCTGGCCCAGATCAACCGCGCCGCCCGCCAAGAGGTGATCGAGGGGGCCGGTCATGGGCTTACCTATACCCATAGCGACGAGGTGATTCACGCGATGCGCGACCTCATGCGCGACTGATCAGGCGGTCTTAAGGCTGCGTTCGTGCACCGGTAGATGCACGATGGCGCTGAACGCGCCAACACCGACGCCGATCCACCAGACCAGCGTATAATCGCCATGAAGGTCATAAAGCTTGCCGCCAAGCCAGACACCCATGAAGCTACCCAGCTGGTGGGAAAAGAACACGATCCCGTAAAGCGTACCCATATACCGAAGCCCGTAGATATGCGCGATCAGCCCACTGGTCAGCGGCACCGTCGCCAGCCACAGCGCGCCCATCGAGACCGAAAACAAAAGCACTGTCGTGGGGGTGATCGGGTTCATGATAAACGCCGCCGCAATCAGGGTGCGGCCAAGATAGATCATCGCCAGCAGGTTCTTCTTGGAATAGCGCTTGCCCAACCAGCCGGCGGTTAGCGTGCCGACAATATTGGCCATCCCGATAAGCGAAATCGCCACCGCCCCAAGCGCCGAGGTGGTGGTGATGCCCATACTGTGCAGCGCGCCACCGGGGGCAATGGGGCCGCACAATTCGGTCACGAAGGCCGGAAAATGCGCGGTGATGAACCCAAGCTGATAGCCACAGCTGAAAAACCCGAGAAAGATCAGCGTATAGGACGGATCGCGAAAGGCGCGGTGCAGGATCGCGCCCATCGTTTCCTCTAGCACGGCGCGGCCGGCGGGCTCTGGCGCGCGCATCAGCGGCAGCACTGCAAGGCTGGACAGAATGACCACGGCAAAGATCAAAAACACCATCTGCCAGGTCATCATGCCCAAAAGATACTCGGCCACCGGCGCGCCAAAGACCTGACCGGCGGACCCGGCGGCGGTGGCGATGGCAAGGCTCATCGAGCGGTTTTCATCAGAGCTTGCCCGCCCGACCACGGCCAGAATGACCCCAAACCCGGTGCCCGCAATGCCAAAGCCGACAAGGATTTCATAAAGCTGATGCGCCTCTGGCGTGACGGCGAAAGACGATAGCACAAGCCCCGCCGCATAGGTCAGCGCGCCAAGTATGATCGCCTTGCGGTCGCCCATCTTTTCGGCAAGCGCACCAAAGAACGGCTGACCAAAGCCCCAGGCGAGGTTCTGAATGGCAATGGCAAGCGAAAACTCGGCGCGGGGCCAGTTGAATTCGGCCGCGATCGGAATCTGAAACACCCCGAAGGACGCGCGAATTGCGAATGAAATCAAGATGATCGTACAGCCCGCGATAAGAACAGGCGTGAACAGGGGGGTCGATTTTTGCATGATGGGCCTTCGCACAGGTTGGGCGCAGTCTATGACACCTGAACGCCCCGTCAATTCAGCCTTTGTGATAGGGGCGATCACAAAGACGCGTCAGCCCAGAAGTTGATCCAGCATCGCGCTTTCGGGGTCGCCAAGCGCCTCGATGATATCAAAATGATGGCGGTGCTCGGCCACGTGATGCGCGACGTCCCAGGCCTCGGCAAGCCATCGCGCCTGATCAAGGAAAACCGGGCGTTCATCGCCACCGACCCAGATCGTGACCGGCACAGAGGGCGCGGGCATGAGCGCCGGGCTTTCGGCCTCGGCGGCGGCCATGTCGAGGCGGAAATCGGCGTTCATCGCGGTTTCTAACAGCGGGCGCAGGTCCGAGACCGGCGAAATCGGCATGACATGCTGCAACCGCGCGGCCACGTCAGCGGGCAAGATCCCCGGCATTGCCATGCGCGCCACAAGATGCCCGCCCGCCGAATGCCCGACCAGAGCAATCGGCCCGTCAACCCGCGCCGCCGCCGCGCTCACGGCTTGCGCGATCTGCGTCGTGATCTCGGCGATCCGCACATCGGGGCACAGGTCATAAGACGGCATCGCCACCGCCCATCCCCTCTCACACGCACCCGCCGCCAGATGCGACCAGAGCGAGCGATCAAATTTTATCCAGTATCCGCCGTGCACAAAGACGCACAAACCCTTTGCTGCCCCTTCGGGATGAAACAGATCAAACGCCTGTCGCACAGTTGGTCCATAAGACAGCCCAAGCTCGGCCCGCCCCTCTGCCACAAGCGCGTCGCGAAACGCCTCTGCCTGCGCGCTCCAGCGCGCGGGATACTCTGTGCCCCCCGGAATATAGGGGACATTGGCATATGCATCGTCCAGTTTCACAGTGTATTCCTTCCTGTCTGGGCCTAGACATTCCTACCCCAAGGTGCTTTGCCTTTGCGAGATGAAAAGACAGGAGGCGACTGCGCCATGACCACGACCGATCTGAAATCCCTGCTGAACGACCCCAGCCTTCTGGCCGAAAAGGCCTATATCGACGGTGAATGGGTGGATGGCGACAATGGCACGTTTCAAGTCACCAACCCCGCACGGGGCGACGTGATTGCAAATGTTGCGGATTTGAGCCGCGCACAGGTGGCCCGCGCCATCGCCTCGGCCGAGGCCGCGCAAAAGGAATGGGCGAAATGGACCGGCAAGGAACGCGCCGTTGTCATGCGCAAATTTTTCGATCTGATGATGGAAAACCAGCATGATCTGGGCGTCATCCTGACCGCGGAACAGGGCAAGCCGCTTGCCGAAGCCAAGGGCGAGATCGCCTATGGCGCATCGTTTATCGAATTCTTCGGCGAAGAGGCCAAGCGGATTTACGGCGAAACAATCCCCGGCCATCAGCGCGACAAGCGGATCACCGTGATAAAACAGCCGATCGGCGTTGTTGCCTCGATCACGCCGTGGAACTTTCCCAACGCGATGATCGCCCGCAAAGCCGCGCCTGCCCTTGCGGCGGGCTGTGCCTTTGTCGGTCGTCCGGCGGCGGAAACACCGCTTTCGGCCACCGTGATGGGGGTTCTGGCCGAACGTGCCGGCTTTCCGGCCGGTGTGTTCAACATCGTGCCGTCGTCGCGATCCTCTGACATCGGCAAGGAATTCTGCGAAAACCCCGCCGTGCGCAAGATCACCTTTACCGGCTCGACCGAGGTGGGGCGTATCCTGCTGCGTCAGGCCGCCGATCAGGTGATGAAATGCTCGATGGAACTTGGCGGCAACGCACCGTTCATCGTGTTTGACGATGCCGATCTTGATGCGGCTGTCGAGGGCGCGATCCTGTGCAAATTCCGCAACAACGGCCAGACCTGTGTCTGTGCCAACCGGATTTACGTGCAGGCCGGGGTTTACGATGCCTTCGCCGAAAAGCTCAAGGTGGCGGTCAGCAACCTGAAAATCGGGGATGGTCTGGAAGACGGTGTTGCCCTTGGGCCGCTGATCAATTCCGATGCCATCACCAAGGTTCAGGAACATGTGGCCGATGCCAAGGCCAAAGGCGCCGAGGTGATCCTTGGCGGCGGCGACCCGATGCAGGGCGAGGGATATTTCCTGCCCCCGACCATCATCACCGGCGCCACGCAGGAGATGCAGGTTGCCACCGATGAAACCTTTGGCCCCTTCGCGCCGCTCTTCAAGTTCGAGAATGAGGATGACGTGATTGCCATGGCCAATGACACGATCTTTGGTCTGGCGAGTTATTTCTACGCCAAGGACCTGAGCCGCGTCTACAAGGTGGCCGAGGCGCTTGAATATGGCATCGTTGGCGTCAACACCGGCATCATTTCAACCGAAGTCGCACCCTTTGGCGGGGTCAAGCAATCCGGCCTTGGCCGCGAAGGCAGCCATCACGGCATCGAGGACTTCCTTGAAATGAAATACATCTGCATGAGCGTCTGATCACGCAGCACTCGACCAGAGGCGGGGCAATGGCTAGGATGAGGTACAACCTCTACGCGCAAAGGAAGCAGCCAATGCCCCGCTTCATCGCCATGGCCTGTCTCATGGCCCTGATATTGCCGCTTCCGGCCGTTGCGCAGGACGATGGCGCCCGCACGATCAGGGGCGGGCTCGGCTATGCACAGCGTATCGCCTTACCGCCCGAGGCCCGCGCGACCGTCGTTGTCGAAGGCCATTTCGGAAGCATGCTTGGCGAGACCTCAGTAAACGCAGACGGCCAGCAGGTGCCGCTTGCCTTTGAGGTGACGGTGCCAGCCGATCTTTCGGGTCGTCTGAGCGCGGTCATTCACATTCAGGGACAGCCGCGGTGGGTTCTGCGCGATGTCGCCTTTGACGCGGGTGCCGCGCCGCTTGATCTTGGTACGCTGATCCTTGAGCCGGTTACGCCAATGGCCTTTGCTGTCGATTTCACCTGTGGCGATCTTTCGGTGTCTGTCGGTGTTCTGGGCCGGGAAATGATTTTGCGCGCCGAGGGTCGCGATATCATGCTTAACGTCACTGAATCGGCCTCTGGCGCGCGCTATATCGGCGTGAATGATCCCGAAACCGAGGTCTGGAGCAAGGGCGATAGCGCGATGATCCGGCTTGAGGGCCGCGACCTGCCGGAATGCAAGAAAGCCGCGCCGCCACAGCGCGCAGGCTATCGTGCGGGCGGAAACGAACCCGGCTGGACCGTTGTCTTTGACGGTGACAGCGCCGAGATCACGGCCGATTACGGAGAAATTCGTCGTACTGCCGTGCGCCCGGATGTTCAGGTCACGCCGGGCGCTTATACGTTTTACATGCCCTCTGCGGGCGCGCGCCTGACGGTCAATGACCGGATTTGCAAGGATGATGCCACCGGCATGCCGTACCCCCATACCGCCCATTTATCTCTCGACGACCGTGATTTCCGGGGCTGTGGGGGGAACCCGGTGGATTTGCTGATCGGCCCGATCTGGCAGGTGACAAGCCTTGGCGACACTCCGCTGGTCGAGCCAGAGCGGTTGTCGCTCACCTTTGCCGCGTCCAATCGCGTGGCCGGCAGTACTGGTTGTAACCGAATGGTGGGCGGGTTCAATCTGACCGGTGAGGGGATACATTTTGGCGCCATGAGCAGCACGATGATGGCCTGCCCTGCGCCGCTTATGGAACAGGAACGCCGGATGCTGGATGCCTTGGAACAGGTCACCCGATTTGACATCGTCGATGATGGCGCGCTCTATCTGATGGGGGACGAAACTGGCGCCCCGCTGTTGATTGCGCGCCGTCCCTGACACACTTGAGTTTGCGCCAAACAATAGGGCCGCCACCGGCATCCCGGTGGCGACCTTTTCATCTGTTAACCCCTGATGGGATCAGTTGACGCTTTTAGCGTCGACCACATCCTGCTTGACGGCTTCGCCACTGGCGATCTCAATCTGGCGGGGCTTGAGCGCTTCGGGCATTTCGCGCACCAACTCGATATGCAGCATGCCATCGGCATGGGTGGCGCCGGTCACGCGCACATGATCGGCAAGCTGAAAGCGGCGCTCAAAGGCGCGCGTGGCAATACCGCGATGCAGATAGGTGCGGGCGTCGTCATCCTCGGCCTTGCGGGCCGAGACCACAAGCGCGCGGTCTTTCACCTCAACCGACAGATCGCGACCGGAAAATCCGGCGACGGCGATCGAAATGCGATAAGCATCATCGGCGGTCTTCTCGATGTTATAGGGGGGATATGTCGGTTGGGCGACATCGCTTGATAGAACGCGGTCCATCATATCCGCGATCTGGTCAAAGCCGACAGTGGCCCGGTAAAGCGGGGCAAGGTCAAAATTTCGCATGGTCATCCTCCATTGAGCGATACCTGATTGGTGCCTTCCCTGATGGGACAGGCGTTTGATCCACCCGGCCCGCGAGGCGGCGCCGGATGTCTATAATGTGGGGGGCGTATTTTGTTGTTTCAAGACCCGCAGCGCGATCAGGGTTTGGCGAATTTCGCGCCCGAGGCGCGCCGGTCGGTGCCGACATCGATCCGGCGGAACCCCGTGTTCGCCGGGGTTACCGGGGCGGTTGCGCGCAAGTCGCGTTTCAGATCTTTGACAAGGACCGGCAGATCCATCCCGTAGGCGACCTTGTCTTTGGCTTGCCAGTTACCGCCACTGATCAGCGACAGAATTCGCGCCCGGCCGCCATCGCGGGCAAATACCGGCGCGCCGGACGAGCCGAAGATCACGTTGCAATCAAACGCCATGATCCCCTTGGCGCGCCAGGTCAGGCCGCAATCGCGTTGCCACGACGGGGCCTTTTCGCGGTTTGCCCCATAGGACACGACGCTGACGCGCTGTCCTTTTGTGCCGCCGCCATTCAGAACGAAAGGCGCGGCAACGGCGCTTTGGATCGGTTTGGCAAGTTCCAGCAGGGCGACATCGCGGCGAATATTGTCGGCGGTCACGCCGGCGTCCGGGTCATAGCCCTTGATCGCGGCATAACGGGCCACGCCGCGCTCGGCGACGACGACGCCGTCGCGCAGCCCGGCGCGAAAGCGCAATGTGCGGGCATCAACGGGTTTGCCCGCGCGGTCATAGACGCAATGCGCGGCGGTCAGAACCTGATCGGGGGCGATCAGAACGCCGGTGCAAAAGCCGGAGGTTCCGATGTCGATCCGGCCAACGGCCTCCCATCCGAAAAGATCGTCCCGATCGGTCAGGCGGATCAACCCGCTGGTTTCGGCCAGTGCGCCGGTGCCCGGCAAACCCGCCGCCAGGATAAACGGTAGAAGGGCGCGAAACACTCTCATGGCTTCAAGAACTTGGCGCCCATCTCGCGGTTTGTACCGCTGGTGAACATCTTCGGTGCGGCATCCTGAAACACGCCTTGGCCGGCGTCCAGCGCGGCGCGCAGCACGCGCAGGGGATCAACAAGCTGTGTGCCAAGCGACACCTTGCGCCCGTCCACCTCGGCCATGGCAGAGACAACCGACACGATTCGCGGGGTGCCGCCCTCAAAGCTAAAGATTGGCGCGCCGGACGATCCGAAATTGACATCACAGGACATCACCAGAACCCCCTGCTGGCGGGCCAGAACCTCGCATATATTCTGAAGCGAGGGCGCCTCGGCGCGGTCCTTGCCATAGCTGACCACGCCGATCCGCTGACCCTTGCGGGGGCGTTCGTCGGTTTCAAACGGGGTCACGCGGGTGTTCTTGATCGGATGATGCAACTCCAGAAGCGCCACATCGTTGCGCACGCGGTCGGCCGTTACGCCATTGGCGAAATCATAGTCGGGATGCGTCACCGCGCGCCGCACCGACCGATAGGCCGCAGCGCGCCCATTGCGCCAGCCTGCCATGAACTCGATCCGTGCCGGATCAATGCGTTTGCCACTTGCCTTGTCATAAAGGCAATGTGCCGCCGTGAGCACCAGATCGGGCGCGACCAGAGACCCGGTGCAAAACCCTTTGCCGGCCAACTCAAGGCGGCCAACGGCCTCCCACTGGCGGGTGGCATCACCGGTATCCAAACGTTCAAGACGGCTGTCCTGTGCCCAAGCGCCATTCGCAAACAACAAGATCGACAGCGAAAGAGATATCGTGCGCAGCATGGGCCCTCCGAAAATGGAATACCGGCGGATTAACATCCGTTTGAGGCCAAAATAGGGCGCATTACCGTAGAATGGGAACCCCTGTCATGCCCTGTGCCGCGCGCTCCATCGCGGGCGGTTTAGGCCCGCCCGTGGCCCAATCCAAAAGCTCGACGGTATGCACAATCGGCACCCCTGTGGCCGAGCCGATCTGCATCATGCAGCCGATATTACCGGCCGCGATCACATCGGGGTTCTTGGCCTCAAGCGTGCGCACCTTGCGATCCTTGAGCTGTTTCGAGATTTCCGGCTGCATCAGGTTATAGGTGCCCGCCGAGCCACAGCACAGGTGGCTATCGGCCGGTTCAACCACGCCAAACCCGGCGCGTTTCAACAGGTCCTTGGGAAAGGTCTTGATCTGCTGGCCATGTTGCAGCGAGCAGGCCGCGTGATAGGCGACGGTCATCGCGGGCGCGCCGCCCGTCGGCAGGTCAAGCTGCATCAGAACCTCGGAGACGTCCATTGCAATCTCCGACACCCGCGCGGCATCTTTTGCCAGGGCGTCGTGGCGGAACATATGGCCGTAATCCTTGACCGTCGTGCCACAGCCCGAGGTGTTGATCACGATTGCATCAAGCCCGCCGCCATCCATTTCGCGCGCCCAGGCGCGGATGTTTCTGGCGGCGGTGCGGTGGCTTTCATCGGATTTGCCCATGTGATGGGTCAGGGCACCACAACACCCGGCCCCCTCGGCCACCACCACCTCGCAGCCAAGCCGCGTCAAAAGGCGGATTGTGGCATCGTTGATATCGGTATTCAGCGCCTTCTGCGCACAGCCCGTCATCAGCGCCACGCGCTTTTTGCGCGCGCCTTGCGGGGCAAAACTTTGCGGGTCGTCATTGCGGCTTACGGCGGGAACTTGCTTTGGCGCCATTTCAAGCATCGCGCGCAGACGTGCATCGGGCATCAGGCGCGCAAAGGGGCGACCGATCTTGGCCCCCAACAAGGCAAGACGAAACCGCGTCGGATAGGGCAGGATACGAGCGAGAATCCAGCGCAGGGCGCGGTCGCCAATCGGGCGCTTGTAGCGTTCTTCGATATATTCGCGTGCGTGATCAACAAGATGCATGTAATGCACCCCCGACGGGCAGGTCGTCATACAGGCCAGACAGGACAGGCAACGATCAATATGCTTGACCGTTTTCGCATCCGGCATGCGGTCGTTCTCCAACATGTCCTTGATCAGGTAAATTCGGCCTCGCGGGCTATCAAGCTCGTCGCCGAGCACCTGATAGGTGGGGCAGGTGGCGGTGCAGAACCCGCAATGCACGCAAGAGCGCAGAATCTCGTTCGCACGGGTGATCTTGGGGTCTTTTAGCTGCTCTGCGGTGAATTCGGTTTTCATATCTAAGCCGCCTGTCCTTCGGTCATCAGTCCGGGATTGAGAATTTGCCTTGGGTCGAATTTCCGGCGCAACCCATCCTGAAGTGCGGCCACGGCAGGCGATAGCGGCTGGAACGCGCCCTGAGACGGGGTGCCGCGGATAAGCGTGGCATGCCCGCCAACCTTTGCCACGGCGGCGCGGATGCTCCGAGCGTTTACGCCCGAGCCCTCTGGCGCCAAAAGCCAGATAAGACCGCCCCCCCAGTCGTAAAACGCCTCTGCCCCGGACAGTCTGGCCACGACACCCGGCGCGTCACTTGGCTTGACCGAGAGCCGCCAGACATCGCCGTCGCGCCCCTGAAACGGCACCACATCCCGGATATGCGCCCAGCCAGCAGCGGTTTTCTCAGGGTCGGTTTCCAGCGTGAATTCGCCAAAGTCAGCCAGAGATTTGCCCAACTCCCCTGCGCGATAGGCGACCGAGCTTTCGAAACCTTCCAGCCGGATCATTGTCACAGGCGCCCCGTCCTGACCCTTTTGCAGATGCGCCGCGCCGCTCACCTCAAAGGGCGAGCCGAGGGCGCGACTTAGCGCTGTGACCGCCCGGTCATCGCTCAACCCTTCGATCAGCATCACGCCGGTGGCACGCGGTTTTGGTAGCACCTTGAGCGAGATTTCGGTCAGCACGCCCAATGTGCCGTAGCTTCCCGCCATCAGCTTGACCAGATCATAGCCGGTGACATTCTTCATCACCCGGCCGCCATTCTTGATGATCTGTCCGCGTCCGTCGACAAAGCGCACGCCAAGCATGAAATCACGCGCCGCGCCGGATTGAATACGGCGCGGACCGCTGACATTGGCCGCTGCCACCCCGCCAATCGTCGGCGTGCCGGTTGTGCCCAAAAGGCCGCGGTGATCCATCGGTTCAAAGGCAAGACGCTGGCCCTCGGCGTCCAGCGCGGCCTCGATCTCGGCCACCGGCGTGCCTGCCCTGGCGACAAGCGTCAACGATCCGGGGTCATAAAGCTCGATCCCCGAAAGCGCACTTGTGCTCAGGACGGTGCCATTGGTCGGCATCCCGATGGGTCGTGTGCCGCCGCCCTGAATGCGCAGCGGCGCCTCGGTCTCGGCGACGATCCGGGCCAGATCGTCTTCGGTTTTTGGGGTCAGCATGTTGATAATCCTTTCGCCGGTCAGGCGGCCGCGTCGCGATGTGAGTCCGAGGACAAAAGTGGAAACACCTTGGCCGGATTGAGCAGCCATTTGGCGTCAAACACATCCTTGACCGCCATCTGCGCCTCAAGGTCGGCGGGGGCGTATTGGTGGGTCATCAGATCGCGTTTCTCGATACCGACGCCATGCTCGCCGGTCAGGCAACCGCCCACCTCGACACAGAGCTTGAGGATCTCGGCCCCGAGATCTTCACACAGCTCAAGATCGCCGGGCTTGTTGGCATCAAACAGGATCAGCGGGTGCATGTTGCCGTCGCCCGCGTGAAACACATTCGCCACATCAAGGCCGAATTCACGGCTCATCTCGCCGATGCGCCTAAGGACATGCGGCAGCTCGCTGACCGGGATCGTGCCATCAAGGCACATGTAATCGTTGATCTGCCCCATCGCCCCAAAGGCGGATTTGCGGCCAAGCCAGATCTTGGCGCTTTCTTCGGCTGACCGGCTCTGGCGCAGCTCGACCGGGTTGTGGCGGCGCGCGATCTCTTCGATCAGCGCAAGCTGTTCGTCGATTTCGGCGTCTGATCCTTCGACCTCGACGATCAAAAGCGCCTCGCACATCGGATAGCCAGCTTTGGCGAAATCCTCGGTCGCCTCGATGCAGGGACGGTCCATGAATTCGATCGCCACCGGCAGAACGCCGGCCTTGATGATATCGGACACACAGGCACCCGCAACTTCGTTGCTGTCAAAACCAATCAACACGGGCCGCGCGCCTTCGGGCTTGTGCAGGATGCGCAGGGTTGCCTCGGTGACAACGCCAAGCTGTCCCTCAGAGCCACAGATAAGCCCCAAAAGATCAAGCCCCTCGGCGTCAAGGAATGTGCCGCCGATTTCGGTCACTGTGCCATCCATAAGCACCATGGTGACCCCCATGAGGTTGTTGGTCGTCACCCCGTATTTCAGACAATGCGCGCCGCCCGAATTCATCGCGATATTGCCCGCGATGGCACAGGCAAGCTGCGATGACGGATCGGGGGCGTAGAAAAATCCGTTTTCCTCGACCGCGCCGGTCACACTCAGGTTGGTGCGCCCGGTCTGAACCTTGATAAAGCGGTTGTCATAATCGGTTTCAAGCACGTCACTCAGACGCGCAACCCCGAGAATAACGCTATCGGCGGTCGGCAAGGCCCCGCCTGCAAGCGAGGTGCCAGAGCCGCGCGGCACAACCGGCACGCCCATCTCATGACAAATCCGAAGCGCATCAGACACCTCTTTGGTGCTTGATGGCAGAACGGCAAGCAGGGGCGCGCATTTGTAAGCCGTCAAAGCGTCGCATTCGTAAACGCGGGTTTCCGACGGATCAGAAATTACCGCATCTTTTGGCATGACCTCATGCAAACGCTTGATGAGCTCCGCCTTGCGGGCGATGATTTCTGGCTTGGGGGTTGGCATTTCCATGATCGCACTCCCTATTATTGGTAATAAAATATAACCAATTTTTGCTTATGGCAAGTTAAACCTTCCGACGCTACTGTGCTATCATGTCATGGACCGATCTTTTCACACATTTCAACAGGCTTGATTTGGCGGCGCTTTTGCTGCTGTTCGGGTCATGGGCGTTTATCGGCTTGCTGATCGACAACGCGCCGAAAAGCTGGCCTTCCGTGTCGGGCCTGATGGCGCAATACCGGCGTGAATGGATGGTCGAGATGATCACGCGCGACCCGCGCATCTTCGACGCACATATTCTGGGCACTCTTCGACAGGGCACATCGTTTCTCGCCTCGGCAACCCTGATTGCGATTGGCGGGTCTCTGGCGCTTTTGGGGGATCTTGATCAGGTAATCGGCATCGCCGGCGATCTTACCCCCGGACAGGAACCTCTCGTTGTCTGGGAGGTCAAGATTCTGGTCATCCTGCTGTTTCTGGCCAATGCCTTTTTGAAATTCGTCTGGTCGAATCGGCTGTTTGGATATTGCGCCGTTCTGATGGCCGCCGTGCCGAATGACGCGAGCGACCCTCGCGCTCTGATTCGGGCGCGCAAGGCCGGAGAGATCAACATTACCGCCGCACGCGGGTTCAATCGCGGCCTGCGCTCGCTTTACTTTGCGCTCGCCACGGCGGCCTGGATCTTGGGATCAGAGGCGCTTTTGCTGGCAACGGCGGTGACCATCTTACTGCTGCTGCGCCGCGAATTTGCATCGCAGTCGCGCGCCGTTCTGATGCAGCCCGATACCGGCGACAGCCACACACAGTCGTGAGTGTCATTCCCGCAAGAATACGCTATATTACGCGCTATGAAACAGATCAGCCTTACCCTAACCGCGCTTGTTCTGGCCTCTGCGGCTATGGCGAGCGATCCTGAAGTGCTTGACGTCAAAGTCGGAAAATCGGGCATGGCCTGGCGTGTGGATGTAACGGTCGAGCATCCCGATACCGGCTGGGACCACTATGTCGATGGGTGGGAGGTGCTGGATAAAGACGGCAATCGCCTTGGCTATCGGGTTCTGCATCACCCGCATGTCAACGAACAGCCCTTTACCCGGTCATTGACCAGCCTGACCCTGCCGGACGGCACGCGAGAGATTTTCGTGAAAGCGCATTGTTCGGTCGATGGCTGGTCAGGCGAGGCCGTGCGGGTCGAACTTAAACCATAAGCGAAACGACCTGTGAGGGCAGGTGATGCCTCGGCTAGCGTCGCCCCTCGCGCAGCCATCCCGACAGAATCAATCCTGACACCAACAGCAGGGTAAGCCATGCCGGCAAAAGCGGCATCTGGCTCACGCTGCGGGTTTCATAGGCGTCGCGCGGCGTGATTCCGATCCAGCCGCGCCCGGCGGCGGGGCGGCCTGTGCGCACCTCGCGAATGCCCGGCACACCATCGGCAAGCGCGCGAACGCCGCCGTTTGTCCCGCTGATCAGCGGTTGCAGGGCCTCGGCGCTGGCGATGGTCTGTTCAAACTCCACCGGTGCAGCTGGCCCAAGACCGATCACCGCGTTCTGATCGTCGTTTTCCAGGCGGTAAAGCCCGATTTCCGGCCCGTCATAGACAAGCTCGAACCGCCCCGGCGATACCTCTGTCATCTCGCGTTCAATCACCTCGCCCGACGGGGTGGTGATGCTGAGCGCGCCGACCCTGTCGTCAAGCGAGCGGCGGATGACCCGCATCTGCTGGCCGGTGGCCTCGGCCCAAAGCGCCTCTTCCTCAAGTTCGGGTTCCTTCATCATCCAATGCGCGAGACGCCGCAACAGTTCAAGCTGCGGCCCGCCGCCTTCAAACCCGCGGCCCCAAAGCCAGGCGTGATCCGAGGCCAATAGCGCGACGCGCCCCTCGCCAACCCGGTCAAGCAGCAACAGCGGCCGATCCCCCACGCCCGACATTACCACATCGCCAGAGGTCTGGCTGACCTCGATCTGGCGCATCCAGCGGCCCCAATCACCCGCCTCGGCACCCTCGGCCTGCAAGCCTGCGGTCACCGGATGGCGGCGGCCAAGATCGCTCACCCTGGGGCGATAGCCTTCTTCGACCACCCGCGCGGTGGGGCGGGCGGGAACGATTTGCTCGAAAGGTCCGCGATAGATGCTTTCGGCGCCGGCAAAATCCGGCCCTGCCGCAAACAGCACCGCGCCGCCGTTTTCGACATACTGGCGGATATTGTCGAGATAGATCGACGGCAGGATACCGCGCCGCCGGTAGCGATCAAAGATGATCAAATCGAAATCATCGACCTTTTCCAAAAACAATTCGCGCGTCGGAAAGGCGATAAGCGACAGTTCCCGCACCGGCACGCCGTCCTGTTTTTCCGGTGGCCGCAGGATGGTGAAATGCACAAGATCAACCGAGCTGTCGGATTTTAGAAGGTTGCGCCATGTCCGCGTGCCGGGGTGCGGCTGACCCGACACCAAAAGCACGCTCAGGCGATCGCGCACGCCATTGATCTGGACCAGCGCGGTGTTGTTGCGATCCGTAAGTTCGCCCTCGGCGGCGGGCGTGGTGAATTGCAGAACGTTGCGCCCGCCATGCGGAAGGATCAGCGGCAAATCAATTGTCTGTCCCAGGGCCACCTCAAAGCGGCGCGGTTCATCCCCATCGACCGAGATATCAAGCGGCACACTTGTTACGCCCGGCGGACCGGCCCCTTCATCGGTGATGGTCAGGGTCATGCGCACCTCTTCGCCCAGGATGGCAAAGGCGGGGGCATTCTCGATCCGCAAACGGCGATCCCAATCGCCCGCGCGCCCGGTATGCAAAAGATGCATCGGCGCAGGCAGGGGTGGCGCGCGATCAGCATCGTGCAAACGCCCATCCGACAGCAGGATCACACCGGCAATCCGGCCCTGCGGCTCTTCGGCCATGGCCTGGGCCAGTTCGGTCATCATCTGGGTGCCGCCATTGTCGGGCGCATCGGGCACACGGATGCGGCGCACCTCGGTGTTGTCGCGCGCCTCAAGCCGCGCCTCCAGTGTATCGGCCGCCGAAGCGGTCATGGCGGCGCGATCCGCCAGCCCCTGACTGGCGCTCTCATCCTCGACGATCATCACGATATCCGACAGCGGCGCGCGGTCTTCCTGTTGATAAACCGGCCCCATCAGGGCCCCGAGAATGACCAGCCCGGCAAGCGCGCGAAACGCCCAGCCCGACAAGCCGCGCCAGATGGCAAGCGCAAGCCCGGCGGCCAGAAGGCCACCAAGTACCGCAATCAGCAGCACCGGCAAAAGTGGGTCAAAAATCAACGTCGCGGTCATTGGCTCAACCTATCAAGCAAGGCAGGCACATGCACCTGATCGGATTTGTAATTGCCGGTCAGCACATGCATCACAAGGTTGACACCAAAGCGATAGGCCAGCTCGCGCTGGCGTTCACCGGCATAGCCGCGCCCCACCGGAAAAAGCGGATCACCGCGTTCATTCACCGCCCAGGCCGAGGCCCAGTCGTTGCCGCCGATCACCACCGGCGTCACCCCGTCATTGAGGTTGCGAAACGGCATGCCCTCGACGCGTTCGGCGTCGGGGGGGGCCGCCTCAACCCAGACCGGACGGCCGCCGTGGCGGCCCGGAAAATCGGTCAACAGGTAAAAGGCGCGGGTCAGGACGTGATCGTCCGGCACCTGTTCCAGCGGCGGAATATCAAGCGGCGCGGCCAGACGTTGAAGCCGCGCCCCATTCGGCGAAGAGGCGCCGAACCCCGCCACATTGGCGTCGCGCGTGTCAAACAGGATAAGCCCGCCATTGCGCAGATATTCGTTCAGCTTCACATAGGCCTCGGCCGTGGGGGTCGGCTGATCCGGGGTAATCGGCCAATAAAGGATGGGATAAAACGCCAGGTCATCGGTTTCCAGATTAACGCTGATCGGGGCCGCAGGCTCGATCGAGGTGCGAAAATTAAGCACCCGGCCAAGCCCCGCAAGACCGGCGCGCGCCGCATCGTCAAGCGCGCGGTTGCCGGTGATGACATGCGCCAGCACCACCTCGGATGTGGCAAGGATCGCGCGATCGTCATCCTGAGCCTTTGCCCCGTGGGGCGCGCCGACAAGCCCAATGGTAAGCACAAGCCCCGCCGCCGCGCGCACCGGCCAGAGCCGCCCCGAGAGGGCAAGCGAGGCAGCGATATCGCCGATCAGCAGGATCAACGCCGTGGCCAGTAGCCATCCGCCCAACGGGAGCTCTGGCGCGCGCGCCAGTCCCTCGACCGGGATGCGCGCGGGCCATGCCATGGGGGTTAGCGTAGCTTCTGCCTCTACCACATTGCGGGCAATCCGCTGGTCCGGGCCGTCATAAAGACCGGGGGCAAGGTCAGGCCCAAGCGGCGCGGCAAGGATACGTTCGCCCGCCACACCCGGCAGCGTACCCGCATCGTTGAGCGCACCAAATCCGTCAAGCACCGCGACCGGCTGCCATGTGGTGCCCGCCAGCTCCGCCGCATCGGGCGGCGCCACGGCAGAAGAGACCGCAAGCCGCTCCAGCATCTGCACGAACAGCCCCGAGAGCGGCAGGCTTGACCATTCGGCATTGGCGGTGACGTGAAACAGCACGACCTGCCCGGCGCCGATCCGCTTGCGGGTGACCAGCGGGGTGCCATCGGTCAACTGTGCGATCACCCGTTCGGCCAGCACCGGGTCGGGCTGGGCCATGACCTGCGCGCTGACGCTGACATCGGCCGGGATCGAGAGGCCGTAAAACGGCGTAGCTTCGGCAAAGGGGGCGAGCGCCTTGGGTTCGCCCCAACTCATCGCGCCGCCGACCGTCCGCCCCCCGGCGCGCAGGCGCACCGGCATCAGCGGGGACTCTTCGTTGCGCGACACATCGCTTGCGGCAAGGCGTGGCCCGGCAAAGCGCAGCAAAAGCCCGCCTTCGGTGGTCCAGTCGAGAAGCGCGGCCTGTTCGGCACCCGAAAGCATTGCCACATCGGCCAGTATGATCACATCGGGATTGGCCGGCAAGATATCCATAAGCGCGCCATCCAGCAGGTCAGCGGTGGGGATCAGCGCCTGTTCAAGGTAGTGCAGCGGCGACAACAGCTCTAGCCCCTCGCGGTCATCGCGCCCGGCGATCATCGCCACCTCGCGCCGCTTGAGGCCATCATCGCCAAGCGTGACGGCCCCGGCATGGGTCTGTCCGGCGATCTCGAACCGGGTCAAGCGCGCGCGCAACTCGGGCGGCAGCGATAGCGCGCCCTGCGCCTCTGTCTCGCCGTCCTCGAACGTCATTGGCAGGCTGGCGAGAATGCGCGGCACGCCCGCGGGATCAAGGCCATGGGCGTTGACGATGATGTCGCGCGTCGGTCCCGGTTGCGCGCGCAGCGCTTGCAGATTGACCAGGCCATCGGCCAGCGTTGCCGGCTTGAGCGCCAGGATCGGTCGCGGGCTTTCGTGCGCGGTCACCGGGCCGCGCGCCTCCAGCGCGGTGAGAAGGTCCTCGCGGCCCGCGTGCATCAACCCGTCAGAAAACCAGCGGGTTTCGAACGCCGTCTCGCCCAGCAATCCGGCGGCTTCACTTAGCATCTCAGGCGTGATCGACCACGGCGCCGGGGCAAGGCCCGGCAGGCGGCTGCGCCAGCTTTCGGCGGCCTGAAACAGCGGTGCCTGCGGATCGCTCAGCTGCATCACGGCGGCAGGACGCCCGGCGCGCCCGGCCTCGGCCAGAAGGCTGTCGATCACGGCGATCTGTGCGGTCCAGTCGCGTGCGCTTGCCCAGCTATTATCAAGCAGGATCAAAAGTGGGTCGGTGGTGCGTGCCTCGCCCTCGTCGCGCGGATTAAGGACCGGCCCCGCCAGCCCGATAATCACCGCCGCCACCGCCAGCATCCGCAGCAGCAACAGCCACCAGGGTGTGCGGTCGGTGACGCTGTCTTCGTCCTTGAGGCCGAGCAAAAGCGCCACACCCGGAAACCGCCGCCGCACCGGGGCGGGCGGCACGGCGCGCAGGATAATCCAGAGGATCGGCAAGGCGGCGAGCGCCAACAGCAACCACGGCGCGGTGAAACCAAGCGGGCCAAGCATCATGCGCCCGCCCCCCCGTCAATCGCGCGGTAGAGCCATAACAGAGCCGATTGCGCGCTGTTGCCGGTATGGTGACAGCCATAGCGCCAGCCGGTGACAGAGCAAAGCGAGGCCAGTTCTGCCTTTCGCTCGGCGAGGCGTTCAAGATAGCGGTCACGCAGGTCACCCGCCTTGAGCGTCTCATGCGCCATGGTGCCACCGATGCTTTCGAATATCGTGCGCCCGGCATAGGGAAAGGCCTCTTCTGCCGGGTCGAGCACCTGATAGAGCACGCCGCGCACACCGCGATCCGCCGCCGCCGTCAGAGCGCCGCGCAGGCCGCTGAGGTCGCCCATGAAGTCGGAGATCAGGATCGCGCGGCCATGCGGCAAAAGTCCGGCCATATCGGGGCTGGCGTAATCCTCGTCGCTGTCTTGCATCAGCGCCTCGGTCAGCCGCGCGATCTGCACCTGCCCACGTCGCGGCGGCAGGGCGCCGCCGGTCAGGCCAACACGTTCGCCGCCGCGAATAAGCAGGATCGCGCCGGCAAGCGCCAAAAGCCGCGCGCGGTCGGCCTTGTCGGGCAGGCCCGTGTCGCTGGCAAAGCGCATCGAGGCCGCCGGATCGACCCAAAGCATCACGCTTTGGGCGATCTGCCATTCCCGCTGGCGCACGAATTGCGCATCCGAGCGCCCCGAACGACGCCAGTCGATCATCCGGCGGCTATCCCCCGGCTGCACCGGGCGGTATTGCCAGAAATCATCGCCCTGACCGGCCCGGCGGCGGCCATGCTCGCCCAGCAACACGGCGCCGGCAAGATGCTCGGCCTGCGCCAAAAGTGGCGGCAGGCGGGCGGCCTCGGCCTCGGCCCGGGGGCGCAGAGAGGGGGCGGCGGCGTTCATCCTAGGCGGCAACCTTGACCTGGGCCACGTCGGCGACGGTGCGTGCGATCAGCGTGCTCAGGTTATCGCCGCGCGCCCGCGCCGCAAAGTTGAGCGCCATGCGGTGACCAAGCACCGATTGCGCCATCGCGGCCACATCGCCCGCATCCGGCGCAAGCCGTCCCTGTAGCATCGCGCGCGCCCGCACCGTCAGCATGAGCGCCTGCGCGGCACGCGGCCCCGGACCCCAGGCGACGGTCTCGCGCACGACCTCGCTTGCGCTTGGATCATCCGGGCGACAGGCGCGCACCAGATCAAGGATCACCTCCATCACAGCCTCGCCGACAGGCATCCGGCGCAGCATCTGCTGGGCGGCAATCAGATCGGCGGGCGCAAAGACGGCATGGGCCTCTTCCTCGGCGGCGCCGGTGGTGGCAAGCAAAATCGCGCGCTCTGTGTCGCGGTCGGGATAGGGCACCTCGATCTGAACCAGAAAACGATCAAGCTGGGCCTCGGGGAGAGGATAGGTGCCCTCTTGCTCAATCGGGTTCTGCGTGGCGAGCACGTGAAACGGCGGTGCGAGCGGGCGATTGGCGCCCGCGACGGTCACTTGGCGTTCCTGCATTGCCTGCAACAGGGCCGATTGGGTGCGCGGGCTGGCGCGGTTGATTTCATCGGCCATCAGAAGCTGGCAGAAAATCGGCCCTTCGATGAATTTGAACGCCCGGCTTCCGTTACTGGCGGTTTCAAGCACTTCGCTGCCGAGGATATCGGCCGGCATGAGGTCAGGGGTAAACTGCACCCGGTTGGTATTTAGCCCCATCACCGTGCCAAGGGTTTCCACAAGCCGCGTCTTGCCAAGCCCCGGCAGACCGATCAGCAAACCATGCCCGCCGCATAAAAGCGCCGACAGGGCCAGATCGACCACCTGGTCCTGACCGATAAAGCGCCGCGTAATCGAGGCCCGTGCCTGGGCAAGTTTGCCTTCAAGCGCCTCAAGACCGGCAAGCAGGTCGGTGTCATCGGTCATGGCAAAACTCCTGTCTGGACTATATCCTATGGGTAGAGTGTATCGCGCTAGAGAGAAATGGCAAAAGCAATGAGCAAAGAATCCATCACGTCCCCGTCAGCCGAAGGCATTGCCGCCTCTGCAAGGGCCGCCGGGGCCAAGGGGCGCGGACTTCCGCCTGTGCATTTGTGGAACCCGCCCTTTTCCGGCGATCTCGATATGCGAATCGCCCGCGATGGCACATGGTTTTACCTTGGCACCCCGATCACGCGGCCCGCCTTGGTGCGGCTGTTTTCCACCATCCTGCGGCGTGATGGTGACGAGTATTTTCTTGTCACACCGGTGGAAAAGGTCGGCATTACGGTCGATGACGCGCCGTTTGTCGCGATTGATTTTGAGGTCTCCGGCTATGGCGAAACCCAGAAACTACGCTTTGAAACCAATGTTGGCGATCATGTCACCGCAGGCCCAGACCACCCCATTCGCGTGACCCGCGACCCGGAAACGGGCGAGCCGTCGCCCTATGTTCTTGTGCGCGCCAATCTTGAGGCGCTGATTGATCGCAAAAGCTTTTACCGGCTGGTCGATATCGGCGCGCATCACGATGGCTGGTTCGGTGTCTGGTCTGCAGAGAGATTCTTTGGCGTGATCCCATCGGATGAATTGCCGCGTGACTAAGCCCGTTTGGAAGGTGCGTGAGGGGGACATGAGGCCGGTTTTTCCCCAAGAAACAAGACGTTTTCAGGCAATATTCTGCGCGTTCTGTGATATCGACGTCGTGCGAGCGGGCAGAATGATCCGCACCAGACAGTGTGAAAAGGGACAAACATGATTCAAGAGTTCAAAGATTTCATTGCCAAGGGCAATGTTATGGATATGGCGGTCGGTATTATCATCGGCGCGGCCTTTACCGCGATTGTCGGCTCGCTTGTGGCCGATCTTATAAACCCGATCATCAGCCTGTTCATGGGCGGGGTCGATTTCTCGGGGCTTTACGTGCTTCTGGGCTCGGGCGAATATGCCTCTATTGCCGCCGCAGAAGAGGCCGGCGCCGCCGTCTTTGCCTATGGCCGCTTTATCATGGCCGTGATCAACTTTTTGGTTATCGCATGGGTGGTGTTCATGCTGGTCAAGGCCGTCAACCGCGCCAAGCCAGAGGTCGAGGAAGCGCCCGTTGCTGATCCCGGCCCGTCCGAACTGGACATCCTGATCGAAATCCGCGATTCTCTGAAGAAGAAGTAAGCCACGGTTTATGGCGAAAGGGTCCGCGATCCAGCGGGCCCTTTTTCACGCCCGGCGTATGGCCAACGGGCCGCGCAGGTGGCCAATACCAGAAAGGAAACGCAGAAATGCAAGACATCATCGAACAACTAAGCGGATACGGTCCGATGATCATCAGCGCGGCCAAGGCCCTCGCGGTTCTCATCATCGGCTGGATGGCGGCCGGAATCATAAGCGGCATGGTGCGCCGTCGCGTCAACGCCAGTCGGCGGATCGACAATACCATCGGCAATTTCGCCGCCTCGATCGTGAAATGGGCGATTCTGGCGATGGTGCTTGTCGCGGTTCTTGGCATTTTCGGCATTCAGGCCACCAGCCTTGTGGCGGTGATGGGCGCGGCCACTCTGGCCATCGGCCTGGCGTTGCAGGGCACGCTCTCTGATCTTGCGGCGGGCTTCATGCTTGTGCTGTTTCGGCCCTACAAGTTGGGCCAATACGTTGAAATCGGCGGCACCTCCGGCACGGTGGTCGATCTTAACCTGTTTTTCACCGAGCTTTCGACGCCTGATAACGTGCAGATCATCCTGCCCAACGGTCAGGCCTGGGGCGCGGTTATCCGTAACTTTTCGCATCACGCGACGCGGCGGTGCGATCTGAGTTTCGGGATTGACTACGGCGATGATGCCGATCAGGCCATGCGGATCATCCTTGATCTGGCAAATGCCGACTCCCGCGTTCACGCCGACCCCGAGCCCTGGGTTCGGGTGGTGAACCTTGGCGATAGCAGTGTCGATCTCGGGGTGCGGCTCTGGTGTGATGCCGCTGATTACTGGGCGCTGAAATTTGACATGACCAAGGAGGTGAAAGAGGCGTTTGACAAGAATGGCGTGTCGATCCCCTATCCTCATCAGGTCGAAATTCAAAAGGCCGGTTAGGCGGCGGTCACGATCCGGGCAGCTTCAGACTCTGTGATAGGGGCTGCCCGCCAAAATTGAGGCCGCGCGATAAAGCTGTTCGCATAGCATCGCCCGTGCCAGCATATGCGGCCAGACCATGCGCCCGAACGACAGTCTGAAATCGGCGCGCTTGCGCAAATCGGGGGCGATGCCATCGGCGCCGCCGATCACAAAGGCAACGTCGCCACGCCCGCCGTCGCGCCAATCGCCAAGCAGGGTGGCAAACTCGGGCGAGCTTTGCAATTTTCCGCGCTCGTCCAGCGCCACGATTACCGATGATTTGGGAATGATCCGTTCCAGAAGGGTGGCCTCGGCCGACATACCGCCGCCCTTTTTATCCTCGACCTCATGCATCTGCGCAGGGCCAAGTCCAAGGGCGCGGCCGGTGCGATCAAACCGGACCAGATAGTCGTCGATAAGCGCGCGTTCCGGGCCGGTCCGCAACCGGCCCACCGCGCAAATGTGAACTCGCATTCAGACCTGAGAATCTGCCGTCTGCCCCGGGGTTTGTCCGGTCGGCAGCCACATCTTTTCAAGCTGATAGAATTCGCGCACTTCGGGGCGGAATACATGAACGATCACATCACCTGTGTCGATCAGCACCCAATCGCCGGTTCCCTTGCCTTCCATCCGCGACAGAATGCCGAAGTCCTGCTTCAGGCGATCCGTCAGCTTTTCAGCAATCGCAGACACCTGACGGGAGGATCGCCCCGAGCAGACGATCATGTAATCGCCAATCGCCGTTTTGCCGCGCAGGTCGATCTGCACCACATCTTCGGCCTTGTCGTCGGAAAGTGAAGAAAGAATCGCCGCAAGCTGCGTTTCGCTGTCTGCGGTCATGGCAGGCCCCATTGCAAGCGCCCCCTGTTCAGCGGCCTCGGCCGCATAGGTCGTAAAAGACAGGACATAGTCCTCCTTTGCTGCACACCGCAAAGCCCCGGTGCCGGGCTGTGATCATAAGGTAGCAAGCCAAAGATGATTTTTCAATGAACAGCAACCCCTTGATTGCCGAGCGCGCAAGAAAGTGCTGCAAATTTACCCGTCGTGTGGCATATCCCCGCCATTATCGCCAAGCATTCGCACCTCGCGCTGCGGGAAGGGAATGGAAATGTCATTTGCCTGGAACGCATCCCAGAGCGCCAGATAGACATTGCCGCGAATATTGGTCAGCCCGCCGGTCGGGTCATGAATCCAGAATCGCAGGATGTAATCGACACTGCTATCGCCAAAGCCGACGATGTGACAGACTGGCGGCTTGCTGCTTAGAACGCGATCAACGCTAGTGGCGGCCTCGATTGCGATCTTGCGCACCTTGTGGGGATCATCGCCGTAAGCCGTGCCAAAATAGATATCGAGCCGCACGAAATCGTTGGAATGCGACCAGTTCACCACCTGCCCGGTGATCAGATCCTCGTTCGGGATCAGGTACTCGCGCCCGTCGCGCGTGGTGATCGAGACATAGCGCGCGCCAAGGCTGTTGATCCAGCCAAAGGTCTCGCCAAGGCTGATGACATCACCGGGTTTGATCGACTTGTCGAGAAGGATGATGATGCCCGACACAAGGTTCGACACCACCTTTTGCAGACCAAAGCCAAGGCCCACGCCGATAGCACCCGAGAGCACGGCAAGCCCGGTCAGATCCACCCCGACAGTGCGCAGCCCGATAAAGAACGCGGCGCCATACAGTAAAACCTGCATGAACTTGACGACCAGCACCTGCATCGAAGGCGAAATATCGTCGTTCTTGCGCACCTGTGCAGAGGTGACAGTGGATATGAAACGCGCCAGCGCGAACAGGATGCCGATCACGATCACCGCCTGCACCAAAAGCCAGAGCGATAGCCGTGTCTCGCCGATCTCGAAGGCGGCGCTCTCCAGAATGGCCTGTGCCTCGTCGGTAAGGTTCAGGATACTGAGCGTGACCCATGTCCAGCTGACGTAACGCACCATCGAGCGTAGAAAGGTGTTGCGGATCAGGCGCGTGACAATCGCGATCACCAGCCAGGCAACTGCAAGGTTGCCCGCTACCGCAAGCAGATAGGATCGGCTTGGCCAGGTGGCTTCGCGCATGATCCAGACCAATGGCCAGATCATGATAATGAAAAACATAAGCCTTAGGCGCCGATGCAGCATCACCAGAATGCGCATCCGCCATATTGGCCAGCCTTCTCGTTCACGCATCCAGTCGCGGGCGAGCGGGCCGAAAATCTTCGCCATGATATGCGCGACGAGGAAGACTGAGAGCACGATCCCCACCTGATAGGCGTTCCAGGGCCGCATGAGCCCGGTCAGGAAAAGCTGCGCCTGTGCCCAGAGGCCAAGCGCGATTTCCTGTATGATGGTGATGGTGTCGCCTTCCATTATCCACCAGAGTGGCACGCGCCACGCCGCCTCACAAGCCTGCACTGGACAAGCCCGGCTTTTCAGGCTCTTTTCAGGTCCGAAACGGAGACGCACGATGACAACAGCCCTGATCACCCATCCCGATTGCCTTGGCCATGAAACGCCCGAAGGCCACCCCGAAAAGGTGGCGCGGCTTGAATATGTGCTCGCCGCGCTTGAGGGAAAGGACCTGAGCCGCGTCACCGCCCCGATGGTGGCCGAAGACGATCTGTTGCGCGTTCACCCCCATAGCCATGTCGAGGCAATCCGCGCGGCGGCGCCGATCTCTGGCATGGTACAGCTGGATGGCGACACCTATATGTCGCCCGGCTCGCTTGCGGCGGCGCATCGCGCCGCGGGCGGGGCCGTGCGGGCGGTTGATCTTGTGATGTCGGGGGAGGCGCAGAATGCCTTTGTTGCCACCCGCCCGCCGGGCCATCACGCCGAGCGCGAAACCACCATGGGGTTCTGCCTGTTCGGCAACATCGCGGTTGCGGCAAAATTTGCGCTCGATCATCACGGGCTGGACCGTGTGGCGATTGTGGATTTCGACGTGCATCACGGCAATGGCACGCAGGACCTGCTTGAGGATGATGCGCGCGCGCTGTTCGTCTCGTCGCATCAGTTTCCGCTTTGGCCCGGCACCGGCACCGCAGATGAAACCGGCCCGCATGACACGATCCTGAACCTGCCGCTTGCGCCGGGCACCGGTGGCGAGGGCTTTCGCAAGATCTATGAGGACAAGGTCTTTCCTGCCGTCGCCGCCTTCAAGCCGCAGCTTTTGCTGATCTCGGCCGGGTTTGACGCGCATCGCGATGACCCGCTTGCCGATCTGCGCCTGACCGAGGATGACTTTGCCTGGGTCACGGGGCGGCTTTGTGATCTGGCCGGTGACCTTTGCGGCGGGCGGATCGTGTCCTGTCTTGAGGGTGGCTATAACCTAATGGCGCTTGCCCAAAGCGCGGCAGCGCATGTTGATGTCCTGATTGCACGCGGCGCGGGCTGATTTTTCTCTTTTTGGGATGACGCTCATGCGCGCCGGTCTTGCCCTGCTGTGTCTGGCCTATGTGCTAAGCCAGTTCTTTCGCGCCTTTCTCGCGGTCCTGAGCGGCGTTCTTGAGCGCGATATCGGCACCACGCCGGATGATCTGGCCTTTGCCTCGGGGCTTTGGTTTCTGGCCTTTGCGGTGATGCAGATACCTGTCGGCTGGTCGCTTGACCGGTTTGGGCCACGGCGGACGGCGTCGGTGCTTTTGCTGGTGGGCGGGGCAGGGGGCGCGGCGCTTTTTGCCATGGCCACAAGCCCCCTGCACATCAGTATCGCGATGCTTTTGATCGGGGTCGGATGTGCGCCGGTTCTGATGGCGTCCTATTACATTTTTGCGCGCCAGTTCCCGCCTGCGAAATTCGCCACCCTTGCGGCGCTGATGCTTGGGGTTGGGTCGGTCGGTAATCTGGTGGCCTCTTACCCGATGGCATGGGCCGCCGAAACGCTTGGCTGGCGCGCGGCACTGTTCGCATTGGCGGGCGTGTCGGGCGTTGTGGCGTTTGGTATTCTCGCCCTGGTGCGTGACCCTGAGGCGCTGACCGGTGATACGCGCGGCTCGGTTCTTGATCTGTTGAAGCTGCCGGTGCTTTGGGCGATTGTGCCATTGATGTTCGTGGCCTATGTGCCCTCTGCCGCCCTGCGCGGGCTTTGGGCGGGGCCATATCTGCGCGATGTCTTTGGTCTGGATACCGGACAGGTGGGGCAGGCCACCCTTGTCATGGGCGTCGCGATGATCGCCGGAACGCTATGCTACGGGCCGCTTGATCGCATGTTCAACACCCGCAAATGGGTGATCTTTGGCGGCAACCTGATCAATGCGCTTGTGCTTTTGGTAATGGTTTCGATGCCCGATCACAATCTGGCGCTGTCGATTGCCATGCTGGCGGTTGTGGGCTTTTTCGGCGCCTCTTTCCCGGTGATCATTGCCCATGGCCGGGCGTTTTTCCCAGCTCACCTTGCCGGGCGCGGTGTGACCCTTTTGAACCTTTTTGGCATTGGCGGCGTGGGCGTGGCGCAATTCGCCTCTGGTCCCTTGCACAGCGCCGCCTCGGCCAGTGGCGCGCTTGCGGGCTATACCGCGATTTTCCTGCTGTTCGCGGTCGCTCTGGGGGTGGGGCTGGTGATTTACCTCTTTAGCCGCGACAGTATGAACTGATCCCGCCCCCTTTCACCTTCTGTGCGGACGCGATATGACGCCCCGGCAACCCCCGAACCTGGAGATTGATCAAAATGGGTTACAAAATCGCCGTCGTCGGCGCCACAGGCAATGTGGGCCGCGAAATGCTGAATATTCTGGCCGAGCGCCATTTTCCTGTCGATGAGATCGTGGCCCTCGCAAGCCGTCGCTCTCTCGGCTCCGAAGTCAGCTTTGGCGACCGGACCCTGACGACCAAGGATCTGGACACGTTCGATTTCACCGGCTGGGATATCGCTCTGTTTGCTGTCGGTTCTGACGCGACCAAGATCTATGCGCCCAAAGCGGCCAAGGCGGGCTGTATCGTGATCGATAACTCGTCTCTCTATCGCTATGATCCCGACGTGCCGCTGGTGGTTCCCGAAGTGAACCCCGAGGCGGTTCTGGGCTATGCCAAGAAGAATATCATTGCCAACCCCAACTGTTCGACCGCGCAGATGGTTGTGGCGCTCAAGCCATTGCATGATCGCGCGCGCATCAAGCGCGTCGTGGTCTCGACCTATCAGTCGGTCTCGGGGGCGGGCAAAGAGGGAATTGACGAGCTTTGGGATCAGACCAAGTCTATCTACAACCCGACCGACGATAAACCCGCAAAGAAATTCACCAAGCAGATCGCGTTCAACGTGATCCCGCATATTGATGTCTTCCTTGAGGACGGCCAGACTAAAGAAGAATGGAAAATGGTCGCCGAAACGAAAAAAATTGTCGATCCCTCGATCAAGGTGACCGCCACCTGCGTGCGCGTGCCGGTCTTTGTCGGTCATGCCGAGGCGATCAACATCGAGTTCGAGGATCACCTTGATGAGGCCGAGGCCCGCGATATCCTACGCGAGGCACCCGGCATCATGGTGATCGACAAGCGCGAAGACGGTGGCTATGTCACCCCGGTCGAATGTGTCGGTGATTTCGCCACTTTCATCAGCCGTATCCGTCAGGATCCGACGATTGATAACGGCATCAACCTGTGGTGCGTCAGCGACAACCTGCGCAAGGGCGCGGCGTTGAACGCGGTGCAGATCGCCGAAACACTGGGGCAGCGGGTGCTGAAAAAAGGTTAATCGTCGTTTCCAGACCCCTCTATCACACTATCATCGGGCGCATCTTCGGAGGCGCCCGTTTGCGTTTTTTCGGCCGCACTTATCCTGTCGAACAGCCACCTGTGCCCATGACCGGGGAAGGGTGTGTGAAAGCGCCGCATCAGGCGGGAATAGCTAAAGCCAAGCTCGGACGCCTTGCAGATGCGCCGATCCGCAGGCCAGTCATGCAAGGCAAGCCCCCCTCCGGCGGCGCGCAATACATAGCCCTTGCTTCTCAGGCGCGCCTGCAGATCTTGCCAATCGCCCGCCTCGGCCAGATCGCCCGCGAGGCGCGCACGTAAGGGCGCGACGAGCCGCTCATCCGCCCTGACAGGCGGCCTCGCATTTTGCGCCCTTGCGATTTCGCGCGCCAATAGATCGCGGATCATTTGCCCTAGCGTGATATCACGCTCTGACGCGATCCGCGCCGCTGCGTGTAACATTTCGTCATGCATTTTCATCTCGACGCGTTCCATGGCTCTGATGAAAGCCCATCCGGGTAAACAAGGCGTAAATCCGCACAAATCGCCAGCCCGCGCTTGCACTTGCGTCGCGCCAGCGGGATGATCCTTTCATGTTTTCAGGAGTGATCCCCATGCGTGCGCTATATTTCGCCCTTCCGTTCATGCTTTTCGCCCCGGCGCTTCATGCCGAGGAAATCGCGCTTAACAGCCGGGTCAGCGCGGTGACCCTTTACCCGCAGGGCGCGACGGTGACCCGGCAGGTGCCGTTTTCCATCCCCGCAGGCCAGCATGATCTGATCCTTGCCGACCTGCCGCAAAACACGCCGCTTGCCGCGATCCGGGTTGCGGTCACCGGGGCGCAAATGGGCGGGGTGACAACCCGTAATGATTACGTGCCGCCGCGCGATGCCAGTGAACTGCCCGCCTTGATCGCCGCCCGCGCCGAGGTCGAGCGGCTGGAAGAGGCCCTGCGCAAGGCCCGCGCCGATGTCGAGGATATCGCGCTTGAGGCCGAGGCCGCTCGCGCCCGCATCGCTTTTCTTGCCGAAATCGGACAGGGCGACGGCGTTGCCGCGCTTGGGGTTGATGCGCTGCGCGAACTTTCAACGATGATCGGGTCCGAAACTCTCGCCGCGCGGCGTGCCGCCACCGATGCCACCCGCCGCGCCGAAACCGCCGAGCGTGGACTCAAGGATAGGATCGAGGCGCTGGAGGATGCGCAAAGGGCCCTCGCGGCGCTTGTTCCCGAAGACAAGGCGCGCGCGATGCTGGCCGTGGCGGTTGCCTCGGATCAACCGGCGACAGGCACACTGAGTGTGACCTACACCATCAACGATGCCGGATGGCAGCCGCTTTACGATCTGCATCTGGCGCGCGACACTGGTGAGCTTCGGCTGGAACGCGGCGCCTTTGTCCAGCAATACACCGGCGAAAACTGGCGCGATGTGGCGCTTACCCTATCGACGCTGCGCCCCTCGGCCCAGAGCGAACCCGGCCAGATCTGGCCCTGGATTCCGCGCATCGAAGACCCGGACGACATCCGCCCCAAATCGCGCCAGCTTGAACGCGCCGATGGCGCGCTGATGCAAATGGCCGAACCGGTGATGGAGGCCGCCGCCCCCGCGCGCATCGAGGCCGATGCACAGTTTGACGGGTTGTCAGTCACCTATACCTATCCCGAACCGATCTCGGTCAGCACCGGCGCGGACCGCGTGCGCCTGTCGCTCGGCACGCTTGCCACCACTGCCGACGTGGTGGCGCAGGCCGTGCCGATGGTCGATCAGACCGCCTTTGTCATGGCGCGGCTGACCAACGATACGGGCGAATTGATCCTGCCCACGTCAGAGGCGCGGTTCTATCTCGATGGCCGCTATGTCGGGCAGCGCTGGATTGATCTTGTCCCGGCCGGGGGCAAGGTCGATTGGTCCTTTGGCGCAATCGAGGGCCTGCGGCTGACGCGGCTTGTGCGTGATCGCAACGAGGGGGATCGTGGCATTATCTCCAAATCCAACGAAATGACCGAAACGGTCGAGATCAGTGTTGAAAACCTGACCGATGCCGCCTGGCCCCTGCGGGTTCTCGATCGTGTGCCGCAATCGGATCAGGAATACCTTGAGATCACATGGTCGGCCAAGCCCCAGCCGAGCGAGCGTGATGTCGAGGGCCAGCGCGGAATTCTGGCCTGGGAATTTGCCCTGCCGCCGGGTCAGACGCAGGACATCATTCTTACCCACGCGTTGAAATGGCCCGCCGGTCAGGTTTTGCGCTAAGCTATCCATGCGCGGCGACACCTTTCCCGTCGCCGCGCCTTGCCTGTTTCCAGACGCCATTATTTCCTCAATCACCGGATTTCCCGATGCCACACATGAAAACCCCCGGCGTCTATATCGTCGAGAAAAACGCTTTTCCCAATTCCGTGGTTGAGGTTGCCACTGCCGTACCTGCCTTTATCGGGCACACCCAAACGGCGATGAATGGCACCAAGCCCTTGCAGGATACCCCGTGGCGCATTTCTTCTATGGCAGAGTTTCACCGTTTTTTCGGTTTCGCCCCGATGCCGCTTTTTGACATCAAACCAACTGCGGCCCCGCCCGATCCTTCCCCGCTTGGCGATGCGGGAAAAAACAATGCCCCCGCCTTGCCCCGCATTCCTGTCACTTCCGCCCAAGAGCTTATCCAGACCACCCCCGCCTACTGTCTTTACACCGCCATGCGGCACTTTTTTCAGAACGGCGGCGGGCCTTGTTATGTCACCTCTGTCGGGGACTACGATGATCCCTTCGACGCGGCCAAAATGATCGCCGCCATCACCAGTCTTGAAAAAGAACCCGAGCCGACGTTGCTGGTAATCCCCGAAACCACCCGTCTGCCCCGCGCCGACGCGACAAAGGTTCAGCAGGCGATGCTCGCCCATTGCGGCGAGGAAATGCGCAACCGCTTTGCCATCCTCGATATCTCTTCCGGCTACCTTCCCCGGACCAGCCCCCTTGGCGATCCGGTCGCGATGTTTCGCAAAGATATCGGCGTCAACTGGCTGGATTACGGGGCGGCTTATTATCCCTGGCTCAACACGACCATCTGGCAGGACCGCGATTTCACTTTTGACAACATCAACGCCGATAGCCACGCCGAGTTGCGCAAGCTCTTGTCGGTGGCGGTCAGCAACGACGTGGCGATCACCGCAGAAATCAACAAAATCGGCGCGCCGGACCTCTCAGGCGATTTCACAATCAACGTCCCGCTCGGCGGGCATACAATCCTGACTCCTGCGGATATCTCCGCGACCGATGACACCAGCACCGCCGCCGACCTGCGCTTTGAAATCCTTGACACCGGTCAGATGCCCGGCGCTTTGGTCACCACCGGCACCGATACCGCCCTGAGCGGTTTTACCCAACAAGAGCTGAATGACGGCGCGGTCAGCTTTGCCCATGACAAAGACGCCGCCACGACCGGCCAGTTCGAGGTGATCGTCACCGACAAGAACGGACTTGCCACCCTTTCGCGTCGGGTTCTTGTTGTAGCCGGGGATCAGGCCGTGCCAACTCCGGATATGCAGGGCAAACTGGATAGCGACGCGCATGACTCCGGGGCGCGCCGACAGACACTTGACAAAACCCTTCGCGCCCTTTGCCCGGCATACGCTGATATTACCCGCGCTATCGCCACCGGCATGAACACCCTGCCGCCCGGCGCTGCCATGGCCGGGATCTATACCATGGTCGACACTTCGCGAGGTGTCTGGAAGGCGCCTGCCAATGTCTCGCTCAGCTCTGTCACCTCACCAACCGTCGCGATCAATCACGACCAACAGGAAAACCTCAACGTTTCTACCACCGGCAAATCCATCAATGCGATCCGTCCTTTTGTCGGCGAAGGCACGCTTGTCTGGGGCGCGCGCACGCTTGACGGTAACTCGCTTGACTGGCGCTATATCCCGGTGCGCCGCACCATGATCATGATCGAGGAAAGCATCAAACTGGCCGTCAAGGCCTATGCGTTTGAACCCAACAGCGCCAACACCTGGGTCACCATCCGTGCGATGATCGAAAACTTCCTGACCGGTATCTGGAAACAGGGTGGTCTGGCCGGGGCGGTGCCCGCCGATGCCTTCAGCGTTAATGTCGGTCTTGGTGACACCATGACGCCCGAGGATGTATTGGAAGGTATCTTGCGGATCACAGTTATGGCGGCACTCACCCGCCCTGCCGAATTTATCGTAATCACGGTTTCGCAGCAGATGCAGAAATCCTGACGGCCCAGTCCCGGGGCCGCCAGCGAGCCATCTACTTACAGCGTTTTTCGGCCTCTTCGACCGCCGCCGTATACCCCGACAGAGAGAACGAGTCCTTGGTGATCGTGCCGCGCGACGAGCGTGCGGTAAGCACGGCCTCTGCGCCGCGTTTCATCGCCGCCAGAATTTTCGCGTCATCGCCGGTGCTTGCTGGCCAAGCCCATTCGCCCTCGGTGAACAATTCGAACTGGGACCCGCCGATATTCATGTTGACGGTCGAGCCGCCGGCGAAAGGATACCCGCCGGTAAAGGTGATCTGGCCCTGAACGCCCGCGCCGGGGCGAAAGAACGTCATCAACAGAATGTCGCCACGGCGCACGGCAACAACGCGGCCATCCTTGGTGTTGACCGTTTCGGTCGGTGCCGACACCGCCCAGCATTCGCGCGGATCGTTGTCTTCAAACACGCTCCATGCGGTCTTGGCCGCCACCTGATTGGTGCTTGTTTCCTGCGCTGCCGCACCTGTTGCCACCATCGCGGCCAATGCCACGGCCACGCCGCGTGCAAATCGTGATACCATCTGTCCAGCCTCCAAGCTGTCCTAAGCCTCAATTTCAGAGGTCGCCACTTTCCCTTTACGGAAATCTTTTTATATGCGACCAGTCCCGTCTCGACATTGCAACATTAGCCTGAAACAGGCGAGAAGTGAAAGACGCAATTGGCGGATTTTCGCACACGCGCCCGTCAGCCATATTTACCGGAGGCCTTGATGACCCAGCCTGTTCCCATGACCGAAATCTGGCGCGGCCCGATGGCCGAAAGCGTGCATCTTGGTCATGCGGTGATTTGTGACGCGGGCGGTGCCATTGTCGAGGCCTGGGGCGACCCGACCACGACGATTTTGCCGCGAAGTTCGGCCAAGATGATCCAGGCCCTGCCGTTGGTCACAAGCGGCGCAGCCGAAGCCCTTGGTCTTACTGCCGAGCAACTGGCACTGGCCTGTGCCTCGCATAATGGTGCGGCGATTCACACCGAGCGCGTCAACCGCTGGCTTGCCGATCTTGGGCTGAGCGATGATGATTTGCGCTGCGGGCCGCAAGACCCGGATGACAAGGCGGCCCACAAGGCGCTGTTGTGTTCTGACACGTCGCCCTGTCAGGTGCATAACAATTGCTCGGGCAAACATGCAGGTTTCCTGACGCTGAACCGTCACCTGAAAGGCAGCGCCGAGTATATTGACCCCGACCATCCGGTGCAAAAGGCGGTGCTGGATGCGTTTGAAACGGTAACTGGCGAGACCTCGCCGTTTTACGGGATTGATGGGTGTTCGGCACCCAACCATGCCGCAAGCCTGCATGGGATGGCGGGCGCGATGGCGTGGTTTGCCGGGGCTCATGAGGGCGCGGATGCCAACCAGATCGCCGCCACCCAGCTATGGCAGGCGATGGTCGCGCATCCCGAGCTTGTGGCTGGTGAGGGGCGTGCCTGTACCGAGTTGATGCGCGCCTGCAAGGAGCCGGTTGCGCTCAAGACCGGGGCCGAGGCGTTTTTCATTGCCATCCTGCCGACCCGTAAGATGGGAATCGCTCTCAAGATCACGGACGGCACCACGCGGGGCGCGGAATGTACGATTGCGGCGCTTCTGGTCAGGTTGGGGGTGCTGGATGCGGATCACCCGGCCACCCGCAAATTCATGAATGCACCGATTCTCAACCGGCGCGGGATCGAGACCGGAATGATCAGACCCACGGCGACCCTGGTTTGATCCGCTGCTCATCCGCCCTGACAGGCGGCCTCGCTTTTGACCAACGGGGCGCCTGATCAGCGAGACAGGCTGTCAGGCCTGATGAGCGCCCGCGACGAATTCATCCTGCGCATAGCCCTGTAGATAGAGCAGCGCCGTCAGGTCGCCGTGGTTGATGCGGATATCGCATTTGGCGGCGACGCTTGGCTTGGCGTGCAGCGCCACGCCGGACCCGGCCCGCCCCAGCATGCCAAGATCATTGGCCCCGTCTCCGACCGCGATCACCTCCGCCTCGGCAAGGCCAAGCCGGGTGGTGATGTCTTTCAGGGCTGCAACCTTGGCCTCGCGCCCAAGGATCGGGCGGCCCACGTCGCCGGTCAGAACGTCGCCTTCGATCAAAAGCGTGTTGGCGCGGTTTTCGTCAAAGCCAAGCGTGGCGGCGACGGCCTCGGTAAAGGCGGTGAACCCGCCCGACACAAGCGCGCAATAGGCCCCGTTTGCCTTCATCGTCGCCAAGAGGGCGGCGCCACCGGGCATATAGGTAATCCGGCTTTCCAGCACCTTGGCGATTACGCCCGCGTCAAGCCCCCTGAGAAGCGCGACCCGTTCGAGCAAAGCACCCTCAAAGTCCAAGTCGCCATTCATCGCGCGCGCCGTGATCTCTTTGACATGCGCGCCGACGCCCGCGACCTCGGCCAGTTCATCAATGCATTCCTGACAGATCATCGTGCTGTCCATATCCGCCAGCAGCATCTTCTTGCGTCGTCCCGTCGCGGGTTGCACCACAAGATCGACACGCGCCTGTTGCAGATCGCCCCACACATCCCAGCGATTGTCCGGCATCTGGTTCAGCGCAAATTCCGCCGCCTCGTCGGGCGCAAGCCAGAGAGCGTCACCGCCCCCCCAGGCATTGCGCAGGGCGTGAACAAGGGCCGGGTCCAGCACGCCCCTTGGGGCAATCAATGTGGCAATGAACATTTAATGAGGTTTCCGATCGTAGCCGCGCAGGGTGGTATTTTATTACTCAGGCTGCGTTCTAGCGTCATTTCTGTACGCGCGAAAGGCCCTGATGCGCCGCAATGCGATCAGTGGGACACCCCTCAGCGAGGGGCGGCATTCATGACAAATTTCTCACTTACGTGCAATTGGTTGCGGTGTTTTCGGTCGTGCCCTCTTTCACAGGGTCCGCAAACGTCGGCCTTGGCAATTTCCCAAAATCATAGGCCTTCAATATCTTTCACCGAAAGATAAAGATCCGTCATTCGAAGCACCGGCATCGGCTTGGCGGTAAGATCCGACATGATCGTCATGTCCATTTCAATCTGACCACCATCCAGAATTGGCTTGTTCTCGTCATACCAAAGCTGCCAGGTGGCGGCCTGTTTGGCGACGATATCGGCGATGGTTTCCCCCCCGTCCACCGCGTTTGGCGGTTCGTCGTCTGTCGGCAGGGCGGCCTTGGTGGGCGGCATCAGGAACACCGGCAACCGCACCTTGTTCAACTGTCCATTGACCGAATAGGCATAGTACAGGCCCAGCTGAATCGTAACCTCCCTGGTGCCCGCATTCTTGAACAGCATTTCGTAGAAGACTGACAGTTGGCAGGCAACACTGCGCTTGACCGGGGTGTTCTTGTCGGTCGCCCCGGCCAGCGCGATATTCACCGGTTCATTGCGGAAAATCGTCGGATGCAGCGCGCTTTCAAAGCTGACATCAGGTGTCCGGTAGACAAAGCTGCCTACAATCGTGTGATCATCAATGATGCCCGCGTTTCGCGTCAAATAGACCGAGGTCAGCGCATCCTGACGTTCAAGGATCTCCATTTCCGGCAGGATAAAGCGTCTGGCGGCGATTTTGCTTCCGACCTTGGATTCAAGATACCTTTTCTTGCCGGTAACCGGGTCGGTATAGAGGTAAAGGAACTTGGCCGTTTTTGGATCACTGCCGGGCTGGCGCTGACAGGTATATCCTGCGATCTCAACCTCGGGTGTGCCGACGCGGGGGGGTAATGCCTCAGTCAGCGCAAGGGTGATCTCCAGGGCAATCACCGTGCCGCTTTTGTCGGGTTCTTCCACTTCAACCGGGGCCTCAGAGATAACAAAGCTGACCGGGGCCACATCAATCTCCGCGCTGGCGGTGATATCCTCGGCCGCTTTCATGGCAAATTCGATGGCTGCGGTTTCGGCGACCCATTTGACCAGCGATGTTGCCGATTCAAGCGCGTATTGAGCGTTTGTAAGCTGCTCGGCGTCCTTGGTGTCTACATCAATTGGCAACAGATAGGCGTTCAGATCGTTCAGGACTTTTGGATAAACATGCACAAATTCGGCAAGGTTCTCAAACAGATCACGTGGTGCCACGTCTGACGCCATAACCGGATCGTCATCCTTGATGTTGAACGCGATTGTGCCATGCACCTCGTCTTGCGGCGCGTGGTCCTGCATTGAATACTCAAACGCATAAGCCCAGCGTGTCACCGCCTCTACCGGATTGAAATCGCCCGGTTTCGGGCAGGTTGCAGGTGCGGATGCCCGTGCGCTCACACCTGTGGCGTCGATGATGCCGGCCTCTTGCGGTGGGCATTGCGGTACATAATCGTCAAGTCCGTCCTGAGTCAGCAGCGTTGGAACTTCGGGATAGGCGCGCAGGATAATCGGCACTTCAAACGTTCCCAGGCCGCGCGTCAGGGGCAGGGGATCAGGCGTTTCTTCGGTCCCGATGTCAACAAAACTGAGCCACGTCGACGGTCGATACCCTGTAATGCCGGGCAGCGCGCCGATCTCGTGCTCAATGTATCCGCCCTGATAAGCCAGATTAAGCGTAACCTTGGCCGCATTGGTGGTGGTCGTTGTCACCAATGAACTGAGGTAGGGACTCGGTTCTTCGTCAAGTTTTGGTCTGCCCGAGAATTTCAGGTCAAGTTTGGGTGACGAGACCGTCAAATTCGGCAGCGTCTGCACCGAGGTATCGTTCAGGATGTTACCATAGATCCGCGGCACCAGTTTTGCACCGTCTTGTGGCGTGATCGCGGCATGAACATCGGCCTCGAATTGCAGACCCGCCTTGACGGCATAGAATTGGCTGACCTGTGCAAGCATCGCCTGACGGAAGCTTTCGCGGATCGCGTCGTTCTGCTTCTGGCTTGGGTGTTCGTCGGTGTAAACCGCCAGCATCGCGCCCTTTAGGGCATCGGCCAGATCCTCTTTTGCATCCAGCAGGCTTTGCAACGCATCGGGCCATGATTGGCGCCCCTCAGGCAGCGGCACACCCTGGATATTGTTCGACAGAATGTTGGCCGGCGTCACGTATTTTGGCGTCAAGAGCGCATCAACATCGCTCAGCGTTGTCCGCATCCAGCGATCAAGGTCGATGGACACAAAAGACGAAACCTGCGCCGGTGTAGTTTTGGAAAGCGGCGCACCGGTGGTATAGGGGATGATCCGCGTCTGGGCCTTGGATTTCAGGATATTCGAGATCGGGCGCGGGGCAAATATCGTTGGCGCGCCTTTGTCGGTAATCTCATAGGAAATCGCCTTTTTCGAGTTGGCTGCGCCAAACGTAGCAACCCAAAGCGGCTTTGCGCCGCCGCTATAGACGTTGTTGTCAGACCCGCTTGCGATGCGCTGACATTGTGTGGGATCACCCGCAAAGGCATCGGTAAAGTCGCGCGCAAAACTCACCAGCGTGCGTTGTTCCCTGGTCGTCTCGGTTCCAAGCGGCCCGGTCCATGCGGCAATCGAACTGGCGTTTGCCGCAACACCCGGCGACGTGCGCAGCCCACCGGCCACGCGCATCGAATCGCGCGCAAATGTCAGACTGGTTTCGAGCTTGAATATCTGACCGTCGTTAAGAGTGCCATCCAGTGGGACAGTACGGTCGTAATCCGTCCAGTCAAATTCAACGACCGGCTTGGCGGTGTCGGACAACTCATTCAGATAACTCAGGATAAGTTCGGCCCATTGGTTCAGAGCATAGCTGTCGCCGGGGGCATCCGGCTTGATATCTGCAAGCGGCAACTCGGTTCTGGGTATCGGCCAGGCACCATCGGGGATCAGCGTTGTGGTCAGCGTCGTGCTGATGCCTGCCGGGTCGTTCTGCTGCTGCTGGACAACCGTGTAACTGCGGATCGCCTGATCAAGCGTCTTGCGCCCGGCGGCGGCCGTATCGGGGTCGCTGCTGCGTGCGGCGGTTGCGGCGTTCATGTAAGCACCGTCGTCAAAGCGCAGCTTCATCGTGAGCAGCGGCTTGACGGGTGTGCCGCCATCGCCCGCAATCTGGTAAGCTGCGGCAACACCGGGCCACTGGCCGATACCAAGCAGGCGATCAGTATATCCGGTAATTTGCGGTGCCTTGTTCTGGGGGGCGCTTGCGGGCGGTGTCGGATTGCGGAATTCACTCTGGATTCGATTGCCGAAAAGATCAAGCCAGGCCATATCGAACTGAAGCAACTCACCGACACCCAGATACGGGCTGGCGTTCGGGTCGCCCCCGGCGACGATCTGCGCATAGGGCACCGACAGGGAAAAATGCCAGTTGCCATCGGGCGAGCTGGAATTTGCCGCCTGTACCTTGTCGCCCCCGGCTTCGGGGTCAGGATCAACCGGGCCTGCGGGCAAACCCCAGTCGGATTCGTGGAAAAAGCTGTTGCCCGGATTATCGGCAAGGCGGTATCCCAGCAATCCAAAGGTCTGCCGCAAATAGGCCTCACCCCAGGCTTTGTCGGGTGTTGGCGTGTCAACAACAACCGGTTCAGGACGCACCAGTGAGATCCCGGCAACGCCTTGTTGGATATCGGGTGCAAGGCTGAGCGGGCCAACCCGAACATTCAGCGCGACAGCGGTGAACAGGCTGACATCAGCATTTGCAGCGGCCAATTCCGCGAGCGGAACGCCGAAGTATGTCGACAAGTCCGCAAGCGTGCCGCCCGCATCGGTGGCCCCTATGGTCACAGTAATGCGCGGCAGTTTGATCGACGTCAGCGGCGCAAGCGTTGTCGGCAGCCCGATGCCCGCCGGGTTCACCTGTTGGATTGCCGCGATATCGGTTCCAAAGTGCTGCGCGATCAGACCTAGGTCGCCACCGGGGTTTGCCTTGTCCGGCGTGACCGGCGGAACCTTGGGAACCTGATACATGCCCCCCTCGATGACAACCGGCGTTTGATCCGCCAGGGTCTGCGTGGTGTTCAGGTCGGCCAGAACGCCAACGCCCATGTAATAGCTGTCAGCATAGGATTTAAGCGTATCCACGCCCGGTTCAAACAGACGGCTTGATGGGGGCGTGACGGGCACGGCTTCTGCAACAAGGGCCGCGTCGCTCAGATCGAACGCCTCGTTTGTCACCGCAACATTCATAAAGTTGGCAAACAGCACCCCGGTCTCGGCGCGCAGCTGATAGACTACAAAGATTGCAAGTTCCGCCTCGCCCTGATCGTTAAAGGCATGGTCCGGCAGGCCCTTCAGATCGTCGTCGGCGATGCCCGTGGTGTAATTCAGATAGAACCCGCCCGAGCGGGTGATGCTTGCCTCCCACAATAGCCGCAAGAAGCGGTTGGGCGTGCCAATCAGATTGCCGAAACGATCAGTGCCCACGGCATCCGAGGCGCTAAGACTGCCTTCGGGATGGGTATCCGTCGACAGGTTGGTCTGGGTGATGCCCATTAACGCATCGGCCGGATTATCCGACTGCCAGCCCTTGGCTTCGCTGCCCGTGGCACTTGGCCGGTAAAACAGGTTGACCTGATCAAACCCACCGGTCTGATCGGTCAACTGATCAAGAATCCGCTCCAGCAATGTAACCTCGGCTTCGGGCGCACCGATGATTTCATAGCTGCGCCTGGTCGCACTGGCGGCGTCGCCGTCGATGCGTTTTACAGTGAACGAAATCAGTGACCCAAACCCGTAGTTATTCACAGGATCGTCCTGCGTGGTGCCGCGCGCCTCGTTGGTGCGTGCGATAACCGGCGCAAAGGTTGGCAACATGCCTTGGGAATTTGGCAGGTTGATCAGGGAATTGGGCAGTGACCAAAGCCGTGGACGTGGTGTGGCGGGCTGGGTTGTCTGCATCGGCAGGTCAATCGTTACCGCAGTCTGCCAGACGATTTCATTTGCCAGCGGGAAGCGCGCAGGCTTGGCCTCGGCCACCGGCAGCGGCGTGATGGGCGACGATCCCATGCTCAGGTAGGTCGCCGACGCTTCGCGCACTGCCTTGTATTGCAGATACCGGGAATTCTGGAACTCGCCATTCAAGGTGTAAGTGAGCGTCGTCGTGCTGTTGAATTTCAACCAACTGTCGGGCGAGGTCAGCGTCAGGGCATAGTACGGCCCCTCGGGGCTTGCCGCCGGATCAGGGATATTGGGCAGCGGCACGGTTTGGCCGGTAAGCGCGAACAGCCCCAGATCATCAGGATAGCTGTCGGCATCTTTCTTCAGCGGAACCTTGTCACCGGGCGTCAGGATATCGCCGCTCGCAAATCTGGTCTTTAGGCGCAGACCGTGCAGATAATAGCGCGATACCATGCCAGCGGCGTTTTGCAGGCCCAAAGTGCGGACCATCTCATCAATAAGATCGCCCAGATTGTACTGTGCAAGATGCGGCACATTCAGGCTTGGCTCGTGCTCGGTATCCAGAAACAGATCGACAATTGCGCCGTTTGCCGAGGTTTCCAAAGCACCGATTTCAAGGGCATACCTCTCTGCGACGCTTTCGAGCGTGTCAGAAGGCGCGATTTTGTGACCAAAGGCCGGAATATCAAGGATGGATTGATCCGCAAGCAGCTTGGGGTTGGCAAGAAGTGCCGGAACATCTGTCAAAAGGTCCTCGACGGTGGCGTATTTCAGCGCATCAGCGATGCTTTTCAGGCTATCGGCCCCCTGCGTGGTATAATCGTTGCCATTGCCACTAATCTTGATGCCGGATGCAATGATGCGAGCATCCAGCTTGTTGTGCTCGGCGAGATCCCCGGCCACAATGGCGCCGTCAAAAACCGGCAGTTTGGCAATGTCTTCAAAACTCTGCCCACCAGCGGCCTGCCAGCTCATACCCGCAATCGTTATCGGCAAAGTGGCAGCGGAATTCAGCGGTTGTTTCTTGTTGGCAGTCATCAGTTCGCCAAGCGTATAAAGTTTGGCGTCGCGGTCCTTGTCCTCAGGATCAATCTGCATCTGTCTGTTTACGTAATCGACGATGCCCTTGACGCTTAGCCCCGATACATCCTCAAGCGGCAGTTTGAAATTGCTCAGGCCATCACGCAGCGCCTGAACGGTGAGGCGGCCAATCATCGTAAAGTAGTCGCCATAGACAAACTCAGCGATTGACGGCCCCCCCGGAACCGGGGCCACGGCGGCATTTGCGGTCAGATTGGATTGTGCGTCGACCTGAACCTTGAGAGCGTCAAAGTATAGGCGCAACTGTTCGATATAGCCTGACGTACTCGAATTGACCTTGCCGAACTCATAATCGTACTCGGCGCCGCCCGCGAATGCCGGAACGTTCAAATGCACGCTGGGAACAGCCGGAAAGAACACGGCGGTCGCGGGTTCTGCATTGCTGTCTTGCTCAAGTCTAAAGTCGATTTCAGTCTGCAAACCCAAGAAGGTGTCGATAGCGCTGGCCGGGATTGGAATTGGCCGGGTTTCATCCGACAAGTAGTTGAAAATACTTGTAAGATAAGTGTCGTTGACAGGCAGATTGTTCAGCTCAGAAGGCGAAATATCCGCAGGTCGGCCCGCCGCGATGATCCATTGCAATGTGCGGATCGCAAGATCTTCGAACAAGGCATCCGCCGCGCTGTTGGCCGTCAGGGCGCGCGCCCTTGCATGTGCGGTGCGCGCTACAAGGTCGGGTGCCACAACCTCTGCGGCAGGTGCATCGTTCCCGCTGGCCATCGCGCCCAAAGCGCCCGAATCCGCCTGAATCGGTTTTTGTGCCTTCAGGAAGAAATTCACCGCATAGGCCGCAGGCTGGCTTGCCGGGTCGCCGTCTGCATCGCCAACAACGGTCAGAACCGGGGCAACATAGCCCGACAAATGCAGCGTTTCGCCCTTGGTCAGACGGGTCCAGTCTGGCGCGTAAACCTCGCCGGTTGCGCCCATTGCCATTGGCATATCGGGCGCTGACCCTGCGATTTTTTTCAGGCCACGCGCGTTCAGCCGGGCAGGGGCCGACAAGGCCATTACAGCGGCGCTTGCAGTCAGGCTCTCGTCTGCCCAAGGTGCCGGTCCTTTCATCGGATTGTCCAGGATGAAGCTGGCTTTGACAGTTGCCTTAAAGCCAAGATGGATGGTGATTTTGAACAGACCCAGGTTGATCTTGACGGCAAGGCTGACATCAACCAGCGCCTGAACAAGGATCGGGATCGGCTCGTAGGAGGCAAACGTCGCTTTGATCCAGATCGCAATACGAACGTTCAGATCGGCCGAGATGATGGCAAAGTTGATCGACCCATAAAGCCGCCCCTGCACACCAAGCGTCCCGGTCAACGAGAAGTAATAACCGTCCTGTAACTGGTTCGGGGCCCCCTCAACAGTGTCGGTTGTATAAGGCAGCCAGCGCGCGATGACGCCCTCGATAATCCCAAATACGGTCAGGCTGAAGCCCGCCTTGAGAATCCCCATTTCAATCGACTTGCCAAGCCCGATTTGTGCGCCGAAACCAAACACGATGACCGGATTGAACCAACCCTTGTGCGTTATCGGCACCTTGTCGGTGGTGGCACTGGAGAGCTTGCCAAAATAGAATCCGGCCGACCCCATAAGCGGCAACGGACCAGCCTGAATTTCAATCGAGAAGGAGCGCGAAAAGTCTTCCTGCCAGGGAAAGCCGATATCAACCTGAAAATCGCCGTTGGTGTAAACTTCAATCGCAAAGGTCGGCAGCGTGATAGAGGCAACACCGATCTGGATTTTGCGCATGATGTCCGGCAGAACAATCTGGGCCGAGTATTTCCCGACATTCTTGGAAACCTGCTGGTACATGATCTGGAAATCCAGACCGGCAAAAATCTTGGCCATCGGCCCATCAAGGCTGATCCGCAGGGCATAGAGGGATGGATCATTGAAAACGATTGCGAGCGAGATGAAGTAGGTTTCGGGATCGTCGTCACCGGCCTTTGTCGGCAGCTTGGCTTCGGCGCCTTTTTCTTTGCCCTTCTCAACCTTCAGAACCCCAAAATCAAAGGCGATGAACCAAGAGCTGTCAGGCGCGAAAATGGGCTGGTTAACGCCATCGCCAATAGGCACATCCGGTGGCTGCGGAATGACAAGATTTTCGAGCGACTCAATGACTTCGGCAACGTTCTTTTTCGAGGTAAGCCCATCAACCGTAACATGCTGGCCCAGGGCAAGCAGGCGCAGGTCAAAGTACTTGTTGCCGCCGCCCGGTGGTGCCGGGGCCGCGCCCGGTTCACTGGCGTCCCAGGGTCCAAGGCTTGAGGTGTCACCATTGGCCTCTGCGCCGACGTTCCACGGGAAACTGCCGCTCAGGGTAATGTGAACGCCGTTGTCCTTCGGGTCGGCCTGACCCGAGGCATAGTTCACATCAATGCTGTCGATGGTACAGATGCCCAGGTTGATCGGGCCGATATTGACCTTGAAGACAACCTTGCCGGTGGTGAAATTGTAATCAAGCTCCAGGTTCGACAGGCTGATGTCGTTCAGCACAGACCACGGCGCTTCCAGACCGAATTTTGACCCGGTAATCCACGACACCATGGTTTCAATCAGGTTGCCAAGCGTGGTGTTCTCGGTGAACTTGAACTTGCCTGTCCATTCTTTCTTGGTTTCGTCGTAAACGGCCTCTGCTGACAGATGAAAGTCGGGCAGAACCGCGCCCCATGTGGGTTTCTTTTCCGATGCGAACTTGATCCAGGGATTGATCCGCATCCCAAGCCAGGTCATTTCAACCGCAATCGCCGAGAAGTAACCCTTGTCGTCGCCCACAACCGCCGGTGCCGTCTGCGCTGCCGAAGCCCTAAGCATTTCAGGGGTCGCCGCCGCGCGCGGTGGCAGATGCGCCAGGTCTGCTGCTCCGCCGTTCTCAACCGCTTTTTTGGTTCCGTTGTATCCCGCCTCAACCGACGCCTTGTCGATCGTAAGGTCGAGGAAATCAATCTTCCAGTTGGTAAACTCGCCCTTGAACACCCAGGAATTCGTCAGGGTTGTGATCTTCAAGGACAACAGGTCGATATTGTAATCTGCCTGTGCGCCCGCGTCGAACCCTAGCTCTTCGGACAATAGCGCGCCCAGCTTGATCACGGTGGTGGTGTGCCCGTCAAAGGTCCAGCCTTTGTCGCTGCCAAGGTATTGCGCCGTCACGCTGACGCCGACTTTGGCACTGTCGGGCAGGATGATGGTCGTGCCGGTGAACTTACCGGTAATCTCGGTCTTTTTCGACGCAGCGGATGCGGGGGCCGCATTGGCCACAACTATTCCGGTTCCGCCGTTCTTGCTTGTTGCCGGGTCGATATCGGTCGATGTGGCATCAACGGACAGGCCTAGACCGGTCACAGTGAACGCGGTTGTCCCGTCGATTTCAATGGGCCAGTCGGTGGTGGCATCCATCGCAAAGGCATACGTGCTGGTCGCCTGATCGACCGAAAAATTCATGCCGGTGATTGCAACGGTCGAAATGAACCCCGGAAGCGCCTCCTGAAAGGATTGGCCCAGATACGTGCCCACAATGTCCGCGACCTTCAGCGGTTCGGTCCCGTCAACCAGCCCGCCGTTCACCCGCAACTTGGGAAGGTGGGCCTGTATCGTCGCCTCGGATGTCTCAATCAGGAATTTGCCATCAATATCAACAGTCGTCTCGCGCACCTTTAGATCGCCGGGCGATGTAACGGTTGTCAGAATATTCAAGCTGGTGACATCAACCGCGGGGACAAGCGTCCAACTGAAATCTTCCGGTGTGCCCAACAGGAATGAGATGAAGCCGATAGAGTTGTCAGTGTAATTATAGTCCATCGCCAGCGATTTGGCGACAATCCGGGTGGTTTGTAGCTGAGCGGGCAGGATCGCGGCGATGTTGATGCCGCCAATCCATTGAAACAGCGTGTCGATGCCGGGGTAGGGGTCTTCGAATTCGGCGCGAAAGTTGAAGGTGTCCGGCTCGGACGGCAAAACAATACCGACGTCCAGGACGGCCCCGGCTGAAATCGTGGCACCCATCCGCCCCTGCACCGGCAGATCGCCATAAGGGTCGATCGAAAACCCAAGGTGCGGTTGCCCCATGCCCAGCCACGCGGCCCCCGGCAGGTTCCACGATACATTGTCGAAATTAGCGTCAAAGACAAGCGCAAGCGTGGCCTCGCCTTGCGGGTTGGAATTTTGGGTAAAGACAAACTCGACCCGGGTTTCGCCTGCGCCAAAAAGCGTTTCAAATACCGCTGTGGTGCCGGTCACAGTAACCTTGTCGGTCTCTTGTTTCGGCTCATTGGCCTGAATGGTGAACTGTTTGCCAACCACCGCACTCAGCACATCAGTGATAAAACCGGGCGCAATGGCGGTCAGCAGATTGATCTCGCCCTTGTTCTGCTTCCATTGCTGTTCAAGGTTTGCATAAAGCGGCGTCAGCAGGTCTTTTGGCTCCGGCTCAGCGTCCATCGCCCGCAGCATCTTCGGCATGCTAACGCCAACCCTGTTCACGACAATATCAAGCGCGCGCAACAGCTTGTCGTTAACCTCGTCATGGAAATGGGTGCCAAGCTTGGTGAAATAGCTTTCAAGATCGCGCTGCGGCCTGTCTTGTGGCTGTTGCCAATACGCGTTGAACAAGGGCGGCAGGACGACAGGCGGATATTGCAGGACCGAACGCTCGCGCGCGACGGCTGTGTCATTCCAGGAGGCCGGGTATGACGAGACGATACCATCATAGGCGATGGCCGAAGCCTTAAAGGCCTCTTTCCCACGTGCCGGATACCCGAAACTTGTGGCTGCGTCGTATCTGCTCATTTTCAGATAGGGCTTGCCCAGGTTCAACATCAACTCAAGCGAAGATTGACCCTCCAGCACCGGCGGCATGGTCGCAGTGGCGTACAGCAGGTCAAACACCATCGTTGGAAGTGGGCCAACATAGACAATCAGGATATCATAACTGTTTCTGGACGCGGCAATCGCTGCGGTGATCATTTTTTCCGTGGCGGGGCTGTCCGGGCTGCCGATCAGCTTGAAACGCTGCTCCACACGGCTGTCGCGTCGCCAGGTGTCAAAGTCGGTGCCGCGCTTGGGGCCCTTCGCACCGGAAATCAGGTCTGCAAGGGACTGCCATTGATCTGCCGAAACCTTCTGAATATTGGTCAGAACAGAGGGGCGCTTTGCGATGCCATCAGGGCGGCCATACATAGCTGAAAGCATGCCCGCCGCGATGTTGTACAGGTTTTTCGCGGGCATGCCGAGTGTCGCTATGCCGTAAACCGGAAGCTGATTGATCGCCCCTGCGTTTGTATTATCGACGATGACCCGCGCAACAGCGATGGCCTCGTCGATGGCCGGGTCGCCAGCATAGGCATTGTGATAGGCCGTCCAATCAGTGATTGCCGGAACCGGGCGATAAAACGCCCGATCGCCGATCCGCGAGGATGCCGCCACTTTGTCAAAAAGATAGGTTTTGGTGGCACCGCTTTTCCTAGTCTGGAACAGGTTGCGCCCCTTGATCCAGCCATAGGGCTGAAGCTGCACGTAATTCAGGACGTTCAGTTCAGGAAATTTTGTGTCACCGCCATGATAGGTGTCGTCATACCCGCCGGTGATTGCGAATTCCCCTTGCGTTGCCAGGGTTCCGATAAGACGAACGGCTTTGACGGTCACACCGTTAAGTTTGAACTCGGTGTTGCTTGATCCGGGGAAGTTCGGGATCAGCAATTTAAGCTTGGCATCAAGCGCCGCAAAGTTGCCGTCGCTGGCATAGACAACAAGCTCAAGCCCGTCTTCAACCCCCAGGGCAATCAACCGGTTAAGGATTGCGACACTCGATGCCTGGTGGCCAAAGTTGTTGCTATTGGCAACGAAAATCCGGATGCCGGGCAATCCAAGCAGGTAATTCCGAACTTTCTTTAAACGCAGGACCAACGCTTGGTCGCCCTTGGTTGTGGCGACGTTTGAGAGCATGGCGATGAGATCGTTGAAGCCGTTGGCCATTTCAAGACACCCCCTCTTTGTCTTTTGCGGCCTTGGCTTTCGCTTTGTTGTAAACAGCGAACCAGCCTAGATCGGCAGCCTTGGTGACATCCGGGTTCCCGAACAAAAGGAACGCCGTGTTGCCGCTTGGCGGAACTTTCAAAAGCCCCAGGAATTTCAGAGCGATCTGATTGAGAACCAGCATGAACCCTCCGGGATCGGTCTTGGGGTCAGCACCGGGTTCTTTGAATAGAAGCTGGATAAGCCCGATCGACAGCTTCAGGACAGTTTGCAGGCTAAACAACGACCCGCCGCTGCCTGCCCCCGGAAGTTCGATCCCGACAAAGGCATTAAAGGTCGACCCACCCGAGCCTTCACCACTGTTATCTGACCACGCCAGCATCATTGTGGAATCAAGGTTCACCTTGCCCGCAAGCGCGCCCGGCGAGCCAAGATAGACCTTGAGTTTAAGGCCGTGCCATTTTCCGCTGCCGACGCCTCTAAGCTGGTACTGCGTGATCGCCGGAAGGTATCCAACACTGGCTGGATCGGTCTTGTCGTCCCCCGCCTCCGTGCTGTTATCGCCGGACATCATCTCAACCAGTTCCAGATGAAACCCCGTGTAAAGGCTGCCCTCACGCGGTGTGCTGCTTGCAAGGTTAAAGGCAATTTCGCCCTCAATCAGCTCTAGAATGGGGTCCGGCGGATCGGCCTCGTTCACAACGTCCACGTCTGTTGTGACCCTCAGCCCAAGGTTTGAGAACGCTAGCCCCTGCCGCAACGCCGTTTCATCGCCCGGTTTCGCCCCGAACGAGAAGATATCGAAGGCCGGAAGCTCATCGCCGGTATTGGGGTCGGTCATCGCCGGGATAACCGCGAAGTTCATAAAGCCAGACATGCCGATCCACGACACGATCTTGCCGCTCTTGCTTCCGTCATCGCGGGTCGACATTTGCGCCGCGTCAATCTCAACCGAGTTGAGAATATTGTTCTTTAGCAGAAAAAGGTTCGGCCATTTCGAGCCGAGCGAATAAACCACCGCATCGCCATTACGCTGCAATCCGCCTTCCAATAGAACAGCATTATTGGGATTGGGTTGATCGCCTCCCGGCTTTATGTCGATCATCGCCTCGACATCGCTGCCATATAGCTTGTTCAACACCATCTGTGCCAAGCTTTCGAACTTTTTGATGGCCGAGTTTTCAAACAAGGCGGATAGCTTGAGCAAAGTGAAACTTTCATCCGCATCAGGGTCGCGGGGGGCAATCGTGTGGGGTTCTTCGGCATCGTCGTAAAGCGGGTCGATGTAATAGACCAAACCAAAGGTTGAGCTGGTTTCCTTCTGCTGAACCTTGTCGCGGTCAATCTGCCCGATCTCAATGCCGATATGATGCGCATAGAAATCTTTGGGGTCTTTCACACCCGCAAGGATACCCGCAAGATCGGACGGCAGCTTGGCAATCTCGGCCTTCAGGATCAACACACCGGTCCAGTTTGGGTCGGTGACGATCTGGGCAAATTTGGCAAAATAGGGGCTCTCGCGCTTAAGCCACGCCTCATGGCAATACTCCACCAACCATCCCGACAGCGGCGTAAGCTGCCCGGTATCGCCAGGAACGGTCGTTGCAAAGATATCGCGCTTGGTCCATTTGTCGGGGCTCATTGCAAGGCTGGCGTCGGTCGGGTTGTGTTTGTCATCAAGCGCCAAAATCGCGCCGTGAACGCCCTTTACGATGATGATGTTGCGATAATCGCCGTATTCATTGTCGGTTCCGGTTTCGACGGCAAAATCCCACTGACCGATGGGAATACCGTTATAAAACTGGGCCGGGCTTCGGATATCGGCCGTGGACGGTGGCATAAACACACCCTGACCCTTTAGCGCCCCAAGGTGCGCGGCATTGGCAATCACCAGAAACTGATCCGTGGTTTGAAACGCCGCCTGCAATGTATCATCAAGCTGGGTAAACCCCATTTGCGCCTGAATGACGTTATCCTTGTCCTGCACCTGTGCCAGCATAAGCTGCGCCCAATCGCCGCTTTGCCTATCGAAATTGGTAATAAACCCGGCTGGCGTGGTGGTTGCCTTGATGTCTTCGGCAGCACTGGCCATCGCCATTCCGCTTTGCGGGGCAAGGGTGGCGATCGGGCTTGCGGCTTTCTTGGTCTCGCCGGCATCAATCGCGGTCTTGCGCGACGGGCCGATGATCTGTCGTGTTAGCGTTTCAAATTCTTCCGAGGTTATGTCCTGAATGCCGTCCGACCCCTTGAACCCCGCAAGCGGCAGCATGGGAAAGCTCTTGCTGCCATCCGCAGGCAGCACAAGACCGGGATCGGTAGGGCCAAAAATACCGGCGGGCCGGGTTTGCGTGTCTTCGTATTTGCCAAACAGTTCGGCCCCTTTGGGCGCTGCGCTGTAAACTGCGGCGGTGTCCATCCTGGTGGGGGCGGGCACAAAGGTAACCCAGGATGTCTGATAGGTGCCATCAAGCAGCTTGGCCTTGGCATCAATCGGCGGTCCGACGGGCGATGCCGCTTGCAGCGGAAAATTGGGAGCATTTGCAGGCCGGTCGCGAAAGAACCGCATCGCAAAACCGTCCTGGCTTCCGTCGATCTGCGGTAAGACGCTGACGGTCTCGGTGCCCGAAAGCCCGCAAAGTATCTTGACCGGCACGCCGGGCCTGGCGCCGTCCACTTCAATCGTGAAGTCACCTTCCGGGCTAAAGCAAAACCCGGGTTGCAGCGGTGTTTGCATGTACCCCAGATTGACAACCAGGCGGGCGGGCTCTGTGCCACCGGCAACCGGGATCAGCCGGATGTCTTTGCCATAAGCCGTCCGGTAGTAACTGGGGAGTGTGGTTTTGCTGTCGGGCGAATTCGATGTGTTTGCCCCGGTAAAGAAAAATGCAGTTTCGGCGGCGGCTTCTATCTTGTTGTTCGGGTTGCCAAAATTGGCGTGTAATGTGTAGAGGAACGTGTTGCGTGATCCCGCAAGGTCAGCAAGTGGCAGATAAGCCGTCAGGTTTTTGACCGGGGTCTCGCCCTTGACCTTGTGGCCGTACATCGGGTTTGGCACGATCATCTGAAAGCCCAGGCCCAGATCCTGGCGAAGGTCATTCGCCGATATCCGCGCCTGCGCCGTCATTGCCCCCAGACCGACACCGGAAAACTGAAGCGACGCATCGGCCCCACTGATATGAATGGTGGTTTGGTAGGTGCCGGAATCAACCAGCGCATTGTACCCCGCGCCCTGATCCGGGCTAAACAGGATGACATCGCCGTCGGGTTTCTCGGGGGTGTTTGGAACGGTCAATATGCAACTGCTGGTGCGTAGGGCAAAACCGGTTTGCTGTGCCAGGGGGATCAGATCAATTTGGCTCGACCTGCCCGAAGACAACACGCCGCCATCCGGTTCCAGGCCGATATAGGTGCTGTCGGCCGCATCAAATGACGCCACATCGCCTGACGTCACAAACAAGATCATGCCGGTCGCCATCGCGGATGTGTTGACCATCATGTCTTGCAGTGTCGCGATCCAGCCCTCGGCGTCACCCGCGATGGCACCTGTGTCGACCGCAAAATAGACAAGGCAGGTGGCCCACCCTTTGAGAAGCATATCGGGTGCCATGGCAACCGCACCGCTTAACGATACAGGGCCATTTGGAAGGTCAGATTTGTCAGAGGGTTGCGTTGCATACGACCCGTCATAGGCCAGAAGCGCATAGGCCCATGTGCTGCCCGAAGCAGAGGCTGTATCGGACAGATATAACTGACCGTCTTGAATTCGGTTGAACTGAACCACGGCAATACCCCCTTCGCTCGCGCACGGCATTCCGTGGCGGCTTATCTGGTTTCGAGGCGGGTAGCGGGCGCACGAACAAATGACCGCGCGCTTGACTTAACGTCGACCTGCGGCCCGGAAAACGGTCCGGGCCACAGATGCGTAAACTCAGGTGGTAAACGTCAGCTCGGATGCCAGCGCCGACTTGCCTTCAGGGGCTTTTTGCATGAAATACCCAATCGAATAAGTCGAGTTGATCTGAAGATTGACGTTCATGATTGTCGCCTGACCATGGGTATTCGGATACTGGATCGACGCGGCACTCATTTCGCCACCCTTATAGCTGGCCTGCGGAGCCTGCCAGATTGCAATGTAGTTGTGGTTGGCGACAGGGTTATACTGCTGAAGCGTATCGTAGCTAACCTCGACATAGCCCGGACCATAAGAGCCCATGGCCATTTTCAACTGCTGACCTTGGCCGGGCTGTTCATTTGCGGGATAAAAAATCGACGAACAAATTGCAGCGGGATCATTTGCGACAGCGTAACCAATCACATAGCCGACGCCGACCTGGTAGTTGAATTTGACAAACTGCGTGAAGGTATATTGGTCCTGTCCGACCGGAACGCGCGCAATCGGGTCACGGTCCCACGGAATGTTGGGCGAATCCGATTCCCAGACGAAAAACTGGTTGGCATACTCAAGTGGTTTGTTGTTGGGGAACGTGGTATACTGGATGTTTACGCCTTCCCCCTGCTTCGTGCCGCGATTGGCGAGAATGACCGTACCGCTGGATGCAGAGCTAACTCCGATAGGTTCTTCAGACATATCTTTCTCCCATAAAAAAATTTGACCGAGCCATTCCTGCCGTCGCTCACGTCTTATGGTGAGGCATCAGAAAACGGCACTTTAAGACAAACAAAACCAGACTAAAAAGCGGGCTTAAACCCATCTAACAGGATGCCTCAGGGGGCATGAAATTCAACTAAAAGTATTTTTACCCCGTGAGGCACTCTGTTTATAGTTTCATTTGATTGACGTAGGGTCAAGCAAAATTACCGTGCAGTAGAAACCTATTGCCTAAAGTTTGATAGTTTGCGCCGCGGGCCAATCGCTACCACAGGTTGCGTCATTGGCGCATGACCCGTTCCTTTCATTCATGCATCCGACCGGGCCCTGCACCCACCATTTGTATCCTAAATTCAAGGGTTTTAGCATCACCTGGCGATCTGCTCCGGCACGTTCAGAACGGCGTTTTGCGGGGCGCCTGCGCGCCGATCAACTCGCCTCAGGAAGGGAAAAATACAATGCACCCCCGGCGGCGGGGGCCGTGGCATCTTTTGGGTTCATAAAGTACAGAATCGAGTAAACGTCGCCGTCCCGCAGATCCAGACCCTCTATCGTGACCGTCCCGGCAGATTGCTCGGTGGTGACTTCTGCAAACCCCAAGGCCGGGGGTAGAATCGAAACATTTGCCAGATCCCGCCAGATGCCGACCCAATTGCCGTAGGTCTTGGGATTATAGCCCGACAACAGCGAAAAATCGACTTCAACCGAAGTGCGCGTGGTTTTTTCAAGCCTCAGGCGCACTTTAACCGGCAGCACGGATGACGCTTCTATCGAGTTGTAGACAACAGTAAGCGCGCAGATCGTCGTTGTTGAATCATTCACCTGATAGGTTAACCCATAATCGAAGAAACTCAGGTGGTCGTATTCAAGTATCGTCGTGAACGGCAGGCTCTGGCTTTTGATCGGATAGGTCTGCGCCGGTTCGGTGCCCGGAATCGGCGATGAATTGGGCCAAAGGGCGACGCTATGATTTTGAACCTGTGGATTCGCACCAAATATCCCCCTGAGATCAACCCTGATTGTGCCATTGGCCTGCCCCAGAACCTTGATCTGATAGTAATCAAGATTGTTGCGCGGCGGCTCCTCGATCACCGGATGCAATTCTTCTTCTGCCGGGTCTTCCGTCATATTCTCAGTATCATCCATTCAGGGGCCACAACCGGAATATAGCACCACCCATAGCGACATCACGGCGCGGATTATCTCTCGTCCCCCGATTGGGGCCCTTTGCGCTAGATTTCCGGTGCATCGTCGTCGTGTACTTCTATCTTGATGGGATGCGCTTCGCGCCGAAGTTCTTCAACCAGCGGGTCGTCGTCAAAAGCGGCCTCGGGGCCATCCATCTGGTCTGCCTCAGAAGTGCGTTGCCCGGGGCGGGGGCTGCGATACGCTGAGATTGTGTCACTGGCATCGGGGTGAAGCCCGATACCGTGAATGCCGGCCTGCCCCAGAAACCGCCGACTGACCCGTTGCTTTGCATCAAGGATTGTGTCGCTACCCATCCCCTATGCACTCCCCAAAACCAGCGCGATTTCCAATTCGCTCAGCACCGATCCGATGTCATTGGCAACACCGTAAACGCCGCTTTGCGGTCCTGCAAAATAAAGGCCAACCGCGTGCGCCGTGTCCTTGCCGACAACCAGAGATCCACTGTCGCCGCTGATGGCAAAATTGTCGAACGGGGCGATGATATCCGTGGGATGGCCGTTGATGTCTTTTGGGAACAGGTTTTGTTTTGGACTTATCGACGCCGCAAGTTTCTGGGTCACGTGAATGCGTATCGCCAGAGTGTCGGTCTCTTTGCCGTCAACGATCTTGTACCCGATGCTCACCGCATGGGCATTTGCGCCCGAGTTCGCAATCGCCGCTTTGACAGTGTTCGCGGTGGCAAATCCGCTTGGCCCATGCAGCAGTCCTGCCCGCAAAATGTGATCGCCAAAATCCCGTTTGACACTCTTCATTTCAGCGAAGTCTACCATGGTAACCTCCTGTCAAAATGGCTTTGGAAGTAATCCGTCGCAGCTATGCGTCTACGCAGAGTGTCCGCGCGGACGCCAATTTTGTAAAGGGGCACGTAACTTGCGGGTTGCAAACACGGGCTTTACCCGCGTCAGCCTCGCCGGTGCAGGTGGGGTTCACGCAAGTGACTGAATGCGACCGCGCCGAGACTGGCGCGGGCCGTACCAAGCGTGGTCTTGGCGGCGAAAGGTGTTCAAAGACATAGTCTTGGGTGTGCCCGCCGACGCTCCGATATTCTCGTTTGCTTGATTCAGCCCCGGAACAAAGACTGATCGTGTTGTGCCTGTTTTGTGCCACTCTAACGGGTTCGTTCCTGCATCATTTGCCCAATGCTGCATGAACCGGCGTGGCAAGTGACTTTAGATATTGCTGTTTTTCTTGGGCTGGCGTATCCCGGCAAGTGGGACACCCTTCCCCAACGAAGGGCGCTTATCTGAAAGGGTAGCATTCATGGCTATTGAACACCCGGCAACGCGGCCGGCTAATCCGCGTTTCTCTTCTGGCCCCTGTGCCAAAATCCCCACATTTACGCTTGATAAGCTGGCAGACGCGCCTCTGGGCCGCAGCCACCGTGCCGCCGTCGGCAAGGCCAAGCTGAAAGCCGCAATCGAGCGCACGCGCGATATCCTCGGCATCCCCGAGGAGTACCGCATTGGCATTGTGCCCGCCTCGGATACCGGCGCGGTTGAAATGGCGATGTGGAACCTTCTCGGCGAACGCCCGGTTGAAATGCTCGCCTGGGAAAGCTTTGGCGCCGGTTGGGTCACCGATGTGGTGAAACAGCTCAAGCTCGACGCCGAGGTCAAAACCGCCGACTATGGTCAGATCGTCGATCTGACAGGCGTGAATACCGACAATGATGTCGTCTTTACCTGGAACGGCACCACCTCTGGCGTGCGGGTGCCGAATGGTGATTGGATCAAACCCGACCGCCAGGGCCTGACGATCTGCGATGCCACCTCGGCCGCCTTTGCGCAGGACCTTCCCTGGGACAAGCTCGATGTGACCACCTTTAGCTGGCAGAAAGTGCTGGGGGGCGAGGCCGCCCATGGCATGATCGTGCTGTCGCCCCGCGCGGTGGACCGTCTCGAATCCTATACCCCCGCGTGGCCCCTGCCCAAGATTTTCCGCCTGACCAAGGGTGGCAAACTGATCGAAGGCGTGTTCGTCGGCGAAACCATCAATACCCCGTCAATGCTGGCGGTCGAGGATTACCTCGTCGCCCTTGACTGGGCCGCCTCGGTCGGGGGCCTCAAGGGCCTGATCGCCCGTGCGAATGCCAATACCAAGGCCGTGGCCGATTTTGTCGAAATGCACGACTGGGTTGATTTTCTCAGCTCTGATCCGGCCACCCTGTCAAACACTTCTGTCTGCCTGACCTTCGATGATCCCCGCATCACCGACGGGGCGACATTCGCCAAGGCGGTCGCCAAACGGCTTGAGGTCGAAAATGTCGCCTATGACATCGGCGCCTATCGTGACGCGCCTGCCGGGCTTCGGATTTGGTGTGGCGGCACGGTGGAAACATCCGATGTTGCCGCGCTGATGCCCTGGATCGAATGGGCGTTTCAGGCCGAAATCGCGGCGCTTGCCGTCGACGCATAAACGCGGCTTTCACCCACCCTTGCGGCGTGCCCCGTAGGGTGGGTGAAACCCACGCATCCCAACACATTTATTCAAAGGACGCTTGAACATGGCTCCCAAAATACTCGTCTCCGACAAACTGTCCGAAACCGCCGTCCAGATCTTTCGCGATCGCGGCATTGACGTCGATTTTCAGCCCGACCTTGGCAAGGACAAGGACAAGCTGGCCGAGGTGATCGGTCAATATGACGGTCTCGCCATCCGCTCTGCCACCAAGGTCACCGAGAAAATTCTTGCCAATGCCACCAACCTCAAGGTGATCGCGCGCGCCGGGATCGGCACCGACAATATCGACAAAGAGGCCGCGTCGAAGAAGGGCGTGATCGTGATGAACACGCCGTTTGGCAACATGATCACCACCGCCGAACATGCCATCGCGATGATGTTCGCCGTCGCCCGCCAGATCCCCGAGGCAAGCGCCTCGACCCATGCCGGAAAATGGGAGAAATCCAAATTCATGGGGGTTGAGCTGACCGGCAAGACCCTTGGTGTGATCGGTGCTGGCAATATCGGCGGCATCGTCTGTGATCGCGCCCGAGGTCTCAAGATGAAGGTCGTGGCCTATGATCCCTTCCTGAGTCAGGAAAAGGCCAATCAGATGGGTGTCGAAAAACTTGAAGATCTCGACGAGCTGCTCAAGCGCGCCGATTTCATCACGCTGCATGTGCCGCTCACCGATCAGACCCGCAATATCCTGAGCCGCGAGAACCTTGAGAAAACCAAAAAAGGCGTGCGGATCATTAACTGTGCCCGTGGCGGCCTTGTGGATGAAGAGGCACTGGCCGACCTGTTGAAATCCGGCCATGTCGCGGGGGCCGGCTTTGACGTCTTTGCCAAGGAGCCCGCCACCGAGAACCCGCTGTTTGGCCTGCCCAATGTTGTCTGTACCCCCCACCTTGGGGCCGCCACCACCGAAGCCCAGGAAAACGTGGCGTTGCAAGTGGCCGAGCAGATGTCGGATTATCTGCTGACCGGCGCTGTGACCAACGCGCTCAACATGCCCTCTGTCACCGCGGAAGAGGCCAAGGTCATGGGGCCCTGGATCAAGCTGGCCGAGCATCTCGGCAATTTCATTGGCCAGATGACCGACGAGCCGATCAAGGCGATCAATATCCTTTATGACGGTGTCGTGTCTGACATGAACCTTGGCGCGCTCAACTCTGCCGCTGTTGCCGGAATCATGAAATCGGTCAACCCCGAGGTCAACATGGTCTCGGCGCCGGTTGTCGCCAAAGAGCGCGGCATCAAGATCAGCACCACCAAACAGGATAAATCCGGCGCATTCGAGGGCTATGTCAAGGTGACCGTGGTGACCGACAAGCGCGAGCGCTCGATCGGTGGGACGGTCTTCAGTGATGGCAAACCACGCTTCATTCAGATCAAGGGCATCAATATCGACGCCGAAATCGGTCGTCACATGCTCTACACCACCAATGAGGACGTGCCGGGCATCATTGGCGTTCTGGGCCAAACCATGGGCGAAAACGGCGTCAACATTGCCAACTTTACCCTTGGCCGTGCCGATGCGGGTGGCGAGGCGATCGCGCTTTTGTATGTGGATGCAGACGTGCCCGAGGCGGCGATCAATGCGCTGGGTGCAACCGGCAAGTTCCAGCAAATACGCCAGTTGCACTTCGACGTCAGCTAAGACCAGACCTGCGCCGCCTTTCGGGGCGGCGCCGGTTTCTCTGTTCTGTGACGTTCATCTTTCCAGAAATACTCCGGGGGGATCGCCGCCATGCGGCGATGGGGGCAGCGCCCCCCAAAACCCGCTGGACATTTCAAGCGAGACAAGGCTTTTGTGCCCCATGACACATCCGATTTACACCATCCCCGACATTCACGGGCAGGATGCCCTGCTTGAAGCCGCCCTGGCGCTGATCGAGGCCGAGGGCGGCCCCGACGCCGAAATCGTCTTTCTTGGCGATCTTGTGGATCGCGGCCCCGATAGCCGCGCGGTGATCGACCGGGTGATGGAAGGCCAGGCTAGGGGCCGCAACTGGACCGTGCTGCGGGGCAATCACGATCAGATGTTTGTCGATTTTCTGGATAGTGGCGACATCCACCCCGAACGTCTGCGCGCTGATCTAAGCTGGCTGAATCCGCGCCTTGGTGGTGATACAACGCTTGCCTCTTATGGAGTGACCTCAACCGAAGACGCCCCCAATCTTGACGCGGCCCGCGCCGCCGTGCCCAAGGCCCACCGTGACTGGCTGGCGAATCTGCCGCTGACCCATCAGATTGGCGAGCTCTTGTTTGTCCATGCCGGCATCCGCCCCGGCGTACCGCTTGAGAAACAGGATCCGGATGATCTTATGTGGATCAGGGATGGTTTTCTTGATTATGAGGGCGCCTATCCCTGGCTTGTGGTGCATGGTCACACTGCCCTTGATATGCCAGAGCATTTCGGCAACCGGATTGACCTTGATGGCGGCGCCGGGCGCGGGCGCGGTCTCTGGCCCGCTGTCTTTGAGGGTCGCGACTGCTGGCTCTTGTCCGACACCGGGCGCATCCCGCTTGTTCCGGCCGGATAAGTCTGCCTCGCCGGTCGTGACCGGCTGAATGCCACCATGCGAGCAGGCGACACGATAGCATTGCCTATTCCGCCGATTCCCCGCTAAAGTTGTCCCGACTTGAAACCGAGGGACAGACATGACTGATATCGTAATTCTTGACGGCGCACGCACCGCAATCGGCACATTTGGCGGCGCCCTTGCGGGCACGCCGCCCACAACGCTCGGCGCGATTGTCGCCAAAGAGGCGCTTGCGCGCTCGGGTGTCGAGGGCGGACAGATCGGGCATGTGGTCTTTGGTCACGTGATCAATACCGAACCGCGCGATATGTACGTTAGCCGGGTTGCCGCCATTGATGCCGGCATTCCCGACAGCGCCCCGGCGATGAACGTCAACCGCCTCTGTGGCTCGGGCGCCCAGGCGATTGTATCTGCGGTGCAGTCTCTGATGCTGAACGATGCGGATTTTGCCCTTGCCGGCGGGGTCGAGAACATGTCGCGCTCGCCCTTTATCGTCCCTGATCAACGCTGGGGCGCCAAGATGGGCGATGTCACGACCCGCGATATGATGCTGGGTGCTCTGAACTGTCCGTTTGGCACCGGCCATATGGGCGTCACGGCCGAGAATGTCGCCGCCGAGCATGACATCAGCCGCGCCGATCAGGATGCCTTTGCCCTTGAAAGCCAACGCCGCGCCGGGGTTGCGATTTCCGAGGGGCATTTCAAATCCCAGATCGTTCCGGTTGAAGTGCGCGTCAAGCGCGACATGGTGCCTTTTGATACCGATGAGCACCCCAAGGCGACCACCGCCGAGGCGCTTGGCGGGCTGCGCACCGTGTTCCAGAAAGACGGCACCGTGACGGCCGGTAATGCCAGCGGCATCAATGATGGTGCGGCGGCTATGGTCCTGGCCCGCGCCAGTGCGGCCGAAGCCGCTGGCCTCAAGCCGCGCGCACGCATTCTGGGCTATGCCCATGCCGGTGTGCGCCCCGAGGTGATGGGCATCGGCCCGGTGCCCGCGGTGCAAAAGCTGCTTGAGAAAACCGGCCTTGGCGTTGGCGATTTCGACCTGATTGAATCAAACGAGGCCTTCGCGGCGCAGGCGCTTGCGGTCAACAAGGGGCTTGGGTTTGATCCGGCGCTTGTGAACCCCAATGGCGGCGCGATCGCGCTTGGCCATCCGGTTGGCGCCACAGGTGCGATCCTTGTCATCAAGGCGCTCTACGAACTTGAGCGCACCGGCGGCAAACGCGCCATCATCACCATGTGCATCGGGGGTGGTCAGGGTATCGCCATTGCAATCGAGCGCCTCTGATCGCACGGCCCGCGCGCATTAAATTGCGGAAATTGGCAGGGCTTTAAGCAGTTCTTCACGACGATGCCGGATGGTGACGATGGTACATCCCGGCATGGCGGAGGACAGGCATGAGCCTTGCCAATAAGCTGGCAGAGGAACGGCGCGCCAGATTGGCGGCCGAACGGCTGCTGGAACAGAAACAGGCGGAATTGCAATCTGCCAACCGAAAGCTGGGCAAGCACGCGCGCGCCCTGAGCCACGAGATTGTCGAAACCCGTGCCCAAGTTCAGACGGTTCGTGACGAAAATCAGCGCGTCAAATCAGATCTTCACGTTGCCAATCAAAAGGTTGAAATTGCCGAACGCCGCCTGTGGCATTCGATTGAAACGATTCAGGACGGGTTTGCCTTTTTCGACAATGACAGCCGCATGATCGCCGCCAATCAGGCCTATCTCGCGGTGTTTGAAGGGCTGGAGGCGGTCGAGCCGGGCGTGAGTTATATCGAGATCTTGCAGTTCATCACCGAAGAGGGGATCGTGAATATTGGCGATATGACCCCGGTGGCATGGCGTGAAAAGATGCTTGATCGCTGGCAATCCTCCTCGCCGGAACCCGAGGTGATCCGCCTCTGGTCTGGCGCATATATCAAGCTTATCGACCAGCGCGGACATGGCGGCGACGTGGTGAGCCTTGCGCTCAATATCACCGATACGATTCGCTATGAAAAAGAGCTGCAAGACGCGCGCCGCAAGGCCGAGGCCGCAAATCGGGCCAAATCGTCCTTCCTTGCCAACATGAGCCATGAAATCCGCACCCCGATGAACGGCGTCGTGGGCATGGCCGAATTGTTGGGCGATACCGATCTTACCGACGAACAGCGCCTTTATGCCAGCACGATCAAACATTCCGGCGAGGCGCTTTTGGTGATCATCAACGACGTGCTGGATTACTCGAAGATCGAGGCGGAAAAGCTTGTTCTGCACAAAGAGCCCTTTGACCTTGAGCGTTGCATTCACGAGTTGATCACCCTGCTTCAGGCCAATGCCCGCGACAAGGGGCTCGACCTTCTGGTCGATTACGACATGTTCCTGCCGACGCGATTTGTCGGTGATCCGGGGCGCATCCGCCAGATCATGACCAACCTTCTTGGCAATGCGGTCAAGTTTACCGAGGCCGGGCATGTTTTGGTGCGGGTCACCGGCATACCGCCGGGCGAAGGTGAAAATGCCAGTATTCATATCACGATAGAGGATACCGGCATCGGCATTCCCGCCGAGAAAATCGACCATATCTTTGGCGAATTCAATCAGGTCGATGATGAAAGCAACCGCAAGTTCGAGGGCACCGGGCTTGGCCTTGCCATCTCGCAAAAGCTGATCCGGATGATGGATGGCAAGATCTGGGTCGAATCCGAGCATGGCAAAGGCTCGACCTTTGGCTTTTCGGTGTCGCTGCCTGTCGCCGAGGCAGAGCAGGAGGAGTGTCTGAAACTGCCCAAGGGCCTTGATCGCGCGATAATTGTCGAACCACAAGAGGTGACCCGTTCAATCCTCGAACGCCAACTTGCGGTTCTGGGAATCGAGTCGGCCTGCTGTCAAAGTGGCGCCGAGGCCCTCGCGCAAATCGGCCCAGGCATTGATTTGGTCATCACCGATCACAACATGCCCCGAATGGACGGTATCGAGCTTGCCGAGGCCCTTCGCGAGGCGGGGCATACCATGCCGATTGTCCTGCTCAGTCACAACACCGGCTATGCCCAACAAGATCCTGGTCGCGTGCATCTTCAGGCGGTTCTGCAAAAACCGGTGCCCCGGCGCGAGCTGTTTCAGGCGCTTGCCGTACTGGCGACAGGCAAGATGCCAGAGGCGCAATTGCCCGATGCGCCAGAGATTGACGATGCCCCCGGTCGTGTGATGCGGGTACTGGCCGCCGAGGACAACAAGACTAACCGTCTTGTGTTCTCCAAGATGATCAAAAATCTGGATATCGACCTCAAGTTTGCCGAGAACGGCCATGAGGCCCTGGCGTTCTTTCAATCTTTCAGGCCCGATATCGTGTTCATGGACATCTCGATGCCCGGTATGGACGGCAAGGAAGCGACCCACCACATCCGCCAGATCGAGGCCGCAACCGGCGGCCATGTGCCGATCGTGGCGATGACCGCCCACGCGATGGAGGGGGATGAAAACGGGATTCTGGCGGCCGGGCTTGACCACTACATGACCAAACCCCTGCGCAAGGATACGATCGTCGGCCATGTCATCGACGCCTGCCCGCCCGATGTGCGCGCGCCAGAGGGCGAGGATGAAGACCTTCAGGCGTCAGGGTAATCGCGCAGAAACACCCAGGTGTCGCCCTTGGACAGATCGGCGTTATAGCGATATCCGCCGCTGTCAAAATCCTTGAGCGCGTCCGGGGCGCAAAGGCGGTGCTGAATCATATAGCGGGCCATCGCGCCGCGCGCGCGTTTGGCGTAAAAGCTGACAATCTTGGGCGTTCCGGCCTTTTCTTCCATAAAGACCGGCGTGATCACCCTCAGGTTTAGCGCGCCCGCATCGACCGCGCCGAAATATTCCTGACTGGCGCAATTCACCAGAACATCGCTGTTAATGGCCTTTGCCTGTGCGTTCAGCGCCTTGGAAATCCGATCCCCCCAATAGTCATAAAGCGACTTGCCGTGATCGGTCTTCAGGCGGCTGCCCATTTCAAGTCGATAGGGTTGAATCGCATCCAGCGGGCGCAACACCCCGTAAAGGCCCGATAAAATCCGCAGGTGATCCTGCGCCCATGCCATTTCATCGGCGTCAAGCGATCCGGCCTCAAGCCCCTGATAGGTGTCCCCGGCAAAGGCCAGGGCGGCGGGTTTTTCATCCATCTGACCGAAATCTTCAAAGCGGTCGGCGTTAAGACGGGCCAAATTCTCGCTGATCTTCATAAGCTTTTGCAGATCGCCCACACTTAGCCCGCGCGCCACCTCGGCAAGCTCATTGGCCTCTGCCTGAAAGGTCGGGCGCGTGGGGGTGATCCCGTCCACCGGGCCCATATCCATTTTCTTGGCGGGCGAGACAACAACCAGCATGCGCAAATTCCCTTGTTAAGCGTTCTGAGTGATCTAGTGCGCGGCGCGCAGAACGTCCAGAAAGGCGGCGCCAAAACGTTCGCTGCGTTTGTCGCCAAGCAAGCGTTCCATTTCCTGGGCGGTGCCGGGGCGCGTGCTTGCCACCCGCGCCAATAGCGTGGTCGAGCAACTGAGCGGCTTGTCGATCCCGTCTTCGCCGCGCGCAAGATCGGTTTGCGCCTGAACAAGGCGGTCATAAACCTCACCCGAATCGCGCCCGGCCAGCTTGCGCCGCGTCGGGTGCATCGCCTCGGCGGCGCCATTGATCACCGCAAGAAAGGCATCGCCGTAGCGTTCAAGCTTTTTCGCGCCAACGCCACCGATCCGCGCCATCTGATCCAGGGTGGCAGGCCGGGTTTCGGCCATCTCGATCAGGGTGCGGTCGGTGAACACCACATAGGCGGGCACCTTGGCGGCCTCGGCAAGGGCGCGGCGTTTCGCCTTGAGCGCCGACAAAAGCGGCGCATCCTCGTCCGACACAAGCGCGCGCACCGCCGGACGGGTTGATTTACTTACCAGAGTGTCGCGCCGCAGGGTGATCGTTTGTTCGTTCCGCAGGATCGGGCGGGCCGCTTCGGTCATGCAAAGCGCGCCGTGGCGTTCCACATCGGGGCGAATAAGGTCGTGGCCCATCATCTGGCGAAACACGCCTTGCCAGCCGCGCTTGTCGATGTCGCGCCCAACGCCAAAGGTCGGCAGGGCGTCATGGCCGCGTGCGCGCAGCTTGTCGGTGGCATTGCCCATCAGGATATCAATCAGATGCCCCGCGCCGAACCGTTCTTCGGTGCGCAGGATCGCCGAGAGCGCCTTGCGCACCGCCTCGGTGCCGTCAAAGGTGTCGGCGGGCGTGTCGCAAAGATCACAATTGCCACAGGTAAACTCGGTCTCGCCGAAATACCGCAGAAGCGTCGCGCGGCGACATTCCAACGCCTCGGCCAGCCCCAAAAGCGCGTTCAGCCGCCCGTGATCGGCCATCCGCCGTTCAGGCGGGGCAAGGCCTTCGTCAATCTGGCTGCGGCGCAGGCGGATATCATCGGGGCCAAAAAGCGTGAGGGTTTCGGCCGGCGCGCCATCGCGCCCCGAGCGGCCGATTTCTTGATAATAGGCCTCGATGGATTTCGGAAGGTCGGCATGCGCGACCCATCGGATATCGGGCTTGTCCACGCCCATGCCAAAGGCCACGGTGGCCACCACGATCAACCCGTCCTCAGTGTTGAAACGCCCCTCGACATGGCGCCGGTCCCCGGCCTCCATTCCGCCGTGATAGGCGCAGGCATTATGCCCCGCCTCGCCAAGCGCGCGCGCCAGCGTTTCGGTCTTGGCGCGGGTGCCGCAATAGACGATGCCCGACTGGCCCTTGCGGGCCGCGGCAAAGTCAAGGATCTGGCGGCGGGGGTTGTCCTTGGCGGCAAAGGCAAGGTGGATGTTGGGGCGATCAAAGCCGTGCAAAAAGGTCTGCGGCGGCTGGCCATCGAACAGTTTTTGCACGATCTCTTCGCGGGTCTCGGCATCGGCGGTGGCGGTAAAGGCGGCAATCGGCACGTCAAGCGCCTGACGCAGGGCGCCGATACGAAGGTAATCGGGCCGGAAATCATGCCCCCATTGCGACACGCAATGCGCCTCGTCCACGGCGATCAGGCTCACACCAATACGGCGCAACATGCCCATGGCAGAGCCTGCGGCCAATCGTTCCGGCGCGATATAAAGCAGCTTGAGCCGTCCCTCATCCAGCGCCTGCCAGACTTCGGCGGTTTCTTCATCGGTGTTGCCAGAGGTCAGCGCGCCCGCCTCGACCCCGGCTTCGCGCAGCGCGCGCACCTGATCGCGCATCAGGGCAATCAGTGGCGAGATGACCACCGTCACCCCATCGCGCATCAGCGCAGGCAATTGAAAACACAGGGATTTACCGCCGCCCGTTGGCATGATGGCCAGAACGTTCTGGCCAGCGGCCACGGCATTCACGATCTCTTCCTGCCCGGGGCGGAACGCATCATAGCCGAAAATATCGCGCAAAAGCGTGGCAGCGCCGGGCATGGGATATCCTGTAAGGTTTGTTGTTCTGCTCTTACAGGAATCTTTTCACACTACGATTCGGGGGACAACCCTTGATCAGTAGAACGCCGCCGCGTTGTTGATCAGGATGATGCGAAGCGCATAGACCGCAACCAGTACCACCAAAGGCGCAAGATCAATTCCCGACATCGGCGGCAGAATCTGGCGCACGCGGCTATAGATCGGTTCAAGCAGGCGGTTAAGCCCGTACCAAACCTGGGCCACGAACTGTTGGCGCAGGTTGAGCACCTGAAAATTGATCAGCCAGCTCATGATCACATGGGCGATGATGAAGAACCAGATGATATCAAGCACAAGCATCAGGATCTGGAAAAGCGATTGCATGGAGAGTGTCCTTTGAACGAAGCGCTTATCACCTAAGCGTCATGCAGCCAAAGCGCAAGACTGACGCGCCGTTGTGGTTGACGCGCTTGCCCGCAGGCCCGACAAGGCCGCAAACGAAAGAGAGCGCCCATGTATCCCGTCCTGCGCCTGTTCTGGCAACTTTTCATCACCCGCAACGCGCCGCGCCTGCCCTTGACGGGCACGCATGTGTCGCATCATTTCTGCATGCCCTGGGATATTGATCTTTGGCGTGAATTGAACAATGGGCGCACCCTGACGATTTATGATCTGGGGCGCATTCCGTTGGCAGGCCGCGTCGGGTTGATCGAGGTGCTGCGGCGTAACCGCTGGGGTCTTGCGATTGCCGGGGCAAGTGTGCGCTATCGCCGCCGTATCCGGATGTTCGAGAAGATCGAAATGCGCTCGCGGGCGGTGTTCTGGGATGCGCGGTTCTTGTATATCGAACAGTCGATGTGGAAGGCGGATGGCGACTGCGCCAATCACATCATCTATCGCGCCGCCATCACCGGCCGCGACGGGATCGTGGCACCCGATCACGTCATGACGAAGATGGCGCAGCCCGAAACCTCGCCAATGGCCCCCGATTGGGTCGCCGCCTGGATCAAGGCCGACGCCCTGCGCCCCTGGCCGCCGATGCAGGACACTCAGGAATCAGGCGCTCAGGAATAGCTTGCGCGCAGGCCGCGTCGCCTGTCATATCCTGTCAAGGGCAAGAGGATAGGCATGGCAGAGATTTCACCGCGCAAACGGATCTGGGGCTGGTTTTTCTTTGATTGGGCAAGCCAGCCGTATCATACCCTCTTGGTCACCTTCATTTTCGGGCCGTTCTTTGCCTCGATCGCGTCGGATCATTTCATCGCGTCCGGCCTGTCCGAGGGTCTGGCGGATGCGCGGGCGCAAACCTTGTGGTCCTATTGCCTGACGGTGACCGGGTTGCTGATCGGGCTTGGCGCGCCGATCATGGGGGCCTTTGCCGATACCACCGGCAAACGGTTGCCGTGGATCATTGCGTTTTCGGCGATGTATGTGCTGGGTGCGACCGCGCTTTGGTGGACCAACCCGGATGGGTCAAACCTGTGGTGGGGGCTTATGGCCTTTGGCTTTGGCTTTGTCGGCGCGGAATACGCGCTTATTTTCATCAACTCGCAGCTGCCTTCGCTCGGCACCGCCGAAGAGGTCGGCGATTTGTCCGGCTCGGGGTTTGCCTTTGGCTATCTTGGCGGGGTTCTGTCTTTGATGATCATGCTGTTGCTGTTTGTCGAACAACCCTCGGGCACGACCCTGATCGGGTTGGCCCCGGCCTTTGGCCTTGATCCCGAAATGCGCGAAGGCACGCGGTTTGTCGGGCCGTTCACCGCGCTGTGGTTCGCGATCTTCATGGTGCCCTATTTCCTGTGGGTGCGTGACGTTGGCCCGCCGCGTCAGGGGCGCGGCGTGGGCGCGGCTCTTGGCGCGTTAACCAAAACGATCAAGGGCCTGCGTCACCGCGTCAGTCTTAGCACCTATCTCGGCTCGTCGATGTTTTACCGCGATGCCCTCAATGGGCTCTATGGCTTTGGCGGCACCTATGCGATTCTGGTGCTGAACTGGTCGATCGTCTCGGTGGGCATCTTTGGCATCATCGGCGCGATTTCGGCGGCCTTGTTTAGCTGGATCGGCGGCAAGGCGGACAAGGCCTTTGGCCCCAAACCTGTGATCATCTTTGCGATCTGGGCGCTGATCGCGGTGTGCGTGACGATTGTTGCCATGGATCGGACCCAGATTTTTGGCATTCCGCTCGGGCAGGGATCAAAGCTTCCGGATATGATTTTCTTCTGCTGCGGCGTGTTGATCGGCGGCTTTGGGGGCATGCTTCAATCCGCCAGCCGTTCGATGATGGTGCGCCATACCGATCCGGCGGCGCCGACCGAGAACTTTGGCCTTTACGGGCTGTCAGGGCGCGCCACGGCCTTCATGGCGCCCGCCCTGATCGGTCTTGTCACCACCCTTAGCGGCAGTGCGCGCATCGGGGTCTCGCCGGTCATTTTTCTTTTCCTGATTGGCCTAGTCCTGCTACGCTGGGTCAAATCCGAAGGGGACAGAGAAACATGGGCGGCTATCTGAAACTAAGCGTTCTTGTCATGGCTTTGGCGGGCTGCGTGCAATCCGCGCCAGAGCCGAAAACGCAAACCGGCACTCTTTCCAGCCAGAGCATTCCCGCGTCGATGCGCGGGGTAGAGGCCAAACAGCTCTTTGGCGCGCATGGGCGTGGATCGGCACAATCGCCCGCACCGCTTGGTGGTTATGCCAAGGGCTGTATCGCGGGGGCGACGACCCTGCCGGAGACCGGCCCGACGTGGCAGGCGATGCGCCTGAGCCGGAACCGCAACTGGGGTCACCCGGAAACAATTGACTTTATCAAGAAACTGTCACGCAAGGCCGCCGCGCAACCCGGCTGGAACGGGCTTTATGTCGGCGATATAAGCCAGCCGCGCGGCGGGCCGATGCTTTCGGGCCACCGCAGCCATCAGATGGGGCTTGATGCGGATATCTGGCTCAAACCGGCGGATAACCTCAACCTAAGCCGCACGCAGCGCGAAAACATCTCGTCGATCTCGATGCGCCGGTCCAATGGCGCCTATACCAACAGCAGTTGGACCCGCGCCCATCACGAGATCGTCAAAGCCGCCGCGCAAGACCCGCGCACGGCACGGATATTCATCTTTCCCGGCGCCAAGGTGCAGATGTGCAAGGATGAGAAAGGCGACCGGGCATGGCTGCGCAAGGTGCGGCCGTGGTACGGGCATCACTATCATTTCCATGTGCGCCTGAATTGTCCGGACAATACATCGGGCTGTCAGCCACAGGCGGCGCCGCCCCCTGGCGATGGATGTGCCGAGGCGCAAACCTGGGTGCGCAACATCCTCAACCCGCCGCCGCCTGACCCGAATGCGCCCAAGCCCAAGCCGCGCCGCGAACTGACGATGCAGGACCTGCCGCGCCAATGTGTGGCGGTGTTGCAAGCTCAATAACGCAGCATCCTGCGGATAAACCTTGGCCGACCACATCATTTTGTTTTGACAAATAGAAAATTTGTGGCAGGCTGGGGAAGAGTTCAACAAGCGAAAGGAGGTGGTCCAGTGTCTACAGAGGTATTGGAGCGAGGTGTCGGAACAGTTCAGGGGAGCATCGTCTAGGGCAGCCCCGAGGCGTAAAAGCCAACTGAATTGGTGCGCCTAACCGGCCCACCTCCGCTAACTTCTAGAGGGCCGTTCCGGGATCGGGGCGGCCCTTTCGATTGGCTTTGGGCCGCGCGCGGTTTAAAGCTAGCCTGAAACCGGAAGGGCGCATGCTGAAAATCAATGATCAGATCACGATTGCCGACTGGGAGCTGACCGAACAGTTCATGCGCGCCTCGGGCCCCGGTGGGCAGAACGTGAACAAGGTTAGCAGCGCGGTCGAGCTTCGCTTTGAAGCCGAGCGTTCGCCAAGCCTGCCTGATCCTGTCAAGGCGCGGTTGCGGCGGCTGGCCGGGCGGCGCTGGTCGAAAGAGGGCGCCTTGATCATTCAATGCGACGAAACCCGAAGTCAGGCGCGCAACCGTGAAATTGCCCGCGACCGGCTTGCCGCCCTGATCCTTGAGGCGACCCAAAAGCCCAAGCGCCGGGTGCCGACACGCCCCACGCTTGGGTCGAAAAAGCGCCGCCTCAAGGCCAAGAAGGTGCGCGGCGAGGTCAAGGCGATGCGCGGTCGCGTCGAGGGCGAAGAATAACGCAGCGTCCGGGGTGACAAGCGCGGGCCAAGGCGGCATCCTGCGCCGGACTTCGACGTGTCGCGCGCTCTGGCAATCACGTTTCGGATCGCGCTTTGAGGGAGGCCCGCCATGACCAACTATCCACATCTTCTTGCCCCGCTGGATCTGGGCCATGTCACGCTCAGGAACCGGGTCTTGATGGGCTCGATGCACACCGGCCTTGAGGAAACCAAGGATTGGAACCGGGTTGCCGAATTTTATGCCGCCCGCGCGCGCGGCGGTGTTGGCCTGATGGTGACCGGCGGCATGGCGCCCAACCGTGAAGGCGGGGTGTTTCCCGGCGCGGCGGGCCTGTTCACAGACGCCGATATCGCCAATCACCGGATCGTCACCGACCGGGTGCACGAGGCCGACGGGCGGATCGCGATGCAGATCCTGCATGCCGGGCGCTATGCCTATGGCCCCGAATGCGTCAGCGCCTCGCCGATCAAGTCGCCGATTTCACCGTTTGTGCCGAAGGAATTGGATGAGGCCGGCATCGAGAAACAGATCGCCGATATCGTCACCGCCGCCACCCGTGCCCGCGAGGCCGGGTATGACGGGGTCGAGATTATGGGATCGGAAGGGTATTTCCTGAATCAGTTTCTGGTGACCCATACCAACAAGCGCACCGACCGCTGGGGCGGGTCTTATGAAAACCGTATGCGTCTTCCGATCGATGTGGTACGGCGTGCGCGCGCGGCGGTGGGGGACGATTTCATCATCATCTATCGGCTCAGCATGATTGATCTTATCCCCGACGGCAGCACCCACGCCGAGGTGGTGCAATTGGCCCAAGAGATCGAGCGCGCCGGGGCCACGATCATCAACACCGGCATCGGCTGGCACGAGGCGCGCATCCCGACGATTGCCACAAGCGTGCCGCGCGCGGGCTTTGCCTGGGTCACGCAGAAACTCATGGGCAAGGTGGGCATTCCGGTGATCACCTCGAACCGGATCAACACGCCCGAGGTGGGCGAGGACATCCTCGCGCAGGGGGCCGCCGATATGGTCAGCATGGCTCGTCCGTTTCTGGCCGATCCCGATTTCGTTGCCAAGGCGGCGGCGGGGCGGGCCAAGACCATCGCGCCCTGTATTGCGTGCAATCAGGCCTGTCTGGATCACACCTTCAGCGGCAAGATAAGTTCCTGTCTGGTCAATCCGCAGGCCTGTTTTGAAACCGAACTTTTGATCGAACCGACGCGTGAGGTCAAAACCATCGCCGTTGTCGGCGCCGGACCTGCAGGGCTTTCGGCGGCGATCACGGCGGCGCAACGCGGCCATACCGTAACGCTGTTTGATCGCGCCGACAGGATCGGCGGTCAGCTCAACATGGCGCGGGTCATTCCCGGCAAGGAAGAATTTCACGGTCTGGTCGAATGGTTTGAAACCATGGTCGCCGAGGCGGGTGTGACGGTAAATCTGGGTCATCCGGTGGGCGCCGGCGATCTTGCCGGGTTTGACGAGGTTATCATCGCCACCGGGGTCATACCGCGCGATCCCGGCATTCCGGGTGAGGACGGGCCGAATGTGCTGTCTTATATCGACGTGTTGCGCAACAAGGCGCCGGTGGGGCGCCGGGTGGCGGTGATCGGCGCGGGCGGCATCGGTTTTGACGTGGCCGAATTCCTTGTCCACGAGGGCCATAGCCCGACCGAGGATCTGTCGCTTTGGCGCACCGAATGGGGCGTTGGCGACCCTTCGGACACACGCGGCGGGCTGGCCGCGCAAGGCCCGCAACCCACGCCCCCGGCGCGCGAGGTCACATTGCTTCAGCGCAAGGCAGAGCGGCCCGGCAAGCGGCTTGGCAAAACCACCGGCTGGATTCATCGCGCCGCGTTGCGAATGAAAGATGTCAAAATGCTGGGCGGGGTCAATTATGAACGGATCGACGACAGCGGCCTGCACATAAGCACTGGCGAGGCGCGCGAAAACCCGACGGTGATCGAGGCGGATACGATTGTTCTATGCGCCGGCCAGCTTAGCGAACGCAGCCTTGCCGACGCGCTGGAGTCGGCGGGCGTTGCCGTGCATGTCATCGGTGGCGCGGATGTCGCCGCCGAACTTGACGCCAAGCGCGCGATTGATCAGGGCACAAGGCTGGCGGCGGCGCTTTAACGGCGACCTGGCCCGTTTTTGCATGCGGGCCGCACCTGTGGCGTTACTTCACCGTGATGGTGATCACATCCGAGACCACGGGCGGGTCATGTGGCACGTGGTTCATGTCGCCCATCACAAGTTGCAGGGTATGCTGCCCCGGTGCCAGATCAAGCGAAACCTCGGTCTGTCCGCCACCGAAATGCTTGTGGTGATCATCCGCCGGAATGCCATAGGCCAGCTCTTCGGCGCCATCGGGGCCTTCACCAAGGGGCGGGCGATCGATCAGCAAGTGATGATGGCCGGTCTTTTCCTTTTCGGTGCCTGCCGGGGCGACGCCCATGCCCGCAAGGCCAAAGTTGACCTTGACCGGATTGCTGACGGTGTCGCCATCGGCAAGATTAATGAAATAGACTGCGGCACCTTCGGGTGCCGGGGTGTCGCCGGCGAACGCGGGAAGGCTTAGCGCGATAAGCGCTGCGGTTGTTAGGCTTAGGATGCGTTTCATGTTTAATCCTCCTGTTGTCACCCTATCACAGGTAAGGTGCCCGGCGGAGTATTCTACCGTCTTCACGCATTGTTTCCGCGTTTCCAGGCAATGAACGATCCTGACAAAACCCAGATATTGTCTGGCATACGCCCCAGTTGTGCCCGATTTCGTGGTCAGAAAAGAGCCTGAGACGCAATTTAGAGGTACAAGTATGGATCGCCTTACGGAAATGGAGGCCTTTGCCACAGTGGTGGATCAGGGCGGGTTTACAGATGCGGCCCGCAAGATGGGTATCTCTAAATCGGCTGTGTCCAAGCATGTGTCCTCGCTTGAGGCCCGGCTTGGCGCGCGGCTTTTGAACCGCACAACCCGCCGCGTAAGCCCAACCGAGATCGGCCTTGCCTATTACGACCGGGCGCTTCGGGTACTGAATGATGCAGGCGAGGCCGACGCATTGGTCAGTTCGATGCAATCGGACCCCTCGGGCCTGTTGCGAATTTCCGTGGCAACCGATTTCGGGGTCAATCACCTAAGCCCGGTTTTGGGCAGTTTCCTTGATGAATTTCCCGATATTACCGTCAATATGGTCCTCAACAACCGCTATGTAGAGCTTATTTCAGAAGGCTTTGATATGGCGATCCGGATTGGCGAACTGGAAGACAGCACGCTTCGGGCGCGCAAGCTTACCGAGACCACAAAGCGGATGATCGCAAGCCCGGCCTATCTTGAGAAATACGGGCAGCCACAGAAGATTGACGATCTCAACGAACACAAGCTGTTGCATTATTCAAGCCAGGCCGGTGGTGCGGTCTGGAAATTGACCGCGCCCTCGGGCGAAAAGCGTCAGGTGCGCACCGCCGGGGGGCTTTCGGTCAATGACGGGCAATCGCTTTTGAACGCGGCGATTTCCGGGCTTGGCATCGCCTATCTTCCCAGCTTTCTCTACGCCAAGGCGATGGCCGACGGGCTGGTTCTGGACGCGATGCCGGATCTGCCCGTCGAAACTCAGGGCATTTACGCGGTCTATCCGCCGGGCCGCTTTACGCAGCCCAAGGTCCGCGCCTTCATTGATTTCCTGGTCCACTCCTTCGCCGAAAAAGGCCCCAACGAGTGGTAAGATTTTCCTCTCCGTCATTCATGGCTAACTTTGCCCCGGACGCCCCGCGCGTTTCGGGGCATTTTCATGCCTCGAATGCGCATGCACAGCCGCTGTGCGAAGGATCGTAGTTGCCTTGGCCCCCTTATCGCTTCAGTTATGCGTCAAGCAAAATCATTAGGCGAAAAGGAATACCCAATGACCAACCTCAAACTCGTGACAATTTCAGGATCGCTGCGCAAGGGCTCTTACAACCGGATGCTTCTTGCCGAGGCGGTAGAGGCGTTTGGCCCGGCTGATGTGACCGAGGCCGATATTGATCTGCCGCTCTATAACGGTGACGTCGAGGCGGCCAGCGGCGTGCCAGCGGCGGTTCAGACCCTTGCCCAACAGATCAAGGATGCCGATGCGGTTGTGATTTCCGCGCCCGAATACAACAAGGGGATCAGCGGCGTTCTCAAGAACGCGCTCGATTGGATCAGCCGGGTTGAGGGCGCCGCATTCAAGGATAAGCCGACCGTCGTTCTATCGGCCGCTGCCGGGCGCACCGGGGGCGAGACCGCGCAATTCATGACGCTGTCGTGCCTCACGCAATTACAGGCGCGGCTGATGCCGGGCACCTCGATTCTGATCGCCGCGGCGATGAATGCCTTTGACGACACTGGCAAGCTCAAGGACGAGATGTCGCGCAAATTGCTGGCCACACGGATGCAGGCCCTGCGCGCCGAGGTGGCCTAGGTTCAGCGCCCCAGGGCGCGCAGCGTTACAAGATCGCGAGGGGTTTGCGGACTTTGTCCATTCAGAAAGTGATTGGTCAGAGTCCCAAACACATGGGATACTCCCTTGACCGAGCTTTGGGTCAAGGGAGGGAAATAGCCATGCGAACAATCGTTTTGTCGGCGCTTTTGATGATCTCCGGGGGCTTGACCGCTCAGGCGGCAGAGGGCGAGCGCATTCAGGTCAAGGGCGAGGTAATTGACACATGGTGCTATTATTCCGGCGTGATGGGCGGCCCGGATGCCGTGGTCGGAAGTGCCCACCACACCTGTGCACTCTGGTGCTCGGCGGGGGGTATTCCGGTTGGCCTATTGGCCGAGGATGGCACGGTTTACATGGTGCTCAAGATCGAGGGCGATTCACATTCGGCCGGTGGCGATACTCAGCTTAAACTTGCCAGCCACGAGATCACCGCCGATGGCATGCTCTATCATCGCGACGGGTTGAACTATCTGGTGGTGGAAAAGGTGGTGACCGATCACGGCATTACCAATCTCAACCATGAGGATTACGGCCCGATCCCCGGCTTTGCCATCCCCGATCCGACCAAGTGAGGAGCACGCAGATGAACCGTTTCATGATGATCCTTGCCGCGCTTGCATCGCCCGCCATGGCGCAGGATTTTTCACAAGGGTCCGAGGCAAAACCCTGGAACCTTTACGCCGAAGGTCCGGCCAGGTTTGAGGCGAAAGTCGTCGATATCCTTTGCGAGATGACCGGCGATTGTGCGGCTGACTGCGGCGGCGGGGCCCGCCAACTCGGCCTGCTGCGCAAGGCCGACGATGTGCTGGTCTTTCCCAACAAGAACGCCCAGGCCGCCTTTACCGGCGCGGTGGTGGAGCTGGCGCCGTTCTGTGGTAAGCAGGTCGAGGTGGATGGGTTGTTGATTGAAGATCCGGATCTTGGGGCGAAGAACATCTATCTGGTTCAGAAAATTCGCACCGTTGGCGACACTGAATGGACCGCCGCCAATCGCTGGACCAAGGAATGGGCCAGGGCCAACCCCGAGGCCAAAGGCAAAGGCCCATGGTTTCGCCGTGATCCGCGCGTCAATGCAGAGATCGCCGCGCATGGCTATACCGGGATCGGGGCAGAGGCCGAAAAGCCCTTCATCAAAGAGTGGTTCGAATGACCCTGCTGCGCCTTCTATGCGCCGCCGCGATCTGTGGCGCTGCGACGGGCGTGTTGGCGCATGGCGCCGAAACCCATGATGCCCCCGCCGTTTCAGAGCAAACGACGGCGGTTACGCCGCTGCCCTGGAATATCGGCGGGGCGTTTGCCCTTTTGGATCACACCGGCACCGCGCGCACCGAGGCAGAGCCGGATGGCAAGATGCAATTGGTGTTCTTCGGATATGCCAATTGTCCGGGCATTTGTAGCGCCGCCCTACCGATGATGGCCGAGGTGACCGACATCCTTGAGCGGCGCGATATCACGATCAGCCCGGTTTTGATCACGATTGACCCAAAGCTTGATACGCTGGCCACGATGGGCCCGGCGCTGGCGAAAATTTCAGAAGATTTCACCGGCCTGACCGGAACGCCAGAGGCGCTTGGCGTGGCCTATAAGGCGTTTCAAATCAGCTTTACCAAGATCATGGATGACCCCAAGCACGGCCCGATTTATGCCCATGGCAGCCATATCTATCTAATGAATGCGGCCGGCAGGGTTTTGACCCTTCTGCCGCCGGTTCTGTCACCGGATCAGGCCGCCGGGATCATTGCGACCTACGCGGGCCGGTAGAGCACCGCGCGGCGGGCCATGAAAAAGGCGGCGCCAAAGCGCCGCCTTTCATATCTATCACATCGGGCGACGATCAGGCGTCAAGCCAGACCTTTTCCAGATGCATCTCGCGGAACTGATGCACTTCGCTGTTCTTGACGGCCTCGGTGTGATGCTTGGCCTGATCGCGCCAGAAGGGCTGAATGATCGCGCCGCTGTCTTGCAGCATTTTCTGAAGCTTGGCGGAATAGGCGCGCCGTTTATCCGCATCGAAAATACCGACCGCCTCGTCCAGAAGGGCATCGAATTCTGGGTTCGAGTGCCCCGATTCATTCCATGCTTCGCCCGATTTATAGGCCAGCGACAAAACCTGAACCCCAAGCGGGCGCGGCCCCCAATTGGTGGTTGAAAACGGGTACTTGGTCCAGTCGTTCCAGAAGGAAGAGCCCGGAATGACCGTGCGCTTGACGTTGAACCCGGCCTCGCGAAGCTGTGCGCCAATCGCATCCGACGTCACCGTGCGCCAGTCGCCATCAATCGAGATAAGCTCGATCTCGGTGTCGCCATGCCCGGCGGCGCGGGCCATTTCGATGGCTTTCGCCGGGTCGGCCTTGATCAGCGGCAGTTCGGCATATTCCGGGTGGAACGGCGCGACATGGTGGTTTTCCGCGGCCGCGCCAAGGCCGTTGATGCCAAGTTGCAGGGCAATCTCGTTATCCACCGCAAGCTGGACCGCATTGCGCAGCTCTTTGCTGTCAAACGGGGCCGAGTCGGCGCGCATCCGGGCCACGATGGTGTTGGCGGTCGGTTTGGACTTTTTGACGAGACCAAGCGCATCATAGGTTTCGACGAAATCGGCGGTGGATTCGTCGTTCATATCCACTTCACCGCCGTCAAAGGCCGCCACGATCGCCGCGTTATCGGTGCCAAAGTCGATAAAGCGCACACCGTCAAGATACACATCGCCCCCCCACCACGTGCCGTTTTCGCGCCGCTTCACCTCGGCCGAGTTGCCGATTTCCAGCGAGACAAGCTCGAACGGGCCGGTGCCAATCGGGGTCGCGGCAAGATCACTGTCATCGCCAAAGCTGCGGTGTACGATAAGCGCCGGATAATCCGACATGCCCGCAATCAGCGTGATATCGGGGCGCGGCAGGTTCAGGCGAACCGTATAATCGTCAACCCGTTCAATCGCGCCGTCAATCGCCTTGCTGGTTTCGTCGTCAATCAACGTCGCCATCCGCGAGGCCATCGAATTGCCCTCGACCGCCTTGTCGCACCAGCGGTTCAGGTTGTGGATCACGTCATCGGCGTCAAAGGTGTCACCGTTGTTCCAGGTCACACCCTTGCGCACATGCAGCGTGTAGGTCTTGGAATCGTCGCTCACGTCCCAGCCTTCAAGCAGCATCGGCTTGAAACTGTAATCGACGTCCCAGCGTACCAGTGGCTCGCAGACCTGACGGGCGATATTGCCCGGTTCGGTCCAAGAATACTTGCGTGGATCGGTGATTTCCAGAACCCGCGAGGCGACACGCAACACGCCCCCCTTTTTGCCTTCTTCGGCATGCGCGGCGGTCGGGACGGCTAGCCCCAAAAGACCATAGGCGGCGGCAGATGTCGCGCCAAAAGTCGAGGCCAGAGCGATGAACTCGCGGCGGCTCATCTTGCCGGCACGGGTGTCTTTGGCCATCTTCCTAACGATCGGGCGCAGGGTGACCTGTGGGGGGGTATGTGTCATGACTTCCTCCGAGTGGGTTTTTTTTGGTGCCGGTGTGGCTGTCGCTTTTTGACGATTCCAGGTGCAAGTTTAGCATGTCGTTCGACCGGCGCATTAGTTTTTGACCGGCCCGGCACCCCTGATTTTACGGCAAGGTCGGGCGCGGCCCTTTACAAAGACTATCCGGAATCCCCCGTCCCGATAGCCTGTTTGCGACAAATGCCCGCCAAAATAGCTTGAGGCGAGCCCTGCGCAGGGCTAGATGGGCATCTATAAGGAGCACGCCCATGAGCCTGAATACATTCGGTCACCTGTTTCGTTTCACCACCTGGGGCGAGAGCCATGGGCCTGCCCTTGGCGCAACGGTGGATGGTTGCCCTCCGGGAATTGCGCTGGATGAGGCGATGTTACAGCACTGGCTCGACAAGCGGCGCCCCGGCCAGAACAAGAATACCACACAGCGCAATGAGCCCGACGCGGTGCGCATTCTGTCGGGCATCTATGAGGGTCAGAGCACCGGCACGCCGATCCAGCTGATGATCGAGAACACCGATCAGCGGTCAAAGGATTACGGCGATATCGCCCAGACCTTCCGCCCCGGCCACGCCGATATCACCTATCACCAGAAATACGGCCTGCGCGATCCGCGTGGCGGCGGGCGTAGCTCGGCGCGTGAAACCGCCGCCCGCGTCGCCGCCGGTGGCGTGGCACGCGCCGCCCTTGCGGCGCTTGTGCCCGGGGTTGAGATCAAGGGCTATATGGTCGCCATGGGCGAGATGGAAATCGACCGCACCCGCTTTGACTGGGATGCGATTGAGGGCAATGATTTCTGGATTCCCGATGCCGCAGCCGCCCCCGAATGGGAGGCTTACCTGCAAAAGCTGCGCAAGGATCACAACTCGGTTGGTGCCGTGGTCGAGGTGGTCGCGCGCGGCGTTCCCGCCGGGCTAGGTGCGCCGGTTTATGGCAAGCTTGATACCGATCTGGCCGCCGCGATGATGTCGATCAATGCCGTCAAGGGCGTCGAGATCGGCGAAGGCATGGCCGCCGCGCGCCTGACCGGAACCGACAATGCCGATGAGATTTTCATGGGTGAGGCCGGGCCGGAATACGGATCAAATCACGCCGGTGGTATCCTTGGCGGCATCTCTACGGGGCAAGAGGTGGTTGTGCGCTTCGCGGTCAAGCCAACCTCGTCGATCCTGAGTCCGCGCCGCTCGATCCGGATTGACGGCACCCCGATCGAGGTGGTGACCAAAGGGCGGCATGATCCTTGCGTCGGCATCCGCGCCGTTCCCGTGGCCGAGGCGATGATGGCTTGCGTGATCCTCGATCACCTGCTCTTGCACCGTGGTCAGGTCGGCGACGGCCCACGCGGTCAGATTGGTTAGGATCGTTTTCTTTTAAAGAAAACGATCCGGAATTTTTTGAAAATTCCGGGTGCCTAGATCCGGCCTTGGCGCGAAAGCTGCACCGCCAGAATGCCGCCCATGATCACCAGCACGCCGATCAGATCGCCAAGCCGCAGCGCCTCGCCCAGCAGCATGGCGGCGATGGCCACGCCGAAAAACGGGTTGAGAAAGTGGAACGTCGCCGCCCGCGTTGCACCGATCCGCTCGACCAGCAGGAACCACACAAGCGTGGCGGCAAGGCCGGGAATAAGCGTGGTATAGGCAAAGGCGGCGACAAGCTGCCAACTCCAGTCGATCAGGAGCGGCTCGGTCGCAAGGCCAACCGTGCCCACAAGAACCGAGCCGACAATCATCTGAAGCCCGACCACCATCAGGAAATTGCCGCCCGAGGCCGCGCCGCGCACCGACAGGGTGGCAAAGGCAAGCGCAAAGACCGCAATCACACAGAGGCCGACACCGTAAAGGTCCATCCCCCCCTGAAGCCGCGCACCCATGATGATCACCACCCCGCCAAGCCCGGCAAAAAGCCCGAAGATCCCGACCTTGCCAAGCCGCTCACCCAAAAACGCCCAGCTGATCACGCCAACCAATAGCGGCACGGTCGAGGCGATGATCGCGGCCAGCGATGCCTCGATGGTTTGCATGGCCACAAAGTTAAGCCCAAGATAAAGCGCATTCTGACAGACGCCGAAAATGATTGTCGCGCGCCATTGTCCCCGCGTCAGGCGCCAGGTCTGGCCAAGGATCAGGGCAATAGTGATCCCGATTACGCCGGAAATCAGAAACCGCAGGCCAAGTGCGCTCAGCGGTGGCGCGGCGGCCACGATGATGCGCGCCGAGGTAAACGCACTTGACCACATAAGAGCAAAGGCAAGCCCCATGACGATCGCACGAATATCCATCGGTTTACTCCGTAAATGAAAAGGGCCGCCCCAAGGCGACCCTTTTACGAAACTTCTACCAAGTGCAAGCTGGCTTTAGCCGTTCACGCTATCTTTCAGCGCTTTGGCGATGGTCATTTTCACCACCTTGTCGGCCTCTTTTTTCATTTGCTCGCCAGTGGCGGGGTTACGCACCATACGTTCGGGACGCTCGCGGCAATAGATCTTGCCAACGCCCGGAAGGGTTACGGCACCGCCTGCGGATACTTCTTTGGTAATGATCGCGATCACCGCATCAAGAGCGTTGCTGGCGGATTTCTTGTCACTTCCCATTTCATCGGCCAGAGCAGCGACGAGTTGGGTTTTGGTCATGGGTTTTGCCATTTTATGGTCTCCTTCAACTGCCCTACCTATGGGCCTCATGCGCGTGATTTAACGCTATGATGTGATCAAACACAATGACTGGTGGGCAAAAGCAAGGCTTTTTAGCGTATTTTGTGCCAATTTACGCTAGGTCAAAGGAAGGCTGTTTCCTCAAAGCTGCGTAATTTGCGGCTATGGATGCGTTCGAGGGGCATTTTGCGCAGGGATTCCATGGCGCGAATCCCGATCATCAGGTGGCGCGAGACCTGTGACTGATAGAATGCGCTGGCCATACCGGGCAGTTTCAGCTCGCCCTGTAGGGGTTTGTCGCTGACGCAAAGCAGGGTGCCATAGGGCACACGAAAGCGAAACCCGTTGGCGGCGATGGTGGCGCTTTCCATGTCCAGCGCGATGGCACGCGATTGAGACAGGCGCTGTACCGGGCCGGATTGGTCGCGCAATTCCCAATTGCGATTGTCGACGCTTGCCACCGTACCCGTGCGCATCACGCGTTTGAGGTCGAACCCCTCAAGCTCGGTCTCTTGCGCGACGGCGGTTTCAAGGGCGATCTGGATTTCAGCCAGCGCCGGGATCGGCACCCAGGCCGGCAGGTCGGGGTCAAGCACCCGGTCTTCGCGCAGATAAGCATGCGCCAGAACGAAATCGCCAAGCGATTGCGAGTTCCGCAGGCCCGCACAATGACCGACCATCACCCAGGCATGCGGGCGCAGCACCGCCACATGATCGGTGGCGGTCTTGGCATTGGATGGCCCCACCCCGATATTGACCAGGGTGATCCCCGACCCGTCGGCGCGCTTGAGGTGATAGGTCGGCATCTGCGGCAGCCGCTCAGGGCTTGGCAACACCCCGTCGGGTGTGGTGATTTCGGCATTGCCGGTGCTGACAAAGGCGCAATACCCGCTCGCGGGATCGGCCAGCATCTTGCGCCCGTAGGTCTCGAATTCCGAAACATAGAACTGATAATTGGTGAACAGCACGTAATTCTGAAAATGCTCGGGGTCGGTGGCAGTATAATGCGCCAGCCGCGCCAGCGAATAATCCACCCGCTGCGCCGTGAAGGGCGCAAGCGGGGCGGCGCCACCCGGCGGGGTTTCATGGGTGCCGTTGACGATGTGATCGTTCGTGGTCGATAGATCGGGCACGTCGAACATGTCGCGCAGGGTGAATTCGGCGGCGCCTTCCTGCGGCACGGTGATGCTTGCATCATTGGCGACGGCAAAATGCACCGGCATCGGTGTGTCCGACACCGCGATACATACCGGAACGCCATGGTTCTCGATCAACAGCGCGATTTGCTGTTCGAGATAGTTGCGAAACAGGTCGGGCCGGGTGATCGTCGTGGCATAGGTGCCGGGCTTGGAGACATGGCCAAAGCTGAGGCGGCTGTCGATCTTGGTGAATGTCGCGGTCGTAAGCCCGATCTCGGGATAAAATGCGCGAATGCGCCCCGTTGGAATATCGCCGCCAAGCGCCTTGGCAAATTCATGACAGAGAAACTTGGTCGCCGTCTGATAGAGCACGACAAGGCGATCCACCGCCGCCTTCGCGTCGCTGAACTCCTCGGGGCCGGGCAGGTCGGGCGAGGTGACGCCGGTGGTCTGATGGTTTAGCGTCACGGAGTGTCCTTGGTATGGTCAACTTTCATGTCACACGTTGACACGGCTCGCTGGCCTTATCAAGCTGAGCTCTGGCAGAATGGCAAAGGCGGGGCCTGACATGGATCTGGAAACGGTCAGCGCAGATGAATTCGGGGCGGCCCTCACCGGCATCGGCCTGAACATTCTGGTGCGCGATGTTCCCGCGCAGGTGGCTTTCCTTGAGGATATCTTTCAGATGGAAGGGCATCGCGTCAGCGCGGATTTCGCGATCATGACCTACCATGGCCACATCATGCAGCTGCACGGCGATCACACCTATTCGCAAAACCCGCTTTTGGGTCACTTGCCCGAGACCCCGCCACGCGGAGCAGGGGCCGAATTTCGCCTTTACCACACCGATCCTGACGCGGCGACCGAACGGGCAAAGGCACGTGGGGCCTATGTACTGCAAGAGCCTGCTGATAAACCCCATGGTCTGCGCGAATGCTTTATTCTGTGTGACAATGGCTATGCATGGGTGGCGTCGCTGCCGCTGCCGCAATTTCGAAATGGAGAACCCTCATGAGCGTCACCGACATCCGCCCCAACATGGACCACTGGCAAGAGCGCGTCGATCTGGCCGCCGCCTTTCGCTGGACCGCGCGGCTTAACCTGCACGAGGCGGTTGCCAATCATTTCAGCCTGTCGATCAACGAGGTTGGCACGCGGTTTCTGATGAACCCCAACCAGATGCATTTCGCCCGGATCAAGGCCAGCGATCTTATTGTCGTCGATGCCAATGATCCCGAAACGCTGACCGGCCCGAATGCGCCCGATCCGACCGCCTGGGGCCTGCATGGCGGGTTGCATCGCCATTGCGCCCACGCGCGCTGTGCCATGCATGTGCATTCGATCCATGCCACGGTGCTTGCCAGCCTTGCCGATAGCCGCCTGCCGCCGATTGATCAGAACTGTGCCACCTTCTTCAACCGCTACGTGATTGACGATGGCTATGGTGGCCTCGCGTTCGAGGATGAGGGCGAGCGCTGTGCCGGTCTTTTGACCGACCCGAGGAAAAAGGTCATGATCATGGGCAATCATGGCGTGATGATCATCGGCGATAGCGTGGCCGACACCTTTAACCGCCTGTATTATTTCGAACGCGCCGCCGAGACCTATATCCGCGCGCTCCAGACCGGGCAAAAGCTTCGGGTGCTGCCGGATGACATTGCCGAGAAAACCGCGCAGGAGCTTGAGGAATATCCCGGTCAGGCCGAGCGCCACCTTGATGAACTCAAGGCGATCCTCGACACTGAAGGATCGGATTACGCCGCCTGATCCGCTAGCCCGCGCGCAGACCGGTTTGCACCAAAAGACCCTTGCGCTTGGCCTCGTAATAATAGCCACGCGCATACCACATGATTGCATCGTCCGGATCGCCATCGGCCACGATATAGGCGCCGCGCAGATATTTCACGCCGTATTTCAGGTTGGTTTCCGCATCCAGAAGATCGTTTGGCGCGCCACGAAAACCCATGGTGCGCGCGGTTTGTGGCAGGATCTGCAAAAGCCCGTAATAGGGCCCGTTGCGTGCGCCGGGCCGGTGGGTGCTTTCACGGATCGCTAGACGATGCACAAGCGACCGCGGCACCTCGTAGAGATCGGCGTATTTGTTGATCAACCGGCGCAGCTCCGGGGTCTCATTGGGATAAAGCGGCGGCTCGGACGCAACGGGGCCTGCCCCCTTTTGGCCGGAACAGCCGGTAACGGCAAAAGAGGCAAAAAGCGCAAGCGCCAGACGGCGGGAACAACGATGCATGGGGTCTCCGATGTAGGATCACAACCGCACCAGTCTGACACCGTTTTGGCAGAGGGCGCCAGAGGCTGAAAATGTCACCGGCAAAACCCTGCCACCTTGCCAAGCCCATTGTCTCGCGCCATGTAAGCAGGATGAACAAAACACTTCTTTCCTTTGGTCACGGCTATTCGGCGCGCGCGCTTGCGGCGCGGCTTGTGCCGCAGGGCTGGACGATCTACGGCACCACCCGCAAAGAGGCCAGGTTTGCCGCCCTTGAGGGCGAGGGCATCACACCGGTCCTGTGGCCGGATGGCGACCTGAGCACGGCCTTTGAATCGGCAAGTCACCTGTTGATCTCGGCGGGGCCGGACGCGGGTGGCGATCCGATACTGACCCGTTTTCGCGACCGGATCGTGGATATGGCGCCGCGACTTGAATGGGCCGGGTATCTCTCGACCACCGGCGTTTACGGCGATCATCAGGGCGGATGGGTGGATGAGGCAACGCCGCTTACGCCCTCTACCCGGCGCGGGCAAATGCGTGTGGACGCCGAGGGTGACTGGCGCTCCGTGCCCGGTTTGCCGCTCCATATCTTTCGTCTTGCGGGTATCTACGGCCCCGGTCGCGGCCCGTTTGAAAAGGTGCGACAGGGCACCGCGCGGCGGATCATCAAACCGGGGCAGGTATTCAGCCGGATTCACGTCGAGGATATCGCACAGGTGCTTGAGGCCTCGATCAAGCGCCCCGATCCCGGCGCGATTTACAACCTGTGTGACGACGACCCGGCGCCGCCGCAGGATGTGATTGGCCACGCCGCAAAGCTTCTGGGCCTTCCGCTTCCACCCGAGGTGGATTTCGAGACGGCAGAGATGAGCCCGATGGCGCGCAGCTTTTACGCGGAATCCAAACGCGTCAGCAATGATCGGATCAAGGACGAGCTTGGCGTCAAGCTGATCTATCCCGACTATCGCAGGGGTCTTGAGGCGCTGCTTCGTGCGGGTGGATAGCGGGTCATGGGGCGCTGCCCCTCTTGGCCGTTGGCCAATTCACCCCGGAGTATTCATGGAAAGATGAAAGGCGCAGATGGGCTTTCACTTTTCCGAAAATACTCGCGCCGCAGGCATCCCGGGCGAGCGGCAGACTCAAGGGCCGATTTTGAATGTGCTGCTGAATTGTGCAAGCGGGGCAAAATGGGTTAGCCTGCATCACGATGGTGGCGTCGGCTATGACGTCGCACTTGAGTGTATGCGTGACCCCTGTTTGACACTGCCAGGACGATTGAAATGACGATTGATAAAACAAACGAAGAGACCGCCATGGATGTCGAACGATTTGTTGACGCCCAGAATCAGATCTGGCCGCAGCCGGTGAACGAAATACGCGGCGGCAAAAAGCGCAGCCATTGGACGTGGTTTGTCCTGCCGCAGATCCGCGGGTTGGGCCGATCGAGGTTTGCGATTCATTACAGCATCAGGGATCTGGAGGAGGCCAGGGCCTATCTCGCCCACCCGGTGCTTGGCCCGCGTCTTGTCGAAATCAACGAGGCGATGATGGGGCTTGAGGGTATCAGTGCCGAGCGGGCTTTGGGCGGCATTGACGCGCTCAAGCTGCAATCCTGTGCGACGCTGTTTGAGGCGGCAGGTGGCGATGATGTCTTTGCGCGGGTGCTGGCCAAATATTTCCTCAATCAACGCTGCCCGCAAACGCTTGGCTACCTCAAAGAGCCGGCTGTGATCGAAGACCCGCCCGCGACCGCATAGCTCGGGGCGAAATCGGCAACTGTCGTGTTGACAGGGGCGCCGACGCTGCCGCACCATTCGGGCGGGGCCACGCATCGGCCCATCTGATGTCGGAGAGCGCATGGACCCCTATCACCGCCCCACGACCCTGCAAGAGGCGCTTGGCCTGTTGGCCGGTCCGGGGCTGGCGATCGCGGCGGGCTGTACCGATCTTTTCCCGGCAACAGGCGCGCGCGGTCTCACTGGTCCGGTGCTTGATATCACCGCGATTGCCGCGCTGCGCGGGATTGGGGAGGAGGGCGATCATATCCGGCTTGGCGCGACCACCACATGGGCCGATATCCTGCACGCCGATCTGCCGCCCGGTTTTGATATGCTCAAGCAGGCCGCGCGCGAGGTCGGGTCGGTGCAAATTCAGACCGCTGGAACCTTGGCGGGGAATATCTGTAACGCCTCGCCGGCCGCCGACGGGGTGCCCTGTCTTCTGGCGCTTGGGGCCGAGGTCGAGATCGCCGCGCTTGGCGCCACGCGCCGGGTGCCGCTTGGTGATTTCATCACCGGGGTACGCCAGACCTCCTTGCGCCCCGGCGAAATGGTCACGGCGGTCCTGATCCCCAGGGCACAGACCGGCGGGCAGTCGCGGTTTCTCAAGCTCGGCGCGCGGGCCTATCTGGTGATTTCCATCGCAATGGTGGCCGCGCGCCTTGAGATTGAGACCGGTCATATCCGCAGTGCGGCATTGGCGGTTGGTGCCTGTAGCGCGGTGGCACAAAGATTGCCCCGCCAGGAGGCTGCGCTGATCGGGGCGCGCGCCGATGCCACGCTGATTGAACGGGTTGAGGCGGCGCTTATCACCCCCGACCTGAGCCCGATTGACGATATTCGTGCCGATGCGATCTATCGCGCCGATGCGGCGGTCGAGCTTATTCGCCGGGCGGTGAGCGATCTGGTGTCGCGCGAAGGCAGGGCGGCGGCATGACCCTGACGTTTGAGAGCCTGACCCTGACGGTCAATGGCGCATCGGTGGCCCTGCCGGTTGCGCCGGGTCGGCGCCTGTCGGAGGTGCTGCGCGAGGATATGGGATTGCGCGGCACCAAGGTTGGCTGTGATGCGGGCGATTGCGGGGCCTGCACGGTGTTGATTGATGGCGCGCCGGTCTGTGCTTGCCTCACGCCGGTCGCGCAGGCGGCAGGGCGCGAGGTAACCACTATCGAGGGGCTTGATATGGCCGCGCTGCAACAGGCGTTTTTGCGCCATGGCGCGGCGCAATGCGGGATTTGCACGCCGGGCATGCTGATCGCGGCCAAGGCGCTTTTGGCGCGGGTGGCCGCCCCGACGCGCGAAGAGGTGGAAGAGGCGCTTGGCGGGGTTTTGTGCCGCTGCACCGGTTACGCCAAGATCATCGAGGCCATTCTTGACGTCGCAGACCCCGGCGGGCCACCGCCCGCGCCCGCCGCCGGCCACGCGGTTGGCGCGCGGATCGAGCGGCTGGATGGCGGGGCCAAGGTGGCTGGCACCGAGGTCTATGGCGCCGATCATGTGCCGAGCGGGGCCTTGCTGGTGCGTGCGGTGCGTGCGCCGGATGCACCGATGGGGTTTGAGCTTGGCGATATCGCGGCTTGGTGCGCCGCGCAGGCAGGCGAGGTTCAGGTTTTTACCGCCGTCGATGTGCCCGGGGAAAACCGCTTTGGGGTGTTGCCCGCCTTCGCCGATCAGCCGGTTCTGGCTGAAACCCATGTGCGCATGCGCGGCGAGGCGGTGGCGCTTGTGGCGGGTGTGCCTTCGGTGATCGAGGGGCTTGATCTGGCGGGCTTTCCGGTCACATGGCACGACCGCACCGATACGCTTGTGCATGCGGCGCGCGCCGATAACCTTTTGGTCACGGGCCGGGTCGCGCGTGGCGATCTCGAGGCGGGGTTTGACGCCGCCAGCCATCTGGCCGAGGGCGAGGTGAGCACGCCCTATATCGAACACGCCTATATCGAGCCCGAGGCCGGGGTTGCCTGGCTTGAAGCTGGGCAGCTTGTCATTCAGGCCTGTACCCAGGCGCCGATCATGGATCGCGACGATACCGCCCGCGTTCTTGGCCTGCCGCCCGAAGGGGTGCGGATCATCCCGGCGGCGGCGGGCGGCGGGTTTGGCGCGAAACTTGACATGACGGTGCAGCCGCTGATCGGCCTCGTGACGCTCAAGACCGGGCGCGCCGCGCGGATGGTATTTAGCCGTGCGGAATCGATGGCGACCTCGACCAAGCGACATCCCTCGAAGATGCAGGCGCGGATCGGCGCCGATGCACAGGGTCGCATCACAGCGATGGAGTTCACCGGTGAGTTCAACACCGGCGCCTATGCAAGCTGGGGCCCGACGGTGGCCGGACGCGTGCCGGTGCATGCCTCTGGCCCTTACCTCGTGCCCGCCTATCTTGCCGTCGCCAATGCGCGCCATTCCTTTAGCCCCATTTCAGGCGCGTTTCGCGGCTTTGGCGTGCCGCAGGCGACGATCCTGCAAGAGGGGCTTTATGACGATCTGGCCGAGAAAACCGGCATCGACCGGCTTGCCTTTCGCCGCCTCAATGCCTTGCAGGACGGACAGGCCACGGTCTGTGGTCAGGTGTTGCAGGGTGTTGGCATAACCGCCTGTCTTGACGCCCTGCAAGAGCCGTGGCAGGCCGCGCTGCGTCGCGCTGAAGAGGCCAACGCCAAGGGCGGCGCGATGCGTCATGGCGTCGGGGTTGCGTCCTGTTGGTATGGTTGTGGCAATACCGGGCTTGCCAACCCTTCGACCATCCGCCTTGGCCTGACGCCCGAGGGGCGGGTGTCGCTGCATCAGGGGGCGACCGATATCGGGCAGGGCGCCAATACCGTGATCCCGCAGATTTGCGCCGATGCCTTGGGCCTGCCGCTGGCGGCGTTCGATCTTATCGGCCCCGATACCGCCCTGACGCCGGATTGTGGCAAGACATCCGCCTCGCGCCAGACCTGTGTGACCGGCAAGGCGGCCTGGCTTGCGGGGCGTGCGTTGCGCGCGCAAATCCTGAGCCTGAGCAATATGGGCGCCGAGGCGCGGCTTGCCCTCACCGGGCAAATGCTTGTGGTCAGCGATGGCGCGGGCGAGCGGTGGATTGATCTTTCTGCCCTTGCGCCGGGTCCGCAAGGTTATGCGCTTATGGCCGAGGAAACCTATGATCCGCCTACCACACCCTTGGACAAGGACGGACAGGGCGCGCCCTATGCGGTCTATGGCTATGGCGCACAGATCGCCGAGGTGGCGGTCGATAGCGTGCTTGGCACCGTCAAGGTAACCCGGATCACTGCCGCGCATGATCTTGGCCGGGTGATCAACCCGCTTTTGGCCGAAGGGCAGGTCGAAGGCGGCGTGGCGCAGGGTCTCGGGATGGCCCTGATGGAGGAATACATTCCGGGGCGCACCGAGAACCTGCATGATTACCTGATCCCGACCAGTGGCGACATGCCCCGAATCGACACGATCTTTGTCGAGGTGCCCGACCCCGAGGGGCCGATGGGCGCCAAGGGATTGGGCGAGCATGTGTTGATCCCGACCGCGCCCGCGATCCTGAACGCGATCCGCCATGCCACCGGCGCGCGGATCACCGACCTTCCGGCGTTGCCGCACCGGGTTTTGGCGGCCATCCGAAAGGCAAGGGGATGACCGAGCGGGGCGCGCGCGACGAAAAGATCCGCTGCGATGCCTGCCCTGTGATGTGCTATATCGCCCCCGGCAAGGTTGGTGCCTGTGATCGCTATGCCAATGAGGGCGGCAGGATCATCCGTTGTGATCCCATTACCATACTTGACCGTAGGGTTGAGGTCGGCGGCGAAGTACGCCCGTTCCTCAATGCCGATTGGGATGGCGATCTGGGCGGTGATGACCTGTTCCTGAGCGGCGTTGGCGCGGGCACCACTTATCCCGATTACAAACCCGCGCCCTTTATCGTGAGCCGCGAAGTGGCGGGCGCCGATTTTGTCACCGTGGTGACCGAGGCGATCTATTCCTATTGTGGCGTCAAGGTGAAGATCGACACCGACCGCCACCTTGGCGCCGAGGCCGCGACCGTGCGCGCGGATGGCGAGGCGATCGGCCATGTCACCACCGGCGAATATGGCAGTCAGATGCTCTCGCTTGGTGGTGTCGAGCATCTTACGGGTGGTAGTAAATCCGAGGGCCGCGTGACCTGTGACGCCCTGCTCCGGCTGTGCAATCGCGAGGCGGTGGAATTGGACATCGACGGCGGCGCCAGCGTGATCGTGCGGGCCGGTCAGCCGCCGATTGTCGATGGTCAGCGCGAGGATCGCATGCGTGTCGGCTGTGGCTCGGCCACCATCGGGATGTTCGCCAGCCAATGGCAGGGGCTTGTCGACGAGGTGGTCGTTGTCGATGACCATATCACCGGCGTGGTGAGCGAGCATCAGGCCGGCAAGGTTCTTGGCTGGCCCGATACCGGCATTCGCATCAAGGGCCGTCGCTCGACTCCGGGGCGGTATTTTCAGGTCGCCGGGCCGGGGCGCGGCTGGGGCGGAACCGATATCGAGGACCCGCTCAGCATCCTCAACCCATGGTGGGAAAAGAAGGGCGCGCGTGCGGGGCTTCGCCTGTTGATGGTTTCGACCACGGGCGAGCATCACGGGTTCTACGTGCTCGACGACGATCTTGTGCCGCAACCCGCGCCGCTGCCCGAGGCGCTACGCGCGTCGGTCGATCTTATTGCCGAGAACTGCGAACCGGCGCTCTGTACGGTGATGTTTCAGGCCGGGGCCGGGGGCTCGCTGCGCTCTGGTGTCACGCGCAACCCGGTGCGCCTTACCCGTTCGGTTCAGGCGCGCAGAACCCACGTCACCTGTGGCGGGGCGGCGGCCTATATCTGGCCGGGGGGCGGCATCACCCTGATGGTTGATGTGCTGGCGATGCCCGAGGGCAGCTTTGGCTATGTGCCGACCCCGGCGCTTGTCGCGCCGCTTGAATTCACCCTGCCGCGCGCGGAATTCCGCGCGCTTGGCGGGCATGACGGGGCGGTGCGCTCGATCTCGGATATTCTGGAATCGGGCGGCGAATATGGCGCTGACTTCCGTGGCCTTGGTCGCGCGCCGGAGCACGGCGAATGACCGGAGAACAGATCACCCGGATCGCGGGCGGGCGGCTTCACTTGCACCACGGCCCGATTGACATGATCGTCGGCGCCGAGGGGCCGGGACAAGAGGCGGGATTTGCCCGCGCGGCGGATCGGTTTGCGGGGCTGTTGCAGGAACTGGTGAATGAGTTGCCGCGCCTGCGCCGCGCCACGGGGCCGATGCCCAAAGGGCCGGTGGCACGGCGCATGGTGCATGCGGTGACCCCCTTTGCGCCGCAGTTCATTACGCCCATGGCCGCCGTTGCCGGGGCCGGTGCCGAAGAGATTCTGGCGGCGCTGTGTGACGGTCCGGGCATCGACAAGGCCTATGTCAACAACGGTGGCGATATCGCCTTTCACCTCACGCGAGGTCAGGTGATGCAGGGCATAGTTGCCGCCGATCCGGTGGCGCGGCTGGCGATTGGTCATGACACGTCGGTGCGCGGGGTTGCCACCTCGGGGCGCGCCGGTCGAAGCCTGTCGCGCGGCATTGCCGAGAGTGTGACCGTGCTGGCCAAAACCGCCGCCGCCGCCGATGCGGCCGCCACGATGATCGCCAATGCGGTTGATTTGCCGGATCATCCTGCGGTAACGCGCCTGCCCGCAAGTGACGTGTCCCCCGAGAGCGACCTTGGCGCACGCCTTGTCACGCGGTCAGTGGGGCACCTGACGCGCGCCGAGGTCGAGCGCGCGCTTGGTGCGGGCGTAGAATATGCCGAGACCTGTCTTGCGGCCGGGCTGATTGCCGGGGCGGTTTTGATGCTTGCGGGGCACTGTCGGATCTTGGGCGATCTGCCCCTGAAAACCCTGATCACAAAGGAGGCACTGCATGCCTGATTTCACCCTGCGCAAAACCGCGATTTTCATCGAGGACATTCACCACGACGGCGGCCCCGCGCCCGAAAGCTCGCGCCGTCGCGGGGCGATTGCGGCGTTGGTCAAAAACCCCTTTGCCGACGGTTACACCGAAGATCTGCAATCGGCGATGGAGGATCTCAAGCCGCTTGGCCTGATGATGGCCGACCGCCTGATCGAGGCGATGGGCGGAATGACCGGCATCGACGGTTATGGCAAGGCCGCCATGGCGGGCGAGCGGGGTGAGCTTGAACACACCGCGCTTTGGCATGTGCCAGGGGGCTATGCGATGCGTGCGCGCCTTGGCGAGGCCAAGGCGATTGTGCCCTCGTCGATGAAGCAGGGCGGTCCGGGCACGCGCATCGACGTGCCGCTTGGCCATATCAACGCCGCCTATGTGCGCAGCCATTTTGACGGGATGGAGGTGGGCCTTGCCGATGGCCCTCGCGCCGACGAGCTTTTGTTCATCCTCGCGATGGCGCGGGGTGGGCGCATACACGAGCGTATGGGCGGGCTTGGCGTGGCCGAGGTCAAAGGCGAGGACGGGTTGCGTTAATTGCTTGCCTGGCTCTGCTTTTGCGCCATATAAAGCCGTGCGTAATGACCGTTCTTTTTCAACAGATCGCCGTGCTTGCCCTGTTCGACAAGCGCGCCGGCCTCTAGCACATGGATGCTATCGGCGTCGGTAATTGACGCAAGGCGATGCGCCACGACAATCGTTGTGCGCCCCTGGGTCAGACGCGTCAGGGCCGATTTGATCCGCGCCTCGGTGGCCTGATCAAGGGCGTTGGTTGCCTCGTCCAGCAAAAGGATCGGCGCATCGACCAGAAACGCGCGGGCGATAGCGATGCGTTGCTTTTGCCCGCCCGACAACTGCGCCCCCTTGGGGCCAACCGGGGCGTCGCCGCGCGCCCGGATCAGATCGGCGATCTCGGCATTCTCGGCCGCGCGCCAAATGTCGTCATCCGTCGCCTCGGGCTTTACATAGCGGATATTTTCCCAGATCGAGTTGTTGAAGATGACGATATCCTGCGCCACCACGGAAAACGCCCCGCGCAACGCGCGAAGCTGCACCTTGTCGATGGCCGTGCCGCCGATGGTGATCTGGCCGCCCTGAACATCGTAAAGCCGAGACAGAAGCGACAGGATCGTGGTTTTGCCCGACCCGGTCGCGCCGACGATGGCCGAGACCTGCCCGCCTTTGAACACCATCGACAGCCCGTCAAACAGCGGCTGGTCCGGGCTATAGGAAAACCGCACCTGATCGAGCGCGATATCGCCGCCGGTGTCGAACGTGGCGAGGGCCCCCGGCGCAGCGGTGATTGTCGGCCTCTCATGAAACAGGCCGCGCACCCGGTCGAGCAACACGACATGCGCCTGAAGGGAACCAAGGTATTGCGCCAAAAGACGCGCGGGATCGAACACAAGTACCATGCCAAGCAGAAAGGTGATGATGCCCGCACCATCCACATCAAAGGCAGGGCTAAGCACCATATACCCGCCGCCGCCAATCACCAGCACATAGACAAAGGCCGAGCTAAGGTCGATTGAGGGCATCACGAGGGCCTGGGTAAGCTGAACCCGTGCTGCCAGATCGCGAATCCTGCCAGTTGCTTTTTCAAGCCGCGCGGCCTCGACCTGTTCCTGACTGGATATCTTGACCGTGCGCATCCCGCTCACGGTTTCCTCGATCCCGTTCATGTAATCGCCAAGCGCATGCTCGGCCTCGCCCTGCACCTGCTTGACGCGGGCCGACACGAAGTTCATCACCCGGATGATGAACGGCAGCACCAGAATGGCGGCGGTGAACAGCAGCGGGTTCTTGTAGATCAGATAGGCCGACACGATCACCACAGTGACCGCATCGCGCAGGGCGTTGGCGGTGGAAAGGCCGATGAATTGCCCAAGCTGTTGGGTTTGCGTCACAAGCCGCTGTATGATTTCGCCGGATTTGGTGCGCTCGAAATAGGCGAGGTCGAGATCCATCATGTGGCCAATCAGATCACGGCGCATTTCAAAGATCGCGCTGTTGCTGACCCAGACGGTAAGGCGTGGCACAAGGTAACCCATGGCCCCGCGCACAGCGAAAAGAAAGAACACCACAACACAGACCATCGCCAGCTCACGCGCCGTGCCATTGTCGAAAATCACCCTTAGGCCGTCTTCGGTGATCGACAGAAATTGCTGATAAACCACACCCTGCACAAGGATCATGACAAGCACCAGCAAGAGCCAGGGCGACCGCTTTTTCAGGTAGCTGGCCCAAAGCCAACGCAGGTTGTCGCGGTCAGCGGCCGAATAAAGCGGCAGTTTGATCTTGGCGGGCGTTTTGGTCATGTGATCGGACCCGTAAGGCCAGGGATGTCAGACCTGCTCATAGAGGGTTCTGCGCGCAAGGTCATCCCATTGCTGCGAAAATCACAGGTGGGGCCGGATTACGGGTAAGATGGCGGCAGGTCGAGCAACTCATCCAGCTGTCGCGCGATCCAGCCGCGCGGGATGAAATGGCCGCGTTCATGCACGTCAAGCGTCACCTGCCCGCCGGTGCAATCGCTCCATTGCGTGCGCTTGAACCTGTCATGCCGGGTGATATCCCATGTGCCAAGGTCACGCGGCTTGCCGTCGCAATCAAGCCTGTCACGCCAGAGTTTGACCGGATAGGTCGTGTCGCCCCCCGGTCCAAAGGGAAAATCCATCACCGTATCCGAAGTGCCATGCACATGGCGCACCTCGGCGGGGGCGGTGGGGCAGGTCTCTGACTGGCGCAGGGTGCCCGAGATCGCCAGAAGCGCGGCCACGTCATCGCCGTTTTCACAGACATAACGCCAGGCCATGGCCGAGCCATAGGAATAGCCCGAAACGTAAATCCGGCTGTGGTCAATGGGATAGCGCCTGGCGGCGTCCTTGATCACGGCGGCGGCAAAATCGACGTCATCCGTGGCAGAGGTCCAGAAATCCCAGGTCTTACCGGCCCCGTTGGGCGCCAGAAGCAGGACACCACGGCGCCGGGTCGCGCCGGAAATGCGGCCGTGTTTGACGATCAGGGTGCCCTGTCGCATCCAGCCGTGAAAATGAAGCAGCACCGGAAGCGGCGTGATGCCATCCCAATCGTCCGGCTCTTTCACATGATAGGAGCGATCCCCAAGCGGACAGGGAATTTCAGCGTGACAGCGCGCGCTGTCGACGGCGGGTTCTGCTGCCGGGGCAAGGCCGGGAAAGATAAGGGCGAAAAGGACAAGCAGATACCGCATAAAGGCTCCGTTCAGGGCGACATTCACGCCCTTACCGTAAGTCTTGCGGTTGAAATGTCACGTCACAAGCCTGTCAGGCAGGGCCGGAATGGTCCGGCCCTGTCGTTTGACGGTCTCAGATCATTGCGAAGATACGCGCAGGCCCGCCGGTGCCGCCGCGATGCTTGGGCGCGCCCACGACAATCGTCGCCCCCGAGGCGGGTAGCCTGTCAAGATTGGCGAGACATTCGATCCCGAACCGGCCGGTGGGCAGCCAAGCGTAATGGGTCGCAAAATCGGCCGAAATCCCGTGATCAAGCGAGAGGGTATCGCTGGCAATCGAGCCGGCCCCGGTTTCAAGCAGCATCTGCGCCGCCTCGACATGAAAGCCGGGATAATGCTGTTTCTCGCCGTCAAAGCCGCGAAAGGCATCCGTGGCGGTCTTGGTGCCCCAGCCGGAATAAAGTGCGACACAGGCATTGTCGGGGATGTCGCCATTGGCGGCGATCCATGCCTTGAGATCATCCGGCGTAAGCTGTGCATCGGGGTTGTCAGAGGCCTTGGCGGTGATATCAATCACGCAAAGCGGCGCCACAAGATGATCAAGCGCGATTTCGTCGACCGAAGCGCCGTCAGCAGAGAAATGCAGCGGCGCATCGACATGGGTGCCGGTATGCTCGTTTACCGTGAGTGTCATCAGGTTCAGCCCGTGTTCGGCAAAATTGAAGTTCTGTTCCGTCGAGATGCCGGGCTTTCCGAAATAGGTCGGGAAATCCGCGTCATAGGTATGGGTCAGGTCCTCGACCTTGCCGTGACCGGCGGCCATGGCCGGAGGCGCGGCAAGCGGGCCAAGCGCGGTGGCGGCCCCTGCGGCGGCACTTGCGGTGAAAAAGGCGCGGCGCGACAGCATTCTGTCTTTGACCGCGTTGATGATACATGCGTCACACATGGTATTCTCCTTTTTGGGGCGTTGCGGGGTGCACCCTAGCATGATTCTGCGCTAGAACCGCCGGGTATAAATGCGACTTTGGTCGCGCGGCGCGGTTTTTGACCGGGGGAAACACACAGATGTTGGCATTGCTGCGACTGGTCGTCTTTGGTTTTATCATCCTGACAGTCATTTATGTCAGCATTTCCCTGTACTCGCGGTCGGTGCGGCGGGGCAAACTTCTAACGGAATGGCAAAACACGGGTAGGCCCGGCGACAAGGATGCCTATATAGAGGCTGGAATGGCGCAATATCAGCACTCGCTCAGGCGGCGTTTGATCTGGCTGGTCTATATTGTGCCGATCACGGTGATCGCGGCGATCATCTATTTTACGAATTTTATGTAAGGGGGCCGCAATGGGCTATGTGAAATGGACGATACGAGGGCTGTTCTGGCTGCTGGTGATTGCGTTTCTGCACTATACCTTGCCACAGCACGATGTGGCGCGGATCACCGACACCTATGAAAAGCGGGTCGATCCGGGCAGCAATTCGATGTTCTGGTCCAATGCCGACACCGGCGAGGCCACCGATGCAACCGTGCGCGATGTGTTTTTCATTCAGGCCTTTCGCACCAATGACAAGCCGATGATCTATCGCAACGAAGACACAGGCTGGGGCTGGCCGCCCTATTTCAAGTTCGACACCAGCAACCTTCAGGCCGAAGCATCTGATCTTATTTCCAAAAAGAACGATGCCAAGCCGCAATGGGTGGTGGTGCGCCACTATGGCTGGCGCAATGAATTCCTGTCGATCTATCCCAACGCGGTCAGTGTCTGGGCGGTCGATGGCCCCGATGTACGGATTATTCCCTGGGTCAAGATCGTGCTTCTGACGCTACTGGCGGCGCTTTATTGGGCAATCCGGGTGCGCTGGATGCGGTTTCGCAAGCGGCGGATCGAACCGAAAGTCGATGAATGGACGGATGGCTGGGCGTGATCGGCCCGCTCATCCGCCCTGACAGGCGGCCTCGCGTTCGGGTCGCCTAGCGCTTGCCGTAATAGAGGCCGACCACATGCTCGGCCTCGGCAAAGAACAGCCAGCGTGACGCAGCGATGCCCGCGACATGACTGATCACGGCGAAAAGCGCCATGGCATGTGTGAATGGCACCAACAGCATCAGCACCGGCAGGATAAACCCAAGCCCAAGCGCAATGGCCCGCAGTTTCAGGGCGTGCTTGCGCCCGACCTGATGCACCAGTTCCCGCAGGAGGTAATTGGTGCCGGTATGGGGCGCCTCGAAGGCGCGCACGCTGCCGATGCCGCCTAGGCCCGTCGCGCTTGCCATATCGGTGCCGCTGGCGGCAAAGGCGCCGTCACCGCGCACCCACCAGAGCACCTGTATCACCCCCGCCACCGGCAAAAGAATCAGCGCCGCACTGGCCTGACCCGCCAGAAGCGCGCCACCGGCCAGAGAAATCGACACCAAAAGCGCAGGCGTCAGCGGGGTTTTCCAGCGAGGGACGGTCGACAGCTGGGCGTAGATCATCGAGGTGGTGAACACGGTGCCAAGCGACAAAAGCGCGCCAAGCCAACCGAGAACTGGAATTCGCATATCCAGAAACACCAGGGCGGCGGCATATAGACCCATCACCAGCAAAGCGGCCACGGCACAGATTCCCTCGCGGCTAAGCCAGCTTGAGCGCCATTGGCTAAAGGCCTTGATCGCGCGTTGGGGACGGCCAAGGTGAAAGGTCGAGGCCATAAGCCCGCCGACGGCGAGGCCGTAGGCGATGACAAAAAAGGCGAAAGCCACCCAGCCGGTGACGGCAGGCAGGCCAAGCCCGAGCCAGATCAAAAGGCCAAAGCCAAGCCCGGAAAGTGTTGTGAAGACGATGACGGAAGGGGCGGGATGCATCTCAGATTCTCTCCAGAGCTTTGTCGAGCCAGCCAAGGAAACCCTTGGGTTCGTCCATGACCGGGGCAAGGAACGGGGCAAGAATGTCGATTTCCCCAACCGGTTTGGGCTGATCAAGCTGATCCTTGGGGCGGGGTGGCAGGTATTGGTTGACCGGCCTCGTGCCCTGTTCGGGCATCAGATCCATGCCGCCACGCTCGGCAGTGAGTTTGCTGACATTGCTGTCGGGATCGGCAAAATCGCCGAAATGGCGCGCCCCGGCCGGGCAGGTGCGCACGCAGGCGGGAACGCGGTCAACCTCGGGGAGGTTGTCGTTATAAATGCGGTCGACGCAAAGCGTGCATTTCTTCATTACGCCCTCGGCGGCGTCGAGTTCGCGCGCGCCGTAAGGGCAGGCCCAGGCACACAAGCCACAGCCGATACAGTCGGTTTCGTTGACAAGGACGATGCCATCCTCGACCCGCTTGTAGCTTGCCCCGGTGGGGCAGACGGTGACGCAGGGGGCGTCTTCGCAATGCAGGCAGGATTTCGGGAAATGCACCAGCTGCGCCGCCGGGTGTGGCATGCTTGAGGTCGCCAGCGGCTGAACCTCATAGCTGTGCACCCGGTTCAGGAACGTGCCCGAAGGATCGGCGCCGTAGGGGTCTTGATCGCTCAGGGGCGCGCCGTAATTCTCGGTGTTCCAGCCCTTGCACGACACCACGCAGGCATGGCAGCCAACGCAGGTATCAAGGTCGATCACAAGACCCAGTTTGCGGGTGGTTTGTTTGGGAAGGGTTGTCATTGGACCACCTCGGGATTGCGCGATGTGAGCGGGGTTTGGGGGCGCTGCCCCCGTCGCGCAGGGCGCGACTCCCCCGGGATATTTAGGGCCAGAAGAAAAGCGGATTGTGTCATTTGCCCACCTTCCATTCCAGGTGATCGGGGCCTTGGGGCACCGGGGATTTGAGCGGTTTCATCGCCGGTTGGCTCTCGGCGGGGGCATCGGTTTTCTCGACCTTCACGCGCAGGTCGAACCAGGCGGCCTGACCTGTCACGGGGTCGGAGTTGGACCAGCGCAAGCCATCGCCCTTGGGCGGCAGAAGTTCATGGATCAGGTGGTTGAGCAGGAAACCTTTGGTCGCCTCTGGGGCGTCCTCGGACAGGGCCCAGGCGCCTTTGCGTTTGCCGATCGCGTTCCATGTCCAGATCGTATTCTCATTGAGCGCCGCCATATGCGCCACCGGCACGGTGATCGTGCCATGAGCCGAGGTGACGCGCGCCCAATCGCCATCGGCAAATTCGTTTTTCTCCCAGAGTTTGGTGGGCAAATAGAGCGGATTATGGCCGTGGATCTGGCGCAGCCAGGCGTTCTGGCTTCCCCAGGAGTGATACATCGCCATCGGGCGCTGGGTCAGCGCGTGTACCGGGAATTCGGCGGTGTCGATATGGTCATCCTCAAGGGACGGATACCAGATTGGCAGAGGGTCGAGCGTTGCCTTGATCTGCGCGCGCAGATGATCGGGCGGCTGACGGTCGCCATGACCTTCGGCCGCGAGTTGAAACTTGCGCAGGGGTTCGACGTAAAGGTCGAAAACATAGGGCTGGGGCGCGTCATAGATGCCCATGCCGACGGCCCAATCCTGATAGGCGGTGTTCCAGGGTTTGTAGTAATTCGCGCCCTCGGGGATGTGGTTGACGAAAAAGCCGCCGTTTTCGATGTAGCGGTCAAGTTGCTCCGGGTTGGGCGCGCCACGCCCCACCTCATCCCCCGTCGCGCCCCGGAAACCGGCGAGCGGGCCGATGCCGGGGCGGCGTTCGTGGTTGGTGATGTAATCGGCATAATCGGCGTATTTCTGGCCACCATCGGCGTTGGTGAAGGCCGGCAGGCCAAGCCGCGCGCCAAGATCGCAGAGCACCGATTGAAAGCCGCGCACATCGCGGTCGGGTTCGATCACCGGCCAGCGGATCGCGTCGGCGGCGGCGTCGGCCTCGCAGATCGGGCGATCGAGCAGCGAGATACAGTCATGACGCTCAAGATAGGTGGTGTCGGGCAGGATCAGGTCGGCATAGGCGACCATTTCCGAACTGTAGGCATCCGAATAGATGATGCGCGGGATCACATACTCACCAGTCTCGTCGGTATCGGTCAGCATCTTGATCACGCCGCCGGTATTCATCGACGAGTTCCAGGACATGTTGGCCATATACATGAACAGCGTGTCGATCTTGTAGGGATCACCGGCATGGGCGTTGGAAATCACCATATGCATCAATCCGTGGCTGGACATCGGGTTTTCCCAGGTAAAGGCCTTGTCTATGCGCACCGCCGTGCCGTCATCCTGCAGCGCAAGATCCTCGGGGCCCTGCACAAAGCCAAGATGCGGCCCGTTGAGAGGCATGCCGGGATTGACCCCGCTGTGCGGCTTGGGATGGGCGCTGACCGGTTTGGGGTAGGGCGGTTTGAAGCGAAAGCCGCCGGGGACCTCGATCGTGCCCAGAAGGATTTGCAGCACATGCAGCGCGCGGCAGGTCTGAAACCCGTTTGAATGGGCCGAAATGCCGCGCATGGCGTGAAAGCTGACCGGGCGACCGGTCATGGTCTTGTGGGTTTCGCCGCGGAAATCGGTCCATTCATGATCCAGGGTGATCGCCTCGTCAAAGGCGACGCGGGCGATCTCGGCTGCGATGCGGTGAATCTTTTCGGGCGTGATGCCACAGCGTTCGGCGACCGCCTCGGGGGCGTATTGCGGATCAAGATAGCGTTCGGCCATGTGATGCATGACCGGGCGATGGGTAACACCCGCCGCGCGATGCGTGGCGTGAAGGTCTGGGCGAATGCCGGGCGTGTCGAACGCCGCCAGCTTGCCGGTATTGCGATCAATCACCAGCGGTTTGCCATCATCATCGCGCAGGAACAGGCCGAATTCGGGTGAGGTTTCATCGCCGTTCAGCAAAACCGGCGCGTTGGTATAGCGCGACAGGTAATCAAGGTCGATCTTGCCTGCACTCATCAACACATGCACCAGCGACAGGATAAAAAGACCATCTGTGCCCGGCGTGATCCCGACCCAATCATCGGCCACCGCGTTATAACCCGAGCGGATCGGGTTGACGCCGATCACGCGTGCACCGCGTGCCTTGATCTTGCCGATGCCCATCTTGATCGGGTTGCTGTCGTGATCCTCGGCCACGCCGAAAATCATGAAAAGCTTGGTGTGATCCCAGTCGGGTTGGCCAAACTCCCAGAATGCGCCGCCCATGGTGTAGATGCCCGCAGCGGCCATATTGACCGAGCAAAACCCGCCATGCGCGGCATAGTTCGGAGTGCCAAAGCTTTGCGCCCAGAGGCTTGTAAAGCTCTGGCTTTGATCGCGGCCTGTGAAAAACGCAAGCTTTTCGGGGTGTTTTTCGCGGATCGGCGCAAGCCAGCCGGTCGCGATCTCAAGCGCCTCATCCCAGCTTATTTCCTCATACTCACCAGAGCCGCGCGGCCCAACCCGTTTGAGAGGCGTGCGCAGGCGCGAGGGGGCGTTGACCTGCATGATCCCGGCCGACCCCTTGGCGCAGAGCACACCCTTGTTCACGGGGTGGTCGCGGTTGCCCTCGATATAGGCCACTTTGCCGGCCTTGAGATGCACGTTGATGCCGCAGCGACAGGCGCACATGTAACAGGTGGTCTTGCGCACCTCGTCTGACACTTTGGGGGAGGTCTCAATTTTCGGCTGGTGATGGCTCATTACGAAATTCCTGTTCTTGCGGCCTTCACGCTAGGGCAGTTTCCGCGCCGTCGCGACCGTTTTCTCATTTGTTTGGCTTTTCCGAACATATGTCCCGGAAAAGCCGAAATTTACCGCATGATCGTCCGTCAGTCTTGCCTCGCCAAAGCCTGAAGCACGGTAACGGCGATCATTTGGGTCACGTCATTGGCAACACAGCCACGCGACAGGTCATTGGCGGGTTTGGCCAGCCCCTGAAGGATTGGGCCGATGGCGGTATAGCCCCCCAGCCGCTGGGTTATCTTATAGGCGATATTTCCCGCATCGAGGTTGGGGAAGATCATGACATTGGCCTGACCGGCGACGTTTGATCCGGGCGCTTTGCTGGCCGCAATGGCGGGCACAAAGGCGGTGTCGAACTGCAATTCGCCGTCTGCATCAAGATCGGGGTGATCGGCGTTCAGGCGCTCCAGCGCCTTGGTGACCTTGGTGACCAACGGGTGCCGCGCGCTGCCTTTTGAGGAAAACGACAGCAGGGCGATCTTGGGCTCTTGCCGCAAGAGCGCACGACAGGAGGCGGCAGAGGCGGCGGCGATTCCGGCCATCTCATCCGAGGTCGGATCAATCACCAGCCCACAATCGGAATAGAGCATCGCGCGGGCATCGCCCCCGGCGTTTGGTGGCGGATACATCAGGAAAAAGCTCGAGACCATGGCGGCGTCGGGGGCCTTGCCGATCACCTGAAGGTCGGTGCGCACCACGTCGGATGTGGTGGCAACAGCGCCGCCGACGGTGCCGTCGGCATGGCCTTCGCGTACCAGCATGGCGGCATAGATAAGCGGGGTTTCAACCGCCTTGCGTGCCGCCTTCTCATCAACGCCCTTGTGTCGGCGCAGCGCATGATAGGCTGTGGCCAGATCGGCGGTGAGCGGCGAGGTGCTGGGATCGTGAATGGATATCCCGTCGCCAGCGGTTGCGCCCTGGGCCTTTAATTCGGCGGCGACGGCACCGGCCGGGCCGACAAGGATCAGATTGGCGATCCCGGCGTCTCGGGTGGCAAGCGCCCCCGCGACAACACGGGGATCACTGCCTTCGCTCAGGGAAACGATAGGGCGGGTGGCCGGTGCCTCTGACAGCAACAGATCAAGAGGTGCTTTTGTCATGTGCTCCGGCCCGGCCCCCTATCAGACTTGCTGAGGGCGCATGTCGGCGGGATCAATCCCGGCAACCGCAACCGGGTTTTTCATCGCGTCACGGCGGAATGGCTCGCCCAACTCCTGATTGATCATCGCCTCGATCAGGGTGGTGACGCCATTTTCCATCTGATCCTTGATCGCCTGATTAAGCGCCTCGGTCAGCTCGTCCATGGTGCGCGCGATCACGCCCTTGAGGCCACAAGCCTTGGCGATCCCGGCATAAGACACCTGGGTATCAAGCTCTGTGCCGACAAAGTTGTCGTCAAACCACAGGGTCGAGTTGCGCTTTTCGGCGCCCCACTGATAGTTGCGGAACACGACCTGTGTCACGGCGGGCCATTCGCCACGGCCGATCGCCGTAAGCTCGTTGACCGCGATGCCAAAGGCACCGTCACCGGCAAAGCCGACAACCGGCACATCGGGTTGGCCGATCTTGGCGCCAACGATGGCCGGAAGACCATAGCCGCAGGGACCAAACAGGCCCGGCGCAAGGTATTTTCGGCCCTCATCAAAGCTTGGATAGGCGTTGCCGATGGCACAGTTGTTGCCGATGTCAGAGCTGATGATCGCTTCGCGCGGCAGGGCCGCCTGAATGGCGCGCCACGCCATGCGCGGGCTCATCCAGTCGGGCTTGTCGGTGCGGGCACGTTCGTTCCAGTTTGTGCCGGGATCGTCGTCCTCATGGTCCATGCTGGACAGTTGCTGTGCCCATGTGGATTTGGTTTTTGAAATAAGCGCCTTGCGGTCGGCGCGCCCTGCGTCACCGGCGGTGTCCGACAGCTTTGCAAGGATCGAGGTCGCGACCTTCTTGGCGTCGCCGATGATGCCGACTGTGACCTTTTTGGTCAGACCGATACGGTCGGGGTTGATATCGACCTGGATGATTTTCGCGTCCTTGGGCCAGTAATCAATGCCATAGCCCGGAAGGGTCGAAAACGGGTTCAGGCGGGTGCCGAGGCACAAAACCACGTCAGCCTTGGAAATAAGCTCCATCCCGGCCTTGGACCCGTTATAGCCAAGCGGTCCGGCAAAAAGCGGATGCGAACCGGGGAAAGCATCGTTGTGCTGATAGCCAACGCAAACCGGCGCATCGAGGCGTTCTGCCAACTCGCGCGAGGCGTCGATCCCACCGGCCAGAACCACGCCGGCCCCATTGAGGATAACCGGGAACTTGGCGTTGCTCAGCAACTCGGCTGCTTGGGCAAGGGCCATCTCACCACCGGCGGGGCGCTCGAATTCGACAATCGCCGGAAGCTCGATATCAATCACCTGCGTCCAGAAGTCGCGCGGGACGTTGATCTGGGCCGGGCCGCTTGCGCGCTTGGCCTGCATGATCACGCGGTTCAGGGTCTCGGCGATGCGGGTCGGGTCGCGGACCTCTTCCTGATAGGCGACGCAATCGGCGAACAGGTTCATCTGTTCCATTTCCTGAAAGCCACCCTGACCGATGGTCTTGTTGGCGGCCTGCGGGGTCACCAGCAACAGCGGTGTGTGGTTCCAATAGGCGGTTTTCACAGCGGTCACGAAGTTGGTGATGCCGGGGCCGTTCTGGGCGATCATCATCGACATCTTGCCGGTGACGCGGGTGTAGCCATCCGACATCATGCCGGCGCTGCCTTCATGGGCGCAATCCCAGAAGGTGATGCCCGCTTTCGGGAAAATATCGGAAATCGGCATCATGGCGGAACCGATAATGCCAAAGGCATGTTCGATCCCGTGCATTTGCAGGGTTTTTACAAAGGCTTCTTCGGTGGTCATTTTCATCGGCTACATCCTTGTGTCGCGGTGCCGATTGGCACCTGAAGCGGAAATCTGGGCTGAAACTAGCCCTCGGAGGCCCCCGCTTCTAGGGCCAGAAAGGGGTCGAGAGTATGTCCAGACGTCTTGTAAAATGAGAATATATATCTCAATAACGAATAGCAAGAAGGGTTTAGAGAGGCTCAGCCCGTCGATGTCTCAACAAACAAGCCATTTATTTTACCGTATTTTCTTGTTGTTTCGCCCGGTTCGCGCCCGTGCTACGGGCATGTTCCAATTCTCGCGCCAAACGCTGAATGCCCGGCGCAATGCGCTCTGTGGGCACCGATGAATAGGCCAGACGATAGTAATTGCGCGGTCGATTGGTGCCATAAAAGAACGGATGGCCAGGCTCGATCAAAACCCCGGCCTCGCGCAGGCGCGGCTCGACCTCGGTGATATCCACATCCTCGGGCGCGCGCATCCAGATTGACGATCCGCCGAACACCCCGCGCCCGGCCACGCCAAGCCCATGATCGGCAAGCGCGGTTTCCATCGCATGGCGGCGTTTGGTAAACACCTGACCCATGCGTCGCACAAGGCTGTCGTAATGCCCGAGCGACAGGAAATAGGCCGCCGTGCGCTGAATGTGACCGGGCGGGTGGCGCAGAACGCTGGCGCGCAGGGCGCGGCATTCGCGGATAAAGGATTTGGACCCGACCAGATACCCAAGCCGCAAGCCGGGAAAGATCGACTTGGAAAAGCTGCCGACGTAGATCACCCGCCCTTCGGAATCGAGCGATTTTAGCGCCGGCAATGGCGCGCGCAGGAACGAGATTTCAAATTCGTAATCATCTTCGACAATCAGCGCATCCATCTCGGCGGCCTTGGCCAAAAGCGCCTTGCGCCGTGCAAGCGGCATGGTGGCATTGGTCGGGGCCTGATGGCTTGGGGTGGTGAAAATCACATCCGCCTGATCCGGCAGTGAGTCCGGCGGGAGACCATCGCGATCCACGTCAACCGGTGCCAGATGACAGCGCGATTGCACCAGAATATCGCGCAACGCGTGATAGCACGGGTTCTCGATCACGGCGGTGCGGCGCTGTGTCAAAAGCACCTGCGCGGTAAGCCAAAGCGCATTCTGCGCCCCCATGGTCACAAGGATTTCATCCGATTGCGCCAGGATCCCGCGCCGTGGCAGAGTGTGGCGGGCAATGAATTCGATCAGCTTGGGGTCGTCCTGATCATAGTAATCCGAGGTCAGCGATTGAAAATCCTTCTGCCCCAGGGCCTGAAGCGCGCAATGGCGCCAATTGGCATGATCAAACAACGCCGGATCGGTCTGGCCATAGATGAAGGGATAGGGATAGCTGGCCCAGTTCAGGGGCTTCTCCGGGGTATCGCCGCCGGTAAAGCGACGGCCAAGCGCGCGCGACCAGTCAATCGTATCCTGTCGTGGCCCCGGCGCGCCAAAGGCGGGCGGCTCCGGCGCGTTCTGGGATACGAAATAGCCCGAGCGATCCCGCGCCTCAAGGTAATCATTGGCCTGCAATTCGGTCAGCGCCAGCGTTACGGTGATTCGGCTAACCCCGAGGTGCCCGGCCAGCTTGCGCGACGACGGAAGCTTTTCACCCTTGCGAAAGCGACCCGACAGAATGCCCTGCGCGATCATTTGCTGGATCTGCGCCTGAAGGGTGCCCTGTGCATCGGGAGCAAGGAAAAAGGTTTCGACCGGTATCGCCATAATGTCAGTTTAGATTGGCCTTATCCGTTGCGCAATCTGGTATGGTTGTCAGGGCGCGGGAAAAGCGGCCTCAAATGCGGCCTGTCCGCGCGGCGTAAACCGTATGATCCGGCTGTCGGGCACGCGGCTGGCCCAGCCGGTAGTCTCGAAATGGGCCAGCAATCCGCGCCCAAGCCGCCCCGCCAGATGCGAGCGCCGCTCTGACCAGTCAAGGCAATCGCGGCACAGCGGTGCGCGCGGCGAGGGCAGGGTGTCAAGATCAAGGCCAAGGTCCGTGACAAACGTGCGCCCCTGCGCTCCAAGCGTCAGGGCGTCGCCGCTATGGTCAAGAAATCCGCGTGCGATCATGCTGTCATACATCCGCGTGCCCATGTCGCCTGCAAGGTGGTTATAACAAATCCGCGCATGGCGCATTTCAGGGTCACGCGGGCCGGGGCGGGTGCGCAATTGCCCGCTGCCTGCCGCCAGACCCATCATCGCCTCTAGAACATGCGCCACATCATCGGAGGCAAGTGTAATGTATTTATGCCGCCCTTCGCGCCGCACCCGGATCAGAGCGCCCTGTTCCAGCTTGGCCAAGTGCGAAGATGCGGTTTGCAGGGTCACGCCCGCCTCACCTGCAAGCTCTGACGCGGTCAGGGCCTTGCCGCTCATCAGGGCGGTCAGGATATTGGCGCGCGCCGGATCACCGATCAGCGCGCCAAGGCGGGATATGTCAGGGCCGTCTTTCATGCTTCGACCGTAATCGAAGCATTTGCGCCGCGCAATATGCCAAAACAGCAAGGGCACCCAGCCAAAAGGAGACCCGCCATGCTGACCTGTGTGATCCGTTACCAGATCGACCCAACCAAGAAAGACCAGTTCGCCCGATATGCCCGTAATTGGGGGCAGGCCATTCCACGCTGTGGCGCCGATCTTATCGGCTATTTCGCCCCGCATGAGGGCAGCAGCACCCTGGCCTACGGCATCTACAACATCCCCTCGCTCGCCGCGTATGAGGCCTATCGCCAACGCTTGGCCGCCGATCCGCTAGGGCGTGAAAACTATGCCTTTGCCCAACAGGAAAAGTTTCTGTTGCGCGAAGACCGCACCTTCCTCAGGCTGGTCAGCGCCCCAACAGGAGACACGCAATGATCGCAGTGATATTCGAAGTCATCCCCGGCGAAGGCCAGACAGAACCCTATCTTGAGATGGCCGCGAAAATGCGCCCTCTGGCCGAAAGCATTCCGGGATTCATCAGCGTTGAGCGGTTTCAAAGCCTGACCAATCCCGGCAAGCTTTTGTCGCTGTCGTTCTGGCAAGATGAGGCCGCCGTGATCCAATGGCGCCAGCTTGAGGCCCATCGTGGCGCGCAAAAAGCCGGGCGCGAGGTGATGTTTGACGACTATCGCCTGCGGGTCGTGAGCGTGATCCGTGACTATGGCAAATTCGAGCGCGTTGAAGCCCCCGAGGATAGCCGCGCCGCGCATGGTGCCTGAGGGGCGGGGCATGACCGGGTGAAACACCCTCTCGCCAAGCTGTGATTTGCTTGTAATGCGCTACCTCGGTAGGGCTTGGGACATCATATTGCAGATATTGGAAAGTTATCACCTTGGAACCCAAAGCCGTTTTATCTCCGCAAGACAAACTCGATGCCCTTGCCCTGCTTGTCCTGCGACTTGGGCTAGCGTGGTTCATTTTCCTCTGGGCGGCGCATAAGATCATCACGCCAAAGCAATACCAGAACCTTGCGCGCCATTACGACGGTGTCGATGTCAGCCTGACGCAGATTTATCTGGGGGGCGGAGTACAGATCGCGCTATGCCTCCTGGTGGCGCTCGGCGTGCTGCGTTACTTTTCCTACAGCAGCTTGCTGATCATGCATCTCTTTACAGTGATGCGCCGCTGGGAGGGGTTTCTTGATCCATTTGCAATCAATGACCGGGGCTTTCCAATCAACCGCAATCAGGTGATTGACCTCGCGGTGCTTGGTGCCTTCATCGCTCTGGTGCTGCTGATCCGGCGGGATCACTTCAGCGTCGGCGGCTGGTTGGCGCGCCACGACCGCCCGCGCTGGTGGAACTGAAAGCTCGCGCAATTGCGCTGTGACTCGTCGTTTTCCTGTGGCGCGGGGCGCATGCCCTGCCTAGAAAGGGCGAAACACACCAACCGAAAGGACCGCCCCAATGAGCGATATTACCCGCCACCACACCGGCGCGCGCATGAGCCAGATCGTCACCCACAATGGCACGGTTTATCTCGCCGGACAGGTCGGCAATGCCGCCGACAACGTGGTCGAGCAGACCAAAACCTGCCTGGAAAAGGTCGATGCCCTTCTGGCCGAAGCCGGAAGCGACAAGACCCGCATCTTGCAGGCGGTTATCTGGCTGGCCGATATGGCCGATTTTGCCGATATGAACGCGGTCTGGGATGCCTGGGTCGCCCCCGGTCATGCGCCCGCCCGCGCCTGCGGCGAGGCCAAACTGGCCACCCCCGATTACAAAGTGGAATTCATCATCACCGCCGCACAAGGCTAAGCCGACGCGCGGAGCATGACTTTCATCTTTCACTAAATACTCCCGCCGGAGGCGTCCCTTCGGCGGGCCAAGATCGCGGCGCTTGCGAGTCATGGACGCAGCGCCGTGATTGCGCTATCAGGCGGTTGACCCAACGTTTCCAAGAGGCACACCCATGTCCGGCCACGCCACCCCCATTCGCATGACATCGCATAAATCCGGACCGCTGAGCGGTCAGGCGGATGTGCCCGGCGACAAATCCATCTCGCACCGCTCGCTTATTCTTGGCGCGTTGGCGGTTGGTGAAACCGTGATCACCGGCCTTCTGGAAGGCGAGGATGTGCTTGATACCGCGCGCGCCATGCGCGCCTTCGGTGCCGAGGTGACCCGTGACGAGGTCGGCACATGGCATGTGCATGGCGTCGGCGTCGGCGGATTTTGCGAGCCTGAGACTGTGATTGATTGCGGCAACTCGGGCACCGGCGTGCGCCTGATCATAGGCGCGGTGGCGACCTGTCCGATCACCGCCACCTTTACCGGCGATGCCAGCCTCAACAAACGCCCGATGGCGCGGGTGACCGACCCGCTGACGCTGTTTGGCGCAAGGGCGGTGGGGCGATCGGGGGGGCGACTTCCGATGACGATTGTCGGCGCGGCTGATCCGGTGCCGGTACGCTATACTGTGCCGGTGCCCTCGGCCCAGGTCAAATCGGCCGTGCTTTTCGCCGGGCTCAACGCGCCGGGCCAGACCGTGGTGATCGAGCAGGAGGCCACCCGAGATCACACCGAGCGGATGCTGGCCGGGTTCGGGGCCGAGATCGTCACGCAAGAGACGGACGAGGGCCGCGTTATCACCCTGACCGGCCAGCCCGAATTGAACCCCCAGACCATTGTCGTGCCGCGCGATCCAAGTTCGGCGGCGTTTCCGGTCTGTGCGGCGATCATAACGCCCGGCTCGGATGTGCTTGTGCCCAATATCGGTCTTAACCCGACGCGCGCGGGCCTGTTTACCACGCTGCGCGAGATGGGCGCGGACCTCAGCTATGAAAACCCGCGCGAAGAGGGAGGCGAGCCCGTGGCCGACCTGCGCGCGCGGTTCTCGCCAGACCTCAAGGGCATTGAGGTGCCGCCCGCACGGGCAGCCTCGATGATTGACGAATACCCGGTCCTGTCGGTGGTGGCCGCCTTTGCCCAAGGCAAGACCGTGATGCGCGGCGTCAAGGAATTGCGCGTCAAGGAAAGCGACCGGATCGAGGCGATGGCCGCAGGGTTGCGCGCCGGTGGTGTCGAGGTTGAGGATGGCCCCGATTGGTGGATCGTCACCGGTCTTGGCCACGGCAATGTGCCCGGCGGTCAAACCTGCGCCAGCCATCTTGACCACCGGATCGCCATGTCCTTCATGGTGATGGGCATGGCCACGCAAGACCCGGTCAGCGTTGATGACGCAAGCCCGATCGCCACATCGTTCCCGATCTTCGAGGGGCTGATGGCCGATCTTGGGGCGGATATCCGGCGCGATTGAACGGGGCGAGGTCAGGCCGCCTTCGGCGAGAGTATTTGTGCCAAGAAGAAGATGAGGGCTCGCACGAAAGCGATCTCTTAGGATGACCGCGCGGGCCGATATCTTGCCTAGGAATTATCGTCGCGGTGTGATGGAAAAGCCGTGCTATGGCCAGGATGCGCTGCATGCGCGCGGTGGTGATTGATCGTGCCACGCGCGCGCCCAGTCTTGATGGGGACCGGCAGGCCGTTCGCGATTGGTTGAAAAGACCGTGATCACCCGGTGATTCACTTGGTCAAGCCGATGCAATACGCCTAGACTCACTTTATGGATGAACGCCCCCCTCCCCGGAAAATCATGCCCGCCCCCCCCCCGGTCAAACTGGGTATCGTGCGGACCCTTGCGCGCTTGGCCGTTGTTGTTGTCATCATAATTGTTTTGCACAACTTTTTCATCCGCGCAGAGGCATGGATTTCGGCTAGCCAATATAGCTGGGCGATGCCGGGCCTGACGCTTGCGGTATTGTTCCTTTATGCGCTGATGATTGCCATTCCCTTTGTGCCGGGGGTCGAGATCGGTCTGTCGGTTCTGGCGCTGAGCGGGCCGGATGTGGCGCCGATGGTCTGGATTGCCACCACTCTTGGTCTGTCGCTGGCCTATATGGCGGGGTGCAAGGTGCCCTATCGCTGGCTGCACCGGGTGTTTCTCGACCTGCGCCTGACCGGGGCCTGTCGGTTGCTCAAGCGGTTCGAGGATCTACCGCCCAAGGGACGGGTGGTGTTCCTGCAATCGCAATTGCCCACGAGGTTTGGGCCCCATCTGTTGCGGTTTCGCTATCTGGCGCTGGCGATCCTGATCAATATTCCGGGCAATTCGGTGATTGGCGGCGGTGGCGGAATCGCGCTTTTGGCGGGGGTGTCGGGGCTTTTTCGAGTGCCGGCCACCGTTCTGACGATCGCGCTTGCGACGGCGCCGGTGCCGCTGGCGATCTGGCTTTTCGGCTGGGAAATTCCCTGGAACTAGGCGCAAGGGACATGCGATGCCGCCAAGGGGATATTTTCTGACGGTTGCGGGCTGTTCGCGGCGTGCGAATAGCCTATGTTCAAGCCGCAAGACGCAGGCCAATGAACAGGATTCTCACCATGTCGAATGATCCCCTTGTCGTTTTCACCCCTTCGGGCAAGCGCGGGCGGTTCCCAAAGGGAACGCCGGTTCTGACGGCGGCGCGGCAGTTGGGCGTTGACCTTGATTCGGTCTGTGGCGGGCGCGGAATTTGTTCCAAATGCCAGATCACGCCGGGTTATGGCGAGTTTTCCAAACATGGCGTGAGCGTGCATGAGGACGCCCTGTCAGAATGGAACGGCGTCGAGCAGCGCTATCAAGACAAGCGTGGCCTCAAGGCCGGTCGTCGGCTTGGCTGTCAGGCGCAGATCATGGGCGATGTGGTGATCGACGTGCCGCCCGAAAGCCAGGTTCACAAACAGGTGGTGCGCAAGGCCGCCTCGGCCCGCGTGATCGAGATGGATCCGGCGACCAGGCTTTACTTCGTCGAGGTCGACGAGGCCGATATGCACGAGCCGACCGGCGATCTGGAACGTCTGGCGCGCGCCCTGCGCGAGCAATGGGATATCCCTGCCATCCGCGCCGACCTTAGCCTGTTGTCCAAGCTTCAGCCGGTGCTGCGCAAGGGCAAATATCAGGTGACCGTCGCGCTGCACAAATCCCACAATGACACAGTGGCGCGGGTGCTTGAGATTTGGCCGGGCCTGCATGAGAGCGGGTTGTTTGGCTTGGCGATTGATCTTGGCTCGACCACGGTTGCGGCGCATCTGACCAATCTTGAAACCGGCGAAGTGGTGGCAAGCTCTGGCATCATGAATCCGCAGATCCGCTTTGGCGAAGACCTTATGAGCCGGGTCAGCTATTCGATGATGAACCCCGGTGGCGACAAGGAAATGACCGCCTCGGTGCGCGACGCGCTTAACACTTTGGCCGAGGAAATCGCCAAGGAGGCCGGGATTGATGCCGCGCTGATCGTGGAAACGGTGTTTGTCTGTAATCCGGTCATGCATCACCTTTTGTTGGGGATTGATCCGGTTGAACTGGGGCAGGCGCCATTTGCCTTGGCGACCTCGGGTAGCCTGTCGCTGAATGCCAGAGAGCTTGACCTGAGCGTGATCAATCCGCGCGCGCGGGTCTATATTCTGCCCTGTATCGCGGGCCATGTGGGGGCCGATGCCGCCGCCGTCGCGCTGAGTGAAGAGCCGGGAAAATCCAAGGATCTCGTGCTTGTTGTGGATGTCGGCACCAATGCCGAGATCCTGCTTGGCGACACGACCCGCGTGCTGGCCTGTTCTTCGCCCACCGGCCCGGCCTTTGAGGGCGCGCAGATTTCCAGCGGTCAGCGGGCCGCCCCCGGCGCGATTGACGCGATCAGGATTGATCCGATCACCAAAGAGCCGCGTTTTCGCGTGATCGGAAGTGATCTTTGGTCCGATGAAGACGGGTTTGAGGCCGCCACCGAGGGCAGCGGGATCACTGGCATCTGTGGCTCTGGCATCATCGAGGCGGTGGCCGAGTTGCGTATGGCCGGATTGCTGGATGACAGCGGTCTTATCGGCTCGGCAGAGGCGACGGGTACGGACCGCATGATCGCCGAGGGGCGCACGCATGGCTATCTTATTTATGATGCCACCGATCAGGGCGGGCCGCGCATCACCGTGACCCAAGGCGATATCCGTGCCATTCAGCTTGCGAAATCGGCGCTTTATGCCGGGGCGCGCCTATTGATGGACGAGCGCGGCGTCGACAAGGTGGATCGCGTGGTGCTTGCCGGGGCATTTGGCGCCCATATCAGCAGCAAGCACGCGATGGTTCTTGGCATGATCCCCGATGTGCCGCTTGAGAAAGTCACAAGTGCGGGCAATGCGGCGGGCACCGGTGCGCGGATCGCGCTCTGCAATGTTGCCGCGCGCGTCGAGATTGAGCGGGTGGTCGGTGAAATCACCAAGGTCGAAACCGCGATTGCGCCGAAGTTTCAGGAACATTTCGTGGCCGCCAACGCGATCCCGCACAAGACCGACCCGTTCCCGGAACTGGCCAAGATCGTTGTCTTGCCGAGTCCCAACTTTAACACCCGTGGTGATGACGGGGCTGGTGATGGCGGGCGGCGCAGGCGGCGGCGCTCGTAGGGGCGCGGGACTTTCACCGCGTTTTCAGAATAGGCTCTTCACGTCCGCGTGATCCGGTTAAGAGCCGGGTCGCAATATATGCTGTTTTAGAGGGTAAAAAGTGAAGAAACCGATTATTTTGAGTATCTGTGCCGTTCTTCTTCATGGATATGAAGGGGGCCGCAGGCGATGAGGCGCGCGCCTATCAACGCCGCAATGAGGGCCTAGTGACGCGTTATAACAGCAAGGGCTGCAAACCCGAAATCCGCATTCAGGAGAAAAAGCAGGCGGTTGCGAAAGCCGACTAAGCGGCGCGCAGCCCAGGCAGGATTGGCCATTTTCTGCCATTTTTGGGGTCACAAAAAACAACTCTTGGTAGAAGTCGCTGTCCGAGTAATACTTAAGGTATTTTTTGGATAAATCTGGAGTCATACCATGAATAATTTCTGCGAAAAGGAAGCCTTCTTTACTCAAAACACCTCACCGAAAACGTTTAAGCGCGTCAGAATGCTGGTTTGTACAGGGATTTTTGCCTTGATATTGCCAGCCTCTCTTATGGCTTGTCCCGCCAAGCCACCGACGGATTTCACCGATTTCATCGAGAGCGAGATCCCGACGGGCCCTGTCGGCGACAGCGCCGAGGTCGATATTCAAATCAACGGTTTGGTTGCGAACGGGAGTGCGGCAGGTGACAGTTGCGGCGCGGCTATTTTGCTGCCCGAGGGCATGACAGCCATTGCCGTGCGGGCCATCAATGAAGAGACTGGCAAACCGGCCGGATTTGAAGAGTTCCGTCTTGATGCGCGCGCCAGCCGCAATTTCTGTGGCGGTAAGGTGAAGGGGTGTGTTGCCTTCGTTGCCAAGGTTGGCAAATCCGGGCTGAAAGAAGGGACGCCTATCAGGTTGGTGGTGGAAACCCTGGCTGAAAACCTACGGCGGCCAGGTGATACGGCACAGCTGGCCGGGCGGGTTGCCAGGGATGCTGTGGTCATGCTGGGCGGTGCAGATGCCAAGCACCAGCCTTATCACCATCTTAGCGTTTTCCGGCTGCCGGGCTTGCGGGTAACGCTTTCTGACAGCCGTAAGTAGGGCTGTCGGGCTTACCTGGTGCAAAAGACCAGCACGCTTGGGGTTGCTGAGCGACGATCAAAGGCCGAGGATGCTTTTATGCAGAGCAACCGGAGGCTGTGGTTATGGCGAAGCTTGAAACGCGGATCGCGCAGGGCCGGGGTGATGCCCCGGCCGATCTGGTGCTGCGCGGTGGCGCGGTATTTGACCTGATCACCGGGGCGATGATCCCCGGCGATGTGGCGATTTGTGGCGATACGATTGTTGGCATAGGTGCCGATTATGAGGGGCGCGAGGTGCTTGATGTGACCGGTCTCACGCTCGTGCCCGGCTTTATCGACACACATCTGCACATCGAAAGCTCGCTTGTGACGCCGTTTGAATTCGACCGCTGTGTGACCCCGCATGGGGTGACGACGGCGATCTGTGATCCGCATGAAATTGCCAATGTCATCGGGCTTGACGGCATACGTTACTTTCAAGAGGCCAGCACCCGCACGGTGATGGATATCCGGGTGCAATTGTCGTCCTGCGTGCCCTCGACCGACATGGAAACCGCCGGTGCCGAGATTGACGCCGCGGCCCTCGCCGAGGTGATGGGGCACCCCTCGGGCATCGGGTTGGCCGAGTTCATGAACTATCCCGGCGTCATTCACCGTGACCCTGCTGCGATGGCCAAGCTGGCGCTGTTTGAGGGCGGGCATATCGACGGGCATTGCCCGCAATTGTCGGGGCGCGATCTGAATGCCTATTGCGCCGCGGGTATCCGCACAGAGCATGAGGCAACCACCGCCGAGGAGGCGCGCGAGAAGCTTCAAAAAGGCATGCGTGTGCTGATCCGTGAGGGATCGGTGAGCAAGGATTTGATCGCGCTTCAGCCGGTTTTAACCGATATTACAGCGCCTTACATGTGCCTGTGTACCGATGACCGCAACCCGCTCGATATCGCCGAAGAGGGCCATCTTGATCACATGATCCGGACCCTGATTGCGCGCGGTACGCCGGTTTTGGCGGCCTATCGCGCCGCGTCTTTGTCCGGCGCCGAGGCGTTCGGCCTCAAGGATCGCGGCCTGATCGCACCCGGCAAGCGCGCCGATATCGTCGCGGTTGGATCGCTTGAGGCCTGCGATGTGCAACGGGTGCTTTGTGCAGGGAAACCTGCCGATCCGGTCGCATTTGAGGCGCGCGGCACGCTTGCCCCGGTGGCGCGCGGGTCGGTCAAGGCCCCGAAGGTGAGCGCCCAGGATTTTCGCAGCGCGGGCAACCGCGAGAACACCCATGTGATCGGCATTGTCGAAGGCAAGATCATCACCGAACACCTGATTGAGGACATCGCCATCGAGGATGGCGACAAGCGCCCCGATGTGGCGCGCGATCTGGCGCGGATCGCGGTGATCGAGCGTCATGGCAAGAACGGCAATATCGCCACTGGCTTTGTGCGCGGGTTCGGCATCACTGCGGGCGCGATTGCCTCGACCGTCTGTCACGATCACCACAATATCGCCTGTGTCGGCGTCGATTACGGCGATATGGCGCGCGCGGCCAATCGCCTTGGCGAGATCGAAGGCGGCTTTGTCGTGGTGCGGGATGGCGAGGTTCTGGCCGAACTGGCGCTGCCGGTGGCGGGGCTGATGAGCCTTGAGAGCTTTGAGGTGGTGCGCGACCGCCTGATTGATCTGCGCGCGGCGGCCAAATCGCTTGGGGTCGGGTTGCAGGAACCGTTCTTGCAGCTGGCGTTTCTGGCGCTGCCGGTGATCCCGGCGCTCAAGATCACCGATCGCGGGCTGGTCGATGTGACCCGGTTCGAAATTCTCAGCTAGAACGCCTTGAAGGTCAGCGTTGTCTCGGTCCGCTCGATATTGTCGATATCAAGCAGGTTCTCGTTGATATAGTGGCCGACATCGGCGTTGTCCGGGATGTAGAGTTTCAGCAAAAGATCAAACGGGCCACTGATCGAGTAAAGCTCGGAATGGATTTCGCGCAGGGCGATTTCCTCGGCGACGCGATAGGACGTGCCGGGCTTGCAGCGGATATTCACGAAAACACAGCGCATCTGAAAACCTCTTTTTGTGGCTGGGCATAGTTAATCACCGAACAGCCAGAAATGGAAACCGGGAAATGTCCCTGATCCTCTATCCGGATCATAACGTCATGTGGCGGGCCCGCGCGCCGCGCTCGATCGCGGCGGCATGAAGACGGTCGATGTCTAGTTCATAGCGCAGCTCTTCCAAAAGCCGCAACTCGCGTTCATTGAGTTTGCCATCTGCCGCGCCTACGTCACAAGCGAGGGCATAGGCGGTCTCGTTCAGGCGTTCGGGAAGGTTGGCGCGGATGAGACCAAACAGCGCATCAAGCCCTTCTTCAACGGTAAACAGGTCAAAAACCGTCTGCGACATCACGCCAAGCCGGTCCATATCGTAATCTGCAAAGATCGGCAGATGGTTGACAGCGCTTTCGATTTTCACCAGCTCGGCGGTTCGCATGTCTTCATCCGAGGCCGAAACGGCAATCATGATGGCCACAAGGCAATCCTGCGGGGTGAGGGAATGTTCGATCTGCTCGGTCATGGTTCGGCCTTTCAGGCTTGCGCTGTTGCGGTGCAGAATATTGACTGTTGCCCGCCCCGGCAATAGGTAGCGGCCAAGCCTTGCCGGTCTTTCGGCAAAGCGAATCCTGGAGAATGCCCGATGTCTGATCTGCGTGACGCTGCTATGAATTCGAAAGCCTGGCCTTTTGAAGAGGCGCGCCGCGTGCTCAAACGCTATGAAAAGGCGCCGCCGGAAAAGGGATATGTGCTGTTTGAAACCGGTTATGGCCCGTCGGGCCTGCCGCATATCGGCACCTTTGGCGAGGTGGCGCGCACCACGATGATCAAGCGCGCCTTTGAGGTCATAAGCGATATCCCGACGCGGCTGATCTGTTTTTCCGACGATCTTGACGGCATGCGCAAGGTGCCGGGCAATGTGCCCGACCCCGAGGCACTTGCCGAGCATCTGCAAAAACCGCTGACAAGCGTACCCGATCCGTTTGGAACCCATGATAGCTTTGGCGCGCATAACAACGCCATGTTGCGCCGGTTTCTTGATACCTTTGGATTTGAATATGAGTTCATTTCGGCCACCGAATTTTACGGCTCTGGCCGCTTTGACGAGGTTCTGCTGCGCGCCGCCCGCGAGTATGACAAGGTCATGGCAATCATGCTCAAGTCCTTGCGCGAAGAGCGCCAGCAGACCTATTCGATCTTTCTGCCTATCCATCCCGAAACCGGCCGCGTGCTTTATGTGCCGATGAAAGAGGTGAATGCCGCCGAGGGCACCATCACCTTTGACGATGAGGATGGCCGCGAATGGACCCTGCCGCTTACCGGCGGCAATGTGAAACTTCAATGGAAGCCGGATTTCGGCGCACGTTGGGCCGCGCTTGGGGTCGATTTCGAGATGTACGGCAAGGATCATTCCGCCAATACCCCGATCTATGACGGAATTTGCCGGGTTCTGGGCGGGCGCGCCCCCGAGCATTTTACTTACGAGCTGTTTTTGGACGAAAATGGCCAGAAAATCTCGAAAAGTTCGGGCAATGGCGTGTCGATCGATGAATGGCTGACCTATGCCGCCACCGAGAGCCTGTCGTATTTCATGTACCAGAAACCGAAAACCGCCAAGCGGATGCATTTCGATGTGATCCCCAAGGCGGTTGACGAATATCACCAGCAGTTGCGCGCCTATGCCGGGCAGGATGCAACCGCGCGACTGAACAATCCGGTCTGGCATATCCACGGCGGCAACGTGCCCGAAAGCCATATGGTGGTGTCTTTCTCGATGCTGCTCAATCTGGCCTCGGTCGCCTCGGCGCGGGACAAAGAGGCGCTCTGGGGCTTTATCCGCCGCTATGCGCCCGACGCCAGCCCCGAGACCCACCCCGACATGGATGCCGCGGCGGGCTATGCGTTGAAGTATTACGAGGATTTCGTCGCACCGGCCAAAACATATCGCGCGCCGAATGACCTTGAGCGCGAGGCGTTGACTGATCTACGTGATCAGCTTGCGGGTTATGACGGCCCGGTTGAGGATGAGGCTCTTCAGAGCATCGTTTACGGCGTCGGTCGTGACCGGTTTGATCCGCTGCGCGACTGGTTCAAGACGCTCTACGAGGTGCTTTTGGGCGCAAGTCAGGGACCGCGCTTTGGCGGGTTCATCGCGCTTTACGGGGTCAAGGAAACCGTGGCGCTGATCGACCGGGGGCTGGCGGGCGATCTGTCCTGAGCGGGGGCGCCTTTGATTGCACCGATTCCGTCGCGCGGTTAGACTGCGCGTAACGCCTGTTCGCTTGCGTCAGATCAAAGCGATGCAATGACAGGGCGGCTATCAATAAGGCAGGGAGAGCATGATGAAATACCTGATCGGATTTGGACTGATTGCGGCGGTTGCCGCCTGTGTGCAAAGCGCCACGATGCCCGACGCCAGCGAAGGTGGCGCGATTTTTGCCGAGAATTGCGCGCAATGTCATGGCGTCGGCGGCAAAGGTGATGGGCTCTGGGGCAAGGGGATGAAGCCCGCGCCTGCCGATCTGACCCAACTGTCGCCGGGTGGAGAATTTCCGCGCGCGCATGTTCTCTCGGTCATTGATGGCTATGACCGCACCGGCCTTCCGGGGCAGGAAATGCCGGAATTCGGCCTGTTGCTTCAGGGCGAAACCGTCCCTGTGGATGTTGGAGACGGGGTGATGACCCCAACCCCGCGCCCCTTGGCGGCATTGATGGCCTATCTGCAAAGCATTCAGCAGGGCTAGGGGCGCGCAAGCCTCAGGCTTTGCGCTGAAAGGCGATCATCACCAGGGCAAGACAGGACGACCCCAGCATCAACAACAGCGACACGGCGTTGAGAAGCGGGGTCGACCCCTCTTTAAGCCTGTCAAACATCGCGATGGTCAAAGGCGCGTCAGAGCCGACAAGCATCAAGGTGGTGTTGAAGTTCTCAAAGCTCATCAGGAACGCCACCACAAAGGCCCCAATCATCGCCGGCATGAGGTAGGGCAGGGTGATCGTGCGGATCGCCGTCAGCCGGCCCGCGCCAAGGTTCAGCGCGGCCTCTTCTAGCGTGCGGTCAAACTTTTGCAACCGCGCCGAAATCACCAGCGTGGCGATGGTTGTGATAAAGGAAAACTGCCCCAGAACCACCAACACAAGACCGGGGCGCAGGGCGGTGATATCCCACTTGGTCGCATCCCATGCGGCATTGGCCACCGTGCTGGAAAACACCAGAATCGAGATGCCAAGAACGATGCCGGGAATGACCAGCGGCAAGAGCATCAGCACATATAAAAACCCGCGCCCGCGAAACTGATATCGGTTGAAGAGAAACGCATTGGTCGTGCCCACCGCCAACGATAGCGCCGAGACGCACAAGCCCACAAAGGCTGAGGTGCCGATCGCGCGCAGGATCGGGCGTTCATGAAAGACGCCGATCTGCGGGCGCGCATCGCCGAAGAACCAGTTCCAGGTAAAGCCCTCCCAGGGCAGCGAGGGAAACTGGCTATCGTTGAAGGCAAAGACCGCGACCACCGCGAGGGGCAGGCCGAGATAGACGAAAAACAGCACGATATACCCGGTATAGATGACCCGGTAGGCGCGCGGTTGCGGCATCGAAGGTATCATCGCACCGGCCCCCTCAACCCATTGTCTTTTCTAACGTCTGACCGGTCAGGCGCAGCATGCCCCAGACGATGACAGACGACAGGATCAACAGCATGAACCCAAAGGCGGCGCCCAATTCCCAGTTAAAGCGCACGATGAATTGCGAATAGATCAGTTCGGTGAACCACAGGCTGTCCTTACCGCCAAGCATGGTCGGCGTGAGGTAATTGCCGAGGCTGAGCATGAAGACCACGATCGACCCCGACACGATGCCTGGCGTGGCATGCGGGATGATAATCTCGCGCAGCACGCTAAAGCCATTACCGCCAAGGTCATAACCCGCCTCGATCACCGCGTCGTCAAGGCTTTCAAGGGTGGTGACAAGCGGCACCACCATGAACAGCATCGAGGTATAGACAAGCCCGACCATCATCGCCGCATCATTGTAAAGCATCTCGACCGGGCCAGAGGCAAGGCCGAGATATTGCAGCAAGGTGGAAATCAGCCCGGTTTCACGCAGCAGGATCATCCAGCCGAAGGTGCGCACCAGTTCCGACACCCAGAACGGCACCAAACAGAGCAGAAACAACGAGGATTGCACCCGGCCCCTGGCGATCTTGGCAATGTAGAACGACACCGGAAAGGCGATCAAAAGGGTGATCACCGTGGCCAGCACCGACATCACCGCCGTGCGCATGAAGGTGCGCAGGTAAAGCGGCTCGCCAAAGAAGGTCAGGTAATTGGCCGGGCTGGTGGCATATTGCCCGACGCCCACCCGTTCGCGCAGCGACAGCAACAACATGTCGATATGCGGGATGATGATCAGCAATGTCAGCCACAGCAAAAGCGGCGTCAGCAGCAGGATAAAACCAAGGCGGGCTCCGGCCTGCATCACATGGCCCCCGTCAGGCCAAAGCAATTGCTGTGCTCACCGGACCAGCCGATATGCACCGCGTCACCGCGCCCAACATCGGAAAACTCGCCCGACTGTGGCAATGTCACCTCGATCTCGGGGCCACCTTCCGCCGATTGCACAAGGATACGGCTGGCCGCGCCATTGAACAAAAGGCTGGTCACCTGACCGTTCAGCCGGTTGTCGAAATGCGCCAGATCGGCGTCGGACCGCGCGAGGCGGATCGCCTCGGGGCGCACGAAAATCTCTGCGCGATCCCCGGGTGCAAGGCTCCGGTCATGGGCGTTGGCGCGCATCAAAAGCCCGCCATCGGTGCGCAGCGCAAGCGTGCCACCGGCAACCGTTTCAACCTTGCCGGACCAGCGATTGCTGTCACCGACAAACCCCGCGACAAAGGCGGTGTCGGGGCGATAGTAAAGCTCTTGCGCGGTGCCGATCTGTTCGAACCGCCCGGCATTCATCACCGCGATCTGATCGGACATCACAAGCGCCTCTGACTGATCATGGGTGATATAGACGAATGTCGTGTCAAACGCCGCCTGAAGCGCCTTGAGCTCGATCTTCATATGCTCGCGCAGCTTGAGATCAAGCGCACCAAGCGGTTCATCCAGCAACAACACATCAGGTTCAAGCACCATGCAGCGGGCAATCGCCACGCGCTGTTTCTGCCCCCCCGACAGCTCGTCAACCTTGCGGTTGGCAATATCGGGAAGGCCGATGCGATCAAGCACCTCGCCCACCTTGCGGGTGATCTCGGGTTTGAGCAGTCCCTTGCGGCGCAGGCCATAGCCGATGTTGTCGGCAATATTCATCATCGGGAAAAGCGCAAGGTGCTGGAACACCATATTCACCGGCCGCTTGTTGGGGGGCACATCAAGCACCGATTTGCCCTTGATCCGGATATCGCCGCTGGTCGGCGGCAAGAACCCGGCAATCATCCGCATGATCGTGGTCTTGCCACAGCCCGACGGCCCGAGAATGGAAAAGAACGACCCCGGCGGTACGGAAAATGACACGTCATCAACGGCAAGGCTTTGGTCGAACCGCTTGGTCAGGGCGCTGCATTCCAGATCGGGGGTCATGGGCATTCCGGGAAATAAATCAAAAAGAAACGGCACCCGCGCGAAAACGGGTGCCGCAAAGGGAGGGGTTGCGCGTTACTTGGCGGCCTGTACCCGGTCAAGCACGCCACCTTCGATCACTTCAAGACCGGCGGGGACGGGCGGATACCATTTGATGTTATCCACGGCTGCGGGCGAAAAGCTTGCCTGATAGCGGGCTTTCAACTCGTCCGAGGCAAATTCATCCGCGCCTTTCGAGGCGGTGAAATTACCAGCCACGGCGGTGATTTGCGCGGCGACCTCGGGCTGCATCACATAGTTGATCCAGTCATAGGCGGCCTGATCGGCGCCGCCCTTGGCGGGCAGAACGAAGGTGTCGATCCAGCCAAGCGCACCCGAGGCAGGGGCGACAAAGGTGATGTCGGGATTGTCGGCATTCAGCTTCCAGCCGCCGGTATCCCAAGCCATCGAGGCCACCACTTCGCCAGAGCGCAGAAGGTTCATCAGCTCGTCACCGCCGCCCCAATAGGTTTTCACATTGGGCTTGCAGTCCTTGAGCTTGGCCTCGACCTTTTCCATCACGGCGGTATAGGCGGCCTCGTCGCCGTAGGCGGCAAAGGGATCAAGACCCATCGCAAAGGCAAACCCGATCAGCGTTGGGCGCTTGAGCCGATAAGAGACCTTGCCTGCCACATCGGCGCTGCAAAGGTCGGTATAATCCTTGACCCCGGGCGCCTTGGCGGTGTCGACCACAAGGCCGCTGGTGCCCCAGACATGCGGCACGCCGTAAACCGCGCCATCGACGGTGGTGTTGCCCTTGGTGGCGGCAAGCATCGAGGGAATGAACTGGCTCTCGTCGATTTTCGACAGGTCCATCGGCTTGTAGATGCCGAACTCGGCCTGCGGGCCGGCAATGCGGTCCTGGCTGGGCTGGGCAAGATCAAAGCCGCCACCACCGGTGGCGCGCAGCTTGGCGATCATTTCCTCGTTGTTGGACAGGGTCACCTCGACGGTATGGCCGGTTTCGGCCTCGAAGGCGGCGACCACGTCTTCGGGCGCATAGCCGCCCCATGTCAACAGGCGCAGCGTGTCGGCGCTGGCGGTTTGGGCAAGCCCCGCGATGGTCAAGGCCACCACGGATGTTGCCAGTTTAAGACGGTTTGAGAGCAGTGTCATGATATTCCCTTTTGGACAGATTGATTCTGGTTCTCTTGTTTCGCCGCAGCTTGCGGTTTTTTTCCCGATTGGTCAAATTCAATGTTCGACCGACGCGCGACAATGTTCGTTTATGTGCGAAAGTGCCGGGTCACGCGCATGGATTACGCGCGTTTGATGTGAGTTTTGTGACAAAAGGTATCCGCCAAGGTCGGCGCAAGACACAGCGCGCACCAAAGGGCCGCGGTCTGGCGACGCAACACCAATGGATGCCCCTTTATCCCCGCAAAATTCGCGCGCCCTCTAGACCGAGCGCAACTCCTCAAAATCGCCAGGCCGGGGGGCGGCCCGGCGATCCGCGCGGCACCTCCGGTGCTATTCGCGCGGGGATATATCAAATATCCTTACATTCGATTATCGACTAAGAATTTTTGTCTGAAGCCTCTCACAAAATCAGCCTTTGGTTGTAGTTTCAGTTCTTCCAAAAGATGATAAACTGTGCCTGTAAACATGTCGGTAAGTAGTTCTGTCACGTCTAGATAAATCTCATATAACAATGTCTTCTTGAGGTTCGGATCACAACGAATTCGGCTGGCGAAGCTTGATGAGAACGTATCCGCGTGAAGGAAGCTGGATGACAAAGCGTACCAGTCACGAACTCTGCTTCTCATTCGCTGATTACTTTCATTCCAAATAGGCAAGTTGTATTGGTCTAGGAGTTTTTGAAACTTAAACACTTCGTCCGCCCTTTTGGCGCTTTTCTTCGAAGGCCTTTCATTGAGAAATTCACTGCGAGAACTGTACTCAGCATGAAAACAGTGCCCTGCCTCGTCCAGTGGATTTGAGAGCATCATCCCGAGCCGCTTGGGGAGGTTGTCTTCAGCGTCAGTCTCGCCAACCCAGCGACGGTTACGGGAGTTATGATCCCGAATGTCATTTTCATATTGGTATAAAATATTTTTGCGTTCAGCTTCATTCGTTAATATTATCGACCCCGCCCGAACAGTGCTTTCGAGTGAAAATCGAAAGCAGGACATCCCAACAAAAATGTCTCCAGAAGCAATTGAATTCGAAATATAATTAAATGAGGTAGATGCGCTCACTAGCAAGGAAATCGCATAAGCCAACTCGCGTGACGCATTCCTTATTGCCGACAAGCTCAGCATGTCAGATGCGGCGAAAGCGATAATTCCGTCCCAGTCTCTTATGGTTTGTATACGTTCCTTCGATTGAAGCAACGCTCGCACGTTTTCATCGCGCGTGTCGAAGAAAACAGAAGGAATGCTATTGGACGAGAGCCAAACGAGACTTGGAGAACGTGAGCGCTCAAACATCCAGCTCCACCACAAACCGTGCATTCTCCTGAATATACTGAAACCGCAATTCCGGTTTCTTCCCCATCAGGCGTTCGACAAGATCGCCGGTTTCGCCCGGTTCGTCCTCGTCTATCGTCACCCGGATAAGCTTGCGTGACTTCGGGTCCATCGTTGTTTCCTTGAGGTCTTTCGCGTCCATTTCGCCCAGGCCTTTGAACCGGCTGACGTCGATCTTGCCCTTGCCGCCAAGGCCCTTTTCAAGCCATTCGTCGCGCTCTGCCTCGTCAAGGCAATAGACGCGGCGCGCGCCCTGGGTGAGCCGGAACAGCGGCGGGCAGGCAAGGTAGAGGTGGCCCGCGTCGATCATCGGGCGCATCTGGCTAAAGAAAAACGTCATCAGAAGCGCCGCGATATGGGCGCCGTCAACATCGGCGTCGGTCATGATGATGATCTTGTCATAACGCAGGTCATCAAGGTTGAATTTGCTCCCCAGCCCGACACCAAGCGCCTGTGTCAGATCGGAAATCTCGGCATTGGTGCCAAGCTTGGAACTGGCCGCGCCAAGCACGTTTAGGATCTTGCCCCTGAGCGGCAAAAGCGCCTGATTGACCCGGTTGCGCCCCATCTTGGCAGAGCCGCCCGCGCTATCGCCCTCGACGATGAACAATTCGGTGCCGTCGCGGGTATTTGACGAGCAATCCACCAGCTTGCCCGGCAGGCGCAGCTTTTTGGTGGCGGTCTTGCGTTGGGTTTCTTTTTCCTGACGTCGGCGCAGACGTTCTTCGGCGCGCAGCACGAGGAAATCAAGGATCGCGCCCGCCGATTTGGTATCGGCCGCAAGCCAGTTGTCAAAGTGATCGCGCACTGCGCCTTCGACCATGCGGGCGGCGTCGGTGGTGGCAAGACGGTCCTTGGTCTGGCCGACAAATTCCGGCTCGCGGATGAAACACGACACCAGCGCACAGCCCCCGGCGGCAAGGTCGTCGCGGTTGATCTGCGCCGCCTTGCGGTTGCCGACCAGCTCGCCGTAAGCCTTGATGCCCTTGATGATCGCCGCCCAGAACCCGGCCTCGTGGGTGCCGCCCTCGGGGGTGGGGACGGTGTTGCAATAGGACTGGATAAACCCGTCGCGCGAAGGCGTCCAGTTGATCGCCCATTCGACCTTGCCGGGGACGTTGTACTTGTCCTTGAAATCGACCGTGCCGGCAAAGGGACGCTCGGCATAGGTGGTGGCACCGTTCAGGGTTTCGCCAAGATAATCGGCAAGCCCGCCGGGAAACTTGAAGGTCGCCTCTTGCGGCGTCTCGCCATCGGCAATCGCCGATTTCCAGCGGATTTCGACGCCGGAAAACAGATAGGCCTTGGACCGCGACATCTTGAAAAGCCGGGCGGGCTTGAGCTTGAGAGAGCCAAAGATTTCCGGATCCGGGTGAAACGTCACAGAGGTGCCGCGCCGGTTTGGGGCCGCACCGACCTTGGCCAGCGGAGCCTGCGGGATGCCGCGCGAAAACTCCATCATGTAAAGTTCGCGGTTGCGCGCCACCTCGACCCGAAGATGATCCGAAAGCGCGTTGACCACGGAAGAGCCCACCCCATGCAGACCGCCCGAGGTTTCATAGCTGTCGCCGGAAAACTTGCCGCCTGCATTCAGCGTGCAAAAGATGATCTCAAGCGCGGTTTTGCTGGGGTCTTTGGGGTGCGGATCAATCGGAATGCCGCGACCATTGTCGCGCACGGTGACATGGCCGTTTTCATGCAGCTCGACCTCGATCCAGGTGGCATGACCGGCGACCGCCTCATCCATCGAGTTGTCGATGATTTCGGCTACCATATGATGCAGCGCGCGATCGTCCTTACCGCCGATATACATGCCGGGGCGCAGGCGCACATGCTCCATATCCTCAAGCACCTGAATCGAGGAGGCATCGTAGTCAGAGGGGCCGGGCTGTCCGGAAAGGAGATCGTTCATACCGCTGCTCATTTTTGTTTGTTGGGGGGTATTATGGCAGAGGCGTAGGGGTGGGGGGAAGAGTACATGCAGCGCTTTAGGTAAACAAACCCGGAAAATGATCTTAGGTAGCCTTGGCTTGAGGATAAGGTTCGTTAAAAGATTTCATCTCCTGAAATCGAGTTTCGAGATTCTCTACGGCTTCCGAAATACACTCCACATAGTGATTTGCGTATCGCTTTTCTTGCTCGCCCGCGCCATCCACACCTTGCTCTACTAGCTTGCGACAATTTTTTAGGCCTTCAACAATAATTATAAGTCGTCTTTGTGCCTCCTCCACATCTCCAGATAAGTAAACCTGCCTAATGGAATCTAGAAACAATCCCATATGGTTAAAAGGATAAACTGCGGAAACCGAGTTTCTATGCAGTGTCAATTTGGCAAGCGTTTCTCGTGCTTGCACGTCTGAGATTGTATTTTGGTATTCAACCACTTCCCGGCTGAGTTCAACAAAGGGCGGCCGCTTGTCTTGCTCATTTTTGCTGGAAAATGTTACGGAACGCTCCCCATCTAGTGCTTTGTGATAGCCTGAGCCAAAAATGTGCCTACCATTGTGATAAACACTACCTCTAGTCAAACACCCACGCACAAGTATCCCTTTTTGCATCAATCTAAACACGATTTGGAAAATTGCGTGAACCAAATTAACCAGCCCGGCTTCGGAAACCTCACATGAAATAATGGCGCAATCTGATATTTGTGTAACATTGAAATCCAAATCTGAACTGAGTTTGTTCGCGCCCGGACAAGTTGAAGGACCATATTCATTGAGGCTTTCCTGAAAGGCTGTAAGTTCTAATTCACGGGTCAACTCGAAGATATTTTCCAGTGAAAAACCGTCGCCAATCTCAGCCAAAGCTATCTTTTCCTTGAACCCAAGTAGGTCGACAAAGGCAATAAATTTATCTTGAAACTCGGGCATTTTGCGTGACCTCATGGGCTGATATGAGTAGATATTTCTCGTTTTGAGGTTCAAGTTGTTCTATTCATTCATGCGTAGCCAAGTTTTGCATACATCGGGAGTTCTGCATGATCGCAACGGGTTTCCATCAGACTTATCGAACGCTTTTTACAGCTCGCGCAGCTCGGTTATAATCTCGATCTAGTTGGTGTGCAGGCGTTCCATCGAGTGGCTCCTGAAGTGTCTAAACTAATATTTATCCAACCGCACATTATTTAAACATTTGCCGCAGATAACGCGCGCAGCCAAGCAGGGCGGCGGTGTCGTCGGTGATAAGGCCGAGGGGGATTTCGCGCATGATCTGACTGTAGGGGCCTTTGGCGGCAAAGCTGTCCTCAAAGCCCAGGGCCAGAAGGCAGGGGGCCACCGCGCGGGCGGTGCCGCCGATCAGGTAAACCCCGCCCATCGGCAGGTGGTTGAGCGCAAGATCGCCAAGCACGATGCCCAAAAGCCGCACAAATGTGGCAAGGGTGGCGGTGGCCCCTGGGTCACCGCCAAGATGCGCCGCGATGATCTGGCCCGGGTCAAGCGTTTCCCCATTTAGATGGGCATGCATGCGGCCAAGGCCGGGGCCCGACAAGAGCGCCTCTAGCGGTCTGTGCGCCTGCTCGCCCGAAAGCGCGCTGATCATGGCGCCAATGGCGCCGTCGCTGTGCGGCAGGCTGCTATGGCCGGCCTCGGCGGGGGGGATGAACAGGCCTTGGGGCGTGCGATGCACCACGGCGATATTGCTGCCCGTGCCAAGCCCCATGACCATGCGCGCGCTGTCGCGTGGCGGCCTGGCCCGCGCAATCAAAGGCGTCACGCTTGTGGGCGGCAGATCGTCGAGGGCATAGCCCTGCGCCGCCAGATCGTTGATCAGGTGGATGTCCCCGACGCCGGTAACCTTCGCCAGTTCGGCGCTGTCGATGACCCAGTCCAGATTGGTAAGCTGCGCCGTCCCGCCGCGCACGTGCCCCGCGACACCGGCGCAAAGCGCGGTGGGGGCGGCGGCCCGGTGATGGCCAAGGTAGTGATCCAGAACCTCGCCCAGCCCCGCGAAATCGGCATTGCGAAAGCTCTGCGTGCTGCCGGGATCGAGACGACCGTCGCGGGCAAGGCCGACCCGCGTCGAGGTGCCGCCAACATCGGCCAAAAGCCAGAGTTCAACCCTCATCGCGCCATTTTGCCATGGTCGCGCGGGCGGTTTGCGCCAGCATCACCACGTCAATCCCGACCGCCAGAAACTGTGCGCCCCAATCGGCGTATGTCTGCGCCGTACCATGATCGAGCGCAAGGATGCCGGCGGCCTTGTCCGAGGCCGCAATCCGGGCAAGCGCGTCCTTGATCGTGCGCGCGACCGGGGCGGCGCTGCTGTCGCCCATATGGCCCATGTCGGCGGCAAGGTCGGACGGGCCGATAAAGACGCCATCAACGCCCTCGACCTTCAAGATCTCATCCAGCGCGGCGATGCCATCCATGGTTTCGACCTGTACCACAAGGCACATTTGCGCGTTGGCGGTGGCGATATAATCGGGGATCGTGGAAAAATTCGACGCCCGCGCAAGCGCGGCACCAGAGCCGCGGATTCCATGCGGCGGATAGCGCATCGCGCGCACCAGGGCGCAGGCCTGATCGGCGCTTTCGACCATCGGGATCAGCAGGGTCTGCGCGCCCGCATCAAGCACCTGTTTGATCGCCCAATCCTCGCCCATCGGCAGGCGAACGACCGGATGGCTGTGCTTGCTTGAAAGCACGGCAAGCTGTGCGGTGATGCTGCGCAGATCGTTTGGCGCATGCTCGCCGTCAATCACCAGCCAGTCAAACCTGGCGCTGGCCAGCACCTCGGTCGCGTAAGCATCGGCAAATCCGGCCCAACAGCCATATTGCATGTCACCTTTTGCAAGGGCGGCTTTGAAGGCATTGATTGGTGCGGGCATGGGGGCTCCTTTTTCGCGATGGGTCGAACATAGACCGCACAACCCTGTCTTGGCGAGGGGGCGGCGGGGTTTACTTTGGCAAAAATTGTCGCCACTCATTGGCCCATGAATGAGCATCTCAAAGGTCTTTTGATTACCGCGCTTGGCGTTCTTTTCGTCGTGCCGGATTCGCTTTTTGTGCGGTTGATCGAGGCGGATGCGCCGACGATCTCTTTCTGGCGCGGGGTGACGGCGGGCACCGTGATCCTGCTTGGTGTTCTGGCGCTTGAGGGCACGCGCGGCTTTGCCAAGGTGGCGCGCACCGGCAAGCCGGGGTTGATCTATACGGTGCTGATCGCGGCCACGGCGCCGGGGTTCGTGCTTGCGGTGACCTGGACCAGCGTGGCCAACGTGGTGTTCATTCTTGCCTCTATGCCGGTCTTTGCCGCGGTCTTTAGCCGGATTTTCCTCGGCGAGCCGATCAGTCGGCGGATGATATTTACCATGATGGGGGTGTTTGCCGGCCTCGGCATCATTGCCTGGGGCTCGGGCGAGACCAAGGGCGCAAGCTGGCAGGGGGATCTGGTCGCGCTTGGTGTCTCTGCCAGCTTTGCCGCCGCAATGACCGCCGCGCGACAGTTGCGCGCGACCTCAATGATCCCGGCCATTCCGTTGGCCTTTCTGGGGGCGTCGCTTGTGATGTGGCCGATCGCGACGCCGGGGCCCGTGTTTGCAAGCCAATGGCCCCTGATCCTGGCGCATGGCGCGTTTATCAGCGTCTCGACCTGTCTTTTGACCCTCGGCCCGCGTTACATCAGCTCGGCCGAAGTGGCGCTTCTTATCTTGCTGGAATCCGTTCTCGCGCCGCTCTTGGTCTGGTGGGTGGTGGGCGAAGATCCGGGCCCTTGGGCGATCATCGGCGGCGTGGTGGTGATCGGTGTGCTGTTCGTGTCGAACCTGATCCTGCTGCGCAGCCGCAAACGCGCGAGAACCCCGGTTCAGCCGCGCATCTGAGCGGGAGCCATCAGAAGTTGACCTCAACCCCCGGCAGGTTCAGCGCCTTGATCAGGTCGCGCAATTCCTGACGCGCGGCAATGTTCGAGATATTAAGCCCCTTGACCCCGATATCCTTGAGGTCAAGCAAGGTAAGACCGCGCGGAAACAGCTCGCGGAAGATGACCCGCTCGTTGAACCCCGGCGCCACGCGAAAGCCGATGCGCTTGGCCAGATTGTCAATCGCCTCGCCCATCTTTTTCTTGTTCACCATCTGTTGCGCGCCCATGCGGTTGCGCACCACGATCCAGTCGATCGCCTTGAGTCCGGCCTGCGCGCGCAATTGCCGGGCATTCCAGACCATTTCGGAATAGACCGACGGGCCGAGGATTTTCTTGCCGTCGCTGTCGATATGGGCCAGCAGGTCAAAGTCGATAAAGCTGTCGTTGAGCGGCGTGATCAGGGTATCGGCAAGGCTATGGGCCACCTGGCTTAGGCGGGTATGCGAGCCAGGGCAGTCGATGATGATGAAATCGCTGTCGGTTTCAAGCTCGGCCACGGCGGCGGAAAGGCGGCGGTCATAGACGTTTTCGCCGGGCTTGAGCTGATCCGGGGCCACCTCGGGCAGATCGTGATAGCGCGGGCTTGGCAGATCGAGACCGGATTTCTCGATAAACTTGGCGCGGTTCTCGGCATAGCGGCCAAAAGTCTTCTGGCGCAGGTCGAGATCAAGCGCGCTGACCTTATGGCCCCTGCGTGCAAGGGCCGATGCCACATGCATCGACACGGTTGATTTGCCCGCGCCGCCCTTTTCGTTTCCGACGACGATAATATGCGCCATATGCCGCTTCCCCTGATGTCGGGGGATGCTGCCCAAAAGGCGCCCCCCGGTATTTTCGCCAGACAGTATCTGTTGGTCCTGCAATAGGGAAGGCCCCGGCGCGAGGTCAAGGCCCTTTCAGAGCCAGGGTGTTGCAACCGTACGCAGGGGCAATCCGGCCTTAAGAATTGCCCGCTAGCCCTATTGCAGGCAAACGAGGGGGCTTTCATGCTGCGTTATATTTTTGCAAACGATCTGGATCAGTACCCGCGTCTGCGCGATACGATGTTTCGCGACCGCGCGGATCAGTTCAAGGCGCGCCTTGGTTGGGATGTGTCGGTGACCGCGTCGGGCGAAGAGCGCGACGAATATGATGCGCTGAACCCTCTTTATGTGATCTGGCAGGGGCCGGACGGGCGCCATGGCGGATCAATGCGGCTTTTGCCCACCACCGGCCGGGTGATGGTGAACGAGCATTTTGGCCATCTGACCGGGGGCAAAAAGATCGCCGATCCTTCGATCTGGGAATGCACCCGCTTTTGTCTGGCGCGCGGTGCCACGCCCAATGTGGCGGGCGCGCTCATGCTGGCTGGGGGCGAGGTCATGCGCGGCTATGGCATCAAGCAATACGTCGGTGTGTTTGATGCGCGGATGGTGCGGATTTACCGGATGATCGGCGCGTCGCCCACGATTATCGGGTCAACGGGCGAAGGGCGTGATCAGATCAGCGTTGGCCTCTGGGGCTTCTCGGACGCATCGCGTCTGCGGGTGGCACAGCGTGCGGGTCTCTCGCCCGAAATATCCAACCTTTGGTTCCGACGCGCGGTTGGGGCGACGTCGGCTCTTTCCGCCTGAAGCGAAGCACGTCTTGAACCTGCGTCTTTCGCTGGTGCCGGGCGGGGCGTGACGCTAGGGTCGCGCCATGACAAATCAGGCGCTTACATACTCTTCCGATCAGGCCGAAGCGCATGACCGCATTTCCCAGATGCTGCGCGGCGCGGGCGTCGATCTTGACGAGGGTTTGCTGACCCCGTTGCAAGAGGAAAAACAGGCCGTGATGGCCGTTGTGGGCAAGGCCGGATCGGGCAAGACCCTGCTTCTGGCAGAGCTTTACCACGCGCTGGATGAGGCCGGTGTCGATATCGTTTCCGGCGATTACGAGGGCCGCAAGCGCCCCGACCGGCGCACGCTGGCCATTCTGGCGCCCACCAACAAGGCGGCCAGTGTGCTGCGCCTGCGCGGCGTGCCCGCAACCACCATTCACCGCATTCTATATACGCCCGTCTATCACCCCGAATATGAAAAGATCGCCGAATGGCTGGCCGGTCAGGGCGAACGCCCCGAGATCGAAGGGCTGACCGATCTGGCGCTTGATCGGGCCCTGGCGTTCTATCAGGGGCAGAAATCAATTCCCGGTGCGCTTGCCGCGGCCGGCTTGCGCGGCTCTGATTTCATCACCGGATGGAAGCGGCGCGAAGACCCGCTTGATATCGGCTTTGTCGATGAGGCAAGCATGCTTGACGAAAAGCAGCTTGACGATCTCAAGGACATTTTCCCGACGCTTTTGCTGTTTGGCGACCCGGCACAGCTTGCCCCGGTGAAATCTCAAGGCGGCATGGTGTTCGAGAGCCTGCCCGCGCCTGCGCGCCTTGAGCTAAGCCGCATTCACCGCCAGGACGCCGACAATCCGATCCTCGATCTGGCGCATGCGCTTGCCGATCCGGCGCTTGAGTTTCACGACTTCGAGCGCATGATCGAAGACGCCGCCGCGCGCGACGAGCGGGTGCAATGGGCACAGCGCGTCGAGGTCGATCTTATGGCCCGAAGCCCGGTTCTGGTCTGGCGCAATGCCACCCGCATCCGCCTAATCAATGCCTTTCGCGCGGTCCATGGTGCCCCCGAGACCGAGCTTTTGCCCGGTGAGCCGCTGATCTGTGACGGAATCGAACTTCCCCTCAAGCATCGCAAGAAGCGGCTTGACCTTGAGGCGCGCGGCTTGATCAAGGGCGCGCAGGTGGTCTATCTCGGGCCCGGACGCAGGCCGGGATTTTCGCGCTTGCATGTGGTCGGCGCCGAAGACCCGCAGGTCAGCGCGGCCAGCATCATCAAGATCGAAAAACCCGATGAGGAAGAACCCTTCATCCCGTTCGCTGCCAATATGGGCGCGACCTTCCTGCATGGCGCGGCGGTGACGATCCACAAGGCGCAAGGTAGCCAGTGGCGCGATGTTCAGGTGTTTTCCCCCGATATCTATGCCGCCGCGCGCATGGGCCGCTCCGAGGCCGGTCAACCGCTTTGGAAACGGCTTGCCTATGTGGCGATCACCCGCGCCGAAGAGCGGCTTCATTGGGTGGTGCGCAACCGCCTGTCAAAACCCAGCGTGCCCTTGGGGGTCGATGATCTCAAATCTGCGCCTGCGCCGCTGAAACTGGAGGAAGAAGAATGAAATCCATCGTGATCACCGGAGCAAGCTCTGGCATTGGCCGGGCCACGGCAGAGGTGTTTCTTGACGCCGGGTGGCAGGTCGGCCTGATCGCGCGGCGCGCCGATGTTCTGGGCGAGATCGCCAAAACCCATGACAACGCCACCGCCCTGCCATGCGATGTGACCGACCCGGACACCATGAAAACCGCCTTTGACAGCTTTGCCGCCAAGGCGGGCGGCCTTGATGCGCTGTTCAACAATGCCGGCATGTTCGGCCCCTCGGCGCCTATCGACGAGGTTGATATCGACGCCTTTGATCAGGTGATCGGCGTCAATGTCCGGGGCATGTTCATCGCCGCAAAGCTGGCCTTCGCGCAGATGCGCAGACAAGACCCGCAAGGCGGGCGGATCATCAACAACGGTTCGCTTTCGGCGCATAACCCGCGACCCGGATCAATCTGTTACACCACCAGCAAGCACGCCATCACCGGCATGACCAAGAGCCTCTCGCTGGACGGGCGCGCCTTTGATATCGCCTGTGGTCAGATCGACATCGGCAATGCCCGGACCGAGTTGGTCGAAGACCTGAACGCGCGCATTCTGGCGGAAAATCCAGAGGCGACCCTGATGCCGACAATGGATGTGACCGAGGCCGCGCGTTCGGTCCTGCATATGGCAGAGATGCCCCCCGAGGCCAACGTTCAGTTCATGACCGTGCTGGCCACCAAGATGCCCTATATCGGGCGGGGGTAAGGGCGCGCGGCTTTGTCGCCGCTCGCCTAAATCATTGTTGGGAAAGACCCATATGTCCAACGTCAATATGAGGTTTTCCCATCTGCCATGCGCCGAAAACCGACATCGGGGCAGAAATTCAACCCCGGCGCAGCGCCTGGAATGCGGCCGAGGCCATCCAGCCGGCGGCGATGGCGATGGCAAGCGACATCAGGCCGTAAAGTATTGGCTGTTCGCGCGAGAGGCTGAAAAGCCAGCGTTCAAGGCCCACTTTACGCACGTCAATCGAGGTGTTGAGCTGTGACACCACCCGGCCCTCGCGGGTCAGGAAAATGCGCGTCTGATAGATGCCTTCGGTCAGGTTTGCCGGCAGGCTGATCGAGGTGCGAAACAGGGTTTGCTCATCAAACGCCACGTCGCCTTCCCGCATCTGATAGGCGCTCTTGTCGCGCCGGATGCGGATCAGGGCATCGGTAAAGCGCTGTGCATCTTCGGCCATGGTTGCGGCCCCGACCGAACGGATCGCGCGGCCGATTGATACGCGGTGGCGCAGGTCTTCGGTATTGCTCAGCACCTTGTCCAGCGGGCCGGTGGTGGCCACGGCATAAAAGCTTGGCGCGGCGTCAAGTTCGACCATCTCGGTATTGACCCATATGCCAAGGCGCCGGTCCTTGCGCCGCACCGTCACCGGAAGCGAAGGCCCGGCGACGGTGATGATCACGTCGAGCGGGGCCTCGGCGATTGGCGCCTCGCGTTTGACCGCGCCAAAGATCAGGATGTCAGAGCCTTCAAACGTGGCCGTGATCGCAACCTTGTCGCTTGACAGCCCAAGCACCACCTCTTCGGCATGTACCGGCAGGACCAAAAGGACAAAGGCAAGGAAAATACGAAGCATCAATGCCCCCCGCCTGCGCCAAGCGAATAAAGCTCGGATGGCATGATCAGCAGATCAAGCGCCAGCTTGCCACAGACCACAAGAACCATGATCGCCAGCAAAATCCGAAGCTGTTCTGCCTTCATCTTGGTGCCGATAGTGGTGCCGATCTGTGCACCGATCACCCCGCCCACCAACAAAAGAACGGCCAGGGCAATATCCACTGTAAAGTTGGTAGTCGCATGCAGCATGGTGGTAAAGGCGGTCACAAATATGATCTGGAACAGCGAAGTGCCGACAACCACTTTGGTCGGCATGCCCAGCAAATAGATCATTGCGGGCACCATGATGAACCCGCCACCGACGCCCATGATCGCGGCCAGAATACCCACGGCAACGCCAACCAACAGCGGTGGAATCACGCTGATATAAAGACCTGACGTGCGAAAGCGCATCTTGAAGGGCAGGCCATGCACCCAGCCGTGCTTTTTGCGTTTGGGGGCTTTTCCTTTGCGTGTGTTTCGGATCGCGTTCAGGCTCTCGATGAACATCATCCCACCAATGATGCCCAGAAACACCACATAGCAAAGCTTGACCAGAAGATCGACCTGACCCTGGGCCTTTAGATAGTTGAATATGAAAACGCCAAGCCCTGCGCCGACCAGACCGCCGACCAACAGGACGGTGCCCATCCTCAGATCAACTGTTTTTCGCCTGAAATGCGCCAGAACACCGGAAAAAGACGAGGCAACGATTTGATTGGCTTCGGTCGCCACGGCAACCGCCGGGGGGATGCCGATAAAGAACAAAAGCGGCGTCATGAGAAAGCCGCCGCCAACCCCGAACATGCCCGAAAGGATGCCCACAATGCCACCCAGACCCAAAAGCAGGAAAGCATTCACCGAAACCTCGGCTATGGGGAGGTAGATTTGCATGGCAATTCCTATCCCCATGTCGCTTTGCATTGCAAGAGGGCGGATGGGGGCAGCGCGCGCAGGCCTGATGTTTTTCTGTAACTGGACCTATTTCACGGCCGCTTTAGGGCCAGAAAGGTCAGGGAATTGGTTTTTGAAGGACAAGCGCGTCAATCGGCCCGCGATCGGGGCGCGCGTAGTACCCCCTGCGACGCGCTGTTTGCACATAGCCCGCCGCGTCGTAAAGCGCGCGCGCCCCGGCATTGTCGGCGGCGACCTCCAGAAAGGCAATGCGCGCGCCACGGGCCTTGGCCGCCGCCTCGAAGGCGGCAAGACGGGCGCGGGCAAGCCCCTTGCGGCGATGATCGGGATCGGTGGCCAGCGTCAAAAGCTCGGCCTCATCCGCGATGGCGCGGCCAAGGGCAAAGGCACGCGCATCGCCGACGGCAAAGACCAGCGGGCTTTGCATCAGGTCGGCGATCTCCTGTGCGGACCAGCCACGCGATTGCCCGGTAAAGGCGCGCGCATGGGTCCGGGCCAGATCTTCAGGCGTCATCGGCAAGGATAACCGGCGGCAGATCGCGCGCAGGCGCGGCATCGGCAGGGCGAATGTAAAGCGGCGCGGGGGCCGGTCCATCGGTTGGTGACACTGCCGCAAGCCGCGCGATGGTCTGCGCCAAAAGCGCAGGCTCGGGCGGCAGGGCGGGGGCAAGCCCGCTGGCCTCTGCCTCGGCGAGAGGCAGAAGCCGGGGGCTGCCGCCGGGCGCGCGACTATAGGCCTGATCGCGCGGTGCGGGCACCGTCGCAAGGCCGGTCGGGCCGTGCAAATGGTCAATCACGTCAAATGTGCTGATCCCGATGACAGGGATATCAAGCGCAAGCGCCAGACCACGCGCGGCCGAGACCGAAATACGGATGCCGGTGAAATTGCCGGGGCCGATGCCGACGCCGATGCGCGCAAGATCGCCCCATGTTGCACCGCCCTCGGCAAGCATCTCTTGCAACAGCGGCATCAGGCGCTCGGCCTGACCGCGCCCCATATCCTCGGACCGGCTGGCAAGAACCTTGTCGCCGGACAGCAAAGCGGCCGCGCAATGCGCGGCCGATGTGTCGAATCCCAAGACCAGAGTGTCAGATACCAACGGGGCGAACCTCGGTCACTTCGGGGATATAATGGCGCAGCAGGTTCTCGATACCCATTTTCAGGGTGATGGTCGAGGACGGGCAGCCGGCGCAGGCCCCTTGCATATGCAGGTAGACAACGCCGCGATCGAACCCGTGAAAGGTAATATCGCCACCATCCTGGGCCACGGCGGGGCGCACGCGGGTATCCAGAAGCTCTTTGATCTGACCGACGATTTCGGAATCTTCACCGCTGTGATCGGCATGGCCCGAGGCGGTGGTTGCATCGCCCGCCATCACCGATTGGCCCGATTGGTAATGCTCCATGATCGCGCCGAGGATTGCCGGTTTTATATGGTCCCATTCGGTTGCGTCGGTCTTGGTTACAGTCACGAAATCATTGCCAAAAAACACGCCAGACACGCCTGCGACCTTGAAGATACGCTCGGCCAGCGGCGATTTTTCGGCCCCCTCGGAGGTAGGGAAATCGGCAGTGCCGGTTTCAAGCACCGTCTGACCGGGCAGAAACTTGAGCGTGGCGGGGTTCGGCGTAGATTCGGTCTGGATGAACATGGCGGCACCTTTCGTGTGTGTCCTTGATATGAGCGCCCAGAGGCTTTCTGTCAAGGTTTAGAACGATTCTAAGCTATTGCCTCAGGTGATCGCTTCCAGGCGTTCTTTCGACAGATCGCCCGGCACGATGGTGATCGGAATTGGCAAAGAGCCTGCGGTTTTGGTAAGCTGCGTCACCAGCGGGCCGGGGCCCTTTTTCCCGGTAGCGGCCCCCAGAACCAGAACGCCGATGGCAGTATCGGCCTGAACCTGAGCGATGATTTCATCGGCGGGCTCGCCCTCGCGGATGACAAGCTCGGGGTCGATGCCCTGTTTGTCGCGCATCCATTTGGCGAAGACCTGAAAATGCGCCTCGATCCGCTCGCGCTGTTCTTCGCGCATGATGTCTCCGACGCCGATCCAGTGGTTGAACTCTTCTGGGGGAATCACCGCCAGAATTTCAACGCCGGCCTGGGTATGGGCCGCGCGCATGGCGGCAAACCGCATGGCGTTGAGGCATTCGCGGCTGTCATCCAGCACCACGAGAAATTTGCGCATCTTCGAATTCTCCCAATTGCGCGGTATCATGCAGACAATTTTGCAACAGGGCAAGAACCGTTTCGGAGGCCAATGCGGGGCCGCAACGCACCCTGTGCGCGCTGCCTTGCAGGGCTAGTCGAAGGTGCCCGCAACCCGGCCCAAAAGCATGAAAGCCCGCGCGGTGCGGGTCTCTGAAAGCTCGGAAATCTCGATATCGCTGGCGGTTTCGGCAAACTGGGTGAACATCCGGTCAAACAGTCGCAAAAAGTGATGTGCCGCATCGCGAAAGATCGTATCCTGTTTCATCCGCGCCGCCGTCAGGGCCAGCGATGAGCGATCCCGCACGCCGCCAAGCGCGGCCACCGTGCGCCCACGCTCCCCGGCCGCAAAGCGCCGCCAGATTTCAGGCCGCGCCATATCGGGGCGCAGATCATCCATGTAAATTCCGTCGTGCGACATCAGCGTAAGGATATCCTGCGCCGCGCGAATAAGCTGGGCGGTGGGGCGATCCTTGAGCGCGCGGCGCAAAGCGGCAAACCCGGCCTTGTCCTCGGGGTTTTCGGGAAAATTCAGGGCGTGGATAAAATCAGGACGCTCAAGCGGCGGCAACATATCCTCGGCAGAGGTGCCAAGCGGAAGCGCCACCTGATCGTCGGCATTTGGCTCTGCCGCCGGTGGCGCGATCATGCGGCGCGGTTCCGGCTGGCCGACGCGGGTGCTTGAAAAAGTGGTCAGCGCGGTTTCGGTCTTGCGCTGTGCGGCGGCGATTTCATCCAGTTTCTGATTGACCGAGGTGTCCATCACAAAGCCGCCGGCCTGATTCTGGGTGACATAGGCATGGCGGATGGCATCAATGGCCGCCTGCAACCGCTGACTTTCTTCGCGCATCACCCGGCTGGCGCGGGCCGCTGTGGCCCCGACCCAGATCATTGCCACAGGCATGAAGACCGCAATCAGGATAACCACGAATTGCAGGGCACTTCCGCCGGCCTCTTCGCGCGGTGTCAAAACGAGAAAAAACAGCGCGGTGCCCGCGAGCCACAACAGCGACAGGACCACGGCCACCATTTCGATGGTCGTGATCTGGTTCGAAGTGTCTTTGGCGGGGCCGCCCTTTATGTCGGACGGCGGAGCGTTGCGAGGAAGCATGTGATTTCGGCCCGTCAGATAAAGGCGACCTTTAACACTTCGTAAGCGCGATCACCACCGGGCGTGCGCACTTCGACGCTATCGCCCTCTTCTTTGCCGATCAAAGCACGGGCAATGGGCGATTTTATGTTCAAAAGACCTCTTTCGATGCTGGCTTCATGCTCGCCAACGATCTGATAGGTCTTTTCTTCTTCGGTATCCTCATCCACAAGCGTGACGGTCGCGCCGAACTTGATGGTGCCCGACAATTTGGCAGGGTCGATCACCTCGGCAAGGCTCAGGATGCCTTCGATCTCTTTGATGCGCCCCTCGATGAAGGACTGTTTTTCCTTGGCCGAGTGATATTCGGCGTTCTCCGACAGGTCGCCATGTTCGCGCGCCTCTGCGATGGCGCGGATGATCGCGGGCCGCTCAACTGATTTCAGCTGTTTAAGCTCGACCTCAAGCGCGGCATGGCCGCCGGCGGTCATCAGGATCTTTTCCATTGCACTCGTCCATTGTTAAAGCGGGGCCGCGCAATGCAGGCCCCGTCATGTCAGTCATCAGATTTCAAGGCAGAGTGCCCGAAGCCCCGGCCCGATTGCAATAGGGTAAAGGAATTCGAGGCGTTTTCACGCCATAAAACGTGACAAATTGCCATTTTCCTTTCGGTTTAACGTCGTGTTTCAATTGACGGTGAAGGCGCAGGCACGATAGGCAAGTCGCAACTTTATTGCGCGCAGGCCGATGCCCACCGCGCACTGCGAAAAGGACAAGGTCAATGACGGATGTGACGCGCGAGGCAATGGAATATGATGTCGTGATCGTGGGGGCCGGGCCGGCGGGGCTTTCGGCCGCGATTCGCCTCAAGCAGCTTGACCCTGATTGCGCGGTTGTCCTGCTTGAAAAAGGCAGTGAGGTCGGCGCGCATATCCTGTCGGGGGCGGTGCTTGATCCGTGCGGCCTTGACGCGCTTATCCCGGATTGGAAAGCCAAGGGCGCGCCGCTGAACACCCCGGTCACGCAGGACAACTTTTACATGCTCGGCGAGGGGGGCAAAGTCCGGGTGCCGAATTTTCCGATGCCGCCGCTGATGAACAACCACGGCAATTACATTGTCTCGATGGCCAATGTCTGTCGCTGGATGGCCGAACAGGCCGAAGAGTTGGGTGTTGAAATCTTCCCCGGCATGTCGTGCTCTGAACTTGTCTATGACGAAAATGGCGGTGTCAAAGGTGTGGTCGCCGGCGAATTTGGCAAGAATCCCGATGGCACCGAAGGCCCGAATTATGAGCCGGGCATGGAGTTGCACGGAAAATACGTATTCCTGTCTGAGGGCGTGCGCGGGTCGCTGGCCAAGGAAGTCATTGCCAAATACGACCTGTCCAAGGGCAAGGAGCCGCAGAAATTCGGCCTTGGCATGAAGGAAATCTGGGAAATCGACCCCGCCAAGCACCGCCTTGGCACGGTGACCCATACGATGGGCTGGCCGCTTGGCAAGAATGCCGGTGGCGGGTCGTTTATCTATCACCTTGAGAACAATCAAGTCTATGTCGGTTTCGTGGTGCATCTGAACTATAAAAACCCGCATCTTTTCCCCTACATGGAATTCCAGCGCTTCAAGCACCACCCGATGGTCGCTGACCTGCTCAAGGGCGGCAAACGTGTGGCTTACGGGGCGCGCGCGATCTCCGAGGGCGGGTTTCAGTCGATGCCGAAAATGGTGGCACCGGGCGTGGCGCTTTTGGGCTGTTCGGTGGGCATGGTCAACGTGCCGCGCATCAAGGGCAACCACAATGCCATGCTCTCGGGCAAGGCCGCGGCCGAGGCCGCGCATGCCGCGCTTGCGGCGGGACGCGCCAGTGACGAGCTAAGCGATTACGAGACCGAGGTGCGCGGTGGCGCCATCGGCAAAGATCTTAAAAAGGTGCGTAACGTCAAGCCGCTGTGGTCGAAATTTGGCCTTTTGACCTCGCTTGGTCTTGGCGGGTTCGACATGTGGACCAACACGATCGGCTTTTCGCTTTTGGGCACGCTCGGGCATGGCAAGACCGATGCCGACGCAACCGAACCGGCCGATAAGCACAAGCCGATTGAGTACCCCAAACCCGATGGCAAGCTAAGCTTTGATCGCCTGACCAATGTGGCGTTTTCCTTTACCAACCACGAGGAAAGCCAGCCCGCGCATCTGCATCTCAAGGATGCTTCGGTGCCGATCGGCGTGAACCTGCCCAAATACGACGAACCGGCACAGCGCTATTGCCCGGCCGGCGTTTACGAGGTGGTGAGGGAAGAGGGTAAAGACCCGCGCTTTGTCATCAACTTTCAGAACTGCGTGCACTGTAAAACCTGCGATATCAAGGACCCGAGCCAGAATATCAATTGGGTCACGCCACAGGGCGGTGATGGGCCGAACTATCCCAATATGTAACCATCGCGTGAATAACAGGCGGCGGCGCGGCAAATGGACCGCGCCGCATTGCCTTGGGGGGGCTGGCATATTACGTTTGGGGCACATCCAGATGATAAAAGGCAGCTTCGCGTGAAAATCAAATCTCTTTCGGTCCTCGCAATCGTCGCTGCTTTGCAGGTCACCACGCCTCCGGTTCTGGCCGCAGAGCCGAGCGGCGCCTATCTGGCCGCGCGTCAGGCCCGCTATCAGGGCGATTTTGCCGCCGCCGCGCAATATTACGCGCAGGTTCTGGCCAAGGATCCGTCCAACCCCGCCATTCTTGAAAATGCCACTGTCGCCTATCTGGCGCTCGGTCAGCTTGATCGCGCCGTGGCGATTGCCCGCAAGATCGAGGGCGACGGCTTGCGCAGCCAGGTGGCGCACATGGCGCTTGTGGCCGATGAGACCCGCAAAGAGGAATACGATGCCCTTTTGACCCGCATTCAGGATGGGCGCGGCATTGGTGCGCTTGCCGACGGGTTGCTTGCGGCCTGGGCCGATCTTGGCAAGGGCGATATGACCGCCGCGCTTGCACGTTTTGACGCCGTGGCCGAAGAACGCGGGCTGCGCAGCTTTGCGATTTATCACAAGGCGCTTGCGCTTGCCTCGGTTGGCGACTTTGAGGGCGCTGACAAGGTTTTTTCCGGCGAGGCCGACGGCCCGATGCAACGCACCCGCCGCGGCGTCATTGCCTGGGCCCAGGTGCTAAGCCAGCTTGACGCGCAGGATCGCGCCGTCGCCGTGATCGACGACACCTTCGGCACCGACCTTGACCCCGAAATCGCCCAGCTTCGCGCCGGTCTTGCGGCGGGCAATCGCCTGCCGTTTGACCAGATCACCAAGGCCGGTGATGGCATCGCCGAGGTGTTCTATTCGCTTGGGCGCGCGCTCATGCAGGAGGCGAGCGACGAATATATCCTGCTCTATTCCCGTGTTGCCGAGGCGATCAAACCCGATCACATCGACGCGGTGATCATGAGTGCCGAACTTCTGGAACAGATGAAACGCCACGATCTTGCGATTGCGGCCTTCAAGAAGGTGCCGCGCGATCATCCGTCGTTTCATGCCGCCGAATTGGGGCGCAGCGATGTGTTGCGCCGTGCAGGCCGGACCGATGCCGCCATCGAGGTGTTGGAACAGCTTGCGCAGACCTATCCCGATCTGCCGACCGTGCATGTGGCCGCGGGCGATCTCTATCGCGAGCTGGAAAATTTTACCGCCGCCGTGACCGCCTATGACAAGGCGCTGGCGCTCTATGCCAAGCGCGACACCGATCAGTGGTTCGTGCATTACGCCCGCGCCATAAGTCATGAGCGGCTGGACAATTGGGACAAGGCCGAGGCCGATTTTCGCCGCGCGCTTGAACTTAACCCGGATCATCCGCAAGTGCTGAACTATCTCGGGTATTCGATGGTCGAAAAGGGCATTAACCTTGACGAGGCGCTTGGCATGATCGAGCGTGCCGTCGCCGCCCAGCCCAACAGTGGCTATATCGTCGATTCGCTTGGCTGGGTTCTCTATCGCATGGGCCGCTATGATGAGGCGATCGTGCATATGGAGCATGCCGCCGAACTGATGGCGGTCGATCCGGTGGTCAACGACCATCTTGGTGATGTTCTCTGGGCCGTGGACCGCAAGGTCGAGGCGCGCTTTCAATGGCGTCGCGCCCTGTCCTTGCACGATAGCACCCCTTCCGTGGATGTAGACGCCGACCGCATTCGCGCCAAGCTTGAGGTCGGGTTGGACAAGGTTCTGGCCGATGAGGGCGCCGCGCCGTTGAGGGTGGTGAATGACGGCGGTTAAGGCGCACGCACCGGCCAAGATCAATCTGACACTGCATGTGACGGGCCGCCGGAGCGATGGCTATCACCTGCTTGATTCACTTGTGGTTTTTGCCGATTTTGGCGATCTGATTACTGTCCGCCCCGCCACGGTTTCGCGTCTTGCGGTCACGGGCCCGATGGCGGCGGGCGTGCCGGTCGATGCCGACAATCTGGTGCTGAAAGCTGCCGCTTTGATTGATGTTACGGCCGATATTACCCTTGAAAAGCACCTGCCTGCGGCCGCCGGAATCGGCGGCGGGTCAAGCGATGCGGCCGCCACTCTGCGTGCTCTTTGCGACATGACAGGCGTTGCGATGCCGCGTGATGTCCTGGTGCTTGGGGCGGATGTGCCGGTGTGCCTTGCGCCCCGCGCGGCGCGGATGCGCGGCATTGGCGAGGATGTCACGCCGCTTGCGGGCGTGCCGTCGCTTTATGCGGTGCTGGTCAAGCCGCCCGTTGCGGTGGCGACGCCCGGCATTTTTGCCGGGCTGACACAGCGCGAAAACCCGGCGATGTCTGACCCTCTGCCGGTCTGGGCGGATGCCGCTGCGTTCATGTGCTGGCTGGGGGAGCAACGCAATGATCTGCAAGGCCCCGCCATCGCCGCAGGACCGATTATCGCAGAGGTCCTTGAGGCCTTGCTTGATACGCCGGGATGCCAGTTGGCGCGCATGTCGGGATCGGGGGCCACCTGTTTTGGCCTGTATGACCGCGCCGAAAGCGCCGCTGCCGCTGCTGGACGGCTGGCACAGGATCGCCCCGGCTGGTGGGCCAAGGCAACCAGGCTAAACGCCGCTTAGTTAATCCGCGCGACTACGTAATCCGCCAGATCAAGCAACATCTGGCGCACCGGATGCTCGGGCAGGGCGGCCATTGCGGTCTTGGCCTTTGCGGCCCATTCCAGCGCTTCTTGCCGGGTCTGGTCAAGCGCGCCATGGGTGTTCAGCAACCCTATCGCATGCTCAAGATCGCCGTCGCGCTGGTCGCCCTTTTCGATCACCCGCGTCCAGAATGTCCGCTCTTGCGTATTGGCGGCGGCAATCGCCTTGATCACCGGCAGGGTCAGCTTGCGTTCGCGAAAATCATCCCCGACATTCTTGCCCGTCGCCGATGTGTCGCCCTGATAATCGAGCAGATCATCAACGATCTGAAACGCAATCCCAAGCGCATCACCATAGTCAAACAGCGCCTTGATCTGCTCCTCTGGCGCGGCGGCAATCACGCCGCCCACCTCGGTCGCGGCAGAAAACAGCGCGGCGGTCTTGCCGCGCACCACTTGCAGGTAAATGTCCTCGGTGGTGGCCAGATCGCGCGCCGCCGTCAGTTGAAGCACCTCGCCTTCGGCAATGGTGGCCGAGGCATTGGCAAGGATATCAAGCACCCGAAGCGAGCCGGGTTCGACCATCAATTGGAACGCCCGTGCAAACAGATAATCCCCGACCAGAACGCTGGATTTGTTATCCCATAGCAGGTTGGCGGTGGGGCGCCCGCGTCGCTGTGCGCTTTCATCCACCACGTCGTCATGCAACAGCGTGGCGGTGTGAATGAATTCGACCGTGGCGGCGAGATGCACGTCATAGCCCCCGCCATAGCCACATAAATCTGCTGTTGCCAGCGTCAGCATCGGGCGCAGGCGCTTGCCGCCCGCCTCGACCAGATGTGCGGTGACCTGTGGAATGCGCGGCGCGTGACGCGACGCCATGCGCGCCCGGATCAGGGCGTTGACCGCATCCATCTTGCCCGCAAGATGCGCGGCCAGCTGTTCGTGCGGTTTGGTTGCGGCGTGATCCAATCCCATAACACTCCTGTCAGCACCACTCGACAAATCGTCTTTGGTGTCCTTATGTCGGTCCCATGAAACAGCTTTTACGCACCAATGATCTGACGTCCATCGCTTTTGCGCAGGCCCTGCTTCAGGGCGAGGGTATAGACTGCTTTGAAATAGACGTAAATATGAGCAGCCTTGAGGGATCAATCGGAATTTTTCCGCGCCGTCTTATGGTGTCGGAAGATGATTATAAAGCGGCGCGCGTGGCGCTTCTGGATAATGGGTTCGACCTTGAGATGTGACAGCTTTGACGCGACCGAGCTAAGCCAGGACGCCTTTCTTGGCGGGCGTCTTGTGATTGGCCAACCGAAAGATGGCTATCGCGCCGGGGTCGATCCGGTTTTGCTGGCCGCGAGCATACCTGCGCGGGCGGGTGAGAGGGTGCTTGACCTTGGCTGCGGCGGGGGTGTTGCGGGGCTTTGCCTGGCCGCGCGGGTGCCCGGCGTTCTGGTGACCGGCCTAGAGGTGCAACCAGCCTATGCCGATCTGGCGCGGCGCAATGCAGAGGCCAATAATCTGGCGCTTGATGTGGTGACGGGCGATTTGTCAAACATGCCGGATACCCTGCGCCAGCAGCAATTTGACCACGTCATCGCCAACCCGCCCTATTTTGACCGTCGCAAAAGTACGGCCGCACGCGACATGGGGCGTGAGCGGGCCATGGGCGAGGGTCTTGCGCTCGCGGATTGGGTCAGGGCGGCGGCGCGTCGGGTGGCGCAAAAGGGCAGCGTGACCTTTATCCAGCGTGCCGACCGCCTGCCTGATCTTATGGCCGCCGCTATGGTGCATTTGGGAAGCCTTGAGGTTTTGCCGCTGATTCCCCGACGTGGTCGCGTGGCGCGACTTGTGCTGTTGCGCGGGCGCAAAGGCGGGCGCGCGGGGTTTCGGTTGCATGATGGCTGGCTCCTGCATGAGGGGCCCGAGCACGTGCAGGGCGGCGAAAAATACACAGCCGCAACCAGCGAGGTGCTGCGAAATGCGGCAGCTCTGCCTTTTCCTGTCTGATTTTAGGATAATCCCATCGGAAAATACCCGCCTATGCTGCGCGCGCAGCGTGACAGATTTGTAAAACTGTGGTGGACTGGTGGCGTTGACTTTAAACCAAAGAGGAGACGGCCCATGAACTTGAGTTCACACATTGCGGAACTGAAGAGAAAACATCATTCGCTCTCGGAAAAGGTGGAGGCGGCACAACGCGCCCCGGGCACCAGCACTTTGGAAATTGCTGAACTCAAGAAACAAAAGCTGCGATTGAAGGAAGAGATCGAGAAGCTGTCTGTGACGGCCTGATCCGGCTAGGCGATATCGGTCTTATGATCCTGCCTTGTTGCATCGGCGCAGGGCCTTTGGGTTTTTGCTCCGATAGAGAAAACGAGAATACCATCTGACGAAAAAGGGCCGGTCGCATGGACCGGCCCTTTCATATGTTAGCCTGCGCAAATTGCGCGGGGTATTAGCTAAAGAACTGCGCGCCGTTGGCGGAGATGGTTGAGCCGTTGATGAAGCTCGCATCGTCAGATGCCAGGAACGTCACGCAGCGGGCGATCTCTTCGGGTTCACCCAGGCGACCTGCCGGGATTTGGGCGATGATCGACTCGCGCACTTTTTCGGGCACGGCCATGACCATTTCCGTCGCGATATAGCCGGGGCAAACGGCGTTGGCGGTGATCCCGGCGCGCGCGCCCTCCTGTGCGAGGCTGCGCACGATGCCGATGTCGCCTGCCTTGGTCGCGGCATAGTTGACTTGCGCGAACTGGCCCTTCTGGCCGTTGACCGAGCTGATGACGATAACGCGGCCAAATTTACGCTCGCGCATGCCGCTCCAGACCGGGTGCACGGTGTTGAAAACGCCAGTCAGGTTGGTGTCGATCACCTGATGCCATTGCTCGGGTGTCATTTTATGGAACGGTGCATCGCGGGTAATGCCGGCATTTGCGACGACGATATCGACGGGGCCAACTTCGGACTCGACTTTTGCGATGCCTGCAACGCTTTCATCATAGTCTGCGACGTTCCATTTGTAGGTCTTGATGCCGGTCTCGGCGGTGAAGGCGGCGGCGGCCTCATCATTCCCGGCATAGGTGGCGGCAACGTTGTAGCCTTCGGCTTTCAGGGCTTTCGAGATGGCCGCGCCGATCCCGCGCGATCCTCCGGTGACGAGTGCAGTTCTTGCCATGGTGTCCTCCAATCTGGCTTAGGTGTTGGTAACTTGGTTACTATCGTGCGAGTGGATACGCAACATTATTGCGTGATGAATTTCTCTCTATACATCGAACTCGGTAGCGGTAGGCGCGGGATTTAAAAAAGGGGCGCCGTTTCTGGCGCCCCTTTCACTGCGAATCACAGGCCGGGCCTGAAGTTCAGGGGCGTTCGACGCAAAGAGCGACCCCCATGCCGCCGCCGATGCAAAGCGTGGCAAGGCCTTTTTTGGCACCGCGACGTTTCATTTCGAACAGCAGCGTGTTCAGAACGCGACAGCCCGAGGCGCCGATCGGATGGCCGATTGCAATCGCGCCGCCATTCACGTTCACGATCGCCGGATCCCAGCCCATCTCCTTGTTGACGGCACAGGCCTGGGCGGCGAAGGCTTCGTTGGCCTCGACAAGGTCGAGATCCTTGACCGTCCAGCCGGCTTTTTCGAGCGCTTTATGGCTGGCATGGATAGGCCCCGCACCCATGATCGACGGGTCGAGACCGGCGGTGGCGTAGGATGCAATGCGCGCCAGCGGTTCAATCCCGCGACGCTCGGCCTCATCGGCGCTCATCAAAAGGGTGGCGGCGGCGCCGTCATTGAGGCCGCTTGCGTTGGCGGCGGTCACGCTACCGTCTTTGGTGAAGGCCGGGCGCAGTTTTTGCATGGCCTCCATGGTTGCACCATAACGGATGTACTCGTCCTTATCGACGATGATGTCGCCCTTGCGGGTCTTGACGGTAAAGGCCATGACCTCGTCGTCGAACTTGCCAGCTTTTTGCGCGGCTTCGGCCTTGTTCTGGCTGGCAACGGCGAATTCATCCTGCATGTCGCGGGTGATCTGCCATTTGTCGGCAACGTTTTCGGCGGTCTGCCCCATGTGGTAGTTGTTGAACGCATCCCAAAGCCCGTCGCGAATCATCGTGTCGATATACTTCATATCGCCCATTTTGTGACCGGCGCGCAGGTTGGCTGCATGCGGGCTCATGGTCATGTTTTCCTGACCACCGGCGCAAATGATCGCGGCATCACCAAGCTGAATATGCTGGGCTCCAAGGGCCACGGCACGAAGGCCCGAGCCACAAACCTGGTTGATGCTCCAAGCGGCGCTTTCAATCGGTAGGCCGGCATTGATATGCGCCTGGCGGGCGGGGTTTTGTCCTTGGGCCGCGGTCAGAACCTGGCCAAGAATGGTTTCGGAAACTTCCGATTTGTCGATCCCGGCGCGGGCGACAACCTCTTCCAGAACGGCGGCCCCCAGATCATGTGCGGGTGTGTTGGCGAATGCGCCGCCAAATGATCCAACAGCTGTACGGGCTGCGGATGCGATTACTACGTTGGTCATGTGTGTCCTCCACCAGGATTTGCCAGAGCGAAGGGGATGCTTGGGGTGTCACATCAGATGTGTCGCCCCAGACGGCCTCCGCCTTTACGCGGCGTCATATCTTAGATGCCGCATTGCGGCAATGGACGGAGTGTCACATTCAAGCGATGGCTTGGTCAAGGGCACTGTCAAGCCAGGGCGGCTTTACCGTTGGGGCACCAAAGTAATACCCCTGAAGACAGTCGATCCCAAGCGCTGTCAGATAGGCGGCATCAGCCGGTTTTTCGACGCTCTCGGCAACGGTGACCATGTCGAATTGTTGTCCAACACTGGTCAGGGCGGCAGTCAGCACCTGATTATCGGCGTCATGCGCGATGTCACGAATGAACTGTCCGTCGATCTTGAGGATGTCAAAGTAGAAATCCTTGAGATAGCGGAACGATGTATATCCGGCGCCGAAATCATCAAGCGCAAAACTGATCCCTTTTCGCTGCAATTCCTTCATGAAACCGATCACCAACTCGGGCACAAGCATGGCCGAACTTTCAGTGATCTCAAGGATAAGCCGCTCGGCAATTGTCGGATCTTCGCCAAGCCCGCGTTTGAGGATGCGCATCCAGCGGGCGTAGCCGATAGAGCGGGCCGACATGTTGATCGCCAGCCGCAAATCAGGATAGTCCATCAGCGTCTTGAGACCTTTTTCCAGGGCCAGGCAATCGACGATTCGACCGGTTTCGGTGGTTTCGATTGCGGCGATGAATTCACGCGCAGGGATGATACGCCCGGTTTCATCAAGGACCCGAATCAGCCCCTCGTAAAAGGCCGGTTTGGCCTGCCTGCCCGCAGGCACAACCGCCTGATAGGCCAACACGACCTGTTTGTGTTTCACCGCTTGGTTGACCATCTCTATGACGGACCGGTCCCGCGCCGAAATGGCATAGGCGAGCGGGTTGTCATGCCCGGCCGGAATGTCGGCCCATTTATTTTTCTTCCCCATGCTCTTCTCCGAAATGGCGTGCTTCACAAGTTGGGCCATTTCCGTTAAGTAAAGCTTAAAGAGTTGTTTTTAAACACATTTGCGTGATGTCGGCAAAAGATGAGGGTGAGCAGGATGGAAAGATGCGGCTGGGTTGGGGGGGATGCGCTCTATGAGGCTTACCATGATACCGATTGGGGCGTGCCCGAATATGACAGCCGCGCGCTCTGGGAAAAGCTTGTTCTTGACGGGTTTCAGGCGGGCCTGAGCTGGATCACCATCCTGCGCAAGCGAGAGAATTTTCGCGCCGCTTTTCAGGGGTTTGACCCGAATATCATCGCCACCTGGGGCGAGCAGGATGTGCAGCGCCTGCTGGCGGACCCGGGTATCATCCGCCACCGCGGCAAGATCGAGGCGACGATTGGAAATGCCCGCGTCTGGCAACAGATCGAGGCCGGGGGCGGGTTTGATCGCTACCTGTGGGATTACGTCGGCGGCACCCCTGTTCAGAACAAGTGGCAGAGCCTGTCCGAGGTCCCTGCGCAGACCGATCTTTCCATAAGAATTTCGAAAGATTTGAAGAAACGCGGGTTCAAGTTCTGTGGTCCCACAATCGTCTATGCCTTCATGCAGGCGGTGGGCATGGTCAACGACCATCTGGTCACCTGCCCCTGTCATGCGCCGGTCGCACAGCTTGGGCAATCAAAACGCCTTTGATCTGCGCAAAGCGAGACGGTTGTGCGCCCCACCTCCCCGGAAAGGTGTGTAATTCCCGCGCGAATCCTATATGGAGATGCATCCAGACCCTAACCGCGCGAATGACCATGACCCAGACTGCCCCGATCACGCAAGACGTTCTGACGATCCCCCGCAAGATGCCCGAGGGGCCGATCAACCTTGTCGGCCTGACCCGAGAGCAGATGCGCGAGGTTCTGATCGCGCATGGCACGCCGGAAAAACAGGCCAGGATGCGGGTCGGCCAGATCTGGCAATGGATTTACCAATGGGGCGTGCGTGATTTCGGCGAAATGACGAACCTGTCCAAGGCCTTTCGCGCCGAGCTTGCCGAGAGCTTTGTGATCGAAATCCCCGAGGTTGTCAGCAAGCAGGTCAGTGAAGATGGCACGCGCAAATACCTTGTGCGCATCAATGGCGGTCACGAGGTCGAGGTCGTCTATATCCCCGAAGACTCGCGCGGCACGCTGTGCATTTCATCCCAGGTTGGCTGTACCCTGACCTGTTCGTTCTGTCACACCGGCACCCAGAAACTGGTGCGCAATCTGACCGCTGGCGAAATCATCGGCCAGGTAATGATGGCGAGGGACGATCTGAATGAATGGCCCGAACAGGGCGCGCGTAATGTGGAAGGTCGGCTTTTGTCCAATATCGTTCTGATGGGCATGGGCGAGCCGCTTTATAATTTTGAAAACGTCCGCGATGCGATGAAGATCGCGATGGATGCCGAGGGCATTCAACTCTCTCGTCGCCGCATTACTCTCTCGACCTCGGGTGTCGTGCCGGAAATTGCGCGCACGGCGCAGGAAATCGGCTGTCAGCTTGCAATTTCCTTTCACGCCACCACCGATGAGGTGCGCGACCGCCTTGTCCCGATCAACAGGAAATGGAACCTTGAGGTGCTGCTTGAGGCGCTGCGCAGCTATCCCAAGGTCAGCAACTCCGAGCGGATCACCTTTGAATACGTGATGCTCAAGGGGGTGAATGACAGTGACGCGGATGCGCATCGCCTTATCCGTCTGATCGAGGGCATTCCGGCCAAGATCAACCTTATTCCGTTCAACGAATGGCCCGGTGCCCCCTATGAGCGATCCAGCAACAACCGCATCCGCGCCTTTGCCGACATCATCTATAATGCCGGTTATGCCAGCCCGGTCCGCACCCCGCGCGGCGAGGATATCATGGCCGCCTGCGGACAGTTGAAATCAGCCACCGAACGCGCCCGCAAGTCCCGGCGCGAGATCGAGGCCGACGCCGGGCTTGGCGATTAGGCCAAGACACGCTCAAGGTCACGCCTTGGGGGGGCGGCCTGTCAGACGGGCCGCTCGATTTGTGAAAGGGAGCTGTATCATGCCCAAGTTCGCCTACCTGCCTCAGCCGCTGAATGCCAGGGGCACCCCCCGCCTTGTCGGGGTCGAGATCGAGCTTGGCGGTCTGGACGAGGCCCGCGTTGCGTGCACCTGCGCCGACACCCTTGGCGGCAAGGCCGAACAGGGCGATGGCCCGTTCTGGACCATCAAGGATAGCGAAATCGGCAAGATCGAGATTTACCTCGACGTTTTTTTGCGCAACGCCCAGAAAAGCAAACTGCGCGATCTGGCGCTTGATATCGGCCGCGAGGTTATCCCGGTCGAAATCGTGACCGAGCCCTTGGATCACGCGGGCCTGTCACGGCTGGATGATCTGCGCGCGGCCCTGCGCGAGGCGGGCGGGTTGGGAAGCGGCGCGGGATGGTTCTTAGGGTTCGGCCTGCATCTCAACATCGAAATCGCAAGTGACGCCGACACCGATATCGTGCATCCGCTTCTGGCCTATGCCCTGATCGAGGATTGGATTCGCACCGCCAATCCGATTGACGATTCGCGCCGCGTGCTGCCCTTTACCGATCCTTATCCGACCGATTTCGTGCGCGCGCTGATCGCGGCCGGGCCGGGCGCCAGACTTGACCATGTAACCGGGCTTTATCTTCAATACACCCCAAGCCGCAATCGAGGTCTCGATATGCTGCCGATCTTTGCGCATTTTGATCCCGACAGGATAGCGGCGGCGATTTCCGACAAGACTGCGGCGCGCCCGACCTTTCATTTCCGCCTGCCCGATTGCCGCATCGACGAACCCGGTTGGTCCATAGCCGATGAATGGAACCGCTGGCTTCTGGTCGAGCGCGTGGCGCAGGATGCAGACCTCTTGGCAAAGCTTGCCAGGGCTTGGCAGGACGATCACGGTGTGTTGACCCTCAGCCGCAAAAGCTGGGCGGTGCGCTGTGGCGCGATCCTTAAGGCGGCGGGACTGGACCGCGTTTCGCCATGAGCGCAGGCAAACCCCTGATCGGGGTGACCACCTCGCGTCGCTCCGGCTGGCGGATATATCCGCTGATCGCGCTCAATGTCTGGCTGGCGGGGGGGCGCTCAACCCGTTGGGTGGCCGGGAGCGATGCCGATATCGACGCGGTGGATGGCATCATTATCGGTGGTGGCGATGACATTTCGCCCGATCTTTACGGCGGTCGGCTTGTCACCTCGGCGCGGCTTGACCCGGATCGCGATGCGCTGGAGCACGATATGGTTCTGGCGGCGTTCGAACGCAACAAACCGGTGCTTGGGATTTGCCGCGGCAGTCAGATGCTCAACATTGCGCTGGGCGGTTCTTTGCATCAGGATGCCTATGCCACCTATGCCTCAAGCGACCAGATCCGCACCATCCTGCCACGCAAAACCGTCTGTCTTGAGCCAGACACACGCCTTGCCGGGGTGGCGGGCGCGGCCCCGATGAAGGTGAATGCGCTGCATACTCAGGCGGTCGATCTTCTTGGGCGCGGCCTGCGGGTGGCGGCGCGTGACACCGGCGGCATGATCCAAGCGATCGAGCGGGTGTCAGAGCCCTTCGCCATCGGCGTGCAATGGCACCCCGAGCATCTTTTCTATGCGCATCGCCAGATGGGAATCTTTCGCGCCCTGGTGGCCGCCGCCGCCGCGTGCCGTGACGCCACCCCGCAATTGCCTGAGGTGGATGCAACCATCTGAGCGGCCCAGACAATACCCCGAGTGCGCCACAATTCAGAACAATTGCCGCCACAACCGTAAACTATCCCTGCTGTAGTGGTTAATTGTAATGAGGCAGGAAACGATGGAACGTCAAACAAACGAAACCCCCGCAAGCATCCGCGACATGGTCATGCGTGAACGCCAATTGGCGGTCTCTGAGCGGGAATGGAAACATCGCCTTCGCGGCTATGGCTATGCGATCCGTGATACCGCCGAGGGGCGTTTTGTGACCTCTTTGCTGCGCGGTGCGCCGATTTGCCAGCTTACCTGACTCCGGTCAAAACCGGCCCGGTTTCTTCTGGCCAAAAATATCCTGGGGGAGGTGCCCTGAACAGGGCACCGGGGGCAACGCCCCCAATGACAACAGCCCCAAAACGACAAACCCCCGAAGCATAGGCTCGGGGGTCGTCAAAAGCTTCACACATCTGGTCCGAAAACCGATAATCTTTTTCGGGATGTGAAAACCCCGTGTTGGCAAAAGCTGCCCGAGCGGTCCTTAGACCATCCCTTCGCGCTGAGCTTTCTTACGCGCCAGCTTACGGGCACGGCGAATCGCTTCAGCTTTCTCACGCGCTTTTTTCTCGGACGGTTTCTCGAAATGTTGCTTGAGCTTCATTTCACGAAAAACGCCTTCGCGCTGCAGCTTTTTCTTCAGGGCACGAAGCGCCTGATCGACATTGTTGTCGCGAACACTAACCTGCATGTGGTTTTCACCACCTTTCTAAGTTGAGTTGCAAGGATTTGCAGGAAATCGCCGTATAGCAAAGCACCCCAGTTTTGTCTAGTGTGCGCGAAGCGAAGAGGAAAAGCCGATGCATGACCCCGATTTGATGACCAGATTGCTTGATGCCGCCAAGCTGCATGTGCCGTTTGACGGCTGGAGCGAGGCCACATTGAACGCCGCTGCAAGCGAGGCGGATATTGATCCCGGTCTGGTCGCGGCGATCTGTCCGCGTGGTGCGGTTGATCTTGCCTTGGCCTATCACGAGGCGGGCGATCACGCGATGTTGGCGCGTCTCGAAGCGGCTGATCTGGGCGACATGCGGTTTCGTGACCGGATTGCCTTCGCTGTTCGTGCCCGGCTTGAGGCGGTCGAGGACAAGGAGCTTGTCCGCCGTGGCATGACCCTGTTTTCCCTGCCGATCTATGCCGCCGATGGCGCCCGCGCCGTCTGGCAGACCTGCGATCGGATCTGGCTGGCGCTTGGCGACACCTCGGACGATGTGAATTGGTACACCAAACGCGCGACGCTCTCGGGGGTCTACGGCACGACGGTGCTTTATTGGCTGGGCGACACCAGCGAAAATAGCGCCCGCACCTGGGAGTTTCTTGATCGCCGGATCGAGGACGTCATGCAGATCGAAAAGTTCAAGGCACAGGCGCGCGACAATCGTCTGATGTCAGGGCTGATGGCCGGGCCGTTCAGCTTTCTGAATAAAATTCGCGCGCCACAAGCGGGCGCGACGACCGGCATGCCGGGCCGTTGGAACAGGCCCACCTGAGACAGAAGGAATCAAAAGACATGAGCAAGACGATGCAGGCCGTTGAAATCACCCACGCAGGCGGCCCCGAGGTTTTGGCGCCCACATCCCGCCCACGCCCCGAGCCGCGCGCTGGTGAGGTGGTGATCCGGCTGGCCTATGCCGGGGTCAACCGCCCCGATGCCCTGCAACGTGCCGGGCTTTATGCGCCGCCCGCCACCGCAAGCGATCTGCCCGGGTTGGAGGGCGCGGGCGAGGTGGTCGCGCTTGGCGCGGGCGTTGGCGGCCTTGCGCTTGGCGATCAGGTCTGTGCGCTCTTGCCCGGCGGCGGCTACGCTGAATATGTTTCCACCCCCGCCGCGCATTGCCTGCCGGTGCCTGCTGGCATGGGGTTGAAAGAGACGGCCTGCCTGCCCGAGACGTTTTTCACCGTCTGGTCGAATGTGTTTCAACGCGGCGGCCTCAAGGCCGGAGAACGGTTTCTGGTGCATGGCGGATCAAGCGGCATCGGCACCACCGCGATTCAGCTCGCGCGCGAATTCGGCGCGCGGGTGTTTGCCACCGCCGGGTCGGATGAAAAATGCCAGGCCTGCGAAAATCTTGGCGCCGAGCGCGCGATCAACTATCGCAGGGATGATTTTGTCGATGTAATGCGCGCCGCGGGCGGGGCCGATCTTATCCTCGATATGGTCGGCGGTGACTATCTTCCGCGCAACGTCAAGGCGCTGGCCGATGACGGGCGGCTTGTGCAGATCGCGTTTTTGCAAGGGCCCAAGGTCGAGTTGAACTTTGCCCAGCTGATGATGCGCCGCCTGACAATCACCGGAAGCACCCTGCGCCCGCAAAGCGATCTGGCCAAGGCGCGGATCGCCGAGGCGCTTCTGGCAAACGTCTGGCCGCTGCTTGAAGCAGGCAAGATCGCGCCGGTGATGGATTCCGAATTTGCGCTGGCCGATGCGGCAGGGGCGCATGCGCGGCTGGAAACAAGCGGACATATCGGCAAGATCGTTCTGAAGGTCGGCTAGGGTGGCACTGCCGTCTCTGGCGATCCTTGCGCTTGCAGGGCTAAGCCTGTGCCTGAGCCTCTGGTCGATCCGGCGCGGTGTGCCGCTCAACTGGCGATTTGCGCGCCCAGAGGCTTTGCCCGACACACGCACCCCACGCTTTGAAACGCTGTTGGAGTACACCACCTCAGAGGGCCAGGCACATGCGCCCGCGATTGTGCAGGACGGGAATGGTTTTTCGGTGATCTGGTTTCAGGGCAGCGCCGAAGCAAAACCCGATGTGGATATTTTCGCCGTGCATTTCACCCGTGAGGGCGAGGTCTGGAACGGCTCAGAGCCCGCGCGCCATCTGACCCGCGAGGCCTTGGCGCGTGTGCTTGAGCCGCGTCAATTGGTGGTGACCCTTGGCAATACCATTCAGAATGACGCGGCGCCCGGTCACCTTTATACCACCGCCGTGTCGGTGGGGGGCTGGGCCATGGCCGCAATCGCGGATGTTGCGACAGGCGCGCGCGGGCCTGTCAGGGCCAGCAAGCTCAACCTCTCGCCAATCCTCAACCGGTCGTTTCTGGTGAAATCGCCGATGGTTTCCTACGCTGACGGCAGTCACGCCTTGCCTGTCTATTTCGAAATGGGTGTGACCTATGGCGCATTGGTGCGGTTTGACGCCAGGGGACGGGTCCGCGATCAGCGCCGTATGTCCGGTAGCGGCATCAAAGCCGTCCAGCCGATGATCGTACCACTTGACGCGACCCGCGCGCTTGCCTTTCTGCGCGATCTCGACCGCAGCGGAACGCTATGGTTGAGCCGGACCAGTGATGGCGGCCAAAGCTGGTCACCCGCCGAGGCGCTTGCAATTGCCAACCCGAACGCGCCGGTGGCGGCGCTGTCGCTTGGGAACGGGCGGATATTGATGGCGATGAATGACGATGCGGAGGCCCCCGACGCTCTTCGGCTTGCGGTGAGCGAGGATGAGGGCGCAAGCTGGCGGCATGTGCATCGCTTCGAGGCCAGGGGCGCGCTGCGCTATCCGATGCTCGCCCGTGTGGGGGATGACATCGCGCTGACCTATTCCACCGACGGCAAGCGCGGCATTCGCCTGCATCTGTTCAACGCGGCATGGGTGATGGCGCAATGAGGGCAGCGGTGGAGTGGATCGGGTTGGCCCTCGTCATAGCGTGGGTTGGATTTGCGATAGCAGGGCCGGTTGGCGGTGGTGCGATGGCCCTTGGGGTGCTCGTGTTGCGCAGCTGGCTGCCGGTGGCGGGGCTGATGGCGCTTTTGGCGCCTTTGGGGGTGGCTTTGCCCGCGCTGGCCCTGCGCCAGATGGCGGCGGGCATGGGCGTGGCGGTGATCCCGTTCGGAAGCGTCGAACTGCTGGTGTTCCTGCTGGCCTACCTTGTCTTTCTGGCCTCGGCCTTGGGGTGGATACGGGTTGATCTTTACCGGCTTGGCTATGCGCCGGTGCCGGTGGCGGTGATGGTGCTGGCGATTTGTGGATATGGCGTGCTGACGGGGCAGGTTTTCTTGCCACTCGTCGCGGTTCTGGGTCAGGCGCTCTGGATCATGGGCTGGGGCAGCAGCAACTGGTTTGATCATGTGTTGCACGTGGGTCTGGTGCCGGTGACGATCGTGGGTCTGATCCTGCGGATGCTCTGAGCGCGGGGAGCGCGGGATTTTGAGTATTTTTGGAAAGATGAAAGTCAGGGGCGACGCCTGCCTGAAATGTTACCTGACCGGATCGAAAAGCGCATCTTTCTTGCGGCAATCGCGCACCACGTCGCGCCCGCAGGGCACCGGGGTGAGGTCTTTGGAGAGGCAAAGCCGCGCCTCTTGAATGCGGCCCTCGCGGCAGGTGATGGTCAGCATATCCGGCTCCAGCCCCGGATTGGCCTTGAGGAAGGCCTCTTCGATCACAGAGGCGGGCAGTTTTACCGGTTTCGAGAGGTTGCGAAAGACCGGCGGGCGGGTGACGCTGTCATAGGCTTGGCGCGCCAGCGCATAGTAATCCGGCCCCGAAAGCCCGGTGCAGGCACCGTGCTTTTTCCATTGATACCAGGCCAGCCCCGAGGTGCCCATGATGTCGGCCATGGCGTTTGTCATCTGGCGCGAGGGCGGGCGTTCGGCGGTTTGGCAGTGGGCGGGAAAGCCGCGATGATATTGCGGCCAGAGCCCGTGCAGCACCCAGCCGTGATCACGCGCCTCATCGCATTGCGGAGAGCGGCGCGCATCGCCTTCAAGCGCGCACCATGTCGGCGACCAGCTGAGCGAGAGGACGTAATAGTCAAACTCTCCGGCGCGATCCGATTGTGCCAATGCGGGCAGGCTGAGCAGGCTGAACAGGACAAGCAGGATCACCGGCATTCTTTGGACTTTCATTTTGCGTCAGAGGCCAGTATATACCCCTCAAGTTCCCCGACAATGGAAACCCGTTCCGGCCTAGACCGGAACCGCCCCTCCAGGCGACGGGAAAGATTTGCGTGAAGGAGACCTGAGATGTCTAAACCAATCATGGCCAAGGCCACCGCCGTATGGCTGGTGGATAACACGACGCTGAATTTCAAGCAGATCGCGGATTTCTGCGGGTTGCACGAGCTTGAAGTGCAGGGCATTGCCGATGGCGATGTGGCCGCAGGCGTGAAGGGGTTTGACCCGGTCGCCAACAATCAGCTTACAGAGGAAGAGATTGAAGCGGGGCAGAAAAACCCGCTGCATAAACTCAAGCTCAAGTTCAACGCCGCCGCGCAGGGCGAGGAAAAGCGCCGTGGGCCGCGCTATACCCCGCTGTCCAAGCGCCAGGATCGCCCGGCGTCGATTTTGTGGCTGGTCAAGTTCCATCCCGAGCTGGCCGACAGCCAGATTTCGCGCCTTGTCGGCACGACCAAACCGACCATTCAGGCGATTCGCGAGCGGACCCACTGGAACATCGCCAATATTCAGCCGATCGACCCGGTGGCGCTTGGGCTGTGCAAGCAATCCGAGCTTGATGCCGCCGTGCAGAAGGCCAGCGCCAAGAAGGCCCGCGAAGGCGCCGCGATGAGCGATGACGAACGTCGCAAGCTGTTGAGCACCGAGCAGAGCCTTGGCATGGACGCCGAGCCCAAGATTCCGACCGCGATCGAGGGTCTTGAAAGCTTTACACTTGGTCAGGACTACCAGCCGGAAGAGCGCGAAAAGACATATGATGCCGAAAGCCTTTTCAACTTGCCCGATGCGTCGGATGACGACGATGAGGACGAGGGCGAAAGCCGCTGAACTGGCGCATAGCCTTGGCAAAACGATAGAACCCGGGCCGAAATGCCCGGGTTTTTTCATGCCTCATTGCCGCCGATTTGAAAAATTTGGCTGCACGGGATAAAAATTGTTGCGCCGACTCAATCACCGCCCTAAATGCGATTCATAGACGCCAACGCACGCGCCTCTGGCCGGTGGCCCCGCCACCCGTGTTTACGTAGCGACGGTAACGTCTCCTGTTATGAACTGGTCGGGTGAAAGCCCGGGTCTGATTGGAGATGACCATGAACGCTTACGTGAACCCCCTTGCGGGCGGCGATGCCGTATTTGCACCTTTCGATACCTCATCCGTGATCGTCGATTACATCCGACGCACGTCATTTGATCACCCGACGCTGGTGGTTCACCGTGACACGGTTGCGCGCCAGTATCGCGCGCTCAAGGCCGGTCTTGGCCGGGCCGACATTCACTATGCAGTCAAGGCAAACCCGACCCGCGAAATCATCGAACTGCTGATCGCAGAAGGCAGCCACTTTGATGCGGCCTCGCGTGGTGAGATCGAGCTTTGCCTGAGTCTTGGCGCGCATCCCGATCACATCTCGTTCGGCAATACCGTGAAACGCGCCAGCGACATCGCCTTTGCCCATAGCGCAGGCATCACCCTGTTTGCCGCCGATAGCGAGATGGAGCTTGAAAAGATCGCGACCCATGCGCCCGGCGCAGAGGTTTATATCCGCCTTCTGGTCGGCGCGACCGGCGCCGACTGGCCGCTGAGCCGCAAGTTTGGCTGTGCGCCCGAAATGGCGGGCGACCTGATGGGCCGTGCCCGCGATCTTGGCCTCAAGCCGGTTGGCCTGTCGTTCCATGTCGGAAGCCAGACCCGCCGCGCCGAAATGTGGCGCGAAACGCTGGATCAGGTCGCAGGTGTCTGGGCCGAGGCCCGCGCAGCCGGTTTTGACCTGAGCATGGTCAATATCGGTGGCGGTTTCCCGGCGTTTTACGGCGAAGAGATCGAAGCACCGCAGGTCTATGCCGCACAGGTCATGGCGATGGTCGAACCGCGCTTTCCCGGGGCCACCCGCGTGATGGCAGAGCCCGGTCGCGGCATGGTCGCCGAGGCCGGCATGATCGCCGCCGAAGTGCTTTTGGTAAGCCGCAAATCCGAGGATGACATCTGTCGTTGGGTTTATCTTGATATCGGCAAATTCTCGGGTCTTGCCGAAACCATGGACGAGGCGATCCGCTATCAGTTTCTCACAGAGCGCGAGCATGAGGCAACCGGCCCCTGCATTCTTGCGGGCCCGTCCTGTGACAGTGCCGATGTGCTTTACGAAAAGCGCCCGGTTGCGATGCCGCTTGGGCTTCAGTCCGGCGACCGGATCATCATCCGCAACTGTGGTGCCTATACGTCAAGCTATTCCTCGGTTGGGTTCAACGGTTTCCCGCCGCTTGAGGTTGTGGTGATCTAGGGCGACCCTCGCCGCGCTTTTGCATGCGCGTCTCGGTTTTGGCGGCCCGGGTGTCACAGCCCGGGCTTTGCTTTGCGCAGGAAACGGGTCGCGTGGCGGCGCGATTGCGGTAACTCTTGCTGGCAAAAGGAGGGCTGTCATGGGGCCTGCGATTTCTGCCTTGCTGATCTTTTTGTTGCCGCTGGCCTATAGTCCGGGGCCGGGCAACATGATCTTTGCCGCCATGGGCGCGCGGTTCGGTGTTGCGGCGACATGGCCTGCGAGCTTTGGCTATCACATTGCGACATGGGCGGTGACGCTGGCGATCGGGCTTGGCTTTGGTGTCGCGATGCGGGGCGCGCCCGCGGTGGCGCAGGCGCTTCAGATCATTGGCGCGGGCTATGTGATGTGGCTTGCGCTTGGGCTCTGGCGCGCCGGGGCAATGCAGGGCGGTGACATGCGGGCCGCGCGGCCGATGGGGTTTGGCGGCGGCATGGTGCTTTTGCTGTTCAACCCCAAGGCCTATGTGATCATCGCGCTGATGTTCACCCAATTCAGCGTGGCCCCCGGTCTTGGTGTGTTTGGGGTCGCGACGGTGTTTACCCTCAACAACATGCTGGCCTTTGCCCTTTGGGCCGCGCTTGGCAGGTGGCTTACGCGTCTTTGGTCGCACCCTGATCAGGCGGTTTTGCTGAACCGGGGGCTGGCGGCGATGCTTGCCGGGGTGGCGATCTGGATGGCGCTTGCCTAGGGGCACCAGCGGGACATGAAAAAACCCCGGCACAGATCAAGGTGCCGGGGTCAGTCAGGAAAAGAGAGGTCGTCTTGCCTAGCCGAACACGCGGGTCAGTGCCGCGTCGGTGGCCGAGATGATCTGATTGATATCGTCCTTGGTCGCGATCAAGGCCGGCGAGTAACACAGGGTGTTGTTAAAGCCGGGAACAGAGCGGTTGGTCGCGCCGATGATCACGCCCTGGGCCATGCAATCGGCCACAACCGCCTGAACCTGTTTCTCGGGGGTGGGCTCTTTGCTGGTGCGGTCGCTGACAAGTTCGGCGCCAAGGAACAGGCCCTTGCCGCGCACCTCGCCGATCACCGCGTGCTTGTCCTGAAGCGCGCGCAACTGATCGAGCATATAGTCGCCCATCGCCACGGTGTTGTCCAACAGACCCTCTTCTTCGATGATCGAGAGGTTTTCCAGCGCCGCCGCCGGGCCCGCCGTACAGCCGCCAAAGGTCGAGATATCGCGGAAATAGCTCATCGGGTCGGTGGCATCGTCGCGGAACATGTCGAACACGCGCTCTGAGGTCACGCAGCAGGCGATGGCGGCATAGCCAGAGGCGACACCCTTGGCCATGGTCACGAAATCGGGCTCGATGCCGTAATGCTGATAGCCGAACCATGTGCCGGTGCGCCCGACGCCACAGACGACCTCGTCGATATGCAGCAGGATGTCATACTTGCGGCAGATTTCCTGAACGCGCGGCCAATAGCCCTTGGGCGGAACGATCACGCCGCCACCGGCGGTTACCGGCTCAAGACAGAGCGCGCCGACGGTATCGGGCCCCTCGCGCAGGATCACCTCTTCAATCGCGTTGGCGGCGGCGATGCCGTAATCTTCGCCTTCCAGATCCCATTGCGCGCGGTATTCAAGGCAATGCGGCACCCGCACGAAACCGGGAGTGTAGGGGCCATATTCCGCGTTGCGCTCGTCCTGGCCGCCGGCCGAAAGACAGGCGATTGTGGTGCCGTGATAATCGCGCTCACGATAGAGGATCTTGTGTTTCTTGCCGCCATAGCGCTTATGCGCGATCTGGCGCACCATCTTGAACGCCTTCTCATTCGCCTCGGAGCCAGAGTTGGTATAATACACCCGTGTCAGACCCGGCATTTTCGCAATCAGCCGCTCGGAGAACATCGCGCCGGGGATCGAGCCGGCAGAGCCCGCGAAATACGGCAGCTTGATCAGCTGATCGCGCACCGCATTGGCAATCCGTTCGCGACCATAGCCGACATTGACGGTCCAGACCCCGCCCGAAACGCCATCAAGGTGCTCTTTGCCCTTTTGATCCCAGACCCGCATGCCGCGCCCCTCGACGATGATGCGCGGGTCGCCCTTGGGGGCCTCGCCGGTCCAGGGGGCGTGCTGAATAAGGTGATGCCAGACATGGGCGCGGTCGGCCTCGACCACGCGAGAGATATCATTGTCGAAAAGTTTGCCGTCCATCTTGATGCTCCATCGGGTTGAGGCCCGGCGCAACGCGCGGGCCTGTGGTCACTGTCCATATTGGTTCTGGCTTTATATCAGCCGGGAAATGCCACGTGCGGATAGGGCCAGAAGAAGTCAATATTTAAGGCCAAAAATCTGTTCTGGCCCTGAGTTTTGTGTCTAATGCATTGGCAAATAATGGGATTTTATCGCAACTAGCGGCAAATTGCCAGCTTTGAGGCAATCCAAAAACTTCTTTTCGGATATGCTGAAATGACCTTAGGTCTGCTATTATTGCGTTGATCGGTTCTGTTGGATCGGGTTCACTCTGTGACGATGCCTGTCGTCATCTGGGCTCAACTGATCAGGGCCGGACGCATCAAAAGCCGCCGAAAAGTGCGGTTTCAGGTATAAAAAGTAATGTAATCAACGGGAGAAAAACGATATGAAATTGAAATCAAAGCTGATGACGGCCGTGGCCGGTGCCGCCTTCGCGGTCAGTGCCGGCGCCGCGACAGCGCAGGAAATCACCGTGGGGTATTTCCTCGAATGGCCGATGCCGTTCCAATATGCCAAGGAAATGGGCACTTATGACGAAGAGATGGGCGTCAAGGTCAACTGGCGTGCCTTTGACACCGGCACCGCGATGAGCGCGGCCATGGCCAGCGGCGATGTGCATCTTTCGGTCAGCCAGGGCGTGCCGCCCTTCGTCGTGGCCGCAAGTGCGGGTCAGGATATTCAGGTGCTTGATGTGGCCGTGTCCTATGCCGAAAACGACAACTGCGTCGTTGCCGAGGCGCTTGAAATCGACAAAACCAACGCGGGCGAGCTTGCCGGCAAGAAAGTGGCTGTGCCGCTTGGCACCGCCGCGCATTACGGTTTCCTCAAGCAGATGAGCCATTTCGGCGTGGATATCGCCAGCATGGACGTGGTGAACATGGCCCCGCCAGAGGGTGCAGCAGCGATTGCACAGGGCGCTATCGACATGTTCTGTGGTTGGGGCGGAAGCCTGCGGCGCGCGAAAGAGCACGGCAATGTCCTTTTGACCGGCGCCGAAAAAGAAGCGCTTGGTATTCTGGTTTTTGACGTGACAAGCGCCCCGGCCGGCTTTGTTGCGGAAAACCCCGATCTGGTGGCCAAGTTCCTGAAAGTGACCGCAGATGCAAATGCCATGTGGAACGACGGCAGCAACCGCGACAAAATGCTGCCGGTGCTTGCCAAGGATAGCGGCATGGATCTGGATGCGACAGCCTCGACCATCGACACCTTCGTGTTCCCCAGCGTGGAAGAACAGCTCACAGCCAAATGGCTGGGCGGCGGCGCGCAGGAATTCATGAAAGGCGTGGCCGAAGTGTTCGTCGAGTCAGGTAGCATCGATTCGGCATTGGCCACCTATGAAGACAGCGTCAACACCGGCCCGCTGGCATCAGCCAACGGGATGTAAACCGCACCCGATGTGACAGACAGGGGCCCGTCCGTGCCGCGGGCGGGCTCTTGCGCAGCAATCCCAATGACAAACAGGGGGTGGGAATGTCCACACTTTCCATCGAAAATATCTCGATGCGGTTCGACTTGCCGAATGGCTCGCATGTGCAAGCCCTTCAGAATGTCTCGCTTGAATTGAAGACGGGCGAATTGATGAGTGTGCTTGGCCCGTCGGGCTGTGGCAAAACCACGCTATTGAATATTCTGGCCGGGTTTCTTGCCCCGACCGAAGGCCAGATCACGCTGAACGATCACCTTGTCACCGGGCCGGATGCCGAGCGTGGCATGGTATTTCAGCAAGGCGCGTTGTTTGAATGGATGAGCGTGCGCGAAAACGTAAGCTTTGGCCCGCGCATGAAGGGACAGCGCGAGGCCCAATACGCCGGTAACGTTGATCACCTGCTGGATGTCGTCGGACTTAAGGATTTCAAGGAAAAAGCGGTTTATGAGCTGTCTGGCGGCATGCAGCAACGGGTGGCGCTGGCGCGCTGTCTGGCCAATGATCCCGACGTGATCCTGATGGACGAGCCGCTTGGCGCACTTGACGCGCTGACCCGAGAAAAGATGCAGGGGCTGGTTCTGAAGCTCTGGAAAGAGACCGGCAAGACGATCGTCCTGATCACCCACTCGGTTGAAGAGGCCCTGTTGCTGGGAGAGCGTCTTTTGGTGATGGCGCCGCGGCCGGGGCGCATCCACAAGGAATACCGCCTGCCGTTTGCCGAAATGGGCGTCGGGCAAGACCTGCGCGAAGTGAAGAAACACCCTGAATTCGGGGCGAAGCGCGAAGAAATCCTGTCGATGATCTGGGATATGGAAGAAGAGATCATGGGCCGCACCGAGGAGGCAGAGGCATGACCATTCTGATCATCTATGTTGCCATTTTCGTGGCCGCGTTTTTCGCCGTGCGCAAGGGCGTCAGCAAGTTCCGCCAAATGAACGATTACACCTCGCTCAAGACGGTGACCTTTGGCGATGAAAGCGCGGTGCGGCCGGATCGGTGGGCCAGTGTGATTTCGGTTGTGACGATCTTTTTGCTCTGGGGCGCCTTCACCGGAAGCAAATGGGTGCCGATCCATGCGCCAGGACCGTTCATCGGCGATACCGAGTTTGTCTATACGCTTGAGGCCCCCGACGGCAGCCGCGATGACGCCACGGTTTACGCCCGCGTCTTCAAGGTCGGCGAAGAGGTGAGCGACCGCGAGATCGAGCCCGGCGATGGCTTTGCCAAGAACGATTCCATCACGGTGGGCGCCTGGCGCTCAGAGCTATTGCTGATGGACAAGAACGATGAGGCAAAACGTAAGGACGGCGCCAAGGTTGTGGCCATTGATGGCCAGCCCGTCGCCCCCGGTGACACCGCCAAGGTCAGCAACGGCACGGTTGCGATCACCAGCAAGGGGTCGTTGAATTTCGCGCCCTCCAAGGGCATGCAGATGGAGCCAATCTGGCTTCCGCCGCCGGAATCGGTGGTGTCGCGGGTCGCTGAAATCTCCGAGCAGGGCTATCAGAACTTTACCCTGTTCGAGCATCTCTACTGGTCGCTGTTCCGGGTGGTCGTGGGGTTTGCCCTTGGGGCTTTGGTGGGTATTCCGCTTGGCTATGCCATGGGGCTGAGTGACTGGTTCCGCGGCTGGTTCGATCCGATCGTGGAATTCATGCGCCCGGTGCCGCCTTTGGCCCTTATCCCGCTGGTGATCATCTGGGCGGGGATCGGTGAAAGCGGCAAGATCATCCTGCTGTTTCTTGCGGCGCTCTGGATCATGACCATTTCAGCGCGCGCGGGCGTGTCCGGCGTGGCGATTTCCAAAGTGCATGCGGCCTATTCCCTCGGGGCGAGCAAATGGCAGCTGATGCGCTATGTGATCATGCCCAACAGCCTGCCAGAGATCTTCACCGGCGCACGTGTCGCGATGGGGGTCTGTTGGGGCACGGTTGTGGCCGCCGAGCTTGTCGCCGCCGAAAAGGGCGCGGGCATGATGATCATGGTCGCGAGCCGGTTTCAGCTTACCGATATCGTGATCATGGGGATCATCCTGATCGGGATCATCGGCTATGGTATCGACATCCTGATGCGCAAGGCGGAAAGCTGGCTTGTGCCGTGGAAAGGGCGGGCCTGATCCGGCAGGGGTGACAGGGGGCGCTGCCCCCGTCGCCGCAAGCGGCGCCTCCCCCGGAGTAGTTTTGCCAAGAAGAAGGGGATGAAGCAGGGCAAACCTTGCTTCATCCTTTTACGTTTGAGGCTAGTTGAGCAGACCGGCGTGACGCAGACCGGCATCGACAAGCGCCTTGGTCGGCTCGGTGAGGGGGGTCAGGGGCGAGCGGACCTCGTCACTGCACAGGCCAAGCCGCGACATGGCGTACTTGACGCCGACGACGCCCGGCTCGGTAAAGATCGCGCGATGCAGCGGCATCAGACGATCCTGAATCTCAAGCGCCGTGGCGTAATCGCCCGCAAGCGTTGCCTCTTGGACCTGGGCCACCAGTTTGGGGGCGACATTGGCGGTGACCGAAATCACGCCTTGTCCGCCCTGGGCATTAAAGCCATGGGCGGTGCCGTCTTCGCCGGAAATCTGGGCAAACTCCTTGCCACAGGTGATCCGCTGGGCGCAGACGCGGGCCAGATCGCCGGTGGCATCCTTGACGCCGACAATGCGCGGCAGTTTTGCAAGCTGGCCCATGGTGTCGGGTGTCATATCCACGACCGAGCGGCCGGGGATGTTGTAGATCACGATCGGCAGGTCACAGCAGTCATGCAGCGCGGTGAAATGGGCGATCAGACCGGCCTGCGTGGGTTTGTTGTAATAGGGCGTCACCACCAGCGCGGCGTTGGCCCCGACCGACAGGGCATGCTGCATCAGGCGCATCGCTTCGCGGGTGTTGTTGGACCCGGCCCCGGCGATCACCGGAATGCGACCTGCGGCGGCCTTGACCACTTCGGCGACGACGGTTTCATGCTCGCCGTGGCTCAGGGTCGGGCTTTCACCGGTGGTGCCGACCGGCACGAGGCCATGGCTGCCCTCACTGATATGCCAGTCGACGAGTTTCTTGAGCGTATCCAGATCCAGCTCGCCGTCCTTGAACGGCGTGACCAGGGCAGGAAAAGATCCTTTGAACATGACACGCTCCTTTCGTCTCTACGTGAGGGCGGGCGGCGCCCGCTGTGATCAGCTTTGCCTGAGCGGTTCGGCGCGCATGGTCCGGGTGTTGTGAATGGACGCGGGCGCGTGTGACGCATAGGCTGGCGCTGTCTATCCTTCGCAATGGCGGGAAATGCAAGAGATGTTGCGCGTATGCACCCTTGTTCTGGGGTTTATCGGGTCGGTTTTGACGGCGCATGCCGCCGATTTGCCACGCATTGCCCCGCGCCCTCTGGCCAGTGCGCTTGAGGCGATGCAGGGCGGCCGCTGGGATATGGCGGCGCAATTGGCGCGGCGCGACGGGGCCGCGGCGGGGGATCTGATTGAATGGTATCGCCTGCGCGCCGGGCGAGGCGCGCCCGCCGAGGTGTTGGCGTTTCTCAATCGAAATGGCCATTGGCCGGGGCTTGAGTATCTGCGCCGACAGAGCGAAGAGGCGATGGCCCATGCGGCGTTTGACGACGTGCTGGCGTTTTATGAGGGCTATAGGCCGCAGACCGGCACCGGGGTGCTGAACTATGCCCGGGCGCTTGTCGCGCGTGGCCGGGTGGGCGATGCCGAGGCTGGCGTGGTTCTTGGTTGGCGCACGCTTGATCTGACAACCGAGGAGCATCACGATTTTCTGGCCGAGCATGGCGCACTTTTGGCGCCGCATCATGCCGACCGCCTTGAAATGGCGCTTTGGCGGGGGTTGCGCGATGTGGCCGATATGCTGCCTCTGGTCAGCGCGCCCGAACGCAGGCTGGCCGAATTGCGCCAACAGGTAGAGAAAGACGGCGGCGAGGGGCTGAGCGCGGCGCAGGAACGTCACCCCGGCATCGCCTATGAGCTATTCAACAGATATCTGAGAAACGACCCTGACAAGGCCATTGCGGTGATCCTGCGCCAAAGCCGGATCAAGGCGGGGCTTGGCGAGCCCGAGCGTTGGGCCAGTTGGCGACGCGCCCTGGCCCGCCAGCAGATGCGCGATGGCAAGGCGCAACTGGCCTATGATCTGGCGTCGGTGCATCAGCTTGTCGAGGGCGCGAATTACGCCGATCTGGAATGGTTGTCGGGCTATCTTGCATTGCGTTATCTTGAGGCGCCGGCATTGGCGCTTGATCATTTCCAACGCTTCCGCGCGGCGGTTGAAACGCCGATTTCGCTTGGTCGCGCGGGTTATTGGATCGGGCGCGCGCAAGAGGCGCTTGGGGATCATGAGGCCGGCAAGCTCGCCTATGGCGAGGGGGCCGCCTATCAGACAAGCTTTTACGGGCTGCTGGCAGCGGAAAAAGCAGGCCTGCCGGTCGATCCGATGCTGGCGGGGCGGGAAACCTTCCCGCCCTGGCGTCGGGCGGATTTTGCAACAAGCGACCTGCAAGAGATCGGCACGCTGGCGCTTGCGATGGGCGATCTCGGGCTTGCGCGGCGGTTTTTCATTCATCTTTCAGAAGCGCAGGATCGCACCGGGCTTGGCCAGATGGGCCAGATGCTTGACGAATTGAAGCAACCGCATTTGCAGGTGATGATTGGCAAAGCCGCCGCACAGCGCGGCCTCGTGATCGAAGCGCCCTATTATGCCCTGCATCCGTTGGCCGATATGTCGCTTGCGGCGCCAACCGAAATGGTGCTGGCGATTGCCCGGCGCGAAAGCGAGTTCAATCCGTCGGTGGTCAGCGGCGCGGGTGCACGGGGCCTTATGCAGGTGATGCCGGGCACCGCACGCGATGTGGCGCGCGATCTCGGGATTGCATATGAGCGTGACAAGGTGCTTGTCGACTGGGCCTATAATGCCCGGCTTGGCGCGACCTATCTGGCGCAATTAGGCGCGCGGTTTGATGGCAATGTGGTGCTGGTCGCGGCGGGCTATAACGCGGGGCCGGGACGAGCGGCGCAATGGTTGGCGGAATATGGCGATCCGCGTGACACCAACGGCGATGCGATTGTCGACTGGATCGAGCATATCCCGTTTCGCGAGACCCGCAACTACGTGATGCGCGTCGCGGAAAGCCTTCCGGCCTATCGCGCGCGTCTGGGCAAAGAGCCGCTGCCAACGCCCTTCACGCAAGAGCTGCGCGGCAGCAGTGTCGCCCCCCTTGGAGATTAGGGCCAAAGGGGGCGGGGTCTTAGAACGGTTTGCGCCAGGCGACGGCAATTGACCAATCGGTCTTTGACTGCACCCCGTTGAGGTTCTGATAGACCGGCACGCCAAGTTCGACCCCCAATAGCTGTCCCTTAAGAGGTCCGCGGCGCGGCGTGAGATCGGCCCCGGCATAGAGCGTGACATAGTCGCCGCCATAATTGCGCGGATCGGCCCCAAGCGAGGGGCCGGCAATATTGCTGTCGCGGCCTTTGATCCGCCCGGCATGGCGATATTCGGCGCGTCCGGAATAGCTTATCCAAGGCGCGGCGCGATAGCTGAGCCATCCGCTTAGCGCGGCCTCATGCCCAAGACGATAGCCCTCGTCATTATCGCCCAAACGCACGATTGCGCGCATCTGGCCACCCCAGTTGAGCGCACCGCGTCCGGTTTCGTAGGTCAGGCTTGGGTGAAGGTCAAAGGTGCCCGATCCAAGTTGCATCGAATAAGCCAGCCGCCGGGTGGGGCGGGTGTTCATCGGCGAGAGCATCTGCCCGGTCTCGGTGATCGACCCGGTCGGCAGGCTAAGCCCAAGCCCAAGGCGTGCGCCGCCCTTGGGCGTCTTGTTGAGCGCCAGCAAAGCCCCGAGCCGGATATCGCCGAGCCCGTTCGATCTGGTGGTGTTGTCGCCCAGAACAGTGGTGCCGACAGGCCCCGCATAGGTGCGCATGGTCATGGATTTTTCCACATAGGGCAGCATCCCCATCAAGGTAAGCCGCTTGCTTGGGGCATACATCGCGCCCAGCATATGCATGTCCATGCTCATGTTGACCGGGGCGACGCGGATGGTGGGCGGCTGTCCGGGCAGGGCGGCAAAGGCGTTTGGCACGGTGGTGACAAGGGTGTTGGCATCCATGTCATTGGTGCCCTGACGGATGCCCGACATTTCCATGCCGCCATAGCGATAGGTCAGCACCAGTTTGCCCTTGGGCAATTGATGCCGTCCCGGCACGCCAATCGGGCCGTGGCGGTGCATTTGGTGGTGTTTCCCGGCATGAGGCATGTCGTTCATGTCGCTCATGTCTTGCGGCATCATGTCGTCGCCCTGCTGGGGCATGGTCTGGGCGGTGGCCATTGTGGCCATTGTGGCCAGCAATCCGGCGCAGGCAAGCGCCGCGCCAAAGGTTCGGTTGATCATCATCATATCTTTCGGATCGGGCGCGCCCTGTGGCGGCCCTCTATTTCGGTCTTGGTGTTGAAAGGCGTGGGTCTTCAGGACCAAAGATATGGTGGCGCGCGCGGATGATATCCGGCGGGCCGCGCAGCGCTTGCCCAAAATAGGGCGGGCGGTGCGATCTGTTTCGAGATGCTCAGGCGGCTTGGAATGGAAAGCGGCAGGTCGGGGGAAACAAGGGCTGCGACGACACCAAAGGCGGGGCAGGGATCGTGCTGTGTCTCGCCCTCGCCGGACGCGCGCTCCAAAGGCAGGCTCTGGCCGCCGATGGGGATATAGATGATCTCGGCGCCGGTGCAGATTGCCATCATGCCGGGGCCGGGCGCGCCGCCTGCCATCACCATCGGCAAGGCCGTCACGCGCAGCGCTAGAAGGCAGGCAATCAGGATCGCCAAAAAGCTACGGGCGCCTGATTTCATGTGTGAATTTGTGCGCCGCATGCCTGCCTTGATGGTGGTTTCGGGCTGTTATATGCTCGCTCACGAATTTGTGAAGTGCGGCCGGGCCGATTGGCCCCTTTTGCCGCAGGGCCGGGCGCGCAGGCTGGGCCGCGCGCCCGGATCGCCTTAGAACGCCAACTGCCAGCCCAGTGTCGCGGTCCAGTCAGTTTCCATTTGGGGGCCGTTCAGTTTCTGATAGATCGGCACACCCAACTCGAACGCAAGGCGATGGCCGCGCAGCGCGCCCCTTTGCCCCATCAGGTTGAAACCGCCATAAAGCGTGACGGTGTCGCCGCCATAGTTATCGGGGTCGGCGGTTTGCACCGGCCCGGCGATCAACGGGTCACGACCGGTGATATCGCCGGTGGTGCGCGCCTCGACGCGGCCCGACAGGCTTATCCAGGGTTCGGGCTGATAGCTGGCCCATGTGCTCACGGCGAGCTGATCGCCAAGGCGATAACCGTTGTTCTTGCCGGTGCGGATGACGCCCGAAAGCTGCGCGCCCCATTTGGTAAGCCCCTGACCGCCATTATAGGTGATGCCGGGCAAGAGGTCATAGGTGCCCGAACCAAGCTGCATCGCATAGGGCAGGCGCACAGTGGGGCGTGTGCCGTTGGGCGCAAGAATGGTGCCGGTCTCCGAGGTTGACCCGGTCGGCAGGCTGACACCCATGTTGAGGTGAACCTTGTTGTTGCCGCTCTCCATCAGCCCGATCAGCGCCGAGACCTTCACATCGCCGATGCCTTCGGATTTGGTGCGAAAGCCCCCCAGGACCGTGGTGCCGGCACCGCCCTGATAGGTCAGGTGATCCATCTGCTTATCAATATAGGGCAGCATCGCCATCAGGGTGATGCGATCATTGGGGGCATACATGGCGCCAAACATATGCATCTGCATCTGCATGTCCGTGGGCACGATGCGCAATGTGGGCGGTTGGCCGGGGGCACCGAAAAAGCGGTTCGGAACGGTGGTGGCAATCGTGTCGTTGCTGACGTTGTTGCTGCCGATCTGGTTGCCGCGCATGTCCATATGCATGAACCGATAGGACAGCATCACCTCGCCTCGCTTGTGGCGGTGTTCGCCCATCACGCCAATCGGCGCGTGACCATCGGCCCGCAGCGGCGGCAGGTCGGTTGTGGTCACGGTGAAGCCCGTGGCGGCATCATTGGCGGGAACCGGATCGTCTTCATGGGCAAAAACCGGGGCGGCGAGGGCGGTCAGCGAAAGGGTGGCGCAGAATGCGGCTGCGCGCAGGGAAACCTGTGTCATGTGAGATAACTCATTTTATTGTTTTAGGGCTTGGCTCTTCAAAGGCCGGACCAAATCGAAGGTGATAAAGTCAGGCCGTAATGGGGGCTGGCATGGCCGATATGGCCCTGTTCACCGGTTCCGAAGCACCCACCGGCCCACGTTTGCACGGGGCGGAAAAGCGATTTGGCTGAACAGGTAACTACGTAACTATGCGGCAGGCGCGCGTGCGCCGGATGTCCCGCTGGAGATGCACCAAGGCCGATAATTCGACAGGGCGCACGGGCAGGACCAATCGGCGAATGCCAGCTATCCCAGGGCCGACACCGGCGGCGCGCGAGAGCTGTAGGCGGCAGGCAAATCGCCTGCCGCCGCCCGAAAATCGTCATTCGGTACATGTGTCCGTGAGTAGACAAGGTTGGTGGCATCCGGGTCGATGTCACAATCCGGCAATGCCCCCGCAGTTTTGAAGAACGGGCAGGGCGTGAAAACGTGATGGGCTTCGTGTTTGTCGGTCTGGCCGGGGTTGTGGTCACTATGCTGCGCATGCGCGGCGACCTTGGCCTGCGCGGCCTGCGCTGCCAGTTCGTGTTGACATTCGACCGCGGCGGAGGCGGCGACACGCAGGACAAGCAGCACGACAAGAAACGCCGGGAGCATGCCCAGAGCTTTTATCGCGTTGATGATTCTGCCGATTTTCATCGCCACCAATTTCCCGACCCCAATAAAACAGGCCGATTGTTCCAAAATCCGTCGCTGGCCCGAGTAATGAATGGGGCTGCGTTGCCTTGAGCGTACCCCGGTGGGGCATCTGCTGGCCTGTGGCGGATTGCCACACCCTCTTGCCGAGCGGCTTGGCCTAGGCAGCGCGGCGTTGCCGCCAGAGTGTAAACAGCCCCGCGCCGACGATAAGCGCGCCACCGAGCGCCACATTCAGGCGGATCGTTTCGGAAAAGGCCAGAATGCCGATCGTGCTGGCAAACATTAGTTGCAGATAGGCAAAAGGCTGAACCGCGCTTGCCTCGGCGACCTCATAGCATTTGATCAGGGTCCAGTGCCCCGCGGCGCCGGTGATGCATAGCGCGCCCATCCAGACCCAGTCAGAGGCGATCATCGGCTCCCAGAACCACATGCCAACGGCGGTCATCGCCACAGAGCCGACCGTGCCGGTCCAGAAAAAGCTTGTCGCGGCAGTATCGCGACGCGCCACGTAGCGCGTCAACAGGCCGTAAAGCGCAAACATCAACGCGGCGATCAGCGGCACGATGGCTTGCGGTTCGAACACCCCAAAGCCCGGCTCGAGGATGATGATCACCCCGACAAAGCCAACCCCGATGGCCAGCCACCGCCGCCAGCCGACCTTTTCCCCCAGAACCGGCCCCGACAACGCGGCGATCAACAGCGGATAACAGGCAAAAACCGCATGGCTTTCGACAAGGCCCAACAGGGTAAATCCAAAGATCATTACGCAGATCTCGGTCACCAGAAGCAGCGAGCGAAACGCCTGCATCAACGGCTGGCTCGTGGTGGCGGCGGCGCGCAACCCGCCCGCCTTGCGGCTGGCGATGGTCATGACGAAGGCGGCAAAGAACCAATAGCGGATCATCACCACCATCAGCACGTTGTATTCGCCCGCAAGATGGCGCGAAATGCCGTCCTGCACCGCAAAGATAAACGTCGTGGCGATCATCAGCCAGATCCCCAGCCGGGTGTTTTGTGCGTTCATGTCGTGCCCTTCGTGGCGGTGGTCATATGGCGTTTGCGGCCAAACCCCGGCTGACGGGTCACGACAAATCCAGCCGCCTCAAGCCCACGGCGCACGAAACCCGCCGCCGTATAGGTCGCCGCCGTGCCGGTGGCGGTTGTGTGCCGTGCGACCTCGGCCAAAAGGTCGTCTTGCCAAAGCTCGGGGTTCTTGGCCGGGGAAAACCCGTCGAGAAACCATGCATCGGCCTGGCCTTGCCAATCGGCAAGGGTCTGGCGCGCATCGCCCTCGATCAGGGTGAATGTCAGGTCGGTCAGCGTAATCACCTGCGCACCGCCCTGCCAAAGCGGCGCAAGTTCTGCCGCGACATCCGACAGCTCGGGAAAGGCCGACTGTGCGCGTCGCATCTGTTCGGGGCTCATTGGATAGGCCTCGAACGTGGTGAAATGCAGTCGCCCGTCGACATTGGCCGCACGCCATGCGGCGAGGCTTGCCAAAAGGTTCAAGCCGGTGCCAAAACCCAGCTCGGCAATGTGAAACCCATCGTAAAACCGCGCCGGAAGGTCATTGCCCGTCAGAAACACATGCCGCGTTTCCGCCAACCCGTTCTCAAGGCTGAAATAGGGATCATCAAACCGGGTCGAGACGGGAATATCGCCGTCATTCCAGAGGATATCGACCTGCTGGCCCTGCATGCTGTGATCCTTTAAAGCGGGGGTGGATGGGCGTGACCATGCAGGGGGACAGGCGCTTTGGCAATGGCCGATATAACGGTAATGGGGGCGGGGATCTTTGGCCTTTCGGTGGCGTGGACCTGTGTACGGCGCGGCGCGCGGGTGCGGGTGATTGATCCCCATGGCCCCGGTGCAGGGGCGTCGGGGGGTATCGTCGGTGCGTTGGCCCCGCATGTGCCGGAAAACTGGAATGACAAAAAGGCGTTTCAATTCAAGAGCCTGCTCATGGCGCGCGCCTTTTGGGCCGGAGTCGCCGAGGCCTCGGGTCAATCGCCGGGTTACGGCCGCCTTGGGCGGTTGCAACCGATTGCCAATGAGGCGGCTTTGACGCTGGCCAATGCCCGCGCCCTTACCGCGCGCGATCTCTGGCAGGGCAAGGCGGACTGGCGCGTGATCAGGGCCGGGGGGGAGTGGGCCCCGTTCACGCCCACCGGATATCTGATCGAGGACACGCTCAGCGCGCGCCTGCATCCGCGCCGCGCCTGCGCCGCGCTTGTGGCGGCGATTCGCACGAAGGGCGGCGAGGTGGTGCCCTCGGGCGTGCTCGAGGGTCGGGTGATCTGGGCCACCGGCGTTGCGGACCTGCAAGAGCTAAGCCATGCCCATAGCCGCAGCGTCGGCCATGGCGTCAAGGGGCAGGGCGCGCTGTTGGGTTATGACGCGGCAAGCCTGCCTCAGCTTTTTGCCGACACGCTTCATATCATCCCGCATGAGGATGGCACCACAGCGGTCGGATCGACCAGCGAGACCACCTACGACGAGCCCACCACCACCGACGACCAGCTTGACGCGGTGATCGCGCGGGCGCGCGCGGCGGTGCCGGTTTTGGCCGATGCGCCGGTGCTGGCCCGGTGGGCGGGTATTCGCCCGCGCAGCCGCAGCCGCGCGCCGATGCTCGGGGCGCACCCCCTGCGCGCGGGTGAATTCATCGCCAATGGCGGCTTCAAGATCGGCTTTGGCATGGCCCCCAAGGTCGGGCAGGTGATGGCCGATCTGATGCTTGACGAGGTGGATGGCATCCCCGAGGGCTTTCGCCCCGAGGTCTCATACTGAAAGGACTGCGCATGCAACCCAAGTTGACCGGGCTTGATCATCTGGTGCTAACGGTGGGCAATCTTGACGCGACGATCGCCTTTTACCGCGACGGTCTGGGGATGCAGGCCGAGGCGTTTACATCCATGGACGGGACGGTGCGATGGGCGCTAAAGTTTGGCGCGCAAAAGATAAACCTGCATGTTGTCGGCGCCGAGTTTGAGCCCAAGGCGCGTTGCGCCACGCCCGGATCGGCGGATTTGTGTTTCCTGAGCGACGTGGCAATTTCAGATTGGCAGGCGCATCTTGCCGTTCTTGGCATCCCGGTGGAAGAGGGCCCGGTGCGACGCACAGGGGCCATGGCCCCGATCCTGTCGCTTTACCTGCGCGACCCGGATGGCAATCTGGTCGAGGTATCAAACCCAATCATGAGTTAACCCGGCGTCTTGTCCATCACCCGCCATGTCATCGGGGCCTCGTCCTGACCGGAGAAATCGGCGGCCAGATCGCGGATCCTGGCGTGATCCGGGGATTTGACACAGACCGGATCGGTTGCAGTGGGGTCGCCCGCAATCGCCATCGCCTGACAGCGGCAACCGCCGAAATCAATCGTCTTGCGCTCGCACGAGCGGCAGGGTTCCTGCATCCAGTCGGTGCCACGATAGGCGTTGAAGGCGCTGCCGTCCTGCCAGATATCGGCCAGCGGACGGTCGCGGACATTGTCAAATTCGAGGCCCTTGATGGTCTGCGCCGCATGGCATGGCAGCACGAGCCCGTCGGGCGCGACATTGATGCCAGTGCTGGCCCAACCGCCCATGCAGGGCTTGGGGTAATCGGCATGATAATCGGCGGGAACATAGTCGATCACCAGCCTGCCCTTGAGCCGCGCGCGGGCCTCGGCGACGGTGCGATTGGCCTCTGCCGCCTGTTCGCGGGTGGGCATCAGGGCGCCACGGTTCTGCATCGCCCAGCCGTGGAATTGCACCGTTGCCACCTCGATCCGCCGCGCGCCCATCTCCTGTGCCATTTCAATCGCGCGGCCAAGCTGATGCATATTGCCCCGGTGCATCACGAAATTTAGGGTAAGCGGAAAGCCAATCGCGCCGATCCATTTGGCCACCATCATCTTGCGGTCATAGCCGCCCTTATAGCCGCCGATCCGGTCGGCCATCGCCGCATCGGTGCCCTGAAGCGAAAGCTGGACATGATCAAGCCCGGCGGCATCAAGCTCGGCCAGCCGCTTTTCGGTCAGGCCAATGCCAGAGGTGATCAGATTGGTATAAAGCCCCGAATCGCGCGCGGCGCGCACAAGATCGGTAAGGTCGCGGCGCGAGGCCGGCTCGCCCCCCGAAATATGCAATTGCAGCACCCCCATCGCGGCGCCCTGTTGAAATACCGAGCGCCAGTCATCGGTCGAAAGCTCGGCCTCGCGCGCCGTCAACTCGACCGGGTTGGAACAATAGGGGCAAGACAACGGACAGCGATGGGTCAGTTCCGCCAGCATCGCGATGGGGGGCTGAACCTGCATCATGTCACCTCGAGAAAGCGGCGATTGGCCAGCTCTTGCAAGAATTCCGTGCTGTCGCGGGTCACATCCTCCAGCGGCGCCTTGAACGTTTCCGAAAGGTCGGCGGCGATTGCCGCGAGCGTGGTTTTCCCGTCAACCCGGCTTAGGATCGCGTGACCGATAGGGTCAAGCCGGATCGTGCGTTCAGGCGCCAAAAGAACCCAATTGTCGCGCACCTTGTCAAAATGCAGACGCACACCGCGCGGCAGATAAGGGGTGCCCTCGGGGGTCATGCCGCTCCCTTTGCCAGCAAGCCCTGGCCCGGTTGCCATGCACCGGGGGGGATGCGCGCCGGATCGACATAGGCCGCATAAAGCGCATCAAGCTGTGACCATAGCACATCGGTCTTGAACACAAGGGCGGCGGCGGCGGCATCCTGCTTTTCGGCCGTGTCGGCGTGATCAAGCACCCATTTCAGGCCGAATGCCACATCCTTGGGGGCCTCTTTCAGGCGATTGCGAAAATAGGCAAGGCTGCTGTCATCGGCAAAGGCGTAATTGGCCAGCAATCCCTCGATCCGCTCGGCGTGGATTTTCGGCGCGAAAAGCTCGGTCAGCGAGGCCGCGACCGCCTCAAGCAGGGGTTTGTCGCGCACGAAATGCACATAGGCATCGACCGCGAACTTGGTGGCAGGCAGCACGCCATCGGTGCTTGCCACATACTCGGGGTCAAGCCCGACCGCCTGCGCCAGGCGAAGCCAGCGGCGAATGCCGCCCTCATTTTCGGCGGTGCCATCATGATCCTCGATCCGCGAGCGCCAGATGCGGCGCAGATCGGGGTCATCGACGCGGCTCAGAAAGGCGGCATCCTTCATCGGGATGCGGGCCTGATAATAATAGCGGTTGATCACCCAGGCGCGCACCTGATCGGGGGTGCAGCCGCCCGAATGCAGCAGATGATGAAACGGGTGCCGGTCGTGATAGCGCTCGGCACCGATCTGGCGCAGGCGGGCCTCGAAGTCAGCGGGGGTGGCGGTCATAGCGTCAGCTCCATTCCATCCTGTCCGATGATCCAGCCTGCGGCCTCGGCCTCGGCCCGTTCGGCCGCATCGGGGCGGAACACCGGGTTGGAATTATTCATATGCACAAAAACCTTACGCCCGATCCCGAGATCGCGCAGCGCGGCGATAGAGCCCTCTGGCCCGCTCATCGAGATATGGCCCATGCGCTTGCCGGTCTTTTGGCTCAGGCCCATTTCAAGCATCTCATCATCGCGCCAGAGCGTGCCGTCGAAAAACACCATGTCGGCCCCTCGAAGGCGGTTTGCCAGACGCTCGGTCACGGCGGCGCAGCCGGGGATGTAATAGATGTCGCGCCCCTCGGCGTTGATATGCACGCCAGTGGTCTGCTCGCCCTCAAGGTCGGTTTTGACCTCGTCCCCCTCCATGTAAAGCGGCACCTTGCCGGGGACCGAAAACAGCGTCGCGCTCAGGCCGGGCAAAAGCGTGACCTCCTTGTCCAAAGCGATGGTGACACGCGGCACTCGGGCCGGATCAACCGCCTGCAACAGCGGGTTGGCGGCCAGAACCTCGTGGATTTCGCCGGTGGCATGCAGGGCAAAGGGCTGTTGTTCGCGCAGCGACAAAAGCCCCGCAACGTGGTCAATATCGCCATTGGTCAAAAGCACTGCCGCAATCGGGGAGTCGCGCAGGCCCGTCGGATGCAGCGCCGGATTGTCGGCGATTTGGGCGCGGATATCCGGCGAGGCGTTCAAAACGACCCACCGCTCGCCATCTACGCTGATAGCGAGCGAGGATTGTGTGGATGACGGGATTTTACCCGCGCGGGCTAGATTGCAATTCTCGCAGCCGCAATTCCATTGCGGAAGCCCGCCCCCGGCCGCAGCACCAAGTATCAGAGCTTTGAACACTTGCTACCTCGCTGCGCCCGAGATTGAAATATTCAGAACAGGACGCCGCCGCCGTCGCGTTCTTCTGCGGGGCCGTACATGTTGATTTCCATGCCGCAGTTCAACTCACGCAGAACAGGTTTACTCCATGCCATGATCAATCCTCCCTTGGGTTCGTGGCTAGACACCTGAATTAGATATTTGCAACCTCGGCTTGTCAACGGTCCTGACCGGATCGGCCCTACGACTTTAGTGCAGGGCGTGGGCGAGGGGCTTGTGTCGCCTCCCTGTCATGGGCGAAGTTAAGGCAGGAGAGGTTTGCGAGGGACCGGCATGATCGAGCTTTTGTTTGTCATCTGCCTCAAGGCGCAACCCGCGATCTGCGAAGAGCGGGTGTTTCAATACACCGATCGGGGCACGCGCGGCTGTATTGCCGAGGCGATCCCGCAGCTAAGCCTTTGGGCCAACGACCACCCGCGCTGGCGCGTTTCGCGCTGGTCCTGCCAGCCGCTTGGTGGGGCAAGGTCACGGGCCTGAGGGCCGGAACAGGATGAAAATGACGCATAAAAAGGCAGAATTCATGAAGAAACCGGGGCTTGTCCTGGCTATGATCTGTGCAATGGCCATCGGGATCACGGGGGCCGTTCACGCCGCAGACGACACTGAAGGCTATGACCTCATCTTTCGCACCGGCACGCTCGACGATTTCGCGCCCGGCGATCATCTGCGCTATGAGTCGGTGACGGCAAACGAGGCCGCCGCCCCGCAAACGCCGCAGAGCCTAGACCTTGTGATCGAAGACGACGACACCGCCCGCCTGAGCCGCGATATCGACGGCAAGCGCCAGTCGCTCGCGGTTTTTGACGCCAGTGTCGGCAACCCTATGGCGATGTTCTTTCTCGAACGGCTTGTGCGCGATCTGGCGGTGTCGACCGGCGGCAGCAAGTTTTACATCCGCAATCGGATCAAGGACTCGCTGCTTGCGCCCGAGGCAATTACCTCGGATCACATTAGTTATGACGGGGCCGAACAGCCCGCGACACGGGTCACGTTGGCACCCTTTGTGGCCGATGAGAACCGCGCGCGCCTTGGGCCTCTTGCCGATCTGCGGATCGACTTTCTGATGTCGGATGCGGTGCCTGGCTGGTATTACATGATCGAGGCCGCTACGCCCATGCGCGAGGCGGGTGGGCGGTTCTTTCACTCCACGTTGCACTTGTCCGAGGAGGTTCAATAACCATGCGCGCACTGGCGATACTGGCCCTGATTACCCTGCCCATCGGCGCGGCGGCGCAAGACATGGCCGAGCGTCTCAATGACTATCCGACCGAGGCGCGGGCGGATTATGTCTTTGGCTGCATGGCAAGCAACGGCACCACCCAGGACATGCTGCGGCGCTGTTCGTGTTCGATTGATGTGATCGCCTCGATCCTGCCTTATGAAAAATACGTGCAGGCGGAGACCGTGTTGTCGCTGCGCCAAGGCAGCGGCGAGCGGATATCGCTGTTTCGCAGCGCCGCAAGCAGCAACACCATGGTCGCCGACCTGCGCCGTGCGCAAGCCGAGGCCGAAATCGTCTGTTTCAACTGATCAGGATTCGCCGCCCTTTGGCAGGATCTGTTCAAACACATGGCCGTCGGTATCTTCGGCCCGCACCCGCAGATTGGGCGCACCATTATCGGTATAGCCAAAGCGAAACACCGGATCTTCGGAAATTGAAATGCCCCCCGTCAGGCTGAACAGCATCTCATCGCCCTGCCAGACCTTGAGATCCTGAATGAACAGTGCAGGCACGAAAAGCTGGGTGATCTGATCGCGTTGCAGACCGGAGTAATTCGGATGGCGGATCATCAACTGGGCATCGCGGCGGCTGCCGACCTGAACCGGGCCAGTGTCGAAATGGCGCAGACGCATCTTGCCGATATTCTCCATCGCCACCTCTGGGTCGCGGGTGGCGGGCGCGGCACAGCCGCCGGCGGCCTTGACGAAACGCCCGTCGATAAAGCTGGCGGTGTCGGTTTCGGCAACCACGCGCAGGTTGGAATAGGCATTCACCCGAACCCGCGTTTCAAAGCTAAGCGGTGTCATCGCCGGGCCGAAATTGATCTCGGCGGCAAGCGGCGCGGGGTTTTCGTCAACCACGAGTTTCAGCGTCTTGATCGCACCGACGCTCTGATCGGTCTGGATGACGACCACCGGCACGGTTGCCGCATCATGGGCGCGGTAGGGCGCATCGACGCTAAAGATCGCGCCGGGCCTGACCGATTTGGTTTCGTTCAGGATGTCACCGCGCAGATACTCCCAGGTTTCACCGTTCACCAGCGGGTTTCGCAACTCTTCCGCCCAGGCAACCGAACTAAGCGCGATCGCCAAAATCGCGGTCGGGATCGTCAAAGATTTCATCTTGGTCCTCCGAAAGGCACAGTGGCACTTAAGGACAATAGCATGAAACCCGTCAAAATCGTATCAACCATTAGTAGCAGTCGTGCGAGGGCAGGCGATGTTTGAAATTCTGGTCAGCCTCTGTCTGGTGGGGCAACCCGATCTTTGCCAGGCGCGGCTTGTTCCCACCGATGCACCCGATTGCGCCACTGCCCTTGCCCGCGCGGCAAAGGTCGCGCCGGAGTGGGGCGCGGGCTTTACCGCCGGGCCGCCGGAATGTGTGCCGCGTCGCGCCAGCACGCTTGCGTTTTCAGAAATCGCGCCGGGCGTGTACGTGCATCGCGGGCAGGTCGCCGATGTGGCCCCCGAGAACCTTGGCGATGTGGCCAATATCGGCTTTGTCATCGGCCGCGACAGCGTCGCGGTGATCGATTCCGGCGGCAGCCGCGCGATTGGCGAAGAGGTTTACCTTGCGGTGCGCGCGGTGACGCCCAAGCCGATATCGCACATCATCCTCACGCATATGCACCCCGACCATGTCTTTGGCGCCAGCGTCCTTGCCGAGGCCGACGCCGAGATCATCGGCCATCGCAAGCTGGCGCAGGCGCTGAATGCGCGGGCCGAGACCTATGAGGCGAGTTTTGCCCGGCTGATCGGCCCCGGTTTTAGCGCAAGCCGCGCGCCGCTTGCGATCACCCCGGTCGCCGACAGCACTGTGATAGACCTTGGCGCGCGCGCGCTTGTCCTGGTGCCTTGGGAAACCGCGCATAGCGAAAGCGATCTGACGGTGTTTGACGGCGAAACGGCGACGCTCTTTGCCGGGGATTTGCTGTTTGATGAGCATAGCCCGGCGCTTGACGGCTCACTCCTTGGCTGGCTTCGGGTGCTTGACGCCATGGGCACGCCGCCCCCCGCCCGTGTGGTGCCGGGACATGGCGGCCCGGTGATGGGCTGGCCCGAGGGTGGCGAGGCCTTGCGGCGTTACCTTGAAACCCTGCGCGATGAGACCCGGATCGCGGTGGCCGATGGGCTGCGCCTGTCAGAGGCGGTGGAAACGGTCGGGCAGGATGAGGCCGATAACTGGCACCTGTTCGATCTGTTTCACCGGCGCAATGTGACAGCGGCCTTTACCGAGTTGGAGTGGGAATAGCGGCGCTAGTCGTTGATCCGCGCCGCCAGCATCTGGGCAATGGCATAAAGCCGCTTTTCCAACAGTACCGGCGTTTCGCAGGCATAGGTCAATGACAGCGCGCGATCGTGAAACACCCGCTCGCGCCAATCAAGGTCTGCCTCGATCTGATCGATTTGGTCAAAATCGGGTGACTCGGCGGCGGTCATGGTCGCGATCTGGTTGCGCATGGTGTCGATTTCATCGGCCAGTCGCGCCTGATTGCGCGCATAGCGGGTGATGCCGGTCATCAACAGGCTGCGCCGCTGATTGAGACGCTCGAACACATCCGCAAAAATCGCGTTATAGTCATCGCGATCCAGCGCAGGTGTGCCATTGGCGGCCTCATCCAGCGCTTCTTCAGCCTCTTCGAGACTGATTCGCCGTAACGCCAGAAGTTGAGCGAGCTCGGCGGTGGCCGCCGCAGGTTTTTCTTTGGCCGCTTGCGACTCAGGTTGATAGGGCCACATGACGGCCGCCGAAAGCGTATCAACCCGACGCTGAACACAGGGCCAGTCCGGATCATGCGATCCCGCCGCGTAAAGCGGAGAAACCCCAGTAAAAACAATGGCTAAAAGATGCGGCAGGAATTTCATTACAACCTCTACGACTAAGGTCTTACTGAGCGATAGAGCAATCTTGGCACATATTGTCACAGTAGGAAACCGGGTGATTTGAAAACCGTTCTTTGGGGCGAATCGCCAAAAGGTTGTATCGTTGAAGGTACGAGAGAGGACGAACTTGATGAAGACGCGTGCCGCTGTTGCCGTTACTGCCGGTCAGCCGATGGAGATCATGGAGGTGAACCTTGAGGGCCCGAAGGCGGGTGAGGTTCTGGTCGAGATCAAGGCCACCGGGCTTTGTCATACCGATGATTTCACCCTGTCGGGCGCCGATCCCGAAGGGGCGTTTCCGGCCATTCTGGGGCATGAGGGCGCGGGCGTCGTGCTTGAGGTCGGGTCCGGCGTGACCAGCCTTGCGCCCGGCGATCACGTCATCCCGCTCTACACGCCCGAGTGCCGCGAATGCGAGTATTGCCTGAACCCGAAAACCAACCTTTGCCAGAAGATCCGCAGCACCCAGGGCGCGGGCGTGATGCCCGACGGCACCAGCCGGTTTTCGATGCTCGATGGCACGCCGATCCTGCATTACATGGGCTGTTCGACGTTTTCCAATCACACGGTTCTGCCCGAGATCGCGCTGGCCAAGGTGCGCCGGGATGCGCCGTTCGACAAGATCTGCTATATTGGCTGTGGCGTGACCACCGGCATCGGCGCGGTGATCAACACCGCCAAGGCCGAGCTTGGCAATCGCAGCATCGTCTTTGGCCTCGGCGGCATCGGGTTGAACGTGATCCAGGGCCTGCGCCTGTCGGGTGCCGATCAGATCGTGGGGGTTGATCTCAACCCGGCGCGGGTCGAGATGGCGCGGCGCTTTGGCATGACTGATTTCGTCAATCCCAATGACGTGGAGGGCGATCTTGTGGCGCATCTGGTCGAGCTTACGGGGGGCGGCGCGGATTACACCTTTGACGCCACCGGCAACGTCGGCGTGATGCGCACGGCGCTTGAGGCGGCGCATAAGGGCTGGGGCGAAAGCATCGTGATCGGGGTGGCGCCTGCGGGGGCCGAGATCTCGACCCGCCCGTTTCAGCTTGTGACCGGGCGAAGCTGGCGCGGCACCGCGTTTGGCGGCGCGCGCGGGCGCACCGATGTGCCCAAAATCGTCGATTGGTACATGGACGGCAAGATCGAGATCGACCCGATGATCAC
>NZ_FOVP01000009.1 GCF_900115165.1 Roseovarius lutimaris | reverse complement strand
TCAAAAGTTTTTTCCCAGCATTTCCTTAAGCGTCGACACATCCATCATCTGCTCAGCCAGTAACTTCTTCAGCTTGGCATTCTCGGCCTCAAGCGCCTTCAGCTTTTTTGCGTCAGACACTTCCATTCCGCCATACTTGGACCGCCATTTCTAAAATGTCGCATCGCTGACACCATGCTTGCGGCAAAGCTCCTTCGCGCCAAGCCCAGCCTGATGCTCTTTCAATATCCCAATGATCTGTTCTTCGCTGAAACGGCTTCTCTTCATCCTCTGTCTCCTTGTTGGAGAACAGGCTAACTCAAAACACCGGACTTTTCAGGGGAGCAGGTCACAGGCAGCAAAGATACCCACACAAACCTAATGCCAAACGGAAGTGCTGTGAGAGGACGCGTTCTAAGTGTCTCGCTCAGCTGTCGCGGCGGACGGTGTAGAGGGCGCCTGCATCGAGCGGACCGGTGATCGCGCTCACCGTGCCGTCGGCCCAGCGGATGGTCAGGCTGGCAGCAAAGGTGGCGGTGCCGAGACCGAAGTGCACGCGCGGGGCATCAAAAGACATGAAGCCGCCGCCGAGCTGGATCTCGCGGGTCATCATCCGCCCGTCGCCGTCGGTCAGGGTCAGCACCGCGCCGATGCCATCGCGGTTGCCGACCATGTCTTCCAACTCAAACGCGATGGCGTGACCGTCCTGGGCATTGTTACGAAACATGACCAGCGGCCCGTTCACCGGATGTGTGATCAAATCCAGATCGCCATCGCCCTCCATGTCGAATGCGGTGGCAGAGGCGGTCATCAGGTAGTCCTCAAGTCCGAAGGGGCCCGAGGCCTCAACAAACGTGCCCTCTCCGGTGTTGTGAAAGAACATGTTCGAGGGGCTGACCTCGTTCGGGACCCAGGTGCCGTTGACGATATATACATCCTGCCAGCCGTCGTTGTCGAAATCCGCCACCTTGGTGTCCCAGCTCCACCCCCCAACCTCAAGTCCACGCGGGCCTGCGGTGTCGGTATAGGTCGCCCCCTGCCATTCCAGCAGGACGTTGGAGCGCAGGATCTGTTGAATGCTCGCCTCGGCCTCGTCTGCCGTGATCGTGCGAACGGGTAGAAAGTGCAGGTCGCAAAAGCTGCGTGGGCGCGGCTGGTCTGCGGGGATCAGTTCGCAGATGGCAGGATCGTTGCGCTGGATGGCGAGATCCTTGACCAGCATCGCCTTGCATTCGCCCTGGAGCCGCCCGGTGAGCTCCTGACACTTTGAGGCATAGGTCGGGTCGAAATTATTGCCTGACCTGTACCAGGTCTTGATCTCCATGTTCTGCGCGCAGGTCGCCTGGGCTTGTGGGTTTCCGATGGCGTCGCAGTAAAGATCGAGGTCCTGCATCTTGAGCTTGCGTGATACGCCCGAAGAGCGCCCCGCGATCTGGGCCATGTAAATCTCGGGTGAGCCGTCGTTCATCAGATCGGCGGTCTTGAGCGCCATGGTGGTGGTGGTGGTGTGCGGGATCAGCGCATCAGCGTGGGTGATCGGGGTAAACCCGCGCGCGCCGTCGTTGCGATAGATATAGTCGGGGATTTCAAAGTCGTTGCCCACCAGCAGATCGGCTGTGCCGTTGCCGTCGATGTCCGAGAACAGGATCGACAGGGTTTCCCCGGGGATGCCAGGCAGGTCCGTGAAATCCGCCCCGCTGAGCGCGCCCGCGTCGTTCCACACGATGCGGTTACGAGATTCCTCGCCCGGCACACGGCGATACCAACCCGAGGTCCAGTTGCCGAGGGCCAGGTCAAGATCACCGTCGCGGTCGGCATCGGCGAGGCTCAGGGCAAGCGACAGGACGGCATTGTCGCGGTTTTTGATCAGAGAGGGCGTGCCAGTAAAGCGACCGTTCACGTTGCGCCAGAGGTAATTGCCTTGCCGGTAGGTGGCGATCACAAGATCGCGCCAGCCGTCATTGTCCACATCCGCCAGCGCGGCGTTAAAGACCGGCATGTCCGCTAGAGGGCCCAGATCAGCAGCGATCCGGCTGAATGCGCCAGTGCCGTCATTGGCGTAGAGGTAGAGGCCCTGTTCCGTCGAGGCGACGACGAGATCAAGATCGCGGTCGTTGTCGATATCCCCCGACGCAAGGCTACGCCCCTCCCAGAAGGGGGGCCACATGTCGGCCATGGAAAATTCGAGCGGGGCGTCGATGCCCCGGGTGTCGGCTTCCATCCGGGTAAAGCCGGTGTCGGCTGCGGGGGATTTCGGCGCGAAGGGCGTGGCAGTGATGTGGATGCGGGCGGCGTCGGGCGAGGTGACCTGCCAGTGGTCGGCGCTGGCGGCGTGGGCGGCCCACATCATGCGCGGCGGGTCTTGCTGTGCCTGCCCGGTCAGCATCTTCAGCGCCTGGTCGGTCTTGTATTCGTGCCAGCCATGCGCAGCATAGCCTGAGACCACACCCATCACCACCACAGTGGCGGCCAGCATCCAGGCGGCGCGCCGACCCACCGATTGCGCCACGATAAAGTAGGAATAGACACTGAAGCTGCCCAAGGTAAACAGCAGCGCCATGACATAGCCCTGCTCCATCCCGGAGGCCAGCAGCACACCGGCCATCACCACATCAAACCCGATGGGCACCGGCAGGAACACCCCCACCAGAGCGACGGCCAGAAGCACCCAGAGCGAGAATTGCAGCCCCAGGATCAGGTTGCCGGGCAGGAATACGGCCGCGACCGTGCCCAGAAAGCCCGCAAGGAGCATCAGCGGCACCGTCATCCTGACGATGTACCATAGGTTCCACAGGTAGCTGCGGGTGACCTCCCATACTGCGATATGCAGGCTCTCGTTTTTGGGCTGGCCGGTGGTGATCTCGTCCGCGCTCCAGGGGGACTGGACGCGTAGCTCTGGCGCGATTTCGGTGCGGGGCAACAGGCGCGCCATCAGCGGGATAACCAGCAGGATGATCACCAGGGACAGCGCGATCTTGGTCAGCGCCATGTAAAGCGGCAGAAGCGAAAAGAGCATGGTCAGCACCACCACGTTCAGCGTAGGTGAGGCGATCATCGCGCTGAGCGTGGTTTCGGCGCGCAGGCCAGAGCTATACATTCCGCGCGCGATTGGCGCCGCGCAGTTCACGCAGACGCCCAGAGGTGTGCCGATCGCAAGCCCCAGGAACGAGTTCGAGAACCGGCCCTTGAAGCTTTTGGTGCGCAGATAGCCCGCGGCGGTCAGGAAGGCGGCGGCGAAAAGCACACCGAAGGTCATGCCCTTCTTGTTGGTGTTGATCCAGTTCAGCGTGGACCAGAAGATATGCTGGACGATATTCATATCGTCGGTGATTGGAAACCTGGCCTCGAAGCTGAGGGCATCCTCAAGCTGGATGGCGCCGGACATCATCGCTTTTTCATTCAGCGCCGGGTAGCGCGATCCGGTCCAGAACAGATAGGCCAGCACGGCGACGATCAGCAGGGCGAACAGGAAACGCAGGCTGTGACCCGGACGGATGAGGTTGATATTGGACATAGGAATGTTTCCAGAGATTAAATCAAGCGTCTCAACGAATGCTCAACGAGGCTAAAGTCATAATTCTGTGGCGGCTCAGGGGAGCTGTCAAGGTGCGAACATGCGGTGGACGAAGTCCTGGAAGACGGCCTTTCTTTTTTGCAGATCGGGGTGCAGGCCGCCCGGTCCTTCTCTTGCCACAGGGCGGTCGTGGCATCGGCCCCACGAGCGGCGGCGAGGTCGGGCTTTCAACGATGGTTGATGCGCGCGCCCCGGTTCTGGTGTGAGCTGGTCACCTGGGCCCTGTGCGCGCAGGGTCACCTGCCGGTTCAAAACCGGTTTCCACTTTTGAGCAACATGCTCTAAGTCATTGCTGGTTTGCGTGCCTGCGGGATTTCTTGGCGTGGTAGCGACCGCATTCCTGCCCGCTGGCCTGCCCGGCAATATCCCGTCATTCAATGACCGGGTGGACCGGATGCTGGGGGGGGGGCGAGGGGGGGGGAGGCCTGAACACGGGGGGGACACAAGAAAATCCTGAACCCGGCTTACCGGCGGTAACTTCGAATGGTCCCCCGGCACGTTGCACCGGGGGGCTTTCAGGATCAGCCTTTGGAATCAGCTTTCTTTTCAAGATCGGTAATCCGGCTGTGCAGCTGTTCGATGTAGATATGCGCCTTTTCCAACTCCGTCAGCATCGACAGCACTTTGCTGGACAGCTCGTACTGACCGGATTCCGGCGTTGCCCCGACAGAGGGCAGATGGCCATTCTGCCACATGAACGCGGCGTTCTGTTCGATCGGCAGCAATTCGTAATCTTCGCCAAAGACGCCGTCACAGGGGGTCGCGCAACTGCCCGATGTTGTGATCGTCCCCGGGATTATCAAATTGCCATCTTCATCCAGTTGGAACTGGGTCGGGCGACCTGATCCGTCGAAGGTGATGCGGAACACATCGAAGGTGGGATTGAGGTTCAGCCGGATGGGATAGGGCGCATCGGTGGATTCAAGCCGGATCGCCACGCTGCCGCTGCCCTTGAGGTGCAGGTTTTCATCGGGCGTGGTGTCGGTGCCCATGCCGACGTCGTTGTTCGCCCCAATCACAATCGCATTGCTGTCGGCACCTGGGATGATACGTAACGGCAGTTGCGAGCCGTTGGTGACGTCGCGCACGAAAAAGCCTGCCTCATTGCCGGCCACGTCCCAGACTTGGGAAGCGAAGCCGCTGGAGCCGTCCTGGTCCAGGCGCAGGGTTGGCGAGTTGCCGTTGACCACGTGCAGATCGACGCTTGGTGTCGCGGTGCCAAAACCAACGCGTCCGGTGTTGTTGACGAAGATCGAGTTGTTGCGCGCCCCGGCGGTGACGGTGAACGGGGTGCGACCGCCGTCGATATCGTCGATCGAGAACTTGTTGGCGCCGCCATTGGTGCTGTCGTTGGCGGTCAGCTGCCAGTCAGCGGACGGAAAACTGGCGCTGCTCGAGGTGTCCTGAAACTTGATGCGGGTGTTGTTTTCCTTGAGCCGGATCGTGTCAAAGCCAAAGCTTTCGCCGTTAACGCAGTCCTGGCCGACGCAGAGGCTGCCCTGGACGATAAGATCGTCCGCTATCACCTGGTCGGCCCTGCCAGTGCCGGTCAGCGCCACAAGCGCGCTGGCGCCAAAAGCTGTGGCCTTGAGGCCAGTATACAGAGAATAGGTCATAAAATCTCCTTCGCGACTATCGGTCTTTGGTGTTATTGTTTTGGGCCAGGGGCCGGGCTTTGCCGGATCCCTCTGGGTCAGCTGCCTTCTTCTTTGATTTCCTCGGGGATGACAATCATGCCGCGTTCGACGGTAAATGATCCGTTGACGACGTATGGCACCGCTGTACTGCTGCGCTCCGCATCGCCCCGGCCCTGGTTGATCGTGTTGTCGACCTTGACGGTTTTCTTGGTCGCGGCGCGCAGCTCGAAGTCATAAACGCCGTCCACGGCCTTGGTCGGGTCAAGCTTATATACGGGGGTGCCAGACGGCGCCTGGATTTCGGTGCGCGCACCGTCTGGGGTGACGACAATCAGGGTGGCGTTGCTTAGCCCGCTCCAGTTCTCGAACCAGACGGCATTGGAACTGTGCCGCTTGACCGGATCGACGGCCCATGCGGCGCCGGTCGCGGTCAGGGCGAGGCTGGTGCTGAGAAGAACGGTTCTGAAAAGATGGGGCATCAAATAAAGTCCTCTTTCTACTGTTGAAGATTGCGCAGAGCCGGGATTCCCGGCGCTGTCTCAAATCGCATTGCTGTCGGTATTGTACACCGTATCTGTATGAACGACTAAGACTTAATTCACCTTTTTGTGATCAGCGCCCACCTAATTGGTGCTCAGAACGCGGTCAAACATCTTCTCCATGTGGGGCTTGCGCGACGTTCTCGTCAGGGTTGCTTTCCGCCGCGCCAGAGCGTCTCGGCCAGGGCTTGGGACTCATTGATCTGGTCCGGGGTCATGCGGGCCTGAAGGGCGGCACTCAGCGGCAGCGCGGCCTTCAGCCCGCCAGAACCCGCCAGAGCCAGCCACATCTGCGCCAGCACATAATCCTGCGGCAGGCCGCGCCCCTGCATGTAAAGCAGCCCCAGATTGGCCATCGCGGCAGCGTGTCCCTTGTTTGCGGCGGCGTTAAACAGCGTGGCGGCGGCGCGCCAGTCGGCGGGGCTGGGGCCTTCCAGATGTACCAGCATCCAGCCCAGTTGGAATTCGGCCACCGGATCGCCGGTCTGGGCATCCGCGCGCAGGGTGGCGATGCCGTCCTGGTCCGAGGGCGGCGGGGCGAGGCGGGGGTCGTAGACAAACCCGGCCCCGGCCTGCGCTGCCTGTGTCCCCGCGCCGCCCTGCCGGTACAGCGCAGCCGCGCGGGCATCGTCCTGGGGCACACCAAAGCCGTTTTCATACATCACGCCCAGATTGGTGAGCGCGGTGGCCAGGCCCTGTTCGGCGGCAGCAGCGAGAAGGGCTGCGGCGCGGTCGTAATCCTGCGGCACCCCGGTGCCGCGCACATACAACAGGCCAAGGTTGTTCTGCGCCCTCGCGTTGCCGGCGGCGGCGGGGCCTTCATAAAGCGCCTTGGCGCGGGCGTAATCCTGCGCCACGCCGGTGCCGTTCTGCACCATCACGCCCAGACTGACGGCGGCGTTCGTGTGCCCGGCCTCGGCGGCACGTTCGTAAAGCGCGGCGGCACGGGCCAGGGCGGCGGGATTATCCGTGTCCATCTCAAGCACGGCGGCAAGATCGAACAGGTGCTGCGGCGCGCCCTGTTCTGCGGCGGCCGAGAGCCAACGCAGGGCGGCGGCACGATCCGCAGGAACCCCAAGGCCGACGTGATAATACTGGCCCAGCCGGTTCTGCGCTTCCGCGTCGTTGGCCTCTGCCGCGCGGGCATACCATGCGGCGGCCTGGGCAAAGTTCTGGATCACGCCCGCGCCATCGTGATAGCGCGCGGCAAGGGTGAGCTGTGCGGCGATGTCCCCGGCCTCGGCGGCAGTGCGCAGATCGGCTAGACTGGCGGTGCCGACGTCCTGCGCATGCAGGCCGCCCGGCAGCAGCGCCAGAGCCAGCAGTACCGCTGCCAGAAGGGTCGGTCGCAGTGTCTTCATGGTCGTACCACGGTCTGCTCGGTTTGAGGCACCTGCGCCGCGATGCCTGCGTAGAGCGCGCGGGCGGCGGTCTGTGCCTCGGCGATCTGCTCGGGCGTCATCAGGGCGGCGATCACGTCGCGGGTCGCGGCGGCGGCGCCATCCCCGGCGCCGCCCGCGAGGTTGAGCCAGGTGTGCGCGGCAACGTAGTCCTGTGCCAGGCCATGATCGCCGCTGGCATAGGCCTGTCCAAGCAGCGCCTGCGCGGGGACGTCGCCAGCCTCAGCCGCGCGGGTGATCAGCGCCAGTGCCTCGGCCTGGCGCTCGGGGGTGTCGATCAGCAGCTGCCCCAGAGCGCCCGCTGCGCCGTGAGTACCGTCCTCGGCCCGCGCAGAGAGCCAGTCCTGCGCCTCTGCGTTGCCCGCAGCGGCGGCGGCGGCGGCCCAGGGCACCGCGCGTTGCGGCGCCAGCTTGCCGTCGAGCGCACCAGAGGCCGCCAGCCGTCCGAGCTGCTGCATCGCCGCCGGTTCTCCGGCCTCGGCTGCCTGACGATAAAGCGCTATGGCACGGTCCATTTCGCGGGGCACGCTGCGCCCGATCTCATAAAACTGCCCCAGCACAGCCTGCGCGCGCGGCAGGCCGGTGTCGGCAGCACTTTCGTACCATTGGAACGCAAGCGCATCATCCTGCGGCAGCACCGCGCCGGTGGCATAGCTCTGTCCGAGGTTGAACATCGCGCCGGGATCACCCGCCTCGGCGGCTGCGGTCAACCAACGCAGCGCCTCGGTCGCATCGACGGTGACATCCTTGCCGGTCAGGTAACGGGTGCCCAGGATGCGCTGCGCCAGCGGCAGCCCGGCCTCGGCGGCGCGGCGATACCAGCGCAGGGCCGCCTGCGCATTGGCGGCGGCGCCCTGACCGGTGTCATAGGCTTGGGCGAGAGAAAACTGTGCCTCGATATGGCCCTGACCGGCAGCTTCTTCGAGCCAACGCAGCCCTTCGGTCGGGTCGGGCTTTGTGCCCTCGCCCCGGGCATAGGCCTGGGCCACCGCGTATTGCGCCGCGATATTGCCCTGTTCAGCGGCGGCCAGAAACCAGGTAAAGGCGGCCTCCGGATCGGGCGCCATGCCCTGGCCCGAACGCGCCAGCAGCCCGAGGTAATACTGCGCCTCGGCATCGCCGCGCGCGGCGGCGCGGTTCAGCAGGGCAGCCGCGCGTTCAGGGTCGCGCGGCTGGTCGGGGATATCCGCCGACAGCAGCACCCGCGCCAGCAGGGTCGCGGCCTCGATGTGGTTCTGCGCCACCGCCCGGTCGAGCCAGAGCACAGCGCCGGCGATGTCGCGCGGCCCGCCGCGCCCCTCAAGCAGCACCCGGCCATAGCGAAACTGCGCAAGCGGTGTGCCAGTCTGCTCGGCCAGCTGTCTGAGCCCCTCGCGCACAAAGACGTAATCGCGACGCGCCCAGGCCTGTTCGATGACAGCCATGTCGGGCAGGGCAGCGGCATCGGGGGTGGTTTGCGCGGCTGGTTCGGGGCTGGCAGAGCTGTCCTGGGCGTTTGCGGGCAGGGCGGCGATCAGCAGCGTCAGCAGGGCGGACGGGACCATGTGAAAGGGGGGCATCGGATCTCCTGAGGCAATCGGGTGTCTGCAATCGGGGGCTGGATAATGCCAGGACGTTAACGGGTATTCCGGCGCGGTGCGAGTCTCAATTCGGCGGCAGACCCCAGAGCCAGACCGGCGCCCCTGCCGTACAGAGCACCGTCCCGAAGGACAGCGACCGGATGGCGCGCCAGCCGCCTTGCTCTTGTCCCGATTTCGATCCGGTGCTCTTTCGGGCGATGTTTGCTGTGAAGGAGACAAGCAACGGCAACGAGCTATACAGACGAGCTTTGGCGTGATGCTATGGGCATCGCAACCAGCGGTGGCCTGACCCGCTCGCAAGTGGCGTCAGATCGAGGCGGTCGATAAAACCGCCTCACCTGAAGCAATAGTTCGCGGGTGAAACCGGGGCGATTCAATATCGGAATCGGTCCGACCTGCAAGAAGAACCACCTCTGGAAAGAGGGGTGCCCGGCCTCGTTGGCCCCGGGGCGAGCCCGGGGCGCGATGCCAATCTATTACCGCAGCCCCTCCAGGTCGGCGTCAGATAAAGTTGAAGTCGTCGATGCTCAAGTCCGAGGCCGATACGCCCTCGATCAGGATCGTGTGCCCCAAGTGGTCGATCTGCGCACCGCCATCCAAGTCGGTGATGCTGAGTGCGTCGAATTTACCCTGCAACCCGGTGTCAGGTTCATTTTCGACCCCCTTGAGGCGGAAGACATCCACGCCAATTTCAAAGTCGGTGACCAGATCAGCCTCCCCACTCTGGAAGACGTTGAAGATGAAGGTATCTGCACCTTCGCCGCCGGTCATCGTGTCGTCACCATCCCCGCCGTTGAGGGTATCGTCACCTTGGCCACCGTCGAGCACATCGTTTCTGCCGCCGCCGTACAGCATGTCATCGTCAAGACCGCCCTCAATCGTATCGTCGCCGAAGCCTCCTCCAATTGTGTCTTGTCCCGCGCCGCCTCTGAGAAGGTCTTTGCCTGCACCGCCGCCCAAGTCGTCATTGCCCGCTTCGCCCTCGATCGTATCGTCGCCGAGACCGCCACCGAGGGTATCGTTGCCGTCCCCGCCAAATATCAGGTCGTCGCCGGACCCACCGTCGGCGATGTCCTCACCGAGACCGCCATTGATAGTGTCGTCACCCCCACCGCCCGTCAGCGTGTCTGCTCCATCGTCACCATCCAGGCTGTCGTCACCCGATCCGCCGCCAAGGAAATCGTCGCCCTCGCCGCCGAAGACCGTGTCATCGCCCGCACCTGCGTTCGCGCTGTCGTTACCTGCGCCGCTGTCGATCGCGTCGTCACCCGCGCCGCCACCTATTGTGTCGTCGCCATCGCCACCCGACAAGTCGTCGTTGTCGTCACTGCCCGAGATCCGGTCATTGCCTGCGCCGCCGTCAATTGTGTCTTCGCCCGCAAGCCCCGCCAACGTATCATCAAAGGCGCCCCCTGTCAGCGCGTCCGGTCCTGGCCCCCCAACGATCAGCAGCGCCTCGTCGGCATCCGAGATCGCAAGACTCAGCGGAAGGCTGGCCTCGATGCCGGTGCCCAGCGCCGGATCGTCGAGCGTGACAGTGACGTCGAGGTTGGGCCGAGTTTCGAAATCAAGCGCGGTGCCGGCCCGCAGGAACAGCTCGGTGCCGATGATCTCGAACAGGGCGGCATCGGCGCCGGCCAGCGCCAGGGCATTGCTGCCGAGCGCGTCGTCGGTCACATCGATATCGGCCAGCTTGATGCGCGCCGAGACATCCGCCGCCTCGGACAGGCTTGCGACCACGCCGCTCAGCGCCAGGGTCGGGGCCTCATTGGCATCCGAGATCGCAAGGCTCAGCGGAAGGCTGGCCTCGATGCCTGTGCCCAGCGCCGGATCGTCGAGCGTGACGCTGACGTCGAGGCTGGGCCGGGTTTCAAAGTCAAGCGCGGTGCCGGCCCGCAGGAACAGCTCGGTGCCGATGATTTCGAACAGGGCGGCATCGGCCCCCGCCAGCGCCAGGGCATTGCTGCCGAGCGCATCGTCGGTCACGTCGATATCGGCCAGCTTGATGCGCGTAGTAACATCCGCCGCCTCGGACAGGCTTGCGACCACGCCGCTCAGCGCCAGGGTCGGGGCCTCATTGGCATCCGCAATCGCAAGGCTCAGCGGAAGGCTGGCCTCGATGCCTGTGCCGAGCGCCGGATCGTCGAGCGTGACAGTGACGTCGAGGCTGGGCCGGGTTTCGAAATCAAGCGCGGTGCCGGCCCGCAGGAACAGCTCGGTGCCGATGATCTCGAACAGGGCGGCATCGGCCCCCGCCAGCGCCAAGGCATTGCTGCCGAGCGCGTCGTCGGTCACGTCGATATCGGCCAGCTTGATGCGCGTAGTAACATCTGCCGCCTCGGACAGGCTTGCGACCACGCCGCTCAGCGCCAGGGTCGGGGCCTCATTGGCATCCGAGATCGCAAGGCTCAGCGGAAGGCTGGCCTCGATACCGGTGCCCAGCGCCGGATCGTCGAGCGTGACGCTGACGTCGAGGCTGGGCAGGGTTTCAAAGTCAAGCGCGGTGCCGGCCCGCAGGAACAGCTCGGTGCCGATGATCTCGAACAGGGCGGCATCGGCCCCCGCCAGCGCCAGGGCATTGCTGCCGAGCGCATCGTCGGTCACGTCGATATCGGCCAGCTTGATGCGCGTAGTAACATCTGCCGCCTCGGACAGGCTTGCGACCACGCCGCTCAGCGCCAGGGTCGGCACGTTATTCACAGGTGTAACGTCGATTGTGACAAAAGCCGTTGAAGAAACACCGGCATCTCCGTCGGACACGGAGACCGCGACGGTACGTGTTGCCGCCACATCCTCCAATGACGTCTCGTAGGTCAGGGTGCCGAGCAAGGTGGAGAGTCGGGCGGGCGTCGCGTCGGCAGAAAGAAGAATTTGCATGTCCTGACCGGCGAGCCCGGTTTGACCCGCCTGCAATGTACCGATCGTGACGCCGCCCACTTGAACCGCGGCCCCGTTGGTTTGCCCGCTCGGCAAGGAGACACCGACCCCGAATCCAAGCGTTTCATCCGATGTTCCGCCGCCCTGGAACGCGACTGTCAGAAGCCCGGAGGACAATGTCGCAGAATCCAGATCAAACACCGATGCTGCACTGTCCTGATCAAGGACGCGAGCTCCATCGCCTTCGGTATAGGTGAGGACATCCCCAGTCAGAGACTGAATTTCGGGCCGATTGAGGACATCGACCGTCACGGTTGCCGAGTCGGTGTTTGGACCAGAGATTGTTGTCGAGCCATCGTTGGCAGAGACGGTGACGATGATATCTGCGGCATTGCCGGACGTTGGCGTAACCGACAAGGAGGCCAGAGTGGCGTTGACGTCGGTCAGGGAACCGGAGACCGAAACCGTCTCGCCGCCCGACCCGACGAGCACGGCTGCGCCTTCGGCTGTCATGTCCAGAGCGCCGCGCCCTGCCGGGATGGCGACAGACACGGAAACCTGCGCACTGTCGGCATCGGCAACGGAAATCCCGGTGATCAACGTCGCCTGGGAATCCGGTGCCTGAAAGATTGCTCCAGGCACAGTAAGAATCGGCGGCGCATCGACAATGACCGTAAACGCGGCCGCCGAGGAGGTCCCCGCAACCGGCCCCGCCGACGCATCGCGCAGTGTGGTGTCAAAGCTGTGTGTCCCGGGATCGGTCGAGCGGTAGCTCAGGGTCTGGAGAAATGTGCTCAGCCTGTCGGGGGTTGCGTCGGCGGACAGAGTGAGGACCAGATCATTGCTGCCTTGCCCGTCCGACGTCACGGTGCCGATGGCAATGCCGTCGACGGTTACTGTCTCGGCGGTGGCAAGGGTTTGATCTGCGCCCGACAGAACGAGGCCCGATGTCGAGAAGTCACCGGATAGCAATGTTCCACGCGAAATCGTTAGTTCGCCGCCGTCAAAATCGGCATCATCGGCATCGAAGACAGCGGCACCCGCAAACCTGTCGATAGCTGCAACCGCACCAAACGCGACGCTGACTGAATCGCCATCCAAATCTGTGATGACCGGGGCGTTGGGGGTCACCTGCACTGCAAAGGCCGCAGTGGCCGTCGAGGCGCCGCCATCCGCCGTGCCATCACCATCATCGACCGTCAGCAGGAAATTCCGCGTCTCGACGATTGTCGGGATGTCGTAGGTCAGCGATTGCAGGAAGGTAGCCACCAGCGCCGGGGTTGCGGTTGCTGCAAGATCAATCTGAAGCGGCGCGCCGGTGGCCCCGCTGGCAGAGACGGTGCCAAGCGTCACGCCCCCGACCGCAACGGTTTCGGCGGTCGCAAAGACGGAATCGCCCCCCGAGGTCACCCCGAGCCCTAAGCCAAAGGTTCCGTTGGCCGCCCCGCCGGTTTGCGCGATGCGCACAATGCCGCCGTCGAAATCGGCGGAATCGATGTCGGACAGGGTGGCGTCTGTCAGGCCCGTCAGGGCCTGCGCCCCCGCGCCGGATTGAAGGATTGTCGAAGTGTCGCCCGATACGCCGGTTTCGACCGGAGCATCGTTGACCGGGGTCACTGTGGCATCGACCGTCGCTGTCGAGGTCCAGACCCCGTCACCTGCGGTGTAGGAAAAGCTGGCGGCGCCGTTTGTGTCAGGCGTGGGTGTGAACACGACGTCGCTGCCCACGATCTGCACCGTGCCGCCGACAGCGGCCTGAACAGAGGTGATTGTTAAACCGGGCCCGAAGTTCACATCGTTGGACAGTAGGCTCGCAAAGGAGAGGATAAGATCGCTGTCTTCGCGCGTGTTGGAACTGTCACCAAAAGAGATACCATCATCAATGACCTCGACCGAAATCGACGCCTCGTTGCTGACCTGGCCACTGGCATCGGTCACAGTGAGGGACAGGCCTGTGTTCCCCGTCGGGATGGTTGCGGTGGATTGGTATTGCAGCGCCTCGATCAGCGCCTCGACCGCCGTTCCCGTCGCGGAGCCCCCGGAGAAGGCGATTTCCAGATTGTCGCCTGCCACACCGTCCTGGACGATGGTGCCAAAGGCGGTGCCGTCAAAACTGACGGTTGTGCCCGATACCTCGATGCCGACACCGCCGGTTCCGTTCAGGATCGACAATTGGTCCGTCGTGGCACCGCGCGGTGTCTGATAGCTCAGCGACAGGCTGCCGCCATCAAAGCCGGACATATCCGCATCGGACAGCGTGATGTCCGCGTCCAGAACCACGGGGCCGGCGATCAGGGCGGAGGCGAGCGGTGTCACCGGCGTATCGACACCGCCGATCACGGGGGGCTGAAGCGTAGGGCCACCGCTGATCGAGATTGTCTGAACCACCGGTGCCGATTCTCCACCTTCGCCATCTGTAACGGAATAGACCAGGCTGCGTTCAGGCCGTGGTGTGGCGGAGGTGTTGAGGTAGGCCACCTGTAGCCCAAGCGCGTCGACAGCCGCGTTTGACACGGTTCCCGAAAACGCCACGATCAGATCGGTGCCCGCTGTGCCGCCCGATATCGTGCCGATGACGCTGCCGCCAAAGCTGACCTGATTGCCCGCAACGGTGATCCCATTGCCGTCGATGATGGAAAAGTTGTCCTCGGCGGACGTGGTCCGCCCGGACACCCGGAATTCGCCATTGGTAAAGTCGGTGGTGTCCACGTCCGCGACAGTGAAGCCGGTGTTGAACGTGGCAGGCGTGACTGGCACACCGCCCGAATAATCGAGCGGGACAGTGGCGTCGATGGCCGAAAGGATCGGATCATCCTCAACAGCCTCGATTTCGACCGTGAAGGTTTCGGTGGGTTCCACGTTTAGTGCCGCATCCGTCAGGACGACTTCGACCGTCCGGGGGCTGTCGGTCGGATTGTCGCCTTCGCTGTTGGTGTATTGCAGCGCCTGGACGATCTTTTCGATCTCCTCCGCCGTGGGGCGGCGCTGAAAGAAAAAACTCCCGAAGACCTGGTCCGTGGGCTGAAAAGTCACAGTGATGTTGCGCGTGTTGTTTCCGGCGACGGATCCGATGATGCTGCGTCCAGCAAAACCTACGTCCTCGTTAATGTAGAGGGTCGCACCGTCGAACTGGATCTCACCGGTTGTTGTTGAGGTCGAGAACGTCAGGCCATCATTGGCGCCTGAGCCGGTCATCGTAATGTCCAGCGTGCCGCCGGCATAGATTGTCGGATCGCCAGTCGCGCCATCGGCGGTGAATTGCAACTCATCGTCGATCAGGACGTTACCCGATTGTTCGACATAGGTCACCGACCGGTCGGGCGGGCCGGGAGGCGTGACCGCTTCAATCACAAAGGCTGCGGTCTGCACCGCAGAGGTCGCGCCATCGCCGTCGGATACGGTGATGTTCACTTCGCGGGTCGTCTCGGGCGGGGTGGCGATGTTGCCATAGCGCAGCGCCTCGATCAGCTGTTCCACAACAGCAGGCGTGGCCGTGGCCGAGGTGAAATCAACGCTCAGCGCGTTGCCGTCCAGACCGTCCGAACTGATCGTGCCGATAACCGTCCCGGAAAACGACAGCTCCGTACCCGAGATCGAGAACGGACCGGAGGTATCAAAGCTCAGCGCCTCGCCCACGGTCGAGGCACCGGGGCGGAATCCTGAGAATGCGATGGTCAGGGCACCGCCGTTGAACTCGGCAGAATCGCTGTCGCTCAGGGTGACATCGGCATCCACTACCTGTGGTGTTATGCCCACCAGGGCCGAATCGAAGATCACCGAAGGTGCCAGATCTGTCAGGACCGGCGCGGCATTGCCATCGGTGATCGTAACCGTGACCGTATCCAGATCGGATGAACCGGGCGCGCCATCGACGGTGCCCGACAGCTGAATGTCCAGAACCCGCGTTCCCGGCGTCGCCGCCGGATTGGAAAAGCGCAGCGCATCCAGCAGAACCTGCACCCGATCAGTGGTGGCGTTGGTGCCCAGTGTGATCGTCAGGTCGGTGCCCGCCTGACCGTTTTCTGTCCCGTCGATGGTGCCCAGCAGAAGCCTCTGGATGTTCTCAAAGCCCACACCGGTATCTGTTGAAATATAGACCTCCGTCAGCCCGGTCGTGCCGTTGACCTCGGTGTCGATGCCGGTCGCATTGCTGCTCCCACCCTCGAAGGCCAGGGTATCGGTCACTGCCAGCAGATCGCCCGCGTCGCTGCCGCCCGCGCCATAGCGCACGGTCAATTCAAAACCGTCCAGCGATTGCGATGGGCCGTCCGGATCACTGATCAGATAGCTTTCGGCGAAATCCAGCGGATCGGTGGCCAGTTCGGCATCGGTGATCGTGCGATCCGCCGACCCGCCGGAATCGGCAGGCAATTCCAGCTGCGGCGCATCATCGACCGGAGTAACGGTAATCTCTACCGCCCCAGAGGTCGAGGTGCCGGCCTTGTCCGATGCCACGACGCTCAGGGTGATGGGGGCGGTCGAATCCTGCGGCGGTGTCAGGGTCAGGCCAGCCACGCTGGCGTTCACATCCGCGACAGACCCCTGGATCGAAACCGACCCGGAGCCGCTGCCAGAGACGACCGCAGCGCCGGACGCCGTCACATCCAGCGTTGCCGCGGCCGTCAGAATCAGCGTGACACTGTCGTCTTCCGGATCCGAGACAGAGATGCCGGTGATCGCCTCTACCGCGTCTTCATCCAACGTCACCGCACCCGGCAACGTCAGATCAGGGTCGGCATTCGCGACCGCATCGGTGACGATAAAGTCGGCCGTGATCTGGGTTTGCGTGGTGCCGTCTGCCGACCAGTTGCCGACAGTGGCAAGGGCGGCCAGCAGATCGGCCTTGGTGCCGGTCGTCGGACCGGTATAGAGCACCGAGTCGACATTGCTTGTCGCCGCGCCGAGCGCGATTGCGGTCTCGTCTTCGACCAGACCAGCCGGAACGCCGGACTGGTTGACCGAGCTTGTATCACCCTCGCGGCCATCGCCGGTTCCCTGAAAGGTATCGCGGTAGGTGCTGACGGCATAAATGAACGATGGATCCTGGATCTGGTTGCCGACAAGGTTGCCCTGGAATGCGATGATCTGATCGCCGCCTGTGTTCAGCTCCAGCGGTTGATTGATGCCGCCGATTCCGACAATCAGGGGCTGCGTGAATTCCGTTCCGTCTGTGAGAAAGTTGATCACCGTCCCGGCAGCATAATCGGTCGACGCCGTCCAAAGCAGTGTCCCTTCTGCCGAGTTGGTATTGTCGAAGCTCGCGGAGCCGTCTTGCGTGCCGACGTCGGTAAAGTAGATTTCGGTGCCCGCTTCGACGCCCGACAACAGGGCGAACGAGAAATCCGACCCCTCGCCGTTGGTGTTGAAGCCGACAATCGCGAGGCCGCCAGGTGCAAGGGTTGTCATAAATACTTCCTTCTGAAATATCGCCTGAAATACGGTTTGGCAGGAACGTCCAGGCGTTCGGCCCATGGCCTTGATACCTGATGTGCTTGCGTCTCACTTAAAACGATACAGGAGGGTTGACGGGATGCGAAGGAATTTTTTGCTTAGGCGGCGCTGTCAGAGGGATTTGAACCTCGTCCCTTTTCCCGGCCACCGGAGTGCTTTACCCGTCCCCATGAAAAGGGCACCTCATTATGAAAGCTTTGAGCGCGGGCAGGCCGATTTCATACCGCTTCCAAGTTTTGCCAAGATCCTGGCTTTCGAGGATGTCTGCATCCTGCAGGCTCAGCACGACTGGCGTGCCGGCGCCGGGAACGTCGTAGTGCTCCAAGAACATGGTATTGGTTTTCAACCGCAGACGCTCTGCATGAATCGCCGCCTCTCCGCCGGAGCGAAGCCGTTGTCAGCAGCAGGTGTTGTTCCGGTTTTGACTGAGCAGGAGCGGCGGACAAACATGCCTTGCGCACCTCCCCGAGCCAAGCCGGATCACCGCCTGCACCAGTTCATCGTAAGTCTCGATTGCCTCTGAAAGATCGTCCGATGTGACCTTCACGAGAGTGCTGTCCTTCAGGCTCCCGCGCTTGACGGGGTTGACTCCCGGAAAGCGGCAAATCCCGTTGACTGCCTCTTCCTCTTGGTTTACCAGATCCGCGCCATCACCGGCGAGGCCTTTATGCAAACAGCCGATATCGATACCGTCGAGACGACTGTGGATATTCAGTGGCAGATCTTGGCTGTGTCAACACAGTCATGGCCATGGTGCCTGGTAAACCGGAAAAGGAAACACCGTGAGATTATTCAAACAGTTGGGGCTGCAACGCAGCGGGACCAATGCTTTTCGTGCCATCGTGGAAGAAAACCTGCCCGACTGTCTTTTTCTGGCCAATATTCTGGGAGACAAGCACGTGCCCCAAAGCTGGGACAAGATGGCCGCGTGGCTGGCGCAGAACCCAACGGCGGAGGGGCTGACGCCAGAGCTTTATGCCCAGATGGCAGAAGAGGTGCGCACTCACAGGTTGTGCGTTGTGGTCTCTATCAAGGATCCGGTGTCATGGCTCTGGAGCTATTTTCGCTTTGCCAAGAAAAAGGCTGAGTACCGCAATCCGGATCAGGAGTTTGTCTTTACGCCGAATTTCGCGGAGCAGTGCCTGACATCATGGTCCGAGCGGATGACACAGTATTTGCAGTTCGCGCTGGAAAACAAAGAGCGGACCATGGTGGTTCAGCACGAAGAACTGCTGAAATCCCCCGGCGCCGTTCTGGACCGTTTTTGCGCTACCTTCGCGCTGACGCCGCCGGATGATCCGGAATTGTTCCAGCAAGCCTATGCGCGTCGCGGTACTGAAAACCAGCACGGCAAGGATCTGGTCAACCCCAAGGTCAAGTTTGACTCCAGCTATCATCTGGAGGGGCGGTGGGCCGCAGACATGCCGCCTGAACACTATGATCGGGGCATGCAGTTTTCGCGAGTTTATTTCGAGAAACATCCCGAATTTGTACCATTCTTTTTGCCCGAAACACTCACCGACCGGCGCGTCTGATGGTGCGCGGCGGGCTTTGCGGACCGGTGTGCGGACAGCCGACTGAAAACCCCGTGTTTTATTGTTATAACGCGGCTAGGGTAATTCAGCCATCTCAATGCAAAACAATTTGGAGCAGAAAACAAAATGAACTTTAGCGATGCCAGAACGAACTTCAAACGTCCATTTGCACAGTGGAACGGCAGAGATGAAGAGCATTCTGAAGGAATGGCGTGCGAACGCATTTATCAGGAGTTTTTGCCCGAATTCGACCCCAAGTTTACAATCGCTAATGACGCGCATGTTTATACAATCGGGAGTTGTTTTGCCTGGGAGATCCAGCGCGCCTTGAACGAGCGCGGTTTCAATGTGCCCGATTTTTATGAGGATCAACGGTTCTCCAGCGTTGAAGGCGTCAAGGATGGCGCATTTTTCACCCGCTTCAATATCGGCTCGATGCATAACGAAATCCGCAACTTGGTGGATGAAAATTTTTTGGGCGAAAAGTTGCTTTATGGCGACAATGATAAAGTACTGGATGTACACTTCGGCACCGGGCGCGTGCAGGGGCTTGGTACACGGGGTGAAAAGCTGGAAGCGCGATCTTATTTCAGAGGCAAAGCGCGTGACCACCTGAACAAATGTGATCTGTTCATCATCACGCTTGGCCTGTCAGAGGCGTTTTTCGATATCGAGCAAGGGTTGTATCTTAATTCCGCACCACCAGCCCGGTTTGCACTGCAAAATCCGGAACGTTTTGAAGCAAGGTTGATAGACTATACTGAAAGCCTGAAAATGCTGAGCGAAATACGCGATATGCTCAAAGAGATCCAACCGAACATCAAGATGATGGTCACGGTGTCCCCTGTTGCCTTGGGCAACACATTTTCAGGGCAGGATGTGGTGGTGGCTTCAGGGCAGGATGTGGTGGTGGCAAACAGCCAGTCCAAAGCGATCCTGCGCGCTGTTGCGGGAACCTTCACCGCAGAGCATGACGACGCATTCTATTTCCCGAGCTATGAGGCCGTCCAGTATTCTGACCCTGAGTTTGCTTATCGCTGGGACAAGCGCCATGTGAAGAAAGATATGGTCTCCAAGATCATCAATTTGTTTTCCCGGAAGGTGATTGTGGCCTAGACGTGTTCGGTGCAGGTGTTTCCAATCGTGTCCGATCAGCGAAATCAAAAGTATGACGACGATATCGCAGACAAACATGTGCGTTTGATCGAGCAAGGATAGGCGATGGAATTGCTTTGGTTTCTGTGCGTCGCAGAAAGGGTCTTCAAAACGAAACGGCGGCCCTGAAAAGGGCCGCCGAAAGTTGTGAAATGGGTCGGATAGATCAGGCGAAGACCATCATATCGGCCACATATTCGAGGCCATACAATGTGCCGCTGTCGGCGAAGGCCAGGCCGGTGACTTCTTCCGCACCGTGCCAAGTTTCCGCATCCAGGCTTTCCTCTTCCTGAGCCAGGAATGTGGCAGTCGCCGTTGTTCCGTCATCAGTAAGGTCGCTCAGACGAAGGCTTGCGGAATCTGGGCCATTGTAGGTCGATATAGATGCCGCGACCAAAGGATTGGTGCCGACCTCGGAATTGAACTCGAACTCGTCTCCGAGACTCGTAACAGTATTTCCGGTGTTGAAGGCTTCGCCCGTGATGCCATGCCAGTCGACGATGTCGTCCTCGTTCGCAGCGTCGATCGCTGCCCAGCCAACGACTTCCGACCTGTGATAGTTGTCGGACCCTTCCTCTTCCTGAAGCGCAAACTCAAAGCCGGTTGTGGTAACGTTCCGGGCCCGCACGACATCATAGGATGCCCCGTTATGGGTTTGGACCTGCAACAGGATTTCAGGTGCTTCGTCGAAGGCTTGCTCGAAGACAACCGACTGGAACACTTCCGTATCCCCCCGTTGTGTTGCCGCTTCACCAACCTGAAGCAAGCTGCCGTCGGCCAATGTCCAAGTTCCTTCCTCGAAGGTAAGGAGCGTGACATTCTCGGCAGCATGAGCGCCTTTCCCAACGTAAAAGTCGGGCTTTTCAAGGAAAAGTGTCGCGCCGGTCGAGGTGACGCTGGAGAAGTCCACCGTGACCGGTACGGCATCGTTCATGCTTACCGGGCTGGCAAAGACGACAGGGTTGATGAAGGATGCTCCGTTCTCGAAGGTGACTGTCTGGCCGAGTTCATTGAGGTTTGTCACCTGCTGCACGGTGCCAAGGGTCAACGCTTCGCTATACTCGATGTCAAGCTGCATATCGTATAGCTTGGCCGAGTCCTGACGGTCGCCTTTGACATAGACGGCAGTATCGAAGAAATCGGAATCCAGGTTCACCCCATTGGGGGTTACTGCCGACAGAACCAGACCCTCGGGCATCTTGTCGCCCGCATTCAGCGTTCCGTTCACATTGCTCCAGCCATCGTCGATGACACCGTTGCCGTCTTCATCCAGAAGTGTGGTGTCGACGGTCATCCAGCCTGCGCTGCTTGCCAGTGGCGACTTGCCGTCCCAATCCAGCAGGTTGATCGTGGTCGTGATCGGCTCGCCGGTTTCGTACTTGATGTTGTTGTTCTGGAACGGTGGCTGGCTGTTCGGCTCAAGTGGGATTTCGAGACCGGGCAAATCCTGACCAAACTTGTTGGGGGTCAGGCGCCAGCGCGGGCCGGACACCAGATCATCTTCGGCGTAGCCGGCGGCAATGGCATCTTCTGGCGTACGGAAGCTTTCAAAGACATTCGCATAAGGATTGTCGGGCAGTTTGTCGTAGGACCACTCGAAGGGCTCGCGGTCTACGGTGGTGTACCATTCTGCCGTGAAGCCCTCGTCGAGATCCTCGGTCGAAAAGTCCAGTTCGGCATCATCAGCCAACGAAGCAAGATTGTCATCACGCAGCACGGTGCCGATGGGTTGGCCGCCATCATCCTCATTGCGGTAGCCCACGAGGTTGTTGTCGGGATCGTAGACGGCAATGCCACCTGCGGTCAGATCAATGTTCCCGCTTGCGTCCAGCTTGAAATAGCTGGGCAGGAATGTGCCTTCGCCATTGTAGCTGTCTACTGGCGACACCCAAAGCGTGTTCGAGGCGTTATCCGGATCTGTCACGATGTAGTGGGATGGCAGGCGCCCGATGGCAGCCTCGTTTTCATAATCCTCGGGACGGATCTGGTCGTTGGGGTTGTTGGTGATGTCGTGGTTGACCACCAGTTCGGCCTTGGTGATAATATAGCCTGCCGAGCCGTTCTCGAGGCTGTCGGGTGTGCCGTTTTCGTCAAGGTCCTCTGTCCATTCGCTGGGCAGGTCGAGGTTGACCTCCATCCGGATATCGTTCGGACGCTTCACGGCTTCGCCCCAGCGATAGAGGAACTTGCCGTCGTCTTTCAAGGTTATCGAATAGTCCTGGCCATACGCGATGTCGTAGGTCAGGCTGTTTTCGTTGGGATCCATCAGGTCGGTCAGATCCGCCGTGCCGCCATAGCCGTTCAGGAAACTGTCAACGACATCCGCCGTTCCATCATTATCCAGATCAAGACCGCCGACAACAAGATCCTCGACGACGCCTGCGGCGTTCGTGGCCTGCACTGTGGTCGCGACAGTGCTGTAAGTATCCAAGACGCCATCACGATCAAAGTCGATATCGCTATAGGTCGCGTCTTCGCCCGGCCCTGTATTGGCCATCGCGACCTGCAGGCCCTTTGACAGCTCATGCACATAGCGCTCGTGTGTCAAACCCTCTTCCAACGCACCGTTCAGACCCGTGGGGCGTAGATCCAGAAGTTTTAGGTCGTCATCCAGTTGCATAATCGCATCCGGATCGCCGGGAAATTTTTGATCCGAAAGGATGCTTTGCATCGACACGTAATGCTCGGTCGAGGCCTTTACGGTCGCGCCCCCCAGCCCGAGCGACCACGTGCCAAGAGGCGCGCCGGATTTCATCACGTCTGTCGCGGCGTTGGACACGGCCAGCCCGGTCACGTTGTTGTCGATGTCGAAAATATTGCCGGCAAAGCCTTCTGCGAAGTCACCATCGAGAGTCTTGTCTTCTGCTCCGATGAAATCGGTTACGAGAAAGCCGAATTCGCTGTCCGTTCCGTAGAGGACGTTTCCGTCTTTGTCTACCTGAGGTGTGACAACTGCCCCGGCCGTATCAAGCAGCGACGGATTATCGGTGTAGGTGACGCCGGAATACGTAAACGTGAGGTCCTCAATTGAGAACACATGCAGAGGTGATAAATAGGTAACAGCCATGACAGCTTTCCTTTCTTCTAGATTGGGCGCAAGCAAATTACGCCTACGGAGACCACCGAATCTGCCAGTTTTCGGCAATTCAAACTGATTGTTAATAATTCATTAATTCGTATGTGTTGATGTAAATCAATCCGCTGTCGCATTTCCTTGAAATGAAATAGTTTTTGGACAACCATGACTTGAATTGGCGCCAGTGATTCACCTCATGGGCGATCTGATCGCCCGAGGCGCGCATACGCCTGACCTGGCCCGCCGCATGATCAGGCCCAACGCCCCTCGTGCGGTGCGCTTCGCGTCAGCTTCTGTAATGGTGGTCCGGGTCTGATGAATGCTGTGGCCGAGCCATCGGGGCCGACAGGGTGGGTGTCCCGGTTTGCGGACCTGTAGCGTTTCGCGAAAAGGGGGGGAAACGCTACAGGGTATTGATTTTACCGATGTCCTGACCGAGAAAACCTATCGGAGTTTTCTCGTAGGGCCTTATTGCAGATCGCTGAACGCAGCTTGCAGGCGTTCGACGGCTTCGATGATGCGGGCGCGCGGCATGCCGACGTTGAAGCGCAGGAAGGTTTCGCCGCCGGTGCCGAAGGTTGAGCCGTAATTTACCGCGATGCGTGCCCCCTTATTGACGCGTTTCTTGTATTCTTCGCGACTCATGCCAGTGCCCGAAAAATCAACCCATGACAGATAGGTGGATTCAAGATTCATCGAGGAGATGCCGGGAATGGCGTTGACGCCTTCATCAAAGAGTTTGCGGTTGCCGTCGAGATAGGTGACCAGTTCGTCAACCCATACGGCGCCCTCGGCGCTATAGGCACCGGTTGTCATTGCCACGCCGAAATCGTGGCTGGCCAGCGACAGGGCCGTCATGCGGGCCTTGAGCTGGCCGCGCAGCGTATCGCTGGATACGATCATCTGGCCGCAATGCGACCCGGCGGTGTTGAAGGTTTTCGACGGTGCGGTGAGCATGATCAACCGGTCCGCGATACCGGGATCAGCCAGCGGCATGGCCGTGTGTTGGTGATCGGAAAAGACCAGATCGTGATGCACTTCATCCGAGATGACCAGTAGGTCATGGCGGCGGGCGAAATCGCCGACAGCGCGCAATTCATCCTTGCTCCAGACCCGTCCGCCGGGGTTGTGCGGCGAGCAGAGGATCAGCATTTTCTCTTTGCCGGTCATCAGCGGTTCATAGGCGTCGAAATCCATCTCGTAGCGGCCCGCATTGTTGACCAGCGGGCATTCGACAACATTGCGGTTCGCGGAACGGATGACCCGGGCAAAGGCATGATAGACCGGCGTAAACAGCACCACCGCATCGCCGGGACTGGTCAGCGTGTCGATGGCGATGCCGACGCCGTTGCAAAGGCCGGTCGTGGTCAATATCCAGTCGTGTTCAATCTCCCAGCCATGGCGGTTCTTCATCCACCATTGAATCGCCGATGTGTAGGGGCTGTAGTCGCCAAGATAGCCGTAAATGCCATGTTCAAGCTTGGCGCGTACTGCGTCCTGCACGCAGTCGGGTGAGCGGAAATCCATATCCGCAACCCACATGGCCAACCCGTCATCGGCCGGAACGCCATAGAGTTTCTCCATCATGTCCCACTTGCTGGACAGGTGGCCGCGCCGGTCGATGATCTCGTCGAAATTCATTGGTGCTCTCCTATTAGGCTGCGCGCGCAAGCTAGCCGAATTGGCGTTGGGTGCAAGAGGCGTTGCAGATTGGCGAGGCATATCCTAAATGACCCCTATGAAACGGCCAATCCTCATCCACCCCGACCCGCGCCTGAAAAAGGTCTGCACGCCCGTTGCCGATGTGACGGACGGGTTGCGCCAGCTGTCCAGGGACATGCTTGAAACCATGTATGACGCGCCCGGCATCGGTTTGGCCGCGCCGCAGGTCGGTGTGCTTGAGCGGCTGATCGTGCTCGATTGCGTCAAGGGTGAGAATGAAACCCCGCGCCCGATGGTGATGATCAACCCCGAGGTTGTCGCCGCGTCGGATGAGACGAATGTCTATGAAGAGGGGTGCTTGTCGATCCCCGATCAATATGGCGAGGTGACCCGGCCCAAAGAGGTCGAGGTACGCTGGATGGATACCGACGGGAACGCGCATCAAGAGGGATTTGACGCACTCTGGGCGACCTGCGTACAGCACGAGATCGACCACCTGAATGGCAAGCTGTTCATTGATTATCTCGGCGCGATGAAGCGGCAGATGATCACCCGCCGGATGCAAAAGCTGAAACGTGAAATGGCGCGGGGCTAGCGCGGTGGCGGTGCGCCCCTGTCTGCCCTGGCCTGACAAGCGCCTGCGCAGCGTCGCGGCGCCGGTCGCGGTGATTGACGACGAGGTGCGCGGCCATTGGGCCGATATGATTGACACGATGGAGGCGATGCCGGGCGTTGGCCTTGCCGCCGTGCAGATCGGCGTGATGCGCGCCCTTGCGGTGGTCGATGCCAGCGAGACCCGCGGCAAGGCGGTGAGCATGGCCAACCCAAGGGTGCTTCACGCCAGTGTGCAATTGCGCCCCCACGCCGAGGCCAGCCCGAACCTGCCGGGCATGTCGGCCCTGATCGCCCGGCCGCGCGCGGTGACGGTGCAGTTTCTCAATCAGGCGGGCGAGATGGAAGAGCGCGACTTTGTCGGGCTTTGGGCGACTAGTGTTCAGCACCAGATCGACCATCTTGAGGGGCGGATGTATTTCGACCGGTTGAGCAAGGTCAAACGTGACATGTTTTTGCGCAAGGCGCGCAAGCAGGGCTAGGCCGCTGTCGGCGCGCGTGGGGCGGGTTGCGGCGTCTTGAGTATTTTTGGAAAGATGAAAGGGGCTGTCATGCGTGTAATTTTCATGGGGACGCCCGAGTTTTCCGTACCGGTGCTGGAGGCCCTGGTCGCGGCGGGACACGAGGTTGTCGCGGTTTATTGCCAGCCACCCCGCCCCGCCGGACGTGGCAAGAAAGAGCGCCCGTCGCCGGTGCAGGCGCGTGCCGAAAGCCTTGGGCTTGAGGTGCGCCACCCGGAGAGCCTCAACGGCGAGGCCGAGGCATTCGCGGCGCTCGACGCCGATGTGGCGGTGGTGGTGGCCTATGGGCTTATCCTGCCAAAGGCGATTTTGGACGCGCCCAAGCGGGGATGTCTGAATATCCACGCAAGCCTTTTGCCGCGCTGGCGCGGGGCCGCGCCGATCCATCGCGCGATCATGGCAGGGGATAAAGAGACCGGCGTTTGCATCATGCAGATGGAGGCCGGGCTTGATACCGGGCCGGTGTTGTTGCGCGAGGCGACAGAGATCGGCGCGAGGGAGGTCACGGGCGGATTGCATGATCGTCTTTCCGCCATCGGCGCGCGGTTGATTGTCGAAGCGCTTGAGCGGCTTGATGATCTTGAGCCCGTGCCGCAGCCCGAGGCGGGCGTGAGTTATGCCGCCAAGATCGACAAGGCCGAGGCGCGGGTGGATTGGAGCCGCCCCGCGCCAGAGGTTGACCGGCTTATCCGCGGCCTGTCGCCCTTTCCCGGCGCCTGGATCGACGTGCAGGGCCTGCGCGTGAAGTTGTTGGGCTCGGCCATGGCCGAAGGGCAGGGCGCGCCCGGCGAAGTGCTTGATTCAGAACTGACCGTGGCCTGTGGCAGCGGCGCGGTGCGGCTTTTGCGCTTGCAACGGGCGGGCAAGGGCGCGCAGGATAGGGATGAGTTTTTGCGTGGCATGGCCCTGCCTGTCGGCACGGTTCTGGGCTAGGGGGCGTCGATGTTTCTGCAACTTTTCGGCACGGTGGTGATTGCGGGCATCGTTGGCTATGTCTCCGAGAAAAGCGGCTTTACGCGCAATGGCTATGTGGCGTCGATCATCATTTGTATTGGTGGGGCGTTCCTGTTTTATTTCATGCGGATCATGTTCGGGTTTCGCTTTGGCGCGCCGGGAATTGACGCGATCATTTCCTCGATCGGGGCGCTGATCATCGTGCCCACGCATTGGCGAGGCAGGAGGTAAGGCATTATGGGTGTGATCTATCTTATTATCATCGGGGCCGCGGCCGGATTTCTTGCCACCAGGATGATGAAGGTTGAGGCGGGCATCGTCCCGACCGTTCTGATCGGGATCGCAGGCGCGCTTGTCGGCGGGGTGGTGATCCGGGTGTTGCTGACGGTCACCGGTCTGTTGGGCGGCCTGATCGGCGCGGTGCTTGGGGCGTTGTTGCTGATCTGGCTCTATCAGACCTATCTGGGGCGGAAGTAGGCGCGGGACTTCTGGCGTCATACGCCCGGCACCGTCCTATACTCTTGGTGGACGCGGGCGATAGACCGGCAGGCGCCAGCCGAAGGTAAGCGAGCCTGCGCGCAGGGCCCAGGTGACCAAGGCGCAGCCACCGAGGATCAACAGATTTTCGCCGGTGACATAGCTAAGGCCAACGGCGGTCAGGGCACCGCCGAAAGCGGCGCTGACGTAAAGCTCGCCTTGCTTGAGGACCAGCGGCACCTCGTTGCAGACCACATCGCGCAACAGCCCGCCCATGCACCCCGTCAACACGCCCATGATCACCACGATCGCGCCGGGTTGCAGCATGCTCATCGCCGCCGCCACGCCGGCAGGCACTGCGACCGCAAGCGCAAAGCTGTCGAGCCAGAGCAACAGGCGATAGCGACTTTCGATCAGATGCGCGGTGAAAAAGATCAGCAGGGCTGCGGCGCTGGCGATCAGAATATAATTCGGATTGCCAAGCCAGAACACCGGGTTGCGATCCAGCAGCACATCGCGCAGCGTGCCACCCCCCACCGCCGTCAGGCTAGCGATAAAGAAAAATCCGACGATATCAAGCTGTTGTCGGCTGGCCACCAAGGCGCCGGTCAGCGCAAAGATCAGCACCGAGGCGTAATCAAGCAGGATAAGCGGGTTCATGTGCGCGCCTTGCCGGGTTTGAACGGCTCCATGCCCGCGCGGGCCAATTCATCGGCGCGCTCGTTCTCGGGGTGGCCCGCGTGGCCCTTGACCCATTCCCAGGTGACATCATGGCGGGCCTGGGCCTCGTCCAGACGCTGCCACAACTCGACGTTCTTGACCGGCTTGCGGGCGGCGGTTTTCCAGCCATTGCGCTTCCAGCCATGAATCCAGCCGGTGACGCCGTTTTTGACATAGGCGCTATCGGTGACGATGGTGATCTGACTGGGCTTGGCGAGGGTTTCAAGCGCGTGGATGGCGGCCAAAAGCTCCATCCGGTTGTTGGTCGTCAGGGCCTCGCCGCCGGACAATTCGCGTTCCTTGACGATTTTTTCACCCTCGGTGGCACGCAATAATGCGCCCCAGCCGCCGGGGCCGGGATTGCCCGAGCAGGCCCCGTCGGTATAGGCAAACAACTCAGCCATGGGCGGCAATCGCAATCCAGTCGGCCATTTCCCCGCTAAGCCCGGTGTCGCGACCGGTGGCAGAGGAAAACGGGGTGAAACCGGCGGCGCGCAGCAAGGTGTCAAGTTCATCGGCGGTGTAATAGGTGTACAACCGGCCAAGGCTGTCGCGATGCGCGTCAGTGCCGGATTTGAGCGCAATGTGAAACAGCCCGCCGGGTTTGAGTACCGCGTGCAGAGCGGCGAGATGGCGGGGCATGTCGGCGCGGGGCGCATGCAATAGCGAGAAGTTGGCCCAGATGCCGTCGAAGATATCTTCGCCGGTGATCTCGTCGAAGGTCGCGAGACGGGCGGTCACGCCCGGCGAGCCGACGGCAAGCGCGATCATTTCGCGCGAGGCATCCGTGGCCGTCACCCGCAGGCCAGACCTCGCCATATGGGCCGCGATGATGCCGGGGCCGCAGCCAAGATCAAGCACATGCGCGCCGCGCGGCAAGGCGTCGATGAAGCTCGCCAAAAGCGGATCAGAGGCAACATCGGCGGTGACAGCGGCATATTTGCCCGCCATCTCGTCATAGACGCGCAGGGTTTCGGGGTCGCGGGTCAAAAGAATACTCCGATTGCAAGGCAGATCAGCACGACCGCGGTCAACATGACACGCAAGCCCATCCACCATGGCGGGGTCACACCGTGATGCCAGAAGAGCCAGTCAAGACCCAGCAGCCCGATGAACCCCGCCATAAGGGAAATCCCCGCGCTGGTCGGGCCGCCTCCGGTCATGAAAAACGCCCAAAGTGCGGGCAGGGTCGAAAGGGCATAACCGCTGGTGGCGCGGGGGCCGCTGAGCTGTGTGGCAAAACCCCAGAGCACGCCGGACATGAACGACAGGATCACCGCGCCGTAAAACAGCATCACGTAGGGCCCGGCAAAGCGCGGTCCGATGATCTGTGCCGTCCAGAGGCCAAGATCGGGCAGCAAAACGGTGATCGCCCCCCAGACAAAGGGCAAAAGGCCGGCAAGGCCAAGAAGAAGCGGGGCGCGGGGGATCGTTTGCATGGGCGGCAACATGGCTTTGTGATCCTCGCTTGGCAAGGGGCGTTGCGCGCAGAGGCTGGTTTTGTCATTCACGTCATAAACTGACGCAAATGGCGAAACCGGACCTTAGCGCAGACTACAGCGAAAGAGGAAGAAGAGCCCATCCTGTAAATTCGACGTTCTCGCTGCGTGCGCGCACAGCGTCAGAAATGCCGCGTGAGCGAAAATTATGGTGCCGCTGCGCAGCGGAAGTAACAGTCATTCACGCAGACCGCAGCAAGGCTCAAACGCCGAATTCACAGGTCGCGGGACATTGCTGCCGTTGGACAATGTTGAAAAATCGTAGATTGTTAAGCTGGGCATTTTGAAACCACGTTCGGACAGTCTCTTCGACCGTAGCGCTTGTGTTCTTTATCATTGGGCTTGCTGCGAATTAAACAGGGCGAATACTTCGGCATGTCCACCGCCCCCGACATCATCAGAATCCGGAGCGCCATGGCAAGCGCCGAGGAATATGGGCCGGAAGCCTGGTTCAGGATTGCAGAGCCACGCCATGCCCGCCTCTGTTCCACCGAGGTGCTTACTCAGTTTTGTTCCCGGCCTCTGTAAGGATGAGGTCGAGCGGCATATCGTGGGGTTGCGGATAGATCGTCCGCAGACGCGCGGCGTCGAAACCAACGCCGATGACGAAAGGCCGTGGCTTCAGAGCCGCCAATGTTCGGTCGAAATAGCCACCGCCATAGCCAAGCCGATAAGCATCGGCGCTCCAGCCGACAAGCGGCGCCAGCACGATATCGGGGGTGAGTTCTGGCGCGTCGGGCGGCGGCACGGGAATGCTCCAATCGCCGCGGACCATCGTCATATCGGGCGTCCATCGGCGGAATGTCAGCGGTGCCGCCCTTGTTTCGACCAGGGGTAGCGCGATCGTCACGCCTGCCTTATGCAATTCCGACATCAGAGGACGCAGATCGGGTTCGCCCTTGATTGGCCAATAGGCAGAAAAAACCATGCCCTGCATACCGCCAAAACGGTGCCGCAGCACCTGCCGTAAGTGATCTATCAGCGCGGCTCCAGCCGATTGCCGGTCGGCAACCGGCATTCTGTCGCGTTCACCGCGAAGCCGTTTGCGCTCGGCCTTGCGCCAGCGTGCAACGTCGCGGGTCTGAGCGGGGTCGACGGCAAGCGGGTCAAAATACTCTGGCGCGACTTCGGCGGCATAGCAGGGTGGCGAGGAAAAGCCCGTCTTGCAGCGAAAGCTGTCGAACTTGTCGCTCATGAGGTCGCCTCCGAGGAATGTGCGATGCTGTATCTCGCGTCAGCGGCCAGTTTGTTCAGGCGGCTGGCAGCAGGAACGATGTCGGTGATGGCATCCAGACCCTTCCCGGCAAATGCTGGCATGGCTTCAAGGTTTCCGGTCGTGGTCCTGAGAGGTGAATCCGTGCTGTAGCGCAAGCGCGGCGTCTTCCCGTCCCAGGCGATGGTTTCGCGGGGCAGGTCGGCGGGATCATGACCCAGGTTAGATCCTTTCAGCCCGGCGGTCACACTGTTGGAAATCACCCGCACTGCGGCTGCCTTGGGCCAGTTCAATACGAAGATATCGGTGAGCACCGTGTCCGCTCCGCCAGCATCGACAACACACCTCTTGTGATAGGCATGGGCAAAGGACTCTTCGGTCGCCAGAAAAGCTGTACCGCACTGAATACCCACCGCCCCCATCCTTAGAGCGGCAGCAAGGTCTGCGCCAGTCGCTAGGCCGCCAGATGCGACCACCGGGAGGCTGGTCTGTGCCAATATCGCGGCCGTTAGATCCCATACGGACTGGCGCCCATGCACATGACCGCCCGCCTCGATCCCCTGGGCGATGATCAAATCAGCTCCCGCATCTTCAGCGTTTCTGGCGGCCTGGAGGGTGCCAACCTGATGCAAGACAAGACATCCGGCCTGCTTGACCCGCTCGATGGCCGCCGGCACCACGTCCCAAAAGAAAGTAAATGCAGGGACGCCGAGAGCGAGGCAACACAAGAGCTGCGCATCAAGCAATTCCGGCTTCGTCGCCGCCGGAATTAGATTGACGGCAAAGGGCCGGTCGGTCGCGGCGCGGAGTGCTGTTACCTCCTGCTTAATCAGCGACGGATCCTCGCGCACCATCCCCAGCATTCCGTAGCCACCGGCATTCGCGACAGCGGCCGCCAGCTCCCAGCGGGAGACGCCACCCATGCCGGCAAGCAGGATCGGTACATCGCAACCGAGCAGATCGCAGAGGGGCGTGCGGATCGGATCGTTGGAATAGCCGGTCATGATCCTGTTCCTTGTCTCAGCCGTTTTTGCAAATACTCCTGCAATACGACGGCATTGTTGTGGTCCTCATCCTTGGCGGCAAACAGCAACGTGACAACGCCGTCCCTGGCGCATTCCGCAATTTTGCCTATCAGATCGCCCTTCGCTTCCAGTTCCCGCAAATAGCGTGTCCTGAACGTGTCCCAACGATTGGGGCTTGCATGAAACCAGTGGCGCAGGTCGTCACTTGGCGCGATGTCCTTCTCCCAGGCGTGCAGGCGCGCCCTGTCCTTTGATACCCCGCGCGGCCAGAGACGGTCGACAAGGATCCGCTTGCCGTCAGAGACACGCACAGCACGATAAATCCGCTTGATGCGGATCCGTTCGCTCAAGTCGTCAGGGACGGGCGGACGCGGTGGCATTAAGTATTTCCGTCAGCACCGGGCTTATCCAGAAGTTCCACGGACTTTAAGGCATGCGCCCACGCTGCTCCGGCCCGCATCTCGGTCGCAACCCACACGGCTTCCATGATCTGCTCTCCCGACGCGCCCGCGCGCTGCGCCGCCTTCACATGGCCTTCGATACACCAAGGGCACTGCGTGACGTGGGCGACCGCCACCGCGATAAGCTGCTTGGTGCGGGCATCTAGTGTGCCTTCGGCAAAAACCGCCTTGGAAAAGGAGCGGAAAGCGTCTTCGGTTTCGGGAGCCAACGCGTGGCGGCGATCTGCGAGGGTCTTGCTCATGATAACCTCCGGGCTGTCCCATACAGATCCACTTCCGCCTGCACCTCCAGCAAGCGTGCATTCGAGTGCAGCATTGCAGCGGTCAACTCTCCATCGCCCTCCTCAAGCGACATATCGACGATGATCGCAATCAGCGCCCACATGATCTGGCGGCTGGTATGGACCTCGCTGAGGCGTGCGATGGTCGGCAGTGTATCGCCGACACAATCGGCAATGGGCTGCAGGCGAATGTCAGACTCAAGTGGTTTTGACCCGGCCCAGAACGTATGGCTCAGTACGTCAAACGGGGAAAGTTGAGTATGCATTTTACACCTCGAGATCAATGTATAACCACAGAATAGCAATCTGTTTGCAAGTTGAAAAATGGTTTTTAATTGTGTTTAATATCGGAATATCCGATGATGCCGCTATGGATAGCGAGTTCGCACGTACATTTTTAGCGGTTGCGTCAGCTGGCAGTTTCGTCGCTGCTGCTGAGAGACTGCATGTCACGCAATCCACCGTAAGCGGGCGTATTCAGACGCTTGAGGACCAACTTGGATGCCGGTTGTTTACGCGCAATCGCGCCGGCGCAACGTTGACGGACAACGGACGCCGTTTTCAGAAACATGCCGCACTGATTGTCCGGACCGTGGAGCAGGCCCGCCATGATGTTGGGTTGCCCCAGGGATTCCGCGACAGCGTTGTTGTTGGCGCACGCATCGGGCTTTGGGATGGCTTGATGCTCCCCTGGCTCGCTAGGGCGCGTTACTCGTCACCGGAGATTTCATTCCGAGCCGAAATCGGCTTTGAACCGGACCTGATGCAGGGTCTCATTGACGGGCGAATGGATATGGCGGTCATGTATACACCTCAACATCGTCCCCAGCTTGAAACTTTTGAACTACTGCGCGAACGACTTGTCCTGGTTTCGTGCAGGAATGACGATTCCGATCCGCCATACATCTATGTCGACTGGGGGCCGGAGTTTTACGCCCAGCACAGCGCCAGTTTTCCGGATCTGCCGGGACCGCCGATTTCTGTCAACATCGGTTGGTTGGGGCTGAACTACCTGCTGGCCAATGGCGGCTCCGGATACTTTCCCTACCGGTTGGTTGCCGGCTTGATCACCCAGGGCAGAATCGCCCTGGTGGAATATATGCCCGAGTTCTCCTTGCCCGTATGGTTGGTATGTCATGAAGGTCGAGACCGTAACCTGATTGATCCACTGATTGACCAGATCAAATTGCTGACCAGCGAACTGTAGGACGCGGTAGGCAACCGCATGTGTGAGTGACTGCGATCATGAGGATAGGGTAACAATGCGAAGTGATGCTTGGCTTTTTGGGGATTCAAGGAGAGATGGCCAAACGACAAAGGGAGTGGGCAAAAGCTGGGGGTCAGGCGGCAAGTGTTTGATATGAGAGAGCCAATCGACCGTCGAGAACTGCAGCTCTCCTTGCAAAGAAACCATCATAGCATCACCGGTAACCCCCAGGTTTTGCCCACTCCCCGGCCGAAATGGCTGCCTGAACGGCGCGAGGATCTTGGTCACGTCGCTACATAACTACCTGGCAAATCCCCTCTGATCACAATGACGTGGAAATGCCTACCGTGAAATCATGCTTTGCGATAGGAACAGAGGCATTGGCCGGTGGTGCCTAACCAAAAAAAGTATCCTCAGCGCCCGGCGCTGGACAGATAAGAAATACGACCATGTCGTTTCACCGTCTTCTCCTTACCAAAGCTCGCCGGCACCCTTTGGTGCCGCGTGTGCCTGTCTGCCGTGTTCTGTTGACTGCACGAGTTCCTGAATGACCAGGGGGTCTGTTTTTGCGGCGGTGGCGGCCATTTTATTGTCCTTGCTCCTGCATGCTCTGGGGTTGAGTTTCACCTCAAGCGAAAATCGGCCATCATCGAACGAAGACACTGCATCTGATCTTGCTGATGCAGGCGGCACATTCGAGGATTTCGCCGGCACCCCGGCAGAACCTGCGGCGCCAGAAGAAGCCTCGGCTCCTGATCCCCCGAGCGTGACATCGCCTGAACAGGTGATCGAAGAAACATCAACCTCCCAGGCGCTGGTGGCGTCTGACAATCCCCAGAACGTCATCTCACCTGACACCGGGGAGGTCGAGGTACTTGAACCAGACACCGCTGAGCCGTCCGAAAGCGATGTCCCCGCGCCCGAAACGGCAGAGCGCTCGGGTGGTGAAGATGATGATCTGGCCGATCTGGCGATATCGCAACCGGTTGAACCCGAGACCGAACCCGACGCAGCGGAGGGGGCACCGGATGCAACTGATGCTCAGGCCAGCGAGGTGGCGCCCGTGTCAGTCACCGAGACTGTTTCGCCTGTTGTTCCCGCACCCGCCCCGTCACCAAGCCCCGCCATCCTTCCTGAACCCCAAGTGCAGGAGCCAGTGCAGCCGGAGATAACGGTTACCTCCGCGCCTGACGACCCCGAGATTCTGAGCGCCGAGGAAGAGACAGATCTAACACGCTCCGCTGTCACAACGTCGCTGCGCCCTCCGAAAGAACGGCCATCCGTGGCAGCAGGCCAACCCAATGGCACGCAGCCGCGAAGCACGCGAACACGGCGGTCCAACGGCGCTATCGAGTCGCCTCTGACCGCCTATAAACGCACCGGCGTTGATCCGTTTGCCTCTCGCAGCGGCGGTTCCCGATCTGGAACGACTGGATTTAGCGGGGCCCGCAATCCTGGCAATTCGAGCACGACCAATTACGTTGGTCGGGTCCTGGTTCAGCTTAATCGTGCCCCGGTCGTCTATCCTTCGGCGCATGGAACGGCTCAGGTGTCCTTTGAGATCAACCCCGACGGCACGGTGGCCTGGGTCAATATACTTAACAGCACAGGGTCGGGGGATATCGGACGCGCCGCCAGCGCTCAGGTCAGAAGCGCGGCGCCCTTCCCGCGTCCTCCAGACGGCACCAGCCAAAGGCTGGCCTTTCTGTACCGGAACAGGTGAGCGCATGAACTGATCCACACACCTCCGGGGTGCCTGATGTAGCGCCGTCGCCAACCGCCTCTGACCGTTAAGGGCGATTTTTGTCGGGCGGCTCGTTGGGTCACGGGCCCAAATTTGAAATGTAAAACGCAGCGCTTCTGACATAAACAGGCGCGGTGCCAGCAGATAAGGAATATGCAGATGAAGACGACCCGATTGGCGGCTGTGGCGATCATTGCCAACCTCGCCTTTGCCACCGGAACCCTGGCACAGGATAAAGAGCTGGGCGAGGCTGTCACGATTGAATTGAATGCTGTGAAATCCAATGAGGGGGGCTGTACGCTGACCTTTCTGGTGGCGAACGGGCACGCCAGCCAGATTGAAAAGGTGGTCTATGAAACCGTCCTGTTTGACAGCGCGGGCCAGGTGGACCGGCTGACCCTGTTTGATTTCGGCACCTTACCCCCGGGTCGCCCGCGCGTGCGTCAGTTTTCCGTTCCGGGGATCGCTTGCGACGCCTTGAGTCAGGTCCTGATAAACGGCGCCCATACCTGCGAGGCGCCAGATTTGACCGATGGTGCCTGCGAGACCGGTTTGATCCTGAAAACACGCACCAAGATTGAGGTGACGGGATGACCCGGATTTTGGAAAGCCTGCGCCAGACGGCTGATCTTGGGGGGCCGGTGGTGATGATATTGCTGGTTGTCTCGGTCGTTACCTTGGCAACCATCCTCTACAAACTATGGCAGTTTTCTGCGGCCGGAGTGGGGCGGCATCGCGCGTTGAAAGACTCGGTTGCCGCCTGGGATCAAGGCGACCGCAGCGCCGCTGTGAGCGCGTTGAAGAAATCCAAAAGCTACCTCGCGCCTGTGGTTGAAATGGCCTTTGGCGCAGGACCGGAGGACGCCAAACGACTGGAGGCAGAAGCCGAGGTGAGGTTTGCCCGGCTGGAAGGCGGGTTTCGTCTGCTGGACAGCGTCGCACAGCTTGCCCCGCTTCTGGGTCTTTTTGGCACGGTTCTGGGTATGATTGAGGCGTTCCAATCATTGCAAGATGCAGGGTCACAGGTCGATCCATCGCTTCTGGCGGGGGGCATCTGGGTGGCGCTATTGACTACCGCCGTGGGTCTTGCGGTGGCGATGCCCACAGCCATGGTGCTTAGTTGGTTTGAGGGGCGGATGGACGCGGAGCGCGTGACCGCCGAGCGGGCGATCGCCTCTGTCCTGCATCCTCAGGGTCGTCGCGACCCCGTCGCACACGCCTTCGCAGAGCCAACCCATGCGTAAGCAAACCCGGCGTCGGCGCTTGTCGATGACGTCGCTGATTGACGTCATCTTCCTTTTGCTGTTGTTTTTCATGCTCTCTTCAACCTTCTCGCGATTTGCCGAGGTTGACCTGTCCACCGCCAGTGCGGGCGCGACTGGCAGCAGCGACGTCAAGAAGAGCTTTCTTCAACTGGGCGAAACCTCTTTGCGCGTGAACGGTCAGGATGTTGTGCTGGGGGCGCTACCGGACAGATTTGCCGACATGTCCTCTGAGGCCGAGACCCTGCAAGTGATCGTCAGCCTGCGGGACGATGTGACGGCGCAAAGATTGACCGACGTTCTTGTCATTCTTCGCGGAATTGACCGGCTCAGCATAAGCGTGTTGGGGTCGTAATGCGGACACGAATACATAGGTCGCGGATCGAGCCCACAATTGCATTGATCAATGTTGTTTTTCTGATGCTTGTCTTCTTCATGGTCGCGGGCACCCTTTCACAACCGCTGGATAAGGATCTCAGACTTGTTCGCACCTCTGATCTTGAAGGCCGCGCGCCGCCCGATACCATTGTCGTGCATCCAGACGGAAGGCTGACATACCGGGGCAAGGCCATCGCCTCTCCGCAGGCGTTCTATGCCGCGCGCCCGGAAGATGAACGCGAAGTGGTTCGGATCGTACCGGATGAGGCGCTATCCGCGATCACTTTGGTAAATCTGGCACGGGACTTCCGCACTCTAGGGGCCTCTCGCGTGGTAATCGTTACGCGAAGAGGGCTGGAATGACCGCCATGACTAGGCAGCACACCCATTAATTTCTGTTCTTTCGCATAGGTTTGCGATTCATTTCTTCCAAAACAACATGGGGGAGCAGAAACATGGCGCGGTCGGATCTGCGCGATTTGGAGTGGGAGTTCATCAAGCAGGTGCTTTCTAACAAGTCATGCGGCGTGAATGCGACCCAGAATCCGACCTCACGAGACTGCCATATCGCCGAGATCGAAAGCCACTGGTTACAACCAACGCAGCCGGGGCGAAACCCTCATGGGCCGCTGGAAAGCCGTCATTGGACCCAAGCTAAAGGCGTACACCATCGAAAATCAGAAAACAGAAGCCAAGATTGGCGTCCGAGTTCTGAACCGGATGACCGGACTTGGCCGCCCGCATTTCGAACGCACCGCCTGAAGTCCGTCTCAGGTATACATCCAGCACAACCCGCATGTGGGTGACGGTAAGGCGGCGTTCGTCGCGTACTTTGAGAAGATGGCCGAAGAGTATCCCGGCAAACGCGTTGAAGTTAAGCGCGCAATCGCGGAAGGAAAGTTCGTTGTCCTGCATTGCCATCAGATATGGCCTGACGGTCTTGAATACGCCGGGATTGATATTTTCCGCCTGGATGACGCAGGTAAAGTCGTTGAACACTGGGATGTGCTGCAAGTCCTACCGGATCAAAGCGCGAACGATAACGGGATGTTCTAATCGTTGACCCCAAGCAGCAATTGGCGCCGTCGCAGCGAAATGGCGCGCTGTCCGTGTCTCGATAGTTCTTACACTGTGCAGCGAAAATGATGTTTGGATTTGATGTCATCAAGCCGCGTTGAATGGCCGCTCTAACAATCTTGGCTGCTAGGCGGCGGAGAGCGTGCTGCGCCCGCGAAGGGATGCTGCGTCAGCAAGAGCTGCTCAAGCAAAAGGCCGGAAAGTCCCGCGCCACCGACCTTTGGGCATGCCGCAGAGCAGGTCTGGTTTGAAACGCATTCGACACCCCCGCGCGGCTTCGCACGTGTCCGCAACGTCTGGGGTAGGCAACCTTGGCGCAGGGGCTGTTGCGCCGCCTCAGGCCGGGGTGCGCAGCACGCGGGGGACCTTGAATTCGACGTTTTCGGTGGCGGTTTCAACCTCTTTGATGGTCACGTCATAGCGGTCCTGAAGCGCCGCGATCACCTCGTTCACGAGCACCTCGGGGGCCGAGGCCCCGGCGGTGATGCCGATGCTCTTGATGCCCTCAATCGCGCGCCAGTCGATATCGGTTGCGCGCTGCACGAGCTGGGCATAGCCACAGCCCGCCCGCGCCCCGACCTCGACAAGACGGCGCGAGTTCGACGAGTTCGGCGCGCCGACGACAAGCATCGCCTCGGCCTGTTTCGCCATCGCCTTGACCGCCTCCTGGCGGTTGGTGGTGGCGTAACAGATGTCTTCCTTGTGCGGTCCCCTGATGGCGGGGAACTGCGCCTGAAGGGCGGCGACGATATCGGCGGTGTCATCCACCGACAGGGTGGTCTGGGTCACAAAGGCAAGCTTTTGTGGATCGCGCACCGCAAGGCCGGGCACATCGGCGGGGGTTTCGACAAGCAGGACCTCACCATCGGGCAACTGGCCCATGGTGCCGACGGTTTCGGGGTGGCCCGCGTGGCCGATCATGATGATCTGCAACCCGGCCTCGGCGTGGCGTTCGGCCTCGACATGGACCTTGCTGACCAGCGGACAGGTGGCATCGACGAAAAGCATCTGGCGTGCGCCGGCTTCGGCAGGCACGGATTTTGGCACGCCATGGGCGGAAAAGATCACCGGGCGGTCATCGGGGCAATCGTCAAGTTCTTCGACAAACACCGCGCCCTTGGCGCGCAGATCGTCGACCACGTATTTGTTGTGCACGATCTCATGGCGCACATAGACCGGCGCGCCCCATTTCCCAAGCGCCATTTCGACGATCTTGATGGCGCGATCCACACCGGCGCAAAATCCGCGCGGGGCGGCGAGATAAAGGGTAAGGGCTGGTTTTGTCATGCACACCTCCTGTCGCGGCCAGAGGTAAGGCTTGTGGTGCGCGACGTCCAGTGGTGATGGGCGCAATCAGGCCGCCGCTTGGGCCGTCAGCCACGCCAGCACGATATAGCGCCCGGTCTTGGCGACGGTGACCAGAACCAGGAAAAGCCAGGGCGGTGCGCGCATCACCCCCGCGATCACCGTGAAGGCATCGCCAAACGGGGCCCAGCTCAGCAACAGCGTCCAGACGCCCCACCGGGCATACCAACCCTCGGCGCGGGCCATTTGGCCGGTGCTTACCGGGAACCAGCGTCGGTTGCGAAACGTCTCGATCCAGATCCCGAGCACGTAATTGACCACCGCCCCAAGCGTGTTGCCAATGCTGGCCACGATGATCAGCCACATAAGCGGCGCCGTGCCGCCGAGTTGCAGGCCGACAAAGACGAATTCGGATTGAAACGGAAAAACTGTGGCGGCCCCTAAGGCCGCCAGAAACAACCCGCCCAGTTGCGCGAAAACGCCCAAGTCCGCCCCCATCATCGGCGGCGGCCCTCGGCGTCATCTTTGGTGCGGCTCAGGATTGGTTCAATCTTGATTTTCGTAGACCGGCTCGCGTTCGTGGCTGACATCCCGCGGCGGGCGACCGATGACATCCTTGAGATCCTGCAACTCGATGAAATTGTCGGCCTGACGGCGCAATTCATCAGAGATCATCGGCGGCTGGCTTCGGATGGTCGACACCACCGAAACACGCACGCCCCGCCGTTGCAGGCTTTCCACCAGAGGCCGGAAATCGCCGTCGCCCGAGAACAGCACGATATGATCGACATAGGGTGCAAGTTCCATTGCATCCACCGTCAGCTCGATATCCATGTTGCCCTTGACCTTACGGCGGCCCTGGCTGTCGGTGTATTCCTTGGCCGGTTTGGTGACCATGGAAAACCCGTTGTAATGCAGCCAGTCCACCAGAGGGCGGATCGGCGAATACTCGTCGTTCTCGAGCAAAGCGGTATAATAAAATGCGCGCAGCAATTTACCGCGACGCATGAACTCGGTACGCAACAGCTTGTAGTCGATATCAAACCCAAGCGCCTTGCCGGCAGCATAAAGGTTCGAGCCATCGATGAACAAAGCCAGTCGTTCATCCTTATAAAACATTTCAAATGTCCTTCCGAAGTAAACTGTCCCGCCTGGGATATGGTGTGTGAGTGGTGAGGCAAGACAGACGCAGAGAAATCAATTAGGGATCATAAACACGACACGCAAGAGCGTGAACCATATCGAAAGGATAGGATGTCGATGACATTCAATCAACAATGCTTGATTGCAATAGGTGGAAATATGCCATCTGCCTTGGGTGGGCCTGCAAAAACGCTCTCTGCGGCCCTTGAGATGCTGCGACATGAGGGCGCAGATGTCGTGGCGTCAAGCGGGTTCTACCGCACGCCGTGTTTTCCCGCCGGGGCAGGGCCGGACTATGTGAATGGCGCGGCTGTGCTTGGGTTCGGCGGAACTGCGCAGGAACTTCTGGCACTTTTGCACCGTGTCGAGGCGGCCTTCGGGCGAGAGAGGCTGCGGCGCTGGGGGCAGCGCACGCTTGATCTTGACCTGATCGCGGTCGGTAACACGGTGGTGCCGGATGCCGCGACCTTCAACGCCTGGCGCAATCTGGCCCCGGATGTGCAGACCAGCCGCGCGCCCGATCAGCTTCTCCTGCCCCATCCCAGGGTGCAGGACCGCGCCTTTGTGCTGGTGCCCCTGGCAGAGGTGGCGCCGGGCTGGGTGCATCCGGTCCTGGGCAAATCGGTGCAGGAGATGGTGGATGCGCTGCCGCAAGCAGAGAAAGATGCGGTTGTATTGCTCTGATTCTCTGCTTGTAAATCCTGTATTGACAGCCTAAATACAGGGCTTCTTGCAAACCTGCCCCTATTTCTCGGAGGTCAAATGGCCCGCGTTACCACAGAAGATTGCGTTGATAAGGTTCCAAACCGGTTTGATCTGGTGATGCTTGCCGCACACCGCGCGCGTGAAATTGCATCCGGCGCGTCGCTGACCGTGGATCGTGACAACGACAAGAACCCGGTTGTGGCCCTGCGCGAGATCGCCGAAGAAACCCAGTCTGCGGATGATCTGCGCGAGCGTCTCATCGAATCGAACCAGAGCCAGATCGAAGTTGACGAGCCCGAAGATGATTCGATGGCTCTGTTGATGGGGGGCGAGGCCGACAAGCCCGAGACCGATGACATGTCCGAAGAAAAACTTCTGCGGGCACTGATGGAAGCACAGGGTCAAGGCTAAGCCTTACCCCCACCCAGAGGCGCAGATCAGATGATCGCCGTTGACGACCTGATCACGCTTGTTCGGCATTATAACCCAAAGACCAACGAGGCGCTGATTCGCGCGGCCTATGATTATGGCCGCGCGATGCATGAGGGGCAGTTTCGCCACTCGGGTGAGCCGTATTTCACCCATCCCGTTGCCGTCGCCGCCATCCTGACCGAACAACGGCTGGATGATGCCACCATCATCACCGCGCTGTTGCATGACACGATCGAGGATACCAAGGCCTCCTATCAGACCGTCGAGCAAAAGTTCGGGCGCGAGGTGGCCGATCTTGTCGATGGGGTCACCAAGCTGACCAATCTGCAACTCAGCAGCTCCGAGACCAAACAGGCCGAAAATTTTCGCAAGCTGTTTATGGCGATGTCCAAGGACCTGCGGGTCATTCTGGTCAAGCTGGCGGACCGGCTTCACAACATGCGCACGATCAAGGCGATGCGCCCTGACAAGCAGGCCCAGAAGGCCCGCGAAACCATGGATATCTTTGCGCCGCTGGCCGGTCGCATGGGCATGCAGTGGATGCGCGAAGAACTTGAGGATCTGGCGTTTCGCGTTCTCAACCCGGAGGCCCGCGCAAGCATCATCCGCCGCTTTATCACCCTGCAAAAGGAATCCGGCGATGTGATCGAGCGGATCACCAACGACATGTGTCACGAGCTGGACAAGGCCGGGATCACCGCCGATGTGTTTGGCCGCGCGAAGAAACCCCATTCGATCTGGCGCAAGATGCAGGAAAAGGAAATGGGCTTTTCGCGGCTCTCTGACATTTACGGGTTTCGCGTCGTGACCCAGAGCGAAAACGACTGTTACGCGGTTCTGGGGGCGATCCACCAACGCTGGCGCGCGGTGCCGGGGCGCTTCAAGGATTACATCAGCCAGCCGAAATCGAACGGCTATCGTTCGATCCATACCACCGTTTCGGGCCGCGATGGCAAGCGCGTCGAGGTTCAGATCAGAACCCGCCAGATGCATGACGTGGCCGAAACCGGGGTCGCGGCGCATTGGTCCTATCGCGACGGGGTGCGCAGCGAAAACCCCTTTGCGGTCGATCCCGCGCGCTGGATTTCATCCGTCACCGAACAGTTTGACGCCGAAGAAGACCACACCGAATTCATGGAGGCGGTCAAGCTTGAGATGTACGCCGATCAGGTGTTCTGTTTCACGCCCAAGGGCGATGTGATCAAGCTGCCGCGCGGCGCGACGCCGATTGATTTCGCCTATGCCATTCACACCCGGATCGGGCATGTTTGCGTTGGCGCCAAGATCGACGGCATGCGGGTGCCGCTCTGGACCCGGATCAAGAACGGCCAATCGGTCGAGGTGATCACCGCCGAGGGCCAGACACCGCAGGCGACATGGCTTGATATCGCCACCACCGGCAAGGCCCGCGCCGCCATTCGCCGCGCCCTGCGCGAGCTGGATCGTGACCGCTATATCAAGCTGGGCCGCGAACTGGCGCGCTCGGCCTTCGAGCATGTCGGCAAAAAGGCCACCGACAAGGCGCTTGAGGCGGCGGCGCGCACGCTGCGCCTGCGAGACGCCGAAGAGGTGCGCGCCCGCCTTGGCAGTGCCGAGTTGACCGCGCATCAGGTGCTGAACGCGGTCTACCCCGATCTGGTGCCCGATGCGGGCAACGAGGTGACGCGCGATCTTGCGGTGATCGGCCTTGAGGCGGATCAGAGTTTTGAGCGTGCGCGCTGTTGCCAGCCGCTGCCGGGCGAGCGCATCGTCGGTATCACCTATCGCGGGCGCGGCGTGGTCATTCACGCGATCGATTGCGAAACCCTGACCGCCTATGACGATCAACCGCAGCGCTGGTTAGACTTGCATTGGCACAACGGAACTCACCCTGCGGTTTATGCGGTGACGCTTGATGTCACGATTGGCAACGATGCGGGCGTGATGGGGCGGATTTGCACCTTGATCGGAGAGCAGAAGGCCAATATCTCGGACTTGATCTTTGTTGACCGGAAACCAGATTTTTACCGATTGCTTATAGATGTGGAATTGCGCGACGCTGAACATCTGCATGGTGTGCTGTCCGCGCTCGATGCTGAAACCGACGTTGCCGCTGTTGAACGCTATCGTGATCCGTCCCGGTCCGGGGCTATGCAAAGCCATGAACCCTAGGAGCCCGACTGTTGGTTTTCAAACGCCGTGACAAACGCCCATTCTGGAAGGTCATTTCCGACTTCCTGTGGCCCCGTGGGGGCTGGGCGCGGGCATTTACCTATGTCAAGCACCGCCTGCACCGTCTTCCGGATCCGCCGCACCGGATCGCGCGGGGGATTTTTGCCGGCGTTTTCACGACGTTCACCCCGTTTTATGGCCTGCATTTCCTGGTCGCTGCGGTTCTGGCCTGGGTGCTGCGCGGCAGTATCCCGGCGGCCCTTCTGGGGACATTCTTTGGCAATCCGTTGACCTATGTGCCGATTGGCGTGGCCTCCTTGCAGACCGGGCATTTCATTCTCGGGCGCACCGGCCCCGGCGAGGACGAAGTGCGCCGCTCTCTGGGCGGCAAGTTTCTGGATGCCGGCGATGACCTGCGCAACAATTTCGTCGCGATGTTTTCCGACCGCGCGGCCGATTGGCACAGCCTGCATGTGTTTTATGACGAGGTCTTTTTTCCCTACATGATCGGCGGGATCGTTCCCGGCATCATCACCGCGCTGGTCTGTTATTACCTCTGCCTGCCGGTGATTCAGGCCTATCAGAACCGCCGCAAGGGGGCGCTCAAGGCGAAATGGGAGGCGCTGAAGGAAAAAAAGGCGCTCAAGGCTGACGCCAAGCCAAAACAGGACTAGGTTCAACCCCGAGTCGGTTTGCAACAAAGGAAAAGTCGATGCCGTGTGATGGGAAACTGCGCCTTGGCGTGAATATTGATCATGTGGCGACGGTGCGCAATGCCCGTGGCGGCGCCTATCCTGACCCGCTGCGCGCCGCGAAGCTGGCCCAGGAGGCGGGCGCCGATGGCATAACCGCGCATCTGCGCGAGGATCGTCGCCATATTTCCGACGCCGATATCGACGGGTTGATGGCGGGACTGAGCGTGCCGCTCAACTTTGAGATGGCCGCGACCCCCGAGATGCAGACGATTGCCCTGCGTCACAAACCGCACGCGGTCTGCATCGTGCCCGAAAAGCGCGAAGAACGCACCACCGAGGGCGGGCTTGAGGTCGCGCGCGAGGAAAACCGGCTGGCGCATTTCATCGCGCCGCTGCGCGAGGCCGGAAGCCGGGTGTCGATTTTCATCGCCGCCGACAAACGCCAGATCGAGGCCGCGCACCGGATCGGCGCGCAGGTGATCGAGCTGCATACCGGGGCCTATTGCGATGCCCATGCCGAGGGCCGGTTTGATGCGCGCGACGCCGAGCTTGCCGCGCTGCGCGAGATGTCGGCCTACGCCCATTCGCTTGGCCTTGAGGTGCATGCCGGGCACGGCCTTACCTATGACACGGTAAAGCCGGTCGCGGGTTTTCCCGAGGTGGCCGAACTCAATATCGGGCATTTCATGATCGGCGAAGCGATCTTTCGCGGCCTCGGCCCGGCCATCGGCGAGATGCGCCGCTTGATGGACGAGGCGCGCGAGGCCTGATTTTTATGCTGGATGCAAGACCATGTCGTGATCGGCGTGAAAGGGGTGTGTGATGTCAGGCAATGATCTTCTGCTGATCCGAACGGTGGGTGCCGAATGATCCTTGGCATCGGCACCGATCTTGCCAATATCGAGCGGATCGCGCGCACGCTTGAGCGTTTTGGCGACCGATTTCGCAATCGCGTCTTTACCCCTGTCGAACAGGCCAAGGCCGAACGGCGCGCCGATGTGGCGGGCACCTACGCCAAACGCTGGGCCGCGAAAGAGGCCTGTTCCAAGGCGCTTGGCACCGGACTGCGGATGGGCATCGCCTGGCGCGATATGGCCGTCAGCAATCTTGAGACCGGCCAGCCCGTGATGCAGGTCACCGGCTGGGCCGCCGCGCGTCTGGCCGAGATGACACCGCCCGGCCACGCGGCGATCATCCATGTGACCCTGACCGATGATCACCCCTGGGCGCAGGCTTTTGTGGTGATCGAGGCCCACCCGATTGCCGCCCCTCCGGCTTGACACCCCGCCGCGCGCACCGCATGTAGCGCGGGACCGCTTATTCAGCTAATTTCGGAGAAACCCGATGGCACCTGACGCCAAAAAAGGAAATTCCATCGTCGAAACGATCAAGACGATATTCTGGGCGCTTGTAATAGCGGGCCTGTTCCGCACCCTGTTCTTTCAGCCGTTCTGGATTCCGTCCGGGTCGATGAAAGACACGCTTTTGATCGGGGATTTCCTGTTCGTGAACAAGATGGCCTACGGCTATTCCTATGCGTCCTGCCCGTCGATCCGCTTTGCCGGGCTTGATGTGGATGCAAAGGATATCTGCGGTTTTCTGGATGGTGACAACACCCGCATTTTCGGCTCAGAGCCCGAGCGCGGCGATATCATCGTGTTCCGCCAACCCACCGATGGCACCGATTTCATCAAGCGGGTGATCGGCCTGCCCGGGGATCGCATTCAGATGAAGGATGGCGTGCTTCATATCAACGATGTCGCCGTCAAGCTTGAGCCTGCACCCGATTTTGTCGAAGAGTTCAGCCGCCAGGGCCCGATGGGCATTCGCCCGCGCTGTGAGAACGGCGTTGTGGGGGAGGGCGGCACTTGCATCAAGTCGCGCCAGATCGAGACATTGCCGAACGGGCGCTCGCATAGCATCATCAATATCGGCGATCAGCGCGCCGATCACACCGGCGTCTTCAGCGTGCCCGAAGGGCATTACTTTTTCATGGGCGACAATCGTGACAATTCGACCGACTCGCGCTTTCCGGCGGCGGTGGGCGGAGTTGGCTTTGTGCCCTTTGAGAACCTAATCGGTCGCGCCAACCGGGTGATCTTTTCCTCGGCGGGCCGCTCGATGCTGGCGTTCTGGACCTGGCGCAGCGACCGCTTTTTCAAGAGGCTCGATTGAAGCTTTCCGGCGACATGAAAGCGCTAGAGGCGCGGTTGGGCTATCAGTTTTCCAGGCCCGCGCTTCTGGTGCGGGCCTTGACACATTCCTCGATGTCCTCGCCGACGCGCGATGATAATCAGCGGCTTGAATTTCTCGGTGACCGGGTGTTGGGCCTGGTGATGGCCGAGGCACTTCTGGCGCATGATCCGGGCGCCACCGAGGGCCAGCTTGCACCGCGTTTCAACGCGCTTGTGCGCAAGGAAACCTGCGCCGATGTTGCCCGCGAGGTCGATCTTGGGGTGGTCCTGAAGCTTGGCCGCTCCGAGATGATGTCGGGTGGTCGGCGCAAAGAGGCGCTCCTGGGCGACGCGATGGAGGCCGTGATTGCCGCCGTTTACCTTGACGGCGGGTTCGAGGGTGCGCGCGATCTGGTGCTTCGGCTTTGGGGCGCGCGCGTCGGCACGGTCAAGGATGATGCACGCGACGCCAAGACGGCACTTCAGGAATGGGCGCAGGCGCGTGGCCTGCCGCCGCCCGATTATGTTGAAGCGGATCGCTCGGGGCCCGATCACGCCCCGCAATTCACGATCGAGGCAAGGCTGAAAAGCGGCGAAACCGCCCGTGCAACCGCCGGATCAAAACGCCACGCCGAACAGACGGCGGCCCGCGCCCTTTTGGATAGATTGGAAACACAGACATGACCCGCGCCGGTTTCATCGCCTTGATCGGCGAACCCAATGCAGGCAAATCAACGCTTCTGAACCGCATGGTCGGGGCCAAGGTCAGCATCGTCACACATAAGGTGCAAACCACCCGCGCGCGCATTCGCGGCGTCGCGATGGAGGGCGAAAGCCAGCTGGTCTTTGTCGACACGCCGGGTCTGTTCAAGCCGCGCCGCCGGTTGGATCGCGCGATGGTGGCGGCGGCCTGGGGCGGGGCGGCTGATGCCGATGTTGTCGTGCTTCTGATCGAGGCGCATCGCGGCGTCACCGAAGGTGTCGAGCGCATCCTTGAGGGCCTCGGCGATATCGCCAAGGGGCGCAAGGTGGCGCTTGCCATCAACAAGATCGACCGGGTGCATTCGCCGGTTCTGCTGGCTCTGACCCAAAAGATGAACGCGCGCTTTCCCTTTGTGGAAACCTTCATGATTTCCGCCGAAAAAGGCCACGGTGTCGAGCATTTGCGCGCCTGGCTGGCCGAGCAGATGCCCGAAGGCCCCTGGCTTTACCCCGAAGACCAGATCGCCGATCTGCCGATGCGGATGATCGCCTCCGAGATCACCCGCGAAAAGCTGACGCTGCGCCTGCATCAGGAACTGCCCTATCAACTCACCGTCGAGACCGAGAACTGGGAAGAGCGCAAGGATGGCTCGGCCAAGATCGACCAGGTCATCTATGTGATGCGCGACGGCCACAAGGGGATCATCCTTGGCAACCGCGGCGAGACGATAAAAGCCGTCTCCAAGGCTGCCCGCGAAGAGCTTGAAGAATTCCTCGACCGGCGCATTCACCTGTTCCTTCAGGTCAAGGTGCGTCCCAACTGGCTTGAAGACTCCGAGCGCTATTCGGAAATGGGCCTTAATTTCAAGGACGGAAACTAGGGCCATGCGCCGGGGCTTCTTCTTGGGAGAAATACTCCCGCCGGAGGCGTCCGCGCGCACGACAGGCACCGCCGCCTGATGGCGCGCCTGACCGCGTCATTCTGGGTGCAGGCCTATCTCGCGCGGCTTCGGCTTGTCGATATTCCCGCTTTTGTCGTGGCGCATGGTGATGATACCGGCGGCGCGGTGCTGGTCAAACTCAACACGCTCGACGGTCAGGCGCGCGCCTATCAGCGGTCGTTCGATCTGATGTCCGGCGCGCGGGCCTGGGTGGTTCTGGCCGAGGGCGCCGAATGGGATGTTGACGCCGCCATCACCCGCCAGCGCGGGTTTGACCCCGATGTCTGGGTGATTGAGGTCGAAGATCGCGCAGGGCGCCACCTGCTCGATGAACCGGGCCTTTCGGACTGAGATACCAAGGGGCTTGGCAGGGCGCATCGTCTGGTGTGCAATGGCGCGGAGCGAGGCGCAGGGAGCGGGTGATGGACTGGCGCGATCAGGGGATATTGCTGGCAAGCCGCAGGCACGGCGAAAACGCCGCGATCATCGAGGTGTTGACGCCCCTGCGCGGGCGTCATGCCGGCGTGGTGCGCGGTGGTGCCTCGCGCAAACTCGCTCCGGTCCTGCAACCCGGTGCCCAGCTTGATCTTGAATGGCGCGCGCGGCTTGAGGATCACATCGGCACCTTCCGGGTCGAGCCGCTGCGCTCGCGCGCAGGCGCGGCGATAGGCGACAGGCTGGCGCTGGCGGGGCTGAATGCCGTCACCGCGCTGTTGCTGTTTTGCCTGCCCGAGCGTGAGGCCTGCCTGCCGCTTTACCGGCGCACCGAGACATTGCTTGACCTGCTGGATCAGCCCGAGATCTGGCCGCTGGCCTATCTCAATTGGGAAGTGGCCTTGCTGGAAGAGATGGGCTTTGGTCTTGATCTGCGCGCCTGTGCGGTGATGGGGTCGCAGGCCAATGACCTGTCGTTCGTCTCGCCGCGCAGCGGGCGGGCGGTGTCGCGCGCAGGCGCGGGGGATTGGGCCGATCGGTTGCTGCCGCTGCCGCCCTGCATGCTGCGGCAGGGGCCCGCGCCTGACGCCGAGATTTTGCAGGGGTTCGAGCTGACCGGGCATTTCCTGCGCAACAGTCTGGCGCCCGAGCTTGGCAACAAGCCGCTGCCGGATGCACGCCAGAGATTCGTTGACCGGTTTGCGCAACGCGCTCATCGGCCCTGACGAGGCCGCCTCGCGCGGGCTGGCATCACTCGGCGGCGGAAAAGATCATCTCGCGCCCGGTGTCATTGCTCAGGATAAGGATATCGCCCACCACTTCGACAAGGGTCATCTCCGCCAGGGCGGCAAAATAGCGGGTCTCGTCGGCAAGCTCGGGACAGGCGCGTTTGGTGGCCGCAATGCCCGTGGTTGCAAACCACGGGTAAGGCGCGGTTTGCTGGCCCGAATAGCTGTTGCAGGGCGCCTGTCCGGCGATCTGGCCCTCCTCGGGAAAGATCAGGGTGGCACGGGCGCCAAAGGGGCGTCCGTCGAGACTTTGCAGGGTCCAGGTCGCGTCATCGCCACCGTAGCCGGTCACGGTTTCGTCCTTGCAGGCGCCAAACAAAGTGAGAGCCGAGAGGAGAAGAGCAAGCCGCATGCGGGTTACCGGAGTGCCAGAACCAGATCGACAAGCGAGCCGATCGCGTCTGCATTCTGCGCCGCGTCGCGGTCGTGCAACTCTTCCATGCCGATGGCACTGGCATAAAGAATGCGCGCCATTTCGCCGTTGCCGATATCACAGGCCGACAGAAGGCCGCGCAGTTGGTGCAGCCGCGCCTCGTCGACCCGGGTCACCACGCCGGCACAGCTCGCATCGTCGCGCGCCCATGCGCGGATCGCAGGCTCGGCGCGCAAGGCCGGTGTGTCGCTGGTGGATGTCGCGGCAATCATCTGGGCGGTGGCGCGCAGGCGGGTCGCGTCGGTCGCATCGGTTTGCGCGCAGGTCGCAAGGGCCCGCTGCGCGGCACTCTCCCATAGCTCCAAAAGGGCCAGATTATAGGCGGGCACATCTGTGAAATGCCAGTAAAACGACCCCTTGGTTGCCCCCACCCGCCGCGCCAGCGGCTCGGCCCCAAGCGCGCCCGGCCCCTGATCGCAAAGCGCCGCGAACCCGGCCACAAGCCAGTCGGTACGGGTCAGTCGGGGGCGGCGTTCTGTGCTCATCCCGCAGCCATACGCCTCATGCTGCAATGCCGCAAGATGCCCTTGTGTCACGCTTCGTCGCATCATGCCCGGGGTGGGGTCGTTGGAGGCGGCCGTGGTATTGAGTATTTTTGCCAAGAAGAACCGGGAAGGGACGCAGGAGAGGCGATTGTGCCGCTTTTTCGCGCCTTAGCTTTGGGCAAATTCCGCGATGGCTGCGCAGAGGCAATCAAGGCTGTCGGTCCAGGGCGGATTGGCGGGCAGGGCATCGGTCATCAGCGAAAGCTCGGTGCAGGCGACCAGCAGGTGATCGGCGCCCTCAGCGATCAGCATCTGCGCCTGGTCTCGCAGACGCGGACCAAGCTCTATGGGCGTTTCGCCCGCCTTGACGGCGCGGATGATGGCGAGCAACTCGCCGTCGTCGGGCAGGGTGACCGGCGTCAGACCATGGGCGGCAAAGGGCGCGTCAAAAACGCGCGCGAGCCGGGTGGCGGGCGAGGCCAGCATGCCGATGCGTTTGCCCCCCTTGGCGGCAAGCGCCGCCGCCGTCAGGTCCAGCATGTCAAGGAAGGGCAGGGGCGTCGCCGCGATCACGGCGGGGGCATAGTGATGCGCGGTGTTGCAAGGCATCGCAAGCGCCTGCGCCCCTGCGGCGTGCAGATCGCGCGCCATCCGCGCCAGAACCGGGCCGGGATCGGTGCCGGTGCCGTCAATCAGCGCGGCGATCCGGCTTGGCACCTGTGGATTTTGATGCACGATCAGCGGCAGGTGATCGGCGTCGTCGCGCGCGGGCACGGCGGCCAGCAGTTTCTGCATCAAAAGGATCGTTGCCTCGGGGCCCATGCCGCCAAGAATGCCCACGGTTTTCATGGCATTAGCCAGTTGCTGTCTCAATTGTGGGGGTGGTAAGGCGGATATCGGCGCTGCGGGCGTGCCCTTCCATCCGCTCGGCGCGGCTCAGGCTGGCGGTGACCCGGGCGAGATCGGGCAGGGCGCGATCATCGACCTCTTGCCAGGTGACGGTCTTGAGAAACTTGTGCACCGACAGCCCGCCAGTATAGCGCGCCGCCCCCGAGGTGGGCAGAACGTGGTTGGGGCCGGCCGCCTTGTCACCAAAGGCAACGGTGGTTTTCTCGCCCAGAAACAGCGAGCCATAGGCGCGCAGCCGGATGCGCCACCAGTCAAGATCACGCGCCTGCACATGCAGGTGTTCGGGGGCGCGGGTGTCGGCGAAGCGGGCCATATCCTCGGGGGTGTCGCAAAGGACGACCTCGCCAAGATCGGCCCAGGCGGTGGCGGCGGCGGTTCTGTTCGGCTCTGGCAGAGCGGCGATCAGCGCCGAAATACGATCCAGCACAGCATCTGCAAGCACGCGATCGGTGGTGGCAAGCCAGACCGGCGAATTGGCGCCATGTTCGGCCTGTCCCACAAGATCGGCGGCGACGGTTTCGGGCGCGGCAGTCACATCGGCGAGGATCAGGCTATCGGTAGGGCCTGCGAACATGTCGATGCCGATGGGGCCGAACAGCTGGCGCTTGGCCTCGGCGACATAGGCGTTGCCGGGACCGACAAGAATATCGGCGGGCGGTGCCCCGAAAAGGCCAAAGGCGAGGGCGGCGATGCCTTGCACCCCGCCGATGGTCAGAATGCGCGTGGCCCCGGCGATATCCATCGCATAGAGCATCGCATCGGGAATGGCCTTGCCATCGCAGGGCGGTGAGCAGGCGGTGATATCGGCCACACCCGCGACCCGCGCGGTGGCGATGCTCATCAGGGCGCTGGCGATATGGCTATAAAGTCCGCCGGGCACGTAACACCCCGCCGCGCCAAGCGGGATCTGGCGCTGACCGGCGATCAGACCGGGGCGCAATTCGATCTGCATGTCCTGGGCGGTGGCGCGCTGTGCCTCGGCAAAACGCGAGATATTGTCATGCGCCCAATCAATGTCGTCCCTGAGGGCTTGGGGCACGCGGGCGCTTGCCGCCGTGATCTGATCGCGGGTCACGGTGATTTCGCCCTGCCAGCCATCAAGGCTGCGGGCATATTCAAGCGCGACCTGCGCGCCGCCGCTGCGCAAACGCGCCAGCATCACCTGCACGGTATCGGCCACATCGGCGGCGGTTTCGGGGGGCTGTCCGGGGGCGGATTTCAGATAGGTCATCGGCATGGCAAGGTCTCCTTACCCTATGCATGACGTAGCCAGCGGCCGCCGGGCAAGCAGTTTGGCACGCGGACCGGCGGGTTTTTCCATGGGCCGAAAGCGGCTTTCGGAAATCCCGAAGGGGGCGCCCTGGTGGCCGCACAAAGCCCGCGCGCGCCAGAACTTGCAACGCCAGACAAAGCGGATTGCACTGGTCATCGCGGGCCCTTTCCGGCAGGTTTCAAGGCGCAGGACAGGCAGGAGGGACGCCGTGGAAAAGATCGTCATTCTGACAGGCGCAGGTATTTCGGCGGAAAGCGGGATTTCGACGTTTCGCGACGAAGGCGGGCTTTGGGCGCAGCACGCGATTGAGGATGTGGCGACGCCAGAGGCGTTTGCGCGCGATCCCGACCTTGTGCACCGGTTCTATAACGCCCGCCGCGCGCAGGCGGCCGAGGTTGCGCCCAATGCGGCGCATCTGGCGTTAAGCCGCTTGCAAGAGCGGCATCGCGGTGAGGTGGTCATTGTGACCCAGAATGTCGATGCCCTTCACGAGGCCGCAGGCAGTCGTGCGGTTCTGCATATGCATGGCGCTTTGACGGGCGCGCTTTGTGCAGGGTGCGGGGCGCGCTGGCCTGCGCCGATGGTGATGGCGACGCATGATGCCTGCCCGGTGTGCGCCGCGCCAAGCACCCGGCCCGATATCGTGTGGTTCGGCGAAATGCCCTATGCGATGGAGGCGATCTGGCAACATCTGGAAGAGGCGGATGTGTTTGCCGCGATTGGCACCTCGGGCAATGTCTATCCGGCGGCGGCCTTTGCCCAGCATGCCGGGCGGGCGGGGGCGCATACCATCGAGATCAACCTTGAGGCATCGCAAAACACCCGCGATTTTGCCGAGACGCGATTGGGGCGCGCCTCGGTGATCGTGCCGGAATGGGTTGACGCGGTGCTTGGCGGTTAGGCCCGCACCGCGTCGCCCGGATCAGTTGCCGGAGCCCTGCATCTTGCCGTGGCCCTCTCTGGGCTTGCGGGTCGGGTCGACGGGGACATCAACGACAATCTCGCCGGATTTCTCGAAGACCAGCGTCAGCGGCACAGTATCGCCCATCTCAAAGCCTTTATCGAGGCCCATGAACATCACGTGGTTACCGCCGCGTTGCAGGACAGCCGTGCCGCCCGCGGGGACGACAAAACCTTCTTCGACATGGGTCATTTTCATCACGCCCTCGGCGTTCTGGATATGGGTATGAAGCTGCACCAGCTTGCCCATGGGCGAGCGTACGTCGATCAGGCGATCATCGGCATCGCCATTGTTGTTGATCAGCATGAAGGCCGCGCCGGTCTTGGCCATTGGGCCTGCGCTGCGGGCATAGGGGTCCATGATGTCGATGTCCTGGGCAAAGACCGGCAGGCCAAGTGTGGTGACGGCGAGCGCCGCGAACAGGGTGGATTTGAGGGACATTGCGCCTCTCCTTTTGGCTGTCACAGTAAAGGGGTGAGTTTGTGCGATCAGACGCGGGCAGGGGGCGCGCGGGCCATGAAGGCGGCGCGTGCCGCGATTGCGATTTCCAAAGCGGTTTCAAAGCGATCAAGCGCCGTGGCGGTTGCCAGGCGCGGCATGTCATGCGGGCCGATCAGCAGGGCGTGAAACAGGCCAAGCGCGCAATCCGGGCAGATATGCACCGCGCCGGTCGGCTTGCCGTCGGCATCCACAAGAACCGTCACCGGCCCGGTGCCGGTGCAAAGCACCATCGTGCCCGCCGGGGCAGGCGCGCCGCGTGCCACCGCCATGGTCTGACTGGTCAGCGCCATTAGCGTGCAAAGGCAAAGGGCCAATATGGGGCGAAGCGGTTTCATCACGCCCTGATATAGGGGGCGCCGAGGGGGGTTGCCAAGCGACAAAAGGAAACAGCCCTGCCGCATATGGGCAGGGCTGTTTCATGACTTTCAGTCAAAGCGCGTCAGCTCAGGCAGCGGCGGCCTGGGCTTTGGCAATCTCTTTCTTGACCTTCAGCGCAGAGGTCGACAGCTCGTCGTCCTTGGCCTTGGCAAGAAAGGCATCAAGCCCGCCCCGGTGATCGACACTGCGCAGAGCCGCAGCCGTGATCCGAAGCTTGATACCACGGTTCAGGGTTTCGGACTGGAGCGTTACATCGTTGAGGTTCGGCAGATACCGACGACGTGTTTTGTTGTTGGCGTGGCTGGAGTTATTGCCAACCATCGGGCCTTTTCCGGTCAGTTCGCAGCGGCGCGACATGGGTTCATCCTCGTCTTGGGTCCAGGGCGCGTCGTGGCCCTTCTTAATACAAACGGGCACCGCCAACGGCAGCGCCCCGAATTCCGTCTGGGGTCTTTAGGCCCAAAGCGCCGGGGCGTCAAGGGATTCGACGCGTAAATTGGTCGGCTGCCCGCACTCATGCCTTGGACCGGGCGCAGGCAGGGTGACGTTGCAGTGACCGGATATCAGGCTACCATGCAAGGACACCACCAAGGAGAGCCGATCATGGAGATTTTCACCAGCGACAAACCCAGCCGTCTTGCGTCGTCCGACTGGTTCACCGGGCGTGTCTGGCAGGACCCGATCATCGAGGCCCCGGCCCCCGCAAGGGTGCGCGCCCTGCGTGTCACGTTCGAGCCGGGCGCGCGCACCGCCTGGCATACCCACCCGCTGGGTCAGACATTGCATGTGCTGTCGGGGGTCGGGCTTGTCGGGCTGCGGGGCGCCGCGCCAAGGGTGATCCGCGCCGGGGATACGGTGTGGATTGCACCCGGCGAAGAGCATTGGCACGGCGCCACCGCGGACCGGATGATGTGCCATCTGGCGATCCAAGAGGCCCTGGACGGTTCGGTCGCCGAGTGGCTTGAGCATGTCAGCGACGCGGATTATGGGCGCACCCCGGACTGAGGGTGCGCCACCTTTGGCCTTGTTGGTCCGGTCAACCTGCCACCAGATGATCCCGTCCGTGGGGCGCGTCAAAATCGGGCTGTGGGTTGATCGGGATGATCCGGTTGGGGTTAATCGTGTCGTGGCTATAGTGATAATGCCGCACGATATGCTCGAAATTCACCGTCTCTGCCACGCCGGGCCATTGGTAAAGCTCGCGCAGATAGCCCCAGAGGTTGGGGTAATCCACGATCCGCCTGCGGTTGCATTTGAAATGCAGGTGATAGACCGGATCGAACCGGATCAGCGTGGTAAACAGCCGCCAGTCGGCCTCGGTCACACGCGCGCCCATCAGATAGCGATGCGTGGCAAGGCGGTTCTCAAGCCAGTCAAGGCTATCAAACAGCGGATAAACGGCGGCCTCATACGCCTCCTGGCTGGTGGCAAAACCGGCTTTGTAGACGCCGTTATTGATCGTGTCGTAAATCCGCGCATTCACCGGCTCGATTTCGGCCCGCAGATCCTCTGGCCAGTAATCGTCGCGATTGCCGGTCAGGTCGTCAAAGGCGCTGTTGAACATGCGGATGATCTCTGCCGATTCGTTCGAGACAATCGTTTCGCGCTCTTTGTCCCAGAGGATCGGCACGGTCACGCGACCCGAAATCTCTGGATCGGCCTTGAGATATAGATCGCGGGCAAACGGCAGGCCATAAAGCGTGTCGCCGGTCGCGCCTTCGAAATCGGTGCGAAACTCCCAGCCCTCGGACATCATGTCGGGATGCACGGCCGAGACGCCGATATGATCGCTCAACCCTTTGATGGCGCGAAAGATCAACGTGCGATGCGCCCAGGGGCAGGCATAGGACACATAGAGGTGATACCGCCCCGATTGCGCCTTGAAGCCCGCCGCGCCGGACGGGCCGGGGCCACCATCCGCGGTGATCCAGTTGCGAAATGCCGCCGTCGAGCGGACAAATTTGCCGCCCGTCGATTCGGTGTCATACCACTCGTCCTTCCAGACGCCTTTTACCAGTTGGCCCATGTGCTGATCTCCTTTGTTGCCTGGAAATTAGGCTGAAGCCGCGGCTCGGATAAGGCCCGGCACCGCGCAGAGGACGTGCAGGGCTGCACATGTCGCAATCAAGGCCAGGCGCGGCGCTTCTTGGTTTGCACGCCCCGGCCCGCCCGCCTATAAGCGGGGCAAGACGAAGCCCGTGGATGGGCCGGAAAGGTGTGCGATTTTTGGCTGACCCATATCGGGGGCCGCTGTCGCATCGTCTGGGGCAAAGGCCCCTCTCACCCTTTTTCGGCACCGCGCGCCTGACCAAAAAGGGGGACCCCTCATGAAGTTTGCCACCATTGCGATCACCTTACTCGCGGCCACCGCCGCCCAGGCCCACCCTGGCCATATGGCCGAGGTTGCGGGCCATGGCCATTGGCTTGGCGCGGCGGCCCTCGGGGCGGCGATTGCCATCGGTCTGTGGGCCGGGCTCAAAGCGCGCAAGGATGCGCAGGCCTCTGACAATGAGACCGGCGACGAGGCCACAGACGACGAAGTGCAGGAGGCGTAACGCCCATGACGAAAACCGGTGTGATGATCTGCGGCCATGGCTCGCGCAGCCAGGCGGCGGTGGATGAATTCAGCGTTCTGGCGGAAAAACTGCCCGCCTATCTGCCTGCCGACTGGATGACCGAATACGGCTATCTTGAATTTGCCAACCCGGTGATCCGCGACGGCCTTGACCGGCTGCGCGAAGCGGGCTGCGAGCGTATTCTGGCGGTGCCGGGAATGCTGTTTGCCGCCATGCATTCCAAGAACGACATTCCCACCGTTCTCAACACCTATGCCGCCAGACATGACATCGACGTACATTACGGCCGCGAACTTGGGGTTGATCCCAAGATGATCGCCGCCGCCGGGGCGCGTATCCGCGAGGCGCTTGATCGCGCCAATGCCGATCTGGGCGAGGTCTCGCTGCACGACACCTGCCTTGTGGTGATCGGGCGCGGCGCGTCCGACCCGGATGCCAATGGCAATGTGGCCAAGATCGCCCGGATGCTTCAGGAAGGTATCGGCTTTGGCTGGTGCGAGGTGGGCTATTCCGGGGTGACCTTCCCGCTGGTCGAACCTTGCCTGCAACATGTGGCCCGCCTGGGGTATAAACGCGTTGTCGTGTTTCCGTATTTCCTGTTCTCGGGCATCCTGATCGACCGGATCTATGGCTTTACCGATCAGGTTGCCGCCGAGCATCCGCAGATCGAATTCGTCAAGGCCGGCTATCTTGGCGACCACCCCAAGGTGCTTGAAACCTTCGCCGAGCGGATCACCGAACAGGTCGGCGCCGTGCCCCCGCCCAATTGCGGAACATGCCAGTACCGCACGCAGGTTCTGGCCATCGAAGGCAAAGAGCGACGCGAGATCACTCCGGCCGAACGTGCCGCCCTTGCCGCCGAAAATGGCGCCGGACATCCGGCCTTTAGCGATGTGCCGCCGCCGACCTGCGTGATGTGCAAATATCGCACGCAGGTTCTCGGATTCGAATCCGAAGTGGGCGCCGTGCAGGAAAGCCACCACCACCACGTCGAGGGTCAGGGCGCCTCGGCTCCGGGCTCAAACGTGGCCGATTGCGCGCTTTGTGACACCTTCTGCACCGGTCTCTGCCGTCTTGAGGCCGCCCACGCGCACCACCACCATGATCACGCGCATGATCATCACCACCACGATCATGATCACCACGATCATGATCACCATCATCATCACCACGCGCCCTATCCGCATGCAAGCCACCCACATGGCCCGGAAAGTGCGCGCAAGACGAAACCCTGACCTGGGCTTTCATCTTTCCATAAATACTCCCGCCGGAGGCACCCGCCGCCGCCGCAAAATGCAAGGTCCGAGCTGTGCGCCCCTACGAGAAAAGCCCATCGGCGATCTATGAAATGAGCTTTGCCACCGTGCGTCGCGAGGCGCGGCTTGACCGGTTCGGGCCGGGCATGGAAGATCTGGCGATCCGCCTCATTCATGCCTGCGGCATGGTCGAGGTCGCCGACCGGCTCGATTTTTCCGCCACTGCTTTCGCGGCTGGACAGGCGGCGCTGCGCGCCGGGGCGCCGGTACTTTGCGATTGCGAAATGGTCGGGGCAGGGATCATTCGCCGCTATCTGCCCTGCGAAAACGAGGTGATAGTCACCCTCAACGACGCGCGCGTGCCGGGGATCGCGGGCGGTATCGGCAACACCCGCTCGGCGGCGGCGGTCGAGCTTTGGGTCGAGCGGCTTGAGGGTGCCGTCGTGGCCATCGGCAACGCGCCGACGGCCTTGTTTCATCTGCTTGAACTGCTGGACGAGGGCGCGCCAAAGCCGGCCGTGATCCTTGGTTTTCCCGTCGGGTTTGTGGGCGCCGCCGAGAGCAAGGCCGAACTGGCGGCCAACCCGCGCGGCTGTGACTACGTCGCCCTGCGCGGACGGCGCGGCGGCTCTGCGATCGCCTCGGCCGCGGTGAATGCCCTTGCCGCCGGCTTGCCGGAGGTGCGGGCATGAGATTTTTCACCGAAAAATCCGGATGTGGAAAGGATGCATATGTCTGAGCCATGGTTGCATATTGTCGGGATCGGCGAAGACGGGATGGACGGGCTTTTGCCCGCCACCCGTGCCATCGTCGAGGCGGCCGAGGTGATTGTGGGCGGCGAGCGCCACCACCAGCTTGCCGAGGGGCTAAATGCCGAGCGGATCGCCTGGCCCTCGCCGTTTGATGCGTTGATTGATCTTTTGCGCGCCCACAAGGGCCGTCGGGTGGTGGTTCTGGCCACCGGTGATCCCTTGTGGTTTTCGGTCGGCGCTCGCATCGGGCGGGCGATAGATCCGGGTGAGATCACCTATCATCCGCAGCTTTCGGCATTTCAACTGGCCGCCGCCCGCATGGGCTGGAGCCTGCCGGATGTCGAAACGCTGACCGTGCATGGCCGCCCGGTCGAGCAGATGATTGCCTTTATCCAACCCGATGCGCGGCTGTTGATCCTGACCACCGGCGCCGCGACGCCCGCACAGATTGCGCGGTTTCTGAGTGAGCGCGGCTTTGGCCAATCCCGGATGAGCGTGCTGGCCAATATGGGCGGCAAGGATGAGGCGCGCTTTGATGGTCTGGCCGAAAGCTGGGATCACGTGGTGCCGCCGTTCAACACGCTGGCGGTCGAGTGCCTTGCCGCGCCGGATGCGGCCCTGCTGCCGCGCGTGCCGGGGCTGGCGGACGACCTGTTTCGGCATGACGGCACCATGACCAAGCAAGAGGTGCGCGCCGCCACCTTGGCCAAGCTGATGCCGATGCGCGGTGCGCTGTTGTGGGATATCGGCACCGGCTGTGGCTCGGTTGCGGTGGAATGGATGCGCGGTGCGCGCTACGCCCGCGCCATCGGCATCGAGCCGCGCGCGGATCGCCGTGCCATGGCGGCAGCCAATGCCCTGGCGCTTGGGGTGCCCAAGCTGGAATTGATCGAGGGTCGCGTGCCCGGCGCACTTGCGGGGCTTGAGGCGCCGGATGCGGTGTTTATCGGCGGTGGTCTGTCCGAGGCGGTGTTTGAGGCGGCCTGGGCGGCGTTGCGCCCTTTGGGGCGGCTTGTGTCTAATGCGGTGACGCTTGAAAGCGAGGCCTTGCTTCTGGAGTTGCAAAAGCGCCATGGCGGGCAATTGGTCAAGCTGCAGGTGCATCGCGCCGAGCCGGTGGGCCGACTGACCGGTTGGCGCCCGCTGATGCCGGTCACGCAGTGGAGTCTGGTCAAACGATGAAAGACTGGTGCATGTGGCAGGCGCCGGACGCCTCCGGCGGGAGTATTTCCGGAAAGATGAAAGACGGGTCTGCCCATGGTTGGTAAGCTATATGGTGTCGGGCTTGGGCCGGGGGACCCGGAGTTGATGACACTTCGGGCGCATCGGCTGATTTCGCAGGCGAAGGTGGTGGCCTATCCGACGCTTGCCGGGGGCGACAGTTTTGCGCGCTCGATTGCGGCGGATGTGATCAGAGCGGATGCCCGCGAAATCGTGATGGACGTGCCGATGAGCCCGGCGCGCGCGCCTGCGCAGGCGGCCTATGATGCCGGCGCTGCCGAGATCGCGGCGGCGCTTGAGGCGGGCGAGGATGTGGTGTGTCTCTGCGAGGGCGATCCCTTCTTTTACGGGTCGTTCATGTATCTTTTTGCGCGCCTCTCCGGGCGGTACGAGGTGGAGGTCGTGCCCGGTGTTACCTCGATCACCACTTGTGCGGCGCGGGCGGGCCTGCCGCTTGCGGCGCGCAATGAGCGGCTGACCGTGCTGCCCGGCCCTTTGCCCGAGGCCGAGTTGCGCGCCCGGATCGAGGGGGCGGAAAGCGTCGCCATCATGAAGGTGGGACGGCACATGGCCAAAATCCGCGGTGTGATCGACGGCCTCGGGCTGACGTCACGCGCGGTTTACGTCGAGCGCGCAAGCCTGCCGCAAGAGGTTGTTTGCCCGCTCGCGGAGGCGCCGGGAACGGCACCGTATTTTTCTATGATATTGCTCACGAAAGGGGCGGATCCATGGCTGTGAAACCTGTTGTTCTGGCGCTGAGCCGGTCGGGTGAGGGCACCGCGCATCGCGTCGCCAAAATGATCGACGCCCAGGTGCATGGTCGCGACGGACGCGTGACGCGGGCCGATGCGTTTTTTGCCAATGCGCTTGATCATGCGCGCGATCTCTTTGCCGCCGGCGTGCCGGTTGTCGGGGTGTGCGCCAGTGGCATCCTCATTCGCGCGGTGGCGCCGATGTTGTCGGACAAACGGGCCGAGCCGCCGGTTGTGTCGGTCTCGGATGACGGGGCGGTCGTGGTGCCGCTTTTGGGCGGGCATCGCGGCGCCAATCGCCTTGCGGCCAAGATTGCCGACGGCTTGGGCGCGGTGGCGGCGGTCACGACGGCGGGCGATGTGGCGATGGGCGTGGCGCTTGATGCGCCGCCGTTGGGCTATCGTTTGGCCAACCCCGAAGATGCCAAGGCGGCGATGGCGCTGATGCTGGCGGGCAAGGGGCTTCGCCTCACGGGCGAGGCGATCTTTGACGTCGAGGACACGGGCGGCGCGGTCGAACTGATCGTGAGCGAGGCGCCCCAGCAAGGGGGCGAAGAGCGGCTGGTCTATCACCCGCAGCGCTTTGCGCTTGGGCTTGGCTGTGCGCGGGGCTGTGGCGTTGAAGAAATCTGGGCGCTTGTCCTCGATACGCTTGCGCAAGCGAACGTCGCGCCGGGGGCCGTGGCCTGTGTCGCCTCGATCGACCTCAAGGCCGATGAGGGCGCGATGAACGAGGTGGCGCGCCGCCTCGGGGTGCCGTTCCGCCTGTTCACCGCCGCCGAGCTTGAGGCACAGGCCCCCCGGCTTGCCACCCCGTCAGAGGTGGTCTTTGCCGAGGTCGGCTGTCACGGGGTTTGCGAGGGGGCGGCCTTGGCCGTTGGTGGCGATCTGGTCGTGCCCAAGCGCAAGACCGCCAACGCCACCTGCGCGCTTACCCGAAGCGACGCGCCGGTCACCGAGATGCCGGGGCGCGCGCGCGGGCGGCTTTCGGTGGTGGGCATTGGCCCCGGTCAGGCGGCCTGGCGCACGCCCGAGGTCAGCCGACTTGTGGCCGAGGCCGAAGAGCTTGTCGGCTATGGTCTTTATATCGACCTGTTGGGGCCGCTGGCGGCGGGCAAGGAACGCTCGGATTTCCCGCTTGGCGGGGAAGAGGCGCGCTGTCGCTATGCGCTGGAACAGGCGGCGCTTGGCAAGAATGTCGCGCTGGTCTGTTCGGGCGATGCCGGTATTTACGCCATGGGCGCGCTTGTGTTCGAGCTATTGGATCGTGGCCCTGAGGAACATGGCGTAAGCGACGCCGCGCGACGTGTCGAGGTGATCTGTTCGCCTGGTGTGTCGGCTCTGCAAGGCGCGGCGGCGCGGGCGGGGGCGCCTTTGGGGCATGATTTCTGCACCATTAGCCTGAGCGATCTTTTGACGCCGCGCGAGGATATCATCCGCCGCCTGCATGCCGCCGCTGAGGGCGATTTCGTGATTGCCTTTTACAACCCGGTTTCAAAAACCCGCCGCACCCTTCTGGCCGAGGCGCGCGATATCCTGCTCAGGCATCGCCCGGCGGACACGCCGGTGATGCTGGCAAGCTCGCTTGGCCGACCCGAGGAATACATTCGCTATCGCCGACTTGATGAATTGCAGGTTGACGAGGTCGATATGCTGACCGTGGTTCTGATCGGGTCAAGCAATTCGCGTCTGGCACAGCTGGGCGAGGGCCCGCGCATGTTCACGCCGCGCGGCTATGCCCGCAAGATTGACGGCGATCTGGCGCAGGCGCGCGCCGCCAAAAACACAGGGAACGCATAAAGATGACGGTTTATTTTATTGGTGCCGGTCCGGGTGACCCGGAGCTTTTGACTCTTAAGGCGGCGCGGGTGATAGGCGATTGCCCGGTCTGTCTTTATGCCGGAAGCCTCGTGCCGCCGCAGGTGGTTGATTGCGCGCCCGAGGGGGCCTTGGTGATGGATACCGCGCCGATGACGCTTGATGACACCCACGGCGTGATCAAGGCCGCGCATGCCAAGGGGCAGGATGTGGCGCGGGTGCATTCCGGCGATCCCTCGCTTTACGGCGCGATTGCCGAACAGATTCGCCGTTTGCGCGCCGATGGTATCGATTATCAGATCATTCCCGGCGTGCCCGCCTATGCGGCGGCGGCGGCGGCTTTGGGGCAGGAACTGACCGTGCCGGAGGTGGCGCAATCCATCGTGCTGACGCGGGTGTCGATGAAATCCACCTCGATGCCCGAGGGCGAGACGCTTGAGAACTTCGCGCGCACCGGCGCGACGCTGGCGATTCATCTTGGGGTGCGCAACCTGCGCGAAATCCACCGGGTTCTGGCGCCTTACTATGGCGAGGATTGCCCGGTGGTGGTTGCCTATCGCGTCGGCTGGCCGGATCAGATGTTCATTCGCGGCACGCTTGGCGATATCCATGCCAAGGTGCGGGCCGAAAAGATCACCCGCACGGCATTGATCATGGTCGGGAAAGTGCTGGGAGAGATCAGCGATTTCACCGAAAGCGCGCTTTATGACCCCGCCGTGCCGCATGTGTTGCGCCCCAAGGCGAGCGCCAAGGCCTCGGCGTAGCGCGCTTTTGCGCCGGGGATGGTGGGAATGCCCCCGGCGGGGGCTGTCACTGCGCGCAAACCCCGGTCTGAAAACAGGTTTTCACCCGGTCAAGCATCTCTTGCGTCGGCGTGGCAAAGCCCATGCCGCCGCAGGGATCAAGCGCAAGCACATAGCCATCCGGGCGCTGTTCTAGAAAGCCAAGATAGTCGGTCCCGGGCACAGCGCTTGCGCACCAGGGGCCGAAACATTGCAGATCAAGCATGATCTTGCGCTCGAAACGGCGATCAAATCCGGACTTTGAGAGTGCCCAGCCGGTGATCCGGGCCTTGATCGCGGTGTGCGGCGGCGTGGCCTGCTGGTTTTGCCAATCGGTTTCGGGCAACTGCGCCGCATCGAAATCAAGCCGCCCCCGCACCACGACATAGCGCGCCTCTGCGTTGGCCGCGCGGGCATAGGTGCGCGCCACATCCGGTGCCATGCACGATAGCGCAAGCCCCGGCCCCGCCGCGAGGCAAAGCGCGCAGGCAAGCGCCGCACGGATCACAGCAACGGGCCGAATTCGGCCAGAACGCGGGCGTAAACCTGGCGCTTGAAAGGCACGATATTGCCGACCAGCTCGTCTATCGGAAGCCAGCGCCAGTCGGAAAACTCGGGGTGGGCGGTGGCGATGTTCACATCACTGTCGCGGCCGAGAAACCGCAGCAGGAACCACTTTTGCTCTTGCCCGCGATAGCGACCCTTCCAGATGCGCGGCACCAGATCGTGCGGCAAATCATAGGGAATCCAATCGCTGGTTTCGGCCTCGATCCGCACATTGTCGGCGGTGACGCCGGTTTCCTCCCACAATTCGCGCAGGGCCGCGTCGCGCAGGGCCTCGCCGGGATCGACCCCGCCCTGCGGCATCTGCCAGGCGGCAGTGTCATTGTCGATCCGCTGGCCGACAAAGACATGACCATCGGCATTGGCAAGCATGACGCCGACGCAGGGACGATAGGGCAGTTTGGCAATCTCTTCGGGGGTCATGGCGGGCCTTTTGGCGATAGGGTTTCGGTCAGATCTCGCGCGGGCCGACCATGCCCATGATCTCATAGGTCTGGCGCAGGATAGGCGCGGCGATGGCGCGGGCGCGCCCGGCACCCTCGGCCAGAATGCGGTCGATCTCGTTCACATCCTGCATCAGGCGTGACATCTCACCCGAAATAGGCGCCAGTTTTTCAACCGCGAGATCGGCCATCATCGGCTTGAATTCGGAGAACGCCTTGCCGCCGACCTCTGCCATAACCTGATCAACGCTCATATCCGCCAAGGCGGCATAGATATTCACCAGATTGCGCGCCTCGGGGCGCTCTTCCAGCCCCTTTACCTCGGAGGGAAGCGGCTCTGGATCGGTCTTGGCCTTGCGGATTTTCCTGGCAATCGTGTCGGCATCATCGGTCAGGTTGATGCGGCTCATGTCCGAGGGGTCGGATTTCGACATCTTCTTTGAGCCATCGCGCAGCGACATCACCCGCGTGCCGGTGCCCTCGATCACCGGCTCGGTGATCGGAAAGAAATCAACGCCAAAGTCATTGTTGAACTTGATCGCAATGTCGCGGGTCAATTCCAGATGCTGTTTTTGATCCTCGCCCACAGGCACATGGGTGGCGTGATAGACCAGAATATCGGCCGCCATCAGCGCCGGATAGGCAAACAGCCCAAGCGAGGCGTTCTGGGCATTCTTGCCCGCCTTGTCCTTGAATTGGGTCATGCGCTGCATCCAGCCCATGCGCGCCACACAGTTAAAAACCCAGGCAAGCTGCGTGTGCTCGGCGACCTGGCTTTGGTTGAACAGAATGGATTTGGCCGGGTCAAGCCCCGAGGCGATGAACCCCGCCGTAAGCTCGCGCGTGGAGTGGCGCAACTCGACCGGATCCTGCCAGACGGTGACGGCGTGCAGATCGACCATGCAATAGATCGACTGAACGCCCTTGTTCTGGGCATCGGCAAACCGCTTGAGCGCGCCAAGATAGTTGCCAAGATGCAGGTTGCCCGAGGGCTGAATGCCCGAAAAGACCCGCGGTGTGAAACCTGCTTCGGTCATTTGTCATCTCCGTCTGGATTTCTTCGCTCGCCTCGCTTACCCATGCGCCAAAGCCCCGTCAAGGAGAGCAGGCATGTCAGACCCCGTAAACGAAAGCCCCGTCAACCCGGTTCCGCCGGTGGTGGTGGCGCTGTTTCTGGTGATCGTCGGCGTCGAGGCGATGTTTTCGCTTGGCGCGCGCGGCCTGATCGGCGGCCCCGAGGCGGTGGGCTGGCGCAGTATCGCGATCGAGGATTACGGCTTTAACGGCGACATCATGGCGTGGATGTTGCAAAATCAGATATTTCCCGCCGAACATCTGCGCCGCTTTCTCAGCTATGCCTTTATCCATAGCAGCTTTACCCACGCGCTGTTTTCGGGGGTGTTGCTCTTGGCGATGGGCAAATTCGTCGGCGAGGTGTTTCGTCAATGGGCGGTGCTGGTGTTGTTCGTGCTGTGCTCGGTCGTGGGGGCGGCGGTCTATGGGCTGTTTGTCACCGATCAGCCTTGGCTTATCGGGGCCTTTCCGGGGGTTTATGGCCTTATCGGCGGGTTTACCTATCTCATGTGGCTCCGGCTGGGACAGCTTGGCGCCAGACAATCGCGCGCCTTTAGCCTGATCGGCATTCTGATGTTGCTTCAGCTTACCTTTGCCCTGGTGTTTGGCGGCAGCAGCACCTGGATCGCGGATGTGTCGGGCTTTGGCACCGGATTTCTGGCGTCGTTTTTCCTAAGCCCCGGTGGCTGGTCAAAAATCCGGGCTAAAATCCGCCACGAATAACGCCTTTACCGGCGTAGGGTGCTGCGGATTTCCGACAGGCGGAAGGCGCCCAACATCTGGCCGAAGGCAGCGTAAGACAGCCCCCCCGCCGTCAAAAGCACCAAAAGCGCGAGCCAACGCCAGCCGCCAATCGCAAACAGCGGGCCAAGCACCACGCCGCCGCCCCAAAGCACCGCCCCCATCAGGGCCGAGGCCAGGGTGATCCGCCAGATTCGGCGATGAAACTGCGCATCGAACCGCGCCACATCGCCAAAGCTGCGCGCGCCGCGCATCAACTGCCAGACCATGACCCAGCCGGCCAGCGTGGTGGCAAAGGCCGCCGCGATCCAACCGATCCAGACCGCCAAACCAATGGCAAGCGCCGCATTGACGAGCATCGCCACCACCGCATAACGAAACGGGCTTTTGGTGTCTTCGCGGGCGAAAAACAGCGGTTGCAGGATTTTCTGCATCACGAATGCGGGCAGGCCAAGCCCGTAAATCGCCACCGCAAGCGCGGTTGCCGCGCTGTCGTCGCTGCCAAAGGCGCCGCGTTCAAACAGCACCGCCACAAGCTGAAGCGGGATCACCACAAGCGCCACGGCGCAGGGCACGGTCAAGGCAAGCGACAACTCGCCCGCCCGCGACAGGGCCCTGCGCCCGCCCGCCTCGTCGCCCGATTTCAGGCGTCGTGACAGATCGGGCAGCAAGACGATTCCGACCGCGATGCCGACCACCCCAAGCGGCAATTGATAGAGCCGGTCTGCGGAATAAAGCCAGCTCACCGCCTTGTCGTAGTTCGATGCAACCTGCTGACCGACCAGAAGGTTGACCTGCATCACCCCCCCGGCAAGGGCGGCGGGCACGGCAACCCGCACCAGTTGCGACATCGCAGGCGTCCAGCGCGGGCGCACCGGGCGGATATGCAGGCCCGCGCGGCGCGCCGCCTGCCAGACCAGCACAAGTTGGGCCACGCCGGCAAAGGGAATGGCCCAGACCAGCGCGAGGGCGACCTTGCCCCCCAGCAGGGCCGCCACGGCCATGGCGGCGATCAGCATCACATTCAACAGCACGGGCGCGGCGGCGGCGGCGGCAAAGCGCCCGGCGGCATTCAGCGCCCCGGACAGCAGGGCGGCAAGCGAGATGAACAGAATATAGGGAAACACGATGCGCCCGAAATCAACGGTGATATCAAAGCGTTGATCGCCCACAAACCCCTCGGCCGTGGCCCAGACAAGCGCGGGCATAAAGACCAGCGCCAAGCCGGTCAGCGCCAAGAGCACAAGCCCCAGCCCCGAGAGCGCCAGCGATGCAAAGCCAAACGGGTCTTCATCGGCCTCAAGCCGCTTGGAAAACATTGGCACAAAGGCCGCATTGAACGCGCCTTCGGCAAAGAACCGGCGAAACATATTCGGAAGACGAAAGGCGGCGACAAAGCTATCCATCATCACACCGGGGCCAAGATAGCTTGCAATCATCACATCGCGGATAAAGCCCAACATCCGACTAAGCAGCGTCCAGCCGCCGACGGTCAGGATACCGGTAAGCAGGCGGACGGGTTTCATGGGCTGACCTTTGGCTGAATGCGTTCCCGCAGGCTTAGCGGATCGCGCAGACCGGGGAAAGGGGGCGCGCCGCGCGCCGGACTAGGCGCCCGGCACCGGCATCATCGTGCCGGTCATCATCGCGATATGGGTTTCCTGCCCGCCCTCAAGCGCAAACACATCCGCGCGCACGATCACCAACCGCCGCCCTGCCTTGACCACGGCACCGCGCGCGATCAGGGCGTCGCCCTTTGCCGGGGCCAAAAGGTTGATTTTCATTTCGGTGGTCAGAACCTCGAAGCCCTCGGGCATGACCGACAGCGCCGCATAGCCCGCCGCGCTGTCGCCGATGGCAAAGGTCAGCCCGGCATGGCCAAACCCGTGTTGCTGGCGGCTTGTGGCCAGGATCGGCGCCTCGATTTCGACATGGCCCGCCGCGAGGGCGCCAAGCGTCGCGCCCAGGGTCTGCATCATGCTTTGTGCGGCAAAGCTGTTGCGAATTCTGGCTTCAGTGTCAGGAGACATTCCGGCTACAATTCCCATTGCTTGGGTGACGCCATTAAGATGACGATAAAGTGACGTGATGTCACTGTCATTTATTGGAATACCGGGTGACGGTTGATACATGCATAAGTGGTAATGTGTCGTAAGGGAATAGAGTTGAATTGGCCTGACTTTCGAAACCATTTGGTGGAAACGTTTTCCACTCTGTTTTCCTCCGTGACCCTTTCTACGGTGCTGGCCTCGATTGCCATTGCGGTCATTGCCGGGCCATTCGGCACCTTTGAAACCATGTCGCTTGTGACGCGGATCACCTATTGGGGTATCGCGATTTTCAGCGGCTTGTTGGTCGCCTATTTTTGTCGCGCCACCATGGCGACGGTGTGCGGGATGCGCCACCCGATCCTGTTTGATCTTGGTGCAGGCGTGATGGCCAGTGTTTTTCTGACGCCGTTGATCTGGGGGCTTCGGGCCTGGATGGATCCGGTTCTTGGGCCGGAGCAGTTGCACCTGCCAAGTATTGCCTTCAACACCCTTGTGATTGCCTGGGGCATCTTCATCCTGCGCCGTCAGATCGGTTTGGAAAAACCCTCTGGATATTGGCGTCGTGAGACGGGCGAAGACCTGCCAAAGCCGCGCCTGCATCGGCGGCTGTCAGCGTTGGATGGGGGCGAAATCATACATCTCTCGGCCAATGACCATTTCGTTGAGGTGGCAACCGATCGCGGGGTTGAAACGCTGCGCCTTCGGCTTGGCGATGCGGTTGATGAAATGGACCCGATCAAGGGTCTTTGGACCCACCGCTCGCATTGGGTGGCGCTGTCTGCGGTGGTCGGGGTCGAGCAGGTGGGCGCCAACAAGACCTTCGTGATCCTGCGCAACGGCGATCGCGTCCCGGTCAGCCGCAAGTACCGCCCGCGCCTCACGGCGGCGGGGCTGCTTGAGTGAGACGAGGCGGCCTGTCAGAGCCGAAGAATGGCCCTGCGCGGCATCGGTGTGGCATGCACCATCGGCCCCGTCAGAATCGCCAGAGCATCGGGGCGCATCAGCGACGTCAGCGTCGCATCATGGCTGAATAGCCCGCCGGTATAGGTGCCATAGGCCGGCAGGATCACGCGATTGCTATCGAGCAGAAACGCCGGGCGACTCAGGCTGCGCCCGCGCAGCGCAAGCCGCACCTTGGGATGATAATGCCCCGACACCTCGCCGCTCTGGCCGGACCGGGCGATATGGCGAAATACCAGCGGCGGCACCGGCAATTCGGTCATATGCGTGCCGCCCAGATCGACCGGACCGGGATCGTGATTGCCCTCGATCCAGACCCAACGCCGCCCGGCCTGAAGCTTGGAAATCCAGAGCTTTTCCGCCTCGGGCAGGGCGGCGGCCGCCGCGCTATCGTCAAAGCTGTCGCCAAGGCAGATCACCGTGCCGGCCCCGGTCTGGCGCAGATCACTTTCCAGCCGACCTAGCGTATCGCGGGTTTCATAGGGCGGCAGCGGTGGTTCGCCCAATCGCGCGCGCCGCTCGGCCTTGCCAAGGTGAAGATCCGACACACAAAGCAAATTCGGCGCATCCCAATAAAGTGCGCCCGAGGCCAGCGCCGTCAACTCTGCGCCGGCAAGGGTGAAAGAATAACCGTCCATATCTCCTTGGTGGCGCGATGCGCGCGTCATTGCAAGGGCGGCGCGTCATCGGGCGTGCTTGTCCGCCCTGACAGGCGGCCGCGCCAAGTGCCGCGATCACCCCGCCAGCCCGGCCGCCTGCATCAGGCGCGCGGTTTCCTCGGCCAACAGCCGCTCTTCCGCCGCGCCTTTGACCGGGGTGCGCCCGGCCTCAAGCAACAGCGGTGCGGCAAGCGGGCTTACCCGTGCCAGGCGTCTGTGGCTGATCCGGCCATCGACCCGCGCCAGCATCTCTTCGATCCGGCCAAAATCGACCAGCCCGCGCATCGCCTCTTGCCGGGTGATCTCCAGCAACAGGTGGCCGGGGTCATATTTCGCCAGCGTGTCATAGAGAATATCCGACGACATCGTCGCCTGTCGCCCGCTTTTGCGTGTGCTCGGGCTATTGCGTTGAATGAGGCCCGCAATCGTCGCCGAGGCCCGGAACGTGCGCTTCATCACCGCGTTGCCCATAAGCCAGCTCTCGAACCCGGCGCGCAGACTTGCGGCGTCAAACAGCGGTGCCGCATCTGTCACCGCCTCAAGCCCCCAGATCAGCGTGGCGTAATCCGTGGCCACAAACCCCAGCGGCGCAAGGCCAAGCTCTTCCATCCGCTTGGTGATCAAAAGGCCAAGGGTTTGCTGCGCATTGCGCCCGGCAAAGCCGTAAATACAGGTCTGTTCGCGCCCGTCATGGGCAAAGCTTTCAATCAGTAGATGCCCTGCTTTTGGCATCTCGGACACCCGCCGTTGCAGGTGCAGCCAGTCGCGGATGCCCGCTGGCAAATCGGGCCAGTCGGGCTGTGCCAGAAGCCCGAGAATACGCTCTGAAAGCTGGGTCGAGGTGGCGAATTTGGTGCCCATGAAGGTGGCGATCTTCGGCTTGCGGCCCGCATCGCGGCTGACCTCGACCACCATCTCGCGCAGGCTTTCAAACCGCACGATCTGCCCGCCGATCAGGAAGGTGTCACCGGGGCTTAGGGTGGCGGCAAAGGCTTCTTCGACCTCGCCAAGCGGCCTGCCCCCGCGCGCGCGTTTCATCCGCACCTTGAGGGTATCGCTGTCCTGAATGGTGCCGATGTTCATGCGGATCAGGCGCGCGCTGCGCGGGTCGCGCAATTGCCATTGCCCATCGTCGCGCTGCAACAGGCGTTGCCATTGGTCATAGGCGCGCAGGGCATAGCCGCCGGTCGCGCAAAACGTCAGGCAGGCGTCAAATTCGGCCCGTGGCAGACCCGCATAGGCGCCCACGCCAGTGACCTCGTTGAATAGCTCATCGGCGTCAAACGGCCCGGTACAGGCCCGAATCAGGAGATGTTGGCACAGTACGTCGCGCGGCCCCGGCCCGCGCGTCTCGCCATCAAGATCATGATCGCGCACCGCCTGAAGCGCGGCCAGACATTCGACCACCTCAAAGCGGTTGGCGGGCACCAAAAGCGCCTTGGACGGCGCGTTGTAGCGGTGATTGGCGCGTCCGATCCGCTGCACCAGACGCTTGACGGTCTTGGGTGCGCCAACCTGAATGACAAGATCGACATCGCCCCAGTCGATCCCGAGATCGAGGCTTCCGGTGCAGACGATCGCGCGCAACTCGCCACGCGTCATTGCCGCCTCGATGCGGCTGCGCTGCGCCCGGTCAAGACTGCCGTGATGAACCGCGATCGGTAGGGCGTCGTCATTGGCAAGCCACAGATTATGAAAGAAAATTTCCGCCTGCGCGCGGGTGTTGTGAAAGATAAGCGTGGTCTTGTGGCGCTTGATCTGATCAAGCACCGCCGGGATCGCATAGGCGGCGCCACCGCCCGACCAGGGCGGTGGCTCAGAGACCTCAAGCATGGAAATGTCCGGGTCAGGGCCGGGATCGGCCAGCAGGATGTCACAGGGATGCGCACCATGCGCAAGGTAGCGGGCAAGGGCGGGCGGATCCTCGACCGTGGCCGAAAGACCAACGCGGCGCAGGCCGGGGCAAAGCGCCTCTAGCCGCGACAGCGCCAGCATAAGCTGATCGCCGCGCTTGCTTTCGGCGAGGGCGTGGATTTCATCAATCACCACCCGTTTCAGCCCGGCAAAAATGCGCGGTGCATCCTCATACGACACCAATAGGGCAAGACTTTCGGGCGTGGTCAAAAGGATATGCGGCGGATCGGCGCGTTGGCGGCGTTTGGTGTGCGATGAGGTGTCGCCAGTGCGATCCTCGACCCGGATGGCAAGGCCCATTTCCTCTATTGGTGCGGTCAGATTGCGCTTTATATCTGCCGCAAGCGCCTTGAGCGGCGAGATGTAAAGCGTGTGAAGGCCGCTGTGCCTGCCCTCGGCCAGATCAACCAGCGTCGGCAGAAAGCCGGCCAGCGTCTTGCCGCCGCCGGTCGGCGCAATCAGCAGGGTCGCGGGCGCATCTGCGCGCGCCAGCATGTCGTGCTGATGCGGGTGAAGCTGCCAGTCGCGGGCAGAAAACCAATCGGTGAAACAGGCGGGTAGGGGGATCATGCCGCTAAGGTAGGCGCGCCTTGCCACAAAGCAAAGAGAACTCGGACAGTGTGGTGATCCGTAGGGTGGGTGAAACCCACGCATGACCGGGATCGCGCGTGGGTTTCACCCACCCTACGAAGGCCCGGCACGGCTCAGTGAATGATTTCTTCTTCTTTGACGAACATGTTGGCCCAGGCCCGGTCAAGCAAGTCGGGTGACATCTGATAAGGAATGCCCTCGAATTCGCAGATCGAGATCATCTGGTCGATCAGAAAGACCGGCTGATAATTGGCATAGACATTGTCGATGGTCGGATATTTTTCCTTGATCAGATGGATCAGCGCCGCCTCGTCCAGCGGCATGCCCTTCTTGCGCGCCACCATGGCAAAGATTTTCAGGAAATCCTGCTGACATGGCCCGTCGATCTTGATCTTGTAGAAAATCCGGCGCAGGGCGGCCTTGTCGAAAATCTCGTTGGGGTGGAAGTTGGTCGAAAAGATCACCAGCGTGTCAAACGGCACCTCGAATTTCTCGCCCGATTGCAAGGCAAGGATATCCTTGCTTTCTTCAAGCGGAACGATCCAGCGGTTCACAAGGCTTTGCGGCGGTTCGGCCTGACGGCCAAGGTCATCCACGATAAAGATGCCGCCGGTTGATTTAAGCTGAAGCGGCGCCTGATAGGTGCGCGCGGTGGGGTTATAGACCAGATCAAGCATCGACAGGCTCAGTTCACCGCCGGTGATCACGGTCGGGCGTTCGCAACGCACATAGCGCGTGTCAAAGGTGCGCCGACGACGCAGGGAATTGGGGTCATCGACCTCGACCTCGGCCGAAGAATGCACGATCGGATCATAGACGGTGATCACCTGACCGGAATATTCAATCGCGCGCGGCACATAGATCCTGTCGCCCATCGCATCGCGTATACCGTTGGAAATACTTGATTTCCCGTTGCCCGGCGGGCCATACATCAGGATCGAGCGCCCGGCACTTACCGCCGGACCGAGGTGATCCAGAAGGCTGTTGGGCAGGATCAGGTGCCCCATCGCATTGGTCAGCTGATCACGGGTGATCTGGATGTTGCGGATCGACTGGCGCTTGACCTGCTCACGATAGACCGCCAGGGGCACCGGCATGGCGCCGAAATATTCCGACTGGCTCAGCGCATCAAGTGCGCGGGATTTGCCCGCATCGGTCAGCTGATAGCCCATTTCGGCGCCCGCATTCGCGCTAAGGGTCCCCGTCGCCTCAAGCAGTTTCTGGACCCGCGCCATGTCGATCAGTTCCTGCGTCACCGCGCGCGGCAAACAGATGGCGGCGGCGACTTCGGTTACTAGATCAAGATTCTTGCGGAACATGGTCTTGAGCAGGATATCCCGCATCATCACCACCGGGAGCTGCATGTCCTCGATGCTGCTTGGGGGCGGGGGGGGCTGAACGCCGGTGCTGACTTGCATGTTCATGTGATGTGCCTGTTCTGCGCCTGGTTGCTGTTTTTCTCCCGTACCGCAGGAAAACGGGCGGGCTTGGTCGGTAGCATGCCCGGCAAAGGTGCAGAAATTAAGGAAAGCCTCGGGCAGGGGTGCGGCAAAGACAGCGCGTTACGCGCCGTAGAGCGCGCCTAGCCCCAGATAAATCGCCAGAGTGGCGCCAAGGGCAAAGCCCATCGGAAATTTCTTGCCCACCGACCAGCTTTGCCATTCCGGGGCAAGGCGGCGCAGCGGGCTGTATTTGGCGATGCGATGCGTGACAAAGGCCGCCAGAAGGGTGGCGGAAAACAGAACCCCCAACAGGGCAAGATCGCCAAGCGCCACGAAGGGGGCGGCGGCGGCGATAAACTTGGCATCCCCAGCCCCCATGACGCCGACGGCATTGGCCAGAATCCCGACCGCAAGCATCACCGCAAGATGCACGAACCGCCAGGGGTAATCTGACAGCGGCAGCGCGATCAGCCCGATCACCACGAAGATGCCCGCCAGGGTCAGCACCGCGGTGTTGGGTATTTTCATCGCCCGCAGATCGCTCCAGGCGACCCAGACACAGACCGGAAGAACGAACGGCAGGAACCAAAGTGCCGATTGGGCGGTAATCTGAAGTGGCATCGCCGCACCCCGGCCTAGTTGGACACGTTCGATTCAAGGGCGCTCAGGCTACGCGCGGCGTCCTCGAAATGTTGGGGATGGGTCTCTATTGCATCACGCAACAGGCCCTTGCCAATCGCCGTGTCGCCCTGTTTGATCGCCGAAAGGCCAAGCGTATAAAGAAGTTGCGCGCGTTCTACCTGATTGGCGGACAACACGGGCAGTGAATATTTCTGTTGTGCCCCGCGTGCCAGAACCAGGTTGTTTTTCGCGGTAAACAGCGCCGGGTCCTGTCGTATCGAATCCGAGAAAAGCCGCTCTGCGCCGGGATAATCGCCGCGCGTCAACTTGGAATAACCCCAGTTGTTCATCACGCTGGCCGGGCGGGTCGTCAGGCCAACGGCGATTTCATAGAAACTGTCGGCCTTTTTCCAGTCCTGATTGCTGTCGGCGACCATTGCCTCAAGGCGGTAGCGTTTGAACGTCTCGTATGTGGGGGGGATGGTATCAAGGATATTGTCGGCACGCTCCCACTCGTTGTTGCGGATCAGCGCGTCAGCCAGGTCAACGCGATCCTCATTCGTGGCATCTTTATGCTCGGTCACTTTCACCCAGGTGCTGACCGCCTCGGTATGGCGCTTGGCCCGGATCAGGGATTTGCCAAGCCCGCGCAACAGATCAATGCGATCCGGCTTTTCGCCGACTGCGCGCTGAAAATACGACACCGCCTCATTGGGGTCAGCCGCTGCCAGCATCACGTCATTGAGGTTGGTTTCATCCACGACATTGATGCTCTGAAAGGCGCGATCGACGTCATTTTCGGTGGATTGCTCGCATGCAGACAGGGCAATAACGCCCGTCACACACAGGGAAATCAGGATAGGGTGGCGCATTTTTGCGTCCTTTTACTGCCGCTGCCTCGTCATGGTATCTTGCGGACCAGATAGTCGCCACTGCCCCGCCGTACCAATTTATAGTCTTGCTCTTGCACATCAGCATAGTCGGAATTTTCAGATTTTGCGAGCGCTAAGCGCAAATTGTCGCGAATTGAGTCACTTTGGCCATCATCCAGAGCATAGGCGCGACGAAAAACCTGTTCTGCTTCGACATATTCACGTTTTTCGACCAGCACGACACCCAGATTGTTCCAGATTTCAGGAGAGGTCTGGTCTTTTTCAATCGCTTTGCGCAGCAGGCGTTCGGCCGTTGCAAGCCGACCAAGCCCCAGATTGGCGCTGCCAAGACCGGCAAGAATATCGGCCGTCATGCCCTGGGTCACGGCGGCGCGTGTATAGGCCTTTTGCGCCAGCTCGAATTCGCCCGCGTCCATAAGGCGGTGGCCGACGATCACCCCGTCGACCGCCTCGGCCCCCGGCACCGGGCCAGGGGCGTAAGGCCCCTCTGGAGGCCCTGGCTTGACACAGCCGACCAGCGTCAGAAAAACCGCCAGACCTGTCCCCGCCCGTGAAGTCATCGTGCCCCGTTTACTTGGCCGACATGTCCATGAGTTTCATAATACCCAGAGCGGACGGCCCAACCAGAATGATCAGCAATGGTGGTACTGTAAGCATCATCGTGGCAAGTGTCATCTTTGTCGGAAGTTTGTTGGCTTTTTCTTCGGCCCGCATGACCCGTTTGTCACGCATTTCCGCCGCGTAGACGCGCAACGCCTCACCGACCGAGGTGCCGAAGGTCTGCGACTGCACAAGAACCGTCACAAAGCTTGAGATATCCTGCACGCCGCAGCGTTCAGCCATCTCATTGAGAACCGAAGCCTTGTCGCGCCCGGCCTTGATCTGCAAGGAAACGATCTGGAATTCATCGGCCAACGCGGGATAAGACGCGCGGATCTCATTAGAGACGCGAATGATGGCCTGATCCATCGACTGACCGGCCTCGATACAGACAAGCATCATGTCAAGGCTGTCGGGAAAGCCGTCGGTGATTTCTTCCTGGCGCGACTGCTGGCGTTTTGTGATCCAGTATTTGGGCAACATATAGCCGACGCCACCGGGCCCGAGAATATACATCAACGTCTGTTGGGTTGTGACGTCATCGCCGGATTTGAACAGGACAAAATAGATCACCCCGAGGAGCAAAAGGCCAATGCCAAGCGCAAATTGGGCAAAATGGAAATACCGCACCGCATCCTTGTCGCGATACCCCGCCTGCATCAGGGTCAGGCGCATCTTCGACAGTTGTTTTTCATCCTGCGGCTCAAGAAAGGTCGCGTATTTATCCAGCTTTTCATTGCGCGTGCCGCTGCGCAATTTCGCCGATTTGGCCCCGGAGCCTTTGCGGGCATTGGCCTCTTTGAGCTTTTTAAGCGGATCCTGCTTTTGCTTGAGCATGATCGGCACGGTCAGCAGAATAAGCATAACACCAAGCGCGCCGATTGCGATTATGGGGCCAAACGGGCCAAGTGCGCCGGTCAATACGTCAGTGAACAGGGTCAAAAGTGTCATGAGGTGTTCCTTTTCAGACCTTGATGTCGACAAGCGCGCGCATGACGATCAGGTTGAGCACCAGAAAGGCCCCCACGACCAGCACGGCGGGAATGAAGAAGGGGTGAAGCATCGCTTCGTCATAGTAATCGGGCTTGATCACCTGAATGCCGACCAAGGCGAGGATGGGAAAGCCCGAAAGGAATTTACCTGACCATTTTGCCTCGGCGGTGATCGCCTTGACCCGGCGAAACAGGCGAAAGCGCGAGCGGATGACCTTGGCCAGACCGGCAAGAATCTCGGCAAGGTTACCGCCTGATTGCTGCTGAATGGTCACGGCAACGGCCAGGAACCGCAGATCCTGCATATCAAGACGTTCGGCCATATCCTTGAGGGCCTCGCCCATATCGCGGCCATAGGCGGCTTCGTCGGCGATGATGCCAAATTCAGAGGCCAGAGGATCAGAGACCTCGGTCGCGACAATCCCGATGGCGGCGGAAAACGGATGGCCCACCCGAAGCGAGCGCACCATAAGTTCGATCGCATCGGGCAGCTGCTCTTCGAGCATCCCCATGCGCTTGTTCGCTTTCATGCTGATCCATGTGAAAATGCCACCAACACCCATCCCGATCGACGCGGCAATGCGCACGGGAATGGCCGTTGCGGTGCCGATCGTCAGCCCAAGAAAGGCAAGCACGCTTACGCCCACCATCAGCAGCATCAGCTGATTGGGGGTAAAGGCAATCGCCGCCTTTTGCGCCTTGGTGGACAGGATCGAATAGAGCGGGATCTTGCGTGCCTTAAGATGCTGTTGCATCTCTTTGCGCAGCTTTTCCATCACCTCTTCGCGGTTGCCGGTCTTGTCCAGCATCTCAAGCCGCCGGTTGACCCGGTTGTTGAGGCTAATCGAACGGCCGAACACCGTCAGGTAAAGGCCCTCGACAAGGACCAGAACGCCGATGAAAATCAGGCCGTAAATAATTGGTTCTGCGCTGATGGTCATCTGCGTTACTCCGCTGCGATGGGTTCAAAGATATGAGGCGGAAGATCATAGCCCCACAGGCGGAAGCGCTCTGTAAAGTTCGAGCGCACGCCGGTTCCGGTGAAATGGCCGATGATCTTGTTGTCGGGGCTCAGGCCGACGCGCTGGAAGCGAAAGATTTCCTGCATCGAGATCACATCGCCCTCCATCCCGGTCACTTCCGTGATCGAGGTCATCCGGCGCGACCCGTCCTGTAGACGGCTGGCCTGCACGATCAGGTTCACGGCCGAGGCAACCTGAGAGCGAACGGCCTTGAGTGGCATTTCAATCCCGGCCATCGCGACCATGTTTTCCAGGCGGCTGATGGCGTCGCGGGCGTTGTTGGCGTGAATCGTGGTCATTGATCCGTCGTGGCCGGTGTTCATGGCCTGCAACATGTCGATCACCTCTTCGCCGCGCGTCTCACCGACGATGATCCGGTCAGGGCGCATCCGAAGCGCGTTTTTCAGACAGTCGCGCGGGCTTACCTCGCCTTTGCCTTCCACGTTGGGCGGGCGGCTTTCCATCCGGCCGACATGGACCTGTTGAAGCTGAAGTTCGGCGGTGTCTTCGATGGTCAGGATGCGTTCGGCATTGTCGATGAACGATGACAGCGCATTAAGCGTGGTCGTCTTGCCCGAGCCGGTCCCGCCCGACACGATCACGTTGAGACGGGTGGCAACGGCAGCCTGCAAATAGGCGGCCATCTCTTCCGAGAAGGCGCCGAATTTGACCAGATCGTCGATGCCGAGCTTGTCCTTCTTGAATTTCCGAATAGACACTAGGCTCCCGTCGACCGCGACCGGCGGCACCATGGCGTTGAAACGCGACCCATCGGCAAGACGGGCGTCAACATAGGGGTTGGATTCATCCACCCGCCGCCCCACGGCCGAAACGATCTTGTCGATGATCCGCATCAGGTGTTTTTCATCTTTGAAGGTCACATCGCTCAGGCTCAGGATGCCGGCGCGTTCCACGAATATCTGATGTGGGCCGTTGACCAGAATATCGTTGACCGTGTCGTCTTTCAGCAGCGTTTCAAGCGGGCCAAGGCCTTTGACCTCATCATAAAGCTCTTGGGTGAGGGTTATGCGGTCTTCGCGGTTGAGAACGATGCCTTTTTCTTCGAGGAATTCACCGGCAATCGAGCTTATCTCGGCGCGCAGGTCGTTCTCTGACGCGGTATCGAGCGCGGCAAGGTTGAGGTTGTCGAGAAGCGCGCGGTGCAATTCGATCTTGATCTCGCCGATCCGATCCTTGCGCTTGCGTTCCTTGTCCGCGCCCACAACGGCGGCGGGCGCGACTTGCGCAGGTTTGCGAAACGACACCGCCGGTGCCGCAGCTTCGAGTGGTGCGGTCTTGGGCTCCTGGACGGCTTTCAAATTGGTGCCAGCCTTGGTGGCCGCAGGTTTTTTATAACGGGAAAACATTGGTTTTGGACCCTTTTCTATGCGGCTTCTGCGTCGCTTTTACCCAGCTCATGCAATGAGTTGGCCAGTTTTGCAATTTCTCGGCGTAACGGATTCTTGGCCGCCGCAGAGGCAAGCGGCAGGCCGTGGTCCGAGCTTTGGCAAACCGCGCGCCCACCATCGGGCAGTAACAGTTCGATACTGATTTCAAGGCTTTCGGCCATGCGCTTCACGCGGCTTTTGCCGTTCAAATCGGTAAACTTCGGAGAGCGGTTCAGGCAGAACCGCAGTTTTTCGACCGGCAAGTCCTCGGATTGCAGCGCGCGCTTCATCCGCAGGGCGTTTTGCGCCGAGCGCATGTCCAGTTCCAGGGTCGAAAAATAGATCTGCGAGGCGTTCAGCACCGCTTCGGTCCATTGCACCAGAGTGGTGGGCATGTCGACGATTACATAATCGAAATGCCGCCGGGCAATCTCAAGCACCTTGTTGACGTCCTCGGATGTGATCATGTCCAGCGGGATCATGTCCTTGGGCGCGGTCAGCACCCAAAGCTTTTCCTCAAAGCAGACAAGCGCCTGACGGAAGACATCATCATCCATGGTTTCCGTGTCCGACCACATTTCAAACACAACCTCGCGGCGCGGCAGGTCAAGAAAGGTGGCGGTCGATCCGAATTGCAGGCTGAAATCCAGCAGGCACACCTTGGGGGGATTCGCCTTTTCGACATTGGCCAGTTCCCAGGCAAGATTTACCGCAAGCGTCGTCGCCCCGGTGCCCCCGGCAAGACCCTGTACCGCCAAAAGCACACCTGTACCTTCGGTCGACCGGTCAATCGCAACCGGGGTCGCGCTGGCCGCTGTAGGGGCTGGTTTTTGCAGACGCGCAATCGCGGATTTCAATTCATTCTCGGGCAGCGGGTAGGGCACGAATTCATCCGCCCCCTGACGCAATAACTGATGCAGGGCCGCCGGGCTGACATCTTCCGCGATCAGGATGACCTTGATGTCCTTTTTACTGGCGAGACTGATGATTTCGCCCAGCATGACAAGGTCGTCCTCGTCGGTTTCGTCGATGGCAACAGCCACGAACTCCAGAGAATCGGCTTCGGGTTGATTGAGAAAGGCGAGGGCTTCGGCAAATCCAAGGTCACCCCAGTTTTCGCCAAGCTCGGTTTCCATATCTTCAATCAACAGGTCAAAGTTCTGTACGTCGCGGCTGATTGTGCAGGCGATAATCGGGCTGGGTTCGGGTTGTTTTAGCACACTACTGCTCATTTGATCGGTCCTGTTACTGCGATCGCCATGCAGAACCCGCGTAATCGCTCGCGAAACATGGAAACCCATGAGGTCTGCCTGGCGCCCCATTTATTTGGGATCGCTCATTACTGAACGAAGATGACTGTAAATCTTGGCGACATTTGGGCCAAAAGATCGTAATTGTGCGGTCTTAAGATACAAAAAACCCGCCCAATTGGGGCGGGTTTCAGTTGGCCCGGCTAAGCCGAACAGGGAGAATTCCGGTCTTTCGTTACTCGCTGCCACCGTCGCTGGCAACCATCTCGAGGGTAGAGGCGGGCACGGCGCTATTGATGTATTCGCGATAGACCACCTCGGCATATTTGCCGTCCATGATGATCGGGCTGGATTTCACAAAACCAGAGACCTCGGTCACGGTGCGCCGGTTCCGGCGTTCGCGGCCCTGCGTCACGATCAGCGGCTGCGTCTCGCCAAAGGAAACAACGGCCTCTAGGCGAGAGCGGCTGATGCCCTGCGATGACAGGAAGGAAACCACGGCTTGGGCGCGGCGCATCCCAAGGGTTTTATTATATCGGTTCGATCCAACCGCATCGGTATGACCGTAAACCCGAAAGCGCACTTCGGGGAACTGGCGGATCCAATTTGCCTGCTCGCGTAGCGTATCACGCGCGCCGCTATCAAGCTGTGCCGAGTTGAAGGCAAAGTTGACAGTGCTCAGCACCTCATTGGCAAACCGGTTCGAGAGATCATAGACATAGCTTTTCTCGCCGGTCATGACCAAGTGGTTGTTCATATTGGCGTCGCCGAAACTCCCGCCGTCCACCAAAGCCCCAGCCTCGGTGAAATAGGAGCGGTATACCTCACCCTGCTGAGAACAGGCAGAGGTGGCGACGAGACCTGCGATTGCGATAAGATGTTTCATTGCCCCAGCCTTTCGATCAATCCATGACGTAGCCGTAAGAGCCGCTGAAATCCTGCTTGGCAACTTCGCCAGCCGGTCCTTTTGATTTCACGCCCTTGGCGACACGGCCATTCAGGAACAGGTCTTGTTCGCTCGGAATCTGTACCCGATCTGTGGGAAGGGCAAGTGCCTCGCCACGTGTCGGAGATACCATATGAGCCGAAACGATGATCACAAGCTCGGTTTGCGAGCGCTGGTAATCGGCGCTGCGGAACAGGGTGCCCAGGATGGGAATGTCGCCAAGCCATGGCACCTGACCGTTATTATCGCGAAAATCGTCCTGCAAGAGCCCGGCAATTGCAAAACTGTCGCCATCACGCAGCACCACCGTGGTCGAGGTGTCGCGACGTCGGAAGGCGGGCACCGTGAGACCATTGGCAACAAGGCCATTGGCTGTATCAATCGAAGAGACTGCGGCGGCGAGTTCAAGATTGATGATCCCCTCTTCGACAACGCGCGGCACAAAGTTCAACTCGACACCGAAGGGCTTGTATTCGATGGTGGTCGTGTTGTCATCTTGCGGCACTGGCACGGGAAATTCGCCGCCGGCCAGAAACTTGGCCTCCTGGCCCGACAATGCGGTCAGGTTCGGCTCGGCCAGGGTGCGCACCATGCCCTTGGTTTCCAGGGCTTCCAGCAAAATGCCGACTTCGACAGAGCCGACATCAAACCCAAAGGCAAATGCGGCATTGTTATCGCTTGTTCCCGGCACGGCGCCGGTCAGTGTATTCAGGATTCCGCCTTGCGTATTGGTGGTATTGGTGCCGCCAATAACGCCAAGCCCGCCGCCACGTGCATCAATCGAGAGCGAGCTTGACAGCGCCTTTGACACGCTCCGTTGCATCTCGGCAAATCGAACCTTCAGCATGATCTGCTGTTTGCCCGACACCGACATCAGGTTCGACACCCGTTCCGGGGCATAGCGTTCGGCAAGATCGAGCGCACGCTCCATCCGCGAACTGCTTGAGACGGTGCCCGACATGACGATCCCGTCATTTGCGGTGCGCACCTCGATCGCCTCGCCCGGCAAAATCTGGCGCAGACGTTCCTTGAATTCGGAGATATCGGCGCTGACGTGCACGTCGATATTGGTGATCAGCCGCCCGGTGCCGTCCAAAAGCGTGAGCGTTGTCCGCCCCGGCGCCTTGCCCAGCACATAGATGGTACGATCCGACAGAGTTGAAATATCTGCAATCGCGGGATTGGCAATGCTGAGCTCTGCAAAGGGCACATCGCTTTCAACGACGATGGCCCTGTTCATTGGCACGTTCAGATTGCTGTTGGTTCCGTTGCGGACCACCCGAATGGATTCTGCCTGTGCGGTTGGCGCAACAGGACTCATAGCAAAAGAGAGCCCGGCCACGGCCGCCCAGAAATAGCTCGTAATTTTCATGTGACCTGCCTTTCCGATCACGCCTCATTTATCGGGTCTTGATGCCCGTACTTGGCATTACTCTGCGGCAGTTCGGAATTTTTTTCAAGAATCAATGCGTTTTTATTCAGATTTATCCGCGATGTGTTGAAATAGCTGCGGCAGCCAAAAGGGCACCCCGGGGTGGGATGCCCTCTATGATTCGCATTTCCGGGTGTTAATTGGTGCAGGGAATGGCGGTCACGATCACCTCGGCGCCACGTCGGGTGCGGATGGTACAGCTTTCCTCAACCGGGGCCTGTTCTTCTACCGCTGCGGCGGTGATGCCCAAAAGGCGTGTCTGGTCAACCTCGACCGCTTCGGCGACGGTGTCATCAAGTGCCCCGACAAGCGACAACGAGAGGCGCCCTGAAGATTGGGCCTGTGCCAGGGCTGCGACCTGCTGTGGACGTACCGAGACGGTGACCGTGCGCGCAATCGCGGCTTCGGTCATGTCGCTGTTGGTGACCTGGTCCACCGCGATCAGCTTGACCCCGGTCTCGATCAGCTTGGTCACGTCGCCTCTTGAATTTTCGGCGGTGCGCAAATTGCCCGATCCAAGGCTGCCGGTCCAATAGATATCGACCGTGTCACCGGGGCGCAAAAAGCCGGAGACGCCGCTTGTAACGTCGACCTTGATTGCAAAGGCGCGCATGCCGCGCTCAAGCTGCGATGTGATGCCGGCGTCTTCGCCCGGTTCGGTCACCTTGACCGCCAGAACCGGCTCGTTGGTTTGCATACTGCGAAGAACGGTGCGCGGTGTGTTTTCGCCTTCCGAGAACAGATCTTCGGGCGTGGTGAAAACCCCTTCCGGAAGCGTTTCCTTGGGGAAAGCGGCCAGCCGAACCGCGGCTTTATCCAAAGGCTCGCCGTATTTCACCGGGCGCGTGACCACGTAGATGTCAACCGTTTCAATCGTCGGGGCGCGTTGCTTGCGCTCCAGCGCGAGTTGGGTCTGATAACCCTGAATGTAAGTTTTGGCCATGTATACGGCAAAGCCCGCAAGCCCAAGGCCCAGCATGAGTACGAGTCCGAATACCAAACGCATGGTGTTTCCTTTCCGTCGAAACCTGTTGTTCGGTGATGTCACCGAAATCAAAACCCGGAATATCGGGGGATTGTGTCAAAAACAGGGACGCAGGGCGGCGATCTCGCGCTTTTTGGCTGGGTCTGCGTCAGATACGCCAATGGCCACGGATGTGAATCCGTGGCCATCGGTATCGGGGGGGGGCGGTCCGGCGGGGCCGGACCGGGATCAGATTATTGACCCAACTCGCCCAAGCTTGTGACGGTAGCGGTGGTGCCAACTTCGGTGCCGATTTTGGTGGCCAGACCGGTGATACCTGTGTTGACCGATGCCACACCGGCAACGCCCAGACCAACGACGGCTGCGGTCAGAACGACCCAGTCAACAGTTACGGCGCCGTCTTCGTCTTTCGAGAAGTTTTTGAAAAATTTAATCATTGTGTGTCCCTCCAAAGGATCAGTTTGCTCAGTGTTAACAACCGCTTCGGTGTAGGGCCCGTCGAGTTTTTATGGCCCGCTGCCGTCGTGGTATGACCTGATATAGCCAGTGAAATCGGGCGGGAATTAGGCGGCATTAAAGCGATTTTCGTGAAGATTAACAAAACATAAGGATTTCATGTAAAGCATTGAAATTAAACAAGTAAAAAATTGATAAAAACACAAAAGCAACCCTGGAGGGCTGAAGTGTGGCCAAAAACCGTTTTACCGGTGCCGATTTTCAAGACAATGCTGGCCAAAAATCCGCACTTTTGCGATACTGTGGCCAATCAATCAGAGGCAGAGCAGAGCCCGCAATGAAAATCCTGAGAATATTTGGAATCGCCGCGATTCTGTCCTGGCCTTTACCGGTGCAGGCCGGTGATCCGCCGCCTTTTCCCGAATTTACCTTCAAACGCCAGAAGCCGCCCGCGCCGGGGGTCAAGCGCCGCATCAATGTTCAGATCGAGCCGCAAAGCGCAGCCCCCCCCAAAGATGCGCCCGCCAGGACCGATGACACCCCGGTGCCGCGCATCGCGACCTATGGCTGGTTCTGGGAACTGGTGCCGCCAGAATTGAGCGCAGATGCCCCCGCACGGCTGCGCGCCGCCACTCAGCAACTCACCAATCCGCCAAAGGGCCAGAGGATAACCGCGCCGCGCCTTCAGGTGTTGCAGGACATCGCATTGGCCGAAGGGCGTCATATCCTGCGCGAAACCATTGGCACGCGGGTGTCGCCCGCCCTGGTGCTCGCGGTGATCGCGGTTGAATCGGGCGGGCGCGCCGATGCGATAAGCGGTGCCGGGGCGCAGGGCCTGATGCAGCTCATGCCCGCCACCGCCAGCCGCTTTGGCGTCACTGACGCCATGCTGCCGGATCAGAACATCAAGGGCGGTGTTGCCTATCTTGATTGGTTGCTGGGCGAATTTGACGGGGACGCCCTGTTGGCACTGGCCGGATATAATGCCGGTGAAAACGCGGTCAAATCCCACAACGGCGTGCCGCCCTTTGCCGAGACCCGCGATTATGTGCCCAAGGTTCTGGCCGCTTACGAGGTGGCGCGCGGATTGTGCAAGACCCGGCCTGAATTGATCACCGATGCCTGCGCTCTGAACCTGGCGATGAACTAGGTCGGTATCATTGCTATAAAAAGGCCAGGCCAAGGAAAGTCCCGGCCCGGCCAAACGCCCCTGAGAGGCCCTTATATATAATGCGTCAAATCAGACGATCGTCGCCTCGGTCGCGGCACGCAATTCATCCTCGGTCACGCCCTCGGCACATTCGACGATTTTAAGGCCGCCCTCGACAACATCAAACACACCCAGATTGGTGATGATCCGATCGACGACCCCGGTGCCGGTCAGCGGCAGAGTACAGGCCTTTAGAACCTTGCTGTCGCCATGCTTGCTGGTGTGATCCATGACCACCACCACACGGCCAACACCGGCCACAAGATCCATCGCGCCGCCCATGCCTTTGACAAGCTTGCCGGGGATCATCCAGTTCGCCAGATCGCCGTTTTCGGCCACTTCCATCGCGCCAAGGATCGCCATGGCGATCTTGCCGCCTCGGATCATGCCGAAAGATTGCGAGCTATCGAAATAGGCGGTCTGGGGCAATTCGGTGATCGTCTGCTTGCCCGCGTTGATAAGGTCGGGGTCTTCCTCGCCTGCGTAAGGAAACGGGCCCATGCCAAGCATGCCGTTTTCCGACTGAAGCGTGACCTCGACGCCCTCGGGGATATAGTTGCTGACCAGCGTCGGGATGCCGATGCCGAGGTTGACATAGGTGCCGTCTTCAAGCTCTTGCGCCGCGCGGGCGGCCATTTGATCGCGATCCCAGGGCATTATGCGGCTCCCTTCTGACGGGTTGTAACTTTTTCAATGCGTTTTTCGTGCTCGCCCTGAACGATCCGGTGCACATAGATGCCCGGCAGGTGAATGTGATCGGGGTCAAGCGATCCGGTCGGCACGATCTCTTCGACCTCAACCACACAAACCTTGCCACACATCGCGGCAGGCGGATTGAAGTTGCGCGCGGTCTTGCGGAACACCAGGTTGCCGGTGGCATCGGCCTTCCACGCCTTGACGATCGAGAGGTCGGCAAAGATGCCCTTCTCCATGATATAGGTCTCGCCGTCGAAATCCTTGTGCTCTTTGCCCTCGGCGATCACGGTGCCGACACCGGTCTTGGTGTAAAAGCCGGGGATTCCACAGCCGCCGGCGCGCATGCGCTCGGCCAGGGTGCCCTGGGGGTTGAACTCAAGCTCAAGCTCGCCGGAAAGATACTGGCGCATGAATTCGGCGTTCTCGCCGACATAAGAGCTTAGCATTTTCTTGACCTGCTTGGTTTGCAGCAGAATGCCGATGCCAAAATCGTCAACGCCCGCGTTGTTGCTGGCAAAGGTCAGGTCCTTGGTGCCTGCCTCTTTGATCGCCTGCAACAGCAGCTCGGGAATGCCGCAGAGGCCAAAGCCGCCCGCCGCGATCGTCATTCCCTCGAACAGCAGCCCGTCCAGCGCCTCTGCCGCCGAGCCATAGACCTTATTCATGAATAGCCCTCCTCAAGTTCAGTTGCCACGGTATGGGGTGCTTCGCCCATGCATGTCAACGCAGGCGCCGCCGCATCGCCGGAAATTAGGGGTTACTACGTATCGCAGCCGGGCGCTTTGGGGCGGGGCGGGCTAGTCGCCCACCGCCTTTTTCTTCGGGGCGGCCTTTTTGGCCGGGGCTTTCTTCGCCGCGGGTTTCTTGGCGGCTGTCTTCTTTGCGGCGGGTTTTTTCGCCGCCGTCTTGCGGCCCTTGCCGGATTTGGAGGCCTTGGCCGCGATCAATTCCACCGCCATCTCCATGGTGACATCGGCGGGCTCGGTGCCCTTGGGCAAGGTCGCATTGACCTTGTCCCATTTGATATAGGGGCCATAGCGCCCTTCCATCACATTGACCGGGCCGCCGCTGTCGGGATGTTCGCCGAGTTCGCGCAGCGCCTTGGCCGCCGCGCGCCCGCGCCCGCCGGGATTGGCCCGCTTGGCGGCCAAAAGCTCGACCGCGCGGTTCATGCCGACCTCAAACACATCCGCCGGGTCCTTGAGGTTGGCATAGATGCCTTTCGCCTCATCGGGGGCCTTGTGATGCAGGTAGGGGCCGAACCGCCCGAAATTCGAGGTGATCATGCCACCCTCGGGATGCTCGCCCACCTCGCGCGGCAGGCTCAGAAGCGTGAGCGCCTTTTCAAGGTCCATATCCTCGGCTTTCCAGCCCTTGGGCAGGCTGGCGCGCTTTGGCTTTTTATTCTCTTCGGTGGCTTCACCGCGCTGAACATAAGGGCCAAAACGCCCCGACCGCAGGCTGATCTCATCGCCGCCGTCCTCGCCCAGCACCCGATCACCGCCATCGGCGGCGTCGCCGCCAATCGGGCGGGTATAGCGGCACTCGGGGTAATTGCCACAGCCGACAAAGCCACCGGTTTTCGAGGTTTTCAGGTGCAGCTGTCCGGTGCCGCAAAGCGGGCACTGTCGCGGATCGCTGCCATCCTCGCGCGGTGGGTAAAGCGTGGGGGCAAGCGCGTCATCAAGCACATCCAGCACCTCGGTGATCCGCAGATCGGAGGTTTCGGCAATCGCCGCCGAGAAATCATGCCAGAACCGACCGAGCACATCCTTGTAATTGGCCTGGCCTGCGCTGACCTCATCAAGCTCTTCTTCAAGGTTGGCGGTAAATTCATAGCCGACATACTGGCGAAAGAAATTCAGCAGAAAGATCGTGACGATCCGGCCCTTATCTTCGGGGATCAGGCGGTTTTGTTCCTTGCGGACATATTCGCGATCCTGAATCGTGGTGATCACGCTGGCATAGGTCGAGGGGCGGCCAATGCCAAGCTCTTCCATCTTCTTGACCAGCGTCGCCTCGGTATAGCGCGGCGGTGGCTGGGTGAAATGCCGAAGCGCAAGCACGGCCTCGTTGGCGGCCAGAACCGCGGCATCGCTGCGCGTCATTGCGTCACCTGCGCCCTCGACCACGTCATCATCCTGATCGCTGGCCTTGGTAAACTGATCACGCAGCGAAGATTTGGCAAAGGCGGCTTTTTCGCCCTGGGTGATCTGGGGCAGGCGGCGATCATCATCGTCATCGCCCGACACATCATCGCGGCCCTCTTCATAGACCCGCAGAAAGCCGTCAAACATCATCACCTGACCGGTGGCGCGCAATTCGACCTGTTCGTCATCGCTGGCGATATCGACCGTGGTGCGTTCCAGTCGCGCGGCGGCCATCTGACAGGCCAGCGTGCGCTTCCAGATCATATCGTAAAGCTTGCGCTGATCGGCATCGGTGGTCTTGATCTTGCCCGCGTCGCGGGTCATCTCGGTGGGGCGGATACATTCGTGGGCCTCTTGGGCGTTCTTGGCCTTGTTCTTGTACATCCGCGGGCTTTTGGGCAGGTAGTCTTCGCCAAACCGATCCTTGATCGCGTCGCGCGCGGCCATCACCGCCTCGGGGGCCATGTCAATCCCGTCGGTGCGCATATAGGTGATATAACCGGCCTCATAGAGACGCTGCGCTGCGTTCATGCATTGCCGCGCGCCCATGCCGAATTTGCGGCTCGCCTCTTGTTGCAGGGTCGATGTCATGAACGGCGCCGAGGGGTTGCGGGTGCCGGGCTTGGCCTCGACCGATTTCACGCTCAGGGCGCGCGACGTGACCGCCTGTACCGCAAGTTCGGCCTGGGTGGCATTGGCAAGATCGAACTTATCGAGCTTCTTGCCGGCCAGAACCGTCAGGCGCGCCTCGTATTCCTGTCCGCGCGGCGTGGCAAACAGCGCCTTGAGCGACCAGTATTCGCGCGCATTGAACGCCTCGATTTCCATCTCGCGCTCGACGATGAGGCGCAGACAGACCGATTGCACCCGGCCCGCCGATTTCGCACCCGGCAATTTGCGCCAGAGCACCGGCGAGAGGTTGAACCCGACCAGATAATCCAGAGCGCGGCGCGCCAGGTAGGCCTCGACCAGCGGCGCATCGACCTGGCGCGGGTTTTTCATCGCCTCGGTGACGGCGCTCTTGGTGATCGCATTGAACACAACGCGGCTGACCGGGGTGTCCTTCTTGATCACCTTGCGCTTGCGCAGGGTGTCTTCAAGATGCCAGCTGATCGCCTCGCCCTCGCGATCGGGGTCAGTCGCGAGAATCAGGGCGTTGTCGTCCTTCAGGGCGTCAGCGATGGCTTTGACATGTTTGCGGCTGTCGGTGCCGACCTCCCATTTCATCTCGAATTCGTTGTCGGTATCCACCGACCCGTCCTTGGGCGGCAGGTCACGCACGTGGCCATAGCTTGCCAGAACAGTGTATCCCGGGCCCAGATATTTGTTGATCGTCTTGGCCTTGGCGGGGGATTCGACAACGACAACGGGCATGGATACTCCTTCTCAACTCTGGACGAGGCTTATGGCGGCGGACCATGTGGGCTGGCAAGGGGAATTGTCAATGCGGCGTGTAATTGGTGCTGCGGCCCTGTGTCTCAGCGCGCGAGCGACAGCAAGCCGCCCGGTTGACGGGTGATTTGCCCGTCAAGTTCCAGGTCCAGTAGCACCGGCGCCACAGATCGGGCCGAGGCCGAGAGATCGCGAATAAGCTGATCCTCGGCGAGCGGCGAGGGGCCGAGACGGCGCAAAATCTGATCGTGCAGGGCGGCGGTTTCCCGAAGGCTTCGGGCGGGCGGCGCTTTTTGCGGCGCATCAAGCGGCAGGTCGGGCTGAACTGATGTGGCCTCAGCCCCCGGAAGGGCGTCAATGATATCGGCGGCGTTGCGCACAAGATGGGCGCCATCGCGGATCAGCATGTTGCAGCCGCTGGCACGCGCATCAAAGGGATGTCCGGGCACGGCCATCACCTCGCGGCCCTGATCAAGCGCGTTGCGCGCGGTGATCAGCGAGCCGGATTTCGCGGCGGCCTCGACCACCACGACCGCCTGCGCCATGCCGCTGATAAGGCGGTTGCGGCTTGGGAAATGCCGCGCTTGCGGGGTAAGGCCGATGGGGTGCTCTGAAACGCGAACCCCGGTTTCGGCGATCTGCTGCGCAAGCCGGGTATTCTCCGCCGGATAGATCACATCGACGCCGCCGGCCATCACCGCGACAGTGCCGCCTTCAAGGCTGGCCAGATGGGCGGCGGTATCCACACCGCGGGCCAGGCCCGAAGTGATGACAAATCCGCGCGACGCCAGGTCGGCGGCCAGCGATTTGGCCATCCGGGTGCCGAGAGAGGATGCATTTCGTGCGCCCACGAGCCCGATCATCGGCCGTTTCAGAATGCCGGTGTCACCGATGCACCAAAGCAGCGGCGGGGCGTCGGATATCTGTTTGAGAAACTCGGGATATTCCGCATGCCTGCACGATAGTAACCGCGCGCCGACCGCGTGAGCCGCGCGCATCTCTGACTCAACCACGCCAAGCGGACAGATCGTGTAATCCTCGACGCCCGCATCACGGGCGACGCCGGGCAGGGCGTCAAGCGCGGCGTCGGCGCTGCCGTGTTCGGACATGAGGCGGTGAAAGGTCGCGGGGCCAACCCGGCGAGATCGCAAGAGACGAAGCCAGGATACCCGATCATCTTCCGTGGTGGGTGGGAGTGGGGGGTGAGTGGAAGGATGTGGTTCCTCAGACATCAGGGCCTCGTCTTCTTGCTGTATCAAGTAGTAGAGCGCGGATGGTTAACGGGCGGTAAACCAGGGACGGTAAAAGCGGAGGTCTTGGATGGTTGTGGCTAAGGTGTTATAATATAATGAAAAAAATATCCAAATACGATGTGGTTTTCAGGGGTTCGGAATGACCTTCGTGTTGCGTGCCGCCGCTGGCGTCGCAAATGAGTATTTAAAGAAAGATGAAAGCAGGGCAGCGCGACGGATTCTGCATCCCGTCACGTCGCGTCTTGCGGTTTTGAAAACAAAGTATGCGCGATAGCGCATTCCGCTGGGTCAGACCGGGTGCGTGCGCCCGGTGCTAGCCGGTGGCCGATCCGCCAACTGTCAAACCGCCGATCAAAACGGTTGGCTGGCCCACGCCGACGGGCACCCATTGGCCCTGTTTGCCGCAATTGCCCATGCCGGGATCAAGCGCCATATCGTTGCCAAGCGCGCGGATCTGGTTAAGGGCGGTCGCGCCGTCACCGATCAGGGTGGCGCCTTTGACCGGCGCGCCGATTTGGCCGTTTTTCACCCGGTATGCCTCGGTACAGCTGAACACGAACTTGCCATTGGTGATATCGACCTGCCCGCCGCCAAAGCCGACGGCGTAAATACCGTCTTTCAGCTCGGCCACCAGATCGCCCGGCTCGGCCTGGCCGCCCAGCATATAGGTGTTGGTCATCCGCGGCATCGGCGCGTGGGCATAGCTTTCGCGCCGCCCGTTGCCGGTGGGGGCAACCCCCATCAGGCGGGCGTTCTGGCGGTCCTGCATATAGCCCACCAGGATCCCGTCCTCGATCAGCACATTCTTGCCCGAGGGCGTGCCTTCGTCGTCAAAGGTGATGCTGCCGCGCCGGTCCGGAATCGTGCCGTCATCCAGCACCGTCACGCCCGGCGCTGCAATCCGCTGGCCCATCAGCCCGGCAAAGGCCGAACTTCCCTTGCGGTTGAAATCGCCCTCAAGACCATGGCCAATCGCCTCATGCAGCAGAATGCCGGGCCAGCCGGGGCCAAGCACCACATCCATGACGCCCGCAGGCGCAGGCTCTGCGCGCAGGTTCACCAGCGCGATGCGCAGCGCCTCGCGGGTCTTGGCCTGCCAGTCGGCAGGATCGAGCAGGCCATCAAGGCCGATGCGCCCGCCGCCACCCGCACTGCCCTGTTCGCGCCGACCCTGCTCTTCGACACTGATCGAGACATTGACCCGGGTCATCGGACGAATGTCGCTGACTTCGGTGCCGTCCGGGCGCAGGATCGTCACCTCTTGCAAAGCGGCCGCAATCGAGGCCGAGACCTGAACCACGCGGGCGTCAAGATCGCGGGCAAAGCCGTCAATCTCGCGCAGGGTTTCAAGCTTGACCGGAAAGCTGGCCCCGGCAATCGGGTCGGCATCCGTGTAAAGGCGGCGATTGGTGCGCGCGGGTGCCGCGGCCAGCGTGCCGCCACCTTCGCCAACCGCAAGCCGCGCGGTGTCAACGGCGCGCATCAGGGCGGACTCGTTGACTTCCGAGGAATGCGCATATCCCGTGACCTCACCCCGCACGGCACGCAGCCCGAACCCTTCGGAGGCATCGTAAGATGCGGTCTTGACGCGACCATCGTCAAACAGCAGCCCCTCGGACCGGTGCCGCTCCAGAAAAAGCTCGCCATCATCGGCGCCTCGGGTGGCCTCTTGCAGGTGCGCAAGCGCCGTGTCGCGGTCAAGAAGGCTGTCAAATGGGCGAAAAGGGGTATCGGTCATGGCGGCGTTTGTCCTATATATCGGCGGTATGGCGGCGGCAGTTAATTTGATCTAAATCAAAAAAGCGTCCGTTTGCCGCAATGGTCTTTCTTGTCGTCTGGGGCAGAATATGGTTTTAGACGGGACTGAGACAATGGGAGTCTGCCCCTTGGGTGGGTCGACCCGTACTAAGATATATGAACCGCTTCAACCGATCAGGGTGTAAAATGCGACTAACTTCAAGCCTTCTGGCCGTTCTGGCCGCCCTTTCCGCTCTTCCTGCCATGGCGCAGGAGGGTCTTGAGATCGTCGGCAAGCCCGTAGATGGCAAGATGGGATTCCAGCCCGCAGCGACCGAACTGGCCCACGATTTGCAGTGGCTCGACGGGATGATCAACGTGATCATCATCGCGATCGTGCTTTTCGTGGTGCTGCTTCTTGCGGTTGTTGCCGTGCGTTACAATCGCCGCGTAAACGCGACCTCGGCAACATTTACCCATAATTCGCCGATCGAGGTGGCCTGGACAATCATCCCGATTGTCATCCTGGTGTTCATCGGGGCGTTTTCGCTGCCCATTCTGTTCAAGCAACAGGAAATCCCCGAGGGCGAGGTGCATATCAAGGTCACCGGCTATCAGTGGTACTGGGGCTATGAATACACCGACCACGATTTCGGCTTTGACAGCTACATGATCGGCGCACCCGCAACCGGCGGCGACAACCGCATGACCCCCGAGGTCGAGGCGCAGCTTGTCGAGGCCGGGTATAGCAAGGATGAGTTCCTTCTGGCCACCGACACATCGGTTGTGGTTCCGGTCAACAAGGTCGTCGTGATGCAACTGACAGGCGCCGATGTGATCCACAGCTGGACCATCCCGGCCTTTGGCGTGAAACAGGATGCCGTTCCCGGCCGCCTGAGCCAGCTTTGGTTCAAGGCCGAGAAAGAAGGCATCTATTTCGGCCAGTGTTCAGAGCTTTGCGGTCAGTCGCATGCCTATATGCCGATCACCGTCAAGGTGGTGAGCCAGGCCGAATATGACCAATGGCTGGAAGGCGCGATCGAGGAATATGCCGGCACGCCGCGCCCGGTTGATGTGGCAATGGCCGACTAGGCCGACTGGGGTGCGCGCAATCCGCGCGCATCCATTCCCAACCCAGCCCTTCACGGGGCACCGGAGAGCGACATGAGCGACGCAAGTCTCAACAGCAGCAGCACCACCGCCCCAATGGCGCAGGGCGGCGAGGCCGAGTTCGGCGATTTTTTCGCCCTGCTCAAGCCGCGGGTGATGACGCTGGTGGTGTTTACCGCTCTGGTTGGCCTTCTGGCGGCGCCGGTCGGGGTGCATCCGATTGTCGGGCTGGCCGCGATCCTGTTCATCGCGGTGGGCGGCGGTGCGTCCGGGGCGCTCAACATGTGGTGGGAATCCGATATTGATGCGCTGATGAAGCGGACCAGCAAGCGCCCCATTCCGGCAGGGAAAGTCACCCGCGATGAGGCCTTTGCCTTTGGGGTGACGCTGGCGGTGATGTCGGTTGTGATGCTCTGGCTTGCAACCAACGCCGTGGCGGCGGGCCTTCTGGCCTTCACGATCTTTTTCTACGTAGTGATCTACACCATTGGCCTGAAACGCTGGACCCCGCAGAACATCGTCATTGGCGGCGCGGCAGGGGCCTTTCCGCCGATGATCGGCTGGGCGGCGGCGACCGGATCAATCAGTATCGAATCGGTGCTGATGTTTGCGCTTATCTTCATGTGGACGCCGCCGCATTTCTGGGCCCTGGCGCTTTTCATGAAGGGCGATTATCACAAGGCCGGGGTGCCGATGCTGACCGTGACCCATGGGCGCAGGTCGACACGCAGGCACATCCTTGTCTATACCGTCTTGCTTGCGATGCTCGCCGTTGGCGCCGCCTTTACCGGCATTGGCGGGCCGATTTATCTTGCGGTGGCACTGGTGCTGAACGCGCTGTTCCTGCGCGATGCCTATGCGATCTGGCGACGCGACGAAGCCATGGCCGAGGCCGATGGATACCGCATTGAAAAGAAAGCGTTTAAACTGTCGCTTTACTATCTCTTTGCCCATTTCACCGCAATTCTTCTTGAGGCCGCCCTGGCCGGTTATGGCCTCGGAGGCTGGGGATGAGCTTTCGCGAGGAACATGAGCTTCACAAGCGCCGCTTTGGCCGTAATCTCGGGCTTGGCCTTGTGCTGGCGATTTTCGTGGCACTGGTGTTCGGGCTGACGATTGCCAAAGTGTCCGATAACGACTTCAAGGTTCCTGCAAAACAGGGGGCAACAAACTGATGGCGATGGATGCGAAACTCAAAACCGTGACCCGGCTTGTGGGTGTGGTTGTTCTGATGGGCGGGCTCGCCTGGGCCTCGGTGCCGTTTTACGACTGGTTTTGCCGGGTGACCGGCTTTGGCGGCACCACCGGCGTGGCCGCAGCCCAAAGCGACACCGTGCTTGAGAAAACCATCAAGATCCGCTTTGACGGCAGTAAGGACCGCAACATGCCATGGGAATTCAAACCCGTCGTGCATGAAATGGAGCTGAAAATCGGCGAGACGGGCCTGGCCTTTTACGAGGCCTACAACCCGACCGACCGCGTTATCGCCGGCTCTGCCAGCTATAACGTCACCCCCTATGAAGCGGGTGGGTTCTTTACCAAGATCGACTGTTTCTGCTTTAGCGAACAGGTGCTGCAACCCGGCGAGCGGGTGCAAATGCCGGTGACGTTTTACGTCGACCCCGAAATCGTAACAGACAGGGACGCAAAATACGTGCATACGATCACCCTGTCCTATACGTTCTACGAAATTGACCTGCCACAAGAGGCCCAGGCGGCGCTTGAGCAGGGCAACAAAAACGATTCAAAATTGAACTGAGCCTTCGACGAGGGAAAATACAAAGATGGCACACGAAAAAAATCACGATTATCACATTCTGCCCCCCTCTGTCTGGCCGCTTTTGGGCGCCTTGGCGGGGTTCGTCATGCTGTTCGGCGCGGTCCTTTTCTTCCACGACCATGGTCCGTGGATGCTTTTGGCCGGGTTTGTTGGCGTTCTTTACGTCATGTTCGGCTGGTGGGCCGATGTGGTGAACGAAGGCGAGACCGGCGATCATACCCCTGTCGTGCGGATCGGCCTGCGCTATGGCTTCATGATGTTCATCATGTCCGAGGTCATGTTCTTCGCCGCTTGGTTCTGGAGCTTTTTCAAGCACGCCATGTACCCGATGGGTCCGCAAAGCCCGCTGGTTGATGCGGTCTGGCCACCGGCGGGCATCGAGACATTCGACCCCTGGCACCTGCCGCTGATCAACACGCTGATCCTGCTGTGTTCGGGCTGTGCCGCGACCTGGGCGCACCACGCGCTTGTGCATGAAAACAACCGCAAGGACATGAAATGGGGGCTGATCATCGCGATTGCGCTTGGCGCGCTTTTCACCGTGTTTCAGATCTATGAATATAGCCACGCGGCCTTTGGCTTTGCCGGTAACATCTATGGCGCCAACTTCTTCATGGCGACCGGCTTTCATGGTGCGCATGTGGTCATCGGCACGATCTTCCTGTTTATCTGCCTGATCCGCCTGCAACGCGGTCATTTCACCCCCGAACAGCATGTCGGTTTTGAAGCGGCGGCCTGGTACTGGCACTTCGTGGATGTGGTTTGGCTGTTCCTCTTTGCCGCGATCTATATCTGGGGCGGCTAAGCCCGAGGCTCGGCGCGGAATGCGGTTGAACAATCCGCGCGGAACGGCAAGAACATCAAGGCGCGCACGAGGGTGCGCGCTTTTCCTTTGACGGAGGCCCGCGGTGCGCCGCTACATTATTCCTGTGATATTTGGCCTGGCCGGGGCCGCGGTCCTTGTCGGCCTTGGCAATTGGCAGCTTGAGCGGCTGGCCTGGAAAGAGGCGATCCTCGGCGATATCCGCGCCCGGATTACCGCCCCGCCAGCGGCCCTGCCGGAACAGCCAGAGATCAAAACCGACCGCTATCTTCCGGTGCGCCTGAGCGGAGACATTGGCCAAGAGGCACTGCGCGTGCTGGTCAGCCAGAAACAGATCGGTGCCGGGTATCGCCTGATTTCGGCCTTTGACACAGGCGCGCGCCGGGTGCTTCTGGATCGCGGCTTTATCTCGGTGAATGATCCGATTCCGGCCCCGCCAAGCGGCGCGGTTGAGGTCACCGGCAACCTGCATTGGCCCGATGAGCGGCTAAGCTCGACCCCGGAAAACGATGTGGCGGGCAATATCTGGTTCGCGCGCGATCTTGCGCCGATGGCCGAAATCCTCAGGACCGAACCGATCCTTGTCGTTGCGCGCAAGATGTCGGTCTCCGAGCCGGGCGTGGAACCGCTGCCACTGGACATCGGCGGCATTCCGAACGATCACCTCAACTATGCAATTACATGGTATTCGCTGGCCCTTGTCTGGCTTGCCATGACCGGGTTTTTCCTGTGGCGCATGCGGCAGGCAGAGAAAGGCAAAACGACGTGAAATACATCTCGACACGGGGCAATGCGCCCACGCTCAGCTTTGAAGAGGCGATGCTGACCGGGCTGGCGCGCGACGGCGGTCTCTACCTGCCCGAATCGATCCCGCAGATGAGTGCGGCCGATATCCGCGCGCTTGAGGGGCAAAGCTATGAAGAGGTCGCCTTTCGCGTGATGCGCCCGTTTCTGGGCGATGCTTTCACCGATGCCGAATTTCGCGGCATCATTTCGCGCGCCTATGCGGGCTTTGGCCATGCCGCACGCGCGCCCCTGAAACAGCTTGATAGCGGGCATTTCCTGCTGGAGTTGTTTCACGGGCCGACGCTGGCCTTCAAGGATTTCGCGATGCAGTTGATTGGCCAGCTGTTTGAGTTTTCCCTCAAACGCTCGGGCAACCGCGTGTGCATCGTCGGCGCCACCAGCGGCGATACCGGATCGGCGGCGATCGAGGCGTTTCGCGGCCTTGAGGCGGTCGATGTGTTTGTCCTCTACCCGCATGGCCGGGTCTCCGAGGTGCAACGCCGCCAGATGACAACCCCGTCCGAGGATAACGTGCATGCGCTCGCCATTGACGGGCACTTTGATGACGCGCAGGCGCGGGTCAAGGATATGTTCAACGACTTCGAGTTTCGCGATGCGGTCGGCCTTGCCGGCGTCAATAGCATCAACTGGGCGCGGGTTCTGGCGCAGGTGGTCTATTATTTTACCGCCGCCGTGTCGCTTGGCGCGCCGGACCGCAAGGTAAGCTTTACCGTGCCGACTGGCAATTTCGGTGACATTTTCGCGGGCTACATCGCGCGGCGCATGGGCCTGCCGATTGACCGGCTTGTGGTGGCGACCAATCAGAATGACATCCTGCATCGCTGCCTTTCGACCAGCGACTACAAACCCGATGGCGTGATCCCCTCGATCAGCCCGTCGATGGATATTCAGGTCAGCTCGAATTTCGAGCGCGCGCTGTACTATGCCTACGGCGAGGATGGCGGCGCTGTCGCGCAATTGATGGACGAGCTCAAGGCGGGCGGTTTTTCGGTCAGCCAGGGCGCCTTGCAGGCCCTGCGCGAAAGCTTTGATTCGGGGCGTTGCGACGAGGATGAGACTCGCGCCACGATTTCGCGCACATGGGCCGGAACCGGCGAATTGCTCTGCCCGCATTCTGCCGTCGGGGTGCATGTCGCCGAAAGCGCGCGCCAGATCGGCGTGCCGATGATCACGCTGGCAACCGCGCATCCGGCCAAATTCCCGGACGCCGTGCAAGAGGCCTCGGGCCAGCACGCGCCTTTACCAGAGCGCATGGCCGACCTTTACAACCGCCCAGAGCGTTTGACGCGGGTGGCCAATGATCTGGCCGCCATCGAAACCCTTATCAAGGAACGGATCGCCCATTGAGTGTCCAACTGACCACCCTTCCCAACGGATTTCGCATTGTCACCGAGCATATGCCGGGCCTGCAATCGGCCGCCATTGGCGTCTGGGTTCTGGCCGGGGCCCGCAATGAGCGGGCCGACCAGAACGGCATCGCGCATTTTCTCGAACATATGGCGTTCAAGGGCACCAAACGACGTAACGCCCTGCAGATCGCCGAGGCGATCGAGGATGTGGGCGGCTATATCAACGCCTATACCAGCCGCGAAGTGACCGCCTATTACGTGCGGGTGCTGAAAGAAGACGTGCCTTTGGCGCTTGATGTGGTGGCCGATATCCTACGCAATCCGGTGTTTGACACGCGCGAGATCGAGGTCGAGCGGGGCGTGATCCTTCAGGAAATCGGACAGGCCGCCGATACGCCCGACGACATCATCTTTGACTGGTTGCAGGAAGAAGCCTATCCCGATCACCCGCTTGGCCGCACCATTCTGGGCGCAGAAGAGCGCGTGCGCGGCTTTGCGCGGCCCGATCTTGAAGGCTTTGTCGATCAGTATTATCGCCCCGGTCAGATGATCCTGTCGGCGGCGGGGGCGGTGGATCACGACGCCCTTGTGCGCATGGCGAGTGATATGTTCGGTGATATGATCCCGAGCGCTGTGATCGAGCCACCGCTTGCCAAATTTCGGGGCGGCGAGGCGCGCCATATCAAGGATCTGGAGCAGGCGCATTTCGCCCTTGCCTTTGAAAGCCCTGATTACGCCGACCCCGATATCTATACCACCCAGATCTATGCAAGCGCGCTTGGCGGCAGCATGTCGTCGCGCCTGTTTCAGGAAATCCGCGAAAAGCGCGGGCTTTGCTATACGATCTATGCTCAGGCCGGCGCCTATGCCGATACCGGGATGATGACGATCTATGCCGGCACTTCCGCCGATCAGCTTGGCGATCTGGCGGGCATCACCATTGACGAGATGAAGCGCGCCGCCGATGACATGAGCGCGCCTGAGGTCGAGCGCGCCCGCGCCCAAATGAAGGCGGGGCTGTTGATGGGCCTTGAAAGCCCGTCAAACCGCGCCGAGCGTCTGGCGCGCATGCTCCAGATCTGGGGCCGTGTGCCGGATCTCTCCGAAGTGGTCGGGCGGATTGATGCGGTCACCCTTGAGGATGTCCGCCGCATCGCCCGGACCACGGTCGAGCGCGCGCCCTCGGCGCTTGCGCTCTATGGCCCGGTGGCGGCTGCGCCAACCCTGATCGGCCTCAATGAGAGGCGCGCCGCCTGATGCTGCTGTTGCCACGTCGGAAGTTGCGGATCGAGACCGAGCGTCTGACCCTGCGCCAGCCGGTGATTGGCGATTTTCGACATTGGAGCGGCTTGCGGGCGCAAAGCGCCGAATTTCTTACCCCGTGGGAGCCGCTCTGGGCCAGCGATCACCTTGCGCGCAAGGGCTTCTCGAACCGGGTCTATTGGGCGCAACGCTCTATTTCCAACGGAAGCGCAGTGCCGCTGTTTCTGATCCGGCGCGAGGATCAGATGCTTTTGGGGGCAATCACGCTTGACAATATCCGGCGCGGACCGGCGCAGGCGGGCACGCTTGGCTATTGGATCGGGGAGGGGTTTTCGCGTCAGGGCTATATGCAAGAGGCGATCGCAGGCGTGGTGCATTACGCCTTTGAACGGCTTGATCTGAGCCGGATCGAAGCGGCCTGTCTGCCTGAAAACCACGCCTCACGCGGGTTGCTGGAAAAATGCGGCTTCAAATATGAGGGCGTCGCGCAAAGCTATCTTCAGATCAACGGCCGCTGGCGCACCCATGTGCTATATGCTGCCTTGCGCGCCGACCGGCGCGGGCGGACCGATGTTGGCTAAGGGCTTGTCATGTCCCTGACCTGCGCGCCGCGCCAGACTGAGACAGCCTGTAAGGGCTGACGAAGGGGCAAATCGTGCTATTCTCTTTCAGATGAAGGAGGAATGCCGATGATCCGACTTGTCCTTTTGGCTCTGCTTCTGGCCACACAGACCAACGCGCAGGAGCGCCGACCCAGCCATTGCATCGCCCTTGCGAGCGACGTTCCGGGGGGCACCTACATCCACAAAGCCGGGTTTAGTGATCCCTTGCCCGATTATACCGTGCGCCTGCGTTATATCGCGCATGCCTCCTTTCTTGTACAGGCGGGCGATCTTGCGGCGGTGACGGATTTCACCGGCTTTATCGGCAATGTCGATTTCATCCCTGATGTGGTGACGATGAACCACGCCCATGAGACCCATTGGACCGCAAGCCCCGATCCGATCATTCCGCATGTCTTGCCGGGATGGGGGCCATATGGCGAAGGGGTCGAGCACCATCTTGATCTTGGGGCGATGGTGGTGCGCAATGTCTCGACCGATATCCGGTCCTACAATGGCGGCGTCGAGCCTAGCGGAAATTCGATTTTCGTGTTCGAGGCCGAGGGGCTTTGCATCGCCCATCTGGGGCATCTGCATCACGAGCCCTCGGACGATCAATATGCCGCCCTTGGCCGCATGGACGTGGTGATGGCGCCGGTCGATGGCGGGTTTACCATGGACATCGAGAGCATGATGCGCGTGTTGCGCCGGGTCAAGGCAAGCGTGGTCATCCCGATGCACTGGTTCGGCGATGTCACCTTGGGGCGGTTTCTGGCGGGGATGGAAAATGATTTCGCGATATCTATCCCCGGAACCAGCGAAATAGAGCTGTCTTTGCGCAGCCTGCCCGAGAGACCGACCATCGTGGTGTTGCGCCCCGCCTATCTGCGCGACGGAGAATGAGCGATGTGGTCGGGGCGGATGTCGGAATTTGAGTATTTTCGGAAAGATGAAAAGGCTGGAATGCCAAGACCTGCGTGATAGGTAGGTCGCATGACATTGAATTCCGCCACCCCCGCCTTTGTTGAGCACCTGCGTGCAGAGTTGCCGGTTGCTGCCTTTCGCGAGGCCAGCCCGGCCTATCTTGAAGAGCCGCGTGGGCGTTGGCAGGGGCGCGCGGGCGTCATTGTGGCGCCTGATTGCACGGCGGATGTGGCCAAGGTCGTGCGCGCCGCGTCCGAGGCCTGCGTGCCGCTTGTGCCTTACGGTGGCGGCACTGGCCTTGTCGGCGGGCAGATCAGCCCCGAGGGCCCGCTGCCGGTGATCCTGAGCCTTGAGCGGATGCGCGCGCTGCGCGGGATTTATCCCGAAGAAAACGTCATGGTGGTCGAGGCCGGCGCGATCCTTCAGGACATTCACGCGGCGGCGGCCAGGGCCGACCGGCTTTTCCCGCTGAGCATTGCCGCCAAGGGCAGCGCCCGGATCGGTGGCAATCTGGCGACCAATGCGGGCGGGGTGAATGTGCTGCGCTATGGCAATGCGCGCGATTTGTGTCTTGGGCTTGAGGCGGTTTTGCCGGACGGGCAAATCTGGCATGGGTTAAAGCGGTTGCGCAAGGACAACACCGGCTATGATCTGCAGCACCTTTTGATCGGGTCCGAGGGCACGCTTGGGGTGATCACCGCCGCCGCTCTCAAGCTTTATCCGCGACCGGCGGGTGAGGGCACGGCGGTTATGGTGGTGCGCGATCCGCGCGCGGCGCTAGATCTTTTGGCAATGGCGCGCGATCATATGGGCGAAGGCGTGAGTGCGTTTGAATTGATGCACCGGCAGGGATTTGAGTTTCTGGCGCAGGAATTGCCCGATATTCGCCAGCCGTTTGAGGGGCATCCAGAATGGTTCGTGTTGATCGAGGTCGGCCTCGCGCGCGGGCTTGACCCGGCGGGTGCGTTAGAGACGCTGTTTGTTGAAGCAATGGAGGCGGAGTTGGTCAGCGACGGCATGATCGCCCAATCAGAAGCACAGCGGCACGCCTTTTGGGAGGTGCGCGAACAAATCCCCGAGGCCAACCGACGTGTTGGATCGGTAAGTTCGCATGATATTTCCCTGCCGATGAGCGTGATCCCCGACTTTATCGAAAAAGGCCAAGAGGTGATCGCCGCCCTGGGGGCGTTCAGGATCAACTGTTTTGGCCACCTTGGCGATGGCAACCTGCATTACAACGTCTTTCCGATGCCCGGAAAAACCCGCGCCGATCATCCGGGCGAGCGTGACCTGATCAAGCGGAAGGTTCATGATCTTGTGCATGAGATGGGCGGGTCGGTCTCGGCCGAGCATGGCATCGGGCGGCTCAAGGTCGAGGATCTTGAGCGCTATGGCGATCCGGCTAAACTATCTGCAATGCGGACGATCAAGGCGGCGCTTGATCCCAAGGGGATCATGAACCCCGGGGCGGTTCTGCGCGCTGATTGAGATCATGCGGTCCAGGTGGGGTAAAACCGGCCCGCAGGCGAAAGGGTGAAAATCTCGGCGCCATTCGCAGTCACACCAATCGAGTGCTCGAACTGTGCCGAGAGTGATTTGTCGCGTGTCACCGCCGTCCAGTCGTCGGCCAGAACCTTGGTTTCCGGGCGGCCCAGATTGACCATCGGTTCGATGGTGAAAAACATGCCCTCTTCCAGAACCGGACCGGTGCCCGGACGCCCGTAATGCAGCACGTTGGGCGGGGAGTGAAAGACCCGACCGAGACCGTGGCCGCAGAAATCGCGCACGACAGACATGCGGTGGGCCTCGACAAAGGATTGAATGGCGTGGCCGATATCGCCAAAGGTTTTGCCGGGCTTGACCGCCTCGATCCCTTTCATCAGGGAATCATGGGTGATCTGGATAAGCCGCTCTGCCTTGCGGCTGAGCTTGCCCGCGACATACATCCGGCTTGTGTCGCCAAACCAGCCATCCACGATCACCGTGACATCGACATTCAGGATATCGCCGTCTTTCAGAAGCTTATCGCCAGGAATACCGTGACAGACCACGTGATTGACGCTGATACAGCTGGCGTGGCGATAGCCTTTGTAGCCGATTGTGGCCGATTTGGCGCCCGCCGCGTTGACCTTGTCCTCGATCATCTTGTCGAGTGCGCCAGTGCTTTGGCCGACAAAGACATGATCGGCGATCTCATCGAGAATACGGGCGGCCAATTCGCCAGCCTTGTGCATACCGGCAAAATCCGAATCTTCATGGATGCGGATGCCTTCGCGGGTCAGTCGTCCCCTGTGTTTGTTCACGTCAATGCCTCGTGCAGTCCTGATCTGTTATGCCCTATTTAGGCGGGATTGCAGGAAAGTGCCAGAGCCTGCGGCAAGTGCGGGGATTTGTGCCTTTGGTCGTGGCATCGGCGGGTTCAAGGCCTGATCGGGCGGGGCGCGCTGACGCGCGCGCTTTGGTCCTCGTCAGGCTGCGCCTTCCTCAGGGGTGGTGGAACCGTGACGTTCAAAACGGCCCTGGTGAGGAGGAAAGCTGGGATGAGTATTTGAGGAATGGTGAAAGTGAAGGGACTTTCATCTTTCCAAAAATACTCAATTGACACTGCATCGGTCGTGACTGGGATCGGAGTATGTGACAGGCAGACGTGTGCCAAGGGTGACCGCCTCGGGGGAAATCCTGGTGTCATAGGCCAGTACCTCGACGCCTGCGGCCTTTGCCCTGGCGAAGGTGGCGGCGTAGGTGGGGTCGATATCAGCCGCAAGTGTCATGTGCGTGCAATCGGTGCGTTGGATCAAGTAGAACAGGATGGCGCGGTGACCGGCGCCTGCCATTTCGGCGAGGTTGCCCAGATGTTTGGTGCCGCGTAGGGTTACGCTATCGGGAAATTCGGCCAAACCGGTGGTGCGCGACAGGGTGACGGATTTCACCTCGACATAGGCATCGGGCAATCCGGGGTTTTGCAAAAGGAAGTCAATCCGGCTGTTGGTGGCGTACTTCTGTTCCGGGCGGACAGTCCCATAGGTGGCAAGTTCAGAAATTTCGCCCATCTCAAGGGCGGCGCGCAGGGCGCGGTTGGGCAGGCTGGTATCGACGCCGGTGAAATGGCCGTTGGCGTGCTCGATCAGGCGCCATCCGAATTTCAGTTTCTTCTTGGGGTCGTCATTCGGCTCGACCCATATTTTCAGGCCCGGCTCGGCCAGACCCATCATGCTTCCGGGGTTGGCGCAATGGGCGGTAACCTCGCGCCCGTCCTCCAGCCGGATATCGGCGAGAAAGCGTTTGTAGCGACGGATGAGCACGGCAGGCACAAGAGGGGTTTGAAAGCGCATGACAGCAGGCCTATACCGGGTCATGGATCTGTTCAAGGAGGCCCGTTTCATGCCCAACCCAACCGCCGCCATGCTTGTGATCGGGGATGAGATACTTTCGGGGCGCACGCGCGATGCGAATATGCATTACCTTGCCACAGAGTTGAGCAAGGCGGGGATCGATTTGCAGGAGGTCCGCGTGATCAGCGATGATCCGGAGGCGATTGTCGCCGCCGTAAAGGCGCTGAGTGGCGGCTATGACACTGTCTTTACCTCGGGCGGGATCGGGCCGACCCATGATGATATTACGGCTGAGAACGTGGCGCGCGCCTTTGACCGCCCGATCGGCATTCGCGAGGATGCCCGCGCGATCCTGGCCGCGCATTATGAGCGCTCGGGTCAGGACTTGAACGCGGCACGATTGCGTATGGCGCGTATTCCCGACGGGGCAACCCTGATCGACAATCCGATCAGCGCCGCGCCGGGGTTCAGCATCGAGAATGTGCATGTGATGGCCGGGGTGCCTTCGATCTTTCAGGCAATGCTGGCCAGCATCCTGCCAACCTTGACCGGGGGCGCGCCGGTTTTGTCGCAGACCCTTGAGATTCATCGCGGCGAGGGCGATATCGCTGGGCCGCTTGGCGAATTGGCGGCGCGCTATGGCGATCTTTCGATCGGCTCCTATCCGTTTCAGCGCGATGGCTGTTATGGTGCCAATATCGTGATCCGGGGACAGGATGGCGCGCGGATTGATGCGGCGATGGCCGAGCTTGCCGCGATATTTCCCGCATGACCCCGGACCTGCAAAGCCTTTACGATGTGGTCGAGGCCACATGGCCGCCTGCCGCCAGGACCGATCTTGGCCCCTGGGTGATCCGCGACGGGCAAGGCGGGGGCAAACGGGTCTCTGCTGCGACAGCACGGGCGCCTGTTTGCCCTGACGATCTGGCCGCCGCCGAAACCGCGATGCGGGCCTTGGGACAAGCGCCGCTTTTCATGATCCGCGACGGCGAGGACGCGCTTGACGCCATGCTTGAGAGCGCGGGATACGGCGTGGTCGATCCGGTCAACCTCTATGTGGCGCCGGTCGCGGCATTGTCACAGGACGCCCTGCCGCCTGTGTCGACTTTTGCGATCTGGGAACCGCTTGAAATCATGCGCGATATCTGGGCCGAAGGCGGTATCGGTGCGGGCCGTATTGCGGTGATGGAGCGGGCGCCTTTTCCCAAAACCGCGCTTTTCGGGCGCCATGACAGCCGCTCGGCGGCGGTTGGATTTGTCGCCATTCACGACCATATCGCCATGGTGCATGCGCTTGAAGTACATGCGCGTCACCGCCGCGCCGGGATGGGGCGGTTGATGATGCGTCAGGCAGGGCATTGGGCGGCGGGCGCAGGCGCAAGCCACCTTGCCGTCGTTTGCACACAGGCCAATCAGGGTGCAAATGGTCTCTATGTTTCCATGGGGTTCACGCTTGTGGGACAGTATCATTACCGACAAAAGGACGAAGCGATGACAAAACCCGAACAAACCACTGCGCTTGACCTGCCGATGGTCGATCCGCTGCCCGAGGCGACGCAGAAGTATTTCGACATTTGCCAGGACAAGCTTGGCATGATCCCGAATGTGCTTCAGGCGCACGCCTTTGATATCGAGAAGCTCAATACCTTTGCCGCGCTTTATAACGAGTTGATGCTGGCCGATAGCGGGCTAAGCAAGCTTGAGCGCGAGATGATCGCGGTTGTTGTCAGCTCGATCAATCGCTGCTGGTATTGTCAGGTCGCCCATGGCGCGGCAGTGCGTCAGTTGTCGGGTGATCCGGCGCTGGGCGAGGCGATGGTGATGAATTACCGGGTTGCCCCGCTTGATGCGCGCCAGCGGGCGATGCTTGATTTCGCGGCCAAGGTCACCACCGCGAGCGCCACGATTGAAGAGACCGACCGCACCGCGCTGCGCGACGTGGGATTTGATGAGCGTGATATCTGGGATATTGCCAATGTGGCGGCGTTTTTCAACATGACCAACCGGGTGGCAAGCGCCACGGGCATGCAACCGAATCCCGAATACCACGCACAGGCCCGCGAGGGGTGATGCGCGCGGGGCTTTCCCTTGCTCTGGCGCTGTTTCTGCCGCAGGTCGGCGGGGCGTTGGAACTGTCGTTGCCGGGCAATGCGGTGATGAGCGCCGAGGTCGTGCAAGAGGCCGATACCTTTCTTCTGCCCACAGGCCCTTTTGAAAACGGCAGCCTGCCGCAAGAGCGCCTTGAGGGGCGTGTGACACAACAGGCCTGGCGGGTCACCGGGCAGGGGCTGACCACGCTTCAGGTTCTGATGCCCATGCGGCAAGAGCTTGAAGATGCCGGTTGGCAGGTGCTTTTCGAGTGCAGCGATCAAGAGTGCGGCGGGTTCGATTTCAGGTTCAACGCGCCGATCCTCTCGGCGCCCGACATGTTTGTCGATCTGTTCGATTTCCGCTATCTGGCGGCACGGCGGGGCGATGACGGGGGCAGGCTTGAACATGCCGCGGTATTGGTAAGCCGCTCTGGCGAGACCGGCTATGTCCAGATCAGCCAGATTGTCGCGAATGGGTCCGGGGCGATGCAAACCACACCAGATCTGTTTGTCAGGCAAAGTCAAAAGGGCGAGGCCCTGACCGTGCCGGCGCTGGTGAATGCAATGCTTGAGAGCGGGCATGCGGTGATGCGCGATCTTGATTTCAGCACGGGCGCGACAGCGCTTGGCGAGGGGCCTTTTGCCAGCCTTGTCGCGCTGGCCGAGTTTCTGAATGCCGATCCTTCGCGGCGCGTGGCACTTGTCGGGCATACTGACAGCGTTGGTGCACTTGACGCCAATATCGACCTGTCGCGCGCCCGCGCGCGCGCCGTGCTTGAGCGTCTTGTCGAGACCCACGGCGTTTCCCGCGCCCAGCTTGAGGCCGAGGGCCTTGGCTATCTCGCGCCTGTCGCCAGCAACCGCAATCCGACCTCGCGCGATATGAACCGCCGGGTCGAAGCGGTGTTGCTGGATACCAGGTAACGCGCATTTTTGTGATCACGCCGCGTGGGTTTGTCAGGTAAACCTGACCCAAACCCGACCGTCATCGCGATCCGCATGAAGGTCGGCAGAGCGGACAATGCGAATATTAGTCACGTCAGGACAACGTCAGCCCCTGGGATGGTGAGCCGACGTAGATTACAAAGCGCTTTATGCTGGCAAAATACATTCCCAGAACAATTGTTGCGCCTGCATTAGCCAAATCGCCAGCCCAAGGGAGGGGCTGACGATGGCCGGGCCGCTACGCGGCTGTTAACCGGCTTGGTGCAACAAGCGAAGTCAGAGTTGGGTTCTTTCGCAAAATTGGCTGCATCTGCAAGATGAACAGCGTGGGTCAAAGAGTGGCCGCAAAGGTCAAAGCTATCTGACCTGCCACGCCTTGACATAGCGCAATGCCCGCAAGATGGGTGCGGCTAGACTTGATCTTTGCCCCCTGCATCATCGCATGGGGTTCGGAGGTTAGGATGTGCTTTTCCGCGGCGGCCAGTTTTACGGTTTCTGCCACACTTGTGCCGCTGGGGCTATATACGATTGCGCGGGTGCGGCGTGTGAACCCGGCCTGGCTTGGCTTTGCGGCTTTCCCGCTGGCCTTTGGGGTGCAGCAGGCCCTCGAAGGCGTGGTCTGGCTCGGGCTGGAGGGCGGCAATGACACGGCGGTCTGCATCGCCTCGTGCGGGTTTTTGTTCTTTTCCCATCTGCTCTGGCTGACCTGGGTGCCGGTCGCAGTTTGGATGGTGGAGCCAGAACCTGCGCGCAAGCGGGTGATCGGTATCATGACCGCGATTGGCTGTGTTTACGGGCTTTCGGTGTTCCTGCCGTCCTTTCTGATCCGGGACTGGCTATAGATGGAGGTGGTTGAGCGCTCACTCGACTATAAGACGACGCTGATCTATGACGGGATCATCACTCGCACGGTCCTGCGGCTGTTTTATGCGGCGCTTGTGGTTGGTGCGCTTTTCCTGTCCTCGCATCGCAGGATACAGGTGTTTGGCGGGCTGATTGCGGCCTCGCTTGCGCTGACTTATGCGTTTTATGCCTATGCATTCATCTCTGTGTGGTGTTTCTTTGCGGCGATCCTGTCGTTCTATCTTGTTGTGATCCTTATCCGAGATGCCCACGCGGCGGGCCAAAAGGGGGTGTTATGCCATCTGCCAGCATGTTGTCGCCCATCGGCCCGCTTGCCGTGATCAGCGACGGAACCGCGATCACCGCCCTGCGTTGGGCGGCGGAAGAGGACGGCATTCAAACGCCCGTGTTGAGCGAAGCCCTGAGCCAGCTTGCAGCCTATTTCGATGGGCGCCTGACCCGGTTTGACCTGCCGCTCGACGTGGCGGGATCAGAGTTTCAGCGCCGGGTTTGCGATGCGATGTGTGAGATTCCCTTTGGCGAAACCGTCACCTATGGCGACCTTGCCACCCGTTTGGGCACCCCGGCGCAGGCGATTGGCACGGCCTGTGGCGGCAATCCGATCCCGGTGATCATCCCCTGTCATCGGGTTTTGGGCGCCTCGGGTCTTGGCGGCTATTCCGGTGAGGGCGGGGTTGAAACCAAGGTCTGGCTGTTGCGCCACGAGGGGGCGGCGGGGTTGCTTATCTGAGGGATCAGAGTTCACCGCGCTGCGTGAAAATCTGCTGCACGATGCCGACGAAAATCAAATAGATGCTGGTGATTACCAGCCCCCAGTGCGCCCAGCTTTGCGGATCAAAATGCACCCAGGCCGCCCAGCCTGCAAAGAACGTCCAGGCAAGCGCCATCGGCAGAGATATCCAGCGCCAGCGTTTGGTGCGCACCGGATGGATGAACTTGAGCGGCAGGAACATCGCCACCGACAAGATCGCAACCAGTGTCAAAATGATCCAGAAATTAGGCTCGATCGCGAACATCACCAGCACCAGCATGTTCCAGCATCCCGGAAAACCGGAAAAAGAATTGTCTTTTGTTTTCATGCGGGTATCGGCGAAATACATCGCACTTGCAAAGGTGATAACGATGATGGCGACCCATCCGGTCCAGCCTGGCAATAGGTCGGACTTGAACAGTGCAAAGGCGGGGATGAACACATAGGTCAGATAGTCGATGATCAGATCAAGCAACACGCCATCAAATTCCGGCGCGTGGGTTTTTACGTCGAACTTGCGCGCCAACGGCCCGTCGATGCCATCCACCGCAAAGGCCACGACCAGCCACAGGAACATCAATTCCCATTCCCGATCAATCGCGGCCAACATGGCCAGCATTGCAAAAACCGCGCCAGTGGCGGTGAAAAGGTGAACAAGCAGAGCGCGCATATGTGGTGTCATGGCCGTTTAATGAACCAGCCGCGCCAAATATGCAAAAGGAAAACCCGGTCCCAAAAGAGACCGGGCCATAGTGCAAGGCCTTTGGCCTTAGTTGGAAACGCGGACCTCTTCCAGCGGATAGGCAAGCATATCCTGCGCTTCCCAGGACACGTGACAGTCGTGGCAAAAGCTTTGTTTGAACTTCATCATCTTGCCGTTCGGCTGAACTGCGGAATAGACCCAATCGGCGGTCTCGGGGGCGCCTCCGGCTTCGACCTTGGTCATGATGAACAGCGGGCCGGTGACGGCCTTTTTCTTCTTCTTGCTGATGGTGATGCTTTCCTTGGCCAGAACCGAGCCGACCGGCATCACCACGCCCTCGTCGGCGAATTTGAGATATTGTTCGGCGGCGATGTCATTGGCAAAGGTCTGCAACAGGCGGTTGCCATGCGCACCGGCCACGGCGGGGCGGGTCGAGCTGACGGTCCAGTCGCGATAGGCGGCGGCGACGTCATTATCACCCTTGGTGTATTTCTCGACCATCTCGGCCTTGATGCAGTCGTAAATTTCGTTGATCGCGGCCGCCTCAAGATCAAACGGATCGGTGACATCGACTTTGCAATCCGCGGCTGCTGCCGTCTGGCCCATCATAAGGCCTGCTGCGAGCGTCGCGGCGGCAAAAAGCTGGCGTTTCATGTGTGTTCTCCATTTCGTTCAATAAATACGAGGGTTGCTCAGGCGGAACCCTCGCATGTTTGGGCTGAAATGGAACTTAACTATTGCGTGAGGCCGAAGTGACGTTATCCGCGTCCCTGTGGATGCGTCTGCGCGTAAACTTCAAGCAGGCGGGCGGTATCGACGCTCGTATAGGCCTGCGTGGTCGAGAGCGAGGCATGGCCCAGCAATTCCTGGATCGCGCGCAGATCGCCGCCCGCGTTCAAAAGGTGGGTGGCAAAGCTGTGGCGCATGGCATGCGGGGTGGCCGTGGCGGGCAGGCCAAGCTGCATCCGGGTTTTTTCAACCACTTTCTGGATCACCCGCGGATTAAGCTTGCCGCCGCGCGCGCCGCGAAACACCGGGCTTTGCGGGGTGATCTCATGGGGGCACATGGCGACATAACGCTCGACCGCGTCGCGGGCCGGGGCAATCACCGGCACCATGCGTTCCTTGTTGCCCTTGCCGATGATCCGCAACGTGTTGCCAATCGGAAGGTCCGCCCCGGTCAGGCCCAAAGCCTCGGATATCCGCAACCCACAGCCGTAAAGCAGGGTCACAACCGCCTGATCGCGTGCCGAAATCCACGGGGTCTCTGATTGCATATCAAGGGTGTCGATCATCTCGCTTGCCGCCTCGGGCGACAACGGGCGCGGCAGCTTGCGCTGAAACTTGGGCGAGCGGGTGGCGAGAACGGCGGTGGGTTCAAACCCCTCGCGCTCTGACAGCCAGCGATAAAAGCTTTTGACCGCCGAAAGCTTGCGCGCCAGCGAGCGTGACCCGACATCATGGCCACGGGTAAACGCCATCCAGCTGCGCATATCGGCGGTGCTGATCCGGGCGAGCGCGCCAAGGCCCTGCGTCTCGCCCTTGTGTTCGGTCATGAAGGCCAGAAAGCCCGCGACATCGCGTGAATAGGCATCAAGCGTGTGATCCGAGGCCCCGTTGAGCGCCTTTTGTGACGCCAGCCAACCCTGCAACGAATCGCGGGCGGCCGGGCTAATCATGACAGCCAGCGGCGCATCGAGCGCTCAAAGACCCCGGCAAAGAACGCCAGAAGATCAGTGCCCTGTTGCGGGCTGAACTGATGCGGGTCTTCGGCGCCCATGGCCAGCATGCCGGGCAGGCGATCCGGGCCGAAATCCAGCATCAAACAGGCCTCGGAGCGCACAAATGTGGCATCGCGGCCATAGATCCGCATGTCGCCCTCGTTGATCTGGCGCAGCGTCACTTGCCGTGCGGGCACATCGCGCCCGCCGGTCAGATAGGATTTGATGAACCCGGGCTCGGCCACGGAAAGGACATCGCCCAGACGGCGCACCGCCGGGTCACTGTCGTTTTGCACCGATTCAAGCACAAGCCGGATCGAATCGACCCGCAAGATATGCGCCACTTCGCCGCCGAGATCGCGCAGGAAGGTTTCAAACTCGACCGGGTCGAGCATGCGCAAAATCGCACGATGCACCTGATTTGTGCCCGCCAGATTTTCGTAAGCGGCGGCAATCACGCTGCGGTGGGTGTCTTCAAGCCGGTCAAGACGCGCCTCAAGGCGGTCCATCGCAATGCCGCGCAGATCGACGATATTGCCGCCCATTGCCCGCTCGTTCGCGGCGATAAGGGCGCGCATAAGGTCTTGATCTTCAAGAATAACATCCGGCTGCGCGATAATACGTTCGCGCAGCGCGTCATTCATTTCCGGCTTGCTGCTCATCTCGGCCTCGGTCTTGTTTTTTGGTGTTATAGCACGGGTTACAGGATTTGCTGCCCTGTTTTTGCCCAGTCGGCCATAAAGGTTTCAAGCCCGGCATCGGTCAGCGGGTGCTCTGCCATTTTCTTGATCACGGCGGGGGGCGCTGTCATCACATCGGCGCCGATCATCGCCGCCTGATAGGCGTGATTGACGCTTCTGATCGAGGCGGCGAGGATCTGTGTCTCGAAACCGTAATTGTCATAGATCGTGCGGATATCGGCGATCAGATCCATGCCATCGAGGTTGATGTCGTCAAGCCGTCCGATGAAGGGGCTGATAAAGGTCGCGCCCGCCTTGGCCGCCAAAAGCGCCTGATTGGCCGAAAAGCACAGCGTGACGTTGACCATGTTGCCCTCGCCCGAGAGCACCTTGCACGCCTTGAGACCATCCCAGGTCAGCGGCACCTTGACGGCGATGTTATCGGCGATCTTGGCAAGCTTGCGGCCCTCGGCGATCATCTCATCGGCCGTTAGCGCGACGACTTCGGCACTCACCGGCCCCGCGACCATTTCGGCGATCTCCTTGGTCACTTCAAGGATATCGCGGCCTGATTTCAGGATCAGCGAGGGGTTGGTGGTCACGCCATCGACCATGCCAAGATCGTTAAGTTCGGCAATTTGATCGGTTTCTGCGGTATCGACAAAGAATTTCATGAGGGGTGCCTTTGCGCGGGTTGGGTTTTCTGTGACAAGCGTTTACCTCATAGATCAGCCCACCGAAACCCCCTCAGAGAGAGGAGCCCGCGTTGCCCCCGTCCAACCCCGACTTCTTTGACGAAGGCGCGCTTGTGGCGGTTCTGACGGCGCAGCCGCTTGATCGCCCGCTGGATTATCTTGCCCCCGAGGGCGGGTGTCTTCCGGGGGCCTTTGTCGAGGTGCCGCTTGGGCCGCGCAAGGTCTTGGGCGTGGTCTGGGGGCCGGGCAAGGGCGGGTTCGACCTCAAGAAAGCGCGCAGCATCATCCGGGTGCTGGATGTGGCGCCGATGCGCGACGAGATGCAGGAATTTCTGCGCCGCGCCGCCGATTATACCCTGACCCCGATGCCCGCCATGCTGCGCCTTGCGACGCGCGCGCCGGGGCTGAGCAATCCGCCATCGATGCAAAAAATCTATCGTTTGGGCGAGGGCGAGCCGTCGCGCATCACCGATGCGCGCACCCGCGTGCTTGAGGTGTTGCGTGGTTATGGCGGGCTTGGCTTTACCCTCAAGGAGCTGAGCGATCTTGCGGGGGTAACATCGTCGGTGGTCAAGGGGCTGGTGACTCAAGGTGCGGTGCGCGAAGAGGACACGCCGCGCGACATGCCCTTTGCCCGGCTTGACCCGAGCCTGCCGGCCAAATCCCTCACCGAGGATCAGCAAGAGGCCGCCGGTGCGCTGCGCGAGGGGCTGCGCAGCGGCACCTATGGCACCACACTTTTGCGCGGCGTGACCGGGTCGGGCAAGACCGAGGTCTACCTTGAAGCCGTGGCCGAGGCCCTGCGTCAGGGGCGTCAGGCGTTGGTGTTGCTGCCGGAAATCGCCCTTACCGCAGAGTTCCTCAACCGGGTCGAGGTGCGCTTTGGCGCGCGCCCGGCCGAATGGCATTCCGGCGTCACCATGACCGAACGCCGCCGCACCTGGAAGATGGTCGGGCAGGGCGGGGCTCAAATGGTGGTCGGTGCGCGTTCGGCGCTGTTTTTGCCGTTCCAGAACCTTGGCCTGATCATCGTCGATGAGGAACACGACACTTCTTACAAACAGGAAGACGGCGTTCTTTATAATGCCCGCGACATGGCGGTGCTGCGCGCGGCGATATGCGGTGCGCGGGTGGTTCTGGCCTCGGCGACGCCAAGCCTTGAGAGCTGGGCCAATGCCGAGGCGGGCAAATATGACCGGCTTGACCTCGATGCGCGCTATGGCGCGGCGGTGATGCCGGACCTGGCGGCGATTGACATGCGGGCGCAGAAATTACCGTCGAACCGCTGGATCTCGCCCAGCCTTCAGGTCGCCGCCAATGACAGGATTGCCAGGGGCGAACAGGTGCTTTTGTTCCTCAACCGGCGTGGCTATGCGCCGACAACGATCTGTCGGGCCTGCGGTCATCAGATCGGCTGTGAGCACTGCGATGCGCGCATGGTCGAGCACCGGTTTCAAAAGCGCCTGATCTGTCATCAATGCGGGGAAAGCGCGCCCTTGCCGACAACCTGCCCGTCCTGCGGCGCCGAGGATCGGCTCGCGGCGGTGGGCCCCGGGGTCGAGCGGCTGGCCGAAGAGGCAACCGCGCTTTTCCCGGAGGCACGGATCGCGGTGCTCTCGTCGGACCTGTTCGGTTCGGCGCGCGCGCTCAAGGAACAGATCGAAGAGATCGCACAGGGCGGCGCCGATATCATCATTGGCACCCAACTGGTGGCGAAAGGGCATAACTTTCCGCTGTTGACGCTGGTCGGGGTGATTGACGCCGATCTTGGTTTGCAAGGGTCGGATCTGCGCGCCGCCGAGCGCACGTTTCAGCTTATGCGACAGGTGGCCGGGCGGGCCGGGCGGGCCGAACGGCGCGGCACCGCGCTGTTGCAGACCTTTCAGCCCGAACACCCGGTGATCCGCGCCATTCTGGCGGGCGACGAGAACGGCTTTTGGCGCGCCGAGGCTGATGCGCGCCGTCAGGCGGGCGTGCCGCCCTATGGCCGGATGGCAGGGATCATCCTGTCCTCGCCCGATATGCAGGTGGTTTTTGACATCGGCGAAGACCTTGCCCGGCGCGATGGCCCTCTGCGCGCGGTCGGCGCGCAGGTGTTTGGCCCGGCTCCGGCCCCGGTCGCGCGCATTCGCGGGCGTCACCGGGTGCGGCTTTTGGTGAAGGCCCCCAAGGGCGCCGCGTTGCAAGCTGCGGTGGCGGCCTGGGTCGCGCAGGTGCGCCTGCCGCCGCAGGCCCGTCTGAGCGTCGATATAGACCCGCAGAGTTTTTATTGAGATCGGTTGTGGCGCGCGCGCTTTCTTGAAAAGAAAGCGGTCCGAAATCTTTTGAAGATTTCGGATGCCGGCGGGTGTGTCCTCTCGCCAAAGCCGAAACTTGGGCGTAAAGAAAACCCATGAAACCACAATTCCCTCTGGGCGACGCGCGCCAATTGCCGTTCTGGCGCCGTCCTGTGACGCTGTTGTTCCTGATGGCCGCCGCGATGCCGGTGGCCTTTGCGACATGGTCGGCGCTGCTCAACAACTTTGTGATCGAGGTGGCGGGGTTCAACGGCTCTGACATTGGCTGGCTTCACACGGTGCGCGAAATCCCCGGCTTTTTCGCGATTGGCGTGATCGCCCTGATCATGTTCATGCATGAACAGGTGCTTGGGCTGATCGCGCTTTGCCTTTTGGGCGTGGCCACGGCGATGACGGCGCAATTTCCCTCGCTTGGCGGCATTCTGACCATCACCATGCTCAGCTCGATCGGGTTTCACTATTACGAGACGGTCAACCAATCGCTGCAATTGCAATGGATCGACAAGCTGCGTGCGCCGCAGATGCTGGGCTGGTTGATGGCGGCGGGATCGGGGGCCACGCTGGTGGCCTATGTTCTGATCGTGATGACCTGGGATGCGCTCAACCTGACCTATAACACGGTCTACATGATCTCTGGCGGCTTTACGGCCTGCGTCGCGGTGTTCTGCTTTTTCGCCTATCCGAGGTTTGAGGCGCCCAACCCGCAGATCAAGAAGATGGTCCTGCGCCGCCGCTACTGGCTCTATTATGCGCTGCAACTCATGGCCGGCGCCCGGCGCCAGATTTTCGTGGTCTTCGCAGGCTTCATGATGGTCGAAAAATTCGGCTTTCAGGTGCATGAAGTCACGGCACTTTTCCTGATCAATCTGGTGGCCAACATGATCTTTGCGCCGCTGATGGGGCGGGCTGTGTTCCTGTTTGGCGAGCGCCGCACGCTGATCTTTGAATATGTCGGGCTGGCCCTGCTCTTTACCGCCTATGGCGGGGTCTATTTCTTTGGCTGGGGCGTGGTTCTGGCGGCGACGCTTTATGTGGTCGATCATATCCTGTTCTCGCTGGCACTCGCGCTCAAGACCTATTTCCAGAAGATCGCCGATCCCGGCGATATCGCGCCGACCGCCGCCGTGGCCTTTACCATCAACCATATCGCTGCGGTGTTCCTGCCGGCCCTTCTGGGGTATTTGTGGCTTGTCTCGCCGGCGGCGGTGTTCTTCATGGCCTCGGCCATGGCCTGTGTCTCCTGCGTGCTGGCGATGCTGATCCCGCGCCACCCCGAGCCGGGCAATGAAACCGTCCTGTCGCGTTTCATTGCCGCGCCCGCCGAATAAACCCCCGACCTGAAAGAGTTTCACAATGCCGACCTTTACCGCCCTGACCACGCTCACCGGCAAAGACAGCGCCGAGGCCCTGGCCGAAGCGCTAGAGGCGCTCACGCCGGAACCCACCGGCGTTGGTGCCTTTGAGATGGAAGACGGCTCTGGCTTGTGGGAGGTCGGATCGTACTTTGAAGAGGCGCCCGACCAGGCCGGGCTTGCGCTTTTGGCGGTGATGCACGGCGCCAAGCCCTTTACCATTTCCGAATTGCCCGAAACCGATTGGGTCGCCAAGGTGCGACGAGAGCTGACCCCGGTCGAGGCCGGGCGTTTCTTTGTCTACGGAAGCCATGACGCCGAAAAGGTGCCGGACGACTGCGAGCCGCTTCTGATCGAGGCGGCGATGGCCTTTGGCACCGGGCATCACGGCACAACGCTAGGCTGTCTGCGCGCGCTTGACCGGCTGGCCAATGCCGGGTTCGTCGGCAAATCGGTCATTGATATTGGTTGTGGTACGGCGGTTCTTGCGATGGGCGCGGCACGGATCTGGCCCGGCGTGATGCTGGCCAGCGATATTGACGCGGTCGCCGTCGAGGTGGCCGAGGCCAATGTGGCCGCCAACGATCTTGTCGGTCGCGTCGAATGTGTCGAGGCGGCAGGCCTTGATCACCCGCGCCTTGTGGCCGCGGCGCCATTCGATCTTGTCTTTGCCAATATCCTCAAGGGACCGCTGATTGACCTCGCGCCTGACGTGACGTCACGCTTGCAGGACGAGGCCAAGGTGATTCTCTCGGGAATTCTGAATGAACAGGCCGACGAGGTGATTGCGGTTTATTGCGGTCTTGGAAACAGTCTTGAGCATCGCGAAGAGATTGGTGACTGGACCACCCTCACATTGAATAAAACTGTCGTAAAATAAGTCGAAATTCGGACCGAACGGGCCTCCTGCCTTAGTCTCGCCACATTTCGAGCCTAATTTTTCCTTATCGCGGTGGGGGCCGTGAGAATGGGATTATGATTATGAGTGATGCATTCCAGGGGTTTGACACTCGACTTAAGTCAATTGACCGCAAGCGCGCCCGTTTGGAGCGTGGCTATGTCAGCAAAGTCAGCAAAGACGGCCTTATCGTTTTCCGCCCCAAGCGGCGCAAAAGCGGTATTCCTGTACGTGGGATCATTTATCTTGTCGCTGGCTTCATCTTTTTCAAAGCGGTGGTTATCGCCCATCTCGGGCCGAACCTTTATGAAGAACGTCTTGTACAGCTCTCGCAAGGCAGCACCATTGAACAGGTTGGCGCGGTTGCCATGCAATCCGACCCCCTGAGCATGATCCTGGCGGGCAAGCTTCGCGCGGTTCTGCGCTAAGCAAGCATTGGCGTTTCGACATCAAAAAAGCCCTGCGCGGATTGCTCCGCAGCAGGGCTTTTGATGTTTTGGGCTTTCGCCGCGCTTAGACTTGGCGTGCAATCGCGTCGATATCGCCACGAGCCAGGCCGATATCGTCAAGTTCGCGGTCTGACAGTTGCGACAGCGCATTGCGCGTGGTGCGACGTTCGTTCCAGGCAGACACCGCGCCAAGGACGCGGGCGAAAAAGCCACCGAAGCCGGTGGAGGCATTGAGAGGACGGGTGCTGTCGATGACGGCCATGATTGTGTTCCTTGAATATGAGGTGCCAGAGCTTGTCTGTGTCTGAGAGGCAGGTAGTGAGAGAAAACTATTCCTGCAAGCCGGGTTTATTGCATAGTCCTTATGCGTTTTATGCATGGGTTCGCAGGCGATTTAAATTCATAATTATCAGATGTTTAATATGGTGCCGTCCCTGTGAGCTCCACGTGATGGCGGCGGATTTGCAACGCAGTGCCCTCAAAACGGGCAGTTTGGAAACTCGCATTCCGCTTGGCCTTTGTTCCCGTTTCGTGCTATTGCTTGAAAAACAGATGGGCAGGGCAGGAAAATGCGGGTTTTGGGAATTGATCCCGGGTTGCGAAACCTTGGCTGGGGCTTGATCGACGTGAATGGAAGCCGCCTTAGCCATGTGGCAAACGGAATCTGCCATTCCAGTGGCACCGATCTGGCGGCGCGATTGCTCTCGCTCTACGACCAACTCACCGATATCTTGAATCGTTATGCGCCCGAGGCGGCGGCGGTCGAACAGACCTTCGTCAACAAGGATGGCGCGGGCACTCTCAAGCTTGGGCAGGCGCGTGGTATCGCGCTTCTGGTGCCGGCGCAATTCGGCCTTGCCGTCGGGGAATATTCGCCGAACACGGTCAAGAAAACCGTTGTTGGCGTCGGCCATGCCGCCAAGGAACAGGTCGCCCATATGGTCAAGGTGCAATTGCCGGGGGTCGAATTGGCCGGGCCCGATGCGGCGGATGCTTTGGCGGTGGCGATCTGTCATGCCCATCACGCGCGCAGCACCTCCATGCTCGCCGATGCGGTGCAGAGGGCAAGCGCATGATTGGGCGGATCGCAGGGCGGATTGATTATCGCACAAGCGATTACGTTTTGATTGACGTGCGCGGGGTTGGATATCTGGTTTATTGCTCAGAGCGCACGCTTTCGTCGCTGCCGGGGGTGGGCGAGCATGTGGCGCTTTATACCGATCTTCTGGTGCGCGAGGATATCCTGCAACTGTTCGGGTTCACGACCCTTGTCGAAAAGGAATGGCACCGCCTGTTGATGAGTGTGCAGGGCGTCGGCGCCAAGGCCTCGCTCGCCATTCTGGGTGCACTTGGTCCCGATGGTGTCGGGCGCGCGATTGCGCTTGGCGACTGGAACTCGGTCACGGCGGCCAAGGGGATTGGCGCGAAAACCGGTCAACGGGTGGTCAACGAGCTGAAAGACAAGGCGCCCACGGTGATGGCAATGGGCGCGACCCCGGCGCCGGTACTGGATGACGCCGAGGACGCGGTGATCGAGCGCGCACCACGCGCCGCCGCCCCGGCACCTGCGGCCGCGCCCAATCGCGGCGCACAGGCCGAGGCACTCTCGGCGCTCACCAACCTTGGCTATAGCCCGGGCGAGGCGGCAAGTGCGGTGGCGCAAATGGCGGGCGAGGCCCCCGATGCGGCCACGCCAGACTTGATCCGGCTGTCGCTCAAGCTCTTGGCGCCAAAGGGGTAATCCATGTCACAGCCCGATCCGACAGTGCGGCCAGAGGAGCTTCCGGAAGATTTTGATCGCAGTTTGCGCCCGCAGGCCCTGTCGGAGTTCATCGGTCAGGCCGAGGCGCGCGCCAACCTGTCGGTGTTCATCCAATCGGCGCGCCAACGCGGCGAGGCGATGGATCACACGCTGTTTCATGGCCCCCCCGGCCTTGGCAAGACGACGCTGGCCCAGATCATGGCCAAAGAACTTGGCGTCGGGTTTCGCATGACCTCGGGGCCGGTGCTGGCCAAGGCCGGCGATCTGGCGGCGATCCTGACCAATCTTGAACGCAACGATGTGTTGTTCATCGACGAAATTCACCGGCTGAACCCGGCGGTGGAAGAGGTGCTTTACCCCGCGCTTGAGGATTTCGAGCTTGATCTTGTGATCGGGGCCGGGCCAGCCGCGCGCACGGTGCGGATTGAATTGCAGCCCTTCACGCTTGTCGGTGCAACCACGCGGCTTGGCCTTTTGACGACGCCGCTGCGCGATCGCTTTGGCATTCCGACGCGGCTTCAGTTTTACAAGATCGAAGAGCTGCACGAGATCGTGACGCGCAATGCGCGGCTGTTGAATGTGCCGACCGACAGCTCCGGCGCGATGGAGATTGCCCGGCGCTCGCGCGGCACGCCGCGGATCGCCGGGCGGCTGTTGCGCCGGGTGGTGGATTTCGCCGTGGTCGAGGGCAACGGCGTGATCTCCAAAGGGCTTGCCGATAGCTCGCTGACGCGGTTGGGGGTCGATCACCTTGGGCTCGATGGCGCCGACCGGCGCTATCTGCGCCTGATTGCCGAGGCCTATCAGGGCGGGCCGGTCGGGATCGAGACGCTCAGTGCCGCGCTGAGTGAATCGCGCGACGCCCTGGAAGAGGTGATTGAGCCGTTCCTGTTGCAGCAGGGCCTGATCCAGCGCACCCCGCGCGGGCGGATGCTGACGCAGGGCGGCTGGCATCATCTTGGCCTGCCCGCGCCCGGCGCCAGGGGGCAGTCGGATATGTTCGAGGACTAGGGCGGCGGGCGCATCGGCCCGTAGGGTGGGTGAAACCCACGCGCCTTGGTTGGGCGCAGGGGATGGCGCAGCCCGGCAGGCTTTGTTATCGGGGGGCGCAAAACCGAAAGGGTGATCCGATGAGCGAGCCGCTGACGCCGCAGGATGTCGAGGCGCTGTTCACGCGCAGTGACGAGAGTTTTCTGTTTGCCCGCTGGGGGCGGCCGATCGTGCCGATCGTTTTTGGCGTCGACGACAAGACCCTGAGCGTGGTCAAAGGCGCGATCGAGGCGGTGGTGACATTGGCCGATCACAAGATGGCCGAAACCGACCCCGAGCTTGGCGCCAACCTGATGCTGTTTTTCTTTCGCGACTGGCAGGAATTGCTTGAGGTGCCCGATCTTGACCGGCTGATCCCTGATCTGGCGCCGCTTGTGGCGCGTCTTGAGCGGGCGGATGCCAATCAGTACCGGATTTTCCGGTTTGACGCGGATGGTGCGATCAAGGCCAGTTTCGTGTTCCTGCGGATGGACGATCAGCTTGGCGCGGTGCCTGCCGAAACTCTGGCCCTGAGCCAAATCGTGCAGACCATCCTCTTGTGGTCGGACCGCGCGTTTCAGGACCGCTCGCCGCTGGCGGCGCTGCCCGATGGTGGGCAGGTGATTCTGCGCCCCGAAATCGCCGCGCTGATCCGGGCGGGATATGATCCGGTTTTGCCCGCCGCAAGCCAGGACCCAAGCCATGCCCTGCGCCTTCAGGCGCGCCTGTCGGTGATGTAAAACCGCCAGATTTCAAGGTGCTGCCCGTCCGGCGTGTGGGGTGCGTCGTTTTTCACCTGAAACGGTCCTTGACCCAAGCGGGTGGTCTGGCCTTATTGCCCCATTATCTGGGGGTTGTGTATTATGCTGAATACTATTGCTAGTGGTCTCTTGGCGGTTGCGGGTTTCTTTGGCACGGCGGCGGCGGGGCAAACCTGTGGCGGGGTCTATACTGTCAAGCCTGGCGATAGCCTGTCGTTGATTGCCGATAGCCAGTATAAGGATGCCAGGATGTGGACGGCGATCCATAACACCAATCTCGACAGGATCGGCGAACGTCCGGATTCGATTTATACCGGCATGACGCTGCGGCTGGCCTGTATCAACGGGCTGCCCCTCGGGTTAAGCGGTGGCACCGAAATGCCCCGTGTCCCCGCCCGCGCCGCCGCCCCGATTATTCAGGTGGCCGGCAGTGCCGCGACCCGTGGCAAGATCAACATGCTGACCGCCGGCGATTTTGCCCCCTTTACCGAGCCGACCCTGCCCAATGGCGGCCTGTTGAGCGATGTGGTCAATGCTGCCATGGCAAAGGCCGCGCCGGCGCAGGGCTATGCGATCCACTGGGTCGAAGATCGGGCCTCGCATCTTGATCCGCTGTTATCGAATGCGCTTCTGGATGTGGGTTTCCCTTGGTATCGGCCCGATTGCACGGCGCAGCCCGATGAATACCGCTGTGGGAACTTCCTGTTTTCCGACGCGATCTTTGAAACGTTGATCCTGTTGTTCACCGACAGGGCCCGCCCGCTGGCCTTTGACAGCGACGATGATCTGCTCGGCAAGCGGCTTTGCCGACCGGCGGGATCGTTCACCCATGACCTTGATCGCCCGGGACGGCGCTGGCTGGCCGATGCCAGGATCACACTGGAACAACCCCGCAGCGTCGCGCAGTGTTTCGACCTTTTGACCCAAGGCAAGGTGGATGCGGTTGCGATCAACGAATTCACCGGGCGCACCGCCCTGAAAGAGTTGAATCTCAAGGATCAGGTCGAGATCGTCCAGACCCGGCCACTGTCGATTCAGGGGCTTCATGTGGTGGTACATAAATCCCACCCGGAGGGCGGCGCGATCATTGCGCTTTTCAATCGTGGGCTGGCGGGGATCAAGTCGGATGGCACCTATCAACAGATTATGCACAACCACATGACCCGCATTTGGGCGGGGTTCTGATCCGATGGTGAGCGCATTCAAAGACGTCATCACGGCGGCGGTCCTGCTTGTGCTGCCGGGCATGGCTAACGCGTTTTGCGACGTGACCTATCGTACCCAGCCGGGCGATACCCTGGCGTCAATCGCCGCCGCGCATTACGACGATCAGGATCAATGGACCCTGATCTATTACGCCAATCAGGCCAACCTTTCGGATAATCAGCAAGCGGTCGGGCCGGGGACCGAACTCTATATTCCATGCCCGGCCAGCAATGCCGTAGCTGACGCGACGCCGTTGTTGCAATCCGGCGCGGAAATGACCCTGTTGACGAGGGGCAATAATCCGCCCTTCACCGATCAGAACTGGCCGGGCAACGGGCTTGTGACCGAGCTTTTGAACGCGGCGCTCGAACTTAGCCCGGCGCCGGTCCCCTACGAGGTGATCTGGGTCGATGACCGGACGCAGCACCTGTTTCCGCTGCTGGACGAACAGCGCTATGACATGGGCTTTCCCTGGGTGAAGCCCGATTGCGCGGCTGCGAAGGGCGGAAAGATCTGTCAGAATTTCCACTTTTCCGATCCGGTTCTTGACCTGCCGATCATGCTTTTCAAGCGGGCCGATAGCGCGCTGACGTACAAAAGCGATGCCGATATTGTCGGGCGTCACCTGTGTCGCCCTGCGAGTGCCATCTCCGATGACCTTGACCGGGCAGACCGGCGTTGGCTGAGCGAGGGCAAGGTCACGCTGATCCAGCCGCCAAGCCCCGAGGCCTGTTTCGAGGCGTTGATGGCGGGCGAGGTGGATGCGGTGACGGTGAATGTGTTTGAGGGCGCATCGAAGATCGTGGCGATGGGCCTTCGCGGTCGTGTCGTGCCGCTTGATCCGCCGCTCTCACGCGAGGCGCTTCATGTGGTGATCTCGAAAAAGCACTGGCGCGGAACAACCCATCTGTACCGGGTCAATGCCGGGTTGAAGGCACTGCGCGACAGCGGCCGCTACGCCGAGATCGTAGAGCGCCATCTTGGGATATTCTGGCAACAGTTACAGTAGCGGTGAGCGGTGGAATTGAGTATTTTTGGAATGGTGAAAGCTGTTCAGAGCCCGTCGAAAGCACAAAGTGCGTGAACGTCCATGCCCATGGTTTCAAGCCGGGCGCGCCCGCCAAGATCGGGCAGGTCGATGATGAAGGCACAGCTTAGGATTTCACCGCCCAATCGTTCGATCAGGCGAATACCCGCCGCTGCGGTGCCGCCGGTGGCCAGAAGGTCATCGACCACGAGGATTTTCTCGCCCGGCTGGATGGCGTCGTCGTGGATTTCAACCACCGCCTCGCCATATTCAAGCTGGTAGTCCTCTGAAATCACCGCTGCGGGCAGTTTTCCCTTTTTGCGGACCGGCACGAATCCCACCGACAGTTGATGGGCAATGGCGCCGCCAAGGATGAAGCCGCGCGCCTCAAGGCCAACAACCTTGTCGATGCGTTGCCCGGCGTAGGGGTGCAGCATCTGGTCGATGGCGATGCGAAAGCCGCGCGGATCGGCGAAAAGCGTGGTGACATCCCGGAACATGATGCCTTCATGCGGGAAATCCTTGATCGTGCGGATATAATCCTTGACGGTTTTGGTGGCAGGCATGCTCTGGCTCCGATTGTGATCCGGCGGCGGTTGTGACGCAAGGCGGGCGCAAGCGCAAGGGCTCAGAGCGCGCCACGATATTCAGCGATGGCCTGGGTAAGGGCGCTGACGGTCCAGAGTGTGAGGCCGAAGACAACGACGCAAAGCAGGAAATTGAGCGCGGATTGAAGCAGGCGGGCGAGGCGGCCCTCGGGATTGCCGAGAAACGGGATTTCGGGCCGCAGCAGGAAGCGCGAGGCGATATAGCCAAAGAGCAATGCCGAAAGTATCCAATAGGTGATGGCAAAGATGACTTCGTCATGGGACTTGGCGAGATAGCTGGCAAAGCCGACCACAAGCACCCAGCGGATGACCTGAAATATCTCGTCGGTGAGCGACTCGAACTTGCGGCCTATCTGATGGCGCCAAGCCTGATCGGTGAGTTTTTCGGTGATCCGTGTCATGTTTAATGTTGTGACGAACAAGGGCCTCTGCGTCCAGTGTTGCGCGGTTCGCGCGCGAAGAGTTTACCGGCCCCCGGTCAGGCAGAGCGGCGCAGGGTTGCCGTCACGAGGCCCATCCCGATCAGGGCCACGCCGCCCGAGCGCGTCAACCATGCAATCACCGCAGGCCGCTTGATCGTGGCGCGCAACCGATCCGCCAACATAGCATAGGCGAGCGCATTAATCGCCGCGAGCGCGACAAATGTGGCAATCAAGATCGCGAATTGCGGGCCAAGCGGGGCGCCGAGCGTTACGAACTGCGGCACGAAGGCAATGAAAAAACCGATGGATTTCGGGTTGAGGGCGGTAACGGCGGCGGCATGGGTGAGAACCTGACGCGGGCTGTTCTCGGCGGTGGCGGCGGCCTCTAACCCGGCGGAGCGCGGCGCGCGCAACAGTTTCACACCCATCCAGATCAGATAGGCGGCGCCGACCCATTTGAGCAGGGTAAATAACGTCGCCGAGGCCAGCACAAGCGCGCCAAGCCCCAAAAGCGAGGTGGTCATCGCGATCAGGTCGCCCAGGGCCACGCCGGTGGCCGAGGCAAGCGCGACCCGTCGGCCCTGGCTTAGCGCATAGCTGAGCACCAAAAGAACCGTCGGGCCGGGGATGAGCAAAAGCGCGGTCGAGGCGGCAACGAAGGTAAGCCAGAGATCAAGCGGCATATCGGTATCCTTTTACGTCAGAGAACGCGGCCCGCGACCGCATCAAGCCTGGCCACAAGCGCCGGATCGCGGGCCTCGGGGGCGGTCAGGATGGCAAATTCAAGCGCCCGATCGCAGCCATGCGGGCAGGGCGCGCGATCCGCCCCCAAAAGCGCGGGCAGGCGACGCACCATGTCGCGGCCCTTGTCGGCGTTGCCCATCAGCGTGGCGATGATGGCGGTCACATCGACCTCGCCGTGATCGGGGTGCCAGCTATCGTAATCGGTGATCATTGCGACGGAGGCATAGCAAAGCTCGGCCTCTCGGGCGAGCTTGGCCTCGGGCATATTGGTCATGCCGATCACATCACAGCCCCAGACCTCGCGGTACATTTTCGATTCCGCCAGCGTGGAAAACTGCGGGCCCTCCATGGCGAGATAGGTGCCGCCCCTGTGCACGGTGATACCGGACGCGCGCGCCGCCGCGTCGCAGGCCTCGCCAAGGCGCGGGCAGGTCGGATGCGCCACGCTGACATGTGCCACGCATCCGGCGCCAAAGAAGGATTTCTCGCGCGCGAAGGTGCGGTCGATGAACTGATCAACGATGACGAAATCACCCGGCGCCATGTTGTCGCGAAACGAGCCACAGGCCGAAACGCTGATCACGTCGGTGACGCCAAGACGTTTGAGCGCGTCGATATTGGCGCGGTAGGGCACTGTGGTGGGCGAATGCACATGACCGCGCCCGTGACGCGGCAAAAACGCCATTTTGACGCCATCCAGCGTGCCGGTCAGGATCTGATCCGAAGGCGCGCCCCAAGGGGTTTCAACCGCTTGCCAGACGGCATCCGCCAGCCCGTCGATCTCATAGAGGCCAGAGCCGCCGATTACGCCGATCATCGTCTCAGTCATGTAAAATCCCTGCCAAATCTGCTGTTTCACAAAGTGTTACGCCGGTTTTCGGGAAAAGAAAATGCCTGCACCCGGTTGAGATGCAGGCAAAAGGCGCGCCGCCCTCATCCCCGAAGGCGGGCGCGCCGGGCCGGGCCGGGTCAGCCCAGCTTTTCGACAACCTCGTCCGTGGTCCAGAGCGCATTGGCCATGTAGCGAAAGTTGGTAAGCGCGGCGAGATATCCGTCGCCCTCGGGCAGCATCGCGGCGGCGGTGCCGTCAGAGACCACAGCCACCTCGAACCCCTGTTCGAGCAACTCGCGCATATGGCTTTCGGTGCAGAGGTTGGCCGACATGCCCGCAAGGATCACCTGATCAATACCGCGCTTGCGCAGTTGCAGGACCATGTCATTGGTCTCGGGGCCATAAACCTTGTGCGGCGAACAGATGATGGTTTTACCGTCATGAATATAGTCTTTGTATTCAGGCATATAATCGGCGCCGGACCCCTCGAACCCGTCGAGGGTAAGTGGGCCTTTGCGATCAAACATGCCGATCTTGTGCATCAGTTTTTCAAGCGCGCCCTCAAATTTCCAGCCGTGATCGGTGGGATAGTAATAATGCGGCGAGATCGCCACGGTGAGCCCCTTGGCCTTGGCCGCGCGAAACAGGCGGCCGATGTTCTCGACCGTGTTATTGCGCGTCACACTTTCGCCGACCACGCCCCAGGTTACCCCGTCGGGCGACAGAAAGTCGATTTGCGGATCGGTGACCACAAGCGCGGTGCGCGCCAGATCAAGCACCATGTCGCTTGGCGGCAGGGCCGGTTCTGCGGGGGGCGCATAGGGGTCGGTGGTCTGCGCCTCGGCGGCGCCTGCGGCAAAGGTGGCTGCGGTGGCCGCGCCCAAGGCGGCGGTGCCGGTCAGGGCCTGGCGGCGGGTGAATTTGGGGTCATTGTCATGATCGTGATCGTGGCAATTGCACATCGTTCCATCCTTTTGAACTGTGGTTTCACAAGCCTGAAGATGGCAGGTTCGATGTGCCTTTGCGTCCCGAAAGCGTGGCTTCACGATTAGTTTTGGTGCCAGTTTCGCCAAGCCATGGCAAGATACCCCCATGTATATGACCAATCCAAACCCGACCCCTGACCCGCATGACCTTATCCTGAGCGAGCTTGACATAGAGGCCGATCCCTTTGCCATTTGCGCGCTTGAAGGGGCCTGCACGCTTGGGCTTGGGCGCGTGCCCGGTGCGACGCTGCACTATGTGCTCGGCGGTCAGGGGCAGCTTCGCTTTCAGTCCTTGCCGCCGATTGATCTGGTGCCGGGGCGGCTGGTGCTTGTGCCCTCAAGCCTGCATCATTCGTTGTGCAATCATGGCGGCGGCCAGGTGGGGTTGCCGGTCTGCCAGCCTGCGGGGCTTGATCTTGACCAGCATGTCGCGCGCGGCGAAGGCAGCGGAAATATGGTGGTGCTCTGTTCGACGGTTCGCCTTGGCTTGCGTGACACCCATGGGCTTGTCGATCTGATGCGCGTGCCGCTGCTGCTTGATCTGGCGGATGCGCCTGGCGCGGCGCAGGCGATCAACGCCCTGGTCGGCGAGGTGACGCAACCGCGCACCGGGCGACGGGCGATGATCCGGGCGCTGTTGTTGCAATGCGTGATCGAGATGCTGCGCCAGCGGCTGGATGCGGGCGACCCTGCGGTTCTCTGGGTCGGTGCTCTGGCCGATCCGGGGCTATGGCGCAGCCTGCGCACGATGCTGGATGATCCGGGCGCGGCCCATTCTCTGGAAGGGCTTGCCGAGGTCGCAGGCATGAGCCGATCCCGCTTTGCCGCGCGGTTTCAGATGTCGTATGGCCGCGCGCCGATGGGGTTTTTGCGCGCGCTGCGCCTGGCGCGGGCTGCACAGCTCTTGAGTGAGCGGCGCGACCCTGTGAAACGCATCGCCCAGATGGTGGGATTTACCAGCCGAAGCGCCTTTACCCGCGCCTTTATCGAGGCCTGGGGGCAGTCGCCGCGTGCCTTTCGTCAGGATAAGGCCGGTTAGCCACCCGCCTCAGGCCGCCGAGCGGGCGCAAAAGGTCACCTTGTTGCGCCCCTGCGCCTTGGCCAGGTAAAGTGCGCGATCTGCCTGATCAAGCAACAGGTCAACGGTATGAGCCTCACAGCCGGAATTGTGCCGGGCCATGGTCACGCCAATGCTGATGGTGACATGAAGCGGCGCGCTTGTTCCCGGCACGGCGATCGGCGTCTGGTGGATCATCTGACAGAGCCGGTCTGCGGTCTGCTGGGCGCGAAACCGGTTGGTGCCGGGGGTGATAATAAGAAACTCTTCACCGCCAATCCGCGCCAGCATGTCACCCTCGCGCAGATGCGCGCGAAGTTGAGTGGTAACGGCGCAAAGAACCCTGTCCCCTGCGGCATGTCCAAAGCGGTCGTTCACCTGTTTGAAAAAATCCAGATCGGCCACCATCACGGCAAAGCTTTCCTCGCTTTGGTGCGTATCCTCAATAAGTTGCTTCAGGAATGGCAGCGCATAGCGGCGATTATAGGCGCCGGTCAGCGGATCGACCACAGCTGCCTGAAGGCCCGACAAAAGCTGCGCGCGCATCTGCTCGCTGTTGCGTTTGTGGCGCAACTGGTTGGCCATCCGAAGCGCAAGCTCTTCGCGATCCGCCAAGCCGATAATCACATCATTTGCGCCCATGTCCAACAGGGTTACGGCAAGCGAGCTGGTGTTCTTGTCCAGAAGTGCGATCACCGGGCAGCTATGGGTGAGCTGCGCCGCCTTGAGTTCGGCCAGAAGGCGCAAGCCCTCTTCTGCATCGGCCTGGCCAAAGCGCAACAGATAGACATCCGGGATTTGTTGGGTCGAGACGATAGGCATGGCCTGATCGGTGCCATAGGCGCTGAATTGATGTTGCGAAGAGTGCGACATCATCCCCTGTAGCGCCAGCGCCTCCGGCTTGGAGCGCGCGACGATGGCGATGCGACCGGGGATTTGAAATTCGCGCTGAGCTTCGGCAAACCCAAAGAAATGGCCGCCCCCCGGTTGCCGTGTCAGATCGTAACTGTTGTGGTGCTGGCGCAAAAGGTTGCGCAGCCGCGCAAGCAAGACCGCCTCCTGCACGGGTTTGGTCAGGATATCATCCGCCCCTGCGCGCAGGGCCGCGTGCCGGTCGTGGGCACAGGAATGGGTTTGAAGCAGGATGATCGGGGTGGTGCTCAATGGCTTGATCTTGCGCAACCCGGCCACAAAATCGGCGGCGGCCATGCCCGACAGATGGGCACTGGCCAGTATCAGGTCAGGCCGGGTGCTGGCGGCTATCGCCAATGCCTCGGAGGCCGAAGTGGCCTGAACCACCTCGTAATGGGCCGCCGACAGTTTGACCTTTAGGACGATCCTGTTGGTGGCCAGATCATCGACAATCAGAACTTTATCTGACATGGCACAGCGCCTTTCTGACTTGCCCTTTTTACATGCTCGACTATCCATGTCAGAAGTTAAGAAAACCTTTCAAAAAATTAACCGAGATGAACATGCAGCAAGAATCCGCCGAGACGATCGCATTGCAGGCTTTGGCCTGGCTGGCCGGGCATGACGAGCTTTTGCCGGTGTTTTTGGGGGCAAGTGGCGCGTCCGAGGCCGACCTGCGCGCGCGCGCCACCGAGCCGGAGTTTCTCGGCGCGGTTTTAGACTTCTTAATGATGGACGACGCCTGGGTGGTTGAGTTCTGCGATACTCAGGGCCTGAGCTATGAAAGCCCGATGATGGCGCGCGTGGTTTTGCCCGGCGCCGAACAGATCAACTGGACATGAACGCCGCCGCGCCAAGCCGCCGGGTCGATGGCATCCTGTTTGACAAGGACGGCACGCTTTTCGATTTTCACGCCACCTGGAGCGTCTGGGCCTATGGGGTGATCCGTGATCTGGCCGCGGGCGACACGGCCCTGATGGACCGGCTTGCGGCGGCGGCCGATTACGATCTTGCGCGGCGCCGGTTTCGCCCCGGCAGCCCGATCATTGCGGGCACCAATCGCGAGGCGGCCGAATGTCTGGCGCGCGCCCTGCCACGGCGCGCGGTGGAGGAGATCGAAGTCTATTTGATGCACTCTGCGGCCCGCGCGCCGCTTGCCCCCGCCGTGCCGCTGGCCCCCTTTCTTGACGGGCTGGCCCTGACCGGGCTGCGGCTTGGGGTGATGACCAATGACACAGAACACGGTGCGCGCGCGCATCTTGGGGCCGCTGGTGTGATCGAGCATTTCCATTTCATCGCCGGGTTTGATTCCGGCCATGGGCAAAAACCCTCGCCTGCACCGCTTCTGGCCTTTGCCACCGCCATGGCGCTTGATCCGGCCCGGATCGCGATGGTTGGCGACAGCACGCATGATCTCATGGCCGGGCGCGCGGCGGGGATGCAGACCATCGGTGTGCTGACCGGCCCCGCGCAAGAGGCCGAGCTTGCGCCGCTGGCGGATGCGGTTCTGCCCGATATCGGACATATCCCCGGCTGGCTTGCGGGATGACGCGCCACCCTCTGTTTGGTCTGCTCCTGGCCATGTTCGGCGCGCTGACCCTGACGCCGGATGCCCTGTTCATGCGGCTCTCGGGCATGGGCGGCTATCAAATGGTCGGCTGGCGCGGGCTCTTGATGGGTGTGGTGATGCTGGCGCTCTGGGTGCTGACAAGCAGGACGAAGCGGTGCGATCTTGCGGTGCTGGCCAGCGGCTACGGCATCGTGATCCTTGCCTGCCAATATTTCAATGCCACGCTGTTCAGCCTTGGTATCGCCCATGCGCCGGTCTCGGTCGTTCTGTTTTCGGTGGCGACGGTGCCGGTCTTTGCCGCACTTTTCGCCCGTCTGATCCTCAAGGAACCGACGCGCCCGGCCACATGGGTCACGATCATAGCGGTGATGGTGGGCATCGCCCTGGCGGTCTTTGGCGGCGAGCGCGCGCAGGCAGGGTTTGATCGCAACGCGTTTCTGGGGGCTTTGGCGGGACTTGGCGTGGCATTGGTTCTAGCGATGAACTTTGTCATCCTGCGCGCCCAGCCCCAAATCCCGATCCTTTTGGTGATCGGCCTTGGCGCGCTGATCGCCGGGGCCACGGGCGCGATGATCACCGGAAGCACCGCCATGATGCAGGGCCAGATCTGGGCAATTGCGATCTGCGGTCTGGTGATCCTGCCGGTGTCCTTCTTCTCGCTGTCGCTGGCCTCGCGCTATACCCATGCCTCGAATGTCAGCCTTTTGTTGCTGCTTGAAACCGTTCTGGGGCCGATCTGGGTCTGGCTTGGGGTCGGCGAGGCGCCGACGCCGCTCATGCTTATGGGGGGCGCTATGGTGGTGGTGAGCCTCGCGATTTACCTCTGGTTCACCGGGCGACGCGTGACAAAGCGGGCAGGGCGCGGGCAAACGTGATTTCATAAAAAGCAAAAACGACAAGATGAGTCGCAAAGCGGCATGTAACGCGTCAAAGAGCGGTGTTTCGTCAAATCAGGCGAGCATCGGGAGAGCGGATATGGCCGAAGACCTCAAACGCAGAACACGCAGCGGCGGGCGCGCGGGCAGTGTGGCGCGGCGCGGCAGCGCGGTCATCGAACAGATGCCCTGGAACCCGCCGATCAATACCGACCGCCCGACCGAACCGCTGGACGCAACCGGGGTCGAGGCCATCCACGACGGGGCGATGCGCATTCTCGAAGAGATCGGCATCACCTTTCTGAACCCCGAAGCGGTCGAGATCCTGCGCGCCTCGGGCGGCTGTACCATTGAGGGTGAAAACGTCCGCATGGGCCGTGACTTCGTGATGGAGATGATCGCCAAAGCCCCCGAGCAATGGACGATCACGCCACGCAACCCAGATCACAAGCTGACGATTGGCGGGCGGCACCTCAATTTTGGCAATGTGTCTTCGCCGCCCAGTTATTGGGATATGAAGATCGGCCGCAAGGTGACCGGCACCCGCGAGATGTGTCAGCATCTTCTTATGCTGAGCCAGTATTTCAACTGTGTGCATTTCGTCGGCGGCTATCCGGTCGAGCCGCAGGACATCCACGCCAGCATCCGCCATCTCGACGTGCTTTATGACAAGCTGACGCTGACCGACAAGGTGGCGCATGCCTATTGTCTTGGCAAGGAACGCGTCGAGGACGTGATGGAAATGGTGCGCATCGCGGGCGGGCTGAGCCATGAGGAATTCGAGGAAACGCCCCGGATGTACACCAACATCAACTCGACCTCGCCGCTCAAGCATGACTTTCCGATGCTGGATGGCTGGATGCGGCTGGCACGGCGCAATCAGGGGCTTGTGGTAACGCCCTTTACCCTTGCCGGCGCGATGGCCCCGGTGACCATGGCGGGCGCGGTGGCGCAATCGCTGGCCGAGGCGCTCTGCGCGGTGGTTCTGGCCCAGCTTGTCCGCCCCGGCGCGTGCTGTGCGATCGGCACCTTCACCAGCAATGTCGACATGAAATCAGGCTCGCCCGCCTTTGGTACGCCCGAATATATGCGCGCCACGCAGATGACCGGGCAAATGGCGCGGTTCTACAAGCTGCCGATGCGCGCAAGCGGTGTTTGCGCCGCCAATGTGCCCGATGGTCAGGCAATTTGGGAAACCTCGAACAGCCTGTGGTCGGCGGTGCAATCGGGCGCGCACATGGTCTATCACGCGGCTGGTTGGCTTGAGGGCGGCCTGATCGCCAGCCCTGAGAAATTCGTGATGGATTGCGAAATTCTTCAACATATCGAGCGCTATATGGACCCGATGCTCACCGCTACAGGTGTTGACGACATTGCCATTGAGGCCATTCGCGAAGTGGGCGATCAGGGGCATTTCTTTGGCATTCAGCACACTCAGGATCGCTATACCACCGCGTTTTATCAGCCCTTCCTGAGCGATTGGCGCAACTTCGAGGCATGGGAGGCCGCAGGCGCCGTCTGGACCCCGGCGCGCGCGCATCAGGTCTATCAGGACATCATCGCCAGTTTTGAAGCTCCGCCAATGGAGGACAGCATCCGCGAGGAGCTTGCGGCCTTTGTCGAGCGCCGCAAGGCCGAGGGAGGCGCGCCGACGGATTTCTGAGGCTGTTGGCCGCCCCTTTTGCGGGCGCTCCCACCCGCCCACCCCGCGCCCGCAAAAGGGGCGGAAATGGAAGGGGGCGCGGGGGCGCCTCCGGCGAGAGTATTTAGGGAACGGTGAAAGCCGGGTCCAGTCGATGCGCGGGCCGGTCTTGCCCAACGCGTCGTATAACGGCACCAGACCGGTGTCGCCACGCGCAGGAAATGATGCAGAACACCTTTTGCCAGGTGATAAGGGCGCTGAAGCTTTTTTGGACTTTACTGCCGATGGCCAGGACTATCCTCTCGTTCAGGTACAGCGCACGCCGGGTTCGACCAGTTCGAAGGCGGCGATTTCAAATTCGTACAGCTCGGAATTGTCGGGCCGCATCGCGCGCGCGATCAGGCGGCCATCGTCGCTGTGATAGACCGCATGGGCCGTATGCAGGGCGCGATAGCAGGTATCGCCATTGGGATAGTAGTATTTGATCATGTCTTTGCTCTTTTCTGTCAGTTGGCGGGCAGGCCGCGGCCATTGTTATACCAGCGGTTCGGGTTGGTCCCGTTGCGATCATAGACGGTACGGCTGGCCCAGTCTTGTCGCACAAAAATCACGGGTTCTTCGTCGTGATGGGCATCAATCAGGGCATTCATGACCTTTTCCAGCGCTCTGCGATCGGGTTTGATCGAGGCTTTCACCGCGACCACCGGGCAGGTTTCCGTGGTGTCGGTTTGCCCCCCTTAAGCGCGGACCTGCATGACCGCATCCGCCAGCCGGTCAGGCTCTTCGGGAAGGGACTGGATTTCGCCGGACCGGGCCGGGCGGTGTGGTTTTCAAGCATCCGGGACTCCTGGTACTGCTTTGTCAGTGTAACGACCCCATGCTGACACCATACTGTCAGCAGATATGTTAGGATTGCGATATGACCCGTTCGATCCGCATGTTCGATATCATTCAGATTCTCCGCTCTGCGCGCGCAGCGGTGACGGCGCGTGCCTTGGCGGATGAGTTGGAAGTGACGCCGCGCACGATTTATCGTGATGTGGCGGCGCTTCAGGCGATGCGTGTGCCGATCGAGGGAGAGGCCGGTGTCGGATATGTTCTGCGCGCGGGATTTGACCTGCCGCCCCTCATGTTCACATCCGAGGAACTGGAGGCGCTTTATGTGGGCATGGCCCTGCTTCATCGCACCGGGGATGCCGGTCTTGAACGTGCGGCGCGGCGGGCGGGCGACAAGATCGCCACTGCGCTGCCGGGCGGAGCACCGCAGGTGCCGCTGCATGTTTCAGGCTGGAACCGGATATCGCAGGATGGGGCCGAGGCCGCGCGGCTTCGGGGATATATTCGCGATGAGACCGAGGTTGAAATCGCCTATCTTGACCTCGAAGAGCACCAGACCAACAGGGTGATCCGGCCATTGGCGTTGATCTATTACATTGATGTCGTGGTGCTGATTGCCTGGTGCACCCTGCGGCAGGATTTCAGGCGTTTCCGGATCGACCGTATCCTGGAATGTGCGCCAAACGGCCGACGGTTTTTGGCCGAAGGTGCGGCGCTTCGTGACCGCTGGGAGAAACTCAACGCTTTGCCGTGATCGCCGCGTGCGGGGGGGTAAAGGTCTCCGTGCGGAAGGGGCGTTACACCAGGTGGCGACGTTCGTGCAGGGCCTGAGTGACGATCTGAAAGGCCGATGACAGAAACAGCCCCGCCATCACCGCCGCCACGATCACATCGGGCCAGCCGGTTGCCGTGCCCCAGACGGCCAGCGCCGCGATGATCACCGCGACATTGCCGATCGCGTCGTTGCGCGAACACAGCCAGACCGAGCGCACATTGGCATCCCCGTCCTTGTAGCGCACCAGCAAGAGCACGCTTGCGACATTGGTGGCGAGCGCCAGAAACCCGACGCCTCCCATGATCGAGGCCTCGGGCAGCCCGAGATAAAATACCCGGTAGAGGGTTGCGCCGAACACCCATGTCCCCATCAGGGCAAGGCTGATGCCCTTGGCGAGGGCGGCGGTACTGCGAATGCCGACGGATTTTCCGATCACCGCAAGCGAGATGCCATAGGTCAGGGCGTCGCCCAGAAAATCAAGCGCATCGGCCTGAAGCGCCTGTGACTGCGCCAGCTGTCCGGCGCTCATCTCAACCAGAAACATCGTGGCGTTCAGGACAATCACGATCCAAAGCCGCCGTTTGTAATCGGCGGAGAGCCCCTCAAAATTTGTGCTATGGCCGCAGCAACCCGACATTTAACCTCACTTTCGCAGTCAACAATACCATGGTCAAATAACGTTGCACAGGTGGGCGCCTGTCCTAGGCAGGGCCATGCCGGGCGGCCTTGCCATCCAGCCATTTGCGACAGGCCCGATCCACCCCGGCATGCAGCAAAAGCGTCAGCAGCGCCAGCACGATCAGCGCCGCGAACATAAGGTCAATCTTGGCGCGCCCATTCGCCAGAAGCATCAGGTAGCCAAGCCCCTTTGACGCCCCGACCCATTCGCCGATGATCGCGCCGATCGGGGCATAGACCGCCGCCAGCCGCAACCCCGAGGCAAAACCGGGCAGGGCCGCAGGCACCCGGATATGCCACATAAGGCGGTGCCGGTTCGCCCCCATGATCCGCCCCAGATCAAGCCAGTGTTGCGGTGTGCGCATCAACGCGTCAAAGAACGCCGAGGTGACCGGGAAATAGATGATCAAAAGCGCCATCGCCACCTTGGACCAAAGCCCATAACCCAGCCAGAGTGTCAGGATCGGCGCGAGGGCAAAGACCGGGATCGCCTGGCTGAACACCATCATCGGGCGGATCAACCGGCGCGCCATCGGCGAGGCGGCAAGACCAATTGCCGAAAACCCGCCAAGAACCGCCCCCAAGGCCAGCCCAAGCAAGACCTCGGCGCCGGTGATGGTGGCGTGATGGGCGATCAATGCGCGGCTCGCCCAAAGGGTTTCAAACACCCGCCCCGGCCCCGGCAGGATAAAGGCCGGAAGATCGGCCAGCGTCACCAACCCCTGCCAGAGGACAAGCGCCAGGGTGGTCGAGGTAACAATGGTAACGAGGCGGCTCATGCGGGTTTATATCCCTCAACTGCGGCATCAAAGAACGCGCGCTCAAGCCGGGTGGCGGTGACGAAGGTCTCTTCCACCGCGTGTCTGTCGTCGGGGCCAAGGCCCTCCCATGCGCGATCAAGCTGATCACGCAGATAGGCGACGACGCCCTCAAACCCTGCGCCGCTATGCAGGGTGATCCATTCGCCAAACCAGAACGGCAGGCCCCCGGCCTTGTCGGCATGCGGGCTGGCCCAGCTGAGATAGGACCATTCCGCGACGACCAGAACCGCAAGCATCTGTTCATAACGCCCAGAGCGCGCCGCCTGCGCCATAAGCGCCTGAAATTCGCGGGTCACCGGATGCGCGGGCGCGGGCGGATCGGCCTGCCCGCCAAGGGCCGGAATGGCGCGCAGGAAATAGGTATTTTCCGGCCCCGAAATCAGGCCCAGAAATTGCGCCGCCGGGATCGCATCACCAAGGCTTGGCGCCTGCGCGATGGCCGAGGCCAGAAGCCGCACAAACCCCTCGATGAACAGGTAATCCTGGCGCAGATAGGCCAGCATCTTGTCCTGCGCGAGGGTTCCCGCGACCAGATCGTTGGTAAAGGCATGGTTTGTGGCCGCAGCCCAGTCCGACTGGCACAGCGACTTGAGGTGATCGGTGGGGCGCATCGCAGGCTCCTGTTTCATGGCATCGCGGGCGCGCGCAAGAGCGCCAACAGGCGGCCCTGTGCGGCAAGGGTTTCGGTGTCATCCACCGGGCGCGGCGGCGCGCCCTGGGGTGGGGTAAAATCGGTCAGGCCGGATTCTGACAGGATATGGATCGCATCGCCAAGACGGGCGGCCTCGGCCGGGTCATGAGTGACCATCAGAACGGTGCGCCCCATAAGATGTTCGGCGCTCAGGTCCTGCATCTGGGCGCGGGTGCGGGCATCAAGTGCCGAAAACGGCTCGTCCAGCAACACGATCGGGCGATCCTCCATCAGGGTACGCGCAAGCGCCACCCGCTGGCGTTGCCCGCCCGAAAGCGCCTCCGGCGTCTTGCGGGCATGCTCGCCGAGGCCCACACGGTTAAGCATGGCAAGCGCGCGCTCTTTGTCGCGCGGCGCACCGCGCAGGCGCGCGCCAAGCGTGACATTGCCCAGCACGTCAAGCCAGGGCATCAACAGGTCGCCCTGCGCCATCAGGGCCATCCGCCCCGGCAAGGCCAGACCGTCCGAGGCGGTGATCGTGCCGGTAAAATCGGTCACATCATCAACCCCGGCCAAAAGCCGCAAAAGCGTGGTTTTCCCGACACCCGACGGCCCCAGAAGACAGGTCCAGCGCCCGGCAGGCATGCAAAGGCGCAGCGGCCCGAAAATCGGCGTGTCGCCAATCCGGGCGCTGCCCTCGATCACAAGCTCGGGTGGTGTCGGGTGCATCGGCGGCCTTCCTTTGTGTAGCGCATGGCACAAGGGGGGAAGGGCGCCGCTGTGTGGCGCTGTCTCCGTTCCCTCCGCCGGTGCGAGCCGGATCAGGTTCGGTGGGTTGGCATCATTGCCTCTCAGCCCGAAACGGGCACCCCAACGGATATGAAAGATGTAGCAACGCGTCCCGGCGGTGACAAGCCTTGGCCGAAGCCTGTGTAACATTGACTGAATTTCAGGCGTTCAATGCTTGTTAACCCCGGCGTGCCACAGTTGCGCGGTACGAGTGGAGATTGCGATGCACGGGCTGGTTAACCGCGCCATAGAGAGATTTGTTCGCGATACCTATGGGCGCGACGTCTGGCTTGAAACCATAAGACGTCTCGATCTCGGGTATACAGAGTTCGAGGCGATGATGACCTATGAACCGCAGGTGACCAAAGAGGTCCTGGCGGCCCTGGCGACGCGTCTTGGCAAGGATTTGCCGGACCTGTTCGAGGATATCGGCACCTATATGATCTCACATCCCGATATCGAGGCGCCGCGACGGCTTTTGCGCTTTGGTGGGGTGGATTTCGTGGATTTCCTGCACTCTCTGGATGATCTGGCCGAACGTGCCCGCCTTGCTGTGTTCGATCTTGACTTGCCGACGCTTGAATTGCGCGATCATGGCGAAGGCAGTTACAGCCTGACCGTCGGCCTGTGCGAACATCATGATCTGCGACTTGGGCGCGTGGTGATGGGGGTTCTGCGCGCCATGGCGGATGACTATGGCGCCCTGGTTTTTCTTGAATACAGGGGGGCAAGTGCAGGGCGCGAAGTGATCCTGATTCGCCTTTTGGAGACGGCTTTTGCCAGCGGTCGGAGCTTTGAACTTGGCGCCGGGGGGCTGACCGGATGAGCGATGAAACCTATCCCTCCTATGATTTGCTTGATGTCTTGTGCCCGATGCATGCGGTGCTGAATGCCAGCGGGCATGTGGTGCATGCGGGGCCGACCTTGCAGAAGGTTTTTGCAGGTAAGCCTTTGATCGGGGAACGGTTTCTGGAAATCGCCGAGCTGCGTCGTCCCCATGTGGCCGAAACCATGGCGGGGCTGCGGGGCTGTCATGGCGCGCGGTTGCATTTGCGATTGCGCGATGGCGTGCGCACCGGGATGAAAGGCGTGTTGATCGCGCTGCCGCAAGGCGCGGCATCGCTTGGGCCGCCGGGGGGGGCGATCATCAACCTGTCCTTTGGCATTTCCGTGGTCGATGCGGTGCGCGATTTTGGCCTTAATGCCGGGGATTTTCCGGCGACCGATCTGACTATCGAGATGCTCTATCTGATCGAGGCGAAATCCGCCGCGATGGAGGCGTCGCGCAAGCTCAACCTGCGGCTTCAGGGGGCACGCATCGCCGCCGAAGAGCAGGCCTATACCGATACGCTTACCGGTTTGAAAAACCGCCGCGCGATGGATCATGTGCTTGAACGGCTGATGCAGACCGAACAGGATTTTGCCCTGATGCACCTTGACCTGGATTATTTCAAACAGGTGAATGACACCCTGGGCCATGCCGCCGGCGATCAGGTCTTGCAGAACGTGGCCCGTCGCATCCTGGCACAAACCCGTGCCGATGACCTTGTCGCGCGCACCGGTGGCGATGAATTCGTGCTGATTCTCGCCGGGGTCACCGCGCGCGCGCGTCTGAGCGAAATTGCCACTCGGCTGATCCTGTGCCTGGAAGAGCCGGTGATGTATAACGGGCAGGAATGCCGGGTATCGGGTAGCATCGGCGCGACGCTGAGCTGTGCCTATGAGACCCCTGATCTGGCGCGCATGATGGAAGATTCGGATCTGGCGCTTTATGCTGCCAAGGCACGTGGCCGGGCATGCCATGTCCTTTACGATCCCGCCTTGCGCGCCGATCCCCCGCTGCACGGCACCGACTAAGTTGCGTGCTGGAACCGCGTTGGATCATATGGGGACAGGTCTATATTGGGCTGTTCGCCCATGGCCAGACTGGCGGCCAGACGCCCGGTTTTCGGCCCCATCATAAAGCCCCAGTGACTATGACCAAAGGCGGCGATCAGGCCGGGTTGCCCTTTGATCGGCCCGATTGCCGGAAGGCTGTCGGGAAACGACGGGCGCAGGCCCGACCATGTTTCATACCGCGCCTCGGCCAGATCCGGGCAAAGTTGGCGCGCCACTTTGGCAAGCGCCTCTGCCCGTGCCGGGCTTGCCTCGGTCTCAAGCCCGCCGAATTCCGCAGTGCCGGCGGCCCGCAGGGCGCCTTCCATGCTGCTCGCGACAAGCTTCATATCCGCGTCCATGACCGAATTGTTGAGCGTCACGGGGGCGTCTGGAAAAGCAAGGTGATAGCCACGCTCGGCCTCAAGGGGCACGTCGATACCAAGCGGTGCCAAAAGCCGCGCCGACCATGCCCCGGCGGCCAGCACAACATTGGTGGCGCGGATTGGACCGGTGTCGGTGTTGATCTGCCAATCCTCGTCGGTGCGCAAAAGCCCGGTGACCTTGGCGCAAACCACCTCGCCGCCCAAACCGCGCAGCTTATCGGCCAGCACGACGCAGATACGCCCCGGCGACAGCGCGCGCGCCTGTCCCTTGATCAAAAGCGCGGATTTGAACGCAGGCGATAGCGCCGGTTCAAGACCCCGCAGCGCGGCGGCGTCCACGGCCTCTAATTCGGCGCCATATTTGCGGCGCAACTGGTTGGTGAAACTGTCAAGCCGAGCGGGCGCGGCGCTGCGGCTGGCCATCACGTAAAAGCTGTCCTGCACAAGGTCTTCGTGCCCGGTGCCTTCCAAAAGCTGTCGGTAGAGCGTGACATTGTCGTGGTTGAGCGCATGCATTGCCGCTGCGGTGGCGTGCACCCGGTCACGTTGCCCTGCGCGCAGAAATCTGAGCGCCCAGGGCAGAAACCGCGGGATGTGCCGCGGGCGCAGGTGCACCGGCCCTGAAGGATCAAGCACCCAGCGGGGGATATCGCGCCACAACCCCGGAAGCGATTGCGGCACCACCGAAAACGGCGAAATCACCCCGGCATTGCCCATTGACGCCCCCTGACCGGGGGCATCGCGATCAATCAGGCGCACCGGCGTGCCGCGCTCGGCCAGGGCAATTGCCGTGCAAATCCCGACGATGCCGCCGCCGATCACGGCTGTGATTTGCGGCGCGCTCATGCGTTGCGTGCCGGGGCGGTTGCGGTCCGTCCACCAATCACCTGCATCGCGATGGCCGGGCCCATCACCACAAGCGCCGCGATGTCGCTGCCAAGGCTGGGGGCGACCAAAAGCACGCCGCCGACCACAAAGCTAAGCCGCCAGAGCCCGCGCAACGGCGCCATCAGGAACCCCGCCACCGCCGCACCAATACAGAAGATCCCGAAGCCACTGGTGATCGAGACCTGAAGGAATGAGCCAAGCGTGAAATATTCCGGCAGCACGATCAGGATTGTCGGCGCATAGACAAAGACCATCGGCACCATCAACTTGCCCAGGCCAAGGGTAAAGGCGGTCATGCCGGTGCGAAACGGGTTGGCATTGGCAATCCCCGCCGCCGCATAGGCCGAGGCACAGACCGGCGGCGTGATCTCGGATATGACGCCGTAATAGAGCACGAACATATGGGTCGCGAGCGGCGGCACGCCAAGCTGGCTAAGCGCGGGGGTGGCGACCGCAACCAGCATGATATAAAGCGCCGTCGTCGGCAGGCCGGCCCCCATCAGGATACAGGCCATGGCGATCAGCACCAGCGAGATGAACTGTTGCAGTGAAGGCTGGCTGAAGGCCTCGACCGGCATCCAGTCAAGCAGCGGCGCAATCGCCATCGAAATGTCTGAGGCGCCGTTGGTGACCATGAAGCCCATGCGAAAGCCGACACCGGTGGTGTTGATCACACCGACCACGATCCCCACCGCCGCCGAGGCCGCCCCGACCGCGAGCGCGTATTGCACGCCGATGTGAAAGCTATCAAGCAGGTCGCCGAAATCCTGACGTTTGTTGCGGTGAAGCGATCCGATCAGCGTGAGCGCGCCAAGCATCCCGGCGATTGTCGGCGAAAATCCGGCCCCGCTCATCGGAGAGGCTTTCCAGAAGATAAAGCCCAACAACCCAAGCGGGATGATCAAGGTGGCGGGCTTGTCGATGCCGCAGAACCCCACGATGATACAGAGCATCAGCCCCATGAACGCCGCCATATTCGGGGAATAGCCCGAAAACAGCACCATCAAAAGCGCGATCAGCGGCACGATCGTGACCCAGCCTTCGCGCCAGACCGCCAGAAAACGCGGCAGATCTTCTTTGGCATAGGCCGTCAGGCCAAGGCGGCGGGCGGTGAAATGCACGATCGAAATCACGCCGATATAATGCATCAGCGCGGGCACGATGGCGGCGATCACGATGGTGGTATAGGGCACCTCAAGATATTCGGCCATAAGAAAGCTGGCCGCGCCCATGATCGGCGGGGTGATCTGACCGCCGGCGGAAGAGGCGGCCTCGACCCCGGCGGCGAAATGGCCCGGATAGCCCATCTTTTTCATGTTGGGGATGGTCAGTGACCCGGTCGAAACCGTGTTGGCAATCGACGAGCCGGAGATCGTGCCGAAGAACGCCGAGGATACCACCGACACCTTGGCCGGCCCGCCGGTATAGCGCCCCGCCAGCATCATCGCATTGTCGATAAAAAACTGGCCAAGGCCCATGCGTTGGGCGACAACGCCGAACAGCACAAAGTGAAACACCACCGTCGAGACCACCCAGAGCGTGATGCCAAAGATACCTTCGGACGGGAAATACATGTTGTTGACGAACTGCCGCCAGTCAACGCCCGGATGGCGCAAGATCTGGGCGGGCATCTGCGGCCCGAAAAGCGCATAGATCATGAACACCATGATGATCAGCGGCAACACGAAGCCAATCGTGCGCCGCGCAATTTCCAGCGTTGACAGAACAAGGATCGTGCCAAGCACGACATCGGTGGTGGTCGGGTTGCCCTGGCGCAGGGTTTGTTCGGGGATATCAAGGCCAAAGCCGGTAAAGCCCCGCCAGCTTATCCAGAGAAACAGGGCGGCCAGGACGCTCAGCACGATCAGCGCCCAGTCATAGAGCGGCACATTGCCCGGCGCCATCGTGCTCGGGCCCTTGTAATGCAGGCTGCTTGCCGTGCGGATCAGAGGGAAACTGATGAAAATAAAGAAATAAAGCCCGGCCAGGTGAATGCCCATGTGCACATGATCGACCGGCGTGCCAAAGCCTGCGGTCCAGATATGGTAAAGCGCAAAGATGATCGCCGCCCAATATCCGAGTTTTTTAAGCACGGGTCCGTTGTCGCGGGTATTGAGCGCGGAATCGTACTTTTTCTCAAGCTCTTCCAGAGCCTTGGCATCCAGCGTTTGCTCGCTGCTCATGGCGAAACACTCCTGTCGGGGGATTGGGGGGCGAAAAACCGGGGGCGGGTGTTAAGTGACCCACCCCCGGTGGGCGCGCTGATTTACTTCAGCATGCCGATTTCGCGATAGTATTTCTCGGCACCGGGATGCAGCGGCACGCCGATCCCTTCGACCCCGTCAAGCGCGGTTTCAACGGTGATCGCCTTGCCTTTGGGGTGACCGTTGTCCAAGAGCTTGCGTGCGGTCGGAGACCAAAGCGCCTTGGTGATCTCATAGACAAGCTCTTCTGGCTGATTGGCATTGGTGATCAGCATCCCCGACACAGCCAGCGTATCAACGTCATAATCAACGCCCGGATAGGTGCCCGCCGGGATCAATGACCTGATGTAATAGGGCACGGCCTCGTTGCCGGTTTTCAATTCTTCCTCGGTCCAGTCATAGATTTCCATGCCCTTGGTGTTGTCGAGCTGGATCATCGCCGCAACCGGGGTGCCGGCGGCATAGAAATAGGCGTCAAGCTGCCCGTCGGCCAGGCGTTCGGCGCTTTGGGTGTTGTTAAGCTCGGCCTCTTCGATGTTATCGCGGGTGATGCCATGCGCGGCAAGGATCAGCTCGACCGCGATCTGCGTGCCCGAACCCGCCTGCGCAATGCCAACGCGCTTGCCCTTGAGATCGGCCAGACCGTTCAGTTTTGCGTCCTTGGGCAGCACAAGGTGCAGATCTTCGGGGAAGAGGTTGGCAATCACGCGCACATCAGGCTTTTGGTTGCCCTCGAACACGCCGATGCCTTTATAGGCATAATGCAGCGTCGCGGCGCCGGTCAAACCGGCCTCCATCTGACCAGCCTGCACGGCGTTCACGTTATGCGCCGAGGCGTTGGTCGATTGCGCCATGGCCACAAGGCCCGGCACACCACAGTTGCCGCCCTCGTCGCAGGGGCGCGAGCCGGGTGGGTTGGAAATGGCGTTGGCGATGATGCCGCCAATCGGGAAATAGGTGCCGCCGGCGCCACCGGTGCCGATGCGGAAAAACGTCATATCCTGCGCAAGCGCCGGCCCGGCCAGCAGCGCGCCGGCCATGAGCGCCGCCGAAATTCGCTTCATAAATGTCATTTTCATCTCTCCACTGTTGGTTTTTGTTGCGGGCGGAATGTGAGTTGGCCAATTGACAACGCCCAAAGGCGTGGGGCCGCACCCCCCCGATATCTCGCATCGTGGCGCAGAAAAAACATAAATACAAATCGCAAATTTTTGGATTAATATAAAAATATCTTATAAGGGTGATTTCATGAATTTACTGCAACTCACGGTGTTTCGCGAAGTGATGCTCGCCGGCTCTGTCAGCCAAGCGGCGCGCAACCTCCATCGGACCCAACCGGCGATTTCAAGCACCATTGCCCAGCTTGAATCCGAGCTTGGCTTTTGTCTGTTTGAGCGCAAGGGCAAGCGGTTGTCGCCCGTGCCCGAGGCGCATTATCTATTGGCCGAGGCGACCGAAATCCTTGATCGCATGACCTCGGCACAGCGCAACATGCAAAACCTGCGCAATCTTGAAAGCGGCAGTTTGCGGATCGTGGCGATGCCGGGGCCCTCGGTGTTTTTGCTGCCACGCATGATCAGCCGCATCACCCGGGCCCATGATGGTATCAAGGTGACCGTGCTGACGCGCAGCTCGCCGCAGGTGCATCAATTGATGTCAACCCAAAGCTATGACCTCGGGATTGCCGATCTTGGCGTCGAATTCGGGGTGAACACCCAATTGGTGCGCTCTGAACCCTTCGCCAGCGATTGCATCTGCGCGGTTCCGGCCGATGGTCCGCTGGCGCAAAAACCGATACTCACGCCTGCCGATCTGGATGGCAGGCCGCTGGCGGCGCTGCATGCGGATCACCATAGCCACAAAGAGCTTCACAAAGCGTTTTCACTGGCCGGTCGGCATCTGGATGTGCGCTTTGAGACGCAATATTACCTGCCGCTTTTGACCTTTGTCGAAGACGGTCTGGCCTGTGCGATCATCGACACGCTCAGCGCCGAAAGCTATCTGCATTATCGCGGGACTGATCAGGATCGGGTGGTGTTCCGCCCCTTTCGTCCGGGTATTTCGCTGGCCTTTGCCACGCTCACGCCCGCGCATCGCCCGCCCTCGAAACTGGCGGAATCGTTTATTGCGCTCTGGCATGAAGAGGTGCGGCGGATCAACCGGTTTTGGGGTGCGATCTAGGGTCAGGGGGCCTTGGTGACGCTTTCGAGATACGCCCATACATCGCGGGCCTTCTTGGTATCGCGCAGCTTATAGGCCATTTTACCGCGCGCATCGGGATCGTCGAGATAGTCGCGCAAAAACGCGGTCGCATCCTTGACGTAAACCACGAAATCCTCTTCGTTCCAGCGCAGCCCCTGCTGCCCGGCGGCAACCATCGACGTGGAATAGAAAAACCCCGGCACGCTGCCGGCATGACGCCCGATCACCCCATAGAGGTTAGGGCCGGTGCGCCCGCCGCGAATGATGGCGGTTTCGGTTTCGTCAATTACCGAATGACAGGCGCGGCAATCCTTGAATAAGGCCTCGCCACGGGTGACATCCCCGGCAAATGCGGGCAGGCACAGCGCCGCAAGTAGCGCCGAAAGCGATAGTGCCTTAATCGTGCCTAGGTTGATTTTCATGACTTAGCCTCGCGCATGGGGCTTTTTACTAGAGCGCGCAAAGCGGCCCCGAGTCAATGACTTGAGGCCTCTGCTCACGCTCTTGTCAGGCGATAGCGGCGGGAATTGATCACCGCTTTTTGGTCCGTCGCAAGGTTGCGCGGCTCCCCCTAAATCCGACCTGCCACATCACCGCTTGCCATTTTCGCGCGGCCCCGGTCTAAGCCCAGGGCATCGGGGCAGGAGGGGACAGCATGGCCAGGGATCGTGACAGTGACGTTCTGGTGATCGGCGCGGGCATTGCCGGGCTGACGGCGGCGCTTTGCCTGCAAGAGGGCGGCGCGCGGGTCGTTGTGCTTGAGGGCGGCGCAGAGATTGGCGGGCGCGTTCAGGCCGTGCGGGGCGATGACGGCGCGGTGCTGGGCGATCTGGGTCCGACATGGGTCTGGCCCCGCTGGCAGCCTGCGGTCGCGCGTTGGATGGGCCGTTTGGCGCTTGCGCCCTTTGCCCAGCATGACGCGGGAGACGGTATTCTCGACGGATTCGGCGGGCCGCCGCGCCGCCAGCACCTGATCGGGCAGGACGGCATTTCGCGCCTTGTGGGCGGGCCTTCCGCGATTGTCGATGCATTGGCCGCAAAGCTGCGACCCGAGACCATTCAGACCGGCGCAACGGTGGTGCGCGTTGAGGCCGGCAATGGCGCGCTGCGGGTGACCACCGCCGCCGGTCAGAGCCTTGGCGCGCGCCAGGTCATCCTTGCCACGCCGCTGCGCGGCACGCTTGAGAAGGTTGAAATCATGGGCCTGCCAGTGGCGCTTGAGAGCGCGATGCGCGCCGCGCCGACATGGATGGCGCAACAGGCCAAGGCGGTTGCGATTTATCCGCGCGCCTTCTGGCGCGAGACCGGGCTGTCGGGGCGGATGGCCAGCCGCAGCGGGCCGCTGGCCGAACTGCATGATCATACGCCTGCGTCTGCTGAGGTAGGGGCGTTGTTCGGCTTTGTCGGGATTGGCGCTACGGAGCGCGCCGCCGACCCGGAGGGGGTGCGCGGGGCGATTCTGGATCAGCTTGTGCGCTGCTTTGGGCCAGAGGCGGGCGCGCCGTCAGAGCTTGTCATCAAGGATTGGGCGCAAGAGCCGCTGATTTGCAGCACGCTTGATCTCGCGACGCCGCCAGAGCATCCGGGCATCGGCCCCGAAACCTTACGCGCCGGGCATCTGGGCGGGCGGTTGTGGTTTGCCGTCTCCGAGAGTGCCGATCAAAGCCCCGGCCTGATCGACGGCGCGTTTTCGGCCGGGGAAATGACCGCCCAAAGGGTGCTAACCACCCTCTGAGCGCATTCGCGATTAGGTGCGCTGACCTGAAAACCGGGCCTGCCAGTCTTCGCGTGCCTCATCAGTGATCTTGGAAAACAGAACCTCGGGCACGGCAAAGTCATGGCCCGGTGCAAAGGTTTCCAGCGCCGCGCCAATGTCATCCGGCCAGCTGTCATCCTTAGTGTGCATCGCAGCCAGCATGCGGGCCGAGGCCTCGGGAATGAACGGCGCGCTCAGCACCGCGTAAAGCCGGATCAGGTTGAGCGCGAGGCGGATTTGCATCGCGGCCTGCTCGGGACTGTCCTTGAAGGTTGACCACGGCGCGGCATTTTGCAGATATTCGTTGCCCTCAACCCAGATCGCGCGCAGCGCAGCGGCGGATTTGCGCACCTCCATCGCCTCCATGAGCGCCTCATACTCGCGCACCCGCGTGTTCAGCCGTTCGATCAAAGCGGTCTCATCAGGGCCATATGCGCCGCCCGCAGGCACCTCTTCGCCAAATTTCGAGCGACAGAACTTGGTGACGCGGCTGACGAAATTGCCAAGCACATCGGCCAGATCCTTGTTGACCGAGGCCTGAAAATTTTCCCATGTGAATTCACTGTCCGAGCTTTCGGGCGCATGGCTAAGCAACCACCAGCGCCAGTAATCGGCGGGCAGGATTTCAAGCGCCTGATCCATGAACACGCCGCGCCCCTGGCTGGTCGAAAACTGGCCGCCGTCATAGTTGAGATAGTTGAAGCTCTTGATGTAATCGACAAGCTTCCAATCCTCGCCCGAGCCCATGATCGTGGCCGGAAAGCCAAGCGTATGAAAGGGGACGTTATCCTTGCCCATGAACTGGGTATAGCGCACGTCATCGGCGCCGCGCCCGGTGCGCCACCAGCGTTCCCATGCGGCGTCGTCAAGTCCGTTCGCCTCGGCCCATTCCCCGGCGCAGGCAATGTATTCGATCGGCGCGTCGAACCAGACGTAGAATACCTTGCCCTCCATCCCCGGCCAATCATCGGTGCCGCGCTTGACCGGAATGCCCCAATCCAGATCGCGGGTGATGCCGCGATCCTGAAGCCCGTCGCCATCGTTGAGCCATTTGCGCGCAATCGAGGTGGTCAGGACCGGCCAGTCGGTCTTGGTGTCGATCCAGGCGCTCAGGCGCTCGCGCATCTGGCTTTGGCGCAGGAACAGATGCTTGGTTTCGCGCACCTCAAGATCGGTCGACCCGGAAATCGCCGAGCGCGGGTCGATCAAGTCTGTGGGGTCAAGCTGTTTGGTGCAATTCTCGCATTGATCGCCACGCGCCTTGTCATATCCGCAATTGGGGCAGGTGCCCTCGATATAGCGGTCGGGCAAAAAGCGTTTATCGGCATTGGAATAGACCTGTTTTTCGGTCACCTCCTCGATCAGCCCGGCCTCGTAAAGCTTGCCGGCAAGATGCTGGGTCAGGGCGTGGTTCTGTGGGCTGGACGAGCGGCCAAAATGGTCAAAGCTAAGGCCAAAGCCCTTGGCGATCTCAGACTGAATGCTATGCATTTCGGCGCAATAGTCGGCCACCGGCTTGCCCGCTTTGGCGGCGGCCAATTCCGCCGGGGTGCCATGTTCATCGGTGGCGCAGAGAAACAGCACCTCATTGCCGCGGCTGCGCTGGAAGCGGGCAAAAAGATCGGCCGGAAGCTGGCTCCCGACCAGATTGCCAAGGTGTTTGATCCCGTTGATATAGGGAATTGCCGATGTGATCAGATGCCGTGCCATATTGCCTGCCTTTTGAAGGTTCGTGCCCCCTTTAGCGCGTCTTTGCAGGCAGTTCTAGCGCCGGTTCTCAGGTTTGTCGCGGCTGCGCCTTGTGAGGCGGCCAATCACGAACGAGGTGCGCGGTGTCCAGACATAAGAGGTGCGCCGTTCCGCGACCGGGCGCATGCGCATGCGGAACAGGCCAAAGACCACCAGTAGGGCATGCCCGGCGGCGATCATCACGAACATGGCCGGCGGGCCATATTGCTCGATCAGGGTCGAGGCCATGAGCGGCGCGGCAATCGCGCCAAGGGCGAAAAAGAACATCAAGGCCGCCGAAAGCTCGACCCGCTCATGCGCCTCGGCGAAATCATGGGCATGAGCGGCGCTGACCGAATAGATCGGAAAGGTGGTCATGCCAAAGAAAAACGCGGTTGCCAGGATACCAAAGGTATCAAGGTCACGGGTAAGAGCGGTGATCACGCTGCTCAGGATCGCGGCAAGCGACAGGCCGATCAGAACCCAGCGACGGTCATAGCGATCCGCCAGCCAGCCGACCGGGTATTGCGCCACGGCCCCGCCCAGAACGAAGACCGCCAGAAAGCCCGCGATCTGATCCACGGCAAGGCCGACCTGTTGGCCGTAAAGCGGGCCGATCATCCGAAACGACGCACTTGAGAGGGCGGCGACCAGAACCCCGGCGGCGGCCAGCGGCGAGCAGGCGATCAACAGCATCGGGCGCAGGCGCGGGGCATCGGGGGTTTCCGGCTCGCGCAGACGGCTGAGCGTGAGCGGCAAAAGCGCGGCGCAACACAGGATCGCCAGCAGGTTGTAGGACACGTAAGAGGCCGGCGCGAGCACGCTGATCAGCATTTGCGCCATCAGCGAGGCCCCCATATCCGCCACCCGGTAAATGCCCATCGTGCGGCCGCGCGTCTCATTGGTGACCTTGGCCTGAAGCCAGGCCTCGATCACCGTGTAGCACCCCGCCACGCAAAGCCCCGAGGCGACCCGCATCAGCGCCCAGGCATAGGGATCAATCACCACCATATGCGCCAAAAGCCCGATTGCCCCGGCCGAGGTAAAGGCGGCAAAGGCGCGTGAATGGCCGATGCTTCCCATCAGGCGCGGCGCGAACCAGCAGCCGATGAAGAAGCCGACAAAATGCGAAGATCCCAAAATGCCGATCTGCGCGGTGGTGAAGCCAAGCGCCAGCCCCGAGAGCGCATCCAGCGGGCCAACGCCCCCGGTGGACAGCTGAAGCAGGATGACCGACAAAAAGAGGGCCGCAAAGGAAATGATCACGCGCATTGTGCCGCCAACATGTCATCCTGCCGCAGAGGGCCCTTGATGTTTTTCGACAAAGAGGTGTCGTTTTCCGCAGGAGCGGCTATTTTTCAATCCGCGCGATGATGCGTAATCCGATCTTGTCGCCGACATAGGCTGAAAACCCGTTTGCCCCAAAGGCAGAGCGGCTGATCGTGCCGGTCAGCAAAACGGTCAGGTTGTCAAGGTCGTCGGGGTCTGTGCCGCGCTGTCGATAGAGCGCGGCGTCGAGCGTTACAGGCCGGGTAACGCCGCGCACGGTCAGGTTGCCGACGATGCGGGCTTTGCGCAGGGTGCCGGTGATCCGTGTCGATGTGAACCGAACCGTGGGGAACTGCGCCGTGTCGAGCACCTCGGGCCCTTTCATCGCCTGCGTGGCAAAGAAAAACCCGGCCCTGGCGCCGTCGGCATCAAGACTGACGTCGATATGGCTTTCCGAGACATTTCTGAGGTCAATCTGCATGGTGGCGGATTTGACCGGCATCTGGCCTTTGTTTTCAGCCTCGCCAAACCCATAGGTAAAGCCCACCGTCGAGCGGGCGGTGTTCAGGCGATAGGTTTGCGGGGCGGCTGTTGCGAGACCGGCAATCAGACACAACAAGAGGGCAATGCGATACATCATCAAACACTACACGGTTGGGGGTGAAATGGATGTCACGTTTGCGCCACTTTCCATGCACCCGGCGCCCCGCAGCGCCGCCAGCGAACGGGCGATGGGATTGGCGGGGTAGCAGGGCGGATGTCACGACTGTTATTCCAGCATCTTCACTACTTTTTGTCAGGCCCTGCCATGTGGGGGTGACGCGAGCCGCAAATTCGCTAGATTGCGCGCGAACGACAGATAAACGGGGATGGAAGATGCAGAAAAGACCGTTGGGGCGCACCGGCTTGCAGGTAAGCGCGCTTTGCCTTGGCTCGATGACATGGGGCACGCAGAACACCCTGCAAGAGGGCCATGCCCAGATCGAGCGCGCCCTGGATCGCGGGGTAAATTTCATCGACACCGCCGAGATGTATCCGACCACCCCGATTTCGGGAGAAACCACCGGGCGGACCGAAGAGATCATCGGCGACTGGTTTGCCCGTAGCGGTCGGCGCGAGGATGTGATCCTTGCCACCAAGCATTCCGGGGAAGGCTTCAAGCATGCCCGCGATGGCGCGCCGATTTCAGCCAAAACCATCCCCGAGGCGATTGAAGGCTCGTTGCGCCGTCTCAGGACCGATTGCATTGATCTCTACCAGTTTCACTGGCCCAACCGGGGCAGCTATATGTTTCGCAAGAACTGGCGTTTTGATCCATCTGGCCAGAACCGCGACGAGACGCTTGCGCATATGCAAGAGGCGCTTGAGGTGTTACAGCGCGAGGTCGATCGCGGCACGATCCGGTATTTTGGCCTGTCCAACGAAAGCGCCTGGGGCACGGCGCAATGGCTGCGTCTGTCCGAGGCCGGGCAGGGGCCAAGGGCGGCCTCGATCCAGAACGAATATTCGCTGATGTGCCGGCTCTTTGATACCGATCTGGCCGAGCTGAGCGTGAATGAGGATGTTGGCCTTTTGGCATTTTCCCCACTAGCGGCCGGTTTCCTGAGCGGCAAATATCAGGGTGGGGCGGTGCCCGGCGGCTCGCGCATGGCGATCAACGGCGATCTTGGCGGGCGCAGGACCGAGCGTGCCTTTGCTGCCGTCGATGCCTACCTTGAGATTGCGCAAAGGCACGGGCTTGATCCCTCGCAGATGGCGCTTGCCTGGTGTCTGACGCGGCCGTTCCTGTGCTCTGCAATCTTCGGCGCGACCACCCCGCAACAGCTTGATCTGGCGCTTGGCGCGGGCGAGATCACGTTAAGCGACGAGGTCCTTGAGGAGATCGACGCGACGCATAAAGAGCACCCGATGCCCTATTAGGGCAAACGGATCGGATTGGGCCGCCGCCCCCTTGTGTGGCGCGCACTTGCGGCGTATACGCGCGGCCTGACCCAAAAGGAGCCGTCGCAATGGTAGGTAGTGCCAATCTCAACGTCATGCTGAAAGCTGCGCGCAAAGCGGGGCGGGCATTGGCCAAGGATTTCCGCGAGGTCGAAAACCTTCAGGTGTCGATGAAGGGCGCCGGCGATTTTGTCAGCCGCGCCGATATCGCCGCCGAAAAGATCATCAAGACCGAACTGATGGGCGCGCGCCCGACCTATGGCTGGCTGGCCGAAGAGGGCGGCGGCGAAGAGGGGCAGGACCCGACGCGGCGCTGGATCGTTGATCCGCTGGATGGCACCACGAATTTTTTGCACGGTCTGCCCCATTGGGCGGTCTCAATCGCGCTTGAGCACAAGGGCGAGATTGTCGCCGGCGTGATCTATGATGCGGCCAAGGACGAGGCGTTCTTTGCCGAGAAAGGCGCCGGGGCCTGGCTCAATGAAAGCCGCCTGCGGGTCTCGGGGCGCGGCAAGATGATCGAGTCAATCTTTGCGACGGGCCTGCCGTTTGGCGGGCGCGCCGACCTGCCGGAAACGCTTCAGGATCTGGCGCGGATCATGCCGACCTGTGCCGGCGTGCGGCGGTGGGGCTCTGCGGCGCTTGACATGGCCTATGTGGCGGCCGGGCGCTATGACGGCTTTTGGGAGCGGCGCTTGAATGCCTGGGATATGGCGGCAGGTATCGTTATCGTGCGCGAGGCGGGCGGCTTTATCGAGCCGCTGCGCAAGGGCGGCGACATTCTTGCCGATGGCGAGGTGATCTGTGGCAACGAGGCGATTTTCGACAAATTCGCCGGTGTGATCCGCGGCTGAGGCGGGCTAGGAAAATTCGTAGAATTTTCTTTTTGAGTATTTTTGCCAAGAAGAACTCAGGTGTCGGAGGGGTGATTGACCCCGTCGACCCAAGGGATGTCACCAAGGTTGCGTGGGTTGATCCCGTCCAAGGCGCCAAGGTTGACGCCGTATTCATTCGGATTTGAGCGGCGTTGATGGTGGGTGTAAATCCCGCAGGTCTTGCAGAAGTAATGTTTCGCCGTGCCTGTCCCCCATTGATAGAGTGTCAGATTGTCGGTGCCTTTGATCACCTCGAGACCGGACAGCGGGGCGGTGACCGCGGCGGCGCCACGCCTGCGGCAAAAGCTGCAATCGCAGCGGCGCGCGCTTGCCAGCCCCTCGGACAGTGTCACGCGCAGTTCGACCGCGCCGCAATGGCAGGTGGCTTTGTGGGGCTGTGTCATCGTTTTCGCCTTACGGGGGGAATGGAGGTGCGCCGATAGACATAGCGCGCCTCGGGATGGGGCGGTTGTCCGTGTGTGGCATCCCAGAAGCGCCGCCCGCCGAGGCGCAGGAACAGTGGCACGGTCAGGGCCGCACCGACCACGAAGCCACCCGCATGCGCCCAATAGGCGACGCCGCCATTACTGAGGTCGGCGCCGATGCCACTAAAGAGCTGGATCGCGAACCACAGTATCAGAAGGATCGCGGCCGGAATGGTGATGATGCGGAAGAACACGATGAAGATGATCAGGATATCGACCCGCGCGCGCGGAAACAGCAGAAGATAGCCCCCCATCACCCCCGCAATCGCCCCCGAGGCCCCGACGGTGGGCACCATTGCAGACGGGTCGGAGGCTAGCTGTGCAAGGCCCGCGCCGACGCCCGAGGCGAGATAGAAGGCGAGATAGGGCAGGTGGCCCATCCGGTCCTCCATGTTGTCGCCGAAAATCCACAGGAACAGCATGTTGCCCAAGAGATGCATGACCCCGCCATGCAGAAACATCGAGGTCAGCAATCCGGAATACTCGCCGGATTGCGTGACCCGCGCGGGGATCATGGCCCAATCGTAAAAGAACATATTGAGTGCGCGGGCATCGCCGAACAGGGGCCAATAGCCGATGAAGATCACCACGTTGAGGGCAATCAGCGCATAGGTCACATAGGGCGTGCGCCTCGAAGGGTTATGGTCGCGGATCGGGAACATGGGGCCACGTTGGCCCCATGCTGTGGTAAGGTCAAGCCATGCCGCCCAGGAGTTCTGCATTGCCGCCCGCAGCCGTTGTATCGACGCAGACGTGACGTTCATGCAGGGCATGGCCGGTGTCGGGCATGCCGGTGATCAGCGGCATGATCGGACCCGTCCGTTCGCTCAGTGCCAGGGCGTAGCTGCGCGCGGTCTTGGCATCGCCCCACCAGATCGCACCTGACAGCCCGGCAAGAGACTGAAGCGCCTCTGGGTCAAGGCTGCCTGTGGTCTCGACTGCGACGCCGCCAAGATCGGTGACTGCCTTGGCCTGTTCAGCGGCGGCTTTGGCCCCCGGCCCAAGGCACAACAGGGCCGGGCGCACGCGGGTGGTCAGGCGGTTGGATTCGCCTGTCGGGCCGGGCAGCACGATGTCCTGACGCGGGGTGCCGGGCACGGCGTTGGTGCGCTCAAGGGCGGTTTGTGCGTCCTTGGCTGTCATCGCGCCGGACCATTCGGCCTCGACCGGTGCCGCCGGGCGGGCGGTGTAGCGGGTCAGATAATGCGGCCCGCCGGCCTTGGGGCCGGTGCCCGATAGGCCCTCGCCGCCAAAGGGTTGGCTGCCTACGATGGCGCCAATCTGGTTGCGGTTGACATAGATGTTCCCGGCATGCACCCGCTCGGTCACATGTTGCACCCGGTCATCAATCCGCGTCATCAGGCCAAAGGTCAGCCCATAGCCGGTGGCGTTGATCGCATCAATTACCTTGTCCAGATGCTTGGCCTTGAAGGTCGCCAGATGCAGGACCGGACCAAAGATTTCGCGCTCCAACTCTTCAATTCCGCCAATACGGATCAGGCTGGGGGCAATGAAAGTGCCGGCGTTCGGCGTCATCAACTCATGCATAAGGCGGCCTTCGGCGCGGGCCTTCTGGATGTGATCGGCAATGCCTTTGCGCGCGGTTTCGTCGATCACCGGGCCGCAATCTGTCGAGATATGCCAGGGCGTGCCGACGCAGAGCACATCCATCGCGCCCTTGAGCATCTTGATGAAATCTTCGGCGATATCCTCTTGCACATAGAGGCAGCGCAGCGCGGAACAGCGTTGGCCAGCCGATTGAAAGGCGGATTCAACGATTGCCTGCACCGCCTGTTCGGGCAGGGCGGTGGAATCGACGATCATCGCATTGAGACCGCCGGTTTCGGCAATCAGCGGTGCGCCGGGGGCGAGGTTTTGCGCCATGGTGGCGCGGATTTTCATCGCCGTGCCGGTCGATCCGGTAAAGGCCACACCGCCGACGCGCGCGTCAGAGGTAAGCGCCGCGCCGACATCGCCCGCACCGGGCAAAAGTTGCACCGCAGTTTTTGGCAGGCCCGCCTTGTGCATCAGCGAGATCGCGAAATGCGCGATGATCGGGGTTTGCTCGGCGGGCTTGGACAGCACCGCGTTGCCTGCGGCAAGCGCCGCCGCAATCTGGCCGCTGAAAATCGCCAGCGGAAAATTCCACGGCGAAATGCAGGTAAAGATGCCAACCGCCGGGGCCTCGGGGGCGTTGGCGGCGTAATAGCGCAGGAAATCGACCGCTTCGCGCAGTTCGGCCACCGCATCGGGAATGGATTTGCCGGCCTCGCGCGACAGGATGGCGAAAATCTCGCCAAAGTTTTCCTCATAAAGGTCGGCGACCTTGTTGAGAACCTTGGCGCGTTCGGCCGGGGCGGCATCCCAGGGTCTTGCCGATGACAGGGCGGTTTCGATCTCGGCGGCGCTTGCGGGGGCGACGGTGCCGGGGCTGTCGGCGGGATCGGCGGGGTTGTCGACGCGCACCGGCGCATTGCCCTTCGCCTTGCCCGCGACAAGCGCGGTGGCGGCCCATTTATGCGTGGCAAAGGCGTCGCGCGCGGCAATCACCGCATCAAGCGTCGGGCGGTGATGAAGATCAAAGCCGCGTGAATTGGGGCGCTCTGGCTGAAACAGGTCAGGGCCACCGGCCAGATCGGCGGGCGGATCGTTGACCGCATCAAACGGATCGCGCGCGACCACCTCGGGGGCGACCTCTTCATCGACGATCTGGTTCACGAAGCTTGAGTTGGCGCCGTTTTCCAGAAGGCGGCGCACCAGATAGGCCAGCAGATCGCGATGCGCGCCGACCGGGGCATAGATGCGACAGCGGGTATTCTCGGCCTTGAGGATGATGCCGTGCAGGGCCTCGCCCATGCCGTGCAGACGCTGAAATTCGAAGGTCGATTTATCGCTGCCCATTTCCAGAATGGCGGCGGCGGTATGGGCGTTATGGGTGGCGAATTGCGGATAGATACGGTCGGTCATCGACAGGAGTTTGCGCGCATTGGCGATATAGCTCACGTCGGTGGCGGCTTTCGAGGTGAAGACCGGAAAGCCCTCGATGCCCTCAACCTGGGCGCGTTTGATTTCGGTGTCCCAATAGGCGCCCTTGACGAGGCGGACCATGATCTTGCGATCAAGCCGGGTGGCGAGGTCATAAAGATGGTCAAGAACGAGGCTGGCGCGGTGGCCATAGGCCTGAACCACGACGCCAAATCCGTCCCAGCCCGCAAGCGCCGGCTCGGCCAGAACGGCTTCGATCACATCGAGCGACAGCGACAGGCGGTCGGCCTCTTCGGCGTCGATGTTAAGACCCATCCTGGCGGATTTCGCCAGCAGCGCGAGAGAGCGCAGGCGTGGCACCAGCACCTCCATCACCTGTTCTTGCTGGGCCTCTTCATAGCGGGCGTGCAGCGCCGAAAGCTTGACCGAAATGCCGGGATTGTCGCGGATATCGGCATTGGTGCAGGCATCGGCAATCGCGGTGATCGCGCGGCTATAGCTCAGGTGATAGCGGGTGGCGTCGCCATCGGTGCGCGCGGCCTCGCCAAGCATGTCGTAGGAATAGGAATAGCCCTTTTTCTCCATGTTGGCGGCGCGGTCCATGGCGGCGCGGATGTTTTCGCCAAGAACGAACTGGCGGCCCATTTCCTTCATGGCGCGGGCGACGGCGGTGCGGATCACCGGCTCGCCCAGGCGTTTGATCGCGCTGCGCAGATGGCCGACCGGGCCGGGGGCGTCTTCCTTGAGAACCTTGCCGGTCAGCATCAGGGCCCAGGTCGAGGCATTGACCAAGGATGAGGTCGAATGCCCCATATGCTTGCCCCAGTTTGACGGCGCGATTTTATCCTCGATCAGGGCGTCGATGGTTTCGGCATCCGGCACCCGCAACAGCGCCTCGGCCAGACACATCAGGGCGATGCCTTCATCGGTCGAAAGACCGTATTCCGCCAGAAACACCTCCATCAGGCCGGGGTTCGACTGGCCCCGGATATCACGAACCAATTGCGCGCCACGGGCGCAGATGCGCGACCGGTCTTCCTCGGACAAAGCGGCTATCCCGATCAGACGGGCAAGGGTTTCGCCCTCGTCAGCATAGGTTGCCAGATCAATGGCGCGGCGAATATCGGTGTCATATGGCATGAAAGCATCCCTCTGGCTAAGATCGCCTAAGGTAGCATGATTGATTAAGTTACTTTTCCCGATTACAAGTAAATATCAGGTCAAACGCATCATATTGGAGCAAAAGATGGACCAAAGCGAACAAAGTGACCTGGACCGGTTCGACCGGGCGATTCTAAGGGTTCTGGCTGGCAATGGCCGGATCAGCGTGACCGAGCTTGCGCGCGAAATCGGGCTGTCGAAATCGCCCACGCAGGCGCGGTTGCGCCGGCTGGAACGCGACGGGGTGATCACCGGATATCGGGCGCTGTTCGATCCGATCCGTCTTGGGCTTGATCACGTCAGTTTTGTCGAGGTTCGCCTGCATGACACGCGCGAGGCGGCCCTGGCCGAATTCAATGCGGCTGTTGCGAAAATTCCCGAGATCGAGCAGGTTCATCTGATCGCCGGAAATTTCGACTATCTGATGAAAATCCGTACCCAGAGTATGAGCGATTATCGCCGGGTTCTGGCCGAGCAGATTTCGACCCTGCCGCATCTGTCCAATACCTCGACCTATGTGGCGATGCAGGCAGTCAAAGAAAACGCCCTGTCCGATGTGATTTGACCAATCGGAGGCTCGCCCCATACTAATGGGTCATGAGGTATCTGGTTCTGGCATTTGGATTGACCGGGCTTGCGGGCGGACCGCTCGCGGCAGCAACCTGCCCTGAGGCGCCCGACCATGGTACGGAAATCGGCGATCTTATAGAGGCTGCGCAATCTGCCCCGGATGAGGTCTCGGGCCGGATCATTTCCAATCAGATGTGGCAATATTGGGCCGATGCGCCCGATGACTATGCCCAAGGCCTTCTGGACGAGGGCATGACCCGCCGCGCCGCTTATGATTTTGAGGGCGCGGTCAAGGCCTTTGATGCGCTTGTCGCCTATTGTCCGGCCTATGCCGAAGGGTACAATCAGCGCGCCTTTGTCAATTTCATAAGGCAGGATTACAGCGCCGCGCTTCCTGATCTTGAACGTGCCGTGGCTCTGTCGCCGCGCCACATCGCGGCAATGACCGGGCAGGCGATGACCCTGATGGCGCTTGAGCGCCCAGCCGAGGCCGCATTGGTATTGCGCGCGGCACTTGAATTGAACCCGTGGTTGCCCGAGCGACATCTGCTCGGAGCGCTTGAAGCGGCCGAAGAAGAGTTGTAGGCGCGCCGCACCGGACCGCCCGCATTGGCTTTACACCCGCGCGAAAGCGGCTATGTTTCGCCCGCGTCCTGATGCGGGCGTGATGGAATGGTAGACATACCAGACTTAAAATCTGTTGGGGCGTAGCCCCGTGTGGGTTCGAGTCCCACCGCCCGCACCATTTAAAAATGAATTATCCTTATAATTCAGATTGATACGCAATAATCTTGCGTATCAATCCCCCTTTGCATCCCCTTTGTGCGCGATGGTCATTCGCGCTTTGCCGCCATTCGTTTAGTGCTCTTAAGGGCACCATTGGAAAGCGCCCTACATATCAAAGGGCTTAAGAGTGACGAATGAAGTCCCGCTTTGCCGCATGGCCAATAGAAGCAACTGGAGCAAGAATAGCCACATCGTTCAATAGCGTGGCATCTTCGCTGCTTAGCTTTTCTCGGAAAACACCATACCCAGTGCTAGATGAATACATTGGGCTACCTTCACGAAGTGCATCTGAAAAAGCAACGTAGGCTGAATTTACAGACCCGGCGAATGGACTTACCGCTTTAAACAAGAGGTTGTGAGGCCCAATAACAGCAACGTCAAATTTCCGAACCTTACCACTGTGGCCGCGCACTTGGTAATCTGTGGCAATTTGGCTAAGTGGGGCAAATTCCGAAAGGGCCGCAATGATTTCTGGCACCATATCTTTTGAAGATTTTTGCTCGACATGAGCATACGCCAAGCTTGCTGCCATTGCCGATGCATTTGCTACAGCAAGTATTGCGTTCTCGATCCAATCACCGCTGTCGATCTTTAGAGACAAAACACCATCGTGCTCAATAAGGTGATATTTGTTTTTAGCTGCCTTAAGGGCAGCGGTCAGGGCGTGAGCGTCAAGGCCTTGGCGGATTACACTCTCGCTGGCACCCCCACCATCCGACACGCGGAAGCCGTCGCCCCATGCTGAGATTGTTACAAAAACTGGCGAGAATGAAGGGTACAGGCAATGGGTTTTGAACACATTACCATCTGAGCTTTCGACGCAGCTATCAAGGCGAGCGGTCAAACTTCGCAAGCTTAAACAGTCCATTTTCTCGCCTCCTTAGTTCAAGAATCTACCCTGTTTCGGTAGATAAACAACCCTTTGCTCAGGGGTCATCGTTATATTCAGGGCGTCCGCTACATATGCTAATACCTGATCTAACTCAGACAACTTATGGTGCAGTGGCTCTCTACATGGCAGTGCCTTATCCCAATTCAACGCGACATGTTCCTTGTTTGCGTACCATGGGTGCGTGTGAGTTCCCTTAACGTAGTTGGGCAACTTCAATGCTGCCGCCCAGGGCGGATTTGGCTTTTCCTCATTGTCAGGTACAACGTCTAGCCGAAATATCGGGTGGCCATGGAAAATGAGCAAAACCGTCGGCCTATCCAAGGAAGGCTTTAGGCTGACGTCAAGGTGAGCCCTAAGTGCAATATTCAAGCCATCTACTAAGTTCCACTTGAACTGCTGTACGCCTAAGCGCCCCTCGCCCCATTCTGGATGTAGGCCATCCAAAAATTTGTCGCTGGCTAGAAATTCATCTATAGAGGCAATCGTCGGCTTTTCCATATTGACTGATACAGCAGGCAAGCAATGAGTGAGTCAATTGAAAAGAATGATGAAAAGTAGATAGAGCGCCTTAACGAAGCCACTCGCAAACTTGAGGCGGACCAGCCCGACGATGCCCTTGATGAAATCATGGATAAGCTGGACCTAACGAAGGAACCGTAACCGGACGACTAGAAGGATGGGGATGACCAGCGCGCGCGAAACCTGTATTAACAATACCGGGATTGAATACACGCCGGTCCCTGTGCAGATAGCAATAGAGTTTCAGACACCCCCCCGCATTGCGGATTGCCCTATCGTGGTAGGCTTCGCGCTGCGATGGAAACCATATGTCTCAATCGCAGTCGCTGTATCCAGAAGACATGCAACCCCTTGCCCGTCGTGTTGCTTCCGAAATTTGTTCAGGCGTGATTTCACCTTCCAATAAATCGCGGAGTTTTGGTGCATTTTCATGACCGTTGGCACCGGCGATATTCGACCACATGTGCGCGAAGACTAAGTCTTTCAGCACGCCCAAGCCGTTGGCATACATGAGGCCGAGGTTGTACTGAGCGCTGGCAAGGCCTTGCTCGGCTGCCAAGCGATACCACCGCACAGCTTCAATGTCATCTTTCAGAACGCCGCTGCCGTCTTCATACATGTTGCCGAGGTTGTTTTGGGCGCTGACATTACCTTGCTCGGCTGCCAAGCGATACCATCGTACAGCTTCAACGGCATCTTTTGGCACGCCCCTGCCGTTGTCATGCATGACGCCGAGGTTGTACTGGGCGACGGCATCGCCTTGCTCGGATGCGAGGCGATACCACTGCACAGCCTCAACGTCATCTTTCGGCACGCCCCAGCCGTTGGTATACCTGACGCCGAGGTTGAACTGGGCGGAGGCATTGCCCTGCTCGGCTGCGAGGCGATACCACCGCACAGCTTCAACGTCATCTTTCGGCACGCCCAAGCCGTTGCCATGCATGACGCCGAGGTTGTACTGAGCGTCGGCATGGCCTTGCTCGGCTGCGAGGCGATACCACTG
>NZ_FOVP01000038.1 GCF_900115165.1 Roseovarius lutimaris | reverse complement strand
CGTCCGTAGCCGACCAGGCCTTCGACCTTGCCTTTGTCGTTACCCTTGCCGGGGCGGCCATATCGATCCCCGATGACGTAGTGCGACAGCATCGCGCTGAACCGCTGGGTGCGTTTGCGGGTGCCGTCCGGCATAATCCTGGCCACGAGGCAGCGGTCATTGTCGTAAAGGATCGAGCGCGGCACCGCGCCGAAGAAGGCAAAGGCATGCACATGCCCATCAAGCCAGGCCTCGGTGTTCGCCGCTGGATACGCGCAGATGTAGCAGGCATCGCTGTGTGGCAGGTCAAAGGCAAAGAAGTACGCCTTCTGTTCAATCCCACCGATGACAACCAACGCTTCGCCAAAATCCGCCTGGCCATGACCGGGTGGGTGGGATAGCGGGACAAACATGCGCGCCGAGGATGTGACAGATACGATCGAGCTGGCGTTGACCGCATCCGGTCTCCATTGGATGCAAACGAGTTGATATTGGAAAAGGGAGTATAGTCCATAAAGATTGGATATATCGGACTTAAGAATATGGGCGGGCCAATGGCGGCCAATCTGGCAAAGGCTAGTCACAAGGTCACGGCTTTTAACATAATAGACGTGGCAATCAGCGGCATGACAATGGCTGCCGAGGCTGCGACTGGCGCTGATGTAGTCATCACCATGTTGCCGATAGGCACTCTTCGATGGCGAGACCAATTTTGATAAGATTACGATCGTTTCCTGCTGGCGATATCAGTTGCAACCCAACAGGCACCCCTTCATCGTCCAGCCCTACAGGCAAGGTTAAGGCGCAGAAGTTCAGCAAGTTGGCCACACAAGTATTTCGCAGAATCGCCAAGTTCGTCCGGTGATAAGCCGTCGCCGATTTTACATCTGCAGACCGCGGAGCTGTTATAGGCACGGTTGGCGTGGCGAGCACATCGACCCTAGAAAGCGACAAGTTGGCGGACTTGCCAAGCGCTTCAAAGCGCGAGCGGCGCTGGTGATAAGCCAGACTGCCGTATTCCGGGCCGACGTCGAGCCGAGCCGCAACTCGGGCATCGAGGGTGTCTGACCATTCGGGCAACTCGGCACCGAGAAATTCACGGAACTCTGAAGCAGCCAACCCACCATCCGCAAAAAGCGAATATGCCTCAGAAAGACCGTCCATCTCCAAGCAAACCTGCTGCACGCCGACACGTGACAGCTCGTTAAGGGCTCCCTCCACTCGCTCAGCAATGCCAGGGTCACAAGCATCCCAGAAATGTTGCTCGACCCGGCCCATCGTGACCGTTCGCAGATCGGCCGGGCACAATGCCGACGCAGTACCGGACCGCCGTAGTATTGGATCTATGGCATCGAACACATAAGCGGCATCCCTAACCGTTCTAGTCAAGAATCCAGGGCTGTCGAAGGTCGGGCTAAGAGGAACCATACCTTTGGTGCTCCAGCGCCCGTTTGAAGGTTTAAAGCCCACCGTTCCGGTAACGCTTGCAGGGATGCGCACTGACCCTGCGGTATCGCTTCCGAGCGCTACTAGCGCCGACCCTTCGCAAAGACTGACGCCCGCCCCGGAGCTGGAACCGCCAGCTAGGCGCGAGACCGCCATACCGCACAGATTGCGCGGCTCGGGCCAATGACTGTTGGCACCGACTGCCCCGAAGGCAAACTCCACCATATTCGTCCTTCCAACGAATATGGCACCCGCTTGACGGAAAGCCGAAACGAACGGACCTTCGGTCTCCCATTTTTCAGGCAACCGCTTGGAAGAACCGGCATATGTGTCGGCCTCTTTCTGGCCAAAAAGATCCTTCACGGAGATCGGGATGCCCCACAGTGGCTTATTCCCACGGCGTTCAGCCCGTGTGCAATCCATCCTCTGCGCCAACTGAATTGCTCCATTTCCGTCCCACGACCGATAAGCATTAAGCTCATCCCCCCTCTCAAGGTGGCGGCGGGATGCAGTTCTGATTAGTTCAGTTGCAGATATCCTGCCACTTCGAACATTGCGGGCTATTGCAGCAAGGTCTTTCGAGAGAGGATCGGTGGTCATGACCTTGAGGGCTCCATGCTATGATTTTAAGAAGGAATCCTGCCCTAAAAAGTGCCGGTTTTTGCACTTTGGCAGCTTACATCACCGTGAACACCGGCCGCACGCAGCGCTTGGCATTGTTCCACTGAATATTTCAGAACGGATTGTAGAATCTCCAGCGTATCCGCTCCCAATGCAGGGGCGGCGCAACGTATGTCACCAGGCGTCTCTGAAAGCCGCGGGATTACATCCGGTGCCCGATATTGCCCTAACACCGGGTCGTCCGACCAGTGGTAGCCGCGTTCGGCAAGATGAGGGTCGCTTGCCATTTCATCGATGGAATTGATGGTGCCGGCCACGAGGCCCGCATCATCGAATGTCCGTATTAAATCCTCACGGGTTTGGCCTGCGGCCCAGCGGGAAAATCCTTCGCATATCTGATCGCGGTGTTTCGTGCGGTTATCCAAGTTTTGGAAACGTGCGTCGGTCAACCAATCTTCACGACCGATCACGCCACACAGGCTTCTGAACTGAGCATTGTTTTGCACCGAGACACAAACCCAACTACCATCCTGGGTCGGGAAATGGCCTGTCGGTGCTCCGCCTAGACTATGATTGCCGTTCCGGTTCAGCGTTTCCCCAGCCAGATCCAAATAGCTGAGTAACGGTGCAGTCATCCGGAAGGCAACATCGTAGAGTGCGATATCAACCGATTGGCCATCAGCCCCGCCACCGTCTGCACGCTGCCGTGCAAAGAGTGCAAGGACAGCGCCTAGTGCTCCAGCAACGCCTGTCATGAAGTCGCAGACCGGAATGGAACCACCGGCACGCATAGGTGGCCCGTCCTGCTCACCGGTCAAGTAGCTAAGCCCGCTAAATCCCTGCGCCACCGGATCGTACCCACCTTTGTTGCTATACGGTCCGGATCGGCCGAACGCGGAGGCGTAGACAACAATCGTACCCGGAAATTTGCACTTGATCACCTCTTCAGAGAGGCCCCATTTCTCAAGTGTTCCGGGCCGTAGACTGTTGATCACGACGTCGCACTCGGCCATCAAATCCCGAAGTACCGCAAGGCCATCCGGGAGCCCAAGATCGAGCACAAGCGATTTCTTGTTTCGCGCATTAACGGCCCAGAACATGCTTTCGCCGTTTACGATGGGCCCGAATTTTCTCAATACGTCGCCGCCGGGCCGCTCGACTTTGATAACTTCGGCACCAAACTCACCGAGCAGCGTGCCCACGAAGGGGCCAGCGAGAAGTTCGCCCAATTCGAGAACCCGGATCCCCTCAAGCGGTAACTTTGTCATTTACCTGTTCCTCTGCTTTGAACGTCAGCCCGAAGCAGTCCGCTGGCGAACCAGCGAACCCCAGTTAGCTGGCATTGCCTCGTGATCCCTAGCGATGTTGCTTTCGCAGGGCCGCTGCCTGAATGAGAGCAGCGGCATGGTCCGCCGATATGACGGGCGCAAAGAACCTATCGAGCCGATGCAATGTTTCTGCCTCGTCGATCTCGCGGCCGCAGCCGCAAGCATCGCCAATCACAATGGGCATATATCCCATGTCACGGCAGGTTCTGGCGGCCTGTTCGATGCACCAATCGAGATGAAAACCGGATAGAAGAACGGTTCGGATACCGCGCATATTCAAATAACTCGGCAACATTGTCCCCAAGAACACATTACCTAGTGATTTATAATGGATAATCTCGTCTTCAGGCCGCATTAGGGCCTTGATCTCGGCCACCGTGTCACAGTCGCGAGCCTTGTCTTTTTCGCTCCATTTCTTCGTTCCCGATGCCCAGAAATCATATTGCGATTTGTCCATTGGGCTTTGGGGAAACTCCTGCCGAAAGATTTCGTACTTTGTCCAATAAAGTGAAATGTCAGCATCTCGGCAGGCCTGAACGAGCTTTACAGTGTTACCAAGTGCCCCACCCGGCTGGCGGGTACGTTCCCACAAACGCTCGTGCGATTGTGCTCCGAATTCAGCCAATATGCTGTTCGAATATCCGATGGCCAAATAGGCTGTCGGCATGGCAAAAATTTCAGTCAAATCCACATCGTTCCACTGTGGATGCATCTGCGGTATCTTGGAATTCCAGAGGTCAGTTCGATCCGCTTTCATGTCGTTCGTCCTTTCGTTCCGAGTGTCGGTCGGAGAGTGCCGCCTCGCGGCCCCGCCGCTCGTTTTTGGAGTAGGATCTGGCGATAAGCCCGATGGGCATTGTCCTCTTCGGTCATACCAAGATAGGATTTTCGAACGATGTCAGTCTTGGTTAGCTCGTTCGTCGCTCCTTGGGAAATGATCCGTCCGCTCTCCATCACATAAGCTTCGCTAACGATAGACAAAGCCATGTGCGCATTCTGCTCGGCCAGAAGCATCGATACGTTTTCTTCTTCGCAGAGCACACGAAGAATCTCAAATATCTCCGTGACGAGGATCGGCGCGAGCCCCATTGATGGTTCATCCAGTAAGATGACTTTTGGTCGGGCCATTAAAGCCCTGCCGATCGCAGCCATCTGCTGTTCTCCACCAGATAGGTAGCCTGCCTTTTGTGCCCGTCGCTCGCCGAGCCGGGGAAAGTAGTTATATACTCGCTCCAGGTCCGGTTTGATATCGCCCACCCGGCGAGAGTACGCCCCGGCACGCAAATTTTCCTCCACCGTTAGATGTTGAAACAGGCGGCGGCCCTCCATGACCTGAAAGATACCGCTCCGCACGATGTCTGCCGGGTCCCATCCGAGCAGGCTCTCTCCTTTGTAGCGGATGTCGCCATGCGTAATCGCGCCGCGTTCGGCTTTGAGAAGGTTTGATATCGCCTTCAACGTCGTCGACTTGCCAACTCCGTTGCCCCCGAGAAGCGCAGCAATGCCTTTCTCGGGGACGTTCAGCGAAACACCCTTCAAGACATGGATGGCGCGGTTATACACAACCTCTATGTCCTTGACTTCGAGAATAGATGTCATCTGTGCTACTGCTGCTGTGTTTGCGCGCGGTATTCGGCAGAGGCCTTCTCAATCTGCGATTTTACAACGTCCTCATATGGCGGAATCCAATCTGAAATGGTTTCCCATTTTTCACCATCCCACTGCTGAAAAAGCTGCGGATCAATGCCACCATGATACGTCGGGGAAAATGCAAGCGGCGGCAGAAGACCCGTCGCACCCAACTCGGCCAGCCGTGCATCATCCAGCTTAATCATGCGGAAGCCATCGCGCACTTTGCGGCCATCCAAGGGCAAGCCATATTCTTCGATGGCGTTGCGGAAAGCCTCAACAATTATAATGCCAGTCAACACGCCACGATTGTATGCGACCGTGCCGACGCGGTCTTCTTCGATATTACCTTTTTCAGCACCATAGACCTGTTCAATGATTTCCTGGATTACCGGAAACTCCTTACCCACGCCGTGGTAGTTTGCTGAGATATAACCCTTGGCGAGGTCTCCCGCAGGCAGGATATCTTCTTCCGACCCACACCAAAGAGTGCCGATGAATTTTTCCAACGGAAAGCCAACTTTTTTCATTTCTGTCATCGGTACGTTGCAGGATTGCCCGTAGTTCCACTGAATGGCCCAATCCGCGTGATAGCGGCGGGCGATTTCCACCCAGGCAGCGCTTTGTTCTAAGGCCGGCCACCCAAGCGGCCAAGACTTCCACTCGAACCCGTACATTTCGGCGAGCGCATCGAAGATCGGGAATGGTTGACGACCATAGGCATTATCGATGTGAATAAAGGCTATCTTCTTTCCTGCGAGGTTCGCTTCGCCGCCTTCAAGTTCCGCGATGTAACGGATGGTCGATGCCGCTTGCGACCAGAAGTTCAACATGACCGGCGATAGAAACGGAAACGTTTCACCGTCGCTCGACTCTGAGCGCCCACCAGCGATATTGATTCCAAGAACCTCATCTGTGTTTAAACGCTCAGCCAAAGCAAAGATTGCCGGCGTACTGTTAGGGTACACAATCTTCCAATCTCCGCGGTAGCGTTCATAACATTCCAACGCGCGGGGCGTCTTGTAACCGAAATCGCACTCTTCCCACCTGATTTTGGTTCCGTCGATGCCACCATTCATATTGACCAGAGCGAAGTAATCTTGCTGCCCTGAACTGACGCCGCTTGCCGCAGACGCGAATGGCCCGGTGCGGGTTACCATCATCGGGTGGAAAATCTCACTCTCGCCCGCCCATGTCGGCGATAGCGTTGCCACTAACGACGAGCCCGCAGCAACGAGGCCTACAGCGAGTGCTCCTAGCGCGTTTCTTGTGAAAAGTTTCTTTTTCATTTTTCTCTCCTGTTGGGGTTTAGTGCCGGATAATCTTTCGTTTGATAGGCATTTATCGGATATCCAGCCTTTTATTTTGCCTATCGGTTTACATCGGGCGCCTGCGCGTCGGCGTCTGGTTCGTGGTAGGGAAACGGCTGAGCTTGGCCTCGACAGAGCCAGAGAAGCGGTGCCACAGATGCGAAAGGCCCAAGGGTTCAACGATTAGGAAAAATACGATCAATGCGCCAAAAAGCAGATGCTCGGCATTTGCGAGTGTCGCCGCTGATACAATGTCTCCACCGCTGATCGCATAAATGTTGTGCATTGCAATGCTGATAGCGATTGGGAAAAGCGCTACGAAAATAGCGCCAAGATAGGAGCCTAAAACGCTGCCGAGCCCACCTATGATAATCATGCCGAGCAATTGAATGGATAAGTCCAGGTCATACTCCTGAACGCTCGCCGCTCCGACCCAAGCGAAGACTACCATCGCCCCCGCAATACCGCCATAGAAGGCGGAGATCATGAAAGCCATCAGCTTGTACCGCAGCATCGACACCCCCATAACGCTGGCCGCGACATCCTGTTCGCGGATAGCCATCCAAGCCCGACCGACCCTGCTTCGCGTAAGGTTCAGAGCGAAGACCGTTAGTAGGGCTGCCACGCAGAGCGCAAAGTAATACTGTTCTAGCGCTTCATCGATATGCAATCCGGCGATGAAAACAGGGGGGGTATTGATCGTGACCATACTGCCCGCGCCGATCCAGGGCACGCGTTGGATCACCCACAATATGATGAACTGCGCAGCCAGCGTCGCGACGAGCAGATACAACCCCTTGATGCGCAGTGAAGGTGCACCGACCACGGCTCCCACAGCGGCGGCCATCGCTCCAGCGATCAACAGGGTGAGTGGAATGGGAATACCATACCTGCCATAAGCGATGACGCCAGTAAAAGCACCGACGGCCATGAATGCGCCCTGTCCGAGTGAAATCAGACCGGCAAAGCCTGTGACGATATTCAGACCCAAAGCCGAGATCGAAAGGATCAACATTGGGATCATGACACCTTTCAGCCAATAGTCGCCAAGGAACGGCGGCAAGGCCAGCGCAACCACGAGCACAGCTATCATCATCAGTTTGTCGATGCGCCGTGGGAGCAATGCCATATCTTTCTTGAGGCGGGTCGCTGGGAAGCATTCTTCGACCATCATTGTCAAACCCTCTCGATCTTCTTTTCGCCAAACAGGCCGTAAGGCCGGAACAGCAGGAATAGGAGCGCCACCAGATAGGCCATGATGTCTTGAACGCCGCCGCCGATCATGGAACCGACAAACCCTTCACCAAGCGCCTCAGCGACACCAACAATTAGCCCGCCGACAATCGCGCCGGGCACGCTTTCGATGCCGCCGATGATCAATACGGGCAGCGCCTTCAGCGCGATCAGAGACATCGCGAAGTGCACACCAATCCGCGCGCCCCACAGCATTCCGGCGGCAAGCGCAACGAGGCCAGCAAGCGCCCAGGCAACCGCCCAGACCCTACGGAGTTGGATGCCCATTGACTGGGCAGCTACGTGATCATCCGCGACAGCACGGAGGCCCAGCCCGATTTTGGTCTTTTGGAAAAATAGGACGAGCAACAACACCAGTAGTCCAGCGACACCTGCGGCGACGAGATCAAAGCGAGAGATATAGACGCCACCGATGATAATCGGTTCGATAGGAATGCCCAGATCTAGCCCGTAAGGCTGCGTTCCCCATATAATCTGTGCCGAGCCCTCGAGCATGAAAGCGAGGCCCAGCGTAGCCATGAAGATGACAAGCGGCGCGCCTCCAATCAGAGGCCGGAAGATAACCCGTTCGGCAAAGACAGCGACCCCACACATCGCGACGATCGTCAAGGCCAGCGCCGGCCAGAAACCCACGATTGGAAACAACCCGACAACCGACAACGCAGCAAATAGTGTCATTGCACCTTGCGCAAAATTAAAGACTGAAGAAGCTTTGAAGATGAGCACGAAGCCTAGCGCAACAAGCGAATACATCGACCCGATGAGGAGACCAGTGATTGTCAGTTCGATTGCATAGATCAGCTCGTTCATTCCGTTGCTCCCATGTATGCCTTGATAACGCTGTCGTCGCTCGCAACTTCCTCGGCCGTGCCGTCGGCGATTTTACAGCCGTGATCCAGCACCACCACGTGGTCGGAGATATCCATGACCACGCTCATGTCGTGTTCGATCAAGATGATCGTCGTCCCGAGGTCGACATTGGCATCGGCAATGAAGCGAACCATCTCGAGCTTCTCGTCCCCATTCATGCCAGCCATCGGCTCATCCAACATTAGCAGCTTAGGTTCGGCGGCGAGGGCGCGGCCGAGTTCCACGCGCTTTTGCAGCCCGTAAGACAGCGTGTCAGCTGGAACCGAGCGGATATCTTCAATCTCGAGAAATGTGATGATCTCTTCGACAAACTGACGGTGCTCTAGTTCTTCTTGACGCGAAAATCCCCAGTGTAGGCCGCCGCCGAAAAGGCCGGCCCGCATGTGCCGATGTCGACCGACCAAGATGTTTTCGATCACCGACAATCCGCGGAACAGTGCCAAGTTTTGGAACGTTCTGGAAATTCCAAGACCCGCTACGCTTTGTGGAGCAAGATTGGTTCGGCTCTTTCCTTCGAACGCAATCCGACCGGAGGTTGGCTTGTAAAGTCCGCAGATAATATTTGCCATCGACGTCTTGCCCGCGCCGTTGGGCCCGATGATCGACAGGATTTCGCCACGTGAAACGTCATAACTGACCCCATCAAGCGCGTGGATTCCGCCGAAAGACAGGCAAATATCCTCTACCGAGAGCAACGGTGTGTCAACTGACACGGCTTGGCTGATTGGCGCGGTTCCATCCAGAGATGACGTTTGCGCGTTGTCGGGAGGACAAGGGGCATGTCCTGCTGCTTCCGGCAGCGCCCTTCCTGTATACGTCAAGCCAGGCTGCATACTCATGCGGCCTTTCTTTCCGATTTTCTGGCAGCTTTGATAATTTCGTGGCCAATTAAGTCGCGCTGCATCTCAGCGGTGCCGCCTCCGATCGTGAACATACGTGCATCACGCGCCATGCGTTCAAGCGGCAGGTCGCACGAATATCCTTTCGCGCCATGTATCTGCAGCGCTTCATTAGTCACGGCGATTGCCGCCTCTGACGCCGTCAATTTCGCTATCGCAGAGTTGACCTTGTCAGGATAGCCATCCGCCAACTGAGTGGCTGCGCGATAAACCAAAAGCCGCGCAGCCTCGAGGCGCAATTGCATGTCTGCTAGCTTCCACCGAATACCTTGAAATTCGCCGATCGGCTTGCCGAACTGTTTGCGCTCGCAGGCATAGGCTGCCGCAAGTTCGAAGGCCCCTTGTCCAATTCCCAACGCAACGGCAGCAGCCCCGATGCGCTGAAGGTTGTAGCATTTCATCAAATTCTTAAACCCCTCGCCGGCCGGTACTACGATATGGGATTTCGGGACGCGGCAGTTCTTGAAAACTACATCGCCTTCGGGCATTCCGCGCACCCCCATCATCAACGGCACGCGGGTCACCGAAAGGCCCTCGGTTTCGGAGGGAATCATAACCGCACCAACCCCTTTCGCTCCTTCGATGCCGTTAAACCGTGCAAAGACCAAGTAAGTCTTTGCAATCCCGGCGCCGGTTATCCAGCATTTCTCGCCATTTACGGTGACCCAGTCGCCCTCGCACTTTGCGGTAGTCGTAAGTGACGTTGCCGCAGACCCTGCATCGGGCTCGGTGATCGCGATAACTGGCTTGTCTCCCGCCACAATCGCGGGCAAAGAGGCTTCTTTGACCGCGTCGGTCGCGTGTTCAATAAGCACTTTCGGAACGGCGGTGTTCGCATCAACTACGATGCGGGCGACCGTGCCGCAAACTTTGGCCAACTCCTCTACGACTAGGATCGCATCAATCAGGGACCGGCCTCCGCCGCCATAGGACTCTGGCAAGGTCATACCCATGAACCCCTCATCAGCGAGCCCCTGCACCACCGGCCAAGGGTACTCGTTGGTGCTGTCCATATTTGCAATATGTGGCGCAACGACCGTTTTCGCGAAATCCGCGGCACGCATCTTGAGCTCCAACTGACCATTACTCAGTGTTAATGGCGTCATCTTAAATTCTCCTCATTTGATATTTTCACTGGGCAAGCCCGTCCCGTCGGCATGCTCGGCCGCGCAGATTACACTCTCTTTTTTTTCTGAGTTCAGGCGCTAATTGGCCGCGAACTTCTGGCGGCCCTCAAGGCCCTGTTCTATGAAACCTATCGCGGCGTCCGTGGTTATTACCGGCGCATAGCAGGTGTTTATTTGATCGAGCGTTTGATCGTGCAGTGGTTGGGTTGAACCGCAAGCGTCGCCGACAACGATCGGAATATAACCAAGGTCACGGGCATGACGCGTAGCCATCTCCACGCACCAATCGGTGTGATAGCCGGAAATCAGCAGCGTACGCGTGCCCCACTGGTTGAGCCAACGGTCCACCGGCGTGCCGGTGAAAATGCTCCAAGCCGGGTAGACCAACGTAATGTCACCCGGTTGCATGACTTCTTTGATCTCTTGGACCAGATCGGCTTCCCAATCTTTCTTCGCCCTGTCGCCGTCATAATCTTTGTTCCAAAAGTGATACTGCACTCGGTCGATCTCGTTGGTAGGCTCGATTTCACCGATGAACCGGTCGTACCTTAGCCAAAGGAACTGCATAGCCGCCTTGCGGGCGGCCGAAGCGAGCCGAAGTGTATTGAAAAGAGGTCCGCCTTGTTTGTTGGCATTCCTCCAAATTTGTTCGTGACTGAGGCAGCCATCAGGGTTGAGGATACTGTTTTGGGAATCGGTGTTTACAAACGCGACGTTGGACGAGAGCAATCGGGGAAAATCCAAGCCACTCCACTGTTTGTGCATTTCAATCGCCATGGCACATATTCTCCCATTTATTCGCTGTCATTGTAATTTCTTACTACCTTAGTGATTGGCCAATTCATAAGTCCAATGCTATTTAGTTCCACAATCTATCTAATTTAGGTATAGCTTAATTATGAAGCTTCTTGCATATAAATACTTCGTAACCATCGCCGGGCAGCTCAGTTTCTCGCGTGCATCCGAAGAACTCAACATCAGCCAATCAGCGCTGTCCCGGCAGATCCGGCTTCTCGAAGAGGATCTTGGCGTCCAACTTTTCCACCGGATTGGACGCCGCATAGAGCTGACACAGGTTGGTCATATCTTAGTCGCGCAATGCCGAACCCTACTGAAAGATGCCGATCAGTTGGTCATCAGAGCCAAAGCCATCTCCGAAGGCAGGGACGGCATTCTAAAAATCGGAGCGACACCGCAAACGCTCGAAAGCGTCCTTGCGAGCTTTCTACTCGACTTTAGGCGCAAAGCGCCGGGCATCGATATCGAACTTATCGAAGACGGGTCGAATCGCTTGGAGGAACATGTCGCAGACGGGGACCTGGATATAGCAATCGGATCCCTTTCTCCGGGATCGAAGTTGGAGTGTACACCACTTTTTCCCCTTGGTGCGCTCGCCGTTGCACCCGATGGTTCCTCTATCGTCGGCGCTAAGGCGATCGACGTTCAGGAACTGGCATTGGAGCGTATATTGCTTTTGCGGCCAACCTTCAAAACTAGACAAATCTTCGATGGTATCTGTCAAGTTGCAAACATGCGCCCGAAGGTTCTCGTGGAAAGCTATAGTCCACAATGTCTATTGGCTCTTGTTCGCGCTCGCTTGGGCATTGCGATAGTCCCTTCGACGGTCATCTTGGGGGATCTTCGCAACAACGCTGTGCCCGTCAGTTACGATGGCCGACTACTCAGTTTTGACATGTCCGTCATCCGGGATCCGCGTCGTCATATGTCGTCGGCTGCGCAGCAGTTTGTAGATGAGCTTTCGCAGGCGACACAGATCAATTTTCCAGGCAAATCGTTTGGATTTCAAGTTGCCAACTAGCGTCAGGACCCATTGATTTTGATCTGCCATTCTGAATGGCATTGTCAGGTAGTTGAAGTTGCCCGGGTTGGGGGGCGGTTCCTACTACGCAGGTTGTTGTTGAGGGGTTACTCAAAAAGCTGGCAGCGCGATTTCATCGAATTGAAGTTTGCTATGAGGCGGGACCGACTGGTTATGGGCTGTATCGGTAGATCACGGCACACGGCTTTGCCTTTTGCGTTGTGGCGCCGTCCTTGATCCTGATGCGTGCGAGTGAGTGAGCGGATCAAAACAGATAGGCGAGATGCAGAACGCCTGGCGCGACGTCTCTGGGCCGGCGAGTTAACGCCAATTTGAGTATGCGATCATGCGGTACGAGACGTCGATCTGCCAGTGAAGAGTATTCTTGATAGCCCACTGACAGTGTGGTCGCTTAAACAGTTGATACTGCAAACAAAAAAGTAAAAACTAAAAACTAAAAACTAAAAAGGTAATAGTTTTGTTGAGAGTTGCAACGAAAATTGTTGAAAGGTGCAACGGAAAATGTTGAGAAATCGACTCAATATTTTTGTTACTACTTTCAACGATCCGTATACTTTTTTATGGAGTAATGGGGGAGAACAAGGAAATACAAAAGCTTGGCTTCCCACTGCGTTTTCGCGTGCATTTTTGATCTGAAAGATGCACGGAAATTTTGTAATTTCTCCTTCCAGAACACTGAGCCAACGTCATCACCCCAAAGTGGTTTCTATTCTGCGCAACAGATTTCTCGAGCCAAGATTTCGAACTCGATCAGACCCATTGTATTGGTAGCCGTGGATCGCGATTTTCAGTCGCTGACTAATTACAGTTTTGTTTGATAACTTCATTCTTCGGCTTGCGATTTCTGCTCGAGCCAATCCGCAATAATCCTGCGGATCATTTCTGGCCGTGTCGGGATATCGGCTTCGTCTCGCCGAACGTCATCAATGGCCTGCAGCATATCTGCATGAAGACGTAGGGTCACTGCCGACGTATCGGTTTTGGGGCGTCCAAATTTGGCCATTTTGAAGATTCCAGAATTAGCTGTTGACTTTATGACGTCATAATGTCACAACAGCGCAAGCGAAGCAAGAGCTGCAACTCCTACTCCGCTCTAATCACAACGATCTAAAAGGGAGATCATCATGACTAAAAGTATTACTATCACTACCACTGCGGCTTCGGAAGCCACAGGCAGAGCGCAATCCCATCTGTTTGATAATTTTTGCGAACTCATGACCCGCGTCTTTATGGCATTCGAAGAGGAAGAATGGGCAGGAGACGCTGACTGGGATATTGCGTTCAGCCAGTCAGTATCGGATGCCGAGGCAGCATGGAAATTAGTTGCCATTCAAGCCGAAACAGTGACAGCCGTGCGGCCAATTTCAGTGAATGACTTGTTGCTTCACCGCATGGCCGGGCTGGTTTCTCGTGCAGTTTCAGCGACCAGTCTCGCTGCGCTGGAGGCCGTTCGATCGCGGGCGATGCATTGCATTGCGCAAGCCTCGACGCATATCGCCGAGGCCGTTCACGATCTCGCGCATGAAGCCCAGATCAGCATTGATCAAATGATCGAGCATGCGTTGACCAACGGGTCGTATGAGAGCCCTGATGCGGGCCTGCCGCTGGCCGCCTGATTTTCAGAGATTTTCGAGAGTTATTGATTTGCCCGCTTGACGCTTTTGCGCCCGCGGGTCCCAAAACATATTTACAAGGAATAACCTATGTTTAAACAACCGCCACTGAGCGGCTTCGAAGCGCTGTTCGCGTCTCGAGCTGCACACCTCTCAGCCGACGATATTCGTCAATTCCCCGACCTGTCACCAGACATGCTCACACGCCATGCAAAATGGTTTGGTCTATCCGGCGAACATCTTGTCGACAGTATTCTGCTGCGTTTCGGAATCTATACCTCGCAGCTGCCGGAAATGCTGCCTGCCGATCGTATTGTCTATCATCCTGATGGTGATCTTCGACTGCAGATCAAAACCTGCTGTCGGTCGAGAAATGGATATTTCCACTTCAGCCTCACGAAAGGCTATCATCGCTCGCCGACCGGCGTAAAGTCCTACGCACCAGATGACTTCGATATCGTTGCGCTCGTGGCGCTTTCTGAAAACGTGGTGAAATTCACTGCAGACCGGCATCAATCTCATCGGATTGCGCTCTCCGAAATCGATAGCTTGCGCACGGACCCTTGCTCCAGTCTGGAGCGCGCCGTCAAAGACCTTAGCCTGTCGGCGGCAAGTGTTTCCATTCCCGCGCCGACACCCGCGCCAGTCATCGATGATGGGAGGGGCCTATGACCAATAGAACTGCACCAAATCATGCACCCCGGACGGACTTCGCTTCGGATATCGCGTACCCCATGGCAAGAAGCCTGTTCAACACGGCGTGGGACGGTATCGTAAAGGTTCCCAGAGCACCCGCAGATCCGGATGACGAGGACTTCGTTGCAAGTTTGCCGGATGAGATGTTTCAGCCTGTCGGCAAGCGATCTTGGGAGAGACCGGAAATGCCGCTCGCGGACACCATGACCGAGGCCGAGATTATGGCGGTGATCGGCGCGGGCGATGATCCCTGGGCGCAATCCTGTAAAGCCCGAGGGCGGACTCTGCGCAAGGATGACCCACCTCCTTCATTGATCGCCGCGACCCTGACACTGGCACCGCTCGTGGACAGCGAGGACCATCTGCAAGCACTCTTCGGTCCCGGATGTGTCACGAATTTTGCTTGTCCCACTGGGTTGTTTGTTGGGGCCTTGGATCAAATCCTCCCAAATGCGATCGAGCACTGGAAAGGCTATCTGACCGCAGGAGGGAAGGCAGACCTGCATTATTATGTCCAAGGTGGTGATGACGGGAGTACGCTTAAAGGTCAGCAGCGCAAACGGGGCATGTTGGATGCGCGCATCGAACGCAGCCTCGCCCAAGGCGCTTCTGTTTTGATGGTGACCTTGGGCAGTTCACAGCTGTCTGATGCCTTGAATGCGCTCGTCACGCGGACGGTGGCGTGGCCCGGCATCACACCGGAGATCGTGATTGAAGCCATGCGGCTGACACATAACACGACAGGGCGGTTGGCCGAAGCTGAAATCCGCGCCCGTTTGCCGGATGTTAAAATCCTGAAAGCCTTCACTCCGGCCCAGATCGACGCAACCTTCGCCGCGCCGACAACGCTCATGGTCGCTGACCGTCTTGCGGAGATCGCCAAAAACCTAATGCCGCCGCTGCCAGAACTGACACTCGATGCCCTCCATGGTCTGGGGAAAGTGCGCATGTCTCTGGATCGAATGCTGAACGATCTAGGACTTTGGAGAGATGGCGCTCTTTCGTGGTCCGAAGTGACATCAAGCGCCGTTTTTCACGGCCCTCCGGGGACTGGCAAGACCACATTGGCCAAGGCTTTCGCAGGGTCTGCGGGGATCCCGATCATCGCCACATCATATTCTGACTGTCAGAAACAGGGGCATCAAGGTGATATGCTGGCCGCGCTGGATCAGGCATTTGCCGAATCGAAACAGAAAGCTCCGACTGTTTTGTTCATCGATGAGCTGGATGGGTTTTCTCAACGTGTGGGCAGACATCACCATTCGTCATATATGAGAGGGGTCGTGAATGGGTTGCTTGAGCAAATCAACAGAGCCAGTGAGGTAGAAGGAGTTATTCTGCTTGGGGCGACAAACCACTTGGAAACTGTCGATTCCGCGGTAATCCGCAGTGGTCGCTTCGATCTCAAGCTGCATCTGCCCTATCCGGACAAGGGAGGGTTGGAGGCAATCCTGGCTGAGACGCTGGGACGAGACCGCGCCGACGGGCTATGTCTTGCCTCTATCGCAGACCGGCTTTTGGGCCAGTCCGGCGCGGTGGCGGAGGCGGTTGTACGCGACGCAAAGGGCCGCGCCCGGGCGGATCGAACACCGGTTCAACAGCAACATCTCGACAGCGCAACTGGCCAAATCGTGCCCCGGTTGGATGATGAAACGCTGCGCCGGGCAGCTGTTCATGAGGCGGGTCACGTGTTGGTCATGATGCGGCTTGGCTGGCCTTTTCCAAAACGTGTTTGCCTGACCGCTCATGGCGGTCAGGTCGAACAGTTTCCTTTCGGAATGCTAACGCCCAGAACGGCGCAGGAGCGGTTGCAGGTCTTGCTGGCGGGCCGAGCTGCAGAGATCTGTGTGTTCGGCGATCCAAGCTCCGGCGCCGGTGCAGGCGAGAAAAGCGATCTCGCTCAGGCGACCAGCCTTGCCCTCGCGATTGAGCGGCAGTGGGGCTTCGGGGAGAGTGGTCTCACTTGGGATGCTGCGACAGCAGAGGAGACGTGGCGCGTTCCAGAGGATGTCAGGCATCGCGTTGAACGACATTTGCTGGAGGCCGAAAAGAAAGCCCTATCCCTTGTCGCGACCAACAAGGCACATGTCATGAATCTGGCGGACAGGCTGATGCGCGCCAGAGACCTCGGCGCGCAAGACATCGAGCGGTTCATGCAGGATGCGGACGCCAGCAAACCGACCAGTGCACCGGCAAAAGCAGAAAGCAGCGTGTATGACGCAAGTCTGCCGGGCTGAACGTGGCTCTGCAAATCGCATGAAAATCCAAGCCCCTCCCGGCGCGCTGAGCGCCGGGAGGGGCTTTGCAGATGATCTGCCTTTGGTCAGGCTTCCGGGCGGGCGGCCAACCATTCCGAGATGGTACTGCCGTGCCATCCTATGAGGCGGTCGGTCAATTTGACTGGGGCCGGAAATGTGCCCGCATTGACCTGTCTGTAAATTGTCGAGCGGCTGAGCCTGGTAATATCCTGAACGTCTTTTTGTCTTAATATTCTGTCTGTCATTTATGTCCTCTTTTTATTTTTATGAGACATGATTAACAGGACGTCATTAAACTCAGGTTTACGTTTTGTTCAGGTTTTTCCGCTTACATATGCGGCCCAGGCGTTCATGTAAGGCGCGCGCTTCATGACGTATGCCGTGCGATTGTAGGTATCGATCGCGGCATCC
>NZ_FOVP01000013.1 GCF_900115165.1 Roseovarius lutimaris | reverse complement strand
ATGCGGACATAATCCTTGGCATGGCCCCAGTCGCGCAGCGCGTCGATATTGCCCATGTAAAGACAGTCCTCGATGCCCTGCGCGATATTGGCCAGCCCGCGGGTGATCTTGCGGGTCACGAAGGTTTCGCCGCGGCGCGGGCTCTCATGGTTAAAGAGAATACCGTTGCAGGCATACATGCCGTAAGCCTCGCGGTAATTGACCGTGATCCAATAGGAATAAAGCTTGGCCACCGCATAGGGCGAGCGCGGGTGAAACGGGGTTGTCTCGGTTTGCGGGGTTTCCTGCACCAGACCGTATAGCTCTGATGTCGAGGCCTGATAAAAGCGCGTCGTCTTGTCCAGGCCGAGAAAGCGCACCGCCTCCAAAAGGCGCAGAGCCCCGATCGCATCGACATCGGCGGTATATTCCGGCGCCTCGAAACTCACCGCGACATGGCTTTGCGCGCCGAGATTGTAAATCTCGTCGGGGCGCACTTCCTGAATGATGCGGGTCAGGTTCGATGTGTCCGACAGATCGCCATAATGCAGGTGAAGCTTGGGGTTCCGCTCGTGCGGATCTTCATAGATGTGGTCAATCCGCTGCGTGTTGAACAGCGACGCCCGCCGCTTTATTCCGTGAACCTCATAGCCCTTTTCCAACAGGAATTCAGCCAGATACGACCCGTCCTGACCGGTAATGCCTGTGATCAGTGCTTTTTTCATGCGGCGCTCCTCAATTTACCAGCGGACTTTTTTGCCTTTCTAGCAAGACGGCCCGAAATACACACCCGTTGTTCTCAAGGCCGACAGCGCGGGGCCTATTGGTCGAATACGCCTTGCCCGCCACGTCAACCCGCCGTCACAAGCCGTTGGGCAAGGACCGTTCCCCCTGCTCCGTCAGGCTACCTCTTGCGGCAAGGCTATGGGGTTTCCAACCGGAAACTGGCGCCTTTGGGCGCAAGTACCACTCAGCATCACGCCCTAAACGCTCTGCCGCCTTCAAGGCGAAAGGTGGCTCGAACAAGCCCTTGAGGCCGCACGAAAGCGGGGCGGAGCCAAGTCACTTCAAACACTCAACATTTCGATGACGAATGTCGTTCCCTTTCCAAGGGCGCTTGTATAATTCATCCGAGCGTCATGGGCTTCGATGATGCGTTTTGAAATACTCAAGCCTAGCCCCGTTCCCTTGTGTTTCCGAGTATCAGAGGAATCTATTTGACCAAATTCCGCGAATATCTTGTCTTGGGAGCCTTCAGGGATGCCAATACCCTGATCGGCAATCGAAATGCGGATATGTTCATGCTTGCGCTCGATTGATACCGTAATATCGCCTTGCCCATTCGAGAACTTTGCCGCATTGGACAATAGGTTTTTGATTACCTGATCAATCCTCTTGGCATCGCATTTGACCCAGAATTCGCCCTCTTTAGCGTTTGTATTTACGACAACATTTTCGCTTTTAGCAAATGGTTCAAACTGTTCTATTGTTTCCAGTACCAATTGCCCAAGATCCACGGTCTCCATCATCAATTCCAGCCTACCACTCTCGATGCTTTGCAATAACAAGAGATCGTCTACGAGATCCGCCAATCGGTTCGAGTTCCGCTCCGCAATTTCGAAAGGGACACGCATTTTTTCGGGAACATCACCCAATGCGCCCGAACGGACAAGTGACAGCCCTCCTTTGATTGATGTCAGTGGTGTACGCAACTCGTGGCTGACGGTGGCGAGAAACTGGGTCTTGGCAATATAGGCAACCTTGGTTTTTTCATGTTCTTCTTCCAGTTTCAGGTGGCTCTTTTGGTAAGCAGAGTATCCTGTGAGAAAGGTCCGTGCGAGTTCGAACAAAAATCCTAGAACAAAAAAAATGGTGAAAAAATTCAGCCACAGTTCAGAAGACAAAGGAGGTGCAATGACCCATAAATCATAGGTTGGAATAAAGATGATTGCGGCGATATAGATCGACAGACGAAGTGCAAGCACTGGAATAAACTGGTGATTGTTCATCGTGGCGAAAATTGATGCTGAAACGAGTATGAACATTGGCATGAAATGCCCTGATTCAGAACTCTGTTGCAATGCAAACGAGACGGCAAATAGTGAAATCGCAATGGAACTGGTTATTGTCCCGAGATAAATTTTCCTAAGTGACGCGCGGACGTCGGCTTGTCGCCAAACGCGTAATGCCAAGATGCTTCGAAATGTATATCCATCATACACTTCGCACAGCATAACCAAGACATAGAAAACCGCAGCAGTAAGCCAGTCATAATATGCACCGGCCAGACCAGCAGCCACAGTGTAAATCACCAAGCGTTGAATAAAGAGCTTTATCCCAACTTTAGCGTATTCACGAATTCTACGCCTGATCGGCTTTAGGTCCTGGACCTCCGAAGGTGTGCCTTTGTCCAAAATACCCCGCAAATGTAAGCCCCCTCGATAGTCGGTGATACGACTTTGGGTTGCATTAAAGCAACATTTATCCACCTTAAGCTTTCCTAAAAGCACAATAGCGGCAAGATTGTGGCAAGATTACTTATCCGTGTCTATTACTCAGTAAAGTCTCGGAGAGAGACAGAAACTAGAATAACAATCAAGGCCGTATAATCCATGGGTTACCTGTCCCGTCATGCGCGACCTGCGTCTGCTCGAGAACTATTTCCGGAAATTTTGCCACCCGCATCAGACGCTAAGCAAGTGCGCCCGAAAGCTACATCCGCTCCAACCCACGCTTTGAAAGACCGTGGGGGCGACGAGCGAAATGATCGTATTCGCAGCACAGTTTTGTCCGTAAAAACCGCACATTTGTACGGCGAACTCTATGCGGATTTTCTTACCGCCCGAAAGCACGTGTTTATTGACGTCAAAGCCTGGGATCTTCCGCAGACCGACGAAATGGAGTTTGATCAATATGACACGCCGCAGTCCCGCTCCATCGTGTTGCACGAATATGGAAAGATACTCGCCGGGATAAGGATATTGCCAACAAAAGCGCGGTGCGGTTGTTATAGCTACATGCTGCGCGACGCACAGCTTGGCGTTATAAACAGCATCCCCCCTTATGTCCTTTATGAGGAAGCCCCTACAGCAGACTTTATTTGGGAAGCAACACGGCTCTTTATCTCAGCTGACGTGCCTGCTGCGCGCCGCCTCACCGTTCAAACACGACTTATGCTGGAAATGGCAAAGGCGGTTGTCGATGAGGGCGCAACACACGTCATTGGTATTGTCCCTTACGTTTTCAGACGTTGGCTTGATCGTATAGGTATGAGTGCACTACCAATAGGTCCGAAATTGACGATGGATGGAGATACCTCGCAGGCCGCAATCATGCACGTGGCTTCTTTTCATGACGCTTTGCCTCGTTCGTCGTCAGGGCATTAACCAAAGACGATTTAGGGAGACTGGCCTGGGCCTTATGGCCTATTGACCAGCATGCGCTGCGCTATCGTGGAGTGATGGAATTGGCATGGGCGGGCTGCACAGACGACGAAAACGCCAGCTACAGCGGCCACACATCCAAAGCGATGATCATTAAATATGCGGGCAAGGCGCGGCAAATCATGCGGGCGCGGCAGGCAGCAGCAAAGCGCAAATGACCCCGAACAGAACAGACACAGAACGTGAAATTGATACCAGAGGTGATACCCAATGAGCAGAGAAATTCATAACCCATTGATTTTATTGGAGGCGAGTACCGGAATCGAACCGGTGTACACGGATTTGCAAAACTAGGTATATAGCTGATTTTAAATGAATTTATGTTTAGAAGTGGTGCGTTTTCCGGCGGAACATACGATGAATGTTTAGACACCGCAGGCACGGTTTACTGTGACTAAAACACCGTTTCACCGGCTATCTTTGGTCGTCTTCATTCACCGGCATTGGGCAGTTCGGTGTTGACGGTCGTCATAAAATGGACCCATTTTGAAGCGAACAAATTCTCCTTAATCAGCTTTGAGGTGTCTAATTTGCTCCGAATGCTTATTCGTGCGTTGTTTTCCAACCGCCCCGCGAAACGGCGGGAGCCGCCGCGATCCCGCAAAATTGTCACCCCTGTTCCACGACCCGCGCGTCAGCCGATACCGTCACAGCCTGTTGCGCCGCGCACTCAGGCACCCAAGCCTGCCCAAGCCCCGAGCCATCCACACGAGACTACGCTCACAGGGAAATGCTACGTGGTCGATGGAGATACGATCCGGATCGGAAAAGTGAGCTTGCGCTTGGCGGGTATCGACGCGCCAGAGCTTGAGCATCCTTGGGGCAAAAAGGCGAAATGGGAGTTAGTGAGCCTTTGCAAGGGGCAAATCATTACTGCCGAGATCGAGCCGGAATTGTCCTATGACCGGCTGGTCGCAACCTGCTTTCTGCCGGATGGTCGCGATCTAAGCGCGGAAATGGTCCGCATGGGAATGGCGCTCGACTGGCCCAAGTTCTCTGGTGGAAAGTACAAACACTTGGAACCAGAAGGCGTGCGCAAGAAACATTGGAAAGCGGCTGCCAGACAGCGTGGGCATATGCAAGTTTTCCATAAATGAGGAAAGGTTTCGGCCTAGAGCTGACTTTGGCCGCTCCCTACAACGCTGCGATGCAGCTTCTCGAAAGCGGACTTTGATTCCGTGAGCCCCATTCTCGTCTCCGGGGCAGAGATGAAGCAGGCTCGCCAGAACGCGGTGATCGAGGTCCTCGTTGGCCCGGATTCATCGGTGACGGGCCGCGGCCTGGAAGACCTTGGTTGGCGTCGCAAGTATACGCCGGGCAGCGGTGGGGACCGACTTTGAGCTGCGACGTGTGGGTTTCGCCCACAAAAAGGGGCAGATTTCTCTGCCCCGATTTGATTTTGGGTAACGCTAACTTAGAAGCTGACGATCATCGACACGTTGAGTGAGTTGTCGGTGTCTTTCAGGCCGGGTAGTGGGTCGTTGATCCATTCGGTCCGCAGGCCCACGCGGGTTGAAAGTACGTCGGTCATTTTGAATGTCACGCCGAGATCGTTCACAAGTGTAATGTCTGCTTGAGAGAACAGGACATCGGTATCGAGCGTCAGAAAAACCGAGTCGGTCAACTTCTGAAATACGCGCGATGATGCGATGCCTGCAACGTCAGTGTCTTCATTGCCATTTTGATCTTCGACATAGCGAACACCGGGGCCGGCTTGTACGCGCCAGGTCATGTTGGGGTTGTTGACGATACGGTAACCCGGACCTGCACCAAGGAACGCGTCGTATTTGTTGGTATCGAATCCGTCATAGGCAAAACTACCCAGACCAAAGATGTAGGCCCTTTCGGTCAGATAACGGTTAGCTTCGTAGGTAAGGAAAGCCTCTTCCTTGTTTTTGTCATTGTTATCTTCGGCGTACTGGCCCAAGAATCCGATCGAGTGGTTCCAAGGACCATTACCATAGCGCAGACGCCCGGCAATTGTCCCATCGATCGTGTCGGTGTTGCCCGAAGTTCCGTTGAGACCAATCGAAAAGCTACCGGCCCAACCCTGAGCGAACTGGTTGGTGCCGTAGCGGCCACTATCCAGATTGTTGTCCAGTTCCTGGTTAATCTCGTACTGGGCATCTTCAATGCTGTCATCAAGGCTTTCGATACCGACGACCCGGCCTTGCGAATATGCTGGGGCAGCAAGCAGCAGCGCCAGAGTCGAGGCTGTGGCGAATTTCGTTACATTTTTCATGGGTCATTCCTCTCCCAAAAAGGTGACCCGCTCAGTTCATTTGAACGGGAGCATCTCTGCTGAGAGTGGAAATACGAACGCCCAACACATTAGGGAAATTCAATTTACTTATGCTTAAAACGAGTATTACTTGTTAGATGGGACTCACCCATCGCCGAGTACGCCAACCGTCTGAGATTTACTGATTTTTCGTAGTTGGCCCAAAACGGTCTCTTGCTCGGCATCCAGATTTGCAGTGACAAATGCGAGCGCGGACTGTGCTGTTTTTGCAACTTCCTCATCGAGGTCTTCGCGCCAGACCGCCCAGAAAGGATAGGGAAATAGCGGTGCGTCAGGGACAAGATGCAGTTCCCCGCTGTCAATGTAGCGTTTGACAAATCGGGCAGGTAAATAAGCGGCGTAATTCCGGGAGAGGATGAATTTGATTGCCAGCGCGCCAAGCGAAAATGTCAGGCCGGGGTTCGTGAGCTCAGGCAATTCGATCGAATGCGCCTGAACAAACTCCGGCCCCCAATCAATAAACAGATAACGCCCCTTCAGATCCATGGTCGGTTCTGGCCACGGCGCAACCAGAACCAACTCATCTTCCATGACCTTATGTGCCGTAAACCCCGGTCGTAGCTGCGGCGTATAGAGAAGGGCCACATGAACCATACCTTCGGTCATGAACCGCGTCAGACGATCTGGCATGCCCAGCTCGGCGCGCAAATTCAGATCCGGCATCGTCTCGCGCAACCTGTCTATCCACCGAAAGCCGACTCGCGGCCAAAGCGAATATTGCGCGCCTATCGTAAGGCTTTTTCGATATCCCTCGGGTATGGCGACCTTTTGTCGGGCCTCTGCCCAGATTCTGATCAGGCTCAGAGCGTAACTTTCAAATTCCCGTCCTGCGGCAGTCAGCTCCGCGCCCGATTTGGACCGGGTGAACAGTGGCCGCCCCAGAGAGTCTTCCAGGCGCTGGATGCGTAATGATACAGCAGACTGGGTCACAAACAGGCGTTCCGAAGCGGAAACGAATGATCCGGAGGCGGCGACTTCCAGGAATGTCTTAATAAGAGTGATGTCCATAACTCAAACATGAGCATTTCTCTTATTAGACGCAATTTATATTCGTTATACGTCCCTTACCCCAAAACCCGAAATTTTTTGTGCGTGACGACCCTGAAGTTGCCAGACACTTGGCTTCGGAAGGTTTTCCACTCATTTGGGATGATTTCCCGGAAGACCTTCAGGATCGCATTGGTCTCTTTGCGGCCATGCGGCGGCGCAGAGTGATGCCCCGTTTGAGGGTTGCCTGAATGTCGGCTTTTAATGTTACGGGATGGTTGGCTCGCGCTTGCGGCGAATGGCCGGAATCCGCCCTTTTCGAAGGGGCTTAGTGTCAATCATCTCGCCACGACAGTCGGCTGGGTGCCGTCTCTCAGGGCCGATGCTGTTCTGTCCGCATCTGCTGCGCCTGCACCGCGCGGATGCGCTGACGGACCTTCTTTGTGTAGTGCTGGACCATCGCGGGGCTTTGGCCCGTCACCGCCGCGATCAGGTCGTCACCGCAACCGGCTTCCAGAAGCTCACAGGCAGCGTTGTAGCGCCAACTGTGAATATCGTAGGCCAAGGCTCCGATTTGCTCTCTGACCTTCCTGACGGCCGCTGAGGCGCCTCTATAGGACCAGCGGTTCGTGCCCCGCTCATTTGTCAGGATGTAGACCGAGTGGCGGCTGGCGGCGTCGAGCGCGGCCTGTAGCTCGGGCAGGATCGGCACCCAAAGCTCTTTTGAGGTTTTGCTTTGCCGGACCCAGACAGCGCCGTTTTCGATGTTCGACCAGCGCATGGTCAGAACGTCGCCAATCCTCTGGCCAGTGCCAACGCAAAGCTCCATGACGAGGCGTTCTCTGGTGCCGAGGGGGCAATGTGCCCGGTAGACGTCGAGAAGCTCGCGCGGCCAAGGCTCGCGCTCTGTTTTGGCGGTTTTGATTTCGGGCACCCCACGGGCCGGATTGGTTTCCCGCCAGCCAAGGTCAACGCAGTGTTCCATGAGGACACGCAACACGCGGAGCGAATAATTGGCGAAATAGGCTTTCTCGGCGTTCGAGTCGCGTAGGCGGATCACGTCCTTGCGCTGCATCTTGGCCGGGTTCGCATCGCCCATGATCTCGCGAAAGAAGTCGAGGTACTTGTCGTAATCCAGACCGGTGCGCGGCTTGAGGTTCTTGTATCGCGGGGATTTTCTATAGTGGTCGATCAACGCCCCAAAATTGCGGGTCACCACTTTGCGGGGCCTGTCCTTTTGAGAGAGTATGCCAGCATACTCTGTCCAGAATTCCGCCGTTCCAAATTCGGATTGGAACTTTTGCGACGGCCAGCCGCGCCGTTGGAAGTAAATACCATTGCTTTGCCTGTAGACGTGCTTTGGAAGTTCACGTTTTGCCATGGCGCATATCTATCCTGTCGAAATCATCGCCATCATGCTCCGTGGCGAGGACAATCTCAATCTTTCTCCCTTCCACGATGACACGGCTGACCGACTTGCCCGCGTTTTCGAAGGCGGTGAGCAGGCTGAGAGCCGATTGTTCGAGTTTGGTGGACGCCATCTTTTCACACCCCCCAAAAGGACAGGGATGCTGCGCGTTGGACCGCTGAAGCATTCCACCACGTTTCCGAGCAGCGCGATATCATCGCGATCTGCATAAAAACGCCAGTGATCCTATTCATGGTCATAGCCAGCCCCTCGGAATTTCAGTTCGCGCGCCGGTTCGGACGAATGGGAAACCCATGCAAACTGTTCTGAGGTTGACGCTAGGACGTAACGGTCACTGGGAGCAAATCGGACATCACGGCGAGCCACCACTAGAGTTATATAGAAACGTGTAACAATTGAAACATTATGTTACCTCACTCCGAGAACTTGAGCCGATCTCGTCACCTCGAGATAAGGATTGCGGCAAGTGCTCTTTACTCCCCTACGTTTCTTGTCGTTGCCACCACTAGAGGGATATACTACCAAGAAGGGGGATATCCGGCCCGCCCGCTCGAAGATCGAGCGGTCGGGCAGGGTGGCGCGCCCGGTTTTACCGGAGGCGCGGGACAAGGAAGTCTAGGGCGATGCTCGCAAGCTGCGCGTCGCCCTGGACAACCTTGTCTGCGAGGGGGGAGACCAAAGGCTGATGGAAACCTTCGGACACACCCCCGCTTGCGCGGGGACCCCCGTGCCCGAAACGCCTCTGGCTTTACAGCGCATCGCGTCAACGCTGCGGCTCCGCCGCTGAGTGCGGCAGCGCCAGTGCACCGCGAACCGTCAAACCACATGCTTAGAAAGTGAGAGCCAGCGCGCGCGGGGCGAACGCTAGGGCGTGCTGACTGGCTAGCTGTGATTTTCTGCTGCGTGCCGTAGCTGACACAGCGCTATTTTTCAGAGCTTAGGCGGTGTTCTTTTACGCCGAAAAAGCGAACAGAACAAAAACAGAATGTTTAGACAATTGTTTAGACGCGCCGGGGCGCGTTTTTCAGAAATCAGCTAAGTGGTTGATTTTAAATGGAGGCGAGTACCGGAATCGAACCGGTGTACACGGATTTGCAATCCGCTGCGTAACCACTCCGCCAACTCGCCGCCGACCGTGGTTGATGTCGATTATCTGATCGCTCGGGCCTGTGCAAGTGGGCAATCAGCGGTTTTCGCCATGGCTAGGCGTTGCCGCCGGGCGGGTTCTGTGCCAAAACCCGATCATAGGATTCCGAAGCCGAGAGTTTAGCTCATGACAGATTATGCCGCCCGGCGCACGATGATGGTGGATACGCAGGTCCGCCCCTCGGATGTGACGAAATTTCCGATCATCGACGCCATGCTTGCCGTGCCACGCGAGGCCTTCGTGCCGCGGGCTCTGCGCGAAGCCGCCTATATGGGGGAAAATGTCGATATCGGCGGCGGGCGCGTGATGCTTGAGCCGCGCACATTGGCCAAAATGCTAGATGCGCTTGAGATTGAAGGCGATGATCTTGTTCTCGATATCGGCCCCGGTCTCGGGTATTCCTCGGCGATCATGGCACGCATGGCCGAGGCGGTTGTCGCGGTCGAAGATGACGCCGACCTGGCGCAGGAGGCACAACGCGTGTTGGCCGATAATGGGGCCGATAACGTGATCATGCATGAGGGGGCTTTGGCGCAGGGCGCGCCGGATCATGGCCCCTATGACGTGATCACCATTCAGGGCGCGGTCGAGCATCTGCCCGAGGCCCTGACAGATCAGTTGAAAGAGGGCGGGCGGATTGCCTGTCTGTTCATGGAGGGCGCGCTTGGCGTGGTGCGGATCGGCTATAAGATCGACGGTGCGATCAACTGGCGCTTTGCCTTCAATGCCGGGGCGCCGGTCATGCCCGGATTCGAACGCCACGCGGCGTTTACGCTTTGAACCGGGCCTGTTGCGGCCTCCGATCAGCAGCTCAAGGGAGCGGACGTTGAAACTTAAGATGACAGTCACATCCATTGGCACCGCTCTTGGGCTTGCTGTGCTGTTGTCGGCGCCGCTTGCCGCGCGCGCCGAAACGCTCGCGGATGCCCTCAAAAGCGCCTATATCAACAGCGGCCTGCTTGATCAGAACCGCGCCTTGTTGCGTGCCGCCGATGAGGATGTGGCGCAGGCGGTTGGCGGGCTGCGCCCGATCATCGACTGGAGCACCGATGTCAGCCACGATTTCGGTCGCACCCGAAGCTTTGGCGTGTCTCGAAGCACCAGCAGCACAAGCGCTAACCTTGGCGTCACGGCAAGCCTTCTGATCTATGATTTCGGTCGCACAAATCTGATTGTCGAAGCGACCAAGGAAACGGTTCTTGCGACACGCCAAACTCTGATCAGCATTGAGCAACTCGTGCTGCTGACCGGCGTGAATGCCTATATGAACGTGATCCGCAACAGCGAATTCGTGGCGTTGCGCGAAAACAACCTGCGGCTTTTGCGCCAGGAACTGCAGGCCGCCCAGGATCGCTTTGAGGTCGGCGAAGTGACCCGCACCGATGTCGCCCAGGCCGAGGCCGCCGTTGCCAGCGCGCAAAGCGGGCTTGCCGGGGCGCAGGGTGATCTTGCCCGCGCGGTCGAAGAATTCCGCTCGGCCATCGGGCGCAGCCCCGGCGCGCTCAGATCGCCGACGGCGATGCCTGACCTCTCGGGCGATGTCCAGGCGGCCAAATCCGTGGCAATGCGCCGCCATCCCGATCTGTTGAAGGCCCAGCATGATGTCGCTGCGGCCGAGCTGAATATTCAGGCGGCGGCAGCGGCGATGAAGCCCTCGCTGAGCCTGACAGGACAGCTTGGCGTCAGTGAGGAGCTGTCCGGAAGCGATTATACCAATAGCGGCAGTGTCGGCGTGGAATTGCGCGGCCCGATCTATCAGGGCGGGCAGCTTAGCTCCGCCAGACGACAGGCGATGGCACAGCGTGATGCGCAGCGCGGCGCACTGCATCTTGCGGGCCTTCAGGTGACACAGGATGTGGGCGATGCCTATGCCAACCTGCGCGCCGCCCGTGCCAGCCGCGAGGCCAGCCGCGAAGAAGTGCGCGCCGCCACGGTTGCCTTTGAAGGGGTGCGCGAAGAGGCCAAGCTTGGCGCGCGCACTACGCTTGATGTGCTGGATGCCGAGCAGGATTTGCTGGACGCCAAGGCCAACCTGATTTCGGCGAATGCCGATGTGGTCATTGCGGCCTATTCGGTGCTGTCCTCGATCGGGGAATTGACGGCGAAGGATCTGAACCTTGGGGTGCAGACCTACGACCCGAATGCCTATTACGATTTGGTCAAGGACGCCCCGGTTGACATGAGCCCGCAGGGCAAAAAGCTTGACCGCGTTCTGCGCGCAATCGGCAAAAACTAAAACTCTTCCTAATCGATTGTGTGAATCGGTTGTGCGAAAAGGCCCTCAGGGGTAAGCTGTGATCAGGCAAGAGTGGTAGTTGAAAATGTCCGACCCCGTGACCAATGTGGAAATCGAGGATGTGCTGTCCTCTATCCGGCGACTTGTGTCGAATGGCCAGGACAGTGTTTCTGTTCAGCCCGAGCCGATGGACACGCCAAAGGCCGAGACCGCAAACAGGCTTGTTTTAACGCCATCCTTGCGCGTCGACGACCGCGACGGCGTCGATCAGTCAGGCATTGCTCCACCTCAGGACGACTCCGACCAACATCGGCCCGACCCGCAAGACGGCGCGGCCTCGGGTCGCGAGGCTCGCGTCGATGCTGTTGAAGATGCTGCGCAGGAGGAGGTCAGCATGGCCGCCGCTGTGGATGAAGATCACGCCGAGGCACTCAAGAGTGACGCGCTGCGCCTCGGCGACGAAGATTGCGCAACGCAAGACGACCGGACCCAAGACGACCAGATCGAGGCCCCGGCCGAGCCGCATCATGACGCGACCGCGCCTGAGGGTGATATCTGGCTGGACGCGGTCGATCCCGCATTCGAGGCCGATGAAGCCATGCAAGAGGATGACGACGCAACCGCCTCTGCCGATCAGGGTCAGGCCGCCGCTGATGCAGGCACAGCTGATGAGAGCGAATCACAGGACGATACTGCCTTGCTCAGCGACCTGGAAGCGCAGGCAGCCGAGTTTGAGGCGGCTGTTGCCAGCCGTGACGATCAATGGGAACCCGACGGCGAATCGGAGGATGATTACGCTGGCGGCCGGGTGACGTCGCTTTCATGGAGTGACGAAGGCGACCGGGCCGACGCCCCGGACGAAGAAGAGCTGTCGGCCGATCCAGATTGGGCCGAGGCCGATGAGGTTGCCTCGTTCCGGCATGCGCAGACATGGGAGCGCGAGGCGATGCCGGTCCCGCCGGTGGAAGACTGGGGCGAAGATAGCGGCATGATGCTTGACGATGCGGTTCTCGACGAAGAGGCGCTGCGCGATATGGTGTCTGAAATCGTGCGCCAGGAATTGCAGGGCGCCCTTGGCGAACGGATCACCCGCAACGTGCGCAAACTTGTCCGCCGCGAAATCCACCGCGCGTTGGCAAGTCAGGATATGGATTAGCGTATATTGCTCAAAAGTGGGGCCCGGTTTTGAGCTACTCGAACATGCGAAATCAATAGGTCAGAGCATGTCACGTGAATTCGAATGAACGCGACGGGCTCTAGGCCGTCGGCTCGGCGCTGAGCGATAGCAGCAGATCCAGATCCATATGACGTTCAAGATGTGCGGCAAGCGCATCGAGCGTCTCTTCGACATTTTCGCCATAGCTCAGGCCTGACGCGGCCCCAAGATCGCCAAGAAAGGCCGCGCGAAAGGCGTCGCTGGCAAACAGCCCGTGCAGATAGGCACCGCGCACCCGACCATCCACCGTGGCCGCGCCTTCGGGACGCTCGCCAATCGCCAGCCACGCGCGATCACAATCGGGCCCGGTGGTGTGGCCAAGGTGGATTTCGTAACCCTCCACCTGGTCACCCGTCGCCAGATAGGTGGCGCTGGTCAGCGCCAGCCGTTTTTCGGGGCGCATGGTGGTGATCACATCGAGATGGCCAAGGCCCGCCACCGAAGAGGGGGGACCCTCGATGCCTTTGGGGTCGTTGATCTGTTGGCCAAGCATCTGATAGCCACCGCAAATGCCCAAGACATGCCCGCCGCGCCGGATATGAGCGGCAAGGTCGATATCCCAGCCATTGCGCCGGAAATCCGCAAGATCGGCGATGGTGGATTTGCTGCCGGGGATCAGCACCAGATCGGCGTCGCCGGGCAGGGGCTGACCGGGCTGGACGATTTCGACGCTCAGGTCCGGCTCGCCCGAGAGCGGATCGAGGTCATCGAAATTGGCGATCCGCCCAAGGCGGGGCACCGCCACCTTGAAGGCGCCGCCCCTGGTCGAGGCGATATCCATCACATCCTCGGCGGGCAGGCGCCAGGCCTGATCAAACCACGGGATGACCCCAAGCGAGGGCCAGCCGGTGCGCGTGGTGATCTCGGTCACGCCCTCGTCAAACAGGCTGACGTCGCCCCGGAACTTGTTGATTGCAAAGCCTTTGATATGCGCGGCGTCGGCGGCGGGCAGAACCGCCTGCGTGCCGACGATCTGGGCGATCACGCCGCCCCGATCAATATCGCCGACAAGGATCACCGGGACGCCCGCGGCCTCGGCAAAGCCCATGTTGGCAATGTCGCCCGCGCGCAGGTTGATCTCGGCGGGGCTTCCGGCGCCTTCGATCAGGACAAGGTCGGTCCCTTGGCAAAGGCGGTGAAAACTTTCCAGCGCCGGGGCCAGAAGCTGGGGTTTGGCCTTTGCGTAATCGCGTGCGCGCAGGGTGGCAAAACGTTTGCCCTGTACGATGACCTGCGCGCCGATGTCGGATTCAGGCTTGAGCAGCACCGGGTTCATATCGGTATGGGGCGCGCGCCCGGCGGCGAGGGCCTGAAGCGCCTGCGCGCGACCAATCTCGCCGCCATCGCAGGTGACGGCGGCGTTGTTCGACATGTTCTGCGGCTTGAACGGGGCGACGCCAAGACCGCGCAGGCGATAGGCGCGGGCAAGCCCGGCCACCAGCATCGACTTGCCCACATTCGAGCCCGCCCCTTGTATCATGATCGCGCGCGCCATGGCCTGTTCCCCGCTTGCTCTTGCGGGATTGATACAAAGGCGGCGCGCCCGGTGAAAGCGATGATTGGGCGTACGCCGTGGTTTTCCGCACCCCCGGACAAGCAAAAGCCCCGCCAGTTATGGCAGGGCCTTTGAAAAGCTACGGTGGTTTGGCGCGGTCAGGCCGCTTCGGCCTGGGCCGCAGCATTGCGACGTTCGCTCTCTTCACGCGACAGCGCGACCGAGGTACGTACACCTTTGGCGACAAAATCCATCAACCCCGAAACAACACGTTCGTTCGGGTCGATACCGGCGCAAGACAAGACTTCGCGGCCATCGCGTGAGCGCGCCCAACGGGCGATCTGCTCGGGGCCATTGCCGTATTTCTTGTCGTCGGAAATTGCATCATCCAGCGCGGCCAGTACAACGGCCGCAAAAAGTTTACGTGCACGATTGCCCTGTTCGCTCTTGAACGCTGTGCCGTCAACGAAATCCTTCATCATTCGTCCTTGTTCTTATTGCTCTTGTGTTTTGGGCGTGGCGCTCCTTATGGCGGAGATTTACTGATTCGGATAGAGCGTATACGCATAACTTATATGCAAATTGTGCATATCTCGCCTCCGCGAAAACGATATCTCGTTGTCTTGCCACCCATCGTAACGCCAGATATAGGTGCCATAGACTTCTTATCAACCTTTTGTCATGGTTTGGACGCAATGCCTAAGATCAACGGAAACGAAATCCGCCCCGGTAACGTATTGGAGCATAACGGTGGCCTTTGGGCTGCGGTCAAGGTGGATCATGTCAAACCCGGCAAGGGGGGCGCGTTTGCTCAGGTTGAAATGCGCAACCTGCGAAACGGTTCAAAACTGAACGAACGCTTCCGCAGCGCCGACAAGGTCGAGCGGGTGCGGTTGGAACAGAAAGACCAGCAGTTCCTCTATGAGGAAAACGGCAAGCTGGTGTTCATGGATATCGAAACCTATGAGCAGATCGAATTGCCCGCAGACCTGCTCGGGGATCGCCGCCCGTTCCTTCAGGACGGCATGACGATCACGGTCGAATTTCACGAAAGCGAGGCGTTGCATGCGTCCCTGCCGCAAAAGGTGACCTGCAAGATCGTCGAGACCGAGCCGGTCGTTAAAGGCCAGACCGCCGCCAACAGCTTCAAGCCCGCCGTTCTGGACAATGGCGTCAAGGTGATGGTGCCGCCGTTCGTGGGCGTCGATGAGGATATCATCGTCAACACCGAGACGATGGAATACGCAGAGCGCGCGTAACCGCTGACGCAATATACCAGATGACAGAGGCCCCCGATGTGGGGCCTCTTCTCGTTCGGGCGCGCGTTCGGTGTGGTCACGTAGGGTGGGTGAAACCCACGCTCGTTCTTGAACTCGGCCCAAAGAAGCGTGGGTTTCACCCACCCTACGGGTTAGATCGGATCAATGCGTGCTGTGTCGGCCGTCATCCCAGCAACGGCGCGATCAAAGCGCAAATAGGCAATCGCGCGATTGCCCGACTGTGTGTAAAGCGTACCGGCCGCCTTGCCATCGGGCGTGGAAATGTCGGTGCCGACCGGGGCCGCGCCGTCGATCGCCACGGTGGTCAGGCCCTTGCGCAGCTCGGTCTTGTGTTTCATCCGCGCCGTGACTTCTTGGCCCACGTAACAGCCCTTGCGAAAATCAACACCGTCTAGCCGCTCAAGCCCGGCCTCAAGGATAAAGCTGTCGGGGGTCAGCTCAACCCCGGTTTCGGGGATGCAATGGGCCACTCGGATCGCATCGAAATCCGTGCCGTCATCGCCAGCCTTATCGCCGTAGAGCCGCCAGCCCATTTCGGGATGGCGCGGGTCGCTCAGGGCGCCCTCGGGGGCGGGGCCGGTTCCGCGCCAGACCTGGCGGTCGGTCTCGGCAATGGTCACATCCGAGCGCAGTTTGTACATGCCAAGACGTTGCGCCAGAGGGGCGGCAAGGCTGCTGTCGACATCAAGCCAGATCGCCTCTCCCTGCGAGAGCAGAAAGAAATCCGCCAGGTATTTGCCCTGCGGTGTCAGCATCGCGGCATAGACAAGCCCCTTATCGAGGCGTGTGATGTCATTGGTGATCAGGCCTTGCAGAAAATGCGCGGCGTCTGACCCGGTGATTTCCAGAATGCTGCGTGTCATTCGCCTCTCCCACTGGTGGTCCGGGTGTAATATAGGTCTGTCAGGCGAAGACAACAGGGGGGGGGCCTCATGCGCGCAGCTTTAACCGTGGTGATCCCGACATTGAATGCCGATGCGGCCCTGCCGGCCTGCCTTGCGGCCTTGATCGAGGGGCTTGAGGCGGGGCTGATCCGGGAGCTGGTGATAAGCGATGGCGGATCGGGGGATGCCACGCTTGCGATTGCCGATGCGGCCGGTGCGGTGATCGTGCAGGGCGCGCCCTCGCGCGGCGGGCAATTGCGGCGCGGCGCCAAGGTGGCGGCGGGCGAGTGGCTTTTGTTCCTGCATGCCGACACGGTTTTGCCTGCTGGCTGGTCCGGGGCGGTGAGCGATCACATGGCGCGCGGCGGGGCGGCCTATTTCCGGCTTGGGTTTGATGCGGGCGGCGGCATGGCGTGGTTTGTGGCGGGCTGGGCCAATCTGCGCTCGCGGCTTTTTGGGCTGCCTTACGGCGATCAGGGCCTGTTGATATCACGCACCGAATATGACGCGGTGGGGGGCTACCCGGATATCGCGCTGATGGAGGATGTGGCGATGGCGCGCGCCCTGCGCGGTCGCCTTACCGCTCTGCCGCTTCGGGTGCGCACAAGTGCGGCGCGGTATCGGCGCGATGGCTGGCTGCGGCGCGGCGGGCGCAACCTGATCCTGTTGTGCCGGTATTTTCTGGGCGCTGATCCGGCCCGCCTTGCGGCGCGCTATCGCGCCTCAAAATAGCGGTTTGTGCGTCGCGTGATAGGCCGCCTGAAGGGCGTCCGGGTCGTATTCACTGGCGATCCACTCTTCAAAGCCGATCGGGCTTTGGGCATTGCGGGCCTCGTACTGGTCAAGGATGTAGTCCAGAATGCCGGTGCGGGACCATTTGAAGTGCCAGAACCGCGCCGCAAGCATCTTGCGCGCCTCGGCCAGGGGGCGGCGTTCAATCACCAGAAGATAGATCGCCGCGGCAAACCCGGCCCGGTCAGCGCCGGATTTGCAATGCATCACAAAGGGTTTCTCGATCTCGCGAAAGGCATGGATCAACGCAAGTATGGTCTCGGGCGGGGCGGCATCGCGGGCCTGAAGCGCGCAATTGACAAGGGTCAGCCCAAGCGTGCGACAGCTTTCTTCCTCAACCAGGTAATGCGCCGCCCCCGCCGCCCCGCGCAGGTTCAGAACCGTGCGCACCCCTGCGGCGCTGAGCCGCTCGAAACGCTCATGCGTCGGCTGGTTCGACCGGTACACCCCCGGTGCGACCTGAAAGCAATTGCTCCAGACCCTGCGCAGAACCGCATGATCGAACCACAGGTTATAGATCTCGGCGCGTCGGCGGTTCTCCGGGGTCGAAAGGTCGGTATTATAAGACGCCCGCAGCGCGCGCTCCCAATTGGAAATCCGTTTGAAAAGGCTCATACGGGCAAGGCTCTTTGATTGGCGGGGGCGGCTTGGCCCGGCTTGGCCCGGTTTAGGGGGCCAGACGCCGCATGGCAAGTCGGCGATCAGCGATTGACGGCGCGCCAAAGCGGCGTAATGTCGGCGCCTCAATCGCCAGGAGAACACAGACATGAGCCTATCCCAGGGTCGCCCTTACCTCGCCATTCCCGGCCCTTCGGTCATGCCCGAAGAGGTGTTGCGCGCGATGCACCGCTCGGCGCCCAATATCTATGAGGGCGAGGTGATCGAAATGACCGCGGGCCTGATCCCCGATCTGGCGGCGGTGGCGCGCACCAAGGGCCATGTGGCGATCTATATCAGCAATGGCCATGGCGCATGGGAGGCGGCCCTTGCCAACACGATTGCGCCGGGCGAGCGGGTTCTTGTGCCTGCGACCGGGCGGTTTGGCCATGGCTGGGCCGAGGTGGCGCGCGGGCAGGGGATCGAAACGCAGATGCTTGATTTCGGCAAGCGTGCTCCGGTTGACCCGGATCAGCTTGAAGCGGCCTTGCGCGCTGACAAGGGCCACACCATCAAGGCGGTTCTGGCCACGCATGTGGATACTTCGACCTCGGTGCTCAACGATGTGGCGGCGATTCGCGCCGCCTTGGACGGCGCCGGGCATCCTGCGCTTTTGATGGCCGATTGCATTGCTTCGCTGGGGTGCGACCGGTTTGAGATGGATGAATGGGGTGTCGATGTGATGGTCGCGGCAAGCCAGAAGGGCCTGATGGTGCCGCCGGGCCTTGGCTTTGTTTTCTTTAACGACAAGGCCGCTGCGGCGCGCGCTGCAATGGCGAATGTCACCCGCTATTGGGATTGGGGGCCGCGTGCCAACCCGGAGATGTTCTATCAGTATTTCGGCGGCACGGCGCCGACGCATCACCTTTACGGGCTGCGCGCGGCGCTTGACATGATCAATGCCGAAGGCATCGAGGCGATCTGGGCGCGCCACGATCAGCTTGCCCGCGCGATCTGGACCGCCTGCGAGACCTGGGGCACGGATGGCCCGCTGGAGCTTAATGTCGCCGACCCCGCCCTGCGCAGCCGGGCGGTCACCGCCTTGCGCATCGGCGCGCCGCATGGCTCGCGCCTTCGCAAATGGGTCGAGGATGAGGCCGGGCTGACGCTCGGCATCGGGCTTGGCATGACAGAGCCGAATGATCCGGCTTGGCACGGGTTTTTCCGCATCGGCCATATGGGGCATGTGAATGCGCATATGGTGATGGGCGCGCTTGGGGTGATCGAGGCGGGGTTTGCCGCGCTTGATATCCCGCATGGCGCGGGGGCCGTGTCGGCGGCGGCGCGGGTGATTGCCGGGCGTTAGCGCGCCCGTGCGATCCGGTTGATCAGCTTGTTAAGGACATAGCCCGTGGCGAGCACGGCCAACAGGCCAAGCTTTGCCCAGATCACCATGAACACCCAGACCAAATTCACCAGGCCCATCACCAGAGCGGCGTTGGTGTAATTGGGGGCAGAGGGCATGTTTCTACGATTCATGGCGCAAGTTTAGCGCGATAATTCCGCCTGTCAGGTTAATTATTGCCCGTCTCTCGCCATTGGCCGTTATCCGCGCGCCTCTGCAAGCGCCTGGGGCAGGGCCTCCGCCAGCACCGCCAGATCCTCTGGTCGGCCACAGCTTATGCGGATACAGCGATCTTGCGGCGCGACAAAGGGCATCCGCACGAAAACCCCACGCGCCACCAGGGCACCAAGCACGGCGCGGGCGAAATCGCCGTCCCGGCCACAGTCCACGGCGACGAAATTGGTTGCCGAGGGCAGGCTTGTCAGCCCGTTTTCGGCGGCGATCCGCGCGATGGAATTGCGCGGATCGGCCACCTTGGCCTGAATATCCGCAAGCCATGCGGTGTCATTCAGCGCCGCGAGCGCGCCGACCTGCGCCATCCGGTTCATGCCGAAATGATTGCGGATCTTGTCAAAGCTGCGGATCAGATCGGGCGCGCCAATCGCATAGCCGATGCGCGCGCCAGCCATGCCGTAAGCCTTTGAAAATGTGCGCATCCGGATCACGCGGGGATCATTCCCGGCCACCGGGGCGGCGGTGTCTTCGGGGGCGAATTCGACATAAGCCTCGTCCAGCAGGAGCAAACAGCCCTCGGGCAGCCGATCCAGTGCGGCGACAATATCGGCGCCTTTGTGCCATGTGCCCATCGGGTTGTCGGGATTGGCCAGATAGATCAGCTTTGCCCCGACCTCGTGCGCGCGGATCATCAGCGCGGTCAAATCCTCGTGGTCGTCGCGGTAAGGCACCTTGTGCAGCACCCCGCCAAAGCCCGCGACATGATAGTTGAACGTCGGATAGGCCCCGTCCGAGGTGACCACGGCGTCACCCGGTGCAATCAGCAGGCGCACGAGGTTGCCAAGCAGGCCGTCGATGCCTTCGCCGACAAGGATGCTTTCGGTCGCAACGCCCATCCGGTCGGCCAGAGCGACGCGCAGATCATGGCTTGTCGGATCGCCGTATTTCCACACATTTTCGGCCTCGGCGCACATCGCGGCAATCGCCGACGGCGAGGGGCCAAAGATGTTTTCATTCGCCCCAAGGCGGGCGGCAAAGGGCGCGCCGCGGGCGCGTTCCTGTTCCTCGGGGCCGACAAAAGGCACGTTGGCGGGCAGGGATTGAACAAGGTCGGTGTAGCGCGGTGTATCCATGGCGCGCAGTTAACGGGATCGGCCGGGCGCGTGCAAGGGTTTGCCGCCACGTCGGTCTGGCCTTGCCACGGCAGTTGGTGTTTCATGCCGACACAGCCAAAGGAGAGCGCCATGAGCCGGGTCCGCGTCGAGTTCGACAACCACATCGCCACAGTCACCCTGACGCGCGCCGACAAGCGCAACGCGGTTGACCCGGAGATGGCCGAGGCGATTGTCGCCGCCGGTCAAGAGCTCTGCGAAAGCGATGTTCGTGCCGTGGTTCTGACAGGCGAAGGACAGGCGTTTTGCGCCGGGCTTGACGTGATGAGCTTTGCCAAGTTCGCGGCGACCGATCCAGAGGCGCTGATCATGCCGCGCAGCCATGGCAATACCAATCTCTTTCAGGAGGTGGCGATGGTCTGGCGCCGGGTGCCGGTGCCGGTGATCGCCGCCCTGCATGGCGCGGTCTACGGCGCGGGGTTTCAACTGGCCCTTGGCGCCGATATCCGCATCGCCGGGCCTGATGCCAAGCTTGCGGTGATGGAGATGAAATGGGGGTTGATCCCCGATATGGGCGGTATGGTGCTCTTGCGCGGGCTGACGCGCAGCGACGTGATCCGCCGCCTGACCTATAGCGCCACGCCGGTTGAGGCCACGCAGGCGCTTGACTGGGGCCTTGTCACCGAGATCGCCGATGATCCGCTTGCGGCCGCGCGCGATCTTGCGGCGCAGATTGCCGCCAAAAGCCCCTCGGCCATCCGCGCCGCCAAGCGCCTTATCGGTGTGGCGGAAAGCGGCGCAGACGAGGATGACATCCTCTTGGCCGAAAGCCGCGAGCAGGCCGATCTTATCGGCAAGCCGCACCAGATGGAACAGATCGCCGCCAATCTTGCGGCGCGCGCGCCGGTCTTCAAGGGCAAGACCTAAGCCTGGCTATCCGCCATAAACCGTGCCCCAGCGTTCAATCAACGCCTGTTGCAGCTTTTTCGCGCGCCTGTTCCACGAGGCGGCACCGGGCGGGCGCTCATCCTGCGCCGAGTTTACCTTGGCGCGCAGGCTGTCGCTGGCGGTGAAAATGGCAAACGCCATTTCGGCGCCGTCTGGTGTGGTCATATAGCCGGCAAGCGCGCTTACGAAATAGAGCGTGCCGGTTTTCGCCACCACTTTTACCGGCTGCGACTTGAGGGCGCGCCCGCGCGTGTCGCGCAGCGGGATGTCGCGCAACAGCGGTTTCAATAGCCCCGCGCGATGGGCCCGCCCAAGCGCGCCCGCCATGGATGACGCCGTCAGGCGTGACGCATCGCCAAGCCCTGAATGATCAACCAGCTTTGCGCTGCTCATCCCAAGGCTGGATTTCGCCCAGGCGGTCATTTCCCGCGCCGAGGCGCGCAGGTTTACGGGTTTGCCAAGCCGTGCAGCACTTGCGGCAAGGCCGATCATTTCCGCCGTCAGGTTGGTGGAATAGCGCAGCATGCCGCGCAGGATCTTGCTCAGGGTGTCGCTTTGATGGGTGACAAGCGTGGTGCCCGAGGGCGTGCTCTTGGTGATCCCTGGTTTGCCAAGCTTGAGGCCCTGCGCGCGGGCAAAGGTGGCAAAGACCTCGCCTGCGTAAAGTTCGGGCTGGCGCACCGGCAACCACCGCGCGCCGCCATTGCCAAGGGCGCGGCGTGCCACGGTCCAGTCATCGCGCGCGCCCGTGGCACGATAGGTGTAAACCGGGCTCGTGCGCTCGGCGATGCGCATGCGCGCCATGGTGACATCGGGGCGATATTTGTCGGATCGCGCATCCATGGTGATGGCATAATTGCCGCCGCTGCGCTTCCACTCAAAATGCACCCGGTTGTAATTCAGGTTCAGCCCCGAAAGCGACGGGTTATAACCGGCATGCTCTGGCTGGGTCTCGTCAATCGCGCGCAGGAACGGCACTGCCCCGCCCCAGACCAGGAACTTGCCGCGCACCTCGCGCAGGCCCTTCTTTTTCAAGGCGGCGGCCATGCCCGCAAGGGCGTTCGTGTCAAGCGTCGGGTCGCCGCCCCCGGCCAGGATAAGATCGCCCTGAAGTATCCCGTTCGAGATCGGCCCGGTCGCGATAAGACGGGTCTGGAACCGATGGTTTGCACCGAGCGTCTCAAGCCCGTAAAGCGCTGTGACCGCCTTGGTCACGCTGGCGGGCGGCAGGCCGAGCGCGCCATCGCCCTGTTCCAGAACAAGCCCGGTTTTGGCATCGCTCACCGCAAAGCCGACGCGCCCCGATAATTTGGCCTCGGCAATCAGCGCCCGGGTGCTGGGCGCACTTGGGCCGCGGGTGGCAACGGTGCGGGCAAAATCTCCCGGCCGCGCCTGGGGGCGCAGGGAAACGCTTGGCGCGCCGGCCCATGCGGGCACGGCAAGCGCCGATAGCGCGGTGCCAAGAAAGGCACGTCTGGAAAATCCTTTGCTCATGCCACAGAGTAAAGCGCAGCGCGCGTCGCGGTGCAATCGGCATTCGCGGTCACGGCTGCGTCACTTTTGCGGAACATCTGACCAGGCTCCGTTCTGGCGCAGCCGGGTTGATGAAATCGCCATCATCGGGACATTGACGAAACACCAGGCCGGGGCGTCCATCCGCCCAAGTCGGTGGCACTGGTGCGCGCCAAGGCGGGCATGGTCAAAGATCCGCGCGGCGGGCGACATGCGCGCCGAAATCCTCTGGCCGGGGCGGGCCAGAACGCCGACCGGCACGGTATTCATGATCTTGCGCCAATCCTGCCAGAGATGGAACTGGGCCAGGTTATCGGCCCCCATCAACCAGACAAAGCGCACGCCCGGTCGTGCCCGGATCAGCGCCCGCAGGGTCTCGGCAGTATAGCGCGTGCCGGCCTCGGCCTCGAAATCGGTCACATCAATACGCGGATGATCGACAAGGTCGCGCGCCGCCTTCATCCGCCGTTCAAGCGGGGCGGGGCCACGCGCCTTGAGCGGATTGCCGGGGCTGACCAGCCACCAAAGCCGGTCAAGCCCGAACCGCTTGAGCGCCTCGCGGCTGATGTGCAGGTGGCCGACATGCGGCGGATCAAAGGATCCGCCCAAAAGGCCGATCACCTGACCGGGATGCGAAGGGGGCAGGGCGTATGTCATCGCCCTTTCATTGCGAGCCACGCGCGCAGTGTAAAGCGAAAACACAGGTCAAGGCGCGGGCGATCAGCGATCGACACGATCAATCGGCGCGCGCAGATCGCGCGGCAACAGCAGGCGCCAGAAATTGGCCTCGGTGTGGATCAGGTTGCGCCTAGGGCTGTCGGGGGGCGCCTCGGAACTTAGCAGCGCGGCCATATCCATCAGCACTTCGGGGTTGTTGCGAAAATAGGCATGGCTTGATTTACCGGCAACGGCACTGACATTGATGAAATCCACATTGCCGATCAGGGCGAAGATGTCGCGCTCTTTCGGATCAAGCTCATTATAGGAAATGCGGCCAAAGCGGGTGCCCGCCATCAGAGTCTGGGCCAGACCAAGGGCGCTGTCCTCGGGGTTGATGTAAACGGTGATCCGGCCAAAGGCGGGGCCGAATTTTTCGGCAACCAGACGTTGACGCACCACGCCGAAATCAAGATCGGGCGCGGCCAGGATAAGGTTCTCGATCCGCAGGCTCTGGCGCGGGTTGCGCCCGGCGGCGCGGGTCTCGATCACCAATTCCCGCAGCGCAGTGGTCACCACGTCGCTGCCGCGGCTATGGGCGATGATATGGATGCGCCCCACCCCCGGTGTGGCGGTGATCAGGCGCAGAGTTTCCTTGAGGTGAAAGATCGAAAACTCGCCGCTTTCGCGATCCTTGAAATAGCCGAAAAGCCCCGGATTGCCCGCAGGCCAGCTATAGGCAAGCGGCACCGGCCCTTCGCCGACGCTGCGCCAGACGCGGGCAAGGGTTTCGATTGACTCCTCAAAGTTGCTGTTAAAGCCATGCACATAAAGCAGAACCTCGTCTTGCCCGCTCTCGCGCAGCGCCTGTGAAAGCTCTGCCTTCAGGGTGGATGAGCTTTCGCCGTAGCGCGCAGTGGCGGCAAGGTCGGGCAGAATGGCACCCTTGTCCTGCGAAAAAGGCAGCGGTGTCGCTGGAAAGCGCAGCGCCTCGTGGAGGTACGTGAGCCGTGGGTGCTTGCCGGTGCCCACGCGGCTCAGATGGGCGGTGCCATGGGCCATCGAGGAACTGCGCGTGGCTGTATAGATCAGCGCGCCCTCGTCGGGGCGGCTTGGGTTTCGGTCGGTGATGTAATAAAGCCGCAGGTCATCGCCCGAAGTGGGTGGCATAACGTCGACTTCGCTCACCGCGCGCGCACCGCCACAGCCCGCAAGCGCCAGCGAAAGAGCGAGCAGTAACGCGCATGACAGATGGCTCAGGGCGCGGGGCATGGCCGGTGTTCCTCCGGGGTGATGGTCGCGACCACTATGGCGTGCCTTTTGCGCATCGGGCAACGGATAAGTTGTGGCGCGCGGTCTGTAAAACTTTATCGAGTTTATTTGCCGAAGGGGGGCTGGGCGCCATGCTCTGTTAACTTTGCCTTGCCTAGAATGGCACGAAGGACTGCAAAAATCGGGGATTTCGTGCAGGTGCTAAAAGGCGTGCAGAACAAGGCAAGGTCAGATCGCCCGGAGGGCCTTGAGGCGATGCAATCGGTCTATGGGCTGATCCTTGAACAGGCTCGCGATGGCATCGTGGTGCAGGATATCGAGGCGCGGATCGAATGGGCGAACCCGGCCTGCGAGGACATGTATGGCTGGAGCCTTGAGGAAATGCGCGGCCGCAAGCCGCAGGACTTTATCCTGCCGGACAATGAACGCCCCGACCGGGATGCGGTTGAGAGGTTTCGCTATGATCCCGAAAGCCCGCTGTTTCGCCGCTATCAGCTTAACCGGAACGTGCGGCGCAATGGTCAGGTGTTCTGGAACCAGCAGAGTTTTGCGATGCTGGATCTCGGCCCCGAACCGCATCAGAAAAAGGTCGTGGTGACCTGTCGCGATGTGACCGATCAGGTGAATACCGAACTGGCGTTGCGCCAGATTCAGGTCGATCTCAAGCGCAGCGCGCATCACGATGATCTTACCGGTCTGGCCAATCGCAAGAAGCTTGGGGATTACCTTCACTCCAAGCTGGTCACGGATCATGTTGCGCGCGGCGAGATCGGCGTTCTGGTGATTGATATCGACAAGTTCAAGGATATCAATGACACGCTTGGCCACGGCGCGGGGGATGCCACGCTGGTGCATGTGGCGCGCGCACTGAAGGAGAAATGCGCGCCTGGCGATCTGGCGTGCCGGACCGGCGGGGATGAGTTTCTGTTGATCTGCCTGCGGCCCGGCGACAAGGTGGCATTGATCGAGCGGGCCAATGGCGTTCTGGAAACACTGGCGCAGCCGTTGATCTGGCAGGACCAGACGATTCGCATCGGTGCCTCAATCGGGGCCTGCATGCCCGACCGCCTTGCCGAAACCGGCGAGGCGTTGATTCAGCGCGCCGATCAGGCGCTTTACAGTGCCAAGGCGCGTGGGCGCGGTCAGGTTGTTTGCTACACGCCGCATCTGGGGCAAGCCCAGAAAGCCCGGCAGGAGCTGGCGCGCGACCTGCGCGAGGCCCTGGCGAGCGAACAGTTTGAAATTTTTCTCCAGCCCCAGCTTCGCCTGTCGGATCACCGGATTTGCGGCTGCGAGGCGCTGGTGCGCTGGCGCCACCCGCGCCGTGGCCTGTTGCCGCCCTCGGCCTTTCTAGCGGCGGCCGATGGTCTGGGGATACTGGCAGATATCGACTATCTGTCGATGAACATGGCGCTTGATGCGCTGGCCGAACTGCATGCCGCCGGTTTTGACCAGATGACCATGTCGATCAATGTCTCGGCCTCGATTCTGGCGGATGTGAATTATCCTGGCCTGTTGGATTGGGGGCTTCAGTCACGCGGTTTGCGACCGGAACATATCTGTATCGAGGTGCTGGAAACCACCATCCTTGACGGCAGCGGCCATGATATCGTGACCGCCGTCGAGCGCCTCAAGCGGCTTGGCGTGCGTGTGGCGCTTGATGATTTCGGCACCGGCTATGCCGGCCTGTCGCATATGGCCACCTTCGAGATTGACGCGATCAAGCTTGATCGCTCGATGATCGCGCGGCTGGACAGTGATCCGCGCAACCGGGTGATCGTGCGCGCCATTATCCGCCTCTGTACCCTGCTGGACATGCAGGTGGTGGCGGAAGGTGTCGAAACCGAAGGTCAGCTGAGTATGCTGCGCCGTGCCAATTGTCCGGTCATTCAGGGCTTTGGCCTTGCCCGCCCGATGAGCCGCGAGGATTTGATCACCTGGATGTCTGGGCATGATCCGCTGCCAAAGTCCAGGCCCTTTGGCGTTGCACCTGTGCCCGCGCCCGCGTCGGTGCGCTCTCTGCGCTAGCCCATTGCCCCTGCGCGCCATGGGCGTTATCACCTGCGGTGGATTACAGATACCCAAGCGGAGCGGCATCACATGGCAGCCTATCAATACGTCTATCACATGCAGGGGGTCTCCAAGACCTATCCGGGCGGCAAGAAATGTTTCGAGGACATTCACCTTAGCTTTCTGCCCGGTGTCAAAATCGGCGTGGTGGGCGTGAACGGGTCGGGTAAATCGACCCTGATGAAGATCATGGCTGGGCTCGATACTGACTTCACCGGCGAGGCCTGGGCCGCCGAGGGCGCCAAGGTCGGCTATCTGCCGCAGGAACCGCATCTTGATCCGGCACTCAACGTGCGGGACAACGTCATGCTCGGCGTTGCGGCCAAGAAAGCCAAGCTTGATCGCTTCAACGAGCTGGCGATGAACTACAGCGACGAGACCGCCGACGAGATGGCGCAGTTGCAGGATGAAATCGACAGCCAGAACCTCTGGGATCTGGATTCGCAGGTCGATATCTCGATGGAAGCGCTGCGCTGTCCGCCCGATGACGCCGATGTCGAGAGCCTGTCTGGCGGTGAACGCCGTCGTGTCGCCCTGTGCAAGCTGTTGCTGGAAGCGCCTGAAATGCTGCTGTTGGACGAACCGACCAACCACCTTGACGCCGAGACCATCGCCTGGCTGCAACAGCATCTGATCGACTATAAGGGCACGATCCTGATCGTGACCCACGACCGGTATTTCCTTGACGACATCACCAGCTGGATTCTCGAACTGGATCGCGGTCGCGGCGTGCCCTATGAGGGCAATTATTCGTCCTGGCTTGAACAAAAGGCCAAGCGGCTGAGCCAGGAGGCGCGCGAGGATAAATCCAAGCAAAAGACGCTTGAGCGCGAACTTGACTGGATGCGGCAGGGCCAAAAGGCGCGCCAAGCCAAGCAAAAGGCCCGGATCAACGCCTATAACGAGCTGGCCGGGCAATCCGAGCGTGAAAAACTGGCCCGCGCGCAGATCGTGATCCCCAACGGCCCGCGCCTTGGCAACAAGGTAATCGAGGTGAACGGCCTGACCAAACACATGGGCGACAAGCTCTTGATCGAAGACCTTAGCTTTTCGCTGCCGCCGGGCGGCATTGTCGGGGTGATCGGCCCCAACGGCGCGGGGAAATCGACGCTGTTCAAGACCCTGACCGGACAGGAAGCCCCGGATTCCGGCACCATCGAGTTTGGCGATACGGTCAAGCTCTCTTATGTGGATCAGTCGCGCGACGATCTGGCCCCGAATGACAACGTCTGGGAGGCGATTGCCGACGGCAAGGACATCATCAAACTGGGCGATGCCGAGGTGAATGCACGCGCCTATTGTTCGTCGTTCAACTTCAAGGGCGGCGATCAGCAAAAGAAAGTTTCGCTTTTGTCCGGCGGTGAGCGCAACCGGGTGCACATGGCGCGGCTGCTCAAGGATGGCGGCAATGTCTTGCTGCTCGATGAGCCGACCAACGATCTTGACGTGGAAACCCTGCGCGCGCTTGAGGATGCGCTGGTTGATTTCGCAGGCTGCGCCGTGGTCATCAGCCACGACCGCTTTTTCCTCGATCGGATTTGCACCCATATTCTTGCCTTTGAGGGCGACGCGCATGTCGAATGGTTCGAAGGCGCCTTCAGCGATTATGAAGAGGACAAAAAGCGCCGCCTTGGCCCCGACGCCCTTGAACCCAAGCGCGTGAAGCACAAGAAATTCGTGCGATAGGCGGCATAATTCCGCTTTAATATCGGGGGCAAGCGTGGAAATACCTTGCAATTTTTGCGACTTGCCCTCATATGCACCTTGCGAACGTTATTCTATTTCGACCTGCTGTCTCCCTAAACCGGCGCTCAGTCTTCGATACAGACATACCTTGCCGGGCTGCCGCACCAACGCGGGCAGCATTTAGATTAGGAGAACACGGATATGGCTACTGGCACCGTGAAATGGTTCAACACAACTAAAGGCTTCGGCTTTATTGCCCCCGATGGCGGCAGCAAAGACGTTTTCGTACACATCTCGGCTGTAGAACGGTCGGGCTTGTCGGGTCTTGCAGATGATCAAAAAGTAACATTTGACATCGAAGCCGGCCGTGACGGCCGCGAAAGCGCGATCAACCTCGCTCTGGCATAAGCCTTAGCATCGGTTAAGATTACAGGCGCGGCCCCCGAAACGGGGCCGCGTTTTGCGTTTGCGCCTGCGGTATTTTGTGCACGGGCGAAAGTGCTAGCGCTAAACCGGTTCACCCCGACGCGCTAAGGGGATAGAAGGCGGGCAAGACCAAGCCAGGAGCCGTTATGCGTACCCCAAAACCCGTCGTTTTATGTATTCTGGATGGCTGGGGCCTGAGTGAGCATACCGAGGCGAACGCGCCGTATCTGGCCAAGACCCCGACCTTTGACCGGCTGATGGCGCGCTGTCCCAATGACACCCTGATCACCCATGGCCCCGACGTTGGCCTGCCGCGTGGGCAAATGGGCAATTCCGAGGTTGGGCACACCAATATCGGCGCCGGTCGGGTGGTGGCGATGGATCTGGGCCAGATTGATCTGGCGATTGAAGACGGCAGCTTTTTTGACAATGCCGCCCTGCAAGGCTTTATCGCCAAGTTGCAGAAAAGCGGTGGGCGCGCGCATCTGATTGGCCTGGTGTCGGATGGCGGGGTGCATGGCCACCTGACCCATATCGTTGCCGCCGCCAAGGCGATGACCGATGCCGGTGTGCCGGTGGTTTTGCATGCGCTGACCGACGGGCGCGATGTGGCGCCGAAATCGGCACGCGTCTACTTTGAACGCCTTGCCGAGATGCTTCCCGAAGGGGTCAGGATCGCCACCGTGATCGGGCGGTATTTTGCCATGGATCGCGACAATCGCTGGGCGCGCGTGCAAGAGGCCTATGACGCCATTGTTGGCGGCAAGGGCATCCGGTGTGCCAGCCCGCGCACTGCGGTGACCAATGCCTATGTGCGCTCTGAATCCGATGAATTTGTCGCCGCCAGTGCGATTGGGGACTACTCTGGCGCGCGCGACGGTGACGGGGTGTTTTGCCTCAATTTCCGGGCCGACCGGTCGCGCGAGATTCTTCAGGCGATTGCCGATCCGGCATTTATCAGCTTTGACCGGGAAAAACGGCCCGAATGGGCGGCGCTTTTGGGGATGGTGGAATATTCCCAGGCGCATAATGCCTGGTATGACACGGTATTTCCGTCGCGCGATATCAACAACACGCTTGGCGAATGGGTGGCCAAGCAGGGCCTGCGACAGTTCCATCTGGCAGAAACCGAGAAATACCCGCATGTCACCTTTTTCCTGAACGGGGGCAAGGAAGTGCCCGAACCCGGCGAAGATCGCTATATGGCCGCCTCGCCGCATGTGGCGACCTATGATTTGCAGCCCGAGATGTCGGCGGATGAGGTCACATCGCACTTTGTCAGCGCGATCCATGAAGACTATGATCTGATCGTGGTGAACTATGCCAATCCCGACATGGTGGGACATACCGGCAACCTAAAGGCCGCGATCAAGGCCTGCGAAGCGGTGGATCAGGGCCTTGGCCGGGTGGTCGAGGCGTTGGACGAGGTGGGGGGCGCGATGGTCGTGACGGCCGATCACGGCAATTGCGAAGTGATGGTTGATCCGGTCACGGGGGGGCCGCATACCGCGCATACGCTCAATCCGGTGCCGGTTATTCTGGTCGGGGGGCCTGCGGGCGCGCATCTGCGATCCGGCGGGCGGTTGGCCGATCTGGCGCCGACGCTGCTTGAATTGATGAACCTGCCAAAGCCCGAGGAAATGACCGGAAAAAGCCTGATAACATGATGATATTGCGCGCTCTTTTCTGTGTCGGATTGGGCTTGTCGCAGCCCGCGATGGCGCAGACCTCGCCCGATCCGGCCACGGCGGCGCTTGCGGCGTCAGAGCGGCTTGGCCGCGCGTCAGAGGCGCTTGGCAAGGCCGAGGGCGCGCAAAATCGCGTCAAGGCGCTGACCGAGACGATCACCGCCTTCGAGGACGGGCTTGAGGCGATGCGCGACGGGCTGCGCCGGGCGGCGGTGCGCGAACAGGCGCTTGCCGCCGAATTGCGCGCGCGCGACGAAGAAATCGCCCAGCTTCTGGGCGTGCTTCAAACCATGGGCAATGCGCCGGTGCCGGTCTTGCTGATGCATCCGGCGGGGCCGGTGGGCACGGCGCGGGCGGGCATGATCCTCTCTGAGGTTGCCCCGGCGCTTGATGCGCGCGCCCTGTCGCTGCGCGACAAGGTTCAGGAGTTGAGTATGCTGCGCGCCCTGCAACAAAGTGCGGCGAACAAGCTTCAAGAGGGGCTTGAAGGCGTGCAAGAAGCCCGCAGCGCGCTTAGTGCTGCAATGGCCGAGCGCACCAACCTGCCGCGCCGCTTTACCGAAGATCCGGTTAAAACCGCGCTTTTGATCGCCTCGACCGAGACTCTTTCGGGCTTTGCCAGCGGGTTGAGCGAAATCGCGGTCGATGAGGCGCCGGGAAGCCTGCCGGATATCAGCGCGCGCAAGGGGGCCTTGCCGCTTCCGGTTGAGGGCACCATTTTGCGCCGTGCAGGCGAGGCCGACGCCGCAGGCATCAAACGCCCCGGTATTGTCGTCGCCACCCGCCCGCGCGCCCTTGTGCGCACCCCGGCGGCGGCGACGGTGCGCTATCGCGGCCCCTTGCTTGACTACGGAAATGTGATCATTCTGGAGCCGCAATCGGGGATTTTGCTGGTGTTTGCCGGGTTGGATGTTGTCTATGGTCAAACAGGCCAGGTGCTTCCCGGTAATAGCCCGGTCGGGTTGATGGGCGGTGCGGGCGCAGAGGGTGATCTGCTTTTGGCCGCCGATTCTCAGGATATGGGTTCCGAACGGACGCAGACGCTCTATATTGAGGTCAGACAAGACAATTCCCCAGTGGACCCGCTTGCGTGGTTCAAGACCGACAAGGATGACTGAAACATGAAAAAATTCCTGATGGCCGCCTCGGCCGGTATTTTGACCGGTGCGATTGTGACAACCCAGGTGGCGGCACCGCTTTTGGCGCAGGAAGCGTCCGATTCTACTGACGTTTACGAACAGCTTGATCTGTTCGGGGATATTTTTGAACGCATTCGCGCGCAATATGTCGAGGATGTCGATACCAAGGATCTGGTTGAGGCGGCGATCAACGGCATGCTGACCTCGCTTGATCCGCACTCCAGCTATCTGTCGCCGGACGATTCCGAAAACATGCAGGTGCAGACCCGTGGCGAATTTGGGGGCCTTGGCATCGAGGTTACGCAGGAAGATGGCTTTGTCAAAGTTGTCTCGCCGATGGATGGCACCCCCGCCGATCAGGCCGGGATGGAATCAGGCGATTTCATCACCCATGTCGATGGCGAAAGCGTTCTGGGCCTGACTCTGAACGAGGCGGTCGACCTGATGCGCGGCCCGGTCGGCAGCGAGATCATCATCACCGTTGTGCGCGAAGGCAAGGCGGAACCGTTTGATGTGTCGATCATTCGTGACACCATCAAGCTGACGGCGGTGCGTGCGCGCGTCGAGCAGAACGCCGTGGTGCTTCGGGTGACCACCTTCAACGATCAGACCTATCCCAACCTTGAAAGCGGATTGGCCGAGAAGATCGAAGAGCTTGGCGGCGAGGAAAGTGTCAGCGGTATCGTTCTTGACCTGCGCAACAATCCCGGCGGGCTTTTGACGCAGGCGATCAAGGTGTCGGATGCGTTTCTTGACAAGGGCGAGATCGTCAGCACCCGTGGCCGCAACCCGCAGGATGGCGAGCGCTTCAATGCGACGCCCGGTGATCTGGCCAATGGCAAGCCGATTGTCGTGCTGATCAACGGCGGCTCTGCAAGTGCCTCCGAGATCGTTGCCGGCGCGCTTCAGGATCACCACCGCGCGATCGTTGTCGGCACCAAGAGCTTTGGCAAAGGCTCGGTTCAGACGGTCATGCCGCTGCGTGGCAATGGCGCGATGCGTCTGACCACCGCGCGCTATTACACGCCGTCGGGCCGCTCTATTCAGGCGCTCGGCGTGAGCCCGGACATCCTTGTGCAACAGCCCCCCCGTGCGGATGAAACACCGGCCGAGGATGAAGCCGCCGCAAATCGCCCGAGCCGCTCCGAGGCAGACCTGCGGGGCCGTTTGTCAAACGACAGCCTGACCGAGGATGAGATCAAGCAGATCGAAGAAGATCGCGCCCGCGCCGAAGAGGCGGCCAAACTACGCGAAGATGATTATCAACTGGCCTATGCGATTGATATCCTGCGCGGTTTGTCGGTAATCGGCGGCGGCAACTAAATCGGCCCCGGACCAAGCAAAAGGCCCTGTTCCGCCTGGGACAGGGCTTTCTTTGTCTGGGTCACCGTCAACTTTGAGCCCCGAATTGACCTACGCTGCGCTCTGGGCGAATGTCTGCATTGTCGTCAAACAAATTAGATCGTGAGAAGGTCGCGAACCTTTCCAGTAGCCCATACCTAAGCGAATTTTTGGTGCTGGCTCAGACCAGTTTGGGCTAATTAGCACTATAGGAACCGATCTCCGCAGTTAAGGAACATAGGAATTTACATTGGATAGTTCAGAGAAGATCCCTTCTCCTATCATAGGTTTGTTGGGGGAGATTATGAGTGAAACACATACTCATGCAGAGATTGATCGCCTTTTTGCCTACGCCGATGCGCCAGACGAAAAACCCGAAGGGAACAAAGTTCAAAAGACCGTCGATTGGTTAAGGCTAACCAATAAACGTAGTCGCAAACCCTTAAGTGTATTAGGCGCACTTTTGGAAGATTTTTTGGAGCGCGACCCGTCGGCGAGAAGCTATTTCCAAGATGAGGCTTGGTCAAAAACGTTAGTCCAAAATCAAACAAAAATTCGAACCGCTCTGACGAAGGCAGGGCTATCCTATAGAGCCGGTGGACACATTGATTCCGCTTCTGCTTCACCTGTGACATCTTTGCAGGAAACAGTCGCTAAGGGGGGACTTAAGGCGATAGGAATCGAGATGGATCGAGCGCTAAAGATGGTCAATGACGATCCGAACGCGGCGGTACATTATGCAGGGAATATCCTTGAAGCCAGTTTGAAAGCGTACCTTCAAAACAAGTCAATTCCGTTCAAAGATGAAACGGCAACGCTATCTGATTTGTGGCCGCTGGTTAGGAGTGACATTGGCCTAAACCCAAAAGACTTGGAGAACAGAGACCTAAAGAAAATTGCATCAGGCCTGAACAGTATCGTAGACGGCACAATGTACCTTCGGAACAAGAAAAGCGGAGCGCATGGCCGAACCGAAGAGCAGACTAAAGAAATTGCTTTGCGACCTCGTCATGCGCGCTTGGTAGTTCATTCAGCGCACACTCTCTCAATGTACGTCCTTGAGTGTTTGGCAGGGTAGGATATTCTCGTCACCACTTTACTCACTCCACGTCCCGCGGGCCCAAAAGCAGCCATTGGTATCGCCGGGAACAAGGTCGGCTTAGTCCCGCATAGCGACCCTTGAGCCAGACACACCGAAATCGTCATGACAGCGAGCATTCTGCCGCGTTTGCCCGCCGACAGTCCGCGAGCCACGATCGGGATGTGCGAAAGATCAGGTCTTGGGCGGGGTCCAGGCGCGCAGCACCTTGCTGTTGTCGTCGTCGTCGTATTCATAGAGCTCTTCGGTGGTCACCCCGGATATGGCGCCAAACTCATCCGAGGTTTTGCGCGGTAGCCACGACGTGCTGATCTGGCCGGGGAAAAGCTCTGCGAGGATACGAGAGGTCGCAAGCGAACATTGCGCCGAGGGCACCGGGCCTGCGGCCTTGGCCAGCGACATGGCGCGCTCTGCCAGTTCAGGCGAGACATCAAGGCGCTGAATGCGCACGCGATAGGTCTTGCGCGCATGATAGCGGGTATAGACATCCGCGACCGGCGGGGTGATGCCATAAAGCACATCGTTGCGCTCTGGAATGGTCTCGTGTTTGAACGATCCGGCGGGATCAAAGATGACCCGTTGCGAGCCGTTGATCATCAACGAGGTATGCGCGCCCGCATCGCTATGATTGTTGAGCATGGTAAAAAGCGTAAGGCGCGGCGGGCCCTCATGGTGATAGGCGGCACGTGTCACCGCCTCGTCCGGGGCCCAGACCGATTCGGCGGCGCACCCGGCCAGCGCGAACACAGCCACGATCGCAATTATCCAGGCCCGCATGGCAACCCCTTTTGTCTCAAACCTGCGTCAGGTCACGCAGGGTCGGCTTAGCCGTTGACCAGCGCGGTGAAAATCAGCACGCCGATGATCACGACAACGGCCCATGTGACGTATTTGACAAAACCGTCAAAGGTCTTTTCCTGAACCTGAATATCCATCTCACCATGCTTGTGATCGGCCATTTGGGTATCCTCTTTCATAGCTGAATCTGTTTTGTCTCGCGGCTGGATACTGTATTTATCCGGGGCTGTCACCACCCAAGCTGCCGCAGGGGTCACGCTTTTGCAAGGTCCTCGGCAAGGCGAAAGCCGATGCGGTTGGGCACGGCCACTTTCGCCGGTTTGGGCATCGCGCGCAGCATCACGCTAAGCTGGCCCACATGCTGTACAAGCTGGGTGCGCGCGCCGCTGGCATCCTCGCCGTAAAAGGTCACGATGTCGGGGTCAAAATATCCCATGCCTTCAATCCGCAAGACGCCCGCGTCGCCGCCGACAAAGCCCATCGCGACCTCGTGTTCCTCATCAAGGGTTTTCTCGAAATTCTGGATATAGAGGATCATCCGCTCATAGGCCCATTGCGCCGGGCTTTTGTTCTCGTTCGGCTTTTCGGCAAGCGCCTTGGCGGCGGCGCCTATGCAGGGCTGATCCGGGTCGGAGTGAACTTCGTGACAGCGCGGCATGGCATGGGCCTCTGCGGCTTCGGCCGTGGTTTCGATCTTGTCGTCCATGTCGCCACTCCTGTTTAACTGTCACATAGCTGCCAGAGCCAGGCCCCGTCGTCGCGGCGCCAGCGTCTGACCTCGCCAGCCTGATGCATATGGTTGAGATGCGCAACCGCCTCGACAAGGGCCAACCCATAGGTGCCGTGATCAATCTTGCGTTTGAAAAGCTGCGGAAAACACTCGGCGGCGGTGCGCGGGGTGCTGAGGTGCGCGCGCAGGCGTGCCAATGCGCCGTGGTGGTTTTCACTTAGCTGGCGCATCCGCATCGGCAGGCCGGTAAAGGGCAATTTATGCCCGCCAAGCACGAGATGATCGTCGCGCGCAAACTCCGCCAGCCGCGCACAGGCCGCGAGCCAATCGGCCAGCGGGTCGGCCTCGGGTTCGGTCGGGTAGACGCCGATATTGGGGCTGATCGAGGGCAGGATCTGATCGCCGGCAATGACCAGATTGTCGTCGCGGCTCCACAGGGTAAGGTGATCGGGCGCATGCCCGCCGCCAAGCCGCACGTCCCAGTCGCGCCCGCCCGCATAGAGCACCTCGCCCTCTTGCACGCGGGTATAGCCCACCGGAAGCGGGACACAGATATCGGCAAAATTATAGGGCCGCTCGGCGCGGCGCGCCTCAAACACATCGGGGGTCATACCGGCGCTACGCCAGAACGCGAGCGCCTGTGGTGTCGGTTCGTCCTCGACATCGAGGATCAGCATCCGCGATAGAAGCCACGAGGTGCGCGTCGCCCAAAGCTCGGCGCCGAAGCGATCCATGAACCAGCCCGCCATGCCGATATGATCGGGATGGTGGTGGGTCAGGATCACACGGCTGACGGGTTTGCCCGCAAGCGGCCCGGCCAAAAGGGTTTCCCACAGGCCGACACTGCGTTTTGAATGAATGCCGGTATCGACAATGGTCCAGCTCTCGCCCTCGTCAAGCGCATAGACATTGACGTGATCAAGCACCATCGGCAGCGGCAGGCGCAGCCAGAGCACGCCGGGCGCAACCGTAATCGCCTCGCCCGGTTCGGGCGGTGTGTCCCAGGGGTAGCGGATCATTCCGGCATCGCCGTCCATCATGCGCCAAGATCCTCGGTGGTAAGTACGTAAAGATCATCGGCGCCGCATGTGGCATGGGCCAATAGCCCGGCGTGTTCGGGCAAAAGCCGGGTGATATAGAACCGCGCCATGCGCGCCCGTGCGCCATTGCCGCCTTCGGCCAAGGCTGCCTTGAGGTGGAAATGCCCGCCCAGAACCCGCGCAAAGGCGCGCAGGAAGGGGGCCGCCCCGGCAAACCGCTGATTTAGGTCGCTTTGCTCCAGCATCCATTCGGTCGCCTCGCGCAGCGTTTCAGAGGCCTGCCAGACCGGTTCGGCCAGATCGGGCATCTGGCCACGGGCAGTTTCGGCAAAGGCCTCGATTTCATCGAGCAGGGCAAAGGCCGCCTCGCCGCCATCCATCAGTTTGCGCGCGGCAAGGTCCATCGCCTGAATGCCGTTGGTGCCCTCATAGATCGCGGTGACGCGCACGTCGCGGTAATACTGTGCTGCGCCGGTTTCCTCGATAAAGCCCATGCCGCCATGCACCTGAACGCCCATTTCCGAGACCGCCATGCCGGTTTCGGTGCCAAAGGCCTTGGCAATCGGTGTCAGAAACGCGGCGCGCGCGGCCCATGCCGCATCGCCGGTCGCGCTCTGCATGTCGATCGCCGTCGCGCAGGCAAGGGCAATGCTGCGCGCGGCAAAGATATCGGCCTTCATCGTGGCGAGCATGCGGCGCACATCAGCGTGATCGACAATCGTGCCGCTGCCGCCTTCAACCGGGGTGCGGCCCTGTTTGCGCTCCATCGCATAGGCAAGTGCGTGCTGATAGGCGCCCTCGGCCACGCCAATGCCCTGTCCGCCGACGCCGAGACGGGCGTTGTTCATCATCGTGAACATCGCGCGCATGCCGTCATGCGGTTTGCCCACAAGCCAACCGGTGGCGCCGTCAAACTGCATCACCGCCGTGGGGCTGCCGTGCAGACCCATCTTGTGCTCAAGGCTCACCACCTTGAGGGAATTGGCACGCCCCGGTGCGCCGTTTTCGTCGGGGATGAATTTCGGCACCAGAAACAGGCTTATGCCCTTGGTGCCGGGTCCGCCGTCGGGCAGGCGCGCCAGCACAAGGTGACAGACGTTTTCGGTGAAATCGTTGTCGCCCCAGCTGATATAGATCTTCTGGCCAGTGATCGCATGGCTGCCATCGCCATTGTCCTCGGCGCGTGAGCGCAGCGCGCCGACGTCAGAACCGGCCTGCGGCTCGGTCAGGTTCATGGTGCCGGACCAGTCGCCGCTGACCAGTTTGGGCAGGTAGATCTCCTTGAGGGCATCGCTGGCATGATGTTCAAGCGCCTCGATCTGGCCCTGGGTCATCAGCGGGTTGAGTTGCAGCGAGAGACACGCCGAGGACATCATCTCGTTCACCGCCGTCGTTACCACCATTGGCAGGCCCATGCCGCCATGCTCGGGGCTGGCGCTGATCGAGACCCAGCCCCCTTGCGCAATCGCGCGATAGCCATCGCTGTACCCCGGCGAGGTGCGCACAACGCCGTTCTCAAGACGCGCCGGATGCAGATCGCCCGGGCGTTGCAGCGGGTAAAGCACGTCTTGGCACATGCGCCCGGCTTCGGAGAGAATGGCGGCGGTCATATCCGGGGTGGCCTCAGCAAAGCGGTCGGTGGCGGCGACCTTTTCAAGATCGACAACATGATCGAACAGAAACTGATAGTCCTCGACCGGTGCGCGATACGGCATTGAAATCTCCTGATCTATGGTACGGGCGACTTGGCAGCCTTGCCGCGCCTCTGTATGGAACTTACCTTGAACCAGAGCGTAATCAATCGCGGCCGACCTTCAACCGCTACGCCGCGTCAAAAAAGGGCCGCTTCAATTTGGAAACGACATGTCTTTCGCCTGACGAAGCAGGATTTGCAAGCGCGGCCGCGATTTTGCGCGCCGGGGGGCTTGTCGCGTTTCCGACCGAAACGGTCTATGGGCTGGGCGCCGATGCACGCCAGGATCATGCCGTCGCGCGGATTTTCAAGGCCAAGGAGAGGCCGCGTTTCAATCCCCTGATCGTGCATGTCAGCAGCATCGAGATCGCGCGGGCCTATGTCGAGTGGAACGATTTTGCGGATGTACTTGCGCGGGCTTTCTGGCCGGGGCCGCTGACGCTTGTGCTGCCATTGAGGCCGGATGCGGGGCTGTCGTCGCTTGTGACTGCCGACTTGCCGACGCTGGCGGTGCGCCTGCCGGCGCATCCGGTGGCGCAGGGCCTGCTTGAGGCTTTTGACGGGCCGGTGGCGGCGCCTTCGGCGAACCCTTCCGGGAAGATAAGCCCGACGCAGGCCGCGCATGTATTGGCCGGCCTGTCAGGCCGGATCGAGGCAGTTCTGGATGGTGGCGCCTGCCCGGTCGGGGTGGAATCGACCATTGTCGGCCTGGCCGACGCGCCCGTGCTTTTGCGCCCCGGCGGATTGCCCGCCGAAGCGATAGAGGCGGCCTTGGGTCAGCCGATACGCCTGCACGGCGCCGGTGATCCGCTTAGCGCACCGGGACAGATGCAATCACATTACGCCCCCGGCGGCCTTGTGCGTCTGAACGCAACAGAGCGTCGGGACGGCGAGGTTCTGTTGGGATTTGGCGCGGTCGAGGCCGATCTCAACCTGTCGGCGGCGGGCGATCTGACCGAGGCGGCGGCCAATCTGTTTCGCCACCTGCATGCGCTTGATGCGCAGGGGGCGCGTGTGATCGCGGTCACGCCCATTCCCGATCACGGATTGGGGCGGGCGATCAATGACCGCTTGCGCCGCGCGGCGGCCCCGAGGGAGTAGGGGGCGCTGCCCCCGTCGCGCAAGGCGCGACTCCCCCGGAGTATTTGAGCCAAGAAGAAGGGGCTTGCGGCGTATCAGCCGAGCAGGGCGAGGCCGCCATAAAGGGTGAGCGCGCCCAAGACGATGGCCAGGATCACGTTGCGGGTGAAATACCCCACCGCAAGCGTCATGAGCGCCGCCGCCATGCGGGGGGCATCCAATGTGCCATCTGTGGCCGCAGGCCAGACCACGAGCGGCGCCACCAGCCCCGGCAAAACGGCCACGGCGGTATAGCGCAGATGGCGCAGCATCCAGGCAGGCAGGGGGCGATCCCCGATAAGCCCGGTGAAGACAAAGCGCAGGCCGAAACTGCCGAGGCCGAGAAGAATGATCACGATCCAGAGGCTGGTCTTGTCGATCATGACGCATCCCCTGTGGGTGGTGCGATTCGGCGCTCACGGGTTACTTCGACCTGTGCGCCAACCATCATCCCGGCCACGCCGGCAATCAACAGGCCGAGGTTATAGGGCAGGAACGCAAAGATGAGCGACATGGTGACAGACACGAAAGCCGCCGCCAGATGGGCCGGGGTGCGCAGCATCGGCGCGATCATCGCGAGAAAGGTGATCGGCAGCGCGAAATCAAGCGCCAGCCCCTGCGGGATGGAGGTGCCGACGAGCGCGCCGACGAGGGTGAAGACGTACCAGAGCGGGCAAATCGCCGTGACAACGCCAAAGAAATAGGACAGCCGTTGCGGGATGGACCAGCCGGGGTTGGCCTCGAATTTGACGATCGCGCAGGCATAGCTTTGATCGACGGTGAAATAGGCAGCGAGCGCGCGTTGGCCCAGGGATGCCCCGCCGATATAGGGGGTGAGCGAGGCCGAATACATCGCCATGCGCAGGTTGACCGCCAGTGCCGAAATCAGTGCAATCGCGGTGGGGGCGCCGTCTGACAGAAGCTGCAAGGCGGTGAATTGTGCCGCCCCTGCGATCACAAGCACTGAAAAGCCCATGGTTTCGAGAACGTTCAGACCGGCCTCGGTGGCGACAACGCCAAAGAGGACGGAAAACGGCACGATCACCAGAATAAACGGCGCGCCATCACGCACACCTTGCCAATAGATTGATTTGGTGGTTTGCCTTGGCACCGCTTGCCCCTAAGTTGCCCATGCGCTCTGGCAAGGGCGTACCCAATGCAAGGAGGAGATGCAATTGGCCTTGAGCGATGATCTGTCCGGTTACCTGATCGCCCCTGATCCTGAGGCACCGCGTTTGACGCGGGCGGTCGAGGGGGTCGATCACGCGGGCCAGCCGATGCGCATTTCCGTGGTGGAAGAGCGGCCTTTGACGATTTTCCTCAACGGTCAGGAAATCGTGACGGCGATGACGATTGGCGATTATCCGCAATATCTAGCGCTTGGGTTTCTGCGCAATCAGGGGATGCTGGCCGAGGGCGAGGTGGTCCGGGGCGTGGAGTATGACGAGGACTTGGAGACCGTCGTCGTGCGCACCGACGGGCAGACCACCTATGAGGAAAAGCTGAAGAAAAAGACCCGGACCAGCGGCTGCGCCGTGGGCACGGTCTTTGGTGATATGATGGAGGGGCTTGAGGGCGTTCGCCTGCCGCAGGTCCAGGTCAGGACTTCTGATCTTTATGCGCTGGCCGCAAAGATCAACCGCACGCCCTCGCTGTATCTTGAGGCAGGGGCGATCCATGGCACGGTGCTGTGTCAGGGCGACCGGCCCCTGGTTTATATGGAGGATGTCGGGCGTCACAACGCGGTTGATAAAATCGCGGGCTGGATGCTGAGCGAGGGCGTTACGGCGGAGGACAAGCTTTTGTACACCACCGGGCGGCTGACATCCGAGATGGTGATCAAGACCGCGATGATGGGCATTCCGGTTCTGGCGTCGCGATCCGGGTTTACCGCCTGGGGGGTGGAGATTGCCAGGCAGGTCGGACTGACCCTGATCGGGCGGATGCGGGGCAAGCGATTTGTCTGCCTCTCGGGAGAAGAGCGGCTTTTGCGCGATGCTGACCCCGAAGCCGTGGGCGATGAGGATCACAAATATCGTCGCAAGGGGGCACCGGCATGATTGGCCCGTGGAGAGGTCCGCGCTTATGAAACAGCCGCTTGGTGTCATTCTCGCGGGCGGGCGCGCCACCCGCATGGGGGGCGGCGACAAGGGGCTGTTGCGGCTTGGCTCATCGACCATTCTTGACCATGTGATCGCGCGGTTGGGGCCGCAGGTGACGGGGCTTGCGCTGAATGCCAATGGCGATCCTGCGCGGTTTGCCGGGTTTGACCTGCCGGTTCTGGGCGACAGTATCGAAGGCTTTGCCGGGCCGTTGGTCGGGGTGCTGGCGGGGCTCGACTGGGCGGCCGCGCAGGGGGCCGAAAGCATCGTTACCGTAGCGGCAGATACACCGTTTTTCCCGCGCGATCTGGTGGCGCGGCTGATCTTGGCGGCCGAGGGGATGACGTTTCCGCTGGTTCTGGCCGCGACACCGCGAGGGGCGCAAGAGACCAAGTCGATGAGCGGCTCAGGCCTGATCCGGCATCCGACCTTTGGCCTCTGGCCGGTGGCGTTGCGCGATGACCTGCGCGCGGCGCTGGGCGCGGGCCTGCGCAAGGTGGTCATCTGGACTGACAAGCACGGTGGACGCGAGGCACTTTTCGAGGAGGCGGGCGATCCGTTTTTCAACGTCAACACCCCCGAAGACCTTGAACAGGCGCGGGACAGATCAGGGGCAGGGGCATGAGGCTTTACGGCGTGACTGGCTGGAAAAATGCCGGCAAGACCGGTCTGATGGAACGGCTGGTGACCGAGATCACCGGGCGCGGCATCACTGTGTCGACGGTGAAACATGCCCATCACAGCTTTGACGTCGATCATGCGGGCAAGGACAGCCACCGCCACCGGGTTGCCGGTGCGACCGAGGTCTTGCTGGCCTCGCGCAACCGCTTTGCGCTTATGCACGAGTTGCGCACTGAAGAAGAGCCGTCGCTGGCGATGCTGCTCGACAAGCTGGCGCCGGTCGATCTGGTGCTGGTCGAGGGCTACAAGCGCGACAGCCATTCCAAGATCGAGGCCTTTCGCGCAGAGACCGGCAATCCGTTGATCGCACCGGGCGATCCGACCATTCGCGCAGTTGCGAGCGACAGCCCGCTTGATCTGGACCGTCCGGTTTTCAATCTTGATGACACGGTTGCGATCGCTGATTTCATCCTTGCCGAGGTCGGCCTTTGATCCCATTCGACAGTTTCGCGATGCACATCAGGTGCGGTTTATGGTGCGGTCGCTTGCGCGCTTGCAGGATGCAGATCTGGCGGCCATGTTGGCAGTAGAGGCACCCGAGGAGGGTTGGATCATGGGGCTTGGACACGAGGACAAACTGAGGCGCGCGGCAGAGGGGTTGACGCCGCCACCGTTGCGCGACGATTGTTTTGCGCTGCCGGGCGGTGTTGACTGGACCCCCGCGGATCAGGCGCTGGCGCTGTTGCGCGCGCGCTTGCATCGGGTGGTGGGGCAGGAGCAGGTCGATCTGTCCGGGGCGCTTGGCCGGGTGCTGGCCGCGACTGTCACCGCGCGTCGCGCCAATCCGCCCGATCCCAATTCGGCGGTCGATGGCTATGGCTTTGCCTTTGCCAGCCTGGGCGATGGCGACCAGATCTTGCCGCTTGTTCAGGGGCGCGCGGCAGCGGGGGTGCCTTACGACGGCAAGGTGCCGGCGGGGCGTGCGCTTCGGGTGCTGACCGGGGCCGCCTTGCCGGATGGCGTCGATACGGTGATTCTACAAGAGGATGTGAGCGTTGGGACCGGCGAGATTGCCTTTCGCGCAGGCATCAAGCCGGGCGCCAACACCCGTCGCGCGGGCGAGGATGTTGGCGAGGGCGAGACCATCCTTGCGCCGGGGCGGGTTCTCACCCCTGCCGATCTTGCGTTTTGCGCCGCCGTAGGAGTGGCGCGGCTTGAGGTTTGCCTGCCGCTTCGGGTGGCGATCATCTCGACCGGGGATGAACTGGCCGAGGCCGGACATGCAACACGACCGGGCCAGATTTATGATGCCAACCGCCCGATGCTAAGCGCGCTGGTGTGCGAGTTTGGCTATGAGGTGGTCGATCTTGGCAAGGTGCCTGATGATCGTGCCGCCCTGCGCCGCGCGCTTGATCGCGGCGCAGCAGAGGCGGATGTGATTCTGACATCGGGGGGGGCCTCGGCGGGCGATGAAGATCATGTTTCGGCGCTTTTGAACGAGGCGGGCGCGATGGCGGAGTGGCGCATCGCGATCAAGCCGGGGCGGCCTCTGGCGCTTGGGCTGTGGCGCGAAACGCCGGTGTTCGGCCTGCCGGGCAATCCGGTTGCGGCATTGGTTTGTGCGTTGGTTTTTGCGCGCCCGGCCATGGCCTCATTATCCGGCGCCGGGTGGTTTGAGCCGCAAGGCTTTGATGTGCCAGCGAATTTCGGGAAGCGCAAAAAGCCGGGCCGACGCGAATATCTGCGCGCGCGGATGCGCGACGGGCGAGTCGAGGTGTTCAAATCCGAAGGCTCTGGTCGGATCAGCGGGCTAAGCTGGGCCGAGGGGCTTGTCGAACTGCCCGAGGCGGGCGGCGAGATCACGCCGGGCGACAGCGTGCGCTATATCCCCTTTGCCAGTTTCCTGCGCGGCTAGGGTGCGGGTCAATCGGGGGCGGGGCCGGTTACATGCACGGCTGTGCCCCAGCCGCCGCATTGCTCGGCTAGACGCGGTGGCAGGGGCTGATCGGTAAAGACCTGATGCACATCGCGCAACGATCCGATCCGTACCGGCGCGCTGCGCTGGAATTTCGAGCTGTCGGCGACCAGAAACACTTCGCGCGAGCGATTAAGAAGGGTTTGGCCGACGAGCACCTCCTGAATGTCGAAATCAAGCAGGTCACCGTCATCATCCATCGCCGAACAGCCAAGGATCGCGTAATCGAACTTGAAATTCTCGATCGTGCGCGCCGTCAGATTGCCGACAAGCCCGTTATCGGCCCGCCGCAGGGCGCCGCCCGCAACCACGATGTTGCAGGATTTGTTGGCCAGCAAAATCTGCGCCACATTCATGTTGTTGGTGACCACCATCAGGTTGCGATGATCAATCAGTTCGCGCGCGACCGCCTCGGTCGTGGTGCCGATATCAAGGAAAACCGAGGCCTCATCGGGGATGGCCGCGGCACAGGCGCGCGCAATGGCGGTCTTGGCGGCCTCATTGAGGCGGCGGCGTTCGTCATAAAGGATATTGTTGACGCCAGAGGGCAGGATCGCACCACCATGCACCCGCTCAAGTTTGCCGGCATTGGCCAGCTCGGTCAGGTCGCGGCGAATGGTTTGAACGGTGACATCGAAATGATCGGCCAGGCCCTCGACGGTCACCTTGCCCTCGGCGCGGGCAATTTCAAGGATATCGGGCTGGCGAAAGCTTTGTGACATGCGGCTGTCCCTGATCGGAATTTGGTTCGATTATGTTCGTTTTTGTCTGTCGCGCAAGGGCACAGACCAAATTTCGGGCGCAATTGACGAATCGCGCACGGATTCTGAAAAATGACCTCAGGTCAAGGAGCGACCCGCCGCCCTTGCTGGCAAGTCATGCCGAGGCTTTTGTCGTAAATTCCAATGAAAACAATCAGGGCGAGCAAAAAGGAAAGTAAACGAATATTCTTTTCTTGACGTTTCACGAAAATGGTGGTCGCCTTGATCTATCGTGAGGGGGGAAACAGGTGTCGCAAACCAGTACAGACAGGATTGTCGATCTGTTCGTGATCGGCGGCGGGATCAATGGCTGTGGCATTGCGCGTGACGCGGCGGGCCGCGGCCTGACCGTTGAGCTGGCCGAGATGAACGATCTGGCCTCGGCGACCTCTTCGGCCTCGACCAAGCTGTTTCACGGCGGGCTGCGCTATCTCGAATATTTCGAGATCCGGCTGGTGCGTGAGGCTTTGATCGAGCGTGAAACGCTTTTGCGGGCGATGCCGCACATAAGCTGGCCGATGCGATTTGTGCTGCCGTATCACAAGGATATGCGCTTTGAGGGGGAAACCCCGACCTCGCGCATTCTGAACCTGGTGATGCCCTGGATGAAGGGGCGGCGCCCGGCCTGGCTTATCCGGCTTGGGTTGTTCATGTATGACCACCTTGGCGGGCGCAAGATTTTGCCGGGCACAACGACGCTTGATCTTGCCCATGCGCCCGAGGGGCGGCCCCTCAAGGATAAATTCACCCGCGCCTATGAATATTCCGATTGCTGGATCGAAGACAGCCGTCTTGTGGTGCTCAATGCCCGCGACGCGGCGGCGCGCGGCGCGGTGATCCGAACCCGCACCAAGGTGCAATCGGCCGAACGGATCGGCGATCTGTGGCAGATCACGCTTGTGGATCAGGACAGCGGCGATCACAGCACCCTGCGCGCGCGCGGCCTTGTCAATGCCGCCGGGCCATGGGTCAAGGATGTGATCTCGGGTACACTCCGGCTGAATTCAAGCGAAGGCGTGCGCCTGGTGCGCGGCAGCCATATCGTGACCAAGCGGTTGTTTGAGCACGATAAATGCTATTTCTTTCAGGGCACCGACGGGCGGATCATTTTCGCCATTCCCTATGAGAGTGATTTCACCCTGATCGGCACCACCGATGCCGAACATACCGATGCCAGCCAAAAGCCGGAATGCACGCCGCAAGAGGCGGAGTATCTGTGCAGGTTCGCCAGCGAGTATTTCAAGGTTCCGGTCACCCGCGATGATATCGTCTGGACCTATTCGGGCGTGCGCCCGCTTTATGACGACGGGGCCAAATCGGCCACGGCGGCGACGCGCGATTATGTGCTCTCGCTGGAACAGGCCGAGGGCGCGCCGCTGCTCAATGTGTTTGGCGGCAAGATCACCACCTATCGCAAGCTGGCCGAGGCGGCCCTGGCCAAACTCGGGCCGCATTTCCCCGACGCAGAGGGCGATTGGACCGCAGGTGTGCCCCTGCCGGGCGGGGATTTCGCGGTGGATGGGGTCGTGGCCTTGGCAGAAAGCCTTGAGCGTGGTTACCCTTTCCTGAGCAAGGCTTGGGCGCGCCGTCTTGTGCGCGCTTACGGCACCGAGGCGGTTGATATTCTTGGCGAGGCGCGCGAGGCTAGCGCTTTGGGGCCGGATTTTGGCGCCACGCTCACCGGCGCCGAGGTGCGCTGGCAGATGCACCGCGAATTTGCCCGCGAGGCCGCCGATGTGATCTGGCGGCGCACGCGGCTTGGCCTGCGGATGAGCGCAGAGCAGATTGCGGCGCTTGATCGCTGGATGCAGCAAGAGCGGCACGATCGCCGGGACTCGGATGCAGGGGCGGCCAAGGGATGAGCAAGGGTTTGGATCAATGACGCTGAAACTAGAGGGCGTATCGAAGGTTGTTAGCGGGCGGGTGCATATTCACCCCACCGACCTTACGCTTGAGGCGGGCACGATGAATGTGCTGTTGGGGCCGACCTTATCGGGCAAGACCTCTCTTATGCGGCTGATGGCGGGGCTGGATGTGCCCGACGCGGGGCGGATTGTGTGGCAGGGGCAGGACGTGACCGGCATGCGCGTGCAGGATCGCCGCGTTGCCATGGTCTATCAGCAGTTCATCAATTACCCCTCGATGAGCGTTTATGACAACATCGCCTCGCCGATGCGTCTTATGGGCAAGACCCCGACCGAGATTGACGCCGCCGTGCGCAAGACCGCAGATCTGATGCAGCTATCCCCGATGCTTGAGCGCAAGCCGCTTGAGCTTTCGGGCGGGCAGCAACAGCGCTGCGCCCTGGCGCGGGCCCTGGTCAAGGATGCCGGGCTTGTCCTGCTCGACGAGCCTTTAGCCAACCTTGACTATAAGCTGCGCGAAGAATTGCGTGCCGAGATTCCGAAGATTTTCGAAGAGGCCGGAAGCATCTTTGTCTATGCCACGACCGAACCCGAAGAGGCGCTCTTGCTGGGTGGCAACACCGCCACCCTATGGGAGGGGCGCGTGACGCAATTCGGCCCGACGCCGGGCGTCTATCGCCAGCCGAATGACGCCACCACCGCGCGCGTTTTCAGCGATCCGCCGATGAATTTTCTTGAGGTCACCAAGGCGGGGGATCGAATCGCGTTTGGCGATGGCCAATCCGCCCCGGCACTCGCAAGCATGGCCAACTTGGCCGACGGGCCCTATCTGGCCGGGTTCCGCCCCAATCACCTTGAACTTGAACAGCATGCCGGTGACAGCCTTGTGTTTGATGCGCGCCTGAGCGTGACCGAGATCACCGGCTCGGAAACCTTTGTGCACCTCGATCATCACGGGGCGCGTTGGGTGGGGCTTGTCCACGGGGTGCGCGATCTGAAACTGGGGGCGGCGCTCAAGGTCTATCTTGATCCGGCGCATGTTTATGTCTTTGCCAAAGACGGCGCGCTTGTGGCCCCTGCGGCCTATGCGTTGGCGGCCTGAGGGGGGAGAATGGCAAAAATCACGCTTGATAATCTGGCGCATAGCTATCTGCCCAAGCCCGCGGGCGAGGGCGATTATGCCCTCAAGGAGCTTAACCACGTCTGGGCCGATGGTGAGGCTTACGCGCTTTTGGGCGCGTCGGGCTGTGGCAAGTCCACGCTTCTCAACATCATCTCGGGACTATTGCGCCCCAGTCAGGGCCGCATCCTGTTCAATGACCAGGATGTCACCGATCAGGCCACCGCCGCGCGCAATATCGCGCAGGTGTTTCAGTTTCCGGTGGTCTACGACACCATGAGCGTGCGCGACAACCTTGCCTTTCCGCTGCGCAATCGCGGCGCAGAACCCGCCTATATCGCCGAGCGGGTACAGGCGATTGCCGGCATGATCGGCATGGAGGCCGAGTTGAACCGCAAGGCGCGCGGGTTGACGGCGGATGCCAAGCAGAAAATCTCGCTTGGTCGCGGGATGGTGCGCGAGGACGTGAATGCGCTGTTGTTCGACGAGCCGCTGACGGTGATCGACCCGCATATGAAATGGGAATTGCGCACCCAGCTCAAGGCGCTGCATCACGAGTTTGGCCATACGATGATCTATGTCACCCATGACCAGACCGAGGCGCTGACCTTTGCCGACAAGGTGGTGGTGATGCATGACGGGCGGGTGGTGCAGATGGGCACGCCGCAGGAATTGTTCGAGCGCCCCGAACATACCTTTGTCGGCTATTTTATCGGCAGCCCCGGCATGAACCTTCTGGACGCCGAGGTCAGCGGCACAACCGCGATTGTTGCGGGCACCGAGGTGCCGCTTGGCGCCGATTATGGCCGCCCCAAGGGCCGGGTTCAGATCGGCGTGCGCCCCGAATTCGTGACGCTGGCATCGGGCGATGTCGGCCTTGGCGCACGCGTGCGCCGGGTCGAGGATGTCGGCCGCCACAAGATCGTGCGCTGTGATGTCAACGGCGTTGAGATCAACGTGATCGCCGCCGAGGATCAGAGCATTTCGCCCGATATGACCCGTCTGATCTTTGATCGACGCGCGATCAATGTCTATGCCGACGACTGGCGCGTCAGCCCGAAATCCCCCGCTGAGGAGGCCGCGTAGTGGAAAAGACCGTCAACCAAAAAGCGTGGTTTCTGGTGTTGCCTGTCCTGATCCTGGTGGCGTTTTCCGCCGTGATCCCGCTGATGACCGTGGTCAATTATTCGGTGCAGGACACCTTTGGCAATAATCAGTTCTTCTGGGCCGGGCTTGAATGGTTCGACGATATGCTGAGTTCCGAGCGGATGTGGGACGCGCTTGCGCGACAGGCGGCGTTCTCAGCGATCATTCTGGCGATTGAGATCCCGCTCGGGATCTTCGTGGCGCTGAACATGCCAAAGAAAGGCTTTTGGGCCTCGCTCTGCCTTGTGCTTATGTCTTTGCCGCTGTTGATCCCGTGGAACGTGGTTGGCACCATCTGGCAAATTTTCGGCCGGGTCGATATCGGTCTTCTGGGCTATACGCTTGATAAGATAGGGATTTCCTATAACTACACCCAGGATATCACCGCCGCTTGGATCACGGTGATCGTGATGGATGTCTGGCATTGGACATCGCTTGTCGCGCTTTTGGCTTATGCCGGGCTGCAATCCATTCCGGATGCCTATTATCAGGCGGCCAAGATTGATCAGGCCAGCCGTTGGGCGGTGTTTCGCTATATCGAGCTGCCGAAAATGGCAGGCGTGTTGATGATCGCGATCCTGCTGCGCTTCATGGACAGTTTCATGATCTATACAGAGCCGTTTGTGGTGACCGGCGGCGGGCCGGGCAACGCCACTACCTTCCTCAGCATCGACCTTGTGAAAATGGCGCTTGGCCAGTTTGACCTAGGGCCGGCGGCGGCGTTCTCGATCATGTATTTTCTGGTGATCTTGCTGATTTCATGGGTGTTTTACACCGTCATGGTCAACCTTGATAAGCGGGAGGGCTAAGATATGCGGATCAATGGCAAGGCCATCGTCATGGGGCTGTATCTCTTGTTCCTGATGCTGCCGATCTATTGGCTGATCAACATGAGCCTCAAGACCAATGACGAAATCCTCGGGGTGTTTTCGCTCTGGCCGCAAAACCTGACCTTCGCCAATTATGCGACCATCCTGACCGATTCCAGCTGGTACATGGGCTATGTGAATTCGATCATCTATGTGACGATGAACACGGTCCTGTCGATCACCGTGGCGCTGCCGGCGGCCTATGCGTTCAGCCGCTATAGCTTTATGGGCGACAAGCATCTGTTTTTCTGGCTTTTGACCAACCGGATGGCGCCGCCTGCGGTGTTCGCGCTGCCGTTCTTTCAACTTTATTCAAGTGTGGGGTTGTTTGACACCCATATCGCGGTGGCGCTTGCGCATACGCTTTTCAACGTGCCCTTGGCGGTGTGGATTCTTGAGGGGTTCATGCGCGGCGTGCCCCGCGAAATCGACGAGACCGCCTATATCGACGGCTATAGTTTCGGGCGGTTTTTCATCAAGATTTTCATGCCGCTGATCGCTAGCGGTATCGGCGTCGCAGCGTTCTTCTGCTTCATGTTTAGCTGGGTTGAACTGTTGCTTTCGCGTACCCTGACGAGCGTCGATGCCAAGCCGATTGCGGCCACGATGACACGGACGGTAAGCGCGTCTGGCCTCGACTGGGGCGTTCTGGCCGCCGCCGGGGTTCTCACCATCGTGCCGGGGGCCTTGGTGATCTATTTCGTGCGGAATTATATTGCTAAGGGCTTCGCCTTGGGGAGGGTTTGATGAAACGGTTTATTAATCAAAATGGCGTCATCCTCGGGCTTGACCCGAGGACCTCCCACCCCTTGCGCTCTGCCAAGGGCCGAGGAATTGCGCATCATGCCCGAACGAATGCACGTCTATATCATGACGAACCGCCCTCGGGGTACGCTCTACATCGGCGTCACGGGCGATCTGATCAACCGCATCTGGCAACATCGCATCCATGCGCTTGGCGGCTTTACGGACCGCTACAATCTGGAGAGTCTGGTCTATCTCGAACCGCATCAAGCCCCTGCGGTCGCGATACAGCGGGAAAAGTCTCTCAAGCGCTGGCGGCGCAATTGGAAGATTGCGCTCATCGAAAAGGCAAACCCGGAATGGCGGGATTTGTGGGAAGAGATTTGCAGCGGCTGAATGGGGCGGTTTGTGCGTTTGGAGGTCCTCGGGTCAAGCCCGAGGATGACGTTTCATTTCCAACACCGGTTGAAGGGGGGCTTTGACATGGACTGGATGGCATGGACCCTACCCACGGCGATCTTCTTCGGGGTGATCGCCTGTCTGCTGGTCACTTTCACGGTGCTGGCGATTAAGTTCCCCGAGACGCCGCGCGTCGGGGTTCTCAGGATTGAAACCACGCGGGGGGATCGGCTTTTTATCACGCTTTTGGGCTCGGCCTTTATCAATCTGGCTTGGCTCGGGTTTGTGGGCACAGATCAACCCTATGCGATGATCGTCTGCGCGATCTACGCGGCGGCGGTGTTTCGCTGGGTTTGACCCCGCGAAGAATACCCTTCGGGCGCGCAAGTGGCCGGAGACTATAAATAACAGAGTTCGACCTAGGGAGGAACCAAAATGAACTTTAGACTGAAAACCTCAACCGCGCTGGCGGCGCTGGCCTTGGCGGCCAGTCCGGCACTGGCGGATATGGAGGACGCAAAGGCCTTTCTCGATAGCGAGATCGGCGATCTCTCGTCGCTGAGCCGCGCCGATCAAGAGGCCGAGATGCAGTGGTTTATTGATGCGGCCCAGCCCTTTGCGGGGATGGAGATCAAGGTGGTGTCGGAAACCATCGACACGCATTCTTACGAATCCAAGGTGCTGGCCCCGGCGTTCACCGCCATTACCGGCATTCAGATCACCCATGATCTTATTGGCGAGGGCGATGTTGTCGAGAAACTTCAGACCCAGATGCAATCGGGCGAGAATATCTATGACGGCTACATCAACGACAGTGATCTGATCGGCACCCACTGGCGCTATCAGCAGGCGCGCAACCTGACCGACTGGATGGCGGGCGAGGGGGCGGATGTGACCAACCCCAATCTCGACCTTGAGGATTTCATCGGCCTGTCGTTCACCACCGGCCCCGATGGCAAGGTCTATCAGCTTCCTGATCAGCAGTTCGCGAACCTTTACTGGTTCCGCTATGACTGGTTCAACGACGACAAGAACAAGGCCGATTTCAAGGCGGCCTATGGCTATGACCTTGGGGTTCCCGTCAACTGGTCGGCCTATGAGGATATCGCGGAATTTTTCACCGGGCGCGACCTAAGCCATCTTGGTGTCGAGGGCGAAGTCTTTGGCAACATGGATTACGGCAAGAAAGACCCCTCGCTTGGCTGGCGCTATACCGATGCGTGGATGTCGATGGCCGGCATGGGAGACAAGGGCGAGCCCAACGGCCTTCCGGTCGATGAATGGGGTATTCGGGTGAATGAGAATTCACAGCCCGTGGGCTCTTGCGTGGCGCGTGGCGGGGCAACCAACGGCCCGGCGGCGGTTTATGCCGTCACCAAGGCGATCGAGTGGCTTGAGAAATATTCACCGCCCGCCGCCGCCGGCATGACATTCTCCGAGGCGGGGCCAATCCCGGCGCAGGGCAATGTCGCGCAACAGATGTTCTGGTACACCGCGTTTACCGCCGCCACGGTCAAGCCCGACCTGCCGGTGATGAACGAGGACGGCACGCCAAAATGGCGCATGGCGCCAAGCCCGCATGGGGCATACTGGAGTGAAGGCACCAAGATTGGCTATCAGGATGCCGGCTCGTGGACTCTGATGAAATCGACGCCGGTGGATCGCGCCAAGGCGGCCTGGCTCTATGCCCAGTTCATCACCTCGAAAACCGTGGACGTGAAGAAAAGCCATGTCGGCCTGACCTTTATCCGCGAAAGCACGATCCAGCATCAGAGCTTTAGCGATCGCGCCGATAAACTTGGTGGTCTGGTCGAGTTCTACCGCTCGCCTGCACGGGTTCAATGGTCGCCCACCGGCACCAACGTGCCCGATTATCCCAAGCTGGCACAGCTCTGGTGGCAGAATATCGGCGATGCCATGTCGGGCGCCAAGACCCCGCAAGAGGCGCTTGATAGCCTTTGCGCGGATCAGGAAAAGGTGCTCGCCCGTCTTGAGCGCGCCGGCATTCAGGGTGATATCGGTCCCAAGCTCAACGACGAGATGGACCCCGAGCATTGGCTGAGCCAGCCCGGGGCACCCAAGGCCAAGCTGGCCAATGAGGGGGAAGAGCCGGTCACCATCGCCTATGACGAGTTGATCAAGTCCTGGCAGTAAGCGTTGCTCTTGTTACCCCCGGACATGATCCGGGGGTGGCCTCTGCGATGGATGGCGGCGTGGGATAATACGCCGTCATCCCCGGGCTTGACCCGAGGACCTTCTTGCGAGAGATGATTCGATCAAGCCGAATGATGACATCCAAAAGTGGCGGACCACACCCATGACCCATATCCTCGCCATTGATCAGGGCACCACATCAAGCCGGGCGATCCTGTTTGATGAGAGCATGCGGATCGTGGCCACCGCGCAGGAAGAATTCCCCCAGCATTTTCCGCAATCTGGCTGGGTGGCGCATGATGCCAATGATCTTTGGTCAAGCACCGCCGGAACGTGCCGCGCAGTGATCGAAAAGGCCGGGTTGACCGGCGCGGATGTGGCCGCCATCGGCATCACCAATCAGCGCGAAACCACCGTGGTCTGGGATAAAAAGACCGGGCAGCCGGTGCATCACGCGATTGTCTGGCAGGACCGGCGCACCGCCGAGTATTGCCGCACTCTTCGCGACGCAGGTCACGAGGAAATGGTGGCCGAGCGCACGGGCCTGCTGCTTGATCCATATTTCTCGGGCACCAAGCTTCGCTGGATACTGGAGAATGTCGAAGGCGCGCGGGCGCGCGCCGAGGCGGGCGAGTTGCTGTTTGGCACGGTCGACAGTTTTCTGATCTGGAAGCTGACCGGCGGGGCGGTGCATGCCACCGACGCCACCAATGCCGCGCGCACATTAATGTATGACATCCGCAAGGGCCGGTGGAGCAAGACGATCTGCGGGTTGCTTGATATCCCGATGCAGATGTTGCCAGAGGTGCGCAACAGCGCCGATGATTTCGGCCATGCGCGCGCCGACCTGTTTGGCCGCGAAATCCCTATTCGTGGCGTGGCCGGCGATCAACAGGCCGCCACGGTGGGACAGGCCTGTTTCAAACCGGGCATGTTGAAATCCACCTATGGGACGGGGTGTTTCGCGCTTTTGAACACCGGCGACACGCCGGTCGTGTCACAAAACCGGTTGTTGACCACCATCGCCTATCAGCTTGACGGCAAGCCGACCTATGCGCTTGAAGGTTCGATCTTTGTCGCCGGGGCGGTGGTGCAATGGCTGCGCGACGGCCTTGGGATTATCCGCGAAGCGGGCGAGACCCAGCCCTTGGCCGAAAGGGCCGACCCAGAACAGAACGTAGTGCTTGTGCCGGCCTTTACCGGGCTTGGCGCGCCTTATTGGAATGCTGAATGTCGCGGCGCGATGTTCGGGCTGACGCGCAACACGCGGCCCGCAGAACTGGCGCGCGCAGCGCTTGAAAGCGTCGGCTTTCAGACCCGCGATCTTTTGCAGGCGATGCGCGATGATTGGGCCGGAGAGGGCGCGGATGCGGTTTTGCGCGTTGATGGTGGCATGAGTGCCTCCGATTGGGCGATGCAGTTTCTGTCGGATATCATCAACGCGCCGGTCGACCGGCCAGAGGTTCTTGAGACCACGGCGCTTGGCGCGGCTTGGCTGGCGGGCATGCAGATCGGGCTTTACCCCGGTCAGGAAGAGTTTGCCGCGACCTGGGCGCTTGAACGTCAGTTTTTGCCCGCGATGGACGACCAACTGCGCCGGATCAAGACAGAATCCTGGAAGCGCGCGGTCGATGCAGCCTTGGGGTTTTAGGCCCGGCGCGTCAAAACTGTAACCATAGGTCACGATAGGTTTCACTGCTGTGAGGCCGTCATCTCTTGTTAACAGCAGCTGATCATATTACTTTTCCAAGAGGCGAATGCGGGGCTGAAGCCTCAGAGGAGTGTTTATGACCGATCCGGTCTCAGTCATTGTCCCTGCCAGAAACGAGGCGGAAACCATCCGCAAGGTTGTGTCGATCCTGCTCGGGATGGCAGATGTGGGCGAGGTCGTGGTGATTGACAACGGCTCCACCGACGATACCGCAGCACAGGCGGATGCGGCGGGGGCGCGCGTCGTGTCCGAGACGCGTGTCGGCATGGGCCATGCGGTGCGTGCGGGGATTATGGCGGCGAAATATGACTGGGTGATGAAGGTCGACGCCGATCTTGATAAATTCGACACCGATCTTTTCGCGCGCATGCCTGCGGCGCGCGGCCCTGGCATCGGGTTGGTCAAGGGCGCCTGGCATGATCCGGGTGACAATATGCCGATGACGCGGTTGTTGGTGATGCCTGCGATCTGTCTGATGTTCCCCGGCCTTGGTCATTTGCGCGCGCCCAATTCCGGGCTTTACCTGTTCAACAAGTCGCTGATCGCGCCGGACGCTTTGGTTGACGATTACGCGGTCGATCTTGATGTTATGTTGCGGGTGCATGCCGCGGGGGCAAAGGTGGTCGAGGTCGATATCGGCCGGATCGAGCATGACGTGCGCGACGTGCCCCATTATAACGCCATGGCCGAAATGCTCTTGAAATTCTTCCTCAGCCGCCAGAACAGGCGCCTGACCACCGAAATGGTGGTGATGGCGCAGGATGGGGCCGAGGTGATCCGTCATGCGCTTGGCACGATTGCCGCCAAGGCGGTCGCAGGCGGACGGGTAACCATCTTTCTTGCAAGCGATCAAGGGCCGGACGGGCAGGTGCTGCGCAAGGTTCTGTCACCCTATCCGACGGTACGGGTTTTGCCGCTTGCGGCGGCGAACACCTTTGCCCCCGGCGCCAATGCAACCGGACTTCGCGTTCTGGCGCCTTTCCCGCAGGCCGACAAGACCGAGGTGCTTGTGACGGCGATCGGCGTGCATGACGCGGCCAGGGATATTGCCTCGGAGTTATTGCTTATGCCGGTGCAACAGGGCGACCGTGTGATTGCCGGGTTCCGCCCGGATACTGCCACGGAAAACGAGGACGGTTTGGCGATCAAGCGCGAGGCGCTTTATCACCTTGATGGCAAAGTGCAGGAGAGCACGCCACCACCGCGTGAGGTGTTTCAGAGCTATGGCTCGTTGCCGGAGGCGCTCAAGCCGCTGTTTCATTCGACGGCGAAACGCCCCTCGGCCGGCTGAAACCCTGACATCATCACGGTGCAAGGCGCCGGGTGTGACACTGAAAAAACGGCGCAGGTCAGATCTGACTTGCGCCGCTTTTTTTGAACCTTGGGCCAGTGTCGTCAGGTGCCTTTGAAATTCACCTCGCCCTCATGTTTCATTGCATTATGCGCCAGACTGTCGGCCTCGTCACGGGCACGCTTGCGTCGGATGCGGCCATATTGCCCAATGCCAATGGCCAAAAGGATGATCGTGCCGCCGGGGATCAGCCCGGGGCCGGGATCTTCGCCCAGCATGACCATGGCGATCACGATTGCCGCCAGCGGCGAAAACGACGTCGCCAGCGACACATCGCCTGAGCGGGCGTATTTCAGGCCAAGCGCCCAGGCAAACTGACCGCCGATGACCACGATCAGCGCATAGATCCAGACCCATTGCCAGACGAGGGGGTTAAACACGTCCTGAAAATGCTGCTTGCCGAACAGATAGATCGCCAGAAAAAAGTAGAAGGTGGTCCCCACGGCGGTGCGATAGATCGAGAAGATACCCAAGGGAATGCCGCGAAGGCCGGTGCGTGCCACCAGGGTCGAGGCGATATAAGAGAGCGTCGCAAGCAGTGCGCCAATCTCGCCCTTGCCAAGGACAAAGCTGCTATCGCTACCCTTGAGCGCGATCATCACCACCGCACCGCACAGGGCGACAAGACCGGCGACGAACGACCAGGGCTCGAACTCTTCGCGCAGCAAGAGATAGGTCGCCAGCAGGAAAAGCGGCGGCTCGATCCGCCCCATCAGCACCACATTGGTGACGGTGGTATGTTCCAGCGCATAAAAGAAAAGCCCCGGTGTCAGCGCCGAAGACAGGAACGCCGAGAGCGTCAGGATAACCCAGTGCTTGGCTGTCAGCGCGCGCAGGTTCTCAAACGTCCAGTCACGCCAGAACATGAGGATCATCGGCACCATCGACATCAGGGAGCCGACAAATAACAGGTTGCAATAGGTGATGACATTGCGCCCCATCACCTTGTTATTTGCGCCGATATCGGCCAGCAGCGACACAAGCGAGTTCGAGGATGCATAGATGATCACCGCGACCCAGGCCAATCCGGCGCCCAGAAGAATCTTGGACTGATCGGGCAGGGTTTGGGTGGTGGCATTGCTCATAATCGGAATCCTGATCTGAAATTTTTATACGTCTAAAATGCGCCTGTCGCAGGGGGGGATCAATGCACGGTTGTACGTTTCTGCGTCACGTTGCCGACAACGGCACGTAATATTGTTTCAAAACCGCCGCGCAGATAACGCTTGTGTGGGTCAGCGTGAAAAATCGCGTGATTTGGGTTGTAATGCTGCCGCTCTGCGGCAAGGTTGCGCGATAGGGCCGGTCGTGGTGGCCCGGATGCAAAGCAGAGACGAGATGGAACGCAGGATATGACAGAGCTACCTAATAGCGCAAAGGGCGGCTTCGTCACGATTTTTGACGATACCTATAATCAACCCGATTGCCGGGCCTATTTCCGGATGATGGATGCGCTTGGCTATCGCAATCAGCATCACGCGGTGGCGGCTTTTCGGGCGGGGCTGACCGAGCTGATGCGTCTGCGCGGGCTAAAGTCTGCGCGGATCGTGGATTTTGCCAGCAGCTATGGCATTGTCAGTGCGCTGATGGGGCATGATCTGACGCTGGCGCAGGTGTTTGATCGCTATCGCGCCCCGGCCTTTGACGGGATGGCCGCGCCCGAGGTGATCCAACAGGACCGCGCCTGGCTAAACAGCATTCGGCATGCGGCGCCACCGATGCGATTTGTCGGGCTTGATGTGGCCCCCAATGCCATTGCCTATGGCGTGGCGGCGGGGCTTTTCGATGCGGGGTTTGTTGAGGATTTGCAGGAAAACGAGGCCTCACCCGACCTCGCGGCAGAACTGGCACACTGCGACATGATCGTGGAATGCGGCAGCGTGGCACAGCTTATGCCAGAGGCGCTTGACCGGCTCTTGACGGCGGCGGGGCCGCGCAAACCCTGGGTAATGACCTCGCCCATTCGTGGCAATGAGCGGCCCGAAGCGGCCGAGGTCCTGCGGGACCATGGGCTGGTGATGGAGAGATTGCCGGTGCCGCCTTTCGTGCATCGCCGCTTTGAGCGTGCCGAAGAACAGGCGCGCGCCATCGCCAATGCGCAAGCGCAGGGCCATGACACCGAAGGTGTGGAAAGCACCGGGCATTTTCATGCGCAAATTCTTTTGGCGCGCCCCGCGGATGAGCTTGGCCCGCCGCAGGGCTGGGCGCTGCCTGTGAGTGTGGCGCCGATGGGCTAGGGCCCTTGGCCTCGGGGCGGTCATCGCCTGTTGTCGCGCCGGGCGCGCCGGGGTATTATTCCAGCCACTATCGCAAGTGATTTTACATGATCCCCGCCCCATTCGTCAAAAGGGACCACCAAACGTGCTGATGATGCCTTCGTATCCCGACCGCGCCGATCGCGGCATTGCTGGCCGGATCTGATCCGATGCGCGGGCTTGGATTGCTGACCTTCGCCGCCGCCGTCGCTTTTGGCTATGGTGGTGGACAGCTTGCGCTTGTGCTGGCGTCAAAGGACACGCAAGGGGCGCCTCCGGTCCAGATCGGAGCGGCGCTTGCCGCCGTCGAGGCCGCCACCCCTGAGGCTCTGCCGACAGAATGGCCGCCGGTATTTGATGCCTATGTGCCCGATCTTCCCCGCGCCCCAGCCCCCCCCGCGAAGGCCGAGAAATACCGCCTTGTCGGACTTGTCGCCGGGGGTAAGGACGCCTGGGCGATCATGACCGCCTCGGATGGCGATGTGCTTGTGCGCGCCGGGGATCGGCTTATCGGTGGTGAGCAGGTGATCGAGATCGAGGCCAACGGCGTCTGGATCGAGCGCGACGACAAGCGTGTTCTGATCCGGTTCGAGGAAACCGCGAACGAATTGATGGCCCGCATGATGTCCAATGGCTCGGTCGAGAGCGACAATGTCGATCTGCCCATAGCTGCGCTTTCAGGGCGTGACATGCGTCGCGTGCTTGGGCGCGCGGGCAGTATTCGCATGGTGGCCGCCAATGGTGGGCAGGGCGAAAAGTTCCCCGAAATCCTCTGGGTGCGTGAAGGCCAGGTCTATGATCTTATCGGGTTGCAGCGCGGCGATATGGTGCTCCGGGTGAATGGGTATTCAGTTTCAGATCCTGAAAATCTTGCCAATGCCGCACAGATTTTGCGCAGCAGCGATGAATTTGCGGTTGATATTCTGCGCAAGGGTCAGCGTCGCACGATTACAGTCAAGATCACGGGGCGCGGCTAGTGTTGGCGAGTGCGCCGGACAGAGATTCGCGTTTTACGTGAAGGTAAAGCCTCTGGATTGTGATTGGTATGTCAATACCTCCTACGGTTGCATACATTCAGGAAAGGTTTATAACTTTTCTCACCGTGCCTCTGGAAAAGTGATTTCCAGCTTCCATATAACCTGATGTTAGGTTTTTTTCGGATTGTCCATGATCTGTATGTAGTCCAAATAAACCAATACTTAACAATAGGTTGTGTAAAGTGAGCGCTTCAAAGGAAGCGCTCAAAGCGTTTTGATGGGCTTATCACGCAAATGTTACCGTTGTCGGGTGAGCGGTTTTATGCTGTCATGTCCCTGACAATAGTGTCATTTCGACGCGCTTTGTCATTTCAACTGACGGCGAACCCGTGCGGCCTTTGTGCGCGGAATAAAGGAGCATTTGCTCTAAAGCTATTGAACCAAAATTCGCAGGTTACTGATCTGCGCGGGCCACACATTACTCACTCTACCGGCCTGTAATCTCACCTCTCGAGCCTCGGCTCGAACCTTAAAATAAGGCGGCGTAATAGCCGCTCTGCAAGCGGGGTCACTGGCCTTTCTTACTCGCGGCATATTTGGCGCGAGGGCGATCGCGTCATGTCTGGCGTGTGACACAAGTAATATTCGCGAGCTTTTTCTGCTGGAGGACTAAGCATGAAACGAAGAGAAGCATTGAAGCTTGGCCTGGGTGTTGCGGGCGCTACGGCTGTAGCATCGCAGGCCGGGGCCGAGATCAAGCAATGGCCGGATCTAGGCGACCCAAATTTGGCTCAAGACGGTCTGGTATTCCCTGACAATTTTCAACCGAGCATCGTCACCTCGCCAAGCCCCGATGTAGAGCCGTTTACAGCGCCGCTCAACATTATGCCAACGGCGCAGCCGATTGACCCTTCATCATACGATCCGCCGATCGAGCCTGACCGCCATCAGCGGTTCGACGATTTCCCGCCGGTCAATCACTACGAAGAGGTGATGACGGAATTCCGCTGGAAATATCACTGGCAGCCCCCGTATGGCGATGGCACCGAGGGTGTTGTTGGTCGTGACGGTAACCCGGACGTTGGCTCCTGGCACTGGGGCTTTAACGGCATCACGCCGGGTGAAACCTATAAGTCGAACTATGGCGAAGCGGTCTTTCTGCGTCGCAACAACCTTCTGCCCCCTGTTGGCACTGGCAATGTGACCTTCGCGCTGCCCTCGCCGACGATCCACCTTCACAACGGCCATACCGCGTCTGAATCTGACGGTATTCCGCAGGATTTCTTCAACCCCGGCGAATTCTGGGATCACCATTATGCCAACTTCCCTGCGGGTTCGCCCGATGGGTGGCGGTTTGATAACACCGAGATCATGAACACGCTGTGGTATCACGATCACCGCTTGGATTTCACCGCGACCAACGTTTACGCGGGCTTCTCGGGGTTCTACCTGCTGTTTGATGAGCGTGATTCAAACAATGAAAACGATCCGAACCCGCGGGCCTTCAATCTGCCGTCGGGCGATTACGACATTCCGCTGATCCTGCATGACGTGCAGTTCCAGCCGAACGGTCAGGTGATCTGGGATTTCTTCCACCCCGATGACAATGATCCGCCCAATCCGGAACCCAAGGACGAGCTCGAAGATGTGGGTAACTTCCAGGGTGCTCTGGATGATTTCGGACCCAACCGCCTGCAATATACCACGCAGGGTATGGTTGGCGACAAGATCACCGTGAACCGCATCATCCAGCCCTATCTGGATGTGGATCGCCGCAAATACCGCTTCCGTTTCCTGAACGGCGGTCCGTCGCGTCTTTACACGATGCTTCTCAAGGTCATACCCGCCGATGGCGGCGAGCCCTATTATGACGACTGGGTTATCCTGTCGAATGACGGTAACATGCTTGAGGCTCCTCTGGTCGAACCGTCGTTCGAGCTATGGGTTGCAAACCGCTTTGACGTGATCGTCGACTTCTCGAAGTATGGCGATGGCGACAAGGTCGAAGTCTGGAACAACATGGAAATCCGTGCGGATGGCGCAGGCCCGACCGGCTATACGCTTGACGAGGATAACATGATGCCGGTGATGCAATTCCGCTGCAAAGCGGGTGACGTTGCTGATCCGTCGAAAATTCCTGCCAAGATGCGCAAGCTTCCCAAAATCCGCATGTCGGAAGTCCGCCGCAAGCGTCTGTTTGTCTTTGACTATGACAACGGTCTGTGGACGGTGAACGGTCGCCTGATGGATCCCAACCGCGTGGATGCCAAAATCGAGCAGGGGTCTGCCGAAATCTGGACATTCCGCAACGAAGGTAACACTTGGGCCCATCCTGTCCATACCCACTTCGAAGAGTTCCAGATTCTTGAGGTCAACGGTCGTCCGCCGAGCGCGGTAGAGCGTGCCCGCAAGGACGTGGTCTCGCTTGGACCTGGAGACGAAGTTACGTTCTACAGCCGCTGGCGCGACTTCTTCGGGAAGCACGTGATGCACTGTCACAACGTTGTCCACGAAGACCATGCCATGATGATCCGTTGGGACATCGTTGAGCAGGGTGAGGGTGACTAAGCCCGCCGTACAGGAATTCTCTGAAAGACGAGAGGAAAAGACATGACTAACAGACGTCAATTTTTGACCGGACTTCCGGTTGCCGCAGCGGTGGGATTTACTACCACAGCGGGTTCGTCGTCGGAACGTGCGGCAGCCGCGGCTGCAGAGGCCCGTGCCCGGCTGCGAAACGCAGCCACAGGGATAGGCCCCAATGACACGCCGATTCTGTGTAACCCCATCGATAGCGGCGGAGTCATCGACCAGAACGTGAGGGATTCGTTCCCCAACGTGATGATGGTCAACCAGGACGGTCTCGGGATGTCCTTTTACGAGGGATTCATCGAGAACAAGGTCGTGATGATGCACTTCATGAGCCTCCGGGACGAGCAGCAGCTGCCGATCACCCGCAGCATTGCGAAGGTCGTGCACGAGCTGGGCGACAAGGTCGGGCGGGACGTGTTCGTCTATTCGATCACCCGCGATCCCAAACATGACACGCCCAGCCGGATGGCAGCCTACGCGCGCGAATTGAACGCGCCCAAAGGTTGGCATTTTCTGACGGGAACGCCGCAACACTGTGCCGATCTGGCCTTCCGTATGTATCGCATGAGCCATGCGACACTGCCCGGCAAGCGCAAGGTTGATGTGGTTTTTTACGGCAACGGCAAGGCGGGTCTGTGGGGCACCTTCCCCTATGACATCCGCCCTGACGATGCTGCCGAACGGGTGACTTGGGTCATGCCGCAACCTGCGCTTCAGCCGGGCGAAAAGCTCCGCCGAGCGGGGCCGCGTGTCTTTGACCGAACCGACCCGCGCAACCACAATCGCGAAGTCTAAGTCACTGGCCCCGGGTTACCGGGGTTCCAGCTCAGTATTAAAACGGAGACTATGAAAATGTTTCTCAAATCTTTCAGATGGGCGGCGGTGGTGGCTTTGCCAGTCGCAGCCACTCTCGGAGGGGCCCCCGCTTCGGCGCAGGACGACTCTCTCCTAACCGTGCCGCCTGCGGCAGGTAACCTGTCGGGGATCAACCAGTTCTGTATTGATATGTTCAGTTCAGGACAGCAACCGCGCGTTCCCTTCGAGTCCCGTCGGGACAACGCCGTAAGGGACGAGAATGGTGTGGAGCTTGTTGCACCGACAATAACCGAACTCACGACCGCGAGCGGTGTGGCGGTTTTTCCGGAAAATCCGGACTATCCAAACGGGGACAGCTATTCGACCAACCCGTCCAACCTGATCCCGACGGTATACGAAAACATCAAATCGTGCCGCGGCAACGAAATTATCAATACGTTGCCGTCAACGCCGGACAATCCGTACAATCTGCATGATGATCCGGTGGTCACCGAAATCGACAAAACCTCACCGACCGATGATCTCGATTTTATCATGGACCGGATTCATGTGCTTTCGAAACCTCGCAAGGTGTGCCGGAACTTCCGTGGCCGTCAGCACTGCTATAGGTATCCGCGCCGTGTTTCCCAAGGTGACCTGCGCCGTCTGGCGCGTCACGCCGTGAACATCATCGAGGGCAATGAACTTCAGGGCCGTTATGCTGATCGGGCATACGAGGGTTTCCCATTGCTGCACTATCTTGGTGGTCTGAAGGAAAAGGCAGTTGATCCGGTAACCCGCTCGGTGACCGTCAACCAGATCTGGTACGATACCCATATCGAATCTGACACCGCCTATATCGACCCGATTGCGGTTGATGACGACGACGAGTGGTATATCAAGTACAACGTCAAAATCCTGAACCGTGGGCACGAAGATTTCGCGCCGTACATGATGGTTTATGATGATCCGTTGGAACTCGACCTTTCGGATGTTGGCGGGCCTGACCTGACTCAAGCGGGGCTTGCTGTTCCGCGTATCCCGAACGTCGGTCTGGATCAGACATTCTTCCCGATGGAAGAGGGCCTGATGTACACCCTCAACATGAAGATGCCGCCGGCACGCTTCTGGAACCTTACCTACCACTGGGGCTGGCGTATTCACCCGCCACGGGTTCAGGTAGTTGAAAACGTTCGTGCGGTACTTGCGACCCCGAATGGTCCGATGCCTCGTAACTTTGCCGAGATCGCTGTCTTTGGCGAAAACCCACGCGAAAGCGAAGCCAGCAAGCTGGCGGCGATCGAAATGATCGGCGACACGGCACCGGCCAAGCGGATGTGGCGGATGTTCCGCGAACTTGGGAACATGACGACCAACCGCCGTCCGGGCCGCTACTTCCGTGGTCTCAACGGTTCGGCCGTTCAGGCGCAATTGGCGCAGATTCGCGAAGCCTTCTATGACTGGAGCAATCGTACCCAACTTCCCACTGGCTATGAGATGGGTGAAGGGTATGACATGACTGTTCTATTCCTGAACAACACCATTTATGGGCAACTTAGAGACCATGATGGCATCGCTCAGGTTAGTATGTCAGGTCGGGATGTCTGGGACAAACGCGGTGACGAAGTCAAAATTCAGCTCCTGAATGGCGACTACTTCCGTCATGCCTATGTTCTGGTTGACTTCGGCGGTCTACGTGGTTGGGAAAACACCTTCCACAACACCCTGCCTGTTGGTGGTGCCGGTCCGCTGTTTACCTTTGGCCGGAACGCCTTCTGGATCCATGTCGCTGGTCGGGGTGCAATCCCAATCCCGAATGCGGTACGTCCGGAACAGGTTACGCCGACACCTCTGACCAGTGCGATGGATCAGTTGGTTGGTTTCAAGAAGGGCAACCATCACTGGACAGACGCGCTCTATTCGGCGATGGGCGGCACGCCGGACACGATGTCCGACTACGTCAACACGGACGGCGTTGGTGAGCATTCTCTGAATGTTATATTCTCCTATGAGCCATCACGTCGTCTGCGGATGTATCAGTTCGATGCTCTGCACCACGACACGGCCGTGTGGTCGGTTCACTAAGAGACCATAAAAAGGGGCATCGGCGGCTTTGGTCGCCGATGCCCACCTTTTTGAGACATTACTTTCTCGACGGAGACTTGAAATGCAACGTATCAGAGCTGCTCTGAGTGCTGTTCCGGCCTGTGCCCTTGGTTTGGCACTTGTAGGATTTTCCGCGCCTGCCATTGCCGGTAGCGACCATTCAGGCCACACTTCGGGACACGGGCAGGATCATGCCCATACTCATGACAATACCAACGCAATGCATGGGCACGGAACCGATCACGGCGCGGATCATGGCACAGCAGATCATCGTATGCCGCTTCATCTTGGGATGGATGCCGCGAATAGCAGCCAGGCCGCAAATGACAGCCAGAATGGTATGCGCGACGGTTACCAGTACAAACGTACGCTGAACGATTACCCCATGTCCGATGTCATCCTGCGCGACTCGCAGGCCCGCAAGGTCAACTTTGCCGAGTTGATGAAATATGACGGGCCTGTGCTCTTGAATTTCATTTTCACCAGTTGCGCCACGATCTGTCCCGTGATGAGCGCCACCTTTGGCCAGACCCAGCAAGATCTTCTGGCCATTGATCCCGATTACCTGATGGTGTCGATCTCGATTGACCCGGAATATGACACGCCCCGCCGCTTGCGCGACTATGCAAAATTGCATGATGCGCATGACAATTGGGTGTTTTTGACCGGTCAGTTTGACGATATCTTTACCGTCGTGCGCGATTTTGATGCCGTCTATAAAGGCGAAAACAAGATGTATCATCGTCCGCTCACCTTCCTGCGCAAGTCCGGGGATGCGCCCTGGCTTCGGCTTGAGGGGCTGTTGACCTCTGAAGAGTTGGCGGACGAATATGTCGCCATGCTTCGCCCCGAAATGAATTGATGTCAGGAAAATCAATGCGCAAGATGCTGCGTGGTATCGGTCTGGCGCTTGTGCTGGCCGTGACGCCGGTTTTGGCCGGGGCCGGGCAGGCGGGCGATGCCGAGCTTGGTCGCCGTCTTTACTGGGAAGGGATCGGTGCCGATGGCAAGCCGATCACCGGTGTGACCCAGGGCGATGTCAAGATTTCCGGCACACAGTTTTCATGTGTGAACTGTCACCGCCCAAGTGGCTTTGGCACCTCTGAGGGGGGCAACTATGTGCCGCCGATCATGGGGCGCATCCTGTTCGACAAGAAACACATGGATCGCAACCGGATCTTCAAGGATCTCTATCAGGAGGTGCAGCCGCCCAAGTTCTGGGCCCGGGTGCGCCAACCGCGTATGCGCCCTGCTTATGATGAGAAGCTTCTGGCGCGCGCGCTGCACGATGGTGTGGATGCCGGCGGCTATGAATTTGACCCAATCATGCCGCGCTACGAGATATCTTCGGCCGATGTGGCCAATCTCACCGCTTTCCTCAAGGGCCTGTCGGGCGAGATTGATCCCGGCGTCGACGAAAGCAACATTCACTTTGCCACGATTATCGGCCCGGATGCCGACCCCGCCGAGGCGCAGGCGATGCTCGACACGATGAATGTGTTCTTTACCTACATGAATATCGACACCGAAGGTGACACCAAGAAACCGACCTTTTCGCCAAACTATCGCTCGAATTTTGTCAGCGCCTATCGCGTTTGGAACCTGCATGTCTGGCAGCTTGAAGGCGCGCCCGAAACATGGCGCGAGCAGCTTGAGGCCAAATATGCCGAACAACCGGTGTTTGCGGCATTAAGCGGTTTGGTCAAAGGGCCATGGGACGAGATCGGCAAGTTCTGTGACGATACGCGATTGCCCTGTATTCTGCCCAATACCGAATTGCCGAGCCCGGGCGAGGGGCGCTATGGTTACTCGGTGTTTTTCAATCGCGGGATCGCGCTTGAGGCCGAGGCGCTGGCGATTCATTTTGGCGATCAGGCCGTTCCGCCCGCCCGTATTGTTCAGCTGCATGGCGCGGGCCCGCAAGGCATGCGTCCTGCGGAAGCCTTTGAAGAGACCATGAAAATGGTGCTTGAGGGAACCGAGGTTGAAACCGTCGAATATGTTGGTGCCGAGGGGCTCAGGGCGGCTCTGGAGCGTCATGCGGAGGCCGATTCGCTTGTGATCTGGCCCGAGGATGCCGCCGAGGCGGTCAGGGTTCTCGTCGAGGTCGACCCGAAAGCGACGCTAATCACCTTGCCATCCTCCAGCAAGGATTTTGCCAATGACGCTTTCCCAAGTGACATGATCGCACGCACCAAATTGATCTGGCCCTATGATAAACCGGGCTCGTATCATCCGCGGAAATATCGTATACGCGGCTGGATGCACACGCGCAGGTTGGCGGTCACCCACCCGCGTATCCAGTTGCAAACTTACTATGCGCTGACGCTGATCGAATTTGGTCTCATGCATGCAATCAATGACTTCTATCGCGATTATGTGCTTGAAATCATTGAACATGAAGCGGAAAATGAACTGAACCCCGGCACCCATCCCGAATTGGGCCTTGGGCCGGGGCAAAGATTCGCCTCAAAAGGAGCGTTCATCGCGGAACTGGCACCGGAAGAGCGGGTTGGCTACCGCGTCGTCAGTGATTGGATCGTACCCTAGGGTTTTGAGTAATGGGCCCTTTTGGTACGTAGTGGGCGGTGGGGAAACCTGCCGCCCATGCTTTTTGCACCGATAATTTCAACGATTTATCCGATCAAGAACCAAAGGCCTGCCGCCCCGGCGAGATAGGCGCCAAAGGGAATTTCCGCAGTCGATCCGGGGCGCTCGCCCTTGCGCCAGCCGGACAGGATCGCGACGATCATTGCCGTCATCGCGGCAATCAACGCCACCATTGGCAGGGCGGTTGCGCCCAGTGCGGCGCCAATACCACCCATCAGTTTGACATCCCCCAATCCCAACCCTTCGCGGCCGCGAACCCATTGATAAAAAGTACGAATAAATAAGAACGCCCCGCCCCCGAATGCCGCACCGATCAGCCCGTCAATCAGGCCACGAAACGGGTCTTGCGAGGCCAGAGCCAAACCGATGACAAACAAAAGCCCGGTGAGAGCATTGGGCAGCCGAAAAGCGGCCAAATCACACATCACCAGGCCCAGAATGACCCAGAGAAAAACCGCCCCCAGCACCATGTGCAACGGCGATTGTGCCACCCAGATTGCCAAGATCGCCAAGGCTGCCCCCGAAATCTCGGCGTAAAACAGGCGTTTCGGGATCGCGGCGCCGCAGGACCGGCATTTGCCCCCCAATAAAAGCCAGGACAGGACCGGCATCTTGTCACGCCAGGAAATCCTGATCTCGCAGTCGCGGCATCGCGAGGGGTCGGCCACCACGCTTTCGCCGCGTGGAAGACGATCTGCCCAGGCGGCCAGGAACGATCCGACCGCCGCGCCACACAGGATCAGAAAAAACGCGAGGGGGGCGGTGGCGGGCATGGGCAATCCGTTGCTTGAAAAACGTGCGCGAGAGCAAGGCGATGATTGTACAAGGCGCCTCGTTGGTCTATGATTTAGCTTCTAGTCTATATTATTTACGGACCGATTTTACCATGAAAATCAATACGTCAGAGCCGGTTCCCAACCCTGCCAGACCCGATGGCGAGGCCGGTTTCTCTTTGCTGGAACTGATGGTCGTGGTGGTCATCATGTCGATTCTCGCGCTCGTGGTGATGCCGCGCATCATTGACCGGCCCGATCAGGCGCGCGTGGCGCGGGTGCAATCGGATCTGGCGGTGCTGAGCGGGGCAATCAAGCTCTATAAACTCGACAATTTCCGCTATCCCAGCACCGAACAGGGCCTGCTTGCCCTGAGAGAGCCTCCCACAATCGCGCCGGTGCCGCAGAATTACGCGTCCAACGGCTATATCGACCGCCTGCCGCAGGATCCCTGGGGCAATCCCTATCAGTATCTGCAACCGGGCATTCACGGTGAATTTGATATCTTCACCCTTGGCGCGGATGGTGTCGCGGGCGGGGATGGCGTTGATGCGGATATCGGCTCATGGAGCGAATAGGACCAGCATCCGAGCATGGTTTTACCCTTCTGGAGATGGTGATCGTTGTCGCGGTGATTGCCGTTTTATCGGTCACGGCGACGTTTTCCGTGACACAACGCAACAGCGGTGACAGCGATGTCTTGCGCTTTGATGCGGCCTATGACCGGCTGCGGGATGCGGCCATTCTGGGCCATTCCGCGCGCGGTGTCGCGCTGTTGCCTGACGGCTGGCAGGTGCTCTTGCCGGCCCTTCCGGGGGCGGAAGACGATGGATGGCAACCCAATGGCCGGGCTCAGAAATTTCGCGGCGAAGTGCGTTTTGAAGGCGCGAATGGTCCGATTTTCCCGAAAGAGCTTGACCGCAAGCCCGCGCCCGATCTGGTGTTCCTGCCTGATGGTCAGGTGACCCGCTTTGAGGTCAGCTTTATCGGCAATGACACCCTCACGCGCTGCGTATCGAACGGATTTTCCGGGCTGACATGCGAGGGCATATGACGCGCCCGCCCCCCGATACCGCCTCGTTTGACGGCACCCGCGGCGTGACCCTGCTTGAACTGGTGATCGCGGTCTTTGTTCTGTCCATCGGCACGATTGCCGCCCTGCGCAGCGCCGATCAGGCCGGTCGCGTTCTGGGCGGCGAGGCGGCCCGCGTCATGGCCATGCAAGTGGCCTTGAACAGGGCCGAAGAGCTTCGGCTTTTGGGGGCGGTTGGCGCGCGAAGCCTGAGCGATCGCGTCGCCTATGGCCCCTATACTTGGCAGGTTGAGGTGAGCGAAAAAACCACCCGCGCCGGCTTTACCGAGGCGACGATCACCGCGCGCACCGCGGATCAACCGGGCGGCCGCGTCGTGGTGATCGCGCGCAGCGAGGTGGTGCAATGACGGTGCCCCCCCCATCCCGCGCGGCACAGGATCGGGGGCTGACCCTGCTCGAACTCGTGGCGGTGCTGTCGATTTTTGCCATGGTCGCGGTGATGGGCCTTCAGGCGCTTGGCGGGATGATGCGGGCGCGCGACCGGATCACCGACGCCGACGAAAAGGCGGCGGCGCTGTCGCGCGGGCTTACCTTGTTGCGCAGTGATCTGAAATCCGCCGCCGCGCTCGCGTTCTGGCCCCCTGAAAGCATCGAGTCAGAGCCCGCCTTTCTGGATCAGAGTGCGGATGAGGGCATTCTTGCCTTTTCCACCTCCGGTCAGCCGGTTTTGCCCGATGACCAGGCGGCGGGACGGTCGCGGGTGATCTGGCGGTATGATCGTGAGGACGAGCAGCTTATCCGACAGGTCTGGCCGGTTTTGCGCCCCGCCTCGGAGGCCGCACTTGCGCCGGAAATGGAGATCTTTGACAATATCGCAAGCTTTCGCGTCAGCGCCTATGCCAGCCCCGAAGAGGGTTGGGTCGCGGGCTGGGGCGTGCCCGGCCCCTTGTCGCGCCCGGATTTGCCGGATGCGGTGGACATCCAGTTTGACTCGGATGTTTACGGGCCTTTGCGGGTGATGGTGAGCTATCAATGACACAGGATCGCGGCATAGCCCTGTTGAATGCGCTGATCATGGTGGCGGCGATTTCTGCCGTGGCGGCGGGGCTGATGCTGCGGGCGGAAACCAGCCGCAGCCGGGTCGAGCATGTACAGATCAGTGAACAGGCGATGCTGCATCTGGACGCGGCGGAACTGCTGATTGATCCGGTGTTGCGTGCCGATTGGGAGGCGGACCAGAACCTTGATCACCTGCTCGAAGGCTGGGCGCTTGAGAGGTTCGGCGCCGATATTGACCGCGCGCAGCTGGCGGGGCAGATTACCGATCTTCAGGGGCTTTTCAACGTCAACGCCCTGAGCGACCCCGGCGATCTTGCGGCGGTGCAGGCCTTCGAGAGGTTGCTGCGCGGGCTTGGTCTTCCGGTGGCCCTGGCGCGCGAAGTGGCCGGTTTCGTGCAGGCGCGCGGCCCGGTTCTGGTTGAGGAATACAGCGCGCGCGACATCCCGCTGCGTCCGCCGGGCGGGCCGATTGCCGGAATCGAGGAATTGCGCCTTGTGCGCGGCATGACCTCCGAGGATTACGCCCGGCTCTTGCCGTTCGTGTCGGCCCTGCCGGTTGGCTCCTCGCTGAACGTGAATACCACTCCGGCTGCGGTTTTGGGGGCGGTTTTGCCAACCGCCAACCCCGCCGGAGTCGAGCGGCTTGTTGCGGATCGTGGCCGGGTGCCTTTCGCCAATGCCGGGGATTTCAGGCAGCGCGCCGAAACCCTGCTTCATCCACGCGTGATCGAGCAATCACAGGCCCCGAACGGTGGCCTTGGTGTCACGAGCCGCTGGTTTCAGGTACGGTTTGACCTCGCGCTCGATGGGCGTATTCTTAGCCGTATCGTAACCGTGGAACGATCTACGCTGACGGGTGCAACAGATATTAAAAATCGCCGGGCGGATCCGTTATGACCCTTGTTTTGAAACGTAAAAAAGGCGGCACTGCGACGCCGGTGAAAACCCATGATCTTGCCGTTGGTGGCGGATTGCCGGCGCATCCCTTCGTGGCGCTTGTGCCGGGGACGGCGGCGCCTTTGGTGCGGCTTGATCTGCCCGAGGCCGTTAAGGGGCAGGCCCGCGAGCGGGTGGCAAAGCGGCAATTGCGCGATGCTTATGGCGGCTCGGATGCGGGTCTTGATCTGCGCCCGGCGCGCCTTGCGGGAACGCGCGATGGCTGGAGCCGGGTGCTTGTTACCGATGTTGCAGAGCGCCAGGATTGGGCACGTGCGGTGGCCCCGGCGGGGGCGCTGTGTCGCGCGGTTCTGCCCGACTACCTTGCCTTGCCCGCCGCCCCCGATCTCTGGGTTATAGAGGCCCGCGGGGATCATGTGCTTGCCCGCCTCGGGACGGAGGACGGCTTTGCCGGTGAGACCGATCTTGCGCTTCTTCTGCTCAAGACGTCGGCCGAGGCGTCGCCGCCCCGCGCGGTGTTGCGACGTGGCGCTGTTTTGCCGGAGATTGATGCTTATCTTGCTGCTCAAAACCTCACCACCTGTGGCACGACATCAGAACTGGCGGCGCATGGCGTGGCCGAGCCGCAGGTCTTTGGACATGGCGAGCTTGCGCTCGATCTGGCGCGCGATCCGGGGGCCGAGCGCGCCGAGATGCGCCGAACCCTGCGCCGGTTGCGGCTTCCGGTTGGGCTGGCGTTTCTGGGGCTGGTCGGCTGGGTCGCGGCCACGGTGATGGAGACCCGCGATCTGCGCGATCAATCGCTCGCCTATCGCCAGAATGCCGAACGTATCCTGCGCGATGTGATGATCCCGACGGGGCCGATCCTGGACATTCGAACCCAAGTGACACAACGCCTTGAGCGTGCCCGAACCGCGCGCAGCGACGGCGACGGCGAGGCGCGCCCGCTGGATGTGCTGCGTCGTTCGGGCGCTGTTCTGGCCGATCATGAGGGCACCATCACACGGGTCAGCTATCAGCCCGGCGCGGGTCTGGTGATTGATCTGCAACTGGCGGATTTTGCGGCGCTTGACGCGCTTGTGGGGGCCCTGCGCACCACCGGGGTCGAGCCGCGCGTCGCCCAATCGGTGACCCGCGAGGGGGCTGGCATCGAGGCGGTGCTGGCGATGGCGGTCACGCAGAACGGGGGCCGACGATGACGGGTTTGATGGATGCACTCATCGGCGCCTTGCTAGGCCTGAGCGGGCGCGAACGGGTGCTGGTGGCAATCCTGGCGCTTATGGCGCTGCCTTTGGGGTTGGTCTATGGCGTGGCTTTGCCGCTGGCGGATGCGCGCCATGAGGCACAGCGCGCGGTCGCCGAGGCCCGCGCAACAGAGCTTTGGGTGGCGGATCAATCGCTGCTTTATGCCTCGGAGACCGCGGCGCTGCGTCATGCGGGCGAGGCGGATAATGCCGGCCCGCCGATCGGCATCAGCGGGATCGAGGCCAGCCTTGTCGAGGCTGGATTGCGCCAAGAGGCCAGCGAATTGGCCAATGCCGCCGACGGTGGCATTACCATGCGGTTTGACGCTGTGCGCTTTACCAGGTTGGCCGAATGGTTGACCGGGCAAGAGGCAAACTGGGGCTACGATCTTACCGGGTTTACCTTTGAGAGGGGCGAGCGCGAAGATGTGGTCGCGGCCGATTTGCGTCTGGTGATCGCTCAATGACCCGTTTTCTTTTGATTCTGAGCGGGGTTCTGTGCGGCCTGTTGCTTGTGGTGCTGAGCGAGGGGCGCGTCGGGCATTTACGCGCATTTGCGCCGCAGATGGTGCCGGGCTGGGCTGCGCCCATCGACAATGGTGCAACCCTCTGGCAGGGCCGCGCGCGCGGCATACGCCCCTTGGGCTTTCCGGTCGAGACCGATTTAAGCTGGCGGTTCGCGCGCCTCAGGGCATTCGGCGCGATCTGGGATCTGAGCGCGATGGCACCGGGCCTTTCGGGGCGGGCCGAGCTTGACCTGCCTCTGGCGCGGGACCGGGCCGAGCTTCGCGACGGGCGCGCCGAGGTTTTGCTTGGGGATTGGCCCGGCCTTGTGCGGGGCGTGACCCTGGACGGCCTGTTGGAGGTTGCGGGCCTGCACGCCGATCTGGCCCTGCCCGAGCGCAGCCTGAGGGCGTTTGGCGCTGACATACGCTGGACCGGGGCGCGGATAAACGGCCAGGACATTGGCACCGGCGAGATGACGGTGCTGTCGGATCAGGGCGGCGGCTGGCGCGCGCCCTTCAGCCTTGAGGGGGACGTGGTTGTAGCCAGCGGCACGCTTGAGGGGCGCTTTGGCGCGCCGGTTGCGGTGCTTGATTTGCGGATCGAGGATGCAGGCGGGATGCCGATTGAATGGCAGAAGGCGCTGGATCGGGTGGCGCGCAGGGTCGGCACATCCTGGATCGTACGCCGCGACCTTGATCTATCGCTGGAGTGGCCGCTTTTGTAGAATACTTGGCCTGCGTCAGCCGCGCGCGCCAAGCTGTTGGAGTTCCAGTTTGATATCCTTGCGCCGCGAGGCCATGGCGCCGAGCGGATCAAGATCAGCGTCAAGCGCCATCATTTCCTTTAGCGCGGCATCCGCAGCGCGCAGCTTGGCCACGGTGGCCGGGCCGGCCGTGCCCGCGTTGATGTCGGCGAGGGCGCTTTCGTGTTGCGCGGCGCCGCTGACCGCGAGGGCCGCGGCACGGTCGCTGCCCTTGCGGCTGCTGGCGAGGGCGTCGGCAACCTGGGCCGCCTCGTCATAACGCCCGGCGCGCAGCAGGGCATGGGCGTATTCAAGCCGCAAACGCGGCTCAAGCGGGCCCGATTGAGGGATCAGCAAGGCATAGCTGTTGATCGCGGTGTCATAATTGCCCGCCTCAAGCGCCTTGCGCGCCGTGCTGTATTTGCGCTGAAAATTATTGCCCTCACTGATCGCGCTCGGTTCGCAGGCCGCGACGGCCATCATAACCGGCAGCAAAATCAAAGGGCTGGTGTGAAAACGAAAGCGCATGCGCCCTCCTGGAAATCTCAATACTCACTTCCTATCACGTCGTGGCAAAGCCGGGCCAAGGAAAAACCGGGGTTGGCGCTAAAAAACCTATAGGTGAGTCATAAGTGTGCCAGATGCGGTTTAACAATAGAAACGCTATATGAAATCGGGTAGTATGTGTTGATAATAGCAAAAAAAAACCGGCGATAAACGGCGGTTGGATTTCTGAGGCACTATTAACGGGCAGGCGGTATCTATTCATGATGTTCGTAATGCATAGCGATGCGATTTTTTAGGGTTTTCGCCCTCGGGGCGTTTTTGTGGCTGGTACAGGTGTTTCCTGCGACCGCCCAGGTTTCATTGGATTTGCGCGACGCAAGTTTGCGTGATTTCGTACAGATTGTGGCACAGTCCACGGGCCGCAACTTCATCCTCGACGATCGGGTGCAAGGCAGCGTGACGGTGGTCGCGCCAAACCAGGTTTCCTCCTCGGCGATCTACGAGATTTTTCTTAATGTTCTGGAGCTTAACCGCCTGACCATCGTCGAAGGCGAACAGGCGGACCGGATCGTGCCGATTGATGTGGCGCGTGAATTGGCCCCCGGACAGGAGCGCGCAGGGCTTGGCGGGGATTATGAAACCCGCGTGATCGTGGTGCGCAACAGCCCGGTTGCCGATCTTGCCGAGGTGGTGCGCCCGCTTTTGCCGGCCGAGGCGGTGCTGTCGACGGTGCCGGATGCGGGGCTCATGATCCTGTCTGACCGACGCGAGAACTTTCAGCGCATCGTGCAGCTGGTGGATCGTCTGGACACCCCAAGCCGCAATGCGATTGAAACCATACCGCTGCGCAATGGCAATGCGGCGGATATGCTTGGCGTGATCACGACGCTGGCGATCACGCCCGCCGGGTCAAGCCTGTCGGCTGATCGCCGCTCAAATGCGCTTATCGTTTCGGGCACGCCCGAATTTCGCGACCGCATCCGCAATATTGTCACTCAGCTTGATAGACCACAGCGCAGCATCGCAACCGAGGTGGTGCGCCTGAATTATGCCGATGCGAGCGATCTTGCCGATGTGGTCCGTCAGAGTTTCGGCGCGCAGGCGACCTCTGCCGAGGGCGCCGTCAGTGGCAATAGCGCGATCACCATCGTCGCCGAACCACAGCAAAATGCGCTTATCATCACCGCGCCGTCGGACCGGGTGAATGCCATCGTCAGCGCCGTTCGCGGCCTTGATCAGCGGCCCGATCAGGTTCTGATCGAAGCGGTGATTTTCGAGCTGTCGGTCGATAGCTTTTCCGACCTGTCGTTTCAATTCGGCGGCGTGATCGAGGATGCCACGGTTGGCGGGGTGGAATTCGCCCTTGCCGGGCGCCCGACGCTGACCAACCTTGTGGGCACCGTTCTTGCGGGGGGCAATCCGACGGGGGGCGGCACCGGCGGCACGATCGCGGCGTTTGACAAAGGCGGCTTTGGCGGCTTTCTTGCGGCGCTTGCCAGCAAAAGCTCGACCAAGCTCTTGTCGACGCCCTCGATCCTGACCCTGAACAACCGCGAGGCCGAAATCGTCGTGGCGCAGAACGTGCCCTTCGTCACCGGCAGCTTTTCCACCGTCGGCGACAGTGCCGTGCCAACCCAGCCGTTCCAGACCATCGAGCGTCAGGATGTTGGCCTGACCCTCAAAGTGACGCCCCAGATCACCCGCGATAAAACCGTGCGTCTGGCGATCAATCAAGAGGTGTCGAACCTGACCAGCTCTGCCTCGGCGGCAGGCGGCGAGATCACATCGAAACGGGAATTGACGACCAATGTTCTGGTGCGCGACGGGCATGTGATCATGCTTGGCGGCTTGATGGAAGACGGCAACGGATCAGTCAATCAGCGGGTGCCGGGGCTTAGTGAACTGCCGCTGCTTGGGCGTCTGTTCAAGGGGCGCAGCACCTCGCAAAATCAACGGGTTCTGCTAGTGATGATGCGGCCGCGCATTCTGAGCACCGATGCCGAGGCGCGCGAGCTGACGCGCCGTCTTGCCCGCGAGGCCAAGCGCGCCAGCGCAGCGATTGCGCCGCCCGATGATGGCACCTATCCGCAAGTGCCGGATTCAAGTTTTCCGTTTGACGGAGCCAATCTGAACCAACCGTTTGATGCCGGCTATATTGACAAGGGCGCGCAGAGCCGACGCTTTCCGCCGCTGCCGTCGCGGTTGCAATTCGTGGACAGATAATCATGGCGCCGCCGCTTTTGCCCTTCACGCTTGCCCGCGATCAACAGGTTCTGGTCGAGGGCGACAGATTGCTGGCGGGACCGGAAGCAAGCGCGCTTGGGCTGCGCGAGGCGCGGCGTCGCGCCGACATGCCTCTGAAGATCGAAACCCTTGGCATTGACGCCTTCGAGGCCCAGTTGGCAGCGCTTTATCAGGGCGGTAGCGGCGGCGATGACGTCGAGGACGCGTTCAGCTTTGACCTCGAAGAAAACGCCAATGGCCGGGGGCCGCGCGACCTTTTGGAAGACGGCGAAGAGGCCCCGGTGATCCAACTGGTGAACCAGCTTTTGCGCCGCGCGGTGCGGGCCGGGGCGTCGGATCTTCATGTTGAACCCAACGAGGGCGGGCTGCGTGCGCGCATGCGCGTCGATGGCATGCTGCAATCGGTTCTGGATCGACAGGACGTGCCGGTGCGCCGCGTTGTCTCGCGCCTCAAGGTCATGGCGGGCCTCGATATTTCCGAAACCCGCCTGCCACAGGACGGCCATATCGCGCTGCGCCTTGGCGGGCGTGCGATTGATGTGCGGGTCTCGACCCTGCCGGGTAATTACGGTGAGCGGGTGGTGATGCGGGTGCTGGATCGCTCGGCCGGGCTTATGCCATTGGAACAGCTTGGCCTGCGCGCCGATCAGGTAAGCGTCCTTGACCGCATGGCGGGGCGGCCCAACGGTATTATCCTTGCCACCGGGCCAACCGGATCGGGCAAAACCACGACGCTTTATTCCTTGCTACAACTCGCCAATGACGAAATCCGCAACATTCTGACCGCCGAAGACCCGATCGAATATGACCTTCCCGGCATCTCGCAAAGCCAGATCAACGCCGAGATCGGCATGACCTTTGCCGCCGGATTGCGCGCCGCTCTGCGTCAGGATCCCGATATCATCCTTGTCGGCGAAATCCGCGATCAGGAAACCGCAAGCGTTGCCGCGCAGGCGTCCTTGACCGGGCATCTTGTGTTTTCCTCGTTGCACGCCAATGGCTCGGTCGGGGCGGTTGTGCGGTTGCGCGATCTGGGGCTCGACGATTTTCTGATTGCCGCCACGCTGCGCGGGGTGATCGCGCAACGCCTGTTGCGCCAGCTTTGCAAAACATGCCGCCGCGCCGCTGCGCCGACCCCTGACGAGGCCCGGCATTTTCGCGCCGCCAAGCTTGCGGTGCCGGATCAACTTTATCATCCGGTGGGGTGCGCGGCCTGTAACACCACTGGCTATGCCGGGCGGGTCGGGGTGTTCGAGATCCTTGAGGTTAGCGAAGCCCTGCGCGCCGCCATCGACAAGGGCGCCTCCGAGCTTGAGATGAAAGACGTGGCGCTTGCGCCCGATCAGACCCTCTTTGGCCAGTCGCTCCATCAGGTCGCCGCCGGTAAAACCAGCCTTGCCGAGGCGCTGCGCGTGGTGGGCGACGCGCTGTGAGGGCGTTCAGCTACATTGCGTTCAACGCCGAAGGGCGGCGCAAAAAAGGCACGCTTGTCGCCGAAAGCGAGGCCCAGGCCGCCGACATTCTGCGCGGGCAGGGGCTATTTGCCGAGCATATCAATGCCAAGCGTCAGGGCGGCGGGCTGACCCGGACGCGGGGGCGGCGCACCAGATTGAATGCCGATATGCGCGCGGTCTTTACCCGCCAGATGGCGGTGCTTTTATCCTCTGACCTTTCCGCCGAAGTGGCGCTTGAAACAGTGCGCAGCTCGGGCACCTCGCCCGCGATTGAAGGTGCCGCCGCCGAGGCCAAGGCGGCCCTTCTGGATGGCCAGCCATTGTCGGTTGCGCTAGAAATGACCAATGCCGGGTTCCCGCGGTTTTACGTGGCCGCGGTGCGCGCAGGCGAGGTTTCGGGTGATGTGGCGGCGGTGTTCGAGGGGCTCGCTGATTACCTTGAAAGTGTCGGCACCGACCGGGCACAGCTTGCGACGGCACTGATCTACCCGGCTTTTGTGGCCGCTGTATCGCTGCTGGTCTGCGGCATATTGATGGTCAATGTCGCCCCCGAGATTGCCGCGATGTTTGAGGTTTCGGGGCGTGAATTGCCGCAGTTGACACAGGTGATCATGGCAATCAGCGACTGGATTCAGGCCTATTGGATCGGTCTGGCGATTGGCCTTGTTGCCTTGATCTTCGGGATCATTGCCGCCCTGCGGGTGCCGCGTATTCGCGATGCATGGCATGAATTTGCGCTGAAACTGCCGGTGATCGGGCGCCTGCTGCGGCTCTCGGCGGCGGCGCAATATCTGCGCACGCTGGCGCTTGTGATTGCCAGCCGTCAGACCGTGGTCGATGCCGTCACATCGGCCAGCGACGTGCTTGTGATCAGCCGCTTTCGCAATGAGGCGCTTGATCTTGCCGAGGCCGTGCGCTCGGGCGAAAGCCTTAGCCAGGGCCTGACGCGCATGTCGCTCATTCCGCCGGTTTGCCGTCAACTGATCGACGCAGGCGAAAAATCGGCGCGCCTTGCGCGGATGACCGAACGCTCGGCCGTGCTGGTCGAAACCTGGCTCACGAATGAGCGCAAGCGCGTCTCGGCCCTGATGGATCCGCTGTTGATGATGGTGGTGGGCGGCATGGTTCTGGTGATCGTTCTGGCGATCCTCTTGCCGATTTTCGACCTGCAAGCTTCGGTCGGTTAACCCACGCTATAGGGCAGAACGCCGCGCTCGTCCGGGCTAACCTGTAGGCGCCGTTCAAGCGGTGGAACCGAGCGCTGATGACACTCGGCACGCTCGCAAATCCGACAGGAAATGCCAATCGGCTCGAACGCGCGGGCGTTGCTCACGTCAAGATCATCAGCATAGACCAGATCGCCGGCATGCTTCACCTCGCACCCCAGTGCAATGGCAAAGCGGCGCACCGGCGCGCCGAAACTGCCGCCCGGCTTGCTCACGTCCCGCGCAAGGCTGATATAGCGCACGCCGTCCGGGGTTTCGGCAAGCTGTCGCAGAAAGCGCCCCGGCGTTTCAAAGGCGCGATGCACATTCCAGAGCGGACAGGCGCCGCCAAAGCGGGCGAATTGAAGCCGCGTCGCCGAATGCCGCTTGGTGATCGTACCAGCCTGATCGACACGCACGAAAAAGAACGGAATACCCTTGGCGCCGGGCCGCTGAAGCGTTGAAAGGCGGTGACACACCTGTTCGATCGAGGCCCCAAAGCGGTTGGCAAGCACCTCAAGATCATGCCGGGTTTCCTGAGCCGCCGCAAGGAACGGCCCATAGGGCATCATCGCGGCGCCGGCAAAATAATTGGCAAGGCCGATCTTGGCGATGGCGCGGGCGGCGTCGGACTGAAACCGCGCAAAATCAAGCGTCGCCTCCAAAAGCGCATCCTGGGTCAACAGCGCCAGTTGCAACAAAAGCTGAAACCGCCGGGTTTCGGGCGCGGCGCGTGACGAAAGGTACAAGACCCCGGCCTTGCGGTCAAAATGGCGCAGCTTGCCAACGTCGTCCTGCGCCAAGGTAAGTCCCATCGCCGCCATCCGCTCGACCGCGAGATCATAGGCCGACAGGGTGCTGCCACTACCGGTGGCAAAGCGCTCGGCGGCATGATCGACCGCGTCGATATAGTTGTCGCAGTAATGAAAGAAATCGCGCACCTCATCCCAGGGGCTTGATTGGCTGCGCGCATCCTCGCGCCCCAGGGCCTCATCAAGCGAGGCAAGACGCTCATGGGTCTGGCGATAGGCGCTGTGCAACTCCAGAAAGGCCCGTGCCAGGGCCGGCGCATTCGAGGCCGTCAGCCGTAGATCGGCCAGCGGCGGCGGGTCGTCGCCAAACACCGGGTCGGCAAGCGCCTCGCGCATGTCGCTCACCATCCGCTCGGCGTCGCCGGTCGATAACTCTGTGACATCAAAACCAAATTCCTGCGCCAGCGCCAGAACCACTGTCGTGCTTACGGGGCGGTTGTTGTTCTCCATCTGATTGAGATAAGGCAGGGATACGCCCAGTTTAGCGGCAAAATCCTTTTGTGTCAGGCCAAGCCGCTGCCGGGTCTCGCGTAGCTTGGCTCCGGCATAAAGTTTCTGTGTGGCCATGTTGGTCCCGCCTTCGGCTTTGCAAATTAGCTTCGGCCCAGAGTAGATTTGCAAATCTTCCGGGGCAAGCCCGCAATTCCCACTTTCATCTTTCCATAAATACTCATCTTCACACTTGCGTCGAATCGCCAGGCTGACGGTTTTCGTCCTGACCGCTTCGGTTTTGCGCATGGCGATGCCTGGACCAGGTGTTAGGTTCACATTACCTTGGTGCCGCTTTTGGCGGAGAATTGGGAAGCCGGTGCAACTCCGGCGCTGCCCCCGCAACGGTAAGGGAGGGCGCTTTGACGAAAGACCACTGGGCCGGAATTGGGTCTGGGAAGGTGTCAAAACGCAGGGTCGGATAATCTGGTCCATCCCCCAAGTCCGGAAACCAGCCTTGGTGCAACGTCAAACCGCGGGGGGCGGTGCGGGCGGGTGCCGACACGCCCTGTCCCGGTCCAATCCCTGCCCCATCCGGCCCGGGGGGTGGCCGGGGAGTAGTCTTAAGATGTGCCTGAACCAAATTCTCGACGGGTTGGAGCAAAACAATTCAACTGGCGCCCAGGCGTTTGATCACGCACGCCGGGGTTTTCTTGAATGGGCGATGTCCGTGGCGGGCCCGGTAACGCCTGGTGTGGCGCGTGCGGCGCTTGCCGATCCGGCGGCCATTGCCGCCGAAAGCGCGGCGGCGCAGGCCTTCGTCAGCTATCTGGAACAGGCCTGCCGGGGCGCGCAATTGCACAGGCCGCGGCGAGGCCGGGCGCGCTTGCTGCATTGAAATGTCCAGGAAACGAAAAAACGGCGACGCCAGGGAGGAGGAGAGGCGCCGCCGTTCTATCTGCGTCCGACCCAGGGAGGAGGAGAGGGTCGTTGGCAATCGGTGGGGGCAGTTTGCCCCAATTGTCCGGTCTCAGGCCTCAGGGAGGAGGAAAGAAGCCATTGACCGTTTCAGATGTCCCAGGGAGGAGGAGAAGGACATCCGATCTCTGTGTTACGGACGCGTGCCGTAAACTGATTCGTGTGCGACCCGGCGGATCTCGCTGCGGTGCAGGCCAAGATCAGCCAAGTCATAGCTGCTCAACTCTGACAGTTCACGGATCGTGCGACGGTAGGCGCGGTAGTTTACGACGCGCTGCACTGCAGCATAAACGGCGACGCTCAGGTCTTCGCTCAGGTGGTGCGCTGTGGCGCGGCGTGTGTCGACTGCAATTGCCATCTTCGGCTCCTTGCGTATTCAGGGTTGTTCGCGTTCGGCGATGTTCTTTTTCGCCTTTGTTGAGTTTAAGATACGCTTTTGCTGCGGATGCACAATACCCGAGTTTGGCAATGCTGCTATGCAGCAAATGCATAAGGAAAGCTGACCTAACGTTAAGCAATTCCTGGATTTTCAAGGCAGTTCGAGCAGGCCTTGCGCTTAGAGCAGAAACTGCCACCTATTGAGGCGCTGTTGCGAAAGGAATGATCATGTCGATAACCCGCGCGGATATAGAAGCCCGGCTTGCGCTGCTTGAATTGCCGGATGGTGGCACCTTGATCTCGCGCGACATGGTGCGCGCGCTGAGCATCACCGGCTCTGAGGTGCGATTCGTGATCGAGGCCCCAAACCCCGAGATGGCGCGGATGATGGAACCCCTGCGCGCCGCCGCCGAGCGTGCGGCGCTGTCCCTTCCGGGGGTAAGCCACGCCAGCGTGGCGCTGACCGCGCATGCGGCCCCGGCGGCGCCAAGCCTCAAGGTTGGCGGCCATCCCAAGGGCGGCACCAGCTCGATCAGGCCCGAGGGCGTTGCCTCGATTCTTGCGGTGGCCTCGGGCAAGGGCGGGGTCGGGAAATCCACCGTCGCCTCGAATCTTGCGGTGGCGCTGGCCCGCAAGGGGCGGCGCGTCGGGGTGTTGGACGCCGATATTCACGGCCCGAGCCTGCCGCGTATGATGGGGGTGAGCGCGCGCCCGGTGAGCGTGGATGGTCAAAGCATGGCGCCACTTGTCGCGCATGGGGTCAAGCTGATGTCGATCGGCCTGATGCTTGATCCGGACAAGGCGGTTGTCTGGCGCGGCCCCATGCTTATGGGGGCGCTGCAACAAATGATGTCACAGGTCACATGGGGCACGCTTGACGTGCTGATCGTTGATTTGCCGCCGGGGACGGGCGATGTACAGCTGACCCTGTGCCAGCGGGCGCGCCCGGACGGGGCCATTGTCGTGTCCACACCGCAGGACGTGGCGCTTTTGGATGCGCGCAAGGCGATCGACATGTTTCAGACGCTTGAGACGCCGATCCATGGTTTGGTTGAGAATATGTCGGTGTTTCATTGTCCTGATTGCGGCCACGAGGCGCATATTTTCGGCCATGGCGGTGTGCGCGACGAAGCATCCCGGATTGGTCTGCCGTTGTTGGCGGCCTTGCCGATTGATCTTGAGACCCGGCTTGCGGGCGATGCCGGTGTGCCGGTGGCCTGTGGCGATGGCGTGATGGCAGAGGCTTATGGCGCCTTGGCGCAGCGCCTTGTGGACGACGGTGTCGCGTGATGGCGGGGAGGTTTGGGGGGCGCTGCCCCCCGCCGCCCGTTGGGCGTCTCCCCCCGGGATATTTAAAGCCAGAAGAATGAGGGCGCCGGTATGATTTAGGTGTTGGGTTCGACCGAGATCAACCCCAGCTTGCGCGCGGCAGCCAGCGATAGGATACCTGAATCCAGCCCCTCGGGGGCCTGAAAGCGGCGAATGGCGGCGCGGGTGCGGGCATCCATCTCGCCATGTGCCGGGCCGCGATAAAGGTCGCGCGCGGCAAGGGCGCGCTGAACAGAGCCGACGAAATCCGGGGTTTGATCGGCGGCGCAGGGGGTTTCGAACCATGTGACGCGGCGCTCTTCCACAATCGCCTGACGGGTTTCGGTTTTATAAATGGCGGGCTGGAGGACCTGACCATCGCTGGTGATCTCTGCGGGTTTCAGGATGATCTGTTCGGTCACGGTTTCGATCACCGCCGGGCTTACGTGCTTGCCCCAGCAGGTGCCGGGTGCGGCACCGGGGGGAGCCGCTTCAAGGCGGGTCACCAGATCAGGCTCGCCCACGCCGGTGGTGGGCAGGGTGGTTTGGCAAGCGGCAAGGCCAAGCATCATCAGGGTCAGCAGGGCGAAGGGCGGGCGTTTCATCGGCTCGGGCCTCTTTGAGCAGCAGTCTGGCGCTGTTTTTCTGATAGGTTAGCCGGTTTCTTGCACCTGCGAAAGTGCGCTGTCAGGCAACAGCAAGGGTGAGATTTCCTCGGCCACGACCAGATGCATCGCATCGGATCGCGGTTTGAACCGGGCGATTCTTCGCAAGAGACGCCTGGCAATTATCGCGGGGCGAAACCGGTCGCAGGTTTTTCCGTCACTCCGGCCACCGTGATCCACGCTCCGGCTGGCCGGTGCGAAGCATGCGGGTGGGACAGAGGGGATATCTAAGGCGAAACAAACGAAGAACGTGTATGATTTGTCGCAACTCTTTTCATCTTTGGTCGCAAATGGGGCTGGCCTGCCCTTGATGGCTTGGCTAGGAAAACAGTCGAACCAAAGTCAAGGGAGACGCCGAGCCATGGCCAAAATCACCTATATCGAGCATAACGGCACCGAACATGTGGTCGAGGTCGCCAACGGCCTGACCGTGATGGAAGGCGCGCGCGACAACAATATCCCCGGCATCGAGGCCGATTGCGGCGGGGCCTGTGCCTGCTCGACCTGTCATGTTTATGTTGATCCGGCATGGGTTGATAAATTGCCCGCCAAGGAAGACATGGAAGACGACATGCTCGATTTTGCCTATGAGCCCAGTCCAGAGCGTTCGCGTCTGACCTGCCAGATCAAGGTGACCGATGCGCTTGATGGGTTGATCGTGACGATGCCCGAAAAACAAATCTGACATGATGCGGGGCGGTCGGGGCGCATCTGGCGATCTACAGCTTGCGTCAGGGTGACCTTGTGAAATCCGCCGTCGCGCCGCATATCGGCACCCGGTTTCGGGTGGGCGATGATCTGCGGCTGATCCGGTGTACCGGTAGCTGAATTGACATATCCTTTTGGGTGTGGTTGCCTGCGTTGGTAAATGGGTAAGAGGTGATTTTCGGTATGTTGGCCTTGATGTTGGCGGCTATGGGTCTGTTGAGTGCGTCGTTCATCTTCGACGATAATAACGACCCCGTTCCCCCATCCGATGAAGAGGATCCGACCGGCGAACAAGTCGGCGACGGCGGTGACGTGAGCGACACCAGCGTTGGCGGCGTCTTGGCCATGTGGAACGAACTCGACGATCTTACGGACACATCCGGCGACGATGCGATCGGGGTGGAATACGACCGGGAATTCGATCCCGAAGCAGGCGGCTTCGTGCCTTTGGACAATTTCGCAGATGGCGGCGCGGGCGATGATCGCATGTACCTCAACGGTGGCACCGCCGCCGGTGGCGAGGGCAATGACACGATTTCCATGTTTTTCTCGCTTGGCTCTGACGTATTGGGGGAAGATGCCTTTCCCGTGGCGTTGGGCGGCACGGGCGAGGATCTTATCGTGAACGTGAACACCCAGGCTGTCATTGATGCCGGAGAGGGAAATGACACGGTCAGCTTCGACAGGCCGTTTGGCCTTGGCGACGATATCGACGTGACCCTGGGCGAGGGCGAGGATCTGATCCAGGTCGTGGATAATGAGGCCCCCAGCAGGATCATCGCGGAGCTTCATGATTTTGATCCGGCACAGGACCGCATCGAAATCGTTCGCGCGCAAGTCGGGCAGCGTGAGCCCGAACCGGTCAGCGGTTTTGACGTCACGGTAGAGCCACTTGAGGGCGAGGAGGCGTCGCTCTTGTCCATCGCGCTGCAACTGGAGGATGCCGAGGCGGATCCAGAGACGTTTCAGTTCCTCGTGCATGGGCTGGACCCGTCGCAGGCCGAAGATATTCAGATCGGCATCGTGGACGAAGAACCTGCCAGCGACGAGCCGCTCGAGCCGCTGCGCGACGGCACGGATCTCGTGTTCAATATCGGTGCCGACGATCCGGCCGATTTTTCGACGTCAAACCTCAACCTTGCGCTGCAAGAGGCAAACCCGCTGGCCGATATCACCCGCGTGGTGCTGAATGTCGATCCGACGCTCGAAGGCACGTTCGACATCTTCGACAGCACGACGTTTAGCGGATCGTCCTCGGGCGCGGACGGCAGCAGCGCCGAGTACCTGCAGGTAGTGTACACCCCGCCCGAATTTGAGGGCGGACCGATGACATCCTACAGCATAATCGGCGACGATTCGACTTATCTGGCGGCAGATGGCCCGCCGGATGGGGTCTTCATAAGGCCACCCGAGTTTCTGGCACCAAGCGCGGAGGTCGCCCGCATTTTCCTGGGCAGCGTGACTGCCGCGTTCAATCAGCCCGAAGACGGCTTCAGCACGGTCAATGACGTCGAGATCGTGATCAACCGTCTTCCGGTCGTTGAGCTTGGGACAGGTGTGTAATCTCCAACCATGCCCGCGCGTCACCGCCGATAAAGTTATACCTGCCCGGCGGCGCTCAGACGCTCGATGGCCATCGCCTGATCTTCTTCTTGGCCAAAATACTCCGGGGAGCGCGAGGGGCAGCGCCCCTCGCATCGGTCGGATGGCGCAAGCCATTCGACATCAAACGCCTCAAAGCGCGCGCCAACCGATATCGCGCCGACAAAACCCTTGCGGCCAGTCAATCCGGTCTACCATCACATAGGCCCGGTCGTGCGCCTCCTGCAAGGTGGCGCCGCGCGCGGTTGCGGCCAGAACCCGCCCGCCCGCGGCAATATATTGCCCCTCGGCCCGGCCTGTGCCCGCATGAAAAACCATATGAAAGCTGTCTTCGGGGCACTCATTCAAGCCTTTGATCACACTTCCCTTTTCATAAGCGCCAGGATAGCCATTGGCGGCCATCACAACCGTCACGGCATGATCATCGGCCCAATTGACCGACATCTCTGCCAGACGCCCCTCGGCGGCGGCCTGAAGCAGGTCAAACACCTGCGCGCCAAGCCGCATCATCAGAACCTGACATTCGGGATCGCCAAAGCGCACGTTATATTCCACGAGCCGCGGCTGGCCGTCCTTGATCATCAGGCCGACGAACAATACCCCTTGAAACGGCGTACCGCGCCGCGCCATTTCGGCAAGACACGGGCGCACGATCTCGTCCAGCGCCTTTTGCGTCACCGCCGCGCTCATCACCGGAGCGGGCGAATAGGCACCCATGCCGCCGGTATTGGGGCCGGTGTCGCCTTCGCCGACGCGCTTGTGATCCTGCGCCGTGCCGATGGGCAGGGCGGTCTCGCCGTCACAGAGCACAAAGAATGACGCCTCTTCGCCCTCCATGAACTCTTCGATCACCACCTCGGCGCCGGCGCTGCCAAAGTCGCCGCCAAACATGTCGTCCACCGCCGCGAGCGCCTGATCGACGGTTTCGGCGACGATCACGCCCTTGCCCGCCGCAAGCCCGTCTGCCTTGACCACGATCGGCGCACCCTGGGCATGAACATAGGCCTTCGCGGCCTCGGCCTCGGTGAAATGGCCATAGCCAGCCGTCGGCGCGCCCGCCGCATCACAGATCGCCTTGGTAAAACTCTTGCTGGCCTCAAGCTTTGCCGCCTCGGCGCCGGGGCCAAAAACCAGAAACCCGGCCTCTCGCAGCCGATCCGCCACCCCGGCGGCCAATGGCGCCTCGGGGCCGATGATCACGAAATCAATTGCTTCGGCTTCGCAAAACCCGATTACGGCTGCACCATCAAGGATATCCAGACTTGCGCATTCGGCAATAACCGCGATTCCGGCATTACCCGGCGCCACGATAAGCTTGTCGCATTTCGGGTTTTGCATCACCGCCCAGGCGATGCTGTGTTCGCGCCCGCCGGACCCGAGGATCAGAATATTCATGGCGCATAACTCCTGCTTGGCCTCGCTTGCCCCGCGTTCTAAGGTGGCGCAAAGCCAGACACAAGGCAGCAGACATGTCCGATCTGATCGACGATCCCACCCCCGGCGAAAACGCCCCTGAATTTTCGGTCTCTGACCTCTCCGGTGCGATAAAGCGGATGATCGAGGGCGAATTTGCCCGCGTCCGCGTGCGTGGCGAATTGGGCCGTATCTCGCGCCCGCGTTCGGGCCATATCTATCTTGATCTCAAGGATGATCGCGCGGTGCTTGCCGGCATCATCTGGAAAGGCGTCGCCGGCCGCCTTGCCGTGCAGCCCGAAGAGGGGATGGAGGTGGTGGCCACAGGGCGCCTCACCACATTCCCCGGCCAATCGCGCTATCAGATCGTGATCGAAGACCTCAAGCCGGCCGGCATGGGCGCGCTCATGGCGATGTTGGAAAAGCGCAAGGCGCTGCTGGCGGGCGAGGGGCTGTTCGCGCCCGACCTTAAAAAGTCTATCCCCTACCTACCTGAAATCATTGGTGTTATCACCTCGCCCTCGGGGGCGGTGATCCGCGATATCCTGCATCGTCTGCGCGACCGCTTTCCGCGAAAGGTGCTGATCTGGCCGGTTGCCGTGCAGGGCGAGAAATGCGCCGCCGAGGTGGCGCGCGCCATTGCCGGGTTCAACGCCCTCACCCCCGGCGGGCCGCTGCCGCGCCCGGATCTGTTGATCGTTGCGCGCGGCGGTGGATCGGTAGAAGACCTTTGGGGCTTCAACGAGGAAATCGTCGTGCGCGCGGCTGCGGGTTCGGATATTCCGCTGATTTCGGCGGTGGGCCATGAAACCGACACCACGTTGATCGACTTTGCCTCTGACAAGCGCGCGCCGACGCCGACGGCTGCGGCGGAATTGGCGGTGCCGGTGCGTCTTGATCTGATGGCCTGGCTCGATGCTCAGGACGCGCGATTGACCCATGCGCTAAGCGCGGGGCTGGCGACACGCGGCCAGCGGCTTCGCGATCTCTCGCGGGCCTTGCCGCGCGCTGATACGCTGCTTGATACGGCGCGCCAGCGGTTTGATACCTGGTCTGACCGGCTTCCGGCCGCGCTTATCCGCTCGGTCCAGACCCGCCGCGTCAAGCTTTCTGAAACCGCGGGGGCCTTGCGCCCCGGCCTGTTGCGCCGCGCCGTCGATAGTGATCGTCGCCGTCTTGACGGCACCGCCGCGCGGCTCAATATCCATGCCCTGTCGCGTGATATCGACCTCAAGAAACGCGATCTTGCGCGCCTGACCACCCGGTTTGGCGAGGCCGCTACACGCCAGACCACCAATTGGCGCGGTAAAATAGACGCAATGGACCGGTTGCGCGAAACGCTTGGCTACACCGCCACCCTCAAACGCGGCTATGCGGTTGTGCGTGACGGGGATGGCAAGGTGCTGACCACCAAGGTCACCGCCGCCAAGGCCGCCGCGCTTGAGATCGAATTCGCCGATGGGCGCCTGCCGCTTTCGCCGGTGGGCACGCCTGCAACGCCGGTGCGCCCCGCGTCAAAGCCCAAAAAACCGCCTTCCAATCAAGGCAGTCTTTTCTGAAATCAGACTTTCATCTTTCCAATAATACTCCCGCCGGAGGCGTCCTGCTCTCAAGGCGAGGGCGGTGGCAAATGTTCGATATAATCAAGGAAATTGCAATTTTACCTGAATACATTCCGATTTCAGGTTGATGAATGAAAACTCAAACCCCGATCTCCGGCCCCAGACACATCAGTGGTTCTTCTGATTTCTCCACCTCGTAAAGCTCGGCCATCGCGCGCGGCCCGCCAAAGCGCGCCACAAGCCCATCTGCCGAGCGCTCAAAGCTCCAGCATTGCGGTTCGGGGCGGTTTTCATAGATGAAACAGATCATTCCATCCTCTTCGTACCACTGCCCATCCTGGCATTTGCCATCCAGAAACGACCAACGCACCCGCCGATTGTCGAGGTATTCCTCGCCGCCATAGGGGGCACCGCCCGCGCCGTAATAAAACGTATGCCCACGGGTATAGGCGTCAAATTCGGTGCCGCTCATTTGTGCCGTTGCCGGGGCGGTGAGGGTGATCAGGGAGAGGGTCAAAAACATGGCTCGCATCGGCTCAGACTGCCAGATCGCGGGCCGTCTCGCCAGATGTATCTTGGTCGCGCCAGTGCGCCGCGCGTGGATCCATGATTCGGCGCCACAGCGGCGGCACAAGCGCCAGCACAGCCATCACCGGAAGGGAATGGGGCAGCATCGGCATGGTTTCGGCTTTGAGTTGCAGCGCGGGATAAGCGCGCGTTGGGGTGACATGATGATCCGAATGGCGCGGCGCGTTCAGCGTCATCGCGGATGAGGCCCGATGCGGGGCATTCCACGAATGCTGCGGGCCAACGGGTTCCGGGCGCCCATCGGCGCGCGTGGCACGGCGCAGCCCGTAATGCTGGACATAATCCGACATCAGAATCTGGAGTTGCGCATAGCCTGCGATAAACGCCAGCGTCGCCACCCCGCGCAGGCCAAAGACCACGGCACTTGCCGCCAGCACAAGCGCGGCGCCGCCAAGATATAACGCATAAGGGTGGCTCCAGACCGCCTTGTTGGCGCCGGAACGAAGACGGCTTTCGGCGCGCAAGCCGGCGCGAAACGCACCGGGCCATGCCCTTGTGATATAACGATAAAGCCCCTCACCGGGGCGCGCGCTGCTGGGATCGCTGCGGCTGGCCACATGGACATGATGCACGGTCAGATGGGCGCTTGCGTGATGGCCAAACAGGATCGAGCTATAGATCAGCTTTCCCATCAGTCGCAGACCGCGCGCGGGGCGGTGGATCAATTCATGTGCCACCGGATGCGAGATTTGCCCCATCACCAATGCACTGGAAATGGCCACCAATGCCCGCTCTGCGAGGGTCAGGCCGCTTTCCCCGGCCACCGCCCAAAGGGCCAGAGCCAACAGCCCGAAATGCGCCAGCCCCAGCCCGATCAAAAGCGGCGTTGCGGCGGGAAATTCGGCTTCGGGCTCGGCATTTTTCATCGGCGTGGCCATCAGGCGATCCATGAAAAAGATCAAAACCGTGACATATCCCACCGCCAGCCCGGCCCAGACACCGCCCGAGACGGCGGCAAGCGCGATCAGGATCATCGGCAGGCTGGTGGCAATGGCAAAGGGGATCATGCGTTTGGCCCGGTTGAAATCTGCATCATAGCCGTCACAATAGCCCGACATCTTGGGCGGACATAGGGCATGTCCGGGGCGAAGGCGGGGAAATGCGTGCGATTGGGCGGATTTTGCACGGCGTCAACGCATCCGGGGGCGCGAATGTCGCTTTTGATCTCGCAGGGGCAGGCGGCAGGCCGTATTCCTTGGCACACCTACAATTGAGGAACATCGCATGGCACTGGATGAGCGCAAGGGCGTCTGGAAATCGGGCAAGGGCAAGGGGCGGCACACGCCCAAGGGCCGCCAGCTGGAGGATCAGCCGTGGTCAGAGGTGCGTGCGCTTCTCGGCGAGGGGCCGCATCGCCGGGATTTGCTGATCGAATATCTGCACCTTATTCAGGATGAATACGGTCATCTGTCGGCGGCGCATCTGCGGGCTTTGGCCGAAGAGCTTCGTATTTCGATGGCCGAGGTTTATGAAGTTGCCAGCTTTTACGCGCATTTCGATGTGGTGAAAGAAGGCGAAACCCCGCCCCCCGCGCTGACCATCCGGGTGTGTGATTCGCTGTCCTGCGAGCTTGCCGGCGCGCAGGCCTTGAAACGCGCGCTTGAGGATGGGCTTGATGCCTCCGAGGTGCGGGTCTTGCGCGCGCCTTGCATGGGGCGCTGTGATACGGCCCCGGTGCTGGAGCTTGGCCATCACCATATCGACCATGCCACGCCCGAAAAGGTAGAGGCGGCGATCGCAGCGGGTGAGATCCATGCACATCTCCCGCCATATCAGGGGTTTGCAGACTATTGTTCAACCGGCGGCTACGCCAAATTGGCCGAGTTGCGCGAGGCAGGCGATTTTGAAACCGTGCAGGACACCCTGCTGGCTTCGGGCCTGCGCGGTCTTGGCGGCGCGGGTTTCCCGTCGGGGCGCAAATGGGGGTTCGTGCGTGCCGAACCGGGCCCGCGATATCTGGCCGTGAATGGTGACGAGGGCGAGCCGGGAACCTTTAAAGATCGCTTTCATCTCGAACGCTATCCGCATGTTTTTCTTGAAGGAATGTTGGTTGCGGCCTGGGCGGTCGAGGCGGAGCGGTGTTTTATCTACATGCGTGATGAATATCCCGCCGTGATCGAGATTTTAAAGCGTGAAATCAAGGCTTTGGAAGACGACTCTAAAGTCGCACCGGGCTATATCGAGCTGCGGCGCGGTGCGGGCGCTTATATCTGCGGCGAAGAATCCGCGATGATCGAATCCATCGAAGGCAAACGCGGTCTGCCGCGCCATCGCCCGCCCTTTGTGGCGCAGGTCGGCATTTTTAACCGCCCCACGCTCGTGAACAACGTCGAGACGCTCTATTGGGTCACCCGCGTGCTGCGCGAGGGCGGCGAAATTCTGTCAGGTGTGGAAAAGAACGGGCGCAAGGGCCTGCGATCCTATTCGGTGTCGGGGCGGGTCAAAAACCCTGGCGTGCATCTTTTGCCGGCCGGGTCGACCATCACCGATATTGTCGCGGCGGCGGGGGGCATGCTTGAGGGGCACACTCTCAAGGCCTATCAGCCGGGTGGCCCGTCTTCCGGGCTTTTGCCGGCCTCGATGGATGACATGCCGCTTGATTTCGACACGCTGCAACCGCATGGCACCTTTATCGGCTCGGCGGCGGTTGTGGTTCTGTCGGATCACGATAGCGCCAAACAGGCCGCGCTTAACATGCTGCGATTCTTTGAGGATGAAAGCTGTGGCCAGTGTACGCCGTGTCGGGTGGGCTGTGAAAAGGCGGTCAAGCTGATGCAGGCCGATACCTGGGATCAACCGCTCTTGCAGGAACTGTGCACGGCGATGGCCGATGCGTCGATCTGTGGTCTGGGGCAGGCGGCGCCGAACCCGATTCGCCTGACCATCAAGCATTTCCCCGACGAGATCTGATCGCGCGGCAAGGCTTCCATATCCCTGCGATCCGCATTAGGTGAGGTTTAACAAGCGGATCGGAGGGCGCATGGCGTTTTTCTCGAAACTCAAGGAACGGCTGTTCAAATCCTCGTCGAAGCTCGAAGAGGGTCTGGATGCAATTGTCGAAGAAGGCGGTGTAGAAGAGCCGCCCGAACCGGATACGCCAGACCCCACGCCCGCGCCGGACCCGGAGCCGACACCCCTGCCTGATCCACCGCCTGTGCCCGATCCGGCGCCGGTCGAGATCCCGTCGCGCCCCGATGAGGTGCCGCAGGCCCCGCCGGTCGAAATTCCGGTCGAGCGCGCCACCGAGCTACCGCAAACACCACCCGAGGCCCCGGCCCCCCCGACGCCGCTGGAAATCCCCGAGACCAAGGCCGAGGCCGCCCCGGCGCGCCCTGGTCTTTTGGGCCGTCTTCTGGGACGTGGCGATACACCCGCCGTCACCCGGCGCGCGCTTGACGACGATATGCTTGAACAGCTGGAAGAGCTGTTGATCAGCGCCGATATGGGCGTCGACACCGCCCTGCGCGTCACCGCCAACATGGCCGAGGGGCGGATGGGCAAGCGGCTCTCCAGCCTTGAAATCAAACAACTTCTCGCTGCGGAAATCACCCGCATCATGGAGCCGGTCGCGCGCCCGATGCCGCTTTATCCAAACCGCCCGCAGGTGGTGCTTGTGGTCGGCGTCAATGGCTCTGGCAAGACCACCACAATCGGAAAACTCGCCAGCCAGTTCAAGGCGGCGGGCAAATCGGTGGTGATCGCCGCTGGCGACACCTTTCGCGCCGCTGCGGTGGAACAGCTTCAGGTCTGGGGCGATCGCGCCGGGGTGCCGGTGCTGACCGCGCCCGAAGGGTCTGATCCCGCCAGCCTTGCGTTTGACGCGATGACACGCGCTGAGGCCGATGGCGCCGACCTTTTGATGATCGACACCGCAGGTCGCCTGCAAAACCGGGCGGATCTGATGGAAGAGCTGTCAAAAATCGTCCGTGTCATTCGCAAGAAAGACCCGAGTGCGCCGCATAACACCCTTCTGGTGCTTGACGCCACGACCGGTCAAAACGCGCTGAGCCAGGTGGAAATCTTTCAAAAGCTGGCCGATGTCTCGGGCCTCGTGATGACCAAGCTTGACGGCACCGCAAGGGGCGGTGTTCTCGTGGCGCTGGCGGATAAGTTCGGCCTGCCGATCCACGCCATCGGTGTGGGCGAGCAGATTGATGATCTGGCGCCATTCGACCCCGAAGATTTCGCCGCCGCCCTGACCGGGCTTGAGCGTTGATGGGCCTTCTGACCGCTGTTTCTTTTGGCCGGAAATATCCCGGGGGGTTTGGGGGGCTGGCCCCCCAACTTGCCCTGTGGTTTGGGGGGCTGGCCCCCCATTTCGAGGTGCGCCAAATATGAGCGACTGGCTTATTTCCCTTGAGGGAACCGAGGCCGGGCGCCATCTGGCGATGGCGCTGGCGCTCTCGGCGGCGCTTTTGCATGCCATTTTCGGCGCTCTGCAAAAGGGGCGACATGATCCCTGGTTAAGCCGTGGTGTGATCGACTTTTCCTATTGCGCCATGGCCGCGCCTTTCGCGCTTTTCGTCGTGCCCTGGCCCGAGCCGCATATGTGGCCGATTTTCGGCTGGGTGCTGGTGATCCACACCCTCTACAAGCTGCTTCAGGGGCTGGCCTATACCAAGGGTGCCTATACGGTGGTCTATCCGGTTGTGCGCGGCACCGGCCCTCTGTTTACGGTGATTGGCGCCTATTTCCTGTTTGGCGAGGTCTTTACCACCATCCAGTGGATGGGGATAGGGGTGCTCTTGGTCGGGATTTACGGTCTGGCGGTTTATAATCTGCGCACGCTGACGCTGAACCGCGATACCATGCCTCTGGCGCTTGGGCTGGCGGTGTTGACCGGGCTTTTCGTGGCCCTTTACACCACCTATGACGCCTACGGCATCCGCGCCACGGCCAATCCGTTTACCTTTCTGGCCTGGTTTTTCTTTCTCGACGGCATAGCCATGCCAATCTTTGCCTATACACGGTGGCGCAATATGACCGTGCGGCCAACCTTTGCCCCGCTGATGTTGCGCGGCGTTGCGGGCGGGCTTGTGGCGTTCATGTCGTTTGGCTCGATCATGCTGGCGACGCGGCTCGACAAGGTCGGCGAGGCGGCGGTGCTGCGCGAGACCTCGACGGTGTTTGCCGCCCTGATCGGCTGGCTTGTCCTGCGCGAAACCGTGGGGCCGCGACGTATTGCCCTGATGGCTTTGATCGCGACCGGCGCGGTCATAGTTGAATTCGGTGGCTAAATCCATGATCATCCTTGAACCAAAACGGAGCCTGTTACAGTCCAATGTCCGATAAAACACCGCCCGCATGGGTGAAAACAGCGCTTGAGATGGGGCCCGTGCTTGCGTTCTTCGTGGCCTATCTCTGGCTCAAGGACCGTGTCTTTACCATCGGCGGCACCGAATATGAGGGGTTTGTCGTGGTCACGGCCGGGTTTATCCCGGTGTTCCTGATTTCCATGGGGGTTTTATGGCGGCTCACAGGGCATCTCTCGAAGATGCAGGCGGTCACGGCGGTGATCATCGTGGTGTTTGGCGGCTTGTCGGTCTGGTTCAACGATCCGAGTTTCTTCAAGATGAAACCGACGATCATTTACCTGTTGTTTGGCGGTATTCTGGGCGCGGGCCTTTTGCAGAGGCGCTCTTACCTGCAATATGTGATGGAGGGAATGATGCCCCTGACCAATCAGGGCTGGATGATCCTGACGCGCCGCCTGATGTTCTTTTTCCTGAGCCTCGCGGTGCTGAACGAACTGATCTGGCGCACCCAGACCGAGGAAATCTGGGTGTATTTCAAGACCTTTGGCCTGACGGCGGCGATCTTCTTGTTTTTCATGACACAGACCCGGCTGTTTCGCGATCATTCCACCGATGAAGACGAGGCCTGAGCGAGGCGCGGAAAAAAAACGGCGCTGCGCCGGAAAATCCCATAACTCTGCCGGGCTTTGGCCGCATTTGGCGGCTAGGGCTGGTGACATGGTACATCGTTTTTCTTCCCGCCTTTTGAACGCGACCTTGTCGATCCCGGCGATCCGGTCGCAGAACCTGTTGCCAGTCGTGATCATGCTGATCCTCTGGATTGGACTTGGTCGGATGTCTGTGCCGCAGGATCAGGTCTTTGTCCTGTCGGTCGTGGTCGCGCAGGCCTATGCGATCTGGCGCAACCTGCCGCAGGCCGCAGCAAGCCTTCATCAGACCACGGCAGGGCGCACGGGCCTGTTGCGCTGGCCGGTGGTTATTCTTCTGATGCTCTCGGCGGTGCAGCTTTGGCTGAACAATCCCCTGTTCACACAGCGCGGGATCAGCGCGGTTGCGCTGTTCTTGCTGGTGATCATGGTGTTGGGCATGATGCGCGAGGGCGACGTCATGACCCGCGTGACCCCAACCAACGCGGATGGCGAAGAGGTTTATGAAACCGTCAGCCTGTTGCGCGTCAACGCGCTTGTGGCGGCGATGGTGATCGCGGTGAATGAAATCCTGATCTGCACTGAATCACTTGGTGTCTGGATCACCGTCATGCCGATTTTCGTGCTGTTTCTACACGGATTTTATTGGTTCATGGTGCTTATGGTCCTGCCGCCAGAGGCCCCGGACGAGGACACCATCCGCCCCGCTACGGGCGCTTGAACAGAACGTTCTGCGCGCTGCGGCTATCCTGAATGTTGCGACGTTTCTCGGCGGCAAGCGCGCGGCCCCTGATCACGCCGTCGCGCGCCCCGACGGTATCGAGCCACCGCGCCAGATGCGGTTTATCCTCCAGCGTCTGTTGCTGGCCTTCCCAGAGCGAGGCCCAGGGCCAGATCGCCATATCGGCGATGGAAAAGAAATCACCCGCAGCAAATTCGGTCTTGGCCAATTGCCGGTCGAGCACGCCGTAAAGCCGCGCCACCTCATTGCGATAACGGTCCTTGGCATAGGGCAGGTCATTTGGCGGGTCCATCGCCGGGGCGTATTTGAGAAAGTGATGCGCTTGCCCCGCCATCGGGCCGACGCCACCCATTTGCCACATAAGCCATTGATCCACGGCAATTCTGTCGCGCTCTGTGGTGCCATAGAACTGGCCGGTTTTGCGCGCGAGATATTGCAGGATCGCCCCGGATTCAAACAGGCTTATCGGTGCGCCATCCGGCCCCTCTGGATCGGTGATCGCGGGCATGCGATTGTTTGGCGAGAGCTTGAGAAACTCTGGCTTGAACTGATCCCCGGCACCGATATCAATCAGGTGAAGCCTGTAGGGCAGGGCCATTTCCTCAAGCGCGATAGAGGTTTTCCATCCATTTGGCGTGGGCCAGAAGTATAGATCAATCGGGTCCTGTTTCGGGGGCATGGCTGTCTCCTGCTGTGCGTTCACTCCGGGGACAGAATGACCGTTTTCAACCCGGAGGCAAGGGCTGTCCTCGTCGGTTGGGGCCTGCGGGTTGCAGACCTCGACCGAGGTGAGAGTGGCACTGTTGGAGTTGAGTATTTTTGCCAAGAAGAAACAGCGGGAGCGCGCTTGGCCGTGGTGACGCCTGCGAGAAACCTGCTTGCCAGTATTGACGCCTGTGGCGGTGCGCGGTAATCCGATAGCCGTGGCGATTTGTTACCGGATTGCGGGCCACGTTAAACAAACCGCTAAAGAGGTCAGGATGAAAGCCCTCTTTCGCTTGACCGCGTCGGGGCTTTTTTTGTGGGCGGACACGCCCGGAGGACGACCATGAGCGAGACTTGGAAACGGCGCACCAGAATGGTGCACAGCGGTAGCCGCCGCAGCCAGTATAACGAGGTCAGCGAAGCGATTTTTCTGACCCAGGGCTTTGTCTATGACACCGCCGAGGCGGCCGAGGCGCGCTTTATCAAGGCCGGCCCGGATGAGTTTATCTATGCCCGTTACGGCAATCCGACCGTCGCCATGTTCGAAGACAGGATTGCGGCGCTTGAAGGGGCCGAAGATGCCTTTGCCACCGCCAGCGGTATGGCGGCGGTCAGTGGCGCGCTGATCTCTTGCCTGCGCGCGGGCGATCATGTGGTTTCGGCGCGGGCGTTGTTCGGGTCCTGTCTTTATGTGCTTGAAGAGATCCTGACGCGGTACGGCGTCGAGGTGACCTTTGTTGATGGCACCGATCTTGCGCAATGGCAGGCAGCGATCCGTCCCGAGACCAAGGCGGTGTTTTTCGAATCAATCGCGAATCCGACGCTGGAAGTGATCGACGTGGCCGCCGTGACCGAGATCGCCCATGCCGCCGGGGCGCTGGTGATTGTGGATAATGTCTTTGCCACGCCGGTCTTTTCCAATGCGATTGAACAAGGCGTCGATGTGGTGGTCTATTCGGCAACCAAACATATCGACGGGCAGGGGCGGGCCCTTGGCGGGGTTGTCCTTGGCACGCGCGATTTTATTCGCGGCACGCTGGAACCCTACATGAAACATACCGGCGGCTCGATGTCGCCCTTCACCGCCTGGGTCATGCTCAAGGGGCTGGAAACCATTGATCTTCGGGTGAACGCACAGGCCGATACGGCCCTGGCAATTGCAGACGCCCTGCAAGGTCATGACGCATTGGCGCGCGCAATCTATCCGGGCCATCCGAGCCACGCCCAGCATGATCTTGTGCTGCGAGACATGGGCAAGGGCGGCACGGTGGTGGCGCTTGATCTCAAAGGCGGGCAAGCGGCGGCGTTTCGCTTTTTGAATGCGCTTGAGATCGTGGTGATTTCCAACAATCTGGGCGATGCCAAGTCGATTGCGACGCATCCCGCCACCACCACGCATCAACGTCTGCCCGCTGATCAGAAGGCGAGCCTTGGTATCACGCCGGGACTTGTGCGCTTGAGTGTCGGGCTGGAGGATCGCGAAGACCTGATTGCCGATATCACCCGCGCTCTGGATGCCGCCGACTAGGGGCGTGCCACATGATCTGGGGCGTGTTTGATCCGTATTGCCGCTTTTGCCGTATATCCTAACGGAATTGGCAATTTGTATAGCTACGCCCTATGTCATACACTTGGCAGCACGGATAAGGAAACCCTGCGATGAATGTGCACCCATCCGAGATGAATGGAACGCCGGACCGCGATGAGGCAAAACAGGCGCTGGCGGTGTTGCGTGTCTGGGCGCAAACGGCCACTCCCGAAGAGGTGGCCGATCTTGATCCGTCGATTGCGCGGCTTTTGCCGACGGGGCAGGTGTCAAACTATCCTGTGTTGAGGCGCGACTATCCGACGGATTTCAGCGTTGATGCGGCCTATCGCGCCTCGTTGCCCGATCTTCAGAACGGGCCAAGCTCGCTTATTCGCGGCACCAAACAGCATCTTCAACATGTGGGCATTTCCAATTTCCGGCTGCCGATCGGCTTTCACACCCGTGACAATGGCGATCTGACGCTGGAAACCGCAGTGACCGGCAGCGTCAGCCTTGAGGCAGAGCGCAAGGGCATCAACATGTCCCGGATCATGCGCAGCTTTTACAAGCATGCCGAAAAAACTTTTAGTTTCGAGGTGATGGAGGCCGCGCTTAACGATTACATCACCGATCTCGATAGTGTCGATGCGCGCCTGCAAATGCGGCTGTCGTATCCGGCGCGGGTGCGCTCCTTGCGCTCGGGGCTAGAGGGGTTTCAGTATTACGATATCGCGCTGGAGCTGGTGGAAACCGGCGGTCTGCGGCGCAAATTCATGCATCTTGATTATGTCTATTCCTCGACCTGCCCCTGTTCGCTTGAGTTGTCGGAACATGCCCGCTCGGCGCGCGGTCAACTGGCGACGCCGCATTCGCAGCGCTCGGTTGCGCGGCTCTCGGTTGAGGTGATGGCGGGCGATTGCCTGTGGTTCGAGGATCTGATCGAGCTGGCCCGCCGTGCGGTGCCGACAGAAACCCAAGTCATGGTCAAGCGCGAGGATGAACAGGCCTTTGCCGAGTTGAACGCCGCCAATCCGATCTTTGTCGAGGACGCCGCGCGCCTGTTTTGCGAGCAATTGCTGGCCGATCCGCGCATCGGTGATTTCCGGGTGATCGCAAGCCATCAGGAGAGCCTGCACAGCCATGATGCGGTCAGCGTTCTGACCGAGGGCGACACCTTTGCCTCGGACAGTCTTGACCCCAAATTGTTTCACACGCTTGTTCACGGGCGCTAGGGTGTGGTGATCTGCCCGTTTGCCCGGCACAGCGTGTAAAATTTCAGCAGCTTCCCGCGTATCGGGTGTAATTTGATTTGACGTTGGGTCAATTCAGTGACACCGACGCTGTGCCTCGCGTTACGCTAATGTCACGCCACGCTGGGAACGCGCTTTTGTACTGGCTCAAAAGGATACTGATATGCTTGCCCCCGACTATCCGCTGAAACTTTCCGCCGCCGGACTTCGCTTTGCCGGCTACATGATCGAAAGCAATCTGCGCGTGGCGCAGGTATTGGGAGAGGCCGCGTTGCAGGCCGGGCCGTTCGCCGGTCGGATCAGGGCGAAAGCGACACCGGCGCAGCACACTGCACGGCTTGTCAGCGCCAAGCCGGGTGCAGCAAAGACCGCGGTCGCCAAGCCCACAGTGGCCAAGCCCGTGGCCAAAAAGCCCGCAGTGGCAAAGCCTGTGGCCAAGACGCCCGCACCTGAGAAGACAGCCGCAGTTGCGTCACCGACCCCGGCCGCCAAAGCGCCAGCCACAGCAAAGCCGGTTGCCGTGAAAGCCGACGCGGCCAAACCGGCCCCGCCACAGGCTCCGGCTGAAACCGTATCCAAGGTTACGCCGTCTGCGCCGGTTGCGCCAGCGGTGAAAGCTGCTGAGGTGGCGCCGGTGACCAAGCCTGCGGTGGCACAAATCCCGGCCAAAGCAGAGGTCAAATCCACGCCCTCTGCGCCGGTCGCGCCTGCTCACAAAGCTGCGGCGCCAACCCCGGCTCCTGCCTCGGCCAAGGCCCAGCGTAAACCATCCGCGCCGCCTGCTATGCCCGCACCGCGGAGGAAAGGCAAAAGAAAATAAGGGCTTACCGGTCGGGATGCATCTGTTGCAACCCGGCCATTCCGAATTGACGGTGGTAACGTCAAAGACGCTGACCTAACTTGAAGGCAGGGAGGAAACCTGAACACCAAAGCAAGTGAGGTTTCCAATGGCGAACATTACAACGAACATCCCGGCATCGCCCCTGCGCGACGGCTGGAAAAAATTCACAGCGGCCTTGGCGCGTGGCCTTGAGCGTCACAGCCAGGTCACATCACGCCGCAACCGAATCGAAGCGCTGGAAGCAAAATCCGACGCAGAGCTAGCAGCCATGGGCATCCGCCGCGACGATATTGCCTATCATGTCTTCAAGGACCTGTTTTACGCCTGACGCCGACAGACCCCGGCAGGCCGGAACTTTAACCCCGACGGGTCGATCCCGTCGGGGTTATTTTATGCTGCAATGCAGCAACACTTTACCGACCGTTTCACTTCCCGCAAGAAATTCGGACAGAACTGCCCTATATTCCCCTCAGGGAGGAATCCGTCACACGATCCGACGAAAGGGGTTCCGAATGGCCGACCAAGACCTGCACACCCGATTTCTGCCAGTCACATGGCGGCGCGATCTGGATCTGTTTCTGGCCGAACATGCGGCCGGGATGAATGGCTATATGATAAGCCGCAAACGCCTTGCCAGCCTAGTAGAAATGTACAGCCTGAGCGATAGCGAACTGGCCGCGATGGGGCTTATGCACAAGGATATCCCGGCCTTTGTGTTCGAGGATATCCTGCCCGGTTAAGACCAGATGCGGGGTGCGCGCGCATCCTGCTTGACAGCGCCGTGCCCAAAGCCCAACTCTGCGCGTCATGTTTGATATGCGTCCCGTGGGATATCTTGTTGGCCTGATGGTCATGGCCATGGGGCTTACCATGGCGTTGCCTCTCTTGGTGGATATCGCCGAGGGGCGCGAGCATTGGCCGGTTTTTGCCGAAAGCCTTATCATTACCTGTCTGACCGGCGGGCTTGTCGCGCTTGCGTGCAAGAACTCGGTCGGTGAAGGGCTTACGGTGCAGCAAGCGTTTTTGCTGACCACAGCGGTCTGGGCGATGCTGCCGCTGTTCGGGGCGCTTCCCTTCATGCTTGGCGAGACCAAGCTTGCTTTTGTCGATGCCTATTTCGAATCGATGTCCGGCCTGACAACAACCGGGACCACCGTATTGGAGGGGCTGGATGACCTGCCCAAGGGGCTTTTGCTCTGGCGCGGCATTCTGCAATGGCTTGGCGGGCTTGGGATCGTGATTGTCGCGCTTGTGTTCCTGCCGGTGATGCGGGTCGGGGGCATGCAGTTTTTCCGCTCGGAGGGGTTTGACACCTTTGGCAAGGCGCTGCCGCGCACGATGGATATCTCAAAAGGCGTGCTGAACGTCTATCTCGGGCTGACGGCGATCTGTACCCTGTCCTATCTTGCGTTTGGCATGGACGCCTTCGAGGCGACGGTGCATTCGCTGACCACGGTGTCAACAGGCGGGTTTTCGACGTCGGATGCGTCCTTTGCAAGCTTTCCGGGCGCGCCGCAATATGTGGCCGTTGTTTTCATGATCCTCGCCACCCTGCCGTTTGTACGCATGATGCAGGGGGTGCAGGGCAATATCCGTCCGCTCCTCAAGGATACGCAGGTGCGCACATATCTGCGCTGGATCGGATATGCGGTGATCCTTGTGGTGGGCTATGACCTTATCCAGTTCGGCGAGTTGAGCGAAGAGCGGTTTCGCGAACGTTTGTTCAATATCGTGTCGGTCTTTACCGGCACCGGGTATGGCGACGGCGATCTGATGGGGTGGGGGCATATGCCCTTTGTGGTGCTGATCGTCGTGGGGGCGATTGGCGGCTGTACCGGCTCGACCGGCTGTGCGATCAAGATTTTCCGCTATCAGCTGATGCTGACGGCACTGGCCCAGCAGGCCCGGCGGATTTTCAGCCCCTCAAGCGTGATGATCCTGCGCCACGAGGGGCGCCGGGTCGAGGATGAAGTTCTGCAATCGGTGATGCTTTTGTTTACCTTCTACATCCTGTCGCTCGGATTTTTCAGCGTCGCGCTGGAGCTTACCGGGCTGACGGTGCTGGAATCGGTGACCGGAGCCTGGACGTCGATTTTCAACATCGGCCCGGTCTTTGGCGAAAATGTAGCGCCAAGCGGGGCGCTGCATGGCTTTCCAAGTGAGGCCAAGGCACTGATGATTCTTGCAATGCTGATGGGGCGGCTTGAAATCGTGGCGGTTGTCGTCTTGATTTTGCCGGTATTCTGGCGCCCCTGAACTCGGTTTTTATTGGGAGAGATATGATGGCCGATCACACAGATACCTTTCGCGCGCAAACCCCGCTTGGGGCGCAGATCAGCCATCTGTTGAAGGCGCGGGGGGTGGACACCATCTTTGGCATTCCCGGTGTGCACAATCAGGAAATGTATCGCGGCATCGAAGAGGCCGGCATCACCCATGTTCTGGCGCGCCACGAACAGGGCGCGGGCTTCATGGCCGATGGCTATGCGCGCGCCACGGCCAAGCCGGGGGTGGCCTATGTGATCACCGGGCCGGGCTTGTGCAATATCATGACACCGATAGGGCAGGCCTATTCGGATTCGGTGCCGGTGCTGGTGTTGTCGTCCTGCCTTGACGATGTGGCGGCCAAGACCGGCCAATTGCATCAGATGCTGGACCAATGCGGCGCGGCGGCCTGTGTCTGTGACTGGAGCCATGAGGCCCGCGATGCGCAAAGCGCCTATCAGCTTGTTGACCGGGCTTTGGGTGAATTCGCCAGCAAGCGCGCGCGGCCCAAGCATATTCAGGTGCCGATTTCCGCGCTGCAAGGGGCGGCGGAGGCCGCCCCGGCGGCCAGACCGCTTGTGGCGGTTCCTGCGATTGCGGAGCGGGTGGTCGATGAGGTGGCCGAGGCGCTGAACGCGGCGCAAAAGCCGCTTGTCATTCTCGGGGGCGGGGCCGTGCGGGCGGCGCAGGCCTGGCGACAGGTGATCGGGCGTTTGGGCGCCGCAAGTTTCACCACCTATGCCGGGCGCGGCATCATGGGGGCCGATGCGCCGCTTGATTTTGGCACCTATCTTGCCCGCCCCGAGAGTGCGGGCGTGATCGCCGAGGCCGATCTTGTGCTGGTTGTGGGCACGGAACTGTCTGAAAATGATCTCTGGCGCGATGACCTTGGGCACGCGGCGCCGCTGATCCGGGTGGATATCGACCCGGCACAGCTTGGCGGGGCCCCAAATTGCGATCATCCCGTTCTGGCCGATGCCGGGGCCTTGGCGGATGCGCTTTTGGCGCGCGATCTGCGCGCCGCAGAGGGCTGGCGCGCGGGCGATGTGGCGGCGGCGCGGGCCCGGTGGCGCGCCGAAAGCGATGCAGAGCGTCCCGGTATTGCCCCGCTTTGCGAGGTGCTGCGCGCCGCTTTGCCCGAGGATACGATGATCTATTCGGACATGACCCAATTCGCCTATGTCGCCAATGAGGTCTGGCCGATGGCGCATCCCGGCCATTGGCATCACCCTTCAGGCTTTGGCACGCTTGGCTATGCCTTGCCCGCCGCCATCGGCGGGGCGGTGGCCCGGCGCGGCAAGCCGACCATCGCCATCGCCGGCGATTACGGGTTTCAGTACACGCTTCAGGATCTTGGCACTGCGGTCGAGCTTGGCCTGTCGCTGCCGATCCTGCTTTGGGACAATGGCAAGCTGAAAGAGATCGAGGACAGCATGGCGCGCGCCCAGATCGCGCCCAATGCGGTCATCGCCCATAACCCCGATTTCTGTGCGCTTGCGCGGGCTTACGGGGCCAATGCAGAGGCGCCCCAAACCCATCAGGCCTTGCAGGATGCGGTGCGGGCGGCGCTTGTCGCGGACCGCCCGACGCTTATTCACATGACCTCGGCACTGGGGAACGGCTAGGCCTTAGTAGACGTCGCTAAAGCCGCGCTGAACGATATAGGTCGGACAGCCGGGGCGCGCGGTGTTGATGATCAGATACCACACGATTTCACCGGGCCGACCGGCGCGCGAATATTCACAGCCAATCGGATGCGTCCACCATTGCGAGCTATAGCCTTCGGCCGGCATGACCGAACTGTTACCGCTTTGGATCTTGGTTGCACGACCGACTTTCCGGCTGACATCGGCCTGTGCGACACCGGAAAGTGCGACGAGAGCAGCCGCTGCAATTAGCGTGATTTTCTTCATTCTCAAAACTCCTGATCTGGCCCGGATCCTGATCCGGAAAACACCCCTCACCACTTGCCACCAAGGTGTGCCGATCGCCTTTCCAAAACCTTAACGGCGCCCCTTTCGGGACGCCGTTAATACCTAGAATTTGCGCTAAACTGTGGCGGGATTATTCCCAGCAACTCACCAGCACGGTCATCGCCCCGGCGCGATCGGTCAGCGCCTCGGCGGGGATGTCATCCAGCTCCGAGGTGACGCGCGGGGTGATGCCGTTTTGCACCAGAACCTCGCGCAGCGTGCCGGTATTGGCGGCAAAGCTTACCCCGTCGGGCAGGGCGCGACCGTTCTGAACATGCGGCAAGAGCATCCCCAGAACCGCACCGCCGGTATCGAACACCGGCCCGCCGGCATCGCCCTCAAGCGCGGTGATCGCCAGCCGCTTGAGGTGCGCTTCGCCATTCAGGCCGCGCAGGTCGGCAAGCTGGCCAAAGGTCATTGTCGGGGCGCCGAGGATGCCGCCATAGGAATAACCCGCAACCGCCACATCCGACATCAGGCGCGGTGTCAGATCTTGAAAGGTGGCAACATTCTGCGGCGCAAGCTGCTCAATGGGGCGTAAGAGAGCGATACCAAGATCGGTGTCATCAAGGGCGATGGCCGCGTCATACATATCGTCGATGGTGATGCGGCCACAGTTTTGCACAACCTCGGAGGTGGTCAGAACCGCGCCGCCCTGATCGACGTAAAAGCCAGAGCGCGAGAGTTTGGGTTTGCGCACTTGCAGCCCGGAAATCAGATCAATGCGCTGCTCGGCGGTATTGCCGGCCGCCGGGTCAAGCGTGCCGCTGAGCCATTCGAAGCTGTCCTGCATCTGGCCCAAAAGGCGATTGCGGCGCTCTTCGTCGCCCGCAGGCCAGATCAGGGTAAAGCCCTTGATCTGACCATCGCGCAGCCAGACCTCGGTCTGCGAAATCTGCAAGGCGCCCTCGCCAATCAGGCGAAAGCTGTCGCGTTCAAGGTTGCGCGGCCCGGTTTCCGGCACGATTTCAAGCGTCTGCATGATGTCGTAAAGCCCGGCAAGCGTGTTGCGGTCGCCCTGCTGGCTGATCAGAAGAACCCGCGCGTCGATGTCGCCCTTGGGTTTGAAATGCGCGAAGGGCGGCTCGTAGCGGTCAAATTCCACCACCGCCATCGGCAGCTTCATGGCGATCCCGGTGCCAGCCTCGCGCACGACCTCAAGGCCAAGCCCTTCGAGAACGGCGTTATACTGGCGCAGCAGTTCGCGGCGTTGCAGGCTGGTCAGAACGCCGGTGACCTCAAAGTTGTTGGCCTCTTGCCAGCGACCCATCGAGGCGCGCGTGCCCTGACCAAAGGCCGCGTCAATCGGGCCGCCGTAAAAGCCGGCCCATTTCAACGCGATCTGAAGTGCGGCGCGCCCGTCGCGGTCAAGCCGGGCCTCGCTTGCGCGGGCCTCGCGCGGGGTTTCATCGGGAAGGGCCGGGTCGGGCGCCGGGGTCGGCGCCTCTGCAACGGGGGCGGGACGCGCCGGTGTGACGGCAGGTGCGGGCTCTGCCTGATCCAGAAGGTTGGTCCCGACTGGCCAGAACTGACGCTGGAAATCAGAGGATTCCGCGATATAGCTGTCGCGCGCGATCACGCCTTCGTTGCGATAGACCTGAAGCACACGCTCGGCCTCGTCGCGCCGATAGGGGCCAAGGGCAATCGCATACCATCCGCGCCCGAGGGAAAAGCCGTTCACATCCTGCAAGTCCGCGCCATAGCGGCGGGCGCTGGCCTGGGCCTGTGCAAGGCTGGGCTGGGCCTCGATCTGGACCCAGACAAGCGGTTCGTCCTGTGACCAGGCCGCAGGTACGCTCAGCAAAATCGTCAACATAAATCCCAAAAAATAACGCGTCATCGGTTCCCCTTAAATCCTGCCCTGCCTGTTCGCATCGGGGCTTAAGGGAGTTTTAGCAAAAATGCCACGCGATGCACCCAAAATATGCGCTTTGGCCTGATTGACCCTGCCGCATGAGGGCCGTAGGTAAGAACGGCAATTTCAGGGGCGGTCCCCGGGGGCGAAGATGGCGGAAACAAACGGCAAACCACGCAGTTTTCAGGAAATCATCCTGCGGCTTCAGAGCTATTGGGCGGGCCATGGCTGTGCCATGATGCAACCCTATGACATGGAAGTCGGCGCGGGCACGTTTCATCCGGCCACGACGCTGCGCTCGCTCGGCTCACGGCCCTGGGCGGCGGCCTATGTGCAACCTTCGCGGCGCCCGACCGATGGGCGCTATGGCGAAAACCCCAACCGCTTGCAGCACTATTACCAGTATCAGGTGCTGATCAAACCCAGCCCGCCCGATCTTCAGGATCTTTACCTTGGCTCGCTCAAGACGATTGGCATCGACATGGGCCTGCATGATATCCGCTTTGTCGAGGACGACTGGGAGAGCCCGACGCTTGGCGCATGGGGGCTTGGCTGGGAGGTCTGGTGCGATGGCATGGAAGTGAGCCAGTTCACCTATTTCCAACAGGTTGGCGGGCATGATTGCGCGCCTGTGTCTGGCGAATTGACCTATGGGCTTGAGCGGTTGGCGATGTATGTGCTTGGCGTCGATCATGTGATGGACATGCCGTTTAACGACCCCGGCGCGCCGATCCCGCTTAGCTATGGCGATGTGTTTCGCCAGACCGAACAGGAATACAGCCGCTGGAATTTCGACGTGGCCAACACCGATGTGTTGTTGCGTCATTTTGAAGAGGCCGAGGCCGAATGCGAGGCGATCCTGAGTCAGCCCCATGACGACCCCAAGACCGGCCAGCGGATCGTGATGGCGCATCCGGCCTATGATCAATGCATCAAGGCAAGCCACCTTTTCAACCTGCTGGATGCGCGCGGCGTGATCAGTGTGACCGAACGACAGGCCTATATCGGGCGTGTGCGGGCCTTGGCCAAGAAATGCGCCGATGCCTTTGTGCAGACCGACGCGGGGGGATATGCCGCGTGATGGGCAAGATATTAGCGGGGGTGATCTTGGTTACGGCTTTGGTGGCCGGTGCGGCCATGTATTATTTGCAGGTCTATTACTTTTACGAAGAAGTGGCGGCGACCGGCACCGACGATGTGCAGCTGACCTCGCTTGTCTCGGGCAAGGCCGAACCGGTGCTTTATGACGGGTTCACGGCGATTGATGCCGACAGCAGCCCGATCCGCTATCGTGCCTGTTTCACCACCACGATGAGCAATGCCATGCTCAGCGAAACCTATGAGATCTACGAGACCGCCGAACCGCTGACCGCGCCGGGCTGGTTTGAGTGTTACGACGCACAGGCCATCGGCCTTGCGCTGGAAGAGGGGCGCGCGCTTGCCTATCTGGGACAGCGCGACGTGTCTTATGGCGTTGACCGTGTGGTCGCCATTACCGATGACGGGCGCGGCTTTGTCTGGCATCAGATCAACCGCTGCGGCGCGGTGGTCTTTGATGGTCAGCGCGCGCCCGATGACTGCCCCGAACCACCAAAAGGGTATTGAGTGATATGCCAGATCTTCTGATCGAACTGTTTTCCGAGGAAATCCCCGCCCGCATGCAGGCGCGCGCAGCCGAGGACCTCAAGAAACGCATGACCGATGCGCTTGTCGAGGCGGGCCTGACCTATGGCGGGGCCGCCGGTTTTGCCACGCCGCGCCGTCTTGCGCTTGCGGTCGAGGGGGTGCTGGCCAGCAGCCCTACAACCCGCGAAGAGCGCAAAGGCCCCCGCGTCGATGCGTCCGACAAGGCGATTGAGGGCTTCCTGCGTGGCGCCGGAGTGACGCGCGATCAGCTCGAGGTGCGCGACGAGAAAAAAGGTCAGGTCTATTACGCCACCATCACCCGTCCGGGCCGCCCCGCGAGCGAGATCGTGGCCGAAGAGCTTGAAAAGATCATCCGCAATTTCCCATGGCCCAAATCCATGCGGTGGGGGGCGGGAAGCCTGCGTTGGGTGCGCCCGCTGCATTCGATCCTGTGCATCCTGACCGACGAGATGGGCGAGGCCACGGTGGTTGACCTTGAGATTGACGGCATTCGCGCGGGCAACACCACAGAGGGCCATCGCTTTATGGGCCATGGCAGCTTTGCGGTGACCTCGTTTGACGATTACCGCGCCAAGCTCAGGCGCGATCACGTGATGCTTGAGGCGCGCGAACGCGCCGATCACATCTGGCAGGATGCCAGCAATCAGGCCTTTGCCGCCGGTCTTGAACTGGTCGAAGACGCAGGCCTTTTGGCCGAGGTGTCCGGCCTTGTGGAATGGCCGGTGGTCCTGATGGGGCAGATCGACGAGGATTTCCTTGGCCTGCCGGGTGAGGTGTTGCAGACCAGCATGCGCGAGCACCAGAAATTCTTTTCGGTGAAGAACCCCAAGACAGGCCAGATCGAACGCTTTGTCACCGTCGCCAATGTCGAAACCGCCGATCACGGCGCGACCATTCTGGCGGGCAATCAAAAGGTGCTGGCGGCGCGTCTGTCGGATGCCAAGTTTTTCTGGGAAAACGACCTGCGCCTTGTGCGCGACAAGGGGCTTGCGGGCATGGCCGAGGGCCTGTCCGGGGTTACCTTCCACAACAAGCTTGGCAGCCAAGCCGACCGGATTGCCCGCATTGCCGCACTGGCGCGCGAGATCGCCCCGGGAGTGGGGGCCGATCCCGATCTGGCCGAGCAGGCGGCGAAGGTGGCCAAGGCCGATCTGCAATCGGAAATGGTCTATGAATTCCCGGAATTGCAGGGGCTTATGGGGCGGTATTATGCCGAGGCCGAGGGGCTGCCGCCCGAGGTGGCCGCCGCGTGCCAAGAACATTACTCCCCCCTCGGCCCGTCTGACGCCGTGCCGACTGGTGCCGTCTCGGTTGCTGTGGCTCTGGCGGATAAGCTTGATACGCTGACCGGGTTCTGGGCCACCTTTGGGTTTCCGACAGGAAGTGCTGATCCTTTTGCACTTAGGCGTGCAGCTCTTGGCGTCGTCCGGCTTATTGTTGAGAACAATCTATCAATCGGGCTTTATCGAGTTCTGTATGGCGGGGCCGCTAAGCGTTCAGTTAAGGCAGCAGACGCAGCGGGACCCGTAGCAAACTTGGAGTTTCGCGGCATGATTATCGCGAAGTATCGGGATGTATTGGCTCAATTTGCAGAAAACCCTGATTACGCAGAAAAGAAGCGAGCTTTTGGGGTAATAAGAATGAAGACCGAAAGCTTTGATGCTGACTATGCAGATTGGGCAGCGGTTTCCGCCCACAATATCCTTCAGTTGCACGAAATAGAGGTTGTTGAAGATCTTCTCGCCTTCTTCCACGACCGCCTCAAAGTTTACCTCAAAGACCAAGGCATTCGCCATGACGTGATCAACGCCTGCATTGCCATGCCCGGCAACGACGACCTCACCCTGTTGGTCAAACGGGCCGAGGCGCTCAGTGCCTTCCTCAAAACCGATGACGGTGAAAACCTGTTGCAGGGCTTCAAGCGCGCCAACAATATCCTGACGCAGGCCGAGGAAAAGGACGGGGTCGAATATTCCTACGGCGCCGATGTGAAATTTGCCGAGACTGACGTGGAAAAGGCGATTTTCGCAGCACTTGATACGGCTGAGCCCGAGATTGCCCGCGCCCTTGAGGCCGAGGATTTTGCAGGGGCGATGGCGGTCATGGCCGGTCTGCGCCCGGCGGTGGATGCGTTTTTCGACGCGGTGCAGATCAATGCCGACAATCAGGTGTTGCGCCGCAATCGCCTGAACCTGTTAAGCCGCATTCGAGTGATCTGTCTCCAGGTGGCCGATCTGACGCGGATCGAGGGCTAGCGCCCCTCATCGGCCCTGACAGGCCGCCTCGTGAATTTCCGCGAGGCGGGCACGTCAGGGCCGGACGAGCCATGCGGCTTTCCCTTGCCTTGTGCGCCATCGCGCGTATGGTGCGGTCAAAGGAAAGGTGCCGCAGTGCAGCAAGACCAGAAAAACGTCACCCTGATCACCGCTGATGCAGAGATCCACGCCACCACCCATGGCGGGCGGGCGAAATGCCTGCAACGGCTGGTGCGGCTTGATCTTCCGGTGCCGCGCACGATTGCCTTGTCGTTCGAGGCGGTGCAGTCGATCGCCGCCGGGGATATGCCGGATATGAAGGCGCTTTTGGCGCCCTTTGGCGCGGCCCCGCTGTTATGTGTGCGCCCATCCTCGGAAGACCCCGATTGGGGTGGTCCCGGTGCAATGCTCAATATCGGGATCAACGATGCGCTTTACGTCGATCTCTGCGACAAGCTGGGCGAGGTGGCCGCCGCCGAGATATACCTGCGCTTCGTGCAATCCTATGCCATCCATGTCGCCCGGCTTGACCCGGATGTGCTTGACGATGTGTCGAGCGACCCCAAGCTTGGCCTGAGCCAGGCGCTGCGCGCCTATGAGGCGGAAACCGAAGAGAAATTTCCCCAGGACCCTGCCGTGCAACTGACCGAAGTGCTGCGCTCGATGGCGCGCGCCTGGGGGGGCACGACGGCGCGGCTCTTGCGGCAGGCCAAGGGCGCGCCGGTCGATGCCGGGCTTGGCCTTGTGGTGCAGGAGCTGGCGCTTGGCCTCGGGCAGGGCGAATGCGGCTCGGGTGTCATGCAGCTGGTCAATAGCCAGACCGGCGAACGCAAGATCACCGGGCGCTACCTGAGCCAGAGCCAGGGCCGCGAGGCATTGCGCGGCGGGGAGGATTCGCTTTTTCTGGAGCGTGATCCGCGTGGCCCCTCGCTTGAGGAGCTGGCCCCCGAGGCGTTCGAGGCGCTCAAATCCTATACCGCGATGATGCGCGAGAAGCTGCGCGAAGAGATGCAGGCTGAGTTTACCATCGAAGATGGCCAGGTGTTTTTGCTTGATGGGTTGCGCGTGGCGCGCAATGCCCGTGCGGCTGTCGGCATCGCCGTGAGCCTGGCAGAGGACGGTATCATCACCCGCGAAGAGGCGCTGATGCGGGTCGAGCCGCGCGCCTTGAACGAGCTGTTGCACCGCCAGGTCGATCCCGAGGCGCCGCGCGATATTCTGGCGCGCGGAATTGGCGCAAGCCCCGGCGCGGCCTCGGGCAAGATCGTGTTTTCCGCCGCTGATGCCCAGGCCGCGCATGCGCGCGGCGAGGCCTGCGTTCTGGTGCGGCGCGAAACCAGCCCCGAGGATATTCGCGGCATGCATGCCGCCGTTGCCGTTCTGACCGAACGGGGCGGGATGACAAGCCACGCCGCCGTAATCGGGCGCGGGATTGGTCTGCCCTGCGTTGTGGGCGCTTCCGATATCCACTTTCAGGTGCGTCTCAATCAGCTGACCATGCCCGACGGTCGGGTGGTCAAGGCGGGCGAGGCGATCACGATTGATGGCACCAACGGGCTTGTTCTCGCCGGTGAGACCCCGCTTCTAGAAGCCGCGCGCGACGCCTCTTTCCAGACCTTGATGAGCTGGGCCGATGATGTGCGCGACATTGCCGTGCGTGCCAATGCCGACACGCCCGGCGACGCCGAGGTCGCGCGCAATTTCAATGCGCGCGGCATCGGCTTGTGCCGGACCGAGCACATGTTCTTTGAAGAAGACCATCTTACCGTGATGCGAGAGATGATCTTTGCCGATACCAGCGAGGATCGCGCCGCAGTGCTTGAGCGGCTGTTGCCGATGCAGCGCGCCGATTTCATTGATATCTTTCGCATCATGCAGGGCAAGCCGGTCTGTATCCGCCTGTTTGACCCGCCCCTGCACGAATTCCTGCCGACGGATCGTGCGGGCCACCTGCAACTGGCCGAGGCGCTTGATCTGCCGCTGTCGGATGTGACCCGTCGGGTTGAGGCGCTCAGCGAATATAACCCGATGCTGGGCATGCGCGGGGTGCGCGTCGGGATCACGGTGCCGGAAATCTATGACATGCAGGCCCGCGCGATCTTTGAGGCCACCATCGAGGCCAGCCGTGAAGGCGAACCGGTGGTGCCAGAGATCATGATCCCGCTGGTCAGTGCCTGCCGCGAGGTCGAGTTGGTCAAGACGCGGTTCGATGCGGTGGCGGTGGCGGTGCGCAATGAAACCGGGCGCGATTTCACCTATCACCTGGGGGTCATGGTCGAAACCCCGCGCGCCGCGCTTCGGGCCGGGGATATTGCGCCGCTAGTCTCGTTCCTCAGCTTTGGCACCAACGATCTGACGCAGATGACCTATGGTCTGTCGCGTGATGACGCAGGCCGTTTCATGTCGGAGTATGTCAAGCAGGGCGTTTACCCCGAAGACCCGTTTCACACGCTGGATGTTGACGGGGTGGGCGAGCTTCTCAAGATCGGGGCGGAGCGCGGTCGCGCGGCCAATCCGGACGTGGTTTTGTCAATTTGTGGCGAACATGGCGGCAACCCCGAATCAATCGCCTTCTGTCGGGATGCGGGCTTTAACTATGTTTCCTGCTCTCCGTTCCGGGTTCCGGTGGCGCGACTTGCTGCCGCACAGCTAACGGTGAAAGACAAGATAGGGTAGGCTGGGGCGATACTGACGCAAGATCGGGCATGCCGGGTGGGAAACCGCTTGGCATAAATTTGCGCACCCATAATGCCGCAGTGCAGCAGGGTGGACGAATGGGACAAATTTAGCTACCTCCCCCCGATGCAGCGGAACCAACCGCGGTCACCGAGGAGATCATGCATGAAACGGATTGCACTGGCCGCGACCCTCGCGGTGATGGCCGCGCCGGCGATAGCGGATGCGCCTGTAAACAGGTTAATGGACCAGGAAATGCGCGCCTTGCGGTCGATTTCCGGGGACCGGATGGCAAGTTTTCTGACCCGGCCCGAGACCGAGGTGGAATACTCCAAGGCCTGGCTGTCGCAACAAGAGGTTGTCAAGGGCGGGCCACAGTGGCGCTGTCTTGCCGAGGCGCTTTATTTTGAAGCGCGCGGCGAAAGCGTCAAGGGACAGTTTGCCGTTGCCGAGGTGATCCTGAACCGGGTCGATGACCCAAGCTATCCCGATACGGTCTGCGGCGTCGTGCATCAGGGCACGGGGCGCAAGTTCCAGTGCCAGTTCACCTATACCTGTGATGGGGCCAAAGAGGTGATCAGCGAGCCCCAGGCGTTTCGCCGGGTGGGCAAGGTTGCCAAGCTGATGGTCGATGGTGCGCCGCGCGACCTGACCAGCGGGGCGACGCATTACCACACCCGCGCCGTCAACCCGCAGTGGGCCCGGCATTTCCCGCGGACCGCATCCATTGGCGTGCATTACTTCTATCGCCAACCGACGCGCGTATCGCAGAACTAGGGCCCGCAACGCCCCCTCGAAAATCGGTTTCTGCCCGGCTGAATCGGGCTTGCCAGGCAAAAACCGGGTTATTCCCTGCCAAACATGACAATCGCGGTTGACTCGGGCGCGCGCGTCAGTAAAAGGCAGACTTCATGAGATATTCACGGGTGGCAGGACTGCCCGGCGCAGGAGATGAAAAATGGCGAAGCCGACGACCATCAAAATCCGTCTGAACTCGACCGCGGGCACGGGCCATTTCTACGTGACCAAGAAAAACGCACGCACCATGACCGAAAAGATGACCGTACGTAAGTACGATCCCGTGGTGCGCAAGCATGTCGAGTACAAGGAAGGCAAGATCAAGTAAGATCGCCTGACAGACAAGACAGAGCAAGCCGCGCCACACCAGCGCGGCTTTTTCTATTGGGGCGTGCCTGGGGGAACGGAGGAATTTACCGGAAAGCCTGGTTTCATGCCCCATTTCGATATTCGCCCTGCCGCATTTGCCGATCACGCGGTGTTTTCCGCATTGCTGTCGCGCAGCTATCTGCGGCTTCTGGCGCCCTGTTATTCAAGCACCGTGCTGGCCGGGGCATTGCCCGTGATGACACTCGCCACGCCAGAGACCCTGGGCACGGGCCGCTATTTCCTCGCCGAGCAGTCGGAGTGCATTCTCGCCGTCGGCGGCTGGAGCGATATAAGCCCCTTCGGGCGCGCCTGTCCCGACGGGCACGCGCATATCCGGCATCTGGCCTGTGACCCCGAGAGGCTGCGTCAGGGGATCGGGCGGGGCATCGTGGCGCGGCTGGTCAGATCGGCGCAGACGAGCGGCATCAGGGTGCTGCATTGCCTGAGCCCGCATAACGCCGCGCCGTTTTATGCCGCGACAGGGTTCGAGGCCCTGGGCGAGGTGGCGATGCGCCTTACGCCCGAATTGGACCTGCCGGTGATCCATATGCGCTATCGGCTGGCGTGACATGCAAAAGGGCCGGTCGCGATGACCGGCCCTCTGGATATCCGCGCTGTGAGGCGCTGTTTATTCTTGCTGGCCCATGAACATCAGCAGGAACTGGAACATGTTCAGGAAGCTGATGTAGAGGTTCAGCGCGCCGTCATATGCGGCCTTGTCAAGCCATTCCTGATCGCCATGCGAGGCGTGGGCGACATAGGTGTTCTTGATCTCTTGCGTATAGAACGCGGTCAGACCGGCAAACACCAGAACCCCGATCGCCGAGATCGCGAACATCATCGCGGGCGATTGCAGGAACATGTTGATCAGCATCGCCACCAGAAGGCCGACAACACCCATGATCAGGAAACTGCCCCAACCAGAGATGTCTTTCTTGGTGGTATAGCCGTAAAGCGACAGCGACGAAAACGCGATGGCGGTCACGATAAAGGTCTGAACGATCGAAAATCCGGTGAAGACCAGAAAGATCGAACTCATCGAGACACCGATCAGCGCGGCAAAGGCGAAAAAGCCAAGCTGTACAGCCGCCGCAGACCCGCGACGCAGCAACGAGCCCCAGCCGAACAGGATAAAGCCGAGCGGCGCCAGCATCACCACCCATTTGAGCGGCGACAGGTAAAGCGCGGCACCAAGACCCGAGAGCATCGTGCCATTGGGCAATTGTGCGGCGGCGGCCGACGGATCGGTTGTCACGGCAAGCCCCGCGATGGCCCATGCGGCAAGGGCTGTGATCAGCATGCCGAAAGACATGGTGCCGTAGACCTTGTTCATATGTGCGCGAAGACCCGCGTCAATCTGGGCGGTGCGTGTGCCCGTCGCCGTCCGGATCGTGTTGAACTCTGCCATGAATACCTCCGATATGAAAATGGCAGCCCCGGAATGGGGCTTTGCCAACAATATCGGGTAGGTGTACCCGGTTTTCAAGCTATAGCGAGCGTTTTTCTCGGGCTTTTGCAGGCGCCTGCGGGATGCGCGTGAATTAGCGGCAGATTTGCGCAGGCAGATCCCAGAACGGGCGGCGTGCCTCACGCTCGGCCTCGCGGCGGCTCAGGCCGATATCGGCAAGCGCGGCGTCGTCCAACGCGCGTAAGGTACGGCGTTGGCTCCAGACCGCCATCATGTCACGCAGGGCAATCTGCACGCGGGGCAGGGTGCCGGGCCGGGCTGGGGCGCAAATGTTGAGGCTCATGGTCTGTTCCTTTCCGAAATGTGATGTCTCGTCTCGTTCGTATTTCTTCTGTTGATCTTTCTGCTTGATTCGGCGCAATATTGAAAATGAATGTTTATGACTTGAACCATCAGGGAATGTGATCAATGCGAAATCTTGACATAACGACACTGCGATCCCTCGTAGCGGTGGCCGATCAGGGTGGCGTGACGCGCGCAGCCTCGGCGCTCAACCTGACGCAATCGGCGGTCTCAATGCAGATCAAGCGGCTTGAGGATATGCTTGACCTCAAACTCATGGATCGTGCCAACCGGCGGGTGTCGATGACCGCCTCGGGCGAACAGCTTGTGGGCTATGCCCGGCGCATGCTTGATCTCAATGACGAGGTGGTCGGGCGTCTGACCGAAGAGACATACGAGGGCGAACTGATCCTTGGCGTGCCGCATGACATCGTCTATCCGGTGGTGCCGCGGGTCCTCAAGGCGCTGAACGCGGCCTTTCCGCGGGTCAATGTGCAATTGCGCTCGTCCAGCACGGTCCGCCTGCGTGAGGCGCTTGGCAAGGGCGAGGTCGACATTATCCTGACCACCGAGCAGGGCGTGGGCGAGGGCGGCGAGACCCTGACCGAAATGCCGTTGCGCTGGACCGGGACACAAGACGGGGTGGCGTGGAAGCGGCGGCCTCTGCGGCTTGCCTTCTGCACCTGCTGCATCTTTCGCCCGATCGTGCTGCACAGGCTCGACGAGGCGGGGATCGACTGGGAAATGGCGGTCGAATCAGAGGACGACCGCGCCGTCGAGGCGGTGGTCAGCGCCGATCTTGCGATCGGGGCCATGCTGGAAAACAGCCTTCCGCCCTATTTGGAGGCGATCACCCCCGGTGGCCTGCTGCCCGATCTTGGCGTTCAGAAGGTCAATCTTTACATGCGCGGCGGTCGCGACAAGGTGCTGGACGAACTGGCCCAGATGCTGCGCAACGGGTTTGGCGCGATCCCGGCACCCGCCGCCCTTATGTCAGCGTGACCACCACCTTGCCGGTGGATTTGCGCGAACGCAGCAATTCAAGCGCCTCATCGGCGCGCTCCAGCGGCAGCACATGGCTTATGTGGGGCTTGATACAGCCCGCCGCATACCACTTGAACAGGGTGGCAAGGCTGTCGGTCACCACCTTGGGGCGGAATTTCAGGTAGCCGCCCCAGTAAAGGCCGATCACCGACAGGTTTTTCACCAACAGATGATTGGCCGGAATCTGCGGCACCTCGCCACTGGCAAAGCCGATGCTGAGGATGCGCGCCTCGGGGTTGCAGGCGCGAAACGCCGACCTGAACTGATCGCCGCCAACCGGATCATAAACCACATCCACCCCGCCAAGCGCCTTGCAGGTCTCGCGGATATCGTCTGTCGTGGCGTCAATCAGGTGATCGGCGCCAGCGGCGCGCGCAACCTCAAGCTTGTCGGCACCGCGTGCACAGGCAATCACCCGCGCGCCCATCTGTTTGCCGATTTCCACAGCCGTCAGGCCGACACCCCCCGCCGCGCCCAGGACCAACAGCGTCTCGCCCGGTTGCATGCGCGCCTTGTGATCGAGCGCGACATGGCTGGTGCCATAAGCAATCAGAAAGGCGGCGGCGTCGGTAAAGGGCATATCATCGGGCAGGGTCACGGCGCGATCGGCCGGGAAACAGCCATACTCGGCCAAGCCGCCCTGACCGCCAAAGACCGCGACGCGCGTGCCGGGGGCGGGGCCGCTCGTATCCGGGCCAAGCGCGTCGACCACGCCGGCCACCTCCATGCCAAGCGTAAACGGGGCCGGTGGGGTATCCTGATATTCGCCCTTGATCATCAAGAGGTCGGCAAAATTGAGACCGCAGGCCTCAATCCGCAACCGAAGCTCGCCTTGCTTGGGGGCGGGGCGCGCTATGTCGCAAATGGCGGGCGTGGCCCCGGTCCTGGCAATGTGAAGCGCGCGCATGTGATCCCCTTTTCGATTTTACCAAATCTAGCAACAAACTGTTGATCGAATTAGACTAATTTGATTCGGCCTGTCAAATCAGCAGTCTGGACTGAGTTTGCCCTATCCGAAAGGTGAGCCGCCCGTTTAGATTGAGTTTCTTTCTGCGGGGGTCGCATCCAGATAGCAATATATCTTGTATTTCGGCGATATCTTGCTAGGATCATATGTGCGCTGCTGGGATGCGCGGCGTGTGTGTTTGACGTGCAAAGCGTCTATGAGTGCCAAGTTTTTGGCGATGTAAAAGTTACAACAGAAGGAACATTCAATGCCGCACCCCGTAGATGTGCATGTTGGAAAACGCATTCGGCATCGTCGCTGGCTGGTCGGGATGACTCAGCAGCAGCTTGCGGAAAGCGTTGGAATTAAATTTCAGCAAATTCAAAAATATGAAACCGGTGCCAACCGAGTCAGCGCATCCCGTCTTTGGGATATTGCCGATTCGCTCGAAGTCGAAATCAGCTTTTTCTTTGAGGGGCTGGAGCACGAAGGCGATACAACCCGCGAAAAGGCCGACAACGTACCGTCGGATATCCTTGGCGATAAAGAGGCGCTTGATCTGGTTCGCTCGTATTATGCGATCCCGGAAAATCAGCGCCGTCGTCTGTTCGATCTCGCTCGCGTTCTGAGCGAGGTGGCTTGAGCCTGACCGGCCAGTGACCTAAGGCTGCACCCGCAAGGGGCAGATAAAAGGCGGGTCGGGTATGGACATCGAAAAGAAAACTGAAACCGCCCATGCGTTGGCCGATGCCGCGCGTGCGGCGGTTTTACCTTTTTTCCGAAGCGCCGGTCTTGTTGCCGACAACAAGCACTCGGATGGCGCCTTTGACCCGGTGACAGAAGCCGACCGCGCCGCAGAGCGTGCGATGCGCGAGATCTTGGCCAAGGTGTGCCCCGAGGATGGCGTGTTTGGCGAAGAGTTCGGCGAGGTGACCGGGCAAAGCGGCCTTACATGGGTGCTTGATCCGATCGACGGCACGCGCGCCTTTCTGTCCGGGTCTGCCACATGGGGGGTGCTTGTCGCGCTCTCTGATGACAGCGGCCCGGTCTATGGTCTGATTGATCAACCCTATATTGGCGAGCGATTCGAGGGCGGGTTCGGGCGCGCGACGATGTCCGGCCCTCTGGGCATGCGCGCGCTCAGGACGCGCGGTGACCGCCCGCTGAGCGACGCGATCCTGTTCACCACCTTTCCCGAGGTCGGCAGCCTTGCCGAGGGCGCCGGATTTGCCGAATTGGCGCAACAGGTCAAACTGGTGCGCTATGGTTTGGATTGCTATGCCTATGCGCTTGTGGCGGCGGGGCAGATTGATCTCGTGGTCGAGGCCGGGCTTGCGCCCTATGACATTCATGCGCCGATTGCCGTGATCGAGGCGGCAGGCGGGATTGTCACCGATTGGCAAGGGGCCCCCGCGCATCACGGCGGGCGCGTGCTTGCGGCGGCGAGCCGCCAACAGCACGCCGCCGCATTGGAGATTTTGTCACGGGTGACTTGATCGCCCCTGTGCTTTGCGCGTAAACGGTATTTGCTGCACGGTTCTTAACCCCTTTCCGCCGTGCAACCCATGCTTCCAGAGGGGGTGAGGAAGCACTGGCAAAGGGGTCTTTTCATGAAAGAAATACTGATCCGTGGCGCGGACTATCTGCTCACGATGAATGAGGCGCGCGACGAGGTGCGCGGCGCTGATATCCTGATCCGCAACGGTGTCATAGCCGCTGTCGGGCATGGTCTTGAAAGCGATGGCGAGGTGGTACTTGCAACGGGCTGCGTGGTGACGCCGGGGTTGGTGAACACGCATCACCACCTTTATCAAAGCCTGACGCGGGCGGTGCCGGGGGCGCAGGATGCGCTGTTGTTTGGTTGGCTGAAAACGCTCTATCCGATCTGGGGGCGCTTTGGGCCAGAGGAAATGCGGGTCTCGGCGCTTACGGGGCTGGCCGAGCTGGCACTTTCAGGATGCACGCTAAGTTCGGATCATCTTTATATTTTTCCCAATGGAGCGCGGCTTGAGGATACGATTCATGCGGCGGCCGAGATCGGCGTGCGGTTTCATCCCACGCGCGGTGCGATGAGCATTGGCGAAAGCGCCGGAGGATTGCCACCCGATGCTCTGGTGGAGGATGAAGAGATCATTCTAAGCGACTGTATTCGCGTGATAGATTCCTTTCACGATGCTGGAGAAGGGTCGATGTGCCGGGTCGGCATCGCGCCCTGTTCGCCGTTTTCCGTAAGCCGCGATCTGATGCGCAACGCGGCGCTTCTGGCGCGCGACAAGGGGGTGATGCTGCACACGCATCTGGCCGAAAATGACGAGGATATCGCCTACTCCGAGGCCAATTTCGGTTGTCGCCCCGGGCAATATGCCGAAGATCTGGGCTGGACCGGTGCAGATGTCTGGCATGCGCATTGCGTGAAGTTAGACACGCAAGAGATTGATTTATTTTTTAAAACAAGAACCGGTGTTGCGCATTGCCCCTGTTCCAACTGTCGCCTTGGGTCTGGCATCGCGCCGGTGCGGACGATGCGGGATGCGGGCGTCAAGGTGGGTCTCGGGGTTGATGGCTCGGCCAGCAATGACGCGGGGAACCTCGTGCTTGAAACGCGCCAATCCATGCTCTTGCAGCGGGTCAGCCAGGGCGCCGATGCGATGAGTGCGCGCGAGGCGCTTGAGATCGCGACGCGCGGCGGCGCCGAGGTTCTGGGGCGCAGCGATTGCGGTCAGATCGCCCCAGGCAAACGCGCCGATATCGCGATCTGGGATGCGCGTGGCATCGAGAGCGCCGGAAGCTGGGATCCGGCCGCACTTGTGCTGGCCGGACCGACGCGGGTGCGCGACCTCTTTGTGGAAGGGCGCCAGGTGGTGCGTGACGGCCATCTGACAAGCATAGATCTGCCAAGAGTGATCGAGCGGCAAAACCGGCTGGCGCGGGCCTTGACCACCGGCTAGGCTGGGGCAGGGTCACTTTGAAAGGGCGCCTGGATGCCGAAATTTCGCCTCTTGGGTCTTGTTGCATATGTGATGATGTTTGCGCTGCCTATGACATCGGCGCAGGCGCAGGCGACGGATTTTGGACCGGCCTCGCTTGACCGGGTCAACGCTGCGCGCGCCAAGAGCGGTCGGGGCGCCATCACCCTGTCGCCCAAGCTTACCCGTGCGGCGGCGGCGCATGCGCGCGACATGGCGGAAAATCGGTACTTCGGCCATACCGGCGCCAACGGCAGCAGCATCGGCGACCGGGTCGGGCGGCAGCAATACCGGTTCTGTTTCGTGGCCGAGAACATCGCCAAAGGGCAGGGCACGCTTGACGAAGTCTTGCGCGGCTGGATGGCCTCGCCGGGGCATCGGCAGAACATGTTGCACAAGAGTGCCGCCGAATACGGGCTGGTGCGCGGGCCGGGGAGCCTCTGGGTGATGGTGCTGGGGCGCTCTGGCTGTTAGCGGATCAGCCGAAAAACTGCGGCTTGAGCTTAAGCAGGGTGTCGCCCAGTTCGGCGCTGATCTGACGCGCGGCGGCGAGGGCCTCTTGATGGGCGCCGTAGCCGGTGGCGACAGCGGCCTCGATGGTGGCGCTTTGCACCAGGCTCGCCACAAGATCGGGGTGCTCACGGGCATAGCCCTCGCCGAACTGGGCGTCGATGGCGCGGGCGGCCTCGGGGAGGTGCCGGGTGATCTGTGGTGTGGTCATGGGTTGTGGCCTCTTTCCTGAAGGTATGCTCAGGCAGATAGGGCCGGATCGCCGCCTGACGAGGGGCGGCTCATCCGCCCTGACAGGCGGCCTCGCGCGGCGGGCACGCAAGAGCCCGACAAGCCCTCAGGTGGGGCGACCGGCGATCCAGACCTGTTTGACCGCGCGATCATCGCCCATCATGATTGTGGGAAACAGCGCCTCCCAGATATCATCGGCGCGGGCGCTGCGTTGGGCGATGGCGGGCGTCGAGGCCAGATCAAGCGCCACCAGGTCGGCCTCCATTCCCGGCGCGATATTACCGATATGCCCTCCCATATGCAGCGCCTCTGCCGAGCCGGCGGTCGCCAGCCACAAAAGCTGTGCCGGGTGCAGGGCTGTGCCGCTCAGCTGACCGATCTCATAGGCGGCGGCCATGGTGCGCAGCATCGAAAAGCTTGATCCGCCGCCGGTGTCGGTGGCAAGGCCGACCCGTTGGCCTTCGGCGATGCGCGCCGCCATGTCGAACAGGCCAGAGCCAATAAAGGTGTTCGAGGTCGGGCAATGGATCAGCGCCGCCCCCACCTCGCGCAGGCGCTCGCGCTCGCGTGGTTCAAGGTGGATGGCGTGACCATAAAGCCCGCGCGCGCCCAAGAGCCCGTGCGCCTCGTAGGTGTCAAGGTAATCGCGCGCCGACGGATAGAGCGATTTGACCCAAGTGATCTCATCGGTTTGTTCGCTCAGGTGGGTCTGCATCAGACAATCGGGATATTCGGCCCAAAGCGCGCCAAGAGCGGCAAGCTGTTCGGGGGTCGAGGTCGGTGAAAACCGCGGCGTGATCGCATAAGACAAGCGATCCACCCCATGCCATGCCGCCATCAGTGCCTTGCTGTCGTCATAACCCGATTGCGCCGTATCACAGAGGCCGGGCGGGGCATTGCGATCCATGCAGGTCTTGCCCGCCACCGCCCGAAGGCCCCGCGCCTGTGCCGCCTCGAAAAAGGCGGTCACGCTGGTGGGATGGATGGTGCAATAGCTGACACAGGTCGTGGTGCCATTGGCCAGTGTCAGATCGAAATACCGCCCGGCAATCTCGCGCGCATAATCCGGGTTACCAAAGCGCAGCTCCTCGGGAAAGGTATAGGTATTGAGCCAATCGCGAAGCCGCTTGCCCCAGCTGGCGATCATCGCCGTCTGCGGGTAATGCACATGGGCATCGACAAATCCGGCACAGATCAGGGCATCGCCCATGTCGACGCGGGATGCCTCTGGCGCCTGTGCGCGCAGATCGGTGGCGGTGCCAAGCGCCGCAATCTTGCCGTCCCGGATCAGCACTGCCTCGCAAACGCGCGCGGCCTTGCCCGGATCGCCGCCCCCAAACGGAGACTGCGCAAAGCCAAGAATCTGACCGGTCACAAGCGTATCCTGGGGCATCGGGCCTCGTCTGTGTGAAAGCTGTTCGTTTTCCACGATAGGCCCGCCTGCAATCGGGGTAAATCGGGCTATTTTCATTGTTTTCCCGAAGCTGCTTCTTTACTCCTTCGCAGAAGTGCGACTGGGGGATGTGAAATGGCAGAACATGACTATGACCCGGGCCCCGAAAGCGAGCGCGAGGACGACGACTATCCGCTGAACAAACAGGCGGTGGCGCGGATCATCGAGGCGGTTGATACCGGTAACCGCGATCTGCTCGTGTCCGAGATGGAGCCGCTTCATGCGGCCGATATCGCCGACCTTCTTGAACAGATCAACAGCAGCGACCGGCGTGGCCTGATTGCGCTTTATGGTCAGGAATTTGACGGCGATATCCTGTCGGAACTTGACGATTCGATCCGCGAAGAGGTGATCGGCCTTCTCACCCCCGAAGTGCTTGCCGATGCTGTGCGGGAACTTGATTCAGACGATGTTGTCGATCTGGTCGAGGATCTTGAGGACCGTCAGCAGGCCGCAATCCTGAGCGCGCTTGAAGACAGCGACCGGATCGCCGTTCAGCAATCGCTGACCTATCCGGAATATTCCGCCGGCCGGTTGATGCAGCGCGAAGTCGTTGTCGCGCCAGAGCATTGGTGCGTCGGCGATGCCATTGACTATATGCGCAACGTCAAAGAGCTTCCCGAGCAGTTCTATCACATCATCCTCGTCGATCCGCGCCTGCATCCGGTTGGCAATGTCACGCTGGGGCGAATCATGGCGGCACGGCGCGAGGTGGCGCTCAAGGATCTGGTCGAAGAGATGTTTCACACCATCCGCGTCACCCGTGACGAGGGCGACGTGGCCTATATGTTCAATCAGTATCACCTGATTTCGGCCCCGGTGGTCGATGAAGATGACCGGCTTGTCGGGGTGATTACCATTGATGACGCCATGGCGGTGCTTGATGACGAGCACGAAGAAGACATCATGCGCCTTGCCGGTGTTGGCGAGGGCGGATTGAACGACAGCGTGATCGAGACCTCCAAACAGCGCGTGCCCTGGCTTGCGGTGAACCTTTTGACGGCGATCCTGGCCTCATTGGTGATCGCCCAGTTCGAGGCAACGATCACCCAGTTTGTGGCGCTTGCCGTGCTGATGCCGATCGTGGCCTCGATGGGGGGCAATGCCGCCACGCAAAGCCTTACCGTCGCGGTGCGCGCGCTTGCGACCAAGGATTTGACCGGCTCGAACGTCTGGCGCGTGCTGTGGCGCGAGGTGATGGTCGGGATGATCAACGGGTTGATTTTCGCCGCCGTCATGGGCGGGGTCGGCATCCTGTGGTTTGGCGGGCCAGAGCTTGGCTATGTGATTGCGGCCGCGATGGTGATCAATCTGGTCATTGCCGGGCTTGCCGGCTCGGCGATTCCGGTGATGATGGATCGCATGGGGATTGATCCGGCTCTTGGCTCTGGCACCTTCGTGACCACGGTCACAGATGTGGTCGGGTTCTTTGCCTTTCTGGGATTGGCGGCTATGTTTCTGGTATGACCGATCTGGCCGACATAAAGGCAACCGCGCGCAAGGCGGCTTTTGCGCGCCGTGCGGCGGCGCATGCGGCGCGCCCTCCGGGCGAGGCGGGGCTGTTGTCGAGCGTTCTCGCGGGCTATCGCGGTGTGCCGCTGTCGGCCTATATGGCGATCCGCTCCGAGATTGATCCGCTGCCCGCGATGCAGGAGGCGGCGGCGCATGGGCCGGTCTGCGTGCCGGTGATCGAGGCGGCTGGCCTGCCGCTCAAATTCTCCCGCTGGACGCCGGGCAGCGCCCTGCGCGAGGGGCCGTTCGGCGCGATGATCCCGGCCGTGGACGATTTTATCGAGCCTGAAATCCTGATCGTGCCACTGGTGGCCTTTGATCGACAGGGCGGGCGGCTTGGCTATGGCGGCGGGTTTTATGACCGCACGCTGGAGCTTTTGCGCGGCCGCCGCCCCACTTTGGCCATCGGTTTTGCTTACGCTGCACAGGAAGACGCGGGCCTGCCGCTCGAACCCACCGACCAGCCGCTTGATATGGTTGTGACTGAAACAGAGGTGATCGAATTTGCCCCGCGAACATGACTATACCGCCCGCGTGGTTTGGACCGGAAACCGTGGCGAGGGTACGGCGCATTACAAGAGCTATGATCGCACCTGGAATGTCGAAACCCCCGACAAGCCGGTGATCCACTGCTCAAACGACCCGCTTCTGGGGGGCGATCCCACCCTGCACAATCCCGAGGACATGTTGATCGCGGCCCTCTCGGCCTGTCACATGCTGTGGTTCCTGCATCTGGCCAGTGACGCGGGCATCATCGTTCACGCCTATCAGGACGACCCGCTCGCCGTGGGCGAAACCGACACCACCGGCGCCAGCCGCTTTTTACGCGCCACCCTGCGCCCCTCGATCACCGTGCCTGCGGGCACAGACCTGAAACGCGCCAACGCGCTGCACGGTGAGATCCACAAAACCTGTTTCATCGCCCGCTCGGTCAATTTTCCGGTCACCTATGAGCCCCGCTATCGCATTCAGGGCTGAAACGCCCTGCGCCTCTTCTTGGTCCAAATACTCCCGCCGGAGGGGTATTATCCTTGTGTCATGCGGTCTCAAGACGTCTCAACCCGCTTTAAAGTTCTTTAAAGGTCAGTGGTTTAAGGTGTCACTGTGGTTCGGGAAATTCCGGGCAGTGTCAATTGAGATCGTAGATAACAAAGGGGATATATCAATGCCAAATGCCACAACTTTTCCCAGAGACCGTGACCAGCGCTCAAGCTCCAAGTACCCTTTTGGGTTGGTGGGGATGGTAAAGTGCTGCCAAACGCGTTCCTTGTGTATCGATTGCGACGGCAACATGTGTCGCTTTGTGAGTGTCGATACCGATAATTACGGGATGTATAGTCTTCATGGTGCCCTCATTGTTAAGAATGCCCAGGCACCGATCCGAGGGGACAGGACTGTGAAGGGGCGTCCCCGACAAGCTCCTATGAGGTCACATCTTGCCCGTTGCCGGGGCGACTTGATGATCGACACGTCAATACAATGACACACAGTCAATCGTAACATGGGTCAGGCCATCAAGCCGCAATATCATACTCACAGTCGTAACAATTGCCTTTGCCACTCATCGAGACCCGGAAGCCATACTGGCGCAGGATCTTCTGATAGTCGTGCGAACAGTATTGGCTGCCGCGATCGGTGTGATGGATGCAGTCCTTTGGAGGTTGCCGCAATGCCACGGCCATGTCCAACGCCCGGATCGCCAGATCTCGCTTCATACGATTACTGACAGCCCAGCCGATGACACGACGAGAATAGAGATCGATGATGACAGCCAAGTAGAGCCAACCTTCACTGGTCCAGATATAGGATATGTCGCTCGCCCATTTTTGGTTCGGACCATCCGCAGAGAAATCCGGATCCAATAGATTGGGTGCAATGTTGAACGTGTGTTTGCTGTCAGTCCGTCGTCGGGGAAATGATCCGCCGGATCATTTCCTGACCCTCCTCCACCTTGTATTTTTGGGTTCTGATGATCTTGATGTCGTTCTCACGCATCAAACGACCTATGCGTCGGTGTCCGATCTTCAGTCCCAGCTCCTGCAGCTCTTCGGTCATACGAGGCCGACCATAGCTTTGCAGGCTCAGGCGGTGTGAAACGCCCCGGTTTTACAGGAGATCTATAGCTTCATTTCACGCGACGATACGGCAGCGGCGTCGTTCATACTTCAAATGCAATGCCATGCACATAGAAGCCGGTAGGGTTGAGTTTCAGGATTGTTGAGGCGCAGGCCCCGCTGATTTTTTCCGCATCACGTCGAGCGAACAAAGTGTGTCGTCATAGCGCGCGAGGAATAACCCCAGGGCCGCAAACAAAATCGGAACGCCCGACCAAAAGATAAGATTGGATCCTTCGGCCAAAGGTGCGATCAGATGTGGAAAGGTTGCAATGGTCGAGGCGCCATGAACGGCTGTACCGATACCATAACTCACTGTTCGGAAGAGCCCGGCCATAATGACCACCCCCAGAGCAATCTGTGCAACACCCATTCCGGTTGCGGCAAGAGTGCCGAGACTTTCAATGCCGTAGTATTTTGCGAAAATACCCTCGGTACCTTCAGGGGATGTGAGTTTATTGCCACCCCAGATAGCCAGGAAGGCGCCGAAACTCAGGCGAGTGAGAAGCAAGGAAAGAGAAGCAGGTGCGGTCAAGACAATCCTCCAGTGTTTGGAATTTTTTCCCTGCCCGGCAGGTAAGGTTTATGACGCCGATTGCACAATCACATTCCCGCTAGTCGGTCACTAGAAGCCAAGGAGGTACCTCGCCAGCGCGCGTCATTCTTCGCCGCAAAGGCCTTCCACCTGGGCGCGCGCCATCACGTTGCTGACGATGCGGTCGCAGCGCGCACCGGCGAAGCTGAAGGCCTCTCCGATCGCTAGATCCATTTCCTGCGCAAGGCCTTCGCGCAATTGCGCCCGGGCGCGGAAATACCGCGTCCTTACCGTGACCGCGGGAATGTCCAGAACCTCTGCCACCTCATCGACACTCATCTCCTCGATCGCGCGCAGCATGAAGACACTGCGGAACACTTCGGGCAGCAGGTCGATGCGCGCCTCGATGAGGGCGCGGACCTGCGAGCGTTGGACGGATTGCTCCGGCCCGTGGTCCGGGGCCTCGGTGAGTGCCGATTGCGTGTCGTTGTCGGACGACATCATGGCTGCCTCCAGGGGTATGATCTGCGCGCTGTTTCGGCGCAAACGGCCAAGCGCTTCGTTCACGGCGATACGGACCAGCCAGGTGGATAGCTTGCTTTCGGCGCGAAACCCCGAAAGGGCCCGCCACGCCCGCATCCAGGCTTCCTGAGCGACGTCTTCCGCTTCGCCGTCACTCGCGACGATGCCGCGCGCCGTGCGAAACAAGAGTTGGTTGTGGCGCCGCATGATCACCTCGAAGGCGGCACCGTCCCCTTGGGTCGCGCGTTTCGCCAGTTCGGCATCGGTGGCATCCGAGTGGTATGGAAATTGAATTCGGTCTTCGGCCTTGTCTTGCATTCATACCTCCCGCGCTTTGGGCAACACCCCCGGCATCTGCCCGGGTCGTCTCTGACCAACCGCCGACGTCCGCCGGCAATCTGCGCCGGCCTCCCTGCGGCAGCCCGCGTGTTTCCGGGTGTCCGCGGTCATTGCTGCCCCCGGTGTCGCAGTTCAAGGAATTCCCGCCGTAGGTCGTTGTTTTCCAGCAAGGCGCCACGCATGATCGAACTGGTCATCACCGGCCGTTCATCCTTGACCCCGCGCCAGTGCATGCAGAAGTGATCCGCCTCCATCACGATGGCCAACCCGTCAGGCCGGATGCGCCGTTCCAGCTCGTCGGCGAGCATGATCACGGCCTCTTCCTGGATCTGCGGCCGGCTCATGATCCAGTCGCAGAGGCGCGCGAATTTCGACAGCCCGATCAGTTCCGCGTCGCTGTTCGGCAGGACGCCGATCCATATTCGTCCCATGATCGGGCACAGATGATGCGAGCAGGCGCTACGCACGGTAATGGGACCGACGATCATCAACTCGTCGAGCCGCGCCACGTTCGGGAAGCTTGTGACGGGTGGGGCTGCGCGATACCGCCCTGCAAACACCTCGTCGATGAACATCTTCGCCACCCGGCGCGCCGTGCCAACGGTGTTGTGATCATTGTCGCTGTCGATCACCAGCGCTTCCAGGACCTCGCGCATCCGGTCCTCGACCTCGAGACGCAGTTCGTCCAGCTCGCCATCCTCGATGAAGGCCGCGATATTGTCATTGGCTCGAAACGTTTGTCGGGCCTTCCTGAGACGCTCCTGGATCCGATTTGATGCCAAGGCGTCATTAAGGGGATAATTTGAGGCAGGCTGAGTATTCAGCACAATGGAACTCCTGTTTGATGCTCGGCCAGCAGTGCCGGCGCATGTTGCATGGGGTGTCCCGGCACCGGGAATAGTGGCGGACAGTATCATTCTGTCCGGTCCCGCCCGACGCCGTGACCGTAAACCAGTCGTCCGCCAAACCATCCGCCAATGGCCAGCGCGATGAAGCCGGCTGTATCGAGCATCAGCGATATCCTATCCGGCGCCAACGGTTGCAAATGATCGAGCCGCAGGACAAGGCGTACCGCGAAGAGCGCGAACGCGATCAACATCGCGCCCATATGCACCCAGGCGTCGGTCATGGGCGCGCCCTCGGGCACAAGCGACAGCTCGATCATACCGGCCAGCATGGCGAGAACCGCCGTCGCGCAACCAATCGCGAGCAGTCCGCCCGACCATCTCCATGCGGTCTCGCCGAACCAGAGGCCAGCGAAATCAGCTCCGACCGCAAGCGACCAGCAAGCGATGGGGAAGTGAACCAACGCGGGATGCAATGGATGGCGCATGACAATCAGACTACCTGAGAAAGAACGATCAGAAACCCAACCACGCCGACGCCCGCATGAGCCACGACGGCGACCTGGGGCGGCAGTTTCTTGCGCAGATGAAACGAGGCAAGGAAAAATCCGCCAAGCGCTGCCACCAGAAGGATCACGAATCCGATCAGAACCGTCTGCGGAGCACCACCTTGCAGCAATGCCGCGATCAGCAAGATGAGCCCCAGTGCACCAAGGCCGGCGTGAAGGAGTGAGACCGCCCAAGGCGCCAACTTGTCGCGTAGTACATGTCCAGCAAGGTAGAGCCCCCCCAGGGCGGCGATTGCGAGTACTATAACAGCGTAGATGATCATTTCGGTTCCCTTCCGGTTTGAACTGGACACTGACCGAAAGCCGCATGGGAGTCTCTTCCCGGTTTCATCTTGCCGACCATCGTCGTGTCTGATCATTTGATGCAGCTTGTGGCGCTGCGTTCCCGGAAAAACGCAGACAATTCCGTGCCCGGTCAGAAATCGCGACGCCGCCCAACTTGCCGGTCGGCTCCGCGGCCTGCTTGCCCCGTCCAACACGGTCCACCGCTGTCTTCGCGTCCATTGTCCTCGGACCAATGGCGGACAATTCCCGCTGTCGTAAATCCTACGCCCTGGAACACCGCCGAGCACGCGGAACGCATGCCAGTGGGCGTCGAACAACATCTCGAGCGTTTAAAGAGGATAGGCCCGGACAAGGCACCGGGGTCACCCCCTCGACCTTCGCTTCCGCCAGAGTGATCTGCTGCGCCATGTGTTCGAGTTGACCGTTGCGCGGTGCATGCAAGAAGGGCTGGTCGGTGGTCAGGGCTTTGCCGTTGATGCTAGCTTAATCAGCACGGATGTTCAGAAGCAGAACTCCAGCAATCCTGACAAATGGGCTGCCCGCAAGATCGACCCAGACGACGCGCCACGGGCAGTGCGAGAATATCTCGACACCTTGGATGATGAAGCATTTGGTGCAGCCACGACCGTCAAACCGAAGTTCACAGCCCATGCCGATCCCGCCAGTCAGTGGACTGCGGCGCGCAAAGGTCCCGCTTTCTTTGCCTATTCTACCAATTATCTGATTGATACGGATCACAGCGTCATCGTTGACGTTGATGCTTGCCGGACGAACAAAACTGCCGAAGTGGGGGCGATGCGTAAAATGCTGGACCGGACCGAAGAACGCTTCGGCATGAAGCCAGACTGGATCGCAGCAGATACCGCATATGGGTCTTCCGCCAATCTGGTTTGGCTCTCGCTCAAGCGGCAAATTCTCCCCTTCATCCCTGTCTTTGACAAGGGTGAGCGCACGGGTGGCACGTTCTCACGATCTGACTTTACATGGGATGATGAGAACGACCGCTACATCTGTCCAGGCGGCAAAGAAATGAAACACACATGGCGCACCTATTCTGACCCCGCGCGAAACGCACCAAGCTGGAAAGCCCGCAAGTATCGGGCGCTGAAGTCCGATTGCACCGGGTGCGCGTTGAAGGAAAAGTGCTGTCCCAACGCAGAGACCCGCGCAGTCCATCGCGAGAAATACGAGATCGTCAGAGACTTCGCCCGCCAATGCACGGCGGCAGAGTTCAATGTCACAGCACAGAAGCGACGAAAGAAAGTCGAAATGCTCTTCGCCCACCTCAAACGCATCCTCGGTCTGGGCAGGCTCCGATTACGCGGCCCGTGCGGCGTCCAAGACGAGTTTACACTCGCTGCAACCGCCCAAAACCTCCGGAAATTGGCAAAACTCAAGCCTATGGGCCCCGCCTTTGAGTAGGAGGACGGTCCAACTTCGGACATCCCTATGAATCAAAGCGGTTGCACATCTCAGAGCGCAAGAAAGGAAGAGTTTCTCAACACAATCGGCCCATTGCGGTCGTCCGTCAGCAGTTAGAACGCTGCGTCGCGGCCTTCGCATTGTGGCCATTCGCGCATTTTGCAGCATCCTGGCGGCTTGATAGTCGATCATGGGGCAAAACACATTCGATGACCATCACCGTATCGCCGTGTTATGAAGAGGATCTTGTCGTGCGGCCTCGACTTGCAACTTGTGCTAACAGCCTGCACACCGACAACCTATCACAGAACGAAAGGTCACTATGATGGGCAGCTTGGCAAACAGAACGATCGGCCTTCTGCTTTGCGCGATCACAGCGCTTGTTATTTGCAAGGAATGGGGTGTCGCAGAGTGGACGCAACCGGCCAAACCGTTTCTGGTTCTCGTCGTCGTTGCTATCTTTCTTTTTCATGTGCGATGGTCCCGCAAGGCGTTTGTCGCCGTGGCCATGCTCATCAGTATCTCTCTGGTCGCCACGAACACTGATTGGCGCGGGATCATTTCGCGTGGACTCGAAACCGCTGCGTTCATCGGCGCCTTTTTCACAGCGCTGTCAACGCTTCGTACGGTGGCGCAGACCTCTCCGGCGATCCAGCGAGCCGGAACCTTTCTCGCAGGTCAGCCACCCGGCAGGCGCTATGCAGCATTGACGGTAGGCGGCCAAGCGTTCGCCCTGCTTTTGAACTACGGGTCCCTTCAACTGCTTGGTTCGCTGGCGACAGCCAATGCCAACTCCGAACCCAATCTGGAAATCCGCAGGCACCGTATTCGGCGAATGCTTCTGGCAATTCAACGCGCCTTTGTCTCAGCCTTGCCATGGTCGCCGCTGTCGTTTGCGGTTGCGATCACCGTCAGCGTCATTCCGGACACCAGCTGGAGCAAGGCATTGGTTCCAGGCTTGATGACATCGTTCCTGCTTGCGGGGATCGGCTGGTCACTCGACACGATCTTCAAGCCTCGGCTGACAGTTAAGCCGGTCCGCAGTGCGCCGGTAGGAACTTGGGCAACGATGTTACCGCTGGCGGTATTGTTGGCGGTTCTGATCGTTGGCGTGGTGACACTGAGCGCGCTGACACAGGTCCGAGTGGTGGGTATCGTCGCTGTCTTAGTGCCTTGCATCGCGGTTGTATGGATGCTTCTTCAGCATTGGAACGAAAATCCAGTTTCTACCACGTGCGCACGTACCAAGACCTACGTGCTGCAAGAGCTTCCCAGCTATCGTGGGGAACTGACCTTGCTGATGATGGCTGGTTTCATTGGCACGGCGGGGTCACAGCTGTTTGCTCCAATGATGCAGGCGACCGGGTTCGACCCGTCTTACCTGCCTTCTTGGATCATTCTGGTCTCGTTGGTCTGGATCATCCCGTTGGCTGGACAGATCGGCATGAACCCAATCCTCGCCGTAACGCTGATCGCGCCACTCATTCCGACAGCCGCTGACCTTGGCGTGCAGCCGGTAGCGATCGTTGTCGCGATTACATCGGGATGGGCGCTGAGCGGCGCGAGTTCGCCCTTCACAGCGACGACCCTTCTGATCGGTTCATTTGGCGGCATAAGCGCAACCCACGTCGGATTGGTATGGAATGGTGCTTACACGCTGATCTGTGGCGTTGTGTTGTCAATCTGGGTTGTCACTTTTGCCTATCTATTCTGATCATGCCAGCTGCGCGATCGAACGCAGAGGCCGGAGCTCCGGAGACAGAAAAACAGCACAGCCTGACCGTTCCGGAGTCGAAGCCGACTTGCGGTGGTGCAACACGGCGAGCAGTTGGTCGACACGCCACCTGTAGATCGCGTCCCTTAGCTGCCATTTGTCGAATGTCTTGTTACTGCTAGTTACTCCTATGCACCCTCCTCAGACCGGACGTTCGTGGGGCGCGAAGCGTTTCAGGAAATATACGTAACTCACGCGACCATGCAGTTGTGAGGCACGTTCAAGTCCGAAGTTGTAGGCGCACGTCCTTTTCAAAAACGTTTGCCAACACTGAGGTTGGTCCTTCGTGTAGATGCACTACTTTTCGAAGAATGGCCAAACCTGGACAAAGCCAACTCATGAAAGAGACTTCGTAGAGGAAAAGATTACAGCGAACGTGCTGGACCGTGGGTCGTGGCAAAATTTTCGGCCTGACTGGCCACCCAAGTTGGCAGGCCTTTCTGCCTTGTTTTCAAAATCTTCGCAATGTACCGTCGGCGTCGCTGACCTAACGACATCAGGGTCCAGTTATTTGTCCGTATTGGGAAGCCACCGGTGTCAATCCGAAGAAAGCTCAACATGATCTCGCCTCTGCGCTGCCCGACGTGCAACCTCAGGCTGTCAAGCTAGGCCATGACCTGCCTGACGAGTCTTGAATACACCTTCGCGTCTGCCTCTGCCGCTGCACTGTGGGCGGTCTGCGTCCTTATCTTGGTTTGGGTCGTACGGAACAATCGCTTTGCGGGTAAACCCGCCTTTGTCCTGACATTGGCGGCGATGCTATGGTGGCTTTTCACAGTCGCGTTCGATTTGGCCTCGCAAGGTGAGACTTGCAAGGTCGGCTGGTCCTTGGCTGCCTGGCCCGGGATAACGTTGCTGCCAATCGCTTGGGCGTTCTTCGTATTCGACTACACGATGAACACGAGCCAGGGCCGCCGACCCATCCGGCTTTTGTTTTATATCGGTCTGCCATGCCTTGCGGGCACCATAGCTCTTACGAATAGCCAGACGCACCTGCTTTACGGCACCGACACCCGGCTTGTGACACAGGGCGCACATTCGTTCGTCGTTTTTGACCACGGGCCTCTCTTCTTTGCAGTAGCCGCAGGCCTCTACATCTTTGTGACGAGTGCCTTGAGCGTGCTCGCCTATGCCTTCTTCAAGGCACGGAAGACTATCCGGCCTTTCCTGGGAGTCTTGATCATTATCACGGCCGCTCCCCTGGCGGCCAATCTGGCCTATATCGGCTGGGGGGTTACCGTCTTCGGCTACGACCCGACCCCGTTCATGTTTGCTGTAGCCCTCATCGCATTGAGCTGGCTGCTTCTGAACAACTCGATGATGGATACTGCAGCTCAGGGACGGAACCTTCTGTTCTACGCCACGCAAGACCCGGTGATCATAATAGACGCAGGCCGTCGGTTCGCCTGTGCCAACCCCGCAGCCACAGCTGTGTTCGGCAAGAAGATGCCGAGGTATGGCGAAACACTCGATCACCTGGAAAAAATCGGTCCGGTACTGAAATCCTTTAAAGAAACCGGTGAGGTCAATGGCGCGGAGCCGATCAAGCTCAGGGAACGTGTCTTCGTTCTGCGGATTCTTCCGATTGAAAGCCCGATCCAGACCAAAAGACCCCTTCTGGGGTGGTCAGTATCACTGGTTGACATCACGGAAAGGGAATACGCGGCTGAGGCATTGCGCGAGGCGCTGGCGCATGCGGAGGCCGCCGACCACGCGAAATCCCAATTTCTTGCCATGATCAGCCACGAATTGCGCACCCCCATGTCATCTGTGAAAGGTGGGCTTGATCTGGCGCTCCATGGGGCCGCGGGCGATATCAGCCCCCCCCTTAGAAACTTGCTGACCATCGCTCAGCGGAACAGTCTCAGGCTACTGAAACTGGCAGACGATGTTCTCGATCTCCAGAAACTCGACCTCGGTACGATCACTCTTCAGCTGCAGGATCTGGGCGCGGTCGAATTCCTGCATGACGTGATTGAGGAATACGAGGTTTATGCCACAGAAGCCAACGTTGGACTGACCAACATCTCGGGTAACGTGAACAGGCAGCTGCGCGCAGACCCTTACCGATTGAAACAGGTCGTCGGAAACGTGATCTCCAATGCCATCAAGTTCTCCCCCGAGGGAGGGCAGGTCGAATGCTCAACCCGACTGATCGGCACAAAACTGAGAATTTCAGTTCAGGACAGCGGCATCGGCATACCGGAAAACCAGGAAGATCAGGTTTTCGGACGGTTCAACCAGATCGAGAACAGCGCCTCAAAGGCATCCGGAGGGTCCGGTCTCGGGATGCATATAGCCAAAATTCTAATCGAGCGTATGGACGGCTCTATTTCATACAAAAGCCGCCTTGGTGTGGGCACCACTTTCCACATCGACATAGCGCTTTCACCACAGAATCTTCAGGCGCACACGACATTAGACGCCTGAGGTGCAGGCTGTCGCGAGATAGATTGAGCGGGCGTCGCCGTGCTGCTACTGACCTGCTCCCCTGAAAAGTCCGGTGTTTTGATTTAGCCTGTTCTCCAACAAGGAGACAGAGGATGAAGAGAAGCCGTTTCAGCGAAGAACAGATCATTGGG